>NZ_JALBYP010000019.1:0-30000 GCF_022678485.1 Aliiroseovarius sediminis
GGGCTAACCCCGTGGGAGTATCACCAACGGTCAAGAGAGGACCAAACCCTGAACAGAGCTAACCAATAAACGCGGACTCCAAGGGGAGCAGGTCAGCATGTCAAACCCGTGATACCGGTTTAGAAAAAGAGATCAGTTGAACAAGTATATTTCAAAATCAACGACACCAGTTTTTGTTTGGATGATTGCTTTCGTCGTCTTGTTGTTATGCGGCTTTCTGTTTTGGCAAACTAGACATCTCGCCTCATCGTCAGTTTTAGTTGTGCTGGGTTTGCTAGCTTCAGCCATGGTTTCATTAGGCGTAGTGCAGGTTTTAGTTAGCACGCCTTCCACGTTTGCATCGATCGGTTCAGACGGTGAAGTGACATTTACCTGGCGCTATTTAACACATAGCGAGCACAAGGTTTTTCACCCGTCCACGCTTGGACAACCGACAGTAGTAGAACGCATAGATTCCGACGGTGACAGCCATTGGTCGACGCAGCTTGTTCTGCCAGATGATACAGTCTTTCTGATCGCCGAATATGGGGTTTGGGAGGGTAGCGGAAAGAACGAAAAGAACAAAAAACGCTGCGAAGCCGAACGAGACAAATTCGTCGAAAACCTATTGCGCGCGGGTTCTGCGCAATAGGCGCTGTGTCGGATGTTTACTGGATATTACAAATTCAAACAGAAAGTCCGTTTTCATAGTTCAGACATTGGCGCAGCCGCAGCGAAAGTTCACTTATGTTCCGCTTTGCCGACGTTTCCCTTTCTCACCCATGCTTCACCACCTCAACATGCTGCGCCAGTTCCCGGACATGCGCCATCCATGTCTCGATCATCTCGGGGTCGGCGGTGGCGGCGGAGACGCCGGCGGGGGCTTTGCCTTCGTGGACCATCTCGATGGCCAGCGACACGGGGATTGAGACGAGCCTTGCCATGGCGGTGCCGCGGTCATCGCCCCACGCGTCCATGGTGTAGGTTTTGTGATAGACCGTATCACCGCCCTTTTCCGCCTTCAGCGCCACGCACATGATTACGCGGTCGGGTTCGCCTTCATCATAAGAGTTTTCGTCCCAGAACTGGTCCGACATCTCTTTCAGGCGGGCGTCGCCGGACGGGCCTTCCAGCGTTTCCACCTCGGCAAATACGTCTTTCCATGCTTCGGCCCAGCCGTTCAGGCGCAGGGTGCCGCGCACGAAGGTGTCGACGTTCCATGCGGGGTCGAAGTTGTAGTCTTCCATGAACGGGATCGAGTCGCGGTTGGGGTAGACCTCGAAGCTTTCAGCATCAGGCAGCGGCGCGTCATAGCGGCTGATCGCGTCCCAAGGCCGCGCCACGTCCAGCGGTTTGCCGTCTTTGATCGAGCGAGAGGGTGAGCGGAGCGCTTTGAGGACGCCAAGCGGTGACCAACTGAATTTATAGCGAAACGGGTTCGCCACTTTCGGCACACCACCGCAATAGCTGGTGAAACTCAGAGTGTTGTTCGGGTCATAAGCCTTGGACGCGCGATAATCGGCAACCAGCCAATGGGCCATCAGGTGGTCGATGCCGGGGTCCAATCCGATCTCATTCACGCAGGCAAGCCCTGCGTCGCGGAAGTCTTCGTCCAACGCGCGCATCTCGGGCGAGATATAGCTGGAGGACACGAAATGCGCGCCTTTTTGCAGGCATCTTTCGGCCAGGGGGACGTGCAGATCGCCGGGCAGCATGGACACGGCGATGTCACCGGGGGCGAGGGCGGCCGTCACGGCGTCCAGATCGAAGGCACGAATGTCATCGGTCAGATCGCCGACCGCGTCGCGCGCTTTGTCGACGGTTCTGTTCCAGACGACGACGTTGCGACCGGCCTCTAACAGGCGACGCAGGCCGGGGATGGCCGACAGGCCAGTGCCACACCAATGGATTGTCATAACGAAGCTTCCTTTCAGCCGAATTTCAGTTTGGCGGTAATGATCGAGCCGACCATCACCAAAGCAATTGCGTTGGCAATGACCATAGGCCAAGCGTCGAGCATCAGGCCATAGATCAGCCACAACGCGATTGACGCGAAGACCATAAGGTTCGTGGGCAGTGACAAGTCCGCCGTGTGACGTGTGCGCCATGCCCGAAGGGTTTGTGGCAGCCAACAGATGGTGCTGATCACGCCTGCGGTGCTGCCGATCAGGGTTTCCAAATCAGATGTCCTTCATATGGGTTTTGAACGTCTCCTCGGCCCGGCCCCAAACGCCTGTATCCAGATCGGTCAGGGTCAAAAGGGACGGCAGAAGCTGTCCAGCATAGTCGATGGAACTTTCCAAGGGCAGCATAGACGGTAGGTTGTCGATTGCCATCACATCCAGCACGGGATTGTCCGCCACACGCAGGGCGGGGGCGTCCCAAGTCGTTGCGCGATCATAGACAGGTACGGGATTGTAGTCGCTGTCCGGGTCGCAAGCCACATCTCCGATCGCGGCCAGTTGGCGATCAGCCGTCAGCGCGTCGCGCGGCACAAACACGGGGGTTTGAGGGCCTGCGAAGATGCAGTTGATAAACAGGTTGTGGTCCAGAATTTCGGGGAAAGGGCCACCACTGGCGGTTTCTGCCATGTCCCATTTGGTGACGGTGACGCCCATCGCCTCCATCAAATCCGACGCGCCGGTGCCGACCCGGCCCAGCGCGCCGATGACGATAGCATTGGGTCGTGGGGTGTTCGTCGCGTCAAGCTCGGTGCGCAATTCGTCCAGCAGGGCGTCCTTATTCTTGTAGGCCCCGACCGGTCCGCACAGCTTGCCATTCTGTTGCGCGGACCATGTTTTTAGCGTCACCGCCGCACCCGCAAACCCGGCCCAGTATCCGAAGGCGGCGACGCGCCGCCCGTCCTCGTCCACCAGATATTCAAGGTCATAGAGCGTGCCGTTTCCCGCCTTGAACCGCTCAAGCAGCGCGCGGCCAGAGTGCTGACCCTTGAACGCGTGGCCGAACATGATGTGACGGTGGTGCAAGGGGGTGCTGTCTTCGGGCAGTTCTTTCAGGCCAAAGATGATTGCGGCTTTCGGCGCGTCGGGCCAGCTGTTTTCCGGCGCGATCTCGCAGCCTGCATCGCGGTAGCCGTCGATGTTGATGGCGCGCACGCTGCTTTCTTCGACCGTGACCCGCAGACCCGCATCAATCAGGGCTTTCGCACCGTCAGGCGTCAGCCCCACGCGGTCTTCGTTCAGGCGTTGTTCGGCACGAACCCAAAGATGTGTCATGGTAGCGGTTCCTTAGAAATGCGTTTGCGCGTGGTGGCGGTCGGTGGGTTCCAGATGCGGCACTGCGTTGAACTGGATCAGGCTTAACCCTGCAGGCGTCAGGCGCATCCGGTGGACCGAGCTGTTCATGATGGGCAGAATCGTACGGGTGAATGCGCCAATCTCAAGACCCATCACAACGCGCGTGGCCATACCAATCAGCCCACCCGAGGTAAAGATAATCGCATCTTCGCCTTGCTCGGCAATGTCGTGAATCACGTCGCTGACGCGGGTTTGGAAATCGTGAAAGGTCTCGGGCACATTGTTAATCTTGCCTTCTTGCCACGCCGAGAAGGTCAGCGGCAGGTGGTCAATGAAATCTTCAGTCGTGCGTGGATGCGGGATGCCGAACTGTGTGTGCATCCGTTCGGACAGGTCGAAGTAACGCACCTCGTCCAGTCGCGCGTCTTGGGTGAAATCTTCGGTTCCCCATTCTTGTGCGGTCTGGCGATGACGCGTCAGCGTGCCCGTATATATCCGCGTATAGCGCTGCCCGGTGTCGCGCATGTATTCACCCAGCCAACGCGATTGCTGGCGGCCCAGATCGGACAGCCGGTCATAGCCTGCCTCGTCCGTTGCCGTGTTGTTGGCTTGTCCGTGCCGGATCAGCGTAATCGTGGTCATGGGGATTCCTTTCCGCCTATTGCTAGACAGTTGGGTGCGGTTCGAAAAGGGGGTCTGGCGCAAAAACGGTGCGGGGTGTCGGGTTTGAAGGCCTGACGCCGCCCGTCGCATGGTTTATACTGTTTGGGATTAGACGGAGGTTCCGATGAGCGACGGCATCAAGTTCACCCTGGATGGGCAAGAGGTTACAGCCCATAACGGCGAAAGCATTTGGGACGTGGCCAAGCGCGAGGGCACCCTGATCCCGCATCTGTGTCACAAGGATGTGCCGGACCTGCGCGCCGATGGCAACTGCCGCGCCTGTGTGGTCGAGATCGAGGGCGAACGCGTGTTGGCGGCATCGTGCATTCGTACGCCAGCTGAGGGTATGGTCGTTACCACCGACAACGCGCGCGCGCGCCAAGCCCGCAAGATGGTGGTCGAGCTTCTGATGGCCGACCAACCGGAGCAGCCGCACGATGCCTCGTCGCACCTGTTGGACATGGCCGACCTGACTGGCGTGGTTACTAGCCGATTTCCCAAGTTGGAAGCCGGGCGCATACCTCTTTTGGATGACAGCCATGTGGCGATGACCGTCAATCTGGATGCCTGTATTCAGTGTAACTTGTGCGTTCGTGCTTGCCGCGAAGTGCAGGTGAACGACGTGATCGGTATGGCCGGACGGGGACACGATGCTTATCCGGTGTTTGACATTTCCGACCCGATGGGGGCGTCAACCTGCGTGGCCTGTGGCGAATGCGTGCAAGCCTGCCCGACGGGCGCGCTGATGCCCGCCAAGGTCACAGATACCGCAGATTTTGACCGCGAGGTTGAAAGCATTTGCTCCTTCTGCGGAGTCGGTTGCCAAGTCAGCTTGCGCGTGAAGGATGACAAAGTGGTCTATGTCGAAGGCATCAACGGCCCCGCGAACGAAGGCCGCCTGTGTGTGAAAGGCCGGTTCGGGTTCGACTATATCAATCACGATCACCGGCTTACCAAACCCCTGATCCGCAAGGAAGGCGCGCCGAAGGGCTTGAACGTCGATCCCGCCAACCCCTTGACCCATTTCCGCGAAGCGACTTGGGACGAGGCGTTGGATTTCGCAGCCAAGGGGCTTGCACAGCTGCGCGACACTTATGGTGGCGACGCAGTGTCCGGGTTCGGTTCGGCCAAATGCACCAATGAAGAGGCGTATCTGTTCCAGAAGCTGATCCGCGCGGGCTTTGGTCATAACAACGTGGACCACTGCACACGGTTGTGCCACGCGTCCTCTGTTTCTGCGTTGTTGGAAAACGTCGGCTCGGGGGCCGTGACGGCCACGTTCAACGAAATCGAAAATGCCGATGTCGCCATCGTCATCGGCTCAAACCCCGTAGAAAACCACCCGGTTGCGGCGACCTATTTCAAGCAGTTCACCAAGCGTGGTGGCAAGCTGATTGTGATGGACCCGCGGGGCACCTCGCTCAGCCGGTTTGCGACGCATATGTTACAGTTCAAGCCGGGCGGTGACGTGTCGATGTTGAACGCGATCATGCATGTGATCGCCGAAGAAGGGCTGACCGACGACGCTTATATCGCCAAGCGCACCGAGAATTGGGAGGCGATGCGCGAGCATCTGCGCGCCTTCACGCCCGAGGATATGGCCGAGATTTGCGGCATCCCTGCGGAAGAACTGCGCGCTGTCGCCCGCACCTTTGCGGCTGGTAAGGCCGGGATGATTTTCTGGGGCATGGGCGTCAGCCAGCACGTGCATGGCACTGATAATTCGCGTTGCCTGATCTCGCTTGCGCTGATGACTGGTAATGTGGGGCGTCCGGGCACCGGATTGCACCCGCTGCGGGGGCAAAACAACGTGCAGGGCGCGTCTGATGCGGGCATGATCCCGATGTTCCTGCCGGATTACAAGTCGGTGAAAGACCCCGCAGTGCTGGCCGAATTCAGCGCCGAATGGGGCGTGGACAATCTGTCTGATCAGCCCGGTCTGACGGTGGTTGAGATTATGGATGCAGTCCATGATCGCAAGATCAAAGGCATGTATATTCTGGGCGAAAACCCGGCCATGTCTGATCCCGACATCACCCATGTGCGCGAGGCGCTGGAACGGATGGAGTTTTTGGTCAGCCAGGATATTTTCCTGACCGAAACCGCCAGCTATGCCGACGTGGTCCTGCCCGCCGCCGCCTTTGCCGAGAAAACCGGCACCGTCTCCAACACCAACCGTCAGGTTCAGATGGGTCGCCCCGCCGTCCCGCCCCCCGGTGACGCGCAAGAGGATTGGTGGATCACGATAGAGCTTGCCAAACGTTTGGGTCTGAACTGGACCTATACCCACCCCAGTGACGTATTCGCCGAAATGGGTCGCGTGATGCCATCGCTCGACCATATCACTTGGGACCGGCTTGAGGCGCAGAATGCTGTCACCTATCCCTCGCTTTCGCCGGAAGATCCGGGGCAGGCGGTGGTGTTCGGCGACGGCTTTCCCCGCGAAGGCAAGCGCGCCCGCTTCACCCCCGCCGCGATCCTGCCGCCTGCCGAATTGCCCGATGCTGACTATCCGATGGTGCTGACCACCGGCCGGCAGCTGGAGCATTGGCACACCGGATCAATGACCCGCCGCGCCACGGTTCTGGACGCGATCGAGCCAGAGGCCAACTGCTCTATGAACCCCAAAACCCTGCGCGAAATGGGGGTCGAGCCGGGCGACATGGTCCGCCTGACCACGCGACGCGGCACTATCGAGGTGATGGCGCGAGCGGATTACGGTGTGGCAGAAAACATGGTCTTCCTGCCGTTTGCCTATGTCGAAGCGGCCGCTAACACCCTGACCAACCCCGCGCTGGATCCATACGGCAAAATTGCCGAGATGAAGTTCGCGGCAGTGAAGGTTGAGAAAGTGACGCAGGTGGCGGCGGAGTAGGTGCGGGGCATCGAGATAGGTCTGCAATGAGCCCTTATTGACGACGAAAATTTCGCTTTAGCCTCCGAAATATTTCACCCGAGTGCGTTGCAAAATGAGCGCGAGGCGGCTGGATATTCTTGGGCCGTTTTCGATTTCAGCAATAGCATAATCGTGCAACATCGCGCCAAGCGGAAGGATAACTCTCGCGGCTTCTTGTATGCACTGCTCTAAAGTATCGCGTTGCTTGAATGGCCCACTGTGGATTGCTTTGCCGCCATCTCGTTTCAGTTCCAGTCCACCGGGAGATGGATGCGCTCCCAGTGTCGAAAGCGCATGATAGTTTTGCATCCGCTTTCTCTCAATGAAACCATCACGTTCATCCAAATATGTTCGGATGTCGATAGGGCGATATTTTTTTCTTATGGTTTCGGGATCTGATGACAACCATGTCTCGGGACGCCCGGGCTCATCCAACAGATAACTGAGCAGGAATTGGGTTTCGAGAATGTCACGGGCATACATGGCGCTTCCCGTGTAATTGCCCGACATTGCACTACGCACACAGTAGGAAGAAGCATCAAAAGCGCGCAGGAACAAACCCACCAATGCAATGTGGCGGTTGCCAGAAGGCCCAGACCTTCGAACCATTTCAACGCAATCCATGTATGCTTCAATCAATTCGAGATGGTCTTGAAGATACTCTTCAGATGCCACTACTTCAGTAGCCCATGTCATCATCTCGTCTTCAGAAGTCCATAAGCGTGTAAGGTTCTGTGGCACTACATTATTCAATTTCGACATTCGATACTCCGACATCCCGGCGTCGCCGAGCAGTTTCAACACACTGTATTGTTGATACAAGAATTTCGGAGGTTTCTGTCATGTTTCTGCACTGCGGCTGACGGCAGGTTAGTCCGCAGTCCCGACACCCCCTCACCCCCACTTCACATCCCCCAGAAAAATATACCCAGCCCCATAGATCGTCTTGATCAGGCGTGGGTTTTTGGGGTCTTCCTTCAGCTTGGTGCGCAGGCGCGAGATGCGGACGTCCATGGCGCGGTCGAAGCTTTCGCCAGCGACGCCGCCAAGGGTTTCCTGCATTTGCGCACGGGAAATCAGGCGTTTGGGGGCGTCAAGGAACAGGCGCAGCACTTCGCCTTCGGCGTGGGAAAAAGCGGTTTCTTCGCCGGTTTCGTCTTCCAGCATGTAGCGGTCGAAATGTGCAGTCCAGCCGTTGAAGGTCGCCGTATGCGATGTTTTCGGCCCGGTCTTCGGGCCGCGCAGGCGGGCACGGACGCGGGCGACGACTTCGGCGGGTTCAAAAGGTTTGGTGATATAATCGTCGGCGCCCAATTCCAGCCCGGTCACGCGATCCTGCACCTGTGCACGCCCTGAAATGATAATGATCGACGCGCCGCTTTCCAACGCCAGTCGGTGCACCAGCGTCAGCCCGTCGCGGTCGGGCAGGCCCAGATCGACAAGGCAGACATCGGGCGACATGGTGTTCAAGGCGGCTTCAAATTCCGTGGCGCGGGCGAAGCTTGCGGTGCGAAAGCCAGCATCCTCAAGCGCGTCGGACAGCAATCTGCGGACGGCAGGTTCGTCGTCGAGGATGGCAACCATGGGCTGGGTCATGTACGGACCTCATCGGACAGGAATGTGGCAAGTTCGCCGTGAGTGAAAGGTTTGGGCAGAACCGGGAAGCCCGCCTTGGCGCGGCGGGGATCATCGGCAGGCAGGGATGTCATGACAAGCATAGGGACATCAAAGCCAGCCTTGCGCAACCCCTTCAAAAATTCTGGTCCGGTCATTGGGCCGTCCAGTATCACGTCGCTCAGGATCAAGCCCAGCCCGTCAAGATCGACAAGGGCGCCAGCGTCTTCTGCGGATGTTGCTTCGATCACCTGATGGCCCATATTGGTCAGCATTTCACGGACTGAGATGCGAATGTCGTCATTATCTTCGATCAGCAAAACAAGCCGGGGCGCGATCGGGCGAAGTGGTTTGCGCAGGGGCAGGCGCACGGACACCACAGCACCGCCCGTTTCGGACGAGTTGGACAGTTTCAACTGGCCGCCCGCAACCTTGGTCTGGTCATAGACCATGGACAGGCCCAGGCCTGACCCTTCGCCGCCCTTGGTAGTGAAAAACGGGTCGAAAGCGTGTTCAAGCGCCGTTGGGGCGAAGCCGGGGCCGGTGTCGGTGACGCGGAACTCCACCCATGTTTCACGGATCGGGCGCGCTGTCAGGTGGATCGCCCCCGGATTGTTCCCGATGGCGTGCGTCGCGTTTAGGATCAGGTTCAGCATGCCGTCTTGGACGGCGCCTGCATCCAGAATGATGGGGTCGTCCAAATCGGTGGTGCTGATCGTCAGCTCTATGTCGTCGGGCAGGGTAGGCCGCGCCAGTGTTTCCAGACCTTTCAGCATGTCCGTCACGTTGGTCGGTTCAACATGGAGCTCGCGCCGGCCCGAGATTGAGGCGATGCGATCCAGCAACGTCCCGCCCCTGCGCACCGCAGCGGTGGTGGCCGTGACCATCTTTTGCGCTTCCTCGCCCAGCGGCATCCGTGCAAGCTGGCTTTGCAGGCCAAGAATGATGGTCAAAAGGTTTGAAAAGTCATGCGCCACGCCCGATGTAAGCTGCGCAGCCAGTTCGCGTTTGCGGGTCTGGACCAGCGCGGCACGGGCCTGTGCTTCCTGCGTGATGTCCATCGACAAGATATAAACGCCGGAAATGTCGTCGCCGTCCTGATCGGGCGTCAGGGCCACGCGGATGCGGCGACCGGACGTGTCGTCGACCAGTTCGAACACGCTGGATTGCCCGTCAAAGGCACGGGCAAAATAGGGCGCGATTCGGCCGTAGAATTCATCGCCCAGCGCCTCGCTTGCGTGCAGGCCGATCAGGTCGCTGGGTCGCCCCGGCATCACCAGCCCAAGACGGCGGTTCGAGAAGGTATAATGCCGGTCGCGGTCGATGCGTGCGATATGGGCGGGCATCATTTCTGTGGTCAGACGGGTGCGGCTTTCCATCTCGGTCAGTTCGCGCTTGGTTTCTTCAAGTGCGGCGTTTGCCGATGCCAGCGCGCGGTTGGTCTGCGCCAATTCTTCGGTATAGCTGAGCACCTGATCAGACAGCTCTTCGGAACGGGCGCGCAACAGGGCCTCTTGTCGCTTGATGGGCGTAATGTCTGTATAGACCGTCACCCAGCCGCTTTGCGATAGCGGATGCCCTTCGACCGAGATCACGTGGCCGTTGGCCCGCGTGCGCTCCATATAATGCGGCTCAAACGCCAAAGCCTGATCTACGCGCGACTTCACAAAGGCTTCGATATCGCCAACGGCGCCATAATCGCCGCGCTCGGCCAGAAATCGGACTGTGTCGGAAAACTCGGCGCCGGGGGTCACAAGATGGTCGGGCAGGTCGAACATGTTTTGAAACTGGCGGTTGCCAACGGCCAGCCGAAGCTTCCTGTCATAGATCGAAAGCGCCTGTTGAATAAGGTTCAGGCCAGCTTGAGTCAGAGCCGATGTTTCAGTGATGTTCTGTCCCAAATGCGCCTCCTGTGTGTGTCTTTCGCTAGCATTTGATGGGTTGCATGGAAAGGTTTTTGAGAGGGCTTCGTAGGATGGCGCGCGAATGTAACAATTCGTAGGAATTGCGAAAAAGTGACGAAAGCTTTGACGACGATGTTTTTTCGGTCAGGGTTGTCGAGCAGGATTCGCTTTGCGATCGGGAACGTCGCCCGTACCGACGGTGGGAGGAAAATTTGTCACAGGAACTAGTCGCTCAAGGCGAATTTGCTTCCGTTCCCGCGCTGCTCGCGCGGAACGTGAAGGAATATGGGGATCGCCCCGCCTATCGTGAAAAAGAATTTGGCATCTGGCAAAGCTGGACATGGGCCGAGGCCGCGAAGGAAATTGAGAACCTCGCGCTGGGTATGTTGGCGCTTGGCATTGATCGGGGCGATTACGTCGCGATTATCGGGCGCAACCGTCCGGCCCATTACTGGGCAATGGTCGCTGCACAGAAGGTCGGCGCCGTGCCGGTGCCCCTGTATCAGGATGCCGTCGTCGAAGAGATGGAGTTCGTGCTGGACCATTGCGGCGCGCGGTTCGTGATCTGCGGCGATCAGGAACAGGTCGACAAGGTCATCGAAGTGCAGGAAAAAGTAAAACACATCGAGCATGTGATTTACTATGACAAGCGCGGCTTGCGGAAATATGACCACAGCCACTTGCATTGGTACAAAGAAATTCAGGACGAAGGCGCCGCGGCGCGTTCGCGGTTGGAAGGTGAACTTGCTGCGCGCGAGGCCGAGCTGCACTATGACAGCACCTGCGTGATGCTTTACACTTCCGGCACGACGGGGCGGCCCAAGGGTGTGGTTCTGTCGAACCGCAACATCGTTGAAAGTTCCAAGAACACCGCAGAGTTTGATAATCTAGGCGTGAACGAGGACATTCTAGCCTATCTGCCCATGGCATGGGTGGGTGACTTCATTTTCTCGGTCGGCCAGGCGATGTGGTGCGGGTTCTGTGTGAACTGTCCCGAAAGCCCAGAAACCATGATGACGGATCTGCGCGAGATCGGGCCGACCTACTACTTCGCCCCACCGCGCGTATTTGAAACGCAACTGACCAACGTGATGATCCGGATGGAGGATAGCGGCGACTTGAAATACGCCCTGTTCCATCACTTTATGGAATTCGCCAAACACGGCGCAGGCGAGAAATTCGGAATGCCGCGCCGCAAGATCACCACGCAAAAACGGACCTTTGAACAGAAGATCCGCCACGGTTTCCGCTATGCGATGGGCATCGGCTTTGCCGCCGAAACGATCATTGAGAACACGATCCGTTTGGGTTTTGCGAAACTGCGCCACGGCAAGAAGGCGCGCGAACATTTCAAGGCCCGTGATCCGCTTGGTTTGAAGCTGTATAGCGGCAAGGCGCACGAGTATTTCAAATACCGCTGCGGCGATGTGCTGGTCTATGGTCCATTGAAAGACACGCTTGGTTTTGGCCGTATTCGTGTGGGCTACACCGCTGGTGAAGCGATCGGGCCGGAAATTTTCGAGTTCTACCGCTCGATGGGGATCAACCTGAAACAGCTTTACGGTCAGACCGAAGCGACGGTGTTCATCACCCTTCAGCCCGATGGCGAAGTGCGCAACGATACCGTGGGTGTGCCTGCGCCCGGCGTGGAGATCCGTCTGGAGGAGAACGGCGAAATCTTCTATCGTAGCCCCGGCACTTTTGTTGAATACTACAACAACCCGGAAAGTACCGCCGACACCAAAGACCCGGAAGGGTGGGTGGCCACGGGCGATGCCGGTTTCTTTGACAAAGAGAATGGGCATTTGCGGATCATTGACCGCGCCAAGGATGTAGGAAAGATGGCCGATGGCCGCCTGTTCGCGCCGAAATATGTCGAGAACAAACTGAAGTTTTATCCCGATATTCTTGAAGCCGTGGTGTTCGGCAATGACCGCGACATGTGCACGGCATTTATCAACATCGACCTGACAGCCGTCGGGAACTGGGCCGAACGCAACAACGTGGCCTATGCGTCTTATCAGGAACTTGCCGGCCATCCGCAGGTGCTTGCGTCCATTCAGGAGCATGTCGAAGCCGTCAACAAATCCGTCGCGGAAGACGAGATGTTGTCGGGCTGTCAGGTCCATCGCTTCCTTGTTTTGCACAAGGAACTGGATGCGGATGACGGCGAGATGACCCGGACACGGAAGGTGCGCCGCAAGATCGTCGAAGAACGATACGCACCGCTGATTGAAGCGCTTTACAGCGGGAAATCCGAACAATTCATCGAGACCGAAGTCACCTATGAGGATGGCCGCAAAGGCTCGATCAAAGCGACCCTCGATATCCGTGATGCGGCTGTGGTGGGCAATGAACAGGGGATGGCGGCAGAATGACGATGACAACCGACATGAGCGCCGACAGCTATGTCACGGCAGACGGGCGCACAATTGGCGGCGTTGTGATGGACTTGAAAAACATCACCCTGCGCTTTGGCGGTGTGGTGGCGATCAAGGACATCAGCTTTGACATTCGCGAAGGCGAAATCCGCGCGATTATCGGCCCGAACGGGGCTGGCAAATCCTCGATGTTGAACGTGATTTCCGGGTTCTATAAGCCGCAGGAAGGCGAGGTCTGGTTCCGTGGGTCGAAACGCCCGCCGATGCGGCCCTATCAGGTCGCGCGCCAAGGTTTGGCGCGGACGTTCCAGAACATCGCTTTGTTTGATGGCATGAGTGTGCTGGACAACATCATGACCGGCCGCCTGAACCATATGAAGGCCAATATCTTCCAGCAGGCGATCTGGAAGGGCAAAGCCGAACGTGAAGAGATAGCGAACCGCGAGATTTGTGAGAAGGTCATCGACTTTCTGGAAATCCAGCACATCCGAAAAACGCCGGTGGGCCGTCTGCCCTATGGTTTGAAAAAGCGGGTCGAACTGGCGCGTGCGTTGGCCGCTCAACCCTCGCTTCTTTTGCTGGATGAACCAATGGCGGGCATGAACGTCGAGGAAAAAGAGGACATGTCGCGTTTCATCCTCGATATGAACGATGAATTTGGCACCACCATTGCGCTGATCGAACACGATATGGGCGTGGTGATGGATCTGTCAGACCGGGTGGTCGTGATGGATTACGGCAAGAAAATCGGGGACGGCACACCGGACGAGGTGCGCAACAACCAGGATGTGATCGACGCCTATCTTGGCGTGGCACACGATTAAGGGGGGACTTATGCCTGAACAGCTACTCTTTGCGATGGAAGTCACCCTGAACGGCCTGATGGCCGGGGTGCTATACGCGCTGGTCGCGCTGGGGTTTGTCTTGATCTTCAAGGCCTCTGGCATCTTCAACTATGCACAAGGTGTGATGGCGCTGTTTGCAGCGCTCACGCTGGTCGGCATTCAGCAAGGGCAGGTGCCTTTTGCCCATTTGATCAATGCGATCTTCGGGACCGAGGTTCACCACTTTCCGTGGCAAGTTCCATCACTGATTGCGATTGTGTTGGCTGCAGCTGTGATGGTGCTGTTTGCCTATCTTGTCGAGAAATATATCCTTCAACACTTGATCGGACAGCCGGACATCATCCTGTTCATGGCGACCATCGGTCTGGCCTATTTCATGGAAGGCTTCGGCGATATCATGTGGGGGTCGGACATCAAGAAACTTGATGTGGGGCTACCGCAGGGCATGAACATGGCCATCGACGAAGCCACGTATAACTGGCTTGGCTATGGGTTCTTTATCGACAACCTTGATATTGTTGCGACGATTGTGGCTGCGGTTCTTGTGACCTGCCTTGTAATTTTCTCGCAATATACCAAGCAGGGCCGTGCGTTGCGGGCTGTGGCCGACGATCACTCGGCGGCGTTGTCGGTTGGCATCTCGCTGCGCTTCATTTGGGTGCTGGTGTGGTCGATTGCCGGTTTTGTTGCCTTGGTCGCGGGCATCATGTGGGGTGCCAAGTCCGGCGTGCAGTTCAGCCTGTCACTGATCGCGCTAAAGGCGCTGCCGGTTCTGATGCTGGGCGGGTTTACGTCGATCCCCGGCGCCATCATTGGCGGCCTGATTATCGGCGTGGGCGAGCAATTGTTCGAATTTGCCATCGGTCCAATGATCGGCGGGGCGACACAGAACTGGTTTGCCTATGTGCTGGCACTTATTTTCCTGATCTTCAGGCCCCAAGGCCTGTTTGGCGAAAAAATCATCGAGAGGGTCTGATCCATGTTTTACCGCGAAGCAGGTGACTTCAAAACGTCCTATCGTGACGACAACCAGACCTTCCCGATCCGGCTGGATCGGATGGGCTACTATATCCTGATGTTCGTCGCCTTTCTGGTGGTCCCGTTCTTCATTAACGACTATTGGGTCAACGCCGTGTTTGTGCCGTTCCTGATCTATGCGATTGCGGCGCTGGGTCTGAACATCCTGACCGGGTATGCCGGACAGGTATCGTTGGGCACCGGGGGGTTCATGGCTGTGGGCGCCTATGCCTGCTACAAGCTGATGACGGGCTTTCCAGAGGTCAGCATCGTTATTCACATCCTTTTGGCCGGCGGGATCACCGCCGTCGTGGGTGTAGCGTTTGGTCTGCCATCCTTGCGCATCAAGGGCTTCTATCTGGCGGTCGCCACGCTTGCCGCCCAGTTCTTTCTGGTCTGGCTGTTCAACAAGGTGCCGTGGTTTTATAACTATTCGGCCTCGGGTCAGATTACCGCGCCTGAACGGTCTGTCTTCGGCGTCATGGTGACCGGCCCCAACACCGAAGCTTGGGCGAAATACATGATCTGTCTTGTGTTCGTGGTGGCGCTTGCATGGGTGGCCCGCAACCTGACGCGCGGCATGATGGGGCGCAAATGGATGGGCATTCGTGACATGGACATCGCGGCCGAGATCATCGGGGTGAACCCGTTGATGGCCAAGATGTCGGCGTTTGCGGTGTCGTCATTCTTCGTGGGCATTGCCGGCGCGCTGTTCTTCTCGGTTTACCTTGGGGCAGCTGAAGCAAGCGAGGCATTCGGCATCAACAAGTCGTTCCTGATCCTTTTCATGGTTATCATCGGTGGCCTTGGTTCGATTTTCGGAAGCTTTGCCGGTGCGGCATTCATGGTGTTGATGCCGGTGTTTTTGAAGAACGTGCTGGTGGGCGGTCTTGGCTGGCCGACCGATTTGGCGGCTCATTTCGAGTTCATGATCGTTGGCGGCCTTATCGTCTTGTTCCTGATCGTCGAGCCGCATGGCCTGGCGCAACTGTGGCGCCTGACCAAAGAAAAACTGCGACTTTGGCCCTTCCCGCACTAGGGCCCGCGCATTCAACCGCCCCGGTGAACCAATGAGGAGAAGGTTCACGGGGGCAAAGCAACGTGACCCAAAAAACGGGCACAAAAATTTGCTAGTCTAGGGAGGAAGCAAATGAAATATACGAAACTTGCAGCGGCCAGTGTCACGGCCCTTATGGTGGCAACTCCGGTCCTTGCGGATCTGGTGTTCCCGTCGCTTAGCTATCGGACCGGCCCCTACGCCGCAGGCGGAGGCCCCTATGCAGATGGCTTTGCCGACTATTTCACACTGGTGAACGAACGTGATGGTGGCATCGGCGGTGTCATGGCATCGGTGCCGGAATGCGAAACCGCATACAACACCGAAAAAGGCGTTGAATGCTACGAGGCAACGAAGGGTCTCGGCGCACTGGCCTATAATCCGCTGTCCACCGGCATCACCTATCAGCTGATCCCGAAAGTGACCGCAGATGACATCCCGTTGTATACGCCGGGCTATGGCCGGACATCGGCAGCCAACGGCAAGGTGTTCAGCCACGTGTTCAACTTCCCGGCCAACTATTGGCATGGTGCGTCACTGGCAGTGAACCACCTGAAAGACGTCAGCGGGGGTGATCTGGCGGATAAGAAGATTGTGCTGCTTTACCATAACTCGGCGTATGGCAAAGAGCCGATTCGCACGTTGGAAGATTTGTCCGAAAAGCATGGGTTCGAGTTTTTGACCGTGCCGGTAGATCACCCAGGTCAAGAGCAAAAGGCCCAGTGGTTACAAATCCGCCGCGAGCGTCCTGACTTCGTGATCATGTATGGCTGGGGTGTGATGAACCAGGTGGCCGTTCAAGAAGCTGCCAATATCCGTTTCCCGATGGAAAACATGATTGGTATCTGGTGGTCGGGTGGTGACCATGATGTGACACCCGCAGGCGACGCCGCGAACGGTTATAAAGCTGTGTCGTTCCACGGGGTTGGCTCGGATTACCCGGTCTTTGACGATATCCAGAAATATGTCGTGGATGCGGGCAAGGCAGCTGGTAATGGCGATCACATCGGTAAGGCCATCTATAACCGTGGCGTATATGCGGCGATGTTGCTGGCTGAATCCGCTCGTACTGCGCAGGAAATTCATGACACGGCAGACATCACATCGTCGATGATGCGTGATGGCATGGAAGCGCTTGAAATCACTGAAGAGCGGATGGCCGAACTTGGAATGCCCGGTTTCGGCCCAGCTTTCAAAGTGAGCTGCGAAAACCACGGTGGCCCTGGTACCGGCGCGATCCAGCAATGGGATGCTGCGGCTGGCACATGGTCTTTGATCACAGACTACGGTCCTTCGGATATGGAAATCATCCAACCGCTGATCGAAGAAGACTCGGCTGCTTATGCCGCTGAAAACAAAATCGAAGAGCGCTGCAACTAAGCCGCGTGAAAAAACGTCGTCCGGGCCTGTTGGCCCGGGCGATCCCCAGACAACGAACCTGAACAGGACGACCGATATGCTGGACGCCGCACGGACTGCCGAAAAGACCGCCAGAAATGCAGGTGAAAATCTGCTGGAGGTCAACAATATCGAGGTGATCTATAATCACGTCATCCTTGTGTTGAAGGGCGTGAGCCTGAACGTGCCAACGGGCAGTATCACCGCCATTCTGGGTGGTAACGGTGCGGGCAAGACGACCACGCTGAAGGCAATTTCGAACCTGCTGCAATCTGAACGCGGCGAGGTTACGAAAGGCACAATCCTGCACAAGAACGAAAGAATCGCCGAGCTGAACCCCTCTGCGCTGGTCAAACGCGGCGTTATTCAGGTGATGGAAGGGCGTCATTGCTTTGAACACCTGACGGTCGAAGAAAACCTTCTGACCGGGGCCTATACTCGCACCGATGGCAAGGCTGCGATCAACGCGGATCTTGAAATGGTGTACGACTACTTCCCGCGCCTGAAAGAGCGGCGCAAAAGCCAGGCCGGTTATACCTCGGGCGGTGAGCAGCAGATGGTCGCGATGGGTCGCGCGCTGATGTCCCGGCCCGAGATGATTTTGCTGGACGAACCTTCCATGGGACTTGCCCCGCAGTTGGTTGAACAAATCTTTGAGATTGTGAAGAAGGTGAACGAACAAGAGGGTGTGACCTTCCTGCTGGCTGAACAAAATACCAACGTGGCGCTGCGCTATGCGCATTACGGATACATCCTGGAAAACGGTCGCGTTGTGATGGACGGGCCAGCCGCCGAGTTGCGCGAAAACCCGGACGTTAAAGAATTCTATCTCGGTATGTCGGACGAGGGCCGCAAAAGTTTCCGCGACGTGCGTTCCTATCGCCGCCGCAAGCGTTGGTTGGCCTAACTCTACCCCGCAACCGAACCCATTCAACGAAGGCCCGGAATAGCTCGGGTGATGACAAGAGGTCGCTCATGTCCAAGTATTTTGACGCGCTGGAAACCCGTTCGCAGGACGAACGCACAAGCGCATTGATCGACGGTCTGCGCGTGCAGATCGCGCGCGCCAGAACAGCGGATAATGCCGGTCAACTGTCTGGGCCGGACATCAAAACGCTTGCTGATCTGGCGCAGTATCCAGTGCTGCGAAAGTCGGATCTGAGTAAGCGACAGACGGCAAACCCGCCCTTCGGCGGCTTCGCGGTCAAGAAGCCCGCGCATATCTTTCAATCCCCGGGCCCGATCTATGAGCCCGGCGGCGTCAGTCATGACTGGTGGCGCATGGGGCGGTTTTTGCATGCCTGCGGGATCGGTGCAGATGATATCGTTCAAAACTGCTTTGGCTACCACCTGACGCCAGCCGGGATGATCTTTGAAAACGGCGCGCAGGCCGTCGGCGCGTCTGTGGTCCCCGCAGGCGTTGGCCAGACCGAACTTCAGGTGCGCGCGGCGGCAGATATCGGCACGACTGCTTATGCGGGAACGCCGGACTATCTGAAGATCATTCTGGATCGTGCGGACGCGGATGGGGTGACGCTGAAGATCACCAAGGCCGCTGTTGGCGGTGGGGCATTATTCCCCAGCCTGCGTCAGGAATACGCCGATCGCGGCATCACCTGCCTGCAAAGCTATGCCACCGCCGATCTGGGCAACATCGCCTATGAAACCGATGCGATGGAGGGGATGATCGTCGACGAAGGCGTGATCGTCGAAATCGTGCGCCCCGGCACCGGCGACCCCGTGGCCGAAGGCGAGGTGGGCGAGGTTGTCGTCACGACCCTTAACCCCGACTATCCCCTGATCCGTTTTGCCACTGGCGATCTGTCGGCAGTGTTGCCGGGCACCAGCCCATGTGGCCGCACCAATATGCGGATCAAGGGTTGGATGGGCCGCGCCGATCAGACCGCGAAGATCAAGGGCATGTTCGTGCGTCCCGAACAGGTTGCCGATTTCGTCGCCAAACACGCCGAGGTTTCAAAAGTCCGCGTTATAGCCACCCGTAACGGCGAGATGGACGCCATGACCGTGCAGATCGAAAGCGACGCAACCGATCCGGCCCCCTATGCGCAATCGGTGGCCGAGACGCTGAAGCTGAAAGGTCAGATCGAGATTGTCGCAAAAGGCAGCCTGCCCAATGATGGCAAGGTGATCGACGACCAACGGGTTTACGACTGACCAAGCGACGTTCTATGAAAAGGGCTGAGGCATCGCTGCTTCGGCCCTTATCTTTTTTGGTCGTCGCGACATGAAACGAAAAAAGCCGCCCACTGGGCGGCCTTTTCTTTATCGCTGCTGAAGCGTTCAGCCCTGGCGGGCTTTAAAGCGGCGTTGCGTTTTGTTGATCACGTAAACGCGGCCTTTCCGGCGCACCACGCGGCAATCGCGGTGGCGGTTTTTCAGCGAGCGGAGCGAGTTGCGGACTTTCATGGTCCTTCTCCTTCAACGCGGCGCTGCGGTTGCGCCTGGGCTTCATTTTACCGTCTGACCACTTGGTCTTTCGGCGGTTCATGGTGGGCGATACTGGGATTGAACCAGTGACCCCTTCGATGTCAACGAAGTGCTCTACCGCTGAGCTAATCGCCCTGAAACTTTTCCTGAATGGGTCAAAGCGACCAATCCAAAAATATCGACGCGGGAAAACCCGCGCCGGTTCGCGGTTCTATAAAAGGAGTCGTCGCGGTGCGCAAGGCCTTTTGACCAGAGAATTTTTCCCTTTATATACTTTATAGGAAAGGCGCAAAGGACTTCGGATGTCGACACCCTCTTATATGCTGATAATGCCGAAGGCGCGCACGACAAGTGTGGTGTTTGCCTCGCCGCATAGCGGGCGGGACTATCCGTTGCCCTTCCTGCGCAGCAGCGTTCTGGATGAACAAGCGATTCGGTCGTCAGAAGATGCCTATGTCGATAAACTTTGCGAAGTTGCCCCTGATTATGGCGCGCCGCTGTTGTTGGCAAATACGCCGCGTGCCTACGTTGATCTGAACCGGGGGCCAGATGAACTTGACCCGGCTTTAATCAAGGGATTGCGCCGGGTTAATCACAATCCGCGGGTGTCGTCTGGTTTGGGGGTGATCCCGCGTGTCGTGGCGGGCGGACGGGCGATTTATCGCGGTAAAATGACCTTGCGCGACGCGCAGCTTCGGTTGACTGATCATTGGCACCCTTATCACACGACGCTGCAAGCCCTTCTGGACCGCAGCATTGCCATGTTTGGCGAAACGACCTTGATCGATTGCCATTCGATGCCGCACGAGGCGGTGACGAATCTTTGCAGAGGCGCCCGCCGCTGCCCCGAGGTGGTGTTGGGTGATCGTTTTGGCGCCTCTGCCGCCCCCCATATCGTAGATCGGGTCGAGGCCGCATTCATCCGCGCGGGGTTTCACACCGCACGGAACGCCCCTTTCGCCGGGGCGTATATGGCGCAGCATTACGGACGCCCCCAACGCAATCAGCATGTCGTTCAGGTCGAAATCGACCGCGCGCTTTATTTGAACGAACAAACCGTGCAGCCGAATGAGCATTTTTGCGAAATTCAAAGCCGCCTTGCCGCGGTCATCGCCGAGATTGCCGCAATCGGACGATGTGAAAACGCATTGGCGGCTGAGTAGGTGTCAGCGGAACGCGCGCCCCTTCAGGATGATACCGTCACCGAAGCGGGCGCGTATCTTGTCAGTCGCGCGTTCCGCAGCGCGTCGTTGGCTCGCTTTGGGGTCAAGCAGATCATCGCTTCTGTCTGCATCTTCGGACGGCCCAAGATGGCTAAGCCCCACACCGATCAAACGAAACGGCCCCTTGTCCGCCACCGTGTCAAACAACGATCGAACCGTCTGATAAATGCGGTCCGCCGATTGTGTCATGTCGCCCAGATTAGTCTGACGGCTTAGCGAACGAAAATCGGCGCGCTTCAGCTTCAGCGTTACAACCCGCCCTGCCAGATCGCGCGCCTTTGCACGGTCCGAGACCTTCTCGGACAGCCGCCACAGGTGGCCGTCCAGCAGGTCAATGTCGGATGTGTCCTCGAAAAATGTGGTTTCGTTCGAGATTGACTTGACCGGCGCATGTGCCGACACCCGGCGTTTGTCTTCCCCGCGTGCCAAGTGCCACAGCCGTTCGCCCATGCCGCCGAACCGCGCCACAAGGTCTGTCTTTTCCCAGCGCAGCAGGTCGGCGAAGGTGCGAATGCCGGCCTTCTCAAGTGCGGCCTGACTGACGCCGCCTACGCCCCAGATCAGACCTACGGGCTTGTCACGCAGAAAGCTTGCCGTTTCAGCCTTACCGATCACCGAAAATCCCCGTGGCTTGTCCAGATCAGACGCGACCTTGGCTAGAAACTTGTTGTGGCTCAGCCCGATGGAGCCGGTCAGCCCCAACTCGTCGCGCATGCGTTTGACCAGACCCGCCAGCATCACCGCAGGAGGCGCGCCGTGCAGCTTCGCGGTGCCGGTCATGTCGATGAATGCCTCGTCCAGCGACAGCGGCTCGATCGACGGTGAAAGGTCGTCCATCATCGCGCGGATCTGTTTCGACACCGCCGCATAATGGCTGCCGCGCGGTTTGATCACCACGGCGTCCGGGCACAGCTTCAGCGCCTGAAACATCGGCATTGCAGACCGCACCCCCCGGATGCGCGCCACATAGCACGCGGTCGATACGACGCCTCGTTTGCCTCCGCCAATGATCACGGGCTTATCCGCCAATTCCGGATTGTCGCGCTTTTCGACCGAGGCATAGAACGCGTCGCAATCCATATGTGCGATGTTCAGATCAAACAGTTCCGGGTGTGACGTGACCCGAGGGCTGCGGCAGGACGGGCAGCGGCGACCATCGTCGAATTGGGTCAGGCATTCTCGGCAAACGGCGGGCATGTGGGTTTGTATCCGATGCAAGGGCGCGCTTCAAACACGGGCTGGTGGTATTGAGCCGATGAAAGGCGATTATGGGCGACAGAGTCACCTTTTCTGGACATGCGCAACATTATGTTGAACAAGCAATCAAATGATAACATCTTTCTGAGATTATCCGGAAAGTGAAAGGTTCTTATGATGAATGAACTCCCAGTGGATTTGGGCGGAGGCAACACTGTCCTACTGCTATTGGCGGTGTTCCTGATTATTTCGGTGCTTTTGGGCGTCAAGATTGTGCCGCAAAGCCAGAAATACGTGGTGGAGCGTTTTGGACGTCTGCAATCGGTTCTGGGACCGGGAATCAACTTTATTGTGCCGTTTCTGGACCGTGTGCGCCATAAGGTGTCGATTTTGGAGCGTCAGCTGCCAACTGCCAGTCAGGACGCCATCACCTCGGACAACGTCCTTGTGCAGGTGGATACCAGTGTCTTTTACCGCATTCTTGAACCTGAAAAGACCGTCTACCGCATTCGCGATGTGGATGCCGCAATTTCGACGACTGTCGCAGGCATCGTGCGGTCGGGTATCGGCGAGATGGAACTGGACGAAGTGCAATCCAACCGCCAGCAGCTGATTTCAAAAATCAAGCAACAGGTGGCGGATGCTGTGGATGATTGGGGGATCGAGGTGACGCGGGCCGAGATTCTTGACGTGAACCTGGACAACGCAACGCGCGAGGCGATGTTGCAGCAGTTGAATGCTGAACGTGCGCGCCGCGCGCAGGTCACCGAAGCCGAAGGCAAGCGCCGGGCGGTCGAACTGGCTGCCGATGCCGAACTTTACGCTGCCGAACAGACCGCCAAGGCGCGCCGGATCTCAGCCGATGCCGAAGCCTACGCAACGCAAGTTGTCGCCAAGGCCATCGCAGAAAACGGGCTTGAGGCCGCGCAGTATCAGGTCGCCCTGAAACAGGTGGAGGCTTTGACCGCCGTGGGCAACGGTGACGGAAAACAGACCATCATCCTGCCCGCCAACGCGCTGGACGCGTTTGGCGATGCGTTTAAGCTTCTGAAAGGAAAACCGTGATGTTGTGGACGACGTGGTGGGCCTGGGTTGCTGGCGCCATCGCGCTGGGCATTCTTGAAATGCTTGCCCCCGGTTTCATATTTGTCGGTTTCTCGGTCGGTGCGGCGGTGGTTGGGTTGCTGTTATTTTTCGGATTGGCGCCCAGCCTGCCTTGGACCATGGTCTTGTTCGCTGTCGTGTCGCTGGCGGTTTGGCTGGTCTTGCGACAGGTGATAGGGGTGCGTAAAGGGCAGTCGAAACGCATTGACATCGACATCAACGACAACTGAACGACCAGGTCACTGGGCCTCGGCGCCGAACAGAAACGGGATTTGCCGCTCCATTGTGCCGCCTTTCAGCAGCCAGCTTAGCCCCAGCGCCCAAAGCGCGACGCTTTCGGCCCAGAAGGTGAAAGACCACTCTGCGTCCCATACCGCGCCCAGATCGGGCAATGCCAGCTTGACGAAGCCGATCAAGGCGACCATTGCAAGAATCGTCCAGCCAAAGAAGCGATAGCACAGGTTTCTGCGCTGTTTGTGTGTGTCCGGCATCGCACTTGTGCAGCGCGTGAAAAGGCGAAGCGATGTGATCCCCATGAAGATTAGAAACAGCCCTGCTGCCGAAAAGTGGATCGTTTGTTGCAACTGATCCATTGCGGGCGGGATCAGGCGGTCGAACAAGGCCAGCGGGGCATAGCAGGCCTCGCGATTGCACAGGGTTGGCACGAAGGCGGTGGCGAAGATCGAAACCCCGGCTACGGTTGACACAAGCCGGTCTGTCAGAATTTCGGCCGGGCGACGAGCGTATCCTTCGTAGGCGACCAGAAACAGGCCCACGCCTGCCGCGGCCGACACGAAGACCTCGCGCAGTTCCGTGAAGAAGAAATCCGAGATCGATTCCTGCATCGGCACGTCGAAAAGGAACACGTTGGCGACCAACACGAAGGGCAGGGTCAGCCCGATCGCGCCGATCGCCCGGCGCAAGCGCAGCACGGTGGAGTTATCGGGATGGGGGTCGGTGTCTTGCATACGGACCTCGGACACTATCAAAATAAAAGCTGTCGCTTCCGGGGGCAATATGCGCCGCCACTGTCAAACGCATGTTCTGGGGATTGTCCGGTTGTGGCAAGGGGGCTGCGCGTCAAGAAGGGTCACGTTTTCACGAGTTTCCGACGATTATCAGTGGCCGCTCAATGTGCAGAAAGTTCAGCCAGAATCGCTTCGGCTGCGGCTTTGGGATTGTCAGCTTGGCAGATTGGTCGACCCACCACGATGTGATCGACGCCGTCGGCCACGGCCTGCGCGGGTGTGGCGATGCGTTTCTGGTCGCCCCGGTCGGCACCTGCGGGTCGCACCCCGGGGGTCACGATCAGTTTGCCATTTGCTTCGGGCAGGGCGCGTATCAGCTTTGCCTCTTGCGGTGAGGCGATGATGCCATCGGCGCCTGCGTCGAATGCCAGCGCGGCGCGTTCCAGCACCAAATCCTGAATATCACCCGGCTTGATCAGGGATGCATCCAGATCAGCCCGATCCAACGAGGTCAGGATCGTGACGGCAAGAATCTTCAGGTCGCTCGCCCCCTTACCTTCTTGCGCAGCGCGCACGACATGGGGATCGCCATGCACGGTCAAAAAATCCAGATCGAACTGCGCCAATCCACGCACGGCGGCTTCGACCGTGTTACCAATGTCGAAAAGCTTCATATCCAGAAAGATCTTCTTGCCGTGTTCGGCCTTCAATTCGTTGGCCAATGCCAGCCCGCCGCCAGTCAGCATACCCAGCCCGATCTTGTAAAAACCCACCGCGTCCCCCAGCGTTTCGGCAAGTTGAAGCCCCTCAAGCGCGTTGGGGACATCAAGGGCAACGATCAGGCGGTCATCGGACATTGGGGGCTCCTGCAACTTGGGTTGGCCTGTCCTAAACATAGTCGGGTGCAAAGGCAATTCATGCGGGCCGTTATGTGCTGTTCTGGCGCGCAAAAAAGGACCGTTCACACGCCTTCCATCTTGCATTTTTCCGACCCGTTCCCATCTTTATTCCGAGGCCCAAGGGGGTGTGCCGCGAGCGTGGGCACTCCAAAATGGGGCGCTTTATTAAGGAGAGTGATATGGACTTGAACAAGTTCACTGAACGGTCGCGTGGTTTCATTCAGGCCGCCCAGACCATCGCTATGCGCGAAAACCACCAGCGACTGGTTCCCGAGCATCTGTTGAAAGCCCTGATGGATGACGAAGAGGGCATGGCCGCCAACTTGATCCGCAAGGCAGGTGGGTCACCCGAACGTGTGACCGAGGCCGTTGATGTCTCTATCGGCAAGCTGTCGAAGGTGACGGGCGACGCCGCGCAGGTTTACATGGATAACGCCACCGCCCGTGTTCTGGACGAGGCGCAGAAACTGGCCAAGCAGGCCGGAGATAGTTTTGTTCCGGTTGAACGGCTGCTGACCGCCTTGGCGATGACCAAATCCAACGCGCGCGACGCGCTTGATGCCGGTGCCGTGGATGCCAAGAAGCTGAACGCGGCGATCAATGAAGTGCGGCAGGGGCGCACGGCCGACAGTGCCAGTGCCGAAGACAGCTATGAGGCATTGTCAAAATATGCCCGCGACCTGACCGAAGCTGCCGAGCAAGGCAAGATCGACCCCATTATTGGGCGTGACGAGGAAATTCGTCGCACGATGCAGGTTCTGAGCCGCCGCACCAAAAACAACCCGGTTCTGATCGGGGAACCCGGCGTGGGTAAGACCGCAATTGCCGAGGGTCTGGCCCTGCGCATCATCAATGGTGACGTACCTGAAAGCCTGCGCAACAAGAAGCTGTTGGCGCTGGATATGGGTGCTCTGATTGCCGGTGCGAAATACCGCGGTGAATTTGAGGAACGCATGAAAGCGGTTCTGAGCGAAGTGACCGCCGCTGCCGGTGAAATCATTCTGTTCATTGACGAGATGCACACGCTGGTCGGGGCTGGTAAATCGGATGGCGCGATGGACGCGGCCAACCTGATCAAACCGGCGCTGGCACGCGGTGAATTGCACTGTGTCGGTGCTACGACGCTGAACGAATATCGCAAATACGTGGAAAAGGACGCAGCCCTTGCCCGCCGGTTCCAGCCTGTTCTGGTCGAAGAACCGACGGTCGAAGACACTGTGTCGATCCTGCGCGGTATTAAAGAGAAATACGAACTCCACCACGGGGTGCGTATTTCCGACAGCGCGCTGGTCGCCGCCGCCACGTTGAGCCATCGGTATATCACCGACCGTTTCCTGCCCGACAAGGCCATTGACCTTGTGGACGAAGCCGCCAGCCGGTTGCGGATGGAGGTGGACAGCAAGCCCGAAGAACTGGACGCGTTGGATCGCCAGATTCTGCAAATGCAGATCGAGGCCGAAGCCCTGCGGGTCGAGGATGACAAGGCATCGAAGGATCGGCTTGAAAAACTCGAGGCTGAACTGTCTGATTTGCAGGAGAAATCTGGCTCGATGACCGCTAAGTGGCAAGCCGAGCGTGACAAGCTGGAAGGTGCCCGCGATTTGAAAGAGCAACTGGACCGTGCCCGTGCCGAATTGGATTCGGCCAAGCGCGAAGGCAACCTGGCGAAGGCTGGCGAGCTGTCCTATGGCGTCATTCCGGGGCTTGAGAAAAAGCTGCAAGATGCTGAAGCTGCCGAGGCCGACATGATGGTCGAAGAAGCCGTGAGGCCGGAACAGATCGCAAGTGTGGTCGAGCGTTGGACAGGTATCCCGACGTCGAAAATGCTGGAAGGCGAGCGTGATAAACTGCTTCGGATGGAAGACGAGCTGCACAAGCGTGTGATCGGCCAATCCACTGCGGTGACGGCGGTTTCGAACGCGGTGCGCCGCGCGCGCGCCGGGTTGCACGACGAGAACCGCCCGCTTGGGTCGTTCTTGTTCCTTGGGCCGACCGGCGTGGGTAAAACCGAGCTGACCAAGGCAGTGGCCGAGTATCTGTTTGACGACGACAACGCGATGGTTCGCGTGGACATGTCCGAGTTCATGGAGAAACACGCGGTCGCGCGTTTGATCGGTGCGCCTCCGGGTTATGTTGGATATGACGAAGGTGGTGTTCTGACCGAAGCCGTGCGGCGCCGACCCTATCAGGTCGTGCTGTTTGACGAGGTCGAGAAGGCGCACCCTGACGTGTTCAACGTGCTGTTGCAGGTTTTGGACGACGGTGTGCTGACCGATGGTCAGGGCCGCACGGTTGATTTCAAGCAGACGCTGATCATTCTGACGTCGAACCTTGGGGCGCAGGCACTGAGCCAGTTGCCGGACGGGGCGGATGCCTCGGACGCCAAACGCGATGTGATGGATGCGGTGCGGGCTCATTTCCGCCCCGAATTCCTGAACCGTCTGGACGAAACCATCATCTTCGACCGGCTGGGCCGGGGTGATATGGGTGGCATTGTTGACATCCAGTTGGAGCGTCTTGCACGCCGTCTTGCCCGTCGCAACATCGCCCTAGAACTGGACGATGGCGCACGCAAATGGCTGGCAGATGAAGGCTATGATCCGGTATTCGGTGCCCGGCCCTTGAAACGTGTGATCCAACGCGCCCTTCAGGACCAGCTGGCAGAAATGCTGTTGGCCGGTGACGTGATGGATGGCGATACCATTTCGGTTACGGCTGGCGCGGACGGGCTGATCATTGGCGATCGTGTCTCAAGTTCGAACCAGCAACCGCCGCAGGATGCGGTGGTGCACTAAGCCCGTCTGCGCCCAAGCGCATCTGACACAAACAAAATGCCCCGCCGGTATGACCGACGGGGCATCTTGCCGTGAGCGGGTGAGGTGGGGAAACCTCACATCTCGGACGGGATCGTGCCAGCTTCTTGTGCAGCAGCGATTTCGTCGGCGTTCAAGGTGCCGTTTCCGTCTGCATCCGCAGCCGAGAAGGCTTCGGCGGTCACATCAGGATATACTGCAACCAGTTCTTCCATTGTGATTTCTCCGTCTTCGTTCGCATCCAGAACAGCATCTTGAGCCATCAGTGCAGTCGAACCGGCCATCAGAAGGGCGGCAGCAAGAGATGTGGTTTTCATTCGATTACTCCAAAATTTGTTAGTCGCACCAACGTGGATGCAGAACGATATAGAACATGGCGACTGTCTGGGGTCTTGGGGGGCCTTGGGGCGGGGCTGTTTTCGGCGCCAAGCTGCGGAAAACACTGTTTTTCTCAGGCGAGTTTCCGCACGGCCAAACGGGTGATGGCGGGCTGGGCAAAACGGCTCTGATGTAAAGTGTCGGTTTGGGCGGCATACAGCCGATAAAACGGAAAATCAGCCTGTGGGCGGCTTCGCGCTGCCGCAGAATCGGTTGGTTCCAAGCATCTCGCGCGATTCTGTTGCTGCGGTCGCGGTGCGGTTTTGGGGCCTGACTTACCCGTGCAGTCGAAAAAATGTTACAACTGCTTAGCGGGGACGTGAGCCATTGTGCGTTGGATTTGCCTCCGGGTGGCCTTAGGTCAATCCCAGACGAACAAAGAAGGGGTGCCAGATGGCTTATAAGAATGTGCTGAAATATTCCGACGTCACACCGCGTGCCGATTACCTGAATCGGCGGCAGTTGATGGGCGGTGCTGCCGGGTTGGCCGCTGGCATGGCGCTTGGCCCGGCGCTGGGTGCGTCGAAATATTCGACTGATCTGAAACCCAACCCGCTTGAGGACATTGCGTCCTATAACAACTTCTATGAATTTGGATCAGCCAAGGGTGACCCCGCCAACAACGCCCATATGCTAACGATTGACCCGTGGTCCGTCGAAATTGATGGGATGGTGGATCGGCCTGGCTCTTATGGGCTTGAGGATATTCTGACCAAGGTCACACAAGAAGAACGCATCTATCGGTTCCGCTGCGTCGAGACATGGTCGATGGTTGTGCCGTGGGTTGGGTTTGAGTTGAACCAGTTGTTGGATCTTGCAGGCGTGCAGGGTGCCGCCAAGTATGTGGCTTTTCAGACCCTCTACCGGCCCGAAGAAATGCCAGGGCAGAGATCGGTCAGCCTTGAATGGCCTTATCGCGAGGGGTTGCGGCTGGACGAAGCCATGCACCCGCTGACCATCATGGCCACGGGCATATATGATGAGCCGATGCCAAAACAAAACGGCGCGCCGCTGCGGTTGGTCGTGCCGTGGAAATATGGCTACAAGTCGATCAAGTCGATTGTGCGCGTGACACTGACGGATAAAGAGCCGCAAACCACGTGGAATATGCTGCAACCCAACGAATACGGGTTTTATTCCAACGTGAACCCCGAGGTTAGTCATCCCCGTTGGTCACAGGCGTATGAGAAGCCGATCGGGGGTGGGTTGTTCGCCAAGCGGCAGGAAACTCTGATGTTCAACGGTTATGCTGACGAGGTCGCCAGCCTTTATGATGGTATGGACCTTGTGGTGAACCACTGATGGGTGTGGTTGACCGGATCAATGCGGCATCGCGCCGGGTGCCTGTCTGGACGGTTTACCTGCTCGGCGCATTGTGGCCCGCATGGTTGCTGTATTTGGCCGCCACCGGGTCGATGGGGGTCGAGCCGGTCAAGGCGTTGGAGCACGAGTTGGGCCGCTTGGCGCTTCAAGCACTGATTGCCGGTTTGCTGGTGACCCCCGTGCGCACCATAACCGGGTTGAACTTGATGCGCTTTCGCCGTGCCATCGGAGTTCTGACTTTCTATTTCGTCTCAACACACCTTCTGGTGTGGCTGATTTTGGACGTGCAGATCCTGTCTGAAATCTGGAAAGACATTCTGAAACGCCCATATATCACGGTGGGCATGGCCGCGTTCGTTCTGCTGTTGCCCCTTGCGATGACCTCGAACAACTGGTCGGTGCGCAAGCTGGGGCCGAAATGGCGCAAGCTTCATCGTTTGGTGTATCCGGCCGCTTTGCTGGGCGGTGCGCATTTCGTGATGGTCGGCAAGACTTGGGAGTTTGATGCGTTGGTCTATCTGTCGCTTATCCTGGCCCTGCTGGGCTGGCGCGTGGTGCAAGCCTATAAGCCAGGCAAATCACGGCGCCGTGTGACGAAAGACGCTTCCCGAGTCGCATCGTAAGCGACTCGCCCTG
>NZ_JALBYP010000019.1:35000-36630 GCF_022678485.1 Aliiroseovarius sediminis
AAGTATTGACTGGGGGCACAAACCAGGGGGTGGCGACTGTTTACTAAAAACACAGGGCTCTGCGAAGTCGTAAGACGACGTATAGGGTCTGACGCCTGCCCGGTGCCTGAAGGTTAAAAGGAGAGGTGCAAGCCTTGAATTGAAGCCCAGGTAAACGGCGGCCGTAACTATAACGGTCCTAAGGTAGCGAAATTCCTTGTCGGGTAAGTTCCGACCTGCACGAATGGCGTAACGACTTCCCCGCTGTCTCCAACATCGACTCAGCGAAATTGAATTGCCTGTCAAGATGCAGGCTTCCCGCGGTTAGACGGAAAGACCCCGTGCACCTTTACTACAGCTTCACACTGGCATCAGGCACAATTTGTGCAGGATAGGTGGTGGGCTTTGAAGCAGGAACGCCAGTTTCTGTGGAGCCTCCCTTGAGATACCACCCTAATTCTGTTTGATGTCTAACCGCGGTCCGTTATCCGGATCCGGGACCCTGTGTGGCGGGTAGTTTGACTGGGGCGGTCGCCTCCTAAAGAGTAACGGAGGCGCGCGAAGGTTGGCTCAGAGCGGTCGGAAATCGCTCGTTGAGTGCAATGGCAGAAGCCAGCCTGACTGCGAGACTGACAAGTCGAGCAGAGTCGAAAGACGGCCATAGTGATCCGGTGGTCCCGAGTGGAAGGGCCATCGCTCAACGGATAAAAGGTACGCCGGGGATAACAGGCTGATACTGCCCAAGAGTCCATATCGACGGCAGTGTTTGGCACCTCGATGTCGGCTCATCTCATCCTGGGGCTGGAGCAGGTCCCAAGGGTACGGCTGTTCGCCGTTTAAAGAGGTACGTGAGCTGGGTTTAGAACGTCGTGAGACAGTTCGGTCCCTATCTGCCGTGGGTGTAGGATACTTGAGAGGAGTTGCCCCTAGTACGAGAGGACCGGGGTGAACGTTCCACTGGTGGACCAGTTGTCGTGCCAACGGCAGTGCTGGGTAGCTATGAACGGACAGGATAACCGCTGAAGGCATCTAAGCGGGAAGCCCCCCTCAAAACAAGGTATCCCTGAGGACCGTGGAAGACTACCACGTCGATAGGCCGGAGATGTAAGCGCAGCAATGCGTTCAGTTGACCGGTACTAATGGTCCGATAGGCTTGATTTGATCCAGTAGAAGATAGATCACCGCGATCACGTAAAGAGAGCGGTACAAAACGATACTGATAAATCAAAAGCATACACACCAGTGTACTGACTTGGAACCGGCGGTAAGCGACCTCAATCGGGGTGGCTATCGGCATTTGCTGTGCAAACGCCTGCCGCCGTTGATCGATATTTTGCAACGCAAAAATCGATCAACTTGGCTCTTTATTCGGTTTGGTGGTCACAGCACAAGTGAAACACCCGATCCCATCCCGAACTCGGAAGTTAAGCACTGTCGCGCCGATGGTACTGCGTCTCAAGACGTGGGAGAGTAGGTCGCCGCCAAACCTAATAAAAAGCCAAGAATCTCTCAATACGATGATAAAATAATCAAAACAAACAGCCCCTAAAATAACGGTAGTCCCGGCAGACAAACCGTATAAAACGACGAAAGCTGATCCATCCAAGATGCCAAGCTGCGCCAAGCGGCGTATCAACCCAAAGGCATCCGG
>NZ_JALBYP010000020.1:2500-7500 GCF_022678485.1 Aliiroseovarius sediminis
TATTTGACGCAGTCAAATGTCCCGAGAGCGTCCCGCAGGATCACCCCGCAAAATCACGGATCAAATCAGCAAGTACTTTCCGAGTATTTGCTCATTCGATCCGATCGAATGCAGCTGACTTTGCAAGAAGTTCAGCGTCTTTTACATCGTATAGAGAGAAATAAACAACATTGTTGGCCACACGCGTGTGTGTTGGCCTCAGCGTGGTTCCTTCCGCATCATTATCGCCGCAAGGTGCTGGTGGCGCGGGTTCAAGGAAGGCTTTTTAGCGACCCTTTCCTCGGTTGCTTTAAGGTATCCCGCCTGAAACGACGATGTTGTCCAAGTCAAGTACACTAACCAACGTTCAGGTCCGCAGCACGGATCTGGACGCGTTCAAACGTAAGTTTGGACATGTGCTTCTTAACGGATCAAAGACCGACATCTGCGATCTGGTTCTTCGGAACAGTTAGGAAGCGCGGGAAAGTATGCTTTTGGTCCAGGTTGCCCGCCCAATTAATTTTGGTGGGGTAAGAGGTCAGATATACAAAAGGTCTGTCTTCTTCTGGATCAAATCAAGCGCGAGAAGGGCGTTTGGTGAATGCCTTGGCAGTAAGAGGCGATGAAGGACGTGATACTCTGCGATAAGCTTTGGGAAGGTGAGAATAGCCGTTATACCCAGAGATTTCCGAATGGGGCAACCCACCTGACAGTTTGATATAATTGCCCATCGTGGCAGCTTATATCTTTCTGAGACAGGTATTTATAGACTGAATACATAGGTTTATAAAAGCAAACCCGGGGAACTGAAACATCTAAGTACCCGGAGGAAAGGACATCAATTGATACTCCCCTAGTAGCGGCGAGCGAACGGGGACCAGCCGAGCCTTGAGTGTGGATAGAATGTGTTGGAAAGCACAACCAGAGTGGGTGACAGTCCCGTATATGAAGCATGATAGGACGTATTAAGTAGGGCGGAACACGTGAAATTCTGTCTGAAGATCGGAGGACCACCTTCGAAGGCTAAGTACTCCTTACTGACCGATAGTGAACCAGTACCGTGAGGGAAAGGTGAAAAGCACCCCGACGAGGGGAGTGAAACAGTACCTGAAACCGAACGCCTACAATCAGTCGGAGGCCCCTTGCGGGCTGACGGCGTACCTTTTGTATAATGGGTCATCGACTTGGTCTATCTAGCAAGCTTAAGCCGTTAGGTGTAGGCGCAGCGAAAGCGAGTCTTAATAGGGCGTCGAGTTAGATGGATCAGACCCGAAACCGAGTGATCTAGGCATGGCCAGGTTGAAGGTGCAGTAACATGCACTGGAGGACCGAACCCACTTCTGTTGAAAAAGAACGGGATGAGCTGTGCCTAGGGGTGAAAGGCCAATCAAACTCGGAGATAGCTGGTTCTCTGCGAAATCTATTTAGGTAGAGCGTCATACGAATACTCTCGGGGGTAGAGCACTGAATGGGTAATGGGGGCCTACAGCCTTACTGATCCTAATCAAACTCCGAATACCGAGAAGTACTATATGGCAGACACACAGCGGATGCTAACGTCCGTTGTGGAGAGGGAAACAACCCTGACCTACAGCTAAGGCCCCTAATTCATGGCTAAGTGGGAAAGCAGGTGAGACGACCAAAACAACCAGGAGGTTGGCTTAGAAGCAGCCATCCTTTAAAGATAGCGTAACAGCTCACTGGTCTAAATTAAGTTGTCTTGCGGCGAAGATGTACCGGGGCTCAAGCCATGAGCCGAAGCTTAGGGTGTGCACTTTGTGCATGCGGTAGCAGAGCGTAGTGTGACATAGTTCCATGTCTCTTAACTCATTTGTTGTATTGTTTTGTCTGTTTGAGGCTGGTCCTCAAGTAGCGAAGCGGTAGGACATCAAAAATGAGTGTCGGAGACACGGAGCTTTCTGTGAAGCGGGCGCGTGAGCGATCCCGTGGAGAGATCACTAGTGAGAATGATGACATGAGTAGCGACAAACAGGGTGAGAGACCCTGTCGCCGAAAATCCAAGGGTTCCTGCTTAAAGCTAATCTGAGCAGGGTAAGCCGACCCCTAAGGCGAGGCCGAAAGGCGTAGTCGATGGGAACCAGGTTAATATTCCTGGGCCATGAGGTGGTGACGAATCTCGGAGGTAGTTCATCCTTATTGGATTGAATGGGCTGCTGAGAGGTTCCTGGAAATAGCCCCTCTATTAGATCGTACCCTAAACCGACACAGGTGGATAGGTAGAGCATACCAAGGCGCTTGAGAGAACGATGTTGAAGGAACTCGGCAAAATACCTCCGTAAGTTCGCGAGAAGGAGGCCCAGTTTCTACGCAAGTATTGACTGGGGGCACAAACCAGGGGGTGGCGACTGTTTACTAAAAACACAGGGCTCTGCGAAGTCGTAAGACGACGTATAGGGTCTGACGCCTGCCCGGTGCCTGAAGGTTAAAAGGAGAGGTGCAAGCCTTGAATTGAAGCCCAGGTAAACGGCGGCCGTAACTATAACGGTCCTAAGGTAGCGAAATTCCTTGTCGGGTAAGTTCCGACCTGCACGAATGGCGTAACGACTTCCCCGCTGTCTCCAACATCGACTCAGCGAAATTGAATTGCCTGTCAAGATGCAGGCTTCCCGCGGTTAGACGGAAAGACCCCGTGCACCTTTACTACAGCTTCACACTGGCATCAGGCACAATTTGTGCAGGATAGGTGGTGGGCTTTGAAGCAGGAACGCCAGTTTCTGTGGAGCCTCCCTTGAGATACCACCCTAATTCTGTTTGATGTCTAACCGCGGTCCGTTATCCGGATCCGGGACCCTGTGTGGCGGGTAGTTTGACTGGGGCGGTCGCCTCCTAAAGAGTAACGGAGGCGCGCGAAGGTTGGCTCAGAGCGGTCGGAAATCGCTCGTTGAGTGCAATGGCAGAAGCCAGCCTGACTGCGAGACTGACAAGTCGAGCAGAGTCGAAAGACGGCCATAGTGATCCGGTGGTCCCGAGTGGAAGGGCCATCGCTCAACGGATAAAAGGTACGCCGGGGATAACAGGCTGATACTGCCCAAGAGTCCATATCGACGGCAGTGTTTGGCACCTCGATGTCGGCTCATCTCATCCTGGGGCTGGAGCAGGTCCCAAGGGTACGGCTGTTCGCCGTTTAAAGAGGTACGTGAGCTGGGTTTAGAACGTCGTGAGACAGTTCGGTCCCTATCTGCCGTGGGTGTAGGATACTTGAGAGGAGTTGCCCCTAGTACGAGAGGACCGGGGTGAACGTTCCACTGGTGGACCAGTTGTCGTGCCAACGGCAGTGCTGGGTAGCTATGAACGGACAGGATAACCGCTGAAGGCATCTAAGCGGGAAGCCCCCCTCAAAACAAGGTATCCCTGAGGACCGTGGAAGACTACCACGTCGATAGGCCGGAGATGTAAGCGCAGCAATGCGTTCAGTTGACCGGTACTAATGGTCCGATAGGCTTGATTTGATCCAGTAGAAGATAGATCACCGCGATCACGTAAAGAGAGCGGTACAAAACGATACTGATAAATCAAAAGCATACACACCAGTGTACTGACTTGGAACCGGCGGTAAGCGACCTCAATCGGGGTGGCTATCGGCATTTGCTGTGCAAACGCCTGCCGCCGTTGATCGATATTTTGCAACGCAAAAATCGATCAACTTGGCTCTTTATTCGGTTTGGTGGTCACAGCACAAGTGAAACACCCGATCCCATCCCGAACTCGGAAGTTAAGCACTGTCGCGCCGATGGTACTGCGTCTCAAGACGTGGGAGAGTAGGTCGCCGCCAAACCTAATAAAAAGCCAAGAATCTCTCAATACGATGATAAAATAATCAAAACAAACAGCCCCTAAAATAACGGTAGTCCCGGCAGACAAACCGTATAAAACGACGAAAGCTGATCCATCCAAGATGCCAAGCTGCGCCAAGCGGCGTATCAACCCAAAGGCATCCGGTCCCAGGTGCGTGAAAAATCAGGGGCAGTCAGGTGGAAGATGATGTAGCGCTTTTACATTTGTATCAATCATAGAAGAGATCATGAAGGAACTCTAATTCCTTCGCTGATGCCCCTTTCTCTGTACTTGATAGTAGAATCTCTTCATCGCCTTTTTTAATCGTCAACCGCAAATCATATTCTCGCAATTCTTCACTGATAACATCGGCACCATCGAGGATCGTAAGCACGGAAAACAGAGTCATTCTCGTTGCTTCTTCGACAACGGTCCCAATCATTTTCTTATCGTATTCAGTGAGACCATTGTACCATTCCGATAGCACAACATCATTGGGATCAGGGCGTCTACCTACGGGTTCGCTTAGGCTTTCCTGCACGGTTCGGGGAACTTCCAAAGAGACACTGGCCTTCAAATCGGCAACAAATTTACTGGCGGAGTACGTCATATGAGTGTCCTTCCTGCTATTTGTTCATCTCATCATACTGAGGTGCCCCTAGTTTCCTAGACGCCTGCGTTGTTCATTTTCTTTTGTTTGATTTCATAGTCAACCGGCGACAGCATGCCGTTGTTGGTGTGCTTGCGGTTTGGGTCGTAGAACATCTCGATGTAATCAAACACATCCAGCCTTGCAGCGTCACGTGTGAGGTACGTCCGCCGCCTGATGCGCTCCCGTTTCAACAACTGAAAGAAACTCTCGGCCACAGCATTATCATGGCAATTCCCACGTCTACTCATACTGGCGTCCAGATTGTGTTTGCCAAGGAACGATTGCCACTCCCCACTTGTAAACGGTGAACCTTGGTCGGAGTGAATCATGACCTTCTGCTTTGGTTTGCGCCGCCAAACTGCAAAACTGTCCGAGAAGGTGGGACCACTTCATGGTGCTGATCCCCAGCCGCTCCGCCACCTCGCTCACCGCGTAACCACGATCAACAACCTGCGCCACAGCGTCCTGTTTGAACTCGTCTGTAAACCGTATTCCCTTGTTCATATCCGTCTCTCCTTGGTTCCAAAACTACCAAGCAAAGCGTCTACTAATCTAGGGGCACCTCAGCCTGGCC
>NZ_JALBYP010000020.1:12500-14461 GCF_022678485.1 Aliiroseovarius sediminis
AGACCCTGTCGCCGAAAATCCAAGGGTTCCTGCTTAAAGCTAATCTGAGCAGGGTAAGCCGACCCCTAAGGCGAGGCCGAAAGGCGTAGTCGATGGGAACCAGGTTAATATTCCTGGGCCATGAGGTGGTGACGAATCTCGGAGGTAGTTCATCCTTATTGGATTGAATGGGCTGCTGAGAGGTTCCTGGAAATAGCCCCTCTATTAGATCGTACCCTAAACCGACACAGGTGGATAGGTAGAGCATACCAAGGCGCTTGAGAGAACGATGTTGAAGGAACTCGGCAAAATACCTCCGTAAGTTCGCGAGAAGGAGGCCCAGTTTCTACGCAAGTATTGACTGGGGGCACAAACCAGGGGGTGGCGACTGTTTACTAAAAACACAGGGCTCTGCGAAGTCGTAAGACGACGTATAGGGTCTGACGCCTGCCCGGTGCCTGAAGGTTAAAAGGAGAGGTGCAAGCCTTGAATTGAAGCCCAGGTAAACGGCGGCCGTAACTATAACGGTCCTAAGGTAGCGAAATTCCTTGTCGGGTAAGTTCCGACCTGCACGAATGGCGTAACGACTTCCCCGCTGTCTCCAACATCGACTCAGCGAAATTGAATTGCCTGTCAAGATGCAGGCTTCCCGCGGTTAGACGGAAAGACCCCGTGCACCTTTACTACAGCTTCACACTGGCATCAGGCACAATTTGTGCAGGATAGGTGGTGGGCTTTGAAGCAGGAACGCCAGTTTCTGTGGAGCCTCCCTTGAGATACCACCCTAATTCTGTTTGATGTCTAACCGCGGTCCGTTATCCGGATCCGGGACCCTGTGTGGCGGGTAGTTTGACTGGGGCGGTCGCCTCCTAAAGAGTAACGGAGGCGCGCGAAGGTTGGCTCAGAGCGGTCGGAAATCGCTCGTTGAGTGCAATGGCAGAAGCCAGCCTGACTGCGAGACTGACAAGTCGAGCAGAGTCGAAAGACGGCCATAGTGATCCGGTGGTCCCGAGTGGAAGGGCCATCGCTCAACGGATAAAAGGTACGCCGGGGATAACAGGCTGATACTGCCCAAGAGTCCATATCGACGGCAGTGTTTGGCACCTCGATGTCGGCTCATCTCATCCTGGGGCTGGAGCAGGTCCCAAGGGTACGGCTGTTCGCCGTTTAAAGAGGTACGTGAGCTGGGTTTAGAACGTCGTGAGACAGTTCGGTCCCTATCTGCCGTGGGTGTAGGATACTTGAGAGGAGTTGCCCCTAGTACGAGAGGACCGGGGTGAACGTTCCACTGGTGGACCAGTTGTCGTGCCAACGGCAGTGCTGGGTAGCTATGAACGGACAGGATAACCGCTGAAGGCATCTAAGCGGGAAGCCCCCCTCAAAACAAGGTATCCCTGAGGACCGTGGAAGACTACCACGTCGATAGGCCGGAGATGTAAGCGCAGCAATGCGTTCAGTTGACCGGTACTAATGGTCCGATAGGCTTGATTTGATCCAGTAGAAGATAGATCACCGCGATCACGTAAAGAGAGCGGTACAAAACGATACTGATAAATCAAAAGCATACACACCAGTGTACTGACTTGGAACCGGCGGTAAGCGACCTCAATCGGGGTGGCTATCGGCATTTGCTGTGCAAACGCCTGCCGCCGTTGATCGATATTTTGCAACGCAAAAATCGATCAACTTGGCTCTTTATTCGGTTTGGTGGTCACAGCACAAGTGAAACACCCGATCCCATCCCGAACTCGGAAGTTAAGCACTGTCGCGCCGATGGTACTGCGTCTCAAGACGTGGGAGAGTAGGTCGCCGCCAAACCTAATAAAAAGCCAAGAATCTCTCAATACGATGATAAAATAATCAAAACAAACAGCCCCTAAAATAACGGTAGTCCCGGCAGACAAACCGTATAAAACGACGAAAGCTGATCCATCCAAGATGCCAAGCTGCGCCAAGCGGCGTATCAACCCAAAGGCATCCGG
>NZ_JALBYP010000021.1 GCF_022678485.1 Aliiroseovarius sediminis
CTAACCCCGTGGGAGTATCACCAACGGTCAAGAGAGGACCAAACCCTGAACAGAGCTAACCAATAAACGCGGACTCCAAGGGGAGCAGGTCATATTTGGTAGTTACACCACAGACGAACTGAAACGCTATTTAAGCTATGGAGTCCCAACACTCCACATCGAAGCTATTTCTAGCTACTCTACCAAAAATGAGATTTTACAGAGAATTTCGCGTGTAAGGCGGCATTTTCAATGGGGATAATTAGTGAAAAAAGGCCGTAGCAACGCCCCGGCCTTTTCCAGTTCCGCGATACAGCGACCTACTTCAATATCGACCGCCCGGCATATTCTGCCGTTTCGCCCAGCAGTTCCTCGATCCGGATCAGTTGGTTGTATTTCGCCAACCGGTCCGAGCGCGCGAGGGAGCCGGTTTTGATCTGGCCGCAATTGGTGGCGACCGCAAGGTCGGCGATGGTCGCGTCCTCGGTTTCGCCGGACCGGTGGCTCATCACGTTGGTCATCCGTGCGCGGTGGGCCATGTCGACGGCTTTCAGGGTTTCAGATAGGGTGCCGATCTGGTTAACCTTCACCAGCATCGAGTTGGCGCAGCCCAGCTCGATCCCCTTGGCAAGCCGTTCGGGGTTGGTCACGAACAGGTCGTCGCCCACCAGTTGCACCTGTTTGCCCAGCACGTCGGTCAGGTCTTTCCAGCCGTCCCAATCATCCTCGGCGCAGCCATCCTCGATCGAGATGATGGGGTAGTCGGTCACAAGCGCCTGCAGATAGGCGACGTTTTCGGCGGGTGTCAGCGACAACCCTTCGCCGGCCAGCACGTATTTGCCGTCCTTGAAATACTCGGTCGCCGCGCAATCCAGCGCCAGATAGATGTCCTTGCCGGGCTTGTAACCGGCTTTCTCGATCGACTTCATGATGAAATCCAGCGCCTCGCGGGTCGATCCGATATTGGGGGCAAAGCCGCCTTCGTCGCCGATGCCGGTGGACAGACCGGCGGCGGACAGTTCTTTTTTCAGGGTGTGGAACACTTCGGCGCCCATCCGCACGGCCTCGCGGATGTTTTCGGCGGACACCGGCATGATCATGAATTCCTGAATGTCGATCGGGTTGTCGGCATGTTCGCCGCCATTGATGATGTTCATCATCGGCACCGGCAGAACGCGGGCTGATGCGCCGCCCACATACCGATACAGGGGCAGGGCGGATGCGTCCGCCGCGGCCTTCGCCACGGCCAGCGACACACCCAGAATGGCGTTGGCGCCAAGACGGGCCTTGTTGGGCGTGCCGTCCAGCTCGCACATGGTCGCGTCAATGGCTTCCTGTTCGGTGGCGTCAATGCCAACCAGCGCATCTGCGATTTCACCATTCACGGCCTCGACCGCTTCCAGAACGCCCTTGCCCATGTAACGGGATTTGTCGCCGTCGCGCTTTTCGACCGCCTCATGTGCCCCCGTGGACGCGCCCGAGGGCACAGCGGCGCGGCCCAGCGTGCCGTCGTCCAGGATCACGTCCACCTCGACGGTGGGGTTGCCGCGGCTGTCCAGAATCTCGCGGGCGAAAATATCGACGATGATGCTCATGTTGGCGCTCCGATGCAGAAGGAAACTATGGTTGAACTTCTTTACCGCGTCCGGTGCCGCCCGACAACAGCCCGCCGCCCGTCACGACACCGGATGGTTCATAAGGCGACGTTCACGCAGGAAGGTATAAATGCCCATGCCGATCACGATGCTGGCCCCCAGATAGGTCAACATATCCGGGCGTTCGCCAAACACGATCATCCCAAGGATCATCGAGAAGATCAGCCGCGCATAGCGAAACGGCATGATGATCGAGGTCTCGGCAATCCGCATCGCCAGCACGATGGCGTAATACCCCGACACGCCGAAGATGACCGCGCCCAGGATGAACGCCCACTCGACCCCGCCGGGCATGACGAACGGGTCGGTGATGAAGGACATGGCAAGGCCCGCGGGAATGACGGCGGCAAAGCCATAGAACGCGACGCTGGCTGAGGGAATCGTCGGGTCCATTTGGCGAGTCAGCAGATCGCGCAGCGCGATGCCGAACACTGCGGCCAGCGGCAGAAGGGCGGCAAGCTGGAAGCCTTCTGCGCCCGGACGAATAATAATCAACACGCCGACGAAGCCGATGGCGATGGCGCTCCAACGTCGCCAGCCGACCTGTTCGCCCAGAAACAGCGCAGCCCCCGCCGTGATGGCCAGCGGTGTCGCCTGAAACACCGCCGCCACGGTCGAGATCGGCACCAGCGACAGCGCGGTGACGAAAAACATGGCCGAGATCGCCTCGGACCCATTGCGCCACAGCATCAGGGGCGAGCGCATGTCGCGGTGCACCAAGGGCGCCAGTGTGCCGCGTTGGATGTAGGTCAGGATGGCGAAGGCCACCGATCCACCGAAGCCCAGCGTGACCAGAACCTGCGACACGGGCAAACCCTGCGACATGGACTTGATGAACGTATCCTCGAACGCAAATGCGGCCATGGAAAGGGTCACAAGGATGATACCGCGAACGTTTTGCATGGAGAACTCTGATGGATGAGGGTGGGGTGACGATCCAGGGACAGAACCTCGTTTCGGCGGGCAAAGCAAGATGTGATCGGTTTACCGGCTCTGCGCCGCGGCCGTCATGACGGCTTTTTCTTGCGCACGCCGTAAAGTTCCAGCCTGTGGCCCTTCAATTCATAGCCCAGCTTTGTGGCAATCTTTTCCTGCAGGGCTTCGATCTCGGGGTCCAGAAACTCGATCACTTGCCCGGTGGTCAGGTCGATCAGGTGGTCGTGATGGTCGCGATCGGCACTTTCATATCGCGCCCGCCCGTCGCCGAATTCGTTTTTGACAAGGATACCTGCTTCTTCGAACAGTTTTACGGTGCGATAGACGGTGGCCAGCGAAATGCGATTGTCCAGCCGCGCGGCGCGGGCGTGCAATTCCTCGACATCCGGGTGGTCGCGATGCGCTTGGTCCAGCACGCGCGCAATCACGCGGCGCTGCCCCGTCATGCGCAGCCCCAGTTCTTCGCAGCGTTTCAGAATGGATGGCTCGGACATGATCCCCCCGTCGTTCCGTCTTCATGCCCCCTTATGCCGTGAAACGGGCGCGGGGGAAATGGGCAGTTGGACGCCTTGCGCGGTAGGCCCGGCGCAGCAGGCCGAATGCCCGGTGGTCCCAAAGGCCAAAGCATCCCGGAAAACAAGAACTGACCCAACGGCACTTCGTGCTTCCCTTGCAATGCAGCCTGTGTTTCGTCGATAGTTGGGGCAGTCGCAGGTGTGACCTGCGCGATCAGCCATGGCGGATATCTTTGACACCGAACCAAAGCAAACGAGCGCGATCGAAGGATCAGAAGGTCGAACGGCACGAAGCCATTCTGGCCGCAGCACGTGACCTGATCAGGGATTTGGGCTTTGACGGGGTCAAGATGAGCGCGCTTGCCAACAGGGCCGGGCTGGCCAAGGGCACGCTGTATCTTTACGTGCGCTCGAAGGAAGAGTTGTTCCTGTTGTTGTTTGTCGATGCGCTGGATGATGTCGTTTCGCGGTTTGAAAATGATAATGCTTTAGGCAATGATCCCGCGCAACTGGCGGATCGCCTGACAGAACTGGCCGAAGAATCGGCTTTGTTCCTGCCCCTTTATGCCCGGCTTGTCGCCGTGATCGAAGCCAATGTTGCAGACGAGCCGTTGTTCGATGCCAAGCGCAATATGGCGGCCATCCTTGAACGGTTCACCGTCCATTTGGCGAAGCTGATGGATCTGGACTTCGAGCGGGCTCAGCTTGTGTCACGTGTCCTGATGAACGTAATGCAGGGCACGGCACAGTTTGACCTGACCGCTGGGCGTGACCCGGCGGGCCTGCCGGATGATCTGAAAGATGCCTTCGCAATCCACGCCTTCGCCCCCAACTTCCGTCCTGCGGCCGAGCTGATCCTGCGCGCGGCGCCTGCGCAGAACGATTAAGCGCAGCGCCTTACATCAATTCGGGCTCGCGCCCCAAGCGTGACGCCAAGGGGGCCACGGTCAATCCTTGCACGATGATTGAAAAGACCACGATGATATAAGTCGCCGTCAAGATCAGTGGCTTCCATTCGTTTTCCGGCAAGCTCAGCGCCAACGCGACCGAGATCCCGCCTTTCAGCCCGCCCCATGTCATGATCGGCACCACACCGTTTGAGAAACTGCGGAAGGGTTTTAGCAGGAACACCGGCACAGCCACCGCGGTCAACCGTGCCACTAGCGCAAGAATGATGGATAGAACACCCGCCGTGACCGCGTCGGTGGTGAAGGCGACGGCGAAGACCTCGAACCCGATCATCAGGAACAGAACCGCGTTCAGGATTTCATCCACCAGCTTCCAGAACGCATCGACATATCGCCGCGTCTCTTCGCTCATCCCATGTTTGGTACCCACGTCGCCGATCAAAAGCCCCGCGCAAACTGCCATGATGGGGCCGGACACATGCAACGCCACGGCCAGTTCGTATCCACCGAAGGCCAATCCGAGCGTTAGCAGCACCTCAAGCGAATAGTCGTCAATGCGGCGCATCACACGAAAGGTCAGCCACCCCAGCGCAACACCCAGAACGGCGCCGCCGATGGCCTCTTGGAAAAACAGCGTAAAGGCAGCTTCAAGGCTGGGGTCGCTGGCGTGATCGCCTTGCCCCGAAGGGAAGGCCAGCCCGACCAGCACCAGAAACACCACATAGCCCACGCCGTCATTAAACAGGCTTTCACCGGCAATCTGCGTTTCAAGTGATTTCTCAAGATCAGCTTCGCGCAGAACGCCCAGAACCGCGACCGGATCGGTGGGCGAGATCAGAGACCCGAACACCAGCGCGATCAACAAGGGCGCGCCGGTCAGCCAGCTAAAGCCCACCCCAACCACCAAGGTGGACAGCGCCACCCCCATCGTCGCCATCAGGAAAACGACTGCCCATTGCGCCCTGAGATCCCGAATTTTCACATGTAGCGCGCCGGCGAACAGAAGCAGGCCCAACATGCCTTCCAGCAACGTGTCAGAGAAATCGAGGTTCGCAACTGTGGTGCGCACCTGATCGGCAACTCCCATCGCAGGAATAACAAAATCCAACGCCATCAGGGCCAGTGACGCCATCAGCGATACAAGCAAAATACCGATGGGCGAAGGGAGCTTGAGAAACAGGTAGTTGATTGCGCCAAATGCGCCCGCAAGGACGATCAGAAGCGATGTAATTTGCAGAATGCTCATGAGCGCGCCTTGTAAGGTTTGCCCCTTTTACCATGTAGACGTCGCATGACAAACCGTCAGGTCTGGCGCGATTTAAGGGCTGTGCTCAGTCCTTGACCCGAACCTGCGCCCAGACCGGCAGGTGATCAGACGCTACTTTTGCCAGCGGCGACTGGTCGACGCCCGCATCGCGCAGCTCGACCCCGTCGCTTAGCGCCAGACGATCCAAACCGGCAATCGGGCGCGAGGCATGGAAGGATCGACCGGGTGAGATGATGTTGAAATTATGCTCCAAAGGCTCGAAACCACGCTTGGGCGACCATTCGTTGAAATCGCCCATGATCATCGTGGGCAGGGGGGTGATGGCAAGTTGTCGTGCAAGTTCGCGCATCTGCTGGTGACGATAGGGGCGCAGAAGGCCCAGATGGGTGCCAACCAGTTTCAAGCGGTTCGCGATCTCGACTGAAACTGCGCCGCGCGGCTCAAGCCCCGGCAATTCCAACTGTTCAGCGCGATGAAAGGTCAGCCCCTTGCGCACAAGGATCGCATTACCATGGCTGCCCAGCGAGACACCGTTGCTGGCAAAGGGCACAGGCACGAAATCGGTTTCGTCCTCCAACATCCGGCGCGGCAGGGCCGATGGGCGCGCACCAAGGCGGCGGTCGGCCTCTTGCAACACGACCACATCGGCATTCAGGCGGTTGATCACGTCCAGAATGCGGTGCGGGTCACGCCGACGATCAAGGCCAATGGCCTTGCGCATGTTATAGGTGGCAAGCTTCAGGTTCAGGTTGTCGACGTCCATCTTCTTCATTTAATCAACGCGTGGCAGGATTTCCAGCAACAGGGTGGCTTATGTCCCGCAGAACGTGCGTAGCACGCGTTCGTCAACGCGCGGCGGGGTGGCAAGATTGGCGTCCTCGGGCCTTGGGTCGAAGGGGCGCGCCAGGGCATCGACCAGCCGGTGAAAAGGTGCATAGTCCCCGCCAATCCCCGCCTGAATGGCCTGTTCGACCCGATGATTTCGCGGGATCAGGACGGGATTGGCGGCCCGCATCGTGGCCTTCGGGTCGCCCGGTTCGCGGGCAAGACGCGCCTGCCAATCAGGCGCCCAGCTGTCCCAAGCGCCCTCATCGGTGATGTGGTCGCCCGGATCGCCCCCGGTCAGCGCCGTGAAGGTCGCGGTGAAATCGGCCTGAGAGCTTGCCATCCGCGACAACAGCCCCGTGATCAGCGCCTCGTCCCCATCTTCCTGTGTGGTCAGACCGACTTTGGCACGGAACAGACGCATCCATTCCGGGCTGAAATGATCGGCAAACCCTTCCAGCACGCGCGTCGCCTCGTCTGCGGCATGTTCGGGGTCGCCATCCATCAGCGGCAAAAGCGATGTTGCCAGTTGTGCCAGATTCCAGACGGCCACGTTGGGCTGTTCCTGAAACGCATAGCGCCCCTGTTGATCAATCGACGAAAACACCATGCGCGGGTGATAGGTATCCATGAACGCACAGGGGCCATAGTCGATGGTTTCGCCGGACACGGCCATGTTGTCTGTGTTCATCACGCCGTGGATGAAGCCCACGCTCATCCATTTCGCCACCAGCCGGGCCTGCGCCTCGACGACCTTTGCCAAGAAGGACAGCGGGCCGTCGGCGTCCGGGTAATGGCGCGCGATCGCGTGGTCCAGAAGCAGACGCAGGGCAGGGCGGTCGCCGCGGGCGGCGAAATACTGGAAGGTGCCAACGCGGATATGGCTGGCGGCGACGCGCATCAGGACAGCGCCGGGATAGCGGCGTTCGCGCTGCACCCCCTCACCGGTCAGGGCGGCACCAAGCGCGCGGGTGGTGGGGATGCCAAGGGCGTGCATGGCCTCGGACACGATATATTCGCGCATTACCGGGCCGACCCACGCCCGCCCGTCGCCGTTGCGGCTGTAAGGCGTGATACCGGAGCCCTTGAGCTGAATGTCCCGCCGTCCGACATCGCCCGTCACCTCGCCCAGCAAAATCGCACGTCCATCGCCCAGACGAGGCACCCATCCGCCAAACTGGTGACCTGCATAGACCTGCGCCAGCGGGTCGGTGCCGGGCAAAAGTGCGTTGCCGGTCAACACCTCGGCGCTCAGGGAGGCAGGGTCCAGTCCAAGCTTGCGCGCAAGGGCGTCATTGACGCGCAAGACCTGCGGCCCAGTCACAGGAACGGGCGGTAGTTTGGTATAGAACCTGTCGGGCAGGCGGGCATAGGAGTTATCGAAAATATCGCGCATGGCCGACACCTTATCAGAGTTTTCCGCGCGCTACATCACCCGCGTCATCAGGTGATAACGGTTGCGGGATCGAAAGCCGATCCGTTCATACAGACGCCGTGCGCGATCATTGTCGGTGTTGACCTCAAGATGCATGGCGCCCACGCCTTGATCGGACAATGCGCGCGCAAGCGAGGCCAGCGCCTCGCTGCCCATGCCGCGGCCACGGATGCGTTCGCGCACGAAAATCTCGTCCAGAAAAGCGTCCAGCCCGCCAAACTCGATCGACCAGCCGAAGCTGACGGCAATATAACCCACCGGTGCGGTGCGCGGGCCTATCATCCAGATCGCACCGTGGGGCGAACCTTCCAGCAGCGGCAGAAGGGCACCACGCCGCGTGGCGTCGTCCTGTTCGATCCCGTTTTCCGCATGAAAGCCCGCAACAAGGGGCATCAGCCGGTCAATATCGTCAGGGGTGGCAAGGCGCAGGCTGCTCATAACCGGGCGATCCTTTCGGTCAGAAGGGTGAAAAAGGCGTCGCTGTCCAGATCACCGACGAACAGGGCGTTGGGCGCATGGTCGGTCACGCCCCACCAATCGGCAACGGTCATGCCCATGGTCAGTTCTGATTGCGTCTCGATCTGCACATTCACGTGTCGCCCGCGAAACAGGTCGGGCTGGATCAGATAGGCGATCACGGTCGGATCATGCAGAGGCGCACCGTCCGAGCCGTATTTTTCCTTGTCGAACCGTTCGAAGAAATCCGTCATCTCGGCGACGGCGTGGCCGATGTCCCCGGGCAGGGCGCGGAAGGCGTCGTTGCGGGCTTTCGTCACCAGCGCCTTGTGGGTGACATCGAGCGGCATAACGACAAGCGGAACACCTGATCTAAAAACGATATCAGCCGCTTGCGGGTCAACATATATGTTGAACTCTGCCGCCGGGGTGACATTGCCGACCTCGAAATAGGCACCGCCCATCAAGACGATTTCCTGTACGCGGTCGACGATGTCAGGCGCGCGTTCAAAAGCGGTGGCGATGTTGGTCAGGGGGCCAAGCGGGCACAGGGTCACGGTGCCGGGATCATGCGCGCGCAGGGTGTCGATGATGAAATCCACTGCGTGTTGGTCTTGCAGCGTCATTTTGGGGTCGGGCAAAACCGGGCCGTTCAGCCCCGTTTTGCCATGCACATATTCCGCCGTCACCAGATCGCGGCGCAGAGGGCGGTCACAGCCCGCGAACACCTTGGTGTCGGGCTTTCCGGCCAGCTCGCACACGATCCGCGCGTTCTTGGCTGTCAGCTCCAGCGGCACATTTCCTGCCACGGCGGTGATGCCCAGAACCTCGATATCCTCGGGGCTGGCAAGGGCCAGAAGAATGGCAACCGCGTCATCCTGACCGGGGTCGGTATCGATAATAATTTTCCGCTTCATTTCAATTCCTTATGCAGCCAACTCGACCCAGATCGGAACGTGGTCGGAGGGCTTTTCGCGTCCGCGCACATCCTTGTCGATCTGACAGTCAGTCAGAAGATCGGCGCATTCCGGCGACAGCAGGAAATGGTCAATCCGAATGCCGTCATTGCGTTGCCACGCACCGCGCTGGAAGTCCCAGAAAGTGTAGTGCTCGGGGGCCTGATTGCGGGCGCGAAAGGCCTCGGTCAGGCCAAGGTTCAAGATCTTGCGCCACGCCTCGCGGCTTTCGGGACGGAACAGCGCATCGTCGATCCAGTTCTCGGGATGCGCAGCGTCTTCAGGCTGCGGGATGATGTTGTAGTCGCCCGCCATCAGGAATGCTTCTTCAGAGGCCAGAAGCTCCTCGGCGCGGGCGCGCAAGCGGTCCATCCACGCCAGTTTATAATCGTATTTCGGCCCCGGCACCGGGTTACCGTTGGGCAGGTAAAGCCCGCAGATGCGCACGGCATGATCGCCGACCACGGTAGCCTCAATATAGCGGGCCTGTTCGTCGGCGTCATCGCCGGGCAGGCCGCGCGTCACATCCTCTAGCGGTAGCTTGGACAGAAGGGCGACGCCGTTGAAGCTTTTCTGCCCGTGGGTTTCGACGTTATATCCTTTGTCTTCAAATTCTTCGAGGGGGAAGTTTTCGTCAATCGACTTGATTTCCTGCAAGATCGCGACGTCCGGCTGCGCCTCGTCCAGCCAGTCCATCAGCGCGGGCAGGCGCGCCTTGATGCCGTTGATATTGAAACTGGCGATTTTCATGGGGCCCTCCTGTTCTTGGCGGTCAATGTGGGCGCAAACGGGCGGGGGTGCAAGCGATGGGTTTCAGGCTTCGGCGATATGCTGCCCGGCGGCATGGGCGCTGGACCACGCCCATTGGAAATTGAACCCGCCAAGCCAACCCGTCACATCCACGCATTCGCCGATGAAGTAGAGGCCGGGCACAGATTTCGACATCATGGACTTGCTGTCGATCCCGTTGGTGGCGATGCCGCCCAGCGTGACTTCGGCAGTGCGATAGCCCTCGGACCCTGAAGGCGTAAGGGTCCAGTTTTCCAGTTGATCGGTCAGGGCGCGCAGCGCGGTGTCGGACTGGTCGGCCAGACGGGCGGTCAGGTCGAACCGGTCCGCCCATTCGGTTGTCAGATACTCAACCAACCGTGCTGGCAGGTGACGCGCCAGTTCGGTCGATATCTGCCGCCGCCCCTCGGTCTGTCTTTGGTCGCGCAACGCGGCGAACAGATCGACCCCGGCGGTCAGGTCGACATGGATCGGTTCGCCTTCGCGCCAGAAGGACGAGATTTGCAGGATCGCAGGGCCGGATAGACCGCGATGGGTGAACAGCATCGCCTCGTCGAAACTCGCGCGGTCGGTCCAGACGCGGACAGGCAAGGACACGCCGGATAGCGCGGCGAAGCGGCCTTCGGGGAAGGTCAGGGGGACAAGGGCGGGGCGCGGTTCGATGATCTCGTGGCCGAACTGGCGCGCGATGTCATAGGCAAAGCCCGTCGCGCCCATCTTGGGGATCGACTTGCCGCCGGTGGCTAGGACGAGGTTGCGGCAGGTCAGGGCGCTCGCTTTGGTTTCCAGCACGAATCCGTCATCTGTCTGGTCGACGCCTTCAACGGTTGTGGATAGGCGCAGCTCGGCGCCGGTGTCCCTCAGGTTACGAACCAGCAGGTCGATAATCTGCGCCGATTTGCCGTCGCAAAACAACTGGCCCAGCGTCTTTTCATGCCACGCAATCCCGGCGCGGTCGATCAGTTGGATGAAATCCCACTGCGTGAAACGCGCGAGCGCGGATTTGTGGAAATGCGGGTTCTGGCCAGTGAAATTCGCCGGTTCTGTGTGCATATTGGTGAAATTGCAGCGTCCGCCGCCGGAGATGCGGATTTTTTCACCCGGCTTGGCCGCGTGGTCGATCACCAGCACGCGCTTACCGCTCGCCGCCGCGAAGGGTGCGCAGAACAGGCCCGCGGCGCCTGCGCCAATGATGATGGTGTCCCAGTCCGTAAGCATGGGCTGCACCTAGCGGGTTGGATTGGGCAAGAAAAGGGGGATTACATCGAAAACGATGTGCCGCACCCGCAGGAGGCCGAGGCGTTCGGGTTGTCGATGATGAACCGCGCACCGATCAATTCCTCACTGAAATCAATGGTCGCATTGGCCAGAAAGGGCAACGAGACTTCGTCCACCACCACCTGTTCGCCGGCACCTTTCAGCACGAGGTCGCCATCAGTCGGGTCGTCCAGTGAGATGTCGTATTGAAACCCCGAACAGCCGCCGCCATCGACGGCCACCCGCAGGGCTTTGCCTTGAGCGCCCGCGCCGATTTCGGCCAAACGTGCGAAAGCGCGGTCTGTGACGGTGGGGGGCAAGGTAAGGGTCATTGGAATTCCATTTCATGTTCACGCCAAACAGAATATAGGGATGCCATGGGGGCGCGACAAGACGCCCGGCGGCTGTGCTTTGGTGGGGACAACCGGGCGCATCTGCGGTGATAGGCAGAAAGGGCCAGAATGCTCGCCATTTATGCAACCCATCCCGGCGAGACCCGGGGGCGGCTTTATGACGAAGGCGAAAGCGCCTTTCGCGAACCGTTCCAGCGGGATCGCGACCGGATCATCCACTCATCCGCCTTTCGCAGGCTTAAGCACAAGACGCAGGTATTCGTGGAGCACGAGGGCGATTATTTTCGCACACGGCTGACCCACTCGATCGAGGTGGCGCAGGTTGCACGCACCATCGCTGGCGCGCTGGGGCTGAACAGTCACCTGACCGAAGCGGTGGCGCTGGCCCATGATCTGGGCCACACGCCTTTCGGTCACACGGGTGAAGATGCGCTGGATGCGATGATGAAGCCGTTTGGCGGCTTTGACCATAACGCGCAGGCGCTGAAGATCGTGACCTCGCTGGAGCGTCACTATGCCGAATGGGACGGCTTGAACCTGACCTGGGAAACCCTTGAAGGGATTGCGAAACATAACGGACCCGTGACGGGCGATCTGCCGCCCGCGCTGGCGGAGTACAACGCGCGTCACGATCTTGAACTGCACACCCATGCAGGTGCCGAGGCGCAGGCCGCGGCGCTGGCTGACGACATTGCCTATAACAATCACGACCTGCATGACGGGTTGCGGGCGGGTTTGTTTGATATGCGCGAAATTGCCGAGTTGCCCATCGTCGGCCCGGCGATTGCTGAGGTGGACAAGCTGTATCCCGGCCTTGATGCCGGGCGCCGTCAGCACGAAGCGTTGCGCCGCGTGTTCGGAGTGATGGTGGAGGATGTGCTGAGCACTTCGGAGTTGCTGTTGGCGGATGCAGCACCCCAAACGGTCGAGGATATTCGCGCGCTGGATCACGCGGCCATCCGCTTCTCGCCCGCATTGTGGGCAGACCTGAAGGTTATTCGAGAATTCCTGTTCACACGCATGTATCGTGCGCCGTCGGTTGTGGCGATGCGCGAGCGTGTGACACGGGTTGTCGAAGATCTGTTTGCCCACTATCGCGCTGTCCCGTCCGACCTGCCCGGCGAATGGCGGGCCGAGATCGAAGCGGCCACCAGCGACCGTCGATTGGCGCGGTTGGTGGCGGATTATATTGCGGGGATGACGGACCGTTTCGCCTTGCAGGAGCACAAGCGGCTGGGGTTGGGGGGCTAGGGGGCGCTGCCCCCTCGGGACGGTGTCCCTCACCCCCGGGATATTTATGGCCAGAAGAAACGGGCTGTTTCGCTGCTTGGGTTGCTTGACCTTTGGGGCGTGGGTGCTAGGAGTGCGGCGGAGAGAAAAGGACCACGCCTATGAACCTGTTTGCCGATATTCGCAGCCTTGTGATCAATACGCTTGAGGCGATGACGTCGGATGGGTTGCTGCCCGACGGTCTGAGCTTTGACAACGTGACGGTCGAGCCGCCGCGCGATGCGGCTCATGGCGATATGGCGACAAATGCGGCGATGGTTCTGGCGAAACCCGCGAAGATGAAACCGCGCGACATTGCCGAGGCGTTGGCGGATAAGCTGGCCGCCGACCATCGGATCGACGTCGCCGAGGTGGCCGGACCGGGTTTTTTGAACCTGCGGCTTGAGGTATCGGTCTGGACAGCTCTGGTCGAGGGCATTCTGGACGATCACGGATTTGGCAGGTCGTCCATGGGGGCGGGGCAGAAGGTCAATGTGGAATATGTTTCGGCCAACCCGACCGGCCCTTTGCATGTCGGCCACACGCGCGGCGCGGTGTTCGGCGATGCGTTGGCCAGCCTTCTGGATTACGCCGGTCACGAAGTGACGCGGGAATACTACATCAACGACGGTGGCGCGCAGGTCGATGTGTTGGCGCGCTCGGTTTACCTGCGATATCTGGAGGCGCATGGGCAGGAGGTGGCGTTCGAGGATGGCACCTATCCCGGCGATTACCTTATTCCCGTCGGTGAGGCGCTGAAAGACAAGGTTGGCGACGCTTTTGTTGGCAAGGGCGAACAATACTGGTTGGCTGAAATCCGCGAGTTTGCCACCGAGAAGATGCTGGATCTGATCCGCGAGGATCTGGCAATGCTGGGTGTGAAGATGGATGTCTTCTTCTCGGAAAAATCGCTGTACGGCACGGGCCGGATCGAAGACGCGCTGAAGGCATTGGAAGACAAAGGGCTGATCTACGAAGGTGTGCTTGAGCCGCCCAAGGGTAAAAAGCCTGAAGATTGGGAGCCGCGCGAGCAGACGTTGTTCAAATCCACCGAGCATGGCGATGACGTGGATCGCCCGGTCAAGAAGTCTGACGGCAGCTGGACTTATTTTGCGCCCGATATTGCCTATCATTTCGACAAGATCGAACGCGGCTTTGACGCGTTGATCGACGTGTTCGGCGCCGATCATGGTGGCTATGTGAAGCGGATGAAAGCGGCGGTGTCGGCGTTGTCCGATGGTCGTGTTCCGTTGGACGTGAAGCTGACCCAGCTTGTGAAGCTTTACAAGAATGGTGAGCCATTCAAGATGTCGAAACGGGCAGGCACCTTCGTGACTTTGCGCGATGTGGTCGAACAGGTTGGGTCGGACGTGACCCGCTTCGTCATGCTGACCCGCAAGAACGACGCCCCGCTGGATTTCGATTTCGACAAAGTGTTGGAGCAGAGCCGCGACAATCCCGTATTCTATGTGCAATACGCTCATGCGCGGGTACGGTCGGTTCTGCGCAAGGCGGCGGATCAGGGGATCGCCTTGACGGATACGCCGCTGATCGAGGACGAGGCCGAGATTGCAGTGGCGAAAAAGCTGGCCGAGTGGCCACGCCTGGTCGAGATCGCCGCCCGCACGCACGAACCGCATCGGATCGCCTTCTATCTGTATGAACTAGCGTCGGATTTCCACGCGCTGTGGAACCGTGGCAATGACAAGCCTGAGCTGCGTTTCCTGCAAGATGGCAATAACGCATCATCAGCAGCGAAAATCGTCCTGCCGCGTGCGGTAGCCGTTGTCATTTCGTCTGGCTTGGGTATCTTGGGCGTCACTCCTGCCGAGGAAATGCGCTGATCACAAGTGCAGCTTTGGCAGGCAAGAGGTTGACGCAGTAACCGGAACGTGACGCAGGAAGAGCCATCAATGGCCGGCGCGTCCCTGTCCGGAGGTGAGGCAGAATGGCAGAAGCAAACTGGGGTCACGCAACCCCGCAGGCGACGTATAACAATCAATATGATCAAGGGTATGCGCCCAAGCACAGGGTGGAACCCCCGGTGATGGGAACGGCCTCTCAGGCTGGTATGCATGGTGGTTTGCAACCCACGTCGCATATCGCGCCGATGGCCGATCTGACAGGCGATGATGCGCAACCCGCATCAGGCCAGGGCGGGGCTGGTGGTGTTGGCACGGCCCTGAACTATGCCGGGGCTGCTTTGTCGCTGGCGCTGATCGTTGGACTGGGCGTCTGGGGATACAAGCTGGCGGTGCGCGACGTAACCGGTATTCCGGTGGTGCGCGCTATCGAAGGCCCGATGCGCATTCAGCCCGAAAATCCTGGCGGCCAGTCGGCAGCCCATCAAGGGTTTGCCGTCAACAGCGTGCAGTCGGAAGGACAGGCAGCAGCGCCTGCTGATCGTCTGGTTCTGGCGCCTGCGCCGGAAGAGCTGGAAGAAGAAGACATGCTGACTGAGGTTGCCGCTGATGAAGCGATCTCGTCTGCTGTGGCCTTGCCGCTGCATGCGGCGTCTGCGGTGGTGCCCGAGCCCGAGCGTGCAAAGCCTGATCAGGTTGACCCGGTTGCCGCTGCCTTGGCGATTGCGCAGCAAATCGCGGCGGATGTGCAGGGCGATACGGCTGACGCGGCCGAAGCCAAGCCCCAAGACGTAAGCGCGACTGCGGAAGATGTGGTGCAAGCCAAGATTATTCCCGCTTCGGTGCCCGGTGTGCGCACGTCACCGCGTCCGTCGGGGCGCCCGGCGAACCTTGACACGCGGGTGTCTGTTGTATCGCCGCCGACCAGCGTGGCGGCAAGTGTGACCGATGTTGCGCCCGACAAGATCGCCGCTGGCACAAGGCTGGTGCAGCTTGGCGCGTTTGACAGCGCCGACGTGGCGCGCGCCGAATGGACCAAGCTTGCCACCCGGTTCGAGGATTATTTCGAAGGCAAATCCCGCGTCGTCCAGAAAGCCCAATCCGGCGGCAAGACCTTCTATCGCCTGCGCGCGCTGGGGTTTGACGATCTGGCGGATGCGCGCCGGTTCTGTTCGGTTCTGATGGCGTCGAAAGCGGCCTGTATTCCGGTCGTGAACCGATAAATGACGGGGCAGGGCGCGTATATCTTCGGATGCGAGGGGCCGCGCCTGACCCCGGCCGAGCGTGATTTCTTTGAACGCACCCAGCCATGGGGCTTCATCCTGTTTGCCCGCAACGTCGAAAACCCCGATCAGATCCGCGCGCTGACTGCTGAATTACGCGGGGCGGTTAGCCGGGATGTTCCGATCTTTATTGATCAGGAGGGCGGACGCGTGGCGCGGATGACGGGGCCGCATTGGCGCGAATGGTTGCCGGTGCTGGAACAGGTCATGCTGAACAAGCGCGACGCGCTGCGCACGCTTTACCTGCGCTATCGCTTGATCGCGGACGAACTTTTGGCTCTTGGGATCGACGGCAACTGCGCCCCGTTGGCCGATATCGCCAATGCCGACACCCACCCGATCCTGCGTAATCGCTGCTATGGTGAAGACGTGGTGCGGGTGGCTGAACGCGCCGGAAATGTGGCACAGGCGTTGCTGGATGGCGGCGTGCTTCCTGTGGTTAAACACATGCCAGGGCAGGGACGGGCGACATTGGACAGCCATCAGGAATTGCCGCGCGTGGCCACCAAAGCCAAGGAACTGGCACGCACTGATTTCATGGCGTTTGAACCTTTGTCTGGGCTGCCCATCGGCATGACCGCCCATGTCGTTTATGATGATATCGACGCCGATAATCCTGCCACTCAAAGCACCGCGCTGATCCAGGTGATCCGCGAGCGTATCGGGTTCGACGGCCTCTTGATGACCGATGATCTGTCGATGCAGGCGCTGTCGGGACCGTTGTCGCTGCGCGCCCGCCGGTCCGTGCAGGCAGGCTGTGACATGATCTTGCATTGCAATGGCGCACTGGCCGAAATGGACGAGATTGCCGAGGCCACCGGCCCCTTGACCGGCCCTGCGCTGGACCGCGCAAATGCCGCGCTGACTTGGCGCCGACGGCCTGATCCCATTGACATTCCGGCGCTTGACGCCGAATTTCAAAGCCTGATGACGGGTCAGGGGTCTGAACAGGCGACGGATGAGCGAGACTGACGAATTTGAAAGCGACGCGATGTCGGTCTCGGAACGCTTGGCGGCCGAGGCGCTGATCGTGGATGTCGAGGGGTTCGAGGGCCCGCTTGACCTGCTTCTGACGCTCAGCCGCACGCAGAAGGTGGATCTGCGGAAAGTCTCGGTCCTGGAACTGGCCGAACAATATCTGGGCTTTGTCGAAAAGGCGCGCCATCTGCGCATCGAACTGGCGGCCGATTATCTGGTGATGGCCGCATGGCTGGCGTTCTTGAAATCCCGTCTTCTGCTGCCGCCTGATCCGTCTGAGGATGGCCCCTCGGGCGAAGAATTGGCCGCGCATCTGGCGTTCCAGTTGGAACGCTTGCAGGCTATGCGGGATGTGGCCGCCAAACTGATGGCGCGTGACCAGCTGGGCCGCGACTTCTTCGCTCGTGGTATCCCCGAGGACGTGACCCGCGTGCGCCGCGTGACCTATACCGCAACCCTTCTGGACCTGATGCAGGGGTATGCGCGCATCCGTACCAAGGATGAATTCCGCCCCTTCGTGATGGACCGGGACGCGGTCATGACGATGGAACAGGCGCTGGATCGGATGCGCGGGCTGATCGGTTATGCGGGGGACTGGACCGACCTGACCTCGTATCTGCCCGAAGGTTGGGAAACCGATCCGGTCCGCCGCCGGTCCGCCACCGCCGCGAATTTTGCCGCGACCTTGGAGTTGGCCAAGCGCGGCGCCCTTGAACTTCGACAGGGCGAGATGTTTGCCCCCATTCAAATCCGCAGGAAAACACATGACGGATGACGCAACGCAGGACGATGTGACGGACGCCGCCATCACCAGCAATGACAGCCTGTTTGACGCCCCACCCATGGGCGAACAGGAACGCATGGTCGAGGCCATCCTGTTTGCATCCGCCGAACCAATCACGGTGAAAGAGCTTGAGGCGCGGATGCCCCACGGCTCGGACGCCGCCGAGGCGTTGGTTTATCTTCGCAAACGATACGAGGGGCGGGGCGTGTCCGTCGTCAAGGTGGGCGATGCGTGGGCAATCCGCACCGCGCCGGACCTTGGCTACCTGATGCAGAAGGAAACGGTCGAGACGCGTAAGCTGTCGCGCGCGGCCATCGAAACGCTTGCAATCATAGCCTATCACCAACCCGTCACCCGCGCCGAGATCGAAGAGATTCGCGGCGTGTCTGTCAGCCGTGGCACGATTGATCAGTTGATTGAAATGGAATGGATCCGCTTTGGTCGCCGCCGCATGACGCCCGGTCGCCCGGTGACATTCGTGGTCACGCAGATTTTCATGGATCATTTCGGTCTGGAAAGTGCGCGCGACCTGCCGGGGCTGAAAGAATTGCGCTCGGCCGGCCTTCTGGAGAGTCGCCCACCGCCCGGTGCGATGCCCGGACCGGAAACGGACGATGAGGATGAAAGCCCCGAAGGCCAGTCGGAATTGTTCGAGGACTAACGCGCGCACCCGCCGAGTGGTCAGAACCGACATGAAACTGCCAGAATTATCTGGTATGATACTGGCGAATAGAGCAGGGAAGCGAGAAGATGAACGGCAACCAGATCATCAACATGATCATCCGACAAGTGATGCGCCGCGTGATCAACAAGGGCGTGAACACGGGGATCGACCTTGCATCGCGTCGCGGTAGGTCCGACGGCGACATGACCGAGGACGAGCGCAGTCGTTCACAAACACAGGCCGATCAGGGTAGGAATATGGCCAAGCGCGCTCGTAAGGCCGGGCGACTGACGCGGCGGTTGTTCTGAGAATGTGATTGGTTGGTCAACGACCAACGCGACAGTCGTGCGCATGCGTTGAATGTCTGGTTTGACCCAGGAATGCTTATTTAAAACACCGACCATTTGGTGGCATTTGATAGCATCGTTGCTGCGCGTGTGCCGGCGTGTGAGTTTCCATAGCGGTTGAGTCCGGGCGACCATATTGCAACCGACGCTACATTCGGCGCGATCACCAAGAGACCGCCGCCCACCCCGCTTTTTCCCGGTAATCCGACCCGAAATGCAAAGTCGCCAGATCCATCGTAGTGTCCACAGGTCATCATCAGGGCATTTACCCTTCTGGCGCGCTGCAAAGACAGGACCGCGGGGGCACCTTTTAAGCCTGCCAAAGATGCACCGGCCATTGCCAGCTGATCGGTTGTCATCTCGATAGCGCATTGATGAAAGTAAGTGCCCAGCGTCAGCTCTGGTTCGTTCTCAAGATTTCCATGTGACTTTAGATAATAGGCGAGTGCTTTGTTTCGTGCGCCAGTTTCCTGTTCAGATGTCGCAACATCTTCATTTATGTAAATATCATCGGACTGTGACATATATTTGATAAGCTCAAGAATTTCCGTAAGCGCCATCTTGGGTTCTCGCCCTGACAAAAGGGCGTCCGTGGTCACAATCGCGCCCGCGTTTACAAAGGGGTTTCGGGGGCGGCCTTTTTCTTTCTCGAGCAAAACAACTGAATCAAAAGAGGTGCCGGAAGGTTCTCGTCCAACCCTGCTCCAAAGCTGGTCCCCAGTTCGTCCAAGTGCTGCGATAAGTGAAAACACTTTCGTGATGCTCTGAACGGAGAACGGCTTGGATGCAGCGCCGGCGTTGATTAATTTTCCGTCAGGCAAGCAGACGCTGATTGCAAATTGTTTCGGATCTACGCTGGCAAGTTCGGGAATATACTGCGCCGTTTCGCCCCAATCATCCTGTTGAAAAATCGACGCCGTAATGGATTTGAGAATATCTTCCAATCTGATCACCCAAAGTGAAACTGTTACCCAATGCGTCTTACGAGAAAATAAGGGATTCTACAAAGTTCACTACAGATTTGGCTGACCGTCAGAGTGATGCTGTTAGCGCTTGTCCGCATAGTTGCCCTTACCCTCACCGAAAGTGCTTCGACAGCTTCAATCCCTGCCCCTGATAATTTGACTTGATATCAGACCCATACAAAGCTTGTGGCACTTCGCTCATCCGTTCATAGACCAAACGCCCCACGACCTGCCCATGTTCCAGCACAAACGGTGCCTCGTGGCAGCGGACTTCCAAGACACCGCGCGAGCCGGAGCCTCCTGCCGCGTCATAACCGAAGCCGGGGTCGAAGAAGCCTGCATAATGCACGCGAAATTCACCGACCATCGCCAGATACGGGGCCATTTCGGCGGCGCAATCGGGGGGGATGACAATCGCCTCGCGACTGGCCAAGATATAGAACGCACCGGGATCAAGGATAATGCGTCCGTCAGTGGTGTGCACTTCTTCCCAGTATTCCGCGGGGTCGTAGTGGGCAAGCTTTGACAGATCGACCACACCTGAATGGCGCTTGGCGCGATAACCGACCAGATCACCCGAGGTCGGTTTCAGATCGACCGAAAAGCCAAGCCCGTCGGAAATCACCGGATCACCTGATACGATGGGGGTGCGAGCGTGCACCGCGCGCAGTTCGTCATCGGTCAGGATTGTGCGGCCCTGCCGAAAGATGATCTGGTTCAACAACTGCCCCGGCTGCACCACGACCGAAAAGCTTTGCGGGCACAGTTCGGCATAAAGCGGGCCGTCATAGCCTTCGGGCACGCGGTCGAATTCCACGCCGTGGTCGGTAATGACGCGGGTCATCAAGTCGACCCGCCCGATCGAGCTTTTGGCGCTTGCCGCGGCAGTCATGCCCGCGGGCAGGTGCAATTGTTCCATCAACGGCACGACATAGACGCAGCCTTTTTCCAGCACGGCGCCGCCGGTCAGGGACACTTCGTGCATGGTCAGCGCCTCAAGCCGTTCGGTCACGGTCGAGCTTTTGCCGGGCAGAAATGAGGCGCGCACGCGATACGCCGTGCCGCCCAACCGCAGATCAAGAGATGCGGGTTGTATTTGTTCGTTCAAAATGGGTGACGACGCGGTGATGCCGCTTTCGGTAATCAACTGTCGGATCTGGCGGTCTGCCAATACGCCGGTGTTCATGTCGATCCCCTTTCAAGCGCCCCGCGTGCTATGCCGCAGGGCGGATACAAAAACACCCGCCCGATCAACGGGCGGGCGGTTTTGAATTTGGTCGGGCTAGCAGGACTCGAACCTGCGACCTTCCGTCCCCCAGACGGACGCGCTACCAGACTGCGCCATAGCCCGACTGCGGCCTTACATAGTGATTTTCGCAGGCAGGGCAAGCCGGAAACAGCAGGAAAATGTATCATTGAGCCAAGTTGTATAATCCAGCTATCCCGATACGGCCTAACGCGTCTGTCCAGGTCGTTCGGCCATCTGTTGTCCGAGCGTTTCCAAGCGATCAGCCAGCGCCTGCAGGGTCGGGATATGGGCGCCGGTCCCGGCCTTGCGTGCTTGCCGCAGCGCAGTTGCGAAGGCGGGGCGAGGCGCTGGTTCGTCGTCACCAGGGTCGGCCGGAACGTGAGAGATATCGGGCGAAGCGGGCGGGATAGATGTCTTCGCCGCAGGCTCGCCGAACAGATCGGCTTCGGCGGGCGCGGTCGATTCGCTGTTCTCCAGCCCGTCTGCTGGTTCCGTCGATTGTCCAGAGTTGGCTACCCGGTTTGAGCCGAAGCTGGGTGCGGGGTCTGTCGCATCGGCGGGGGGTGTGTCGTTTGACCCGTCGTGCGGTGGAGTATACGAGGCGTCAGGCGCGTTGGTGTCGGCGCGGGTAAAGTGCGGCGTGGGCTCAGCCCGTTCCGGGTCCGCGTCTGGTGTCGGCGCAATGGTCGGCTCTGACTGCGGTGGGTCCGGGTGGGCGACGACGGGGGAGGTTTGGCCTAAGGCGTCGTCTTGTGACGGTTCGTCCGGTTGCATTTTCTGCGTGGGTTCGTCCGCTGGTGCGCCATCTGGCGCCGTATCCTGCGTTTTACTGGGGGATGCGTCTGTGCTGTCCTTCGGCCCGGGCTTGCTGGCCAAAGGCACCACGTTTGACGGCGTCACATCGCGCATCGCAGTGCTGTCCAGCGGCGGTGACATGGCGGCGACGTGCTTTATGCCTTCTTCACGCAGAAGCTTCTGCACCCCGCGAATGGTCATCCCATCTTCGTGCAAGAGCTTTCGGATGCCGCCAAGAAGTTCCATATCATTGGGGCGGTAATACCGGCGCCCGCCTGCGCGTTTCACCGGTTTGACCTGACTGAAACGGCTTTCCCAGAACCGCAGAACATGAGTCGGAACGCCGAGCCAGTCGGCCACCTCGCTTATGGTGCGGAAGGCGTCAGGAGACTTCTTTTCCATGTCCAGACCCGTCTGTGCTGCTACTTGTTATCAAAGTGGGCAAATTCGCGCCCGATGTGGTGATCACGTCAAAAACTTATTGTTTGTTCCCGTCGTCGACGCGGTCTTTCATAAGGTGGGACGGGCGAAAGGTCAGCACCCGACGCGGCGGGATGGGCGCTTCTTCGCCCGTTTTCGGGTTTCGCCCGACGCGGGCGGCCTTGTCGCGCACTGAAAACGTGCCGAAAGACGAGATCTTAACGTTTTGCCCGTCCACCAGAGCGTCCGAGATATGATCCAAAACGGTTTCGACCAGCTGCGCGCTTTCGTTACGCGACAGCCCGACTTCGCGAAACACCGCTTCGCTCAGGTCCATGCGGGTCAAGGTCTTTTCACTCATGTTGTCCCCCTGTTTGTTTGTGGGAAGCATGGGTGGTTTGAATTTCCGAGTCAATATCAATGGCTTGTTCTGCCGGCCTGTGGCGATGCTTTGCAGGTGGCCAAGCGGTTTACCACCGCAAAACGACCGCGCCCCAGGCAAGGCCGCCGCCGATTGCCTCGGTCACGATCAGATCGCCCCGTTTGATCTTGCCGTCGGCGCAGCCCACCGACAGTGCCAGCGGGATCGACGCGGCCGAGGTGTTGCCATGATCCTGCAAGGTCAAGACGACCCGATCCATCGGCACACCCATCTTCTTGGCGGTGCCCTGAATGATGCGGATATTGGCCTGATGGGGTACGATCCAGTCCACGTCGTCGTCGCCGAGTCCAACCTTTTGCAACGCTTTTTCGGCGGTTTCGGTCAGCTTGCCCACAGCCTGACGAAACAGGGGATTGCCCTGCATCCGCAAACGGCCCGCGGTCTGTGTCGTCGAAACGCCGCCATCGACATACAGCATGTCGCGCATCCGCCCGTCCGAGTTCAGATCAGCCGAAAGGATACCGCGATCCGCGACAGTTCCACTGCCGATTTGTGCTTCCAGAATCACCGCACCGGCACCATCGCCGAACAATACGCAGGTGGCTCGGTCGCTCATGTCCAGAATGCGCGAGAACGTCTCGGACCCGATAACCAGCACCCGGTCGACCTGTTCTGACAGGATCAGCGCGTTGGCGTTGGCCAGTGCAAATACAAAGCCCGCGCAGACCGCTTGCACGTCAAAGCCGAAGCCCTGCGTCATGCCCAGTTCGCTTTGCACCATCGTCGCAACAGATGGGAAGGTCAGGTCGGGGGTCGAAGTTGCGACGATGATCGCGTCGATATCGTCCACCGCCAGCCCGGCGTTCTCCAATGCTGCACGCGCGGCGCTTGTGGCCATCTGTGAGGTCGTTTCGCCGTCCGCAGCAAAATGGCGACGCTCGATCCCCGATCGCGTGCGAATCCATTCGTCGGAGGTATCGACAATGTCTTCGAAGTAGGAGTTCGGGACCACGCGTTCAGGCAGATAGTGCCCAACGCCCTTGATCACGGCGCGTCTTATCATTCTTGCTGCTCACCTTGCCGGCTTTCCGTTGCGACATCTTGGCGTGATGCGTCACCGGATGCAACCCGCGCGGCGAGCTTCTGGCTAAAACCGCTTTTGCCCAATTGAAAGGCAAGCTTGACCGCAGCGGAAATGCCTGTCGCGTCCGCCGATCCGTGGCTTTTGACGACAGTTCCATTCAGCCCCAAAAAAACGCCGCCATTGTTGCGACTGGGATCGACGCGCGCGCGCATCTGCTTTAACGGCGTCATGGCAAGAAGGGCTGCAAGTTTGGATATCAGGCTGGCCGAGAATACCTCGCGCAGCAGCCCCGAAATCAAGTTGGCCGTGCCTTCGCCGGTCTTCAGCGCGACATTTCCGGTAAACCCGTCCGTCACGATCACATCGACACGATCTGACGGCAGATCGACCCCTTCGATGAACCCGACAAAGTCTATTTGCGCCCCGTCCGCGGCGTGGGAAATTAGCTCGTGCGCCGCTTTCAGCTCGCTCCGACCCTTGTGTTCTTCGGTTCCGACATTCAGCAACCCGACGCGGGGGCGATTGATGCCCAGCCCGTTGCGCGCATAGGACGCGCCCATCATGGCATATTGCAGCAGGTCGTTTTCATCGGCGCGCACATCGGCACCCACATCCAGCATCACGTTGAACCCGGACGGGTTGTGCGACGGCCAGAGGCAAGCAATTGCCGGACGGTTTATGCCAGGCAGTTTGCGCAGGCGGACCATCGACAGCAGCATCAGCGCACCGGTATTGCCGCAGCTGACCGCCACATCGGCGTCGCCGTCGCGCACGGCCTCGATCGCCGACCACATCGAGGTATTCTGACCGTTGCGCATCACCTGGCTGGGCTTGTCGTCCATTGTGACGACCTCGTCCGCGTGACGAACTTCGCACACCTCAGACAAACCCTTCGTGCGGGCCACCAGTGGGTCAAGTTCAGCTTTGTTGCCGTGCAGAATGAACCCGATCTCGGGGTTCTTATCAGCGGACAGCGCAAGACCGGCAACAACGGCTGCCGGTCCAAGATCCCCGCCCATGGCGTCGACCGATACGATTGTGCGTTTGGAGGCGTCCATTGTCATTCTTCATCCCATGCTCGGGGATTTTCTGACACGACCCCCCGCGCCGGGCAAGAGGCTTACGCCGCGTCTTCGTCGTCAAAATCCGCGTCGTCGGTCATGGCGACCACTTCGCGGTCGTCATAATGACCACATGACGGGCAGACATGGTGAGGGCGCTTCAGCTCGCCGCAGTTCGAACATTCGTTCGGGTTCACGGCAACCAGGGCGTCATGCGCACGGCGGTTGTTGCGGCGCGACTTCGATACTTTGTTCTGTTGGACAGCCATCGTCTCAACCTTTGGAATTCGGGGGCTTAAAGCCCGGTGTATTTCTGGGGCGATATCGCCCGGTGTTCTCAAGACATTCCTGAGTCTCGGCGCCTCATACGCGGTTTGCGGTGCGCTGTCCAACCCATCTTGTGGAAGAAGGCGCGAAAATACTGAGATTTTGATTTCATGCAAGGGGTGAAATGCGCGGATTTCCGGCATTCTTGCCGATTTTTGCAAGCCACCATGCAATTTAGCTTTTCTTGTCCCCCTTCGCCAGCTTGTCGCGCAGGTCAGAAAGGCCTGCGAAGGGCTTTACATCCTCGTCCGTCATCGGCGTTATGCCCGGTTCCGCGAAATTGGCAGTGTCGACCTTTGCACCCTCGACCCGCGGATACAAGGGCAGGGCAAGTGCCAGCGATTCAACCATCACTTGGCCCAGATCGATCGTTTCGGTCAACTGCTCGGCGTTGTCGTCCTCGGGCATCTCTACCTCTTCGGCGGGCTCGGGGTCGGGCATATGCGCCAGCCAGCGGCGTTCAACCGTTTCGTCGATGCGGGTGGTGACAGGATCCAGCGTGACGACGCAGGTCTGGACAACCGTTGCCCCCAGCACGGCCGTCATTTCCCAATCGTGCTGGCCCAGCGGCCGCAGTTCGCCCGACAAGCGCAGCTTGCGCAGCCCCAAAAGGCCCAGATCGGCCGCAATGGCGTCGCAGGTTGACTGGTCCGGCGTCAGGTCAAACGCCGTGGGTCGCCCTGTGGGCAGCTTGGCGGGACGGAGGGGATGGGTGAACGGCAGGTGGCCGCGTGAATTGGATATGTCAGTCATGATCTGTCTCCGCTGGTCTGATAACTTTAGCCCATCATCGTTTCTTGAACCATGTGCGTTCCTAGGATAAGCCGATACCCAAGACAGAGTGGCGAACGCAAGGGGGGCGGTATGTCTTATCTGCGCCAAGCAGGCAGAAAAACGGGCAAGCTGATCGGGGCGGTGCTGATGGTGGCGCTGGTCGCGGGCTGTTCCGCGACGTATCGCAACCACGGCTACATGCCCCCGAAAGAGGATGTGGACTTGGTCGAGGTCGGTAAAGACACACGCGAAACCGTGTCGTCATCCATCGGCAAGCCGGGCACATCGGGTCTGTTGTCGGGCAGCGGTTATTATTACGTCCGCTCGCGCTTCAAGCACTATCTCTATAACTCGCCCAAGGAAGTCGACCGCGAGGTGCTGGCCATTTCCTTCAACGACAAGAACGTCGTCCAGAATATCGAGCGTTTCGGGCTGGAAGATGGCCGTTTCGTTGTGCTGGAGCGTCGCGTGACCGACACCAACATTCAGGGCGTCGGGTTCTTGCGTCAGTTGTTTGGCTCGTTCGGACGGATCGACGTGGCTGATCAGATCAGCAGCGATTGATCCCCTGCAACGGGGCAAGGCGCAAAGGTGCGGGGCTGGATAGGTGTCGTGTTTTTTCTGCCGAACGGGGCGCTGGTGGCTGCGCGACCTTGCCGGCGGGGGCAGTTGGCGCACATAGTTTCGATATGATGCAGCCTGTCGCCAAAGGTCGCCTGATTGCGCGCGTCGACGCGGGGCCATCCGATGTGCGCGCTGTCCAGGCCCTCCGGGGGCGGTGTTTCCGCGCAGGGACGGGACCGGATCAAGACGCGATTGATTTTATTTGCCGCCACGTCTTGATCGAAAACCGCGACACCGGCGTGTTGGTCGGGTGCTTTCGGCTGATGCTGTTGTCAAGCGGCGTCTGTATCGGTGACAGCTATGCCGCCCGGTTCTATGATCTGTCTGCGCTTGCCCAATATGATGAACCGATGATCGAGATGGGGCGCTTTTGCATCGCGCCAGATGTGCCCGACCACGCCGATATCCTGCGTCTGGCGTGGGGCGCGATGACACGTCATGTCGATCAGGCCGGGGTCGGGATGATCTTCGGCTGCGCATCCTTCCCGGGGACCGATGTCGCACCCTATCATGACAGTTTCGCGATGCTGCGCGATCGTCATCTTGCGCCGCGCCGCTGGCGACCACGGGTCAAGGCGCCCAAGGTGTTTCGCTTTGCCCAGCGGGGCCGGTCAACGCCCGATGCCAAGCGCGCTTTGACCGCCATGCCGTCCTTGTTGCGGTCTTATCTGGCGATGGGGGGCTGGGTGTCCGATCACGCCGTGGTGGATGACGACCTTAATACTTTGCACGTCTTCACTGCGGTCGAGGTGAAGGCCGTTCCTCCCGCCCGCGCGCGGCTTTTGCGGGCGGTGGTGGGGTAAGCCGTGGTTGACCTTGTCAGGCGGATTGCCTAACTCGGCGCCATGGCACGTATACCCCTTCTTCAACTATCCGATATCTCGCTGACCTTTGGTGGCGATCCTGTGTTTGATGGGCTTGACCTTGTTGTGCAGCCGGGCGACCGGGTGGCCCTTGTGGGGCGCAATGGATCCGGCAAATCGACGCTGATGAAGGTCATGGCAGGGTTGGTCGAACCCGACAACGGCACACGCGTTCTGTCGCCCGGTGTCGCGGTTGGTTATATGGAGCAACACCCCGATTTGTCCCGGTTTGCCACGCTCGGCGATTTTGCCGTCTCGGGGCTTGAGCAAGGCGAGGAATACCTGGTCGAACGTGTGGCCGAGGGGTTGAAACTGCGGCTTGATGCACCGGTCGGCACCGCATCGGGCGGAGAGCGTCGGCGCGCCGCACTGGCGAAACTGCTGGCTGAAGCTCCCGACTTGATGCTGCTGGACGAGCCAACCAACCACTTGGACATTCAGGCCATCGAATGGCTTGAGGATGAATTATCGCAAACCCGCGCAGGCTTCATTCTGATCAGCCACGACCGCGCCTTTCTGCGCGCCCTGACGCGGGCCACGCTGTGGGTCGATCGCGGGCAGGTGCGGCGGCAGGAAAAGGGGTTTGAGCATTTCGAGGCATGGCGGGATAAGGTCTGGGAAGAAGAGGACCAAAGCCGCCACAAGCTGAACCGCAAGATCAAGGCGGAAGGTCGCTGGGCAGTCGAAGGCATCAGCGCCCGGCGCAAACGCAACCAGGGCCGCCTGCGCGCGCTGGGCGATCTGAGGGCCGAACGCGCAGCCCAGATCAACCGCCAAGGTGCCGCCGAGATGGCGCTAGAGGCCGGTCCGAAATCTGGCCGCAAGGTGATCGAGGCGCGCGGAATTTCGAAATCCTACGGCGACCGGATGATCCTTGGCGATTTTGACCTGCGCGTGATGCGGGGCGAAACCATCGCCTTCGTTGGACCGAACGGTGCGGGCAAGACCACACTGCTGAACATGCTGATCGGGCAGGAAACACCTGACGCCGGCAGCGTCCAACACGGCACCGGCTTGGAAATCGCGGTGTTTGACCAGAACCGGACGGGGTTGGTGGAAGATGACAGCTTGTGGGAAAACCTGACGGGCGACCCCGAGATGCGCGTGTCCGGCAAGGCCGATCAGGTCATGGTACGCGGGACGCCGAAACATGTCGTCGGCTATCTGAAAGAGTTTCTGTTTTCCGATGCACAGGCCCGCGCGCCCGTGCGGTCGTTGTCAGGTGGGGAAAAGGCGCGGCTGATACTGGCGAAGATCATGGCAAGGCAATCCAACCTTCTGGTGATGGACGAGCCGACCAACGATCTGGATGTGGAAACGCTGGACTTGCTGCAAGAGCTGATCACCGCCTATGACGGGACCGTTCTGGTGGTCAGCCACGACCGCGACTTCCTTGACCGCGTCGCCGAACGCACCATCGCGATGGAGGGCGACGGGCGGGCCACGATTTATCCCGGCGGTTGGTCGGACTATCAGGCGCAGCGGGATGATCGAAACGACGATACGGCGAAAAAACCATCTAAGACAAAGGCTAAGCCCGAGAAGGTCAAGCAGAGCATGAAGGACGATGCGCCGGGCCTGTCGTTCACCGAACAGCACCGCCTTGACGCTCTGCCCACTGAAATGGATCGTTTGTCGGCCGAAATCGCCAAGCTGGAAGAATTCCTGATGGACCCTGATCTATTCACCAAGGAACCAGTGAAGTTCAAAAAGGCGTCCGAAGGTCTGGCCAAACGGCAGCAGGCACTGGCGGCCGCCGAAGACGAATGGCTGATGCTGGAAGAAAAGGCGGAAACCGCGCGCGGGTGACGCGCACGGCGGTATTTATTGTGGCAGGTGGATGTTGAACGCGGCCCGAATCTGCGCATCAATTTGGGGATCAAACAGGGCGCTGGATGACCCCGACAGAATTTGCTCTTTGCGCGCGATGGCGTTCTTCAAAAGATCCGGTTTGCCGATCTCTTCCCATGCCTTGGGCGATGTCCGGTCGCCGAGCGCGGGATAGATATATTCTGTTTGCATCAGCGAAAGTGTCTGATCTGACCCAAGGTAATGCCCCGGACCGTCCAGACAAACCGCGCGCATGACGTCCAGGTTCACGCTGTCTTCGGACACGTCGATCCCGCGCACGCAGCGCAGGGCTTGGCCGATCAGGTCGTCGCCAAGGATCAGGCTTTCAAGGCAGAATCCCAGAAGCGACGCGTGCATCCCTGCGGCCTCATACACCATGTTCAGCCCCGACAGACCCGCCAGTACGTTCGAGCACATCTGCTCCCACCCCGCCTGCATGTCGGGCAGTTTGGCGTCGGCAATGCCTGCCGCCGCCCCTCCGGGCAGGCCATAGAAGGCGTGCATCTGCGCGCAACCCGCGGTCAAAAGTGCCTGCTCGCCGGACCCGCCTGACATGGCGCCTGTGCGCAGGTCGGATACGAAAGGCCATGTGCCGAAAACCGCCGGATGGCCCGGTTTGATCGCGTTGACATAAACGACGCCCGCCAGACATTCCGCGACCGCCTGTACAATCGCACCGGCAATCGGGGCAGGGGCCGTGGCACCGGCTTGACCGGCAGACAGCAAAAGCACAGGCATACCGGCGTCGATCACCTTCTCCATCACCTGACAGCTTTCGGTGGCGAACTTCATCGGCGGCACAACAAAACAGTTCGAGTTCGAGATGAAGGGCCGTGCGCGCCATGCGTCTTCCCCCCCGGCGATCAGGTGAATCAGGCCCATGCAATCATCAACGAAGCCGGGCTCGGTGAACGAAGTGCCAACATGCTTGGTGGTGCCAGAACAGCAGGCATAGATCGTGTTCAGATCCAATTCGCGATTGTCAGCAATATCGCGGCACACCATAGGGCGTTGCAGGAAATGAATGTTGTCGAGCTGATCAACAATTCGCGCCGCGTCAAACAAGTCCTGCACGGTGCTTTCGCGGTAATTGCGTCCTTCAACATCAACCACATGCACCGCCGCGCCTGCCGTGCCGTAATGCACGCGATTGCCCGACAGGGTCAGATCGTGCATTGGGTTACGCCCGTGCAGGGTGATGGATTTGGCGGCCATCGCTAACATATCCTCGACCAACGCACGCGGGAAGCGCAGGCGCCCGTCGTCACCCAGAATGGCGCCCGCGCGGGTCATATGCTCGACGCCCGACGGCGGGGCGTCGGCCAACCCGATCTGTTCCAGCGCGTCCAGTGCGGCATGGTGGATACGCGCGATGCCGTCGGGAGTGAGGGGCTGAAACGTGCCGCCCTGCATTCCCGCCCGAACGGGGCGGAGTTCACGGGCAAGGGGGGCGGCGCGCAGGGCCGTGCGGGCAGCGCGGCCACCGGAACGGCGGGCAGGCATATGTGTCATTGTTTTAATCCTGAGGTTGTTGTGGCGCTTGGGTGAAGGCAAAATTGCCCTCAGGGTCGGCCGCGTGCGGCACGGCCGCGTTCGGCGCCGATGGTGCGCACAACAATCGAAACAAGCCAGTCCAACCTGTTCATTTCCGTCCTCCTGCCCATCAGCATAGAGCGTCGGGATACGACAGGTCTGTTCTGTTTGCGGCATCAAGGCCGGCTAAAATGGCCGTTAAGTGCCTACAACCATCACCACAGCGGCATAATGCGCAGCAGCGCCCAGCAACACATGCACATGCCAGATCGCGCGGTTGAAAGGCAGATGATCGCGCAGATGGAAGATAGTGCCCAGCGTAAACAGAAGCCCGCCACCCACCAGCAATACCAGGATCGCAGGGCTGAACGTCGCGATCAGTGGGCCGATCATCAGAACGGCCATCCAACCTTGCATAAGCGTCAGCATGAATCCCAGCCGGTCAAACCGCCCGAAGAAAAACAGCTTCAGCGCCACGCCGATGATTGCCAGCGTCCAGGCCGCCGCAGCCAGCGCCAAGCCATTGGTGCCCCCGATCCCGATCAGCGCGATGGGCGTATAGGTGCCCGCGATCATCAGATAAATGGCCGCGTGGTCAAATCGGCGCAGCACTTGGCGTGCCGATCTGTGCAGCGTCATGTTATAGGCTGCAGACAGCGTGAAACTGGCAATCAAGCCCGCCCCATAGGCCAGCATGGGCGGCAGTCGGCCCATCGGTTCAACCCCCATCGACCAATAGATCAACGTAACCGATCCGATAACTGCCGCGATTACCCCCAGACCGTGAACGACGCCGTCGGCGACGTATTCGTGATATGTAAAGTCCTTCCCGAACTCCATTGGATTCCCCTTTCGTCTATCAAATAGATAAGAACCAAAGTGGGCGCCGGCATGCCGATATGCGGTAAATTTAATGTCCGCCACATAAGACACGACCCACAACCATAATACATGAAAACACGGAAATGTAAAGATTTCCTGCAGTTACGTGTCTTGTGCCAGCTCTTGAAGAACTTGGGGGATCATCATCACGTCTTCGCGGGTGCATGAAAACTGCCCAACCGAGACGCGGATGATAAACTGCCCCGCGTGGTCGGTCTGGGTCAGATAGATCCGCCCGTCGCGGTTGACCCGGTCCAACAGCGTGGCGGTGCGCGCATCGTCCTGAAAGCGGAAGGTGAAAAGCGCAAGTATGGGCGGCGTTGTGATCTGAAAACCGGGCAGGGCGGCGATGGCGTCCGCAGCCTCGTTCGCCCAGGCGACATGGTTGCGGATGCGGGCGCGCAGACCCGTCAGCCCCTCGGATCGCAGCAGGAACCACAGTTTTAACGCCCGGAACCGGCGGCCAAGGGGCAGGGTCCATTCGTTGTAATTCACCACGTCATCCGCGCCTTGGGTCTTGAGGTAATCCGGGCGCAACCCCATGGCGCCGATCTGGGGCGCGGGGTCACGCAGGAATTGAACGGCACAGTCAAACTGAGCGCCCAGCCATTTGTGGGGGTTGAACACGATGCTGTCGGCGGCCTCGATCCCGGCCCAAAGCGTTCGGAATTCGTCGCAGATCATGGCAGACCCCGCCCAAGCGGCGTCGACATGGACAGTCAGACCGTGTTGGTGCGCCACATCAATGCAGGCCGCAATGTCATCGCACGCCCCGATCGAGGTGCCACCGACGCACAGGACCACGCCTGCCGGTTTCATGCCCGCTGCAATATCTGCCCGGATCAGTGCGTCCAGCGCGTCGGCATCCATCGACCATGTCGGATGGTCGGGGATGGTCGGCACTTTCACAAGATTATCTTGCCCGATGCCTGACAGACGCACCGCCTTGTCGATGCTGGAATGCGTCTGTGCGCTGGCATAAATCCGCAGAGTGGGTGCGCCAGACAAGCCCTTGGTGATACCTTCATGTCCCAAAGCAAGCTCTCGCATCGTGGTGACAGCGCAGAAGGTCGCGGTGGTGGCCGTGTCGTGAATCGTGCCGGTCAGATCATCCGGCAGCCCCATCGCGTCGCGCAGCCAACGGATGACAAGTTCTTCCATCTCGTTTGCCGCCGGAGCTGTTTGCCAAAGCATCGCTTGCGCGGACATCGCATTGGCCAATTGCTCGGCCAGCATCGAGGCGGGCGCGGCATTGGCTGGGAAATACGCAAAGAAACGCGGGTGCTGCCAGTGGGTCATGGCGTCGGGCACCAGCCGCGTGAAGTCGTCGAAGATCGCCTCGATCTGTTCGGGTTGCTCGGGCACGGGCGCGTCGATCTTGGCCAGAAAATCGCCCGGTGTGATATCGGGGCGCACCGGGCGGTCGCGCAGTCCTGCGTGATAATCGCGCGCCCAGTCAGCGGCGCGCTTCTGCCACTCGGCCAGTTGATCGTGATTCATTGCAGGCTCCGTTCGGCTTGGCGGTCAGGCGTTGTCTAAGGCCGTGACGATGGGCGAGAAATCGGCTGCCGACAGGCTGGCCCCGCCCACCAATGCGCCATCCACGTTGGATACGTCAAAGATATCGGCCGCATTCGACGGCTTCACCGAGCCACCGTAAAGGATTCGCGTCGACAGGCCGACCCCTTCGCCGAACCGACGTACAAGACGCAAACGGATAAAATCATGCACCTCGCCGATCTGATCCAGCGTCGGCACCTTCCCGGTGCCAATCGCCCAGATCGGTTCATAAGCCACGACAAGGTTTTCGCCCGTCACCACATCGGGAATCGAGCCCGCCATCTGCCCACCGATGATATCCAGCGTGTTGCGGGCGTCGCGTTCGGCAAGGCTTTCGCCCACGCACACGATCACTTTCAGCCCCGCGCCCAGGGCCGCAACAACCTTTTCGCGCACATCAGCGTCGCTTTCCTCGTAATCTTCGCGCCGCTCAGAGTGCCCCAGAATGACATGGCTGGCCCCCGCATCAGCCAGCATTTGCGCCGAGATGTCGCCGGTATGTGCGCCCGTTGCGTTCGGGTGGCAGTCCTGCCCGCCAATGGCGATCTGTTCGGGGGCGGTTTTGGCGGCACGGTCGATCAGGGTGGCGGGAGGACAAATCAAAATGTCACAATTGGGGTTTGGATGCGCCTCTGCCAGCGATTTAAGCTCCTTCAAGCTTGCGCTGGTTCCGTTCATCTTCCAATTGCCTGCTGCCAATTTGCGCCGCGTCATCCGATCTCTCCTTATTGATAATTGAGTTGTCGGATGCAGGGCGCAGGGCGTCAAGCCCCGGTGATGGGTGCGTCAAAAAACGTATGGTCTTTGGAACAAATTTCTAGGAACGTTCAGGCTTGCACATCCAACGCTCGCAACACCCAGTCGGGCTCGCCCAATGCGGCCTTGGCAAGGTCCAATAGGCCTATCCTGTCGCGATACGTCAGGGGCGCGAGCCCGTCAAACAGCTTTTGACAATGACAATAACCGCGTCGGTGACCGCCATCAGGCCTACGACTGCTCTGTGGTCAGCGCGTCGTCGAACTTGATCGATTCGCCACAGCCACAGGCTTCGCTGACATTGGGGTTGCGGAATTTAAACCCGGCCTCAAGCAGTGCGACTTCATAGTCGATTTCGGTCCCGAACAGGAACATCTGGGCCATAGGGGCGATAATGACGCAAGCATCGTTTTGTTCGACCACCTCATCATTGGGGTCAACTTCGTCCACGTAATCCATGGTGTATTCCATGCCTGCGCAGCCGCCTTTCTTGACCCCGATGCGCAGGCCCTTGTGACCACCGGATGCCATCAATTTGGCGATCTGGGCCTCGGCTGTTTTCGTCATGGTAATCGGTGATTTGCCGGGAATGCCAAACATTTGATCCTCCTTCATCCCTAAGGGACGGCCATAGGGCCGACGCCGATGGGGTTAGGGTGCATCTGGGGTTACATGAACCCCAGTTCAAGGCGCGCTTCGTCTGACATCATCTCCATCCCCCAGGGTGGATCCCATGTCATCTCGACGTTCACATGCTTGATCCCTGCGACCGGTTCGATCGCCTCGACCAGCCAGCCTGGCATTTCGCCAGCAACCGGGCAGCCGGGTGCAGTCAGCGTCATAATAAGATCAACCTCGTTCTTGTTGTTGATCTCAATCGTATAAACCAGCCCGAGGTCATAAATATTGACCGGAATTTCCGGGTCATAGACCGTGCGACATGCCTCTACCACGTTGTCATACAGCGGGTGATTGACGGAGGAGGGCTTGATCAGCGGTTCGCCTTCAAGTTTGTCGGTTGTGTTCATTGTCATAGCGCCATTGTCCTAAACCTGAGCGAACATATAGGGATTGAGACAGGCGAGGTCCAGAGGTCGCGCCGAAGAATCCGGCTCTTCCGGCTGCAACAAGACGGGCGCCAAGGCAGGTTTCTTCGGGCTAGTGTGAATGTGCCCGTTTCCTGAATGGCGATAAATTCAGGCAGGCGGCGACATTATCTCTCAATATCTTTCAATTGCCAAAAATCTAATTTTCAATTGCCTACAATTCGCCACAAAATCGACCGGTTCACCTTGAAGTTTATCTTCAGATTGCTTTTCTCAGCAGTGGGAGGGCTTAACGAGGAGCCAGAACGGTGTTTTCGACGGAAAAGGGTGACAGTGAAACGATGACGGCGGTCGAGCATTTGGACCAGGCGGCGCGTATAGCGCAGGATGTTGCGTATGCGTTAGCGAACCGGGTCGATAACACGACGCTGACCGAACTTATGCTGACCAGCCGCAAGTTGGAACGGCTGTCTGCGCGGGTTAATGCGGCTAATCTGGGAGGCGTCAAGGTTAACGCAGAACAAGACATCTGACCGCGCTGAACCTGTCTGCCGGGCGATGCTAAACCGCAGAAAGCCCTTGGCAATCGGGTCTATATGGGCCACATCAGCGCCATGCAAGACCAACGCCCCACACGCATCACTTTTTCCCTGAACGCAACGGACGGAAAGGCCCGCACCGGTGTCATCGACACGCCGCGCGGCCAAATCCGCACCCCGGCCTTTATGCCCGTGGGCACCGCAGCCACCGTGAAGGCCATGATGCCCGAAAGCGTGGCAGCCACAGGTGCCGACATTCTGCTGGGCAATACCTATCATCTGATGCTGCGCCCGACGGCGGAACGGATCGACCGGCTGGGCGGGCTTCACAAGTTTATGAACTGGGACAAGCCGATCCTGACCGACTCGGGCGGGTTTCAGGTGATGAGCCTTGCTGGCCTGCGAAAATTAACCGAGCAGGGCGTGACCTTCAAATCGCATATCGACGGGTCAAAACACGAGCTGACACCGGAACGCTCGATGGAAATCCAGAAGCTTCTGGGGTCCGATATCGTGATGTGTTTCGACGAATGCCCCGCGCTGCCTGCTGACCGTGATCGCATCGCAGACAGTATGCGCCTGTCGATGCGCTGGGCGGCAAGGTCGAAAGAGGCATTCGGGGATCGCCCCGGCCATGCCCTGTTCGGCATCATGCAGGGTGGGCTGGAACGTGACTTTCGCGAAGAAAGCGCTGAAGCTCTGAAAGAGATCGGATTTGATGGCTATGCCGTTGGCGGGTTGGCGGTGGGTGAAGGGCAAGCAGCGATGTTCGATTGCCTTGATTTCGCACCCGGTTTTCTGCCTGAGGACAAGCCGCGCTATCTGATGGGTGTCGGCAAGCCCGATGATATCGTTGGCGCGGTCAAACGCGGCATAGACATGATGGACTGCGTGTTGCCTTCGCGGTCAGGGCGTACCGGGCAGGTGTTCACCCGTCACGGTGTTTTGAACATCAAGAACGCACGTCACCAAGACGACCCGCGCCCGCTGGATGAAAATTGCACCTGTCCAGCCTGCCGGAACTATTCGCGCGCATATCTGCACCATGTTTTTCGGGCGCAGGAAATGATATCGGGCATGTTGTTGACGTGGCATAACCTGCATTATTTTCAGGAAATCATGCAGGGCATGCGTCATGCGATTGCGACCCACAGCTTTGCGGAATGGGAAGCCGGTTTCCACGCTGGCCGGGCGCAAGGGGATATCGAACCGCTTTGACCGTATCGAAATGCGCCCGTGCCGAATGCCGGCCTGCTTTCCTCTTGTTGTCCCCGCGCGACCGGGGCAAACTGTCGGGTCAAAGCGGGTTGACGTTAAGCGACGCGAGCCCCATCTGACACCTTGAAGAGGAGGCGCCCCAGCTGCCGAACTACAGGGGCAGGGCGCTTTGCCAAGAATAAGGAAATCCTATGAGTGAGCAATTGAGCCAATCCTTCCCGGTCTTGCCGCTGCGTGACATCGTGGTCTTTCCCCACATGATCGTGCCGCTGTTTGTTGGACGCGAGAAATCCGTCCGTGCGCTGGAAGAGGTAATGGCAGATGACAAGCAGATCCTTCTGGCCAGCCAGATTGATCCGTCGATGGATGATCCCGATGTGGAAGGGATTTACAGCGTTGGCGTGCTGGCCAACGTGCTGCAACTTCTGAAATTGCCCGACGGTACTGTGAAAGTGCTGGTCGAAGGCCAGTCGCGCGTGCGCATCAGCGACTATGTCGATAACGAAGACTATTTCGAAGCCTTCGCAGAAGTTATCGAAGAACGCCCCGGCGACCCGAACGAGGTTGAGGCGCTTCTGCGTTCAGTCGGCGACGAGTTCGAACGTTACGCAAAGATCAAGAAAAACATCCCCGAAGAAGCCCTGGCCGCGGTGTCCGAAACCCGCGCACCCGACAAGCTTGCCGACCTTGTGGCTGGTCACTTGGGCGTGGAAGTCGATCAGAAACAAGAGCTTCTGGAAACCTTCACGGTGTCCGAGCGGCTTGAAAAGGTGTTTGGCCTGATGCAGGGCGAAATGTCTGTGCTGCGAGTCGAAAAGAAGATCAAGACCCGCGTCAAAAGCCAGATGGAGCGCACCCAGCGTGAATATTATCTGAATGAGCAGATGAAGGCCATTCAGAAAGAGCTGGGCGACGGCGAAGAAGGCCAGAATGAGCTGGCCGAACTGGAAGAAAAGATCGAAGCCACCAAGCTGTCGGATGAGGCCCGCGAAAAGGCGGATGCCGAGCTGAAAAAGCTCAAGAACATGTCGCCCATGTCGGCCGAGGCCACCGTTGTGCGTAACTATCTTGACTGGATGCTGGGCTTGCCGTGGGGCAAGAAAAGCCGTGTAAAGAAAGACCTGAACAACGCGCAGAAGGTGCTTGATGCCGACCACTATGGGCTGGAAAAGGTCAAGGAACGCATCGTCGAATATCTGGCGGTGCAGCAGCGTTCGAAAAAGCTGAAAGGCCCGATCATGTGCCTTGTCGGCCCCCCGGGCGTGGGTAAAACCTCGCTTGGGAAATCGGTTGCCAAGGCCACGGGGCGCGAGTTTATTCGCATCTCGTTGGGTGGTGTGCGTGACGAATCGGAAATCCGCGGCCACCGCCGGACCTATATCGGCTCGATGCCCGGGAAGATCATCCAGGCGCTGAAAAAGGCGAAAACCACGAACCCGCTGATCTTGCTCGATGAGATTGACAAGATGGGGCAGGATTTCCGTGGCGATCCCGCGTCGGCTATGCTTGAGGTGCTGGACCCGGAACAGAACTCGACCTTCGTCGACCACTATCTTGAGGTCGAATATGACCTCTCGAACGTGATGTTCCTGACCACGGCGAACTCCTACAACATGCCCGGCCCGCTTCTGGACCGGATGGAGATCATCACACTGGCCGGTTACACCGAGGACGAGAAGCGCGAGATCGCGACCCGCCACCTTCTGCCGGAAGTGATCAAGGATCACGGGCTGAAGAAGGACGAATTCTCGGTGCCCGAGGAAACGCTGACCGATATCGTCCGCTATTACACCCGCGAGGCTGGTGTGCGGAACCTGAAGCGTGAACTGGCAAAACTGGCCCGCAAAGCCGTGACCAAACTGGTCAAGAAAGAGGTCGAAAACATCAAGGTCACGCCTGACCTGCTGGACGACTATCTGGGCGTGCGCAAGCATCGCTATGGCTTGGCGGAACAGGAAGATCAGGTCGGTGTCGTGACCGGCTTGGCCTGGACCAGCGTCGGCGGCGACCTGTTGTCAATCGAGGCGCTGCGCCTTCCCGGTAAGGGTCGAATGAAGACGACCGGCAAGCTGGGCGACGTGATGAAAGAATCGATCGATGCGGCCAGTTCATATGTCCGTTCGATCGCGCCCGACATCGGCGTGAAGCCACCCAAGTTTGAAAAATGGGATATTCACGTGCACGTGCCCGAAGGGGCGACGCCGAAAGACGGCCCGTCAGCCGGGTTGGCAATGGTCACATCGATTGTGTCTGTTCTGACCGGCATTCCGGTGCGCAAGGACATCGCCATGACCGGCGAAGTCACGCTGCGCGGCAATGCGCTGGCCATTGGCGGCTTGAAAGAAAAGCTGTTGGCCGCGCTGCGCGGCGGCATCAAGACCGTGTTGATCCCGCAGGAAAATGAAAAAGACCTGCGCGAAATCCCGGATAACGTGAAAGAGGGTTTGACCATCATCCCCGTCAGCCACGTGTCCGAGGTTCTGAAACACGCTTTGGTCCGCGAGCCGGAAGCGGTTGAATGGGACGAAGCTGCGGAAGAGGCGGCGGCGGCTGCCTTGGCCAAGGACCGCGCAAGCGCGGCGCCGGTTGCACACTAAGTTGGGTCGTTGGTTGGCGGTGTCCGCCGCTGTCTGCAGATTATTACGATAACGCGAAGGCGCGGGCAGAAAGCTCGCGCCTTCTTGCTGTGCGATCTGGGGGCGGCTTGTGCAACCATGTGGCTACGGTAAGGCTCGCGTGTTTCTTTAAGGCGACGCGATTTAACCATCAGAACTTAGTCACAGTCGGACCCCCATGAAGCCTTGTCCTGCGAATGCTGCGTAGAAGGCGACGCAGGGGCGGCCCATCTGCCGCGTGTTTGGCTAAAAACACCACGTCATGTGGCGCCCGTGAAGAACCGGTGGTCAAACGCAAAGAAATGCGGTCGCGCATTGCCTCCCCTCCCAAACAGACGCGCGAAGTTTATGACGCCATGCTGCATGAACCAAGCCACGCGCTGACGTGTGGTAAAAAGCTGCGTCTGTCGCCGTTGGACGTGGTCACGGTCAATCGCCGCCACGAACGACCAGACGCCGATTTGGTCGTCTAAAAGATCTGACGCAGCTATGCGGCGACTGCCGTGAAAGATGCCCTTGCACCCAAGGACGAGTGACGCTAAAACCTGCCCCGTTGGGTGATTAGCTCAGTGGTAGAGCGCTTCGTTCACATCGAAGATGTCAGGAGTTCAAATCTCTTATCACCCACCATTTTTTCCCGCCGATTTTGTATCAAAACTGACCCCTGAAAATTGATGTCAGCCCGAGTTTCTATCCGTGACCGGTCGAGAATTTGTGCGGTGACATGCCAAAGGTTTCGCGAAAGCGTTTAGAGAAGTAGGCCGCCGATTCGAAACCACAGGCCACTGCCACATCAACCACCGCCATATTGGTTTCCGCCAACAGGATACGGGCGCGTTGTAGGCGCAGGTTTTGCAGGTATTTCTTCGGCGTTGTGTCAAGGTAATGGCGAAACAGCCGCTCCATCTGGCGGCGCGAGATACCAAGCTTTTCAGTGACGATATCAAGGTTAATGTAATCATCCAGATGCGCTTCGAAATAGTTGATGACGCGCACCAGTTTGTCGTTGCGCACCCCGATCGAGGCGGAGGTCGAGCTTTGCTGGCGGTCGGTTTCCGACCGCTGCACTGTATGCAGGCACATATTCAGGACCGCTTGCGCCAGCACAGGGCCGTGGGTGTCGTAAATCAGCTTGAAAAACAGATCGGTTGCCGCAGACCCGCCGCCGCAAGTCATCACGCGGTTGTCCATAGTGTAAAGCTGTTCGACCGGGTCCAGATCGGGGAAATGTTCGCGAAACGGGGCGATGTTTTCCCAATGCAGGGTAAATTTGTGACCTGCCAGGATGCCGGCGCGCGCCAGCGTGTATGTTCCGGTGCACAAGGCCCCCACCGTGCGCCCCATGCGCCACTGTTTGCGCGTCCAATCTGCAACCTTGGCAGTGGTTGCGAGTTCCGGCTGTACGCCCGAACAGATGAAAATACGACTGTCGGCAGGTGTGTCGCCCAGCGGCCGGTCGATCCCGATCTCGATCCCGTTCGAACAGCGCACATTGCCCCCGTCTTCGGACATGGTGATCCAGGAATAAAGACTTTGACCGGTCAATTGATTTGCGATGCGAAGTGGCTCGATCGCCGATGTGAAGGCCAGCATGGACAGGTTGGGCAGCAGCACAAAAACGATGGGCTCGGGTGTGTCCGGGGCGTCGATTGCGACATGAGCCACGCCCTTGGGAACGACAGGCGCTGACATTCTTTGACTTCCTTAATGTTCAGATTGACGAAAATATACACGAGGTTCTGTGCGCGGCAATGATTTACGCAGAATAGGTCGGTATTATGCCCCGACCAATGTCAGTCCCAGATTTTTTACGGCTTTGCGAAAACCACTCTTGCAATCCCAGGTTTGGCGGGGCTATTAGCGGTCAGGCGGGTCGTTAGCTCAGTTGGTAGAGCGCTTCGTTTACACCGAAGATGTCGGGAGTTCGAGCCTCTCACGACCCACCATTTTCCGATCCGGTTTTCAGCGCGCTTGTTTGACACGACGGTGATTTGGTAAGGTGTCGAATGCATAATGAATTTCCCGAAATCTTCGTCGTTCGTCATGGTCAGACAGAATGGAACCTGGCGGGGCGTTATCAGGGAAGTCTGGATTCACCTTTGACCATCAAAGGCTGTCGACAGGCGCGCGACATAGGGAAGGTATTGCTGCGCGAAGTTGGTGACAGGAACGATGTGGTCGCCACGTCCTCGCCTCAGGGGCGGGCGCGACGGACGGCAGATCTGGCGTTGGCCCCATTGGGCTGGCCGATCACCGAAGATGCGCGCCTGCGCGAGATTGCGTTCGGTGCTTGGGAGGGGCTGACAAAGCAAGGAATTCATGCGGGCTGGCCCGAACTGGGATTGACGGACGCGCAAGCGCCGGTCGGCTGGCATTTCAAATCTCCGGATGGTGAGTCCTATGCAGACGTTGAGCGCCGGGTTGATCGGTTTTTGACAGACCTGACCCGGCCCAGCGTGGTTTTCACTCATGGTATTCTATCAATGGTGCTTCGGGCGCGCTGGCTGGGGGTGGGTGCGCAGGATATGCTGAAGCTTCCGGGCGGGCAGGGCGTCATATTTCATCTGTCGCCGGGGCGTGGCCATCGGATGATCGAAAAATAATCTTCAAAAACCGTAAAGGCCGCTTGACGCCTCCCGGCCTGCGTCCTAGAACGCCCGAACAAGCCGCAAGGCTTGGCAGCGAGCGGTTGTAGCTCAGATGGTTAGAGTACCGGCCTGTCACGCCGGGGGTCGCGGGTTCGAGCCCCGTCAACCGCGCCACCGCTGCCCGAAAGACGCCCCGCCTTCGGCGGGGTGTTTTCGTTTCAGACAGACAGATCGCGCCCCTTCAATCGGGCTCAAACGTGCCGCTTTCATCGTGGATTTGTTCATTGACGCCCCATTCCACCCGCTGTATCCACGCCGCTACGCGCGGTTGTAGCTCAGATGGTTAGAGTACCGGCCTGTCACGCCGGGGGTCGCGGGTTCGAGCCCCGTCAACCGCGCCACTTCACCACATTATCACCGAATGCCCCCTTCGCTAGTTTGCAGCGAAACGGCCGTTAAATACACGAACGAAAGGGGCAATCCGGATATGTCGGTCATTGATGACATCCCGTTTTTGACGGTTCTGATTTTCTGCCTGACTCTCGGGTTGGCACCATTCGCACCGCCGCATGTGTGGGAAAAGCTGGTCATGCTGTTCAACGGCACGCTGGTTCGGCCCATCGACATGTTTGATTGGCTGATGCACGGGACGCCTTGGTTGATCCTGGGCGTTAAGGTTGTCAGGATGCGGCGGGGCGATCAGCCCAGTGACGAGGGCTGATCGCGGTGGCGCGGCGTAGAGCCGGGCCGATCAGGTCAAGGTCGCGAGAATACGCGCCCAGCTGCGAATGCCTTTGTGGAAGCTTTCCAAGTCATATTTTTCGTTTGGGCTGTGGATGTTGTCATCATCCTTGCCAAAGCCGATCAGCATCGCATCGACACCCAAAATATCCTTGAAATAACCCGCGATGGGGATGGACCCGCCGCAGCCCGCGAAGGCCGCCGGAACGCCCCATTCTTCGCTTAACGCTTCGCGCGCCTGTTCGAACATCGGATTCTCGGTCGAGATCTGCGCGGCGGGCGAGCCCTTCTCGGTGCGGTATTCGATGGTGAATCCGTCTGGCAGGCGGTCTTCCAGATAGGCGCGGAAGGTCTTGCGGATCGCGTCAGGGTCTTGTTGGCCGACCAGCCGGAAGCTGACCTTGGCCGACGCTTTGCTGGGCAGCACGGTCTTGAACCCGTCACCCGTATAGCCGCCCCAAATGCCGTTCACATCGCAGGTCGGGCGTGACCATAACATCTCGATCGGCATCCGATCCTGTTCGCCGGCGGGGTGTTTCAGACCAACATCGTCCAAAAAGGCGGCGTGGTCGAAATTCAGCCCCTGCCACTGGGCGCGCATTTCCTCTGACAGCTCTTCAACCCCGTCATAAAAGCCGGGCAGGGTAATGCGCCCTGTGTCATCATGCAGATCGGCCAGTGCGCGGGTCAGCACGCGGATCGGGTTCATCGCGATGCCGCCATACATGCCCGAATGCAGGTCACGGCCCGGTCCGGTGATGGTGAAATCCTCGCAACTCATGCCGCGCAGTTGGGTAATGATCGCAGGGGTTTTCGATTCGAACAGCCCGGTGTCGCAGATCAGCGCGATATCGGTCGTCAGTTCGTCGCTATTTTCTTTCATGAAGGGGATCAAGGACGGCGAACCTGATTCCTCTTCGCCCTCGAAAAACAGCGAAATACGGGCGGGCAGGCTGCCATGCACCGCGATCCATGCGCGGCAGGCTTCGATAAAGGTCATCAACTGCCCCTTGTCGTCAGACGCCCCGCGGCCCCGGATCACTTTGCCGGCGGATGTCTCTTCAAGTGCGGGTTCAAAGGGCGGTGTATCCCACAGGTCCAGCGGATCGACAGGCTGCACATCGTAATGGCCGTAAAACATCAGATGCGGTGTGTCGGCCGGACCGTCTGCGTGTGCCACCACCATAGGGTGCCCCGGCGTCTGGCGCTTATCCGCTTGAAATCCAATGGCTTTCAGGTCCTCTACCAACCAATCCGCCGCCTTCTGACATTCCACAGCATAAGCCGGATCGGTCGAGATTGACGGGATGCGCAGAAGGTCCAGCAAGCGGTCAATCGCGTCGGGCAGGTCGGCGTCAATACGATCCAGAACAGGGTTAAGTGTCATGGGGTATGCTCCAATCTTAAGGTTATCGGCGCGACCCTATCAGTCGGTGCGCAACTGTCCAGCCTGCGCGCAGGGGCGGTCAAAGGGGCGTAGTGTCGCGGAGGCCCTAAAAGGGGTTTCGTTTGTGATGGATCAATGTAAAAAGCCGATGTAATCCATTAACAAGACAAGTATTGACGTTCAGGAAGACATATCAAGCTTTCAATATGTTTCTGAGTTGATAGTCTGTATGTAGAGCATACCAACAGGATCAGACCGTCCGGGAGGGAACCTTGGACTACAATCAAGAACTCGACGCAGCGCTTCAGCGCCTGCACGACGAAGGTCGCTATCGCACATTCATCGAGATTGAACGCCGACAGGGCCATTTTCCCCACGCGATGTGGAAAAAGCCTGACGGGACCGAAACCCCGGTGACTGTATGGTGCGGCAATGATTATCTGGGCATGGGGCAACACCCGGCCGTGCGCGACGCCATGCATGATGCAATCGAGGCGACGGGCGCGGGGTCAGGCGGTACGCGCAATATTTCCGGCACGACTGTTTACCACAAAGAGCTGGAAGCCGAGATTGCCGACCTGCACCAGAAGGAAGACGCGCTGATCTTCACCTCGGCCTACATAGCCAATGACGCCACGCTGTCTACGTTGCCCAAGCTGTTTCCGGGGCTGATCATCTATTCCGATGCCTTGAACCATGCCTCGATGATCGAAGGGGTGCGGCGCAACGGGGGCGCGAAACGTATTTTCCGGCACAATGACGTGGCCCATCTGCGCGAATTGCTGGAGGCTGACGATCCTGCGGCTCCCAAACTGATCGCCTTTGAAAGCGTCTATTCCATGGACGGTGATTTTGGCCCGATTGAAGCCCTATGTAACCTGGCAGACGAATTCGGTGCCCTGACCTATGTCGACGAGGTGCACGCGGTCGGCATGTATGGGCCGCGTGGGGCAGGCGTCACCGAACGGGATAATCTTGCCCACCGGATCGACATTATCAACGGCACGCTGGCCAAGGCCTATGGCGTGATGGGGGGCTATATCGCCGCGTCGGCAAAAATGTGTGATGCTGTGCGATCTTACGCGCCGGGCTTCATCTTCACGACCTCGGTACCGCCGGCGGTTGCGGCGGGGGCTGCGGCCTCGGTCAAGCATCTGAAAACGGATCAGGAATTGCGCGACGCGCATCAGACTCAGGCAAAGATCCTCAAGACCCGCCTGAAGGGGCTGGGCCTGCCGATCATTGACCACGGTTCGCATATCGTGCCGCTGATTGTCGGAGACCCGGTGCACACCAAGCGGCTGTCGGATATGTTGTTGGAAAACTTCGGAATTTACGTCCAGCCGATCAACTTCCCGACTGTGCCGCGGGGCACCGAGCGGCTGCGCTTTACCCCATCACCCGTGCATGGGCCAAAAGAGATGGACGCACTGATTAACGCACTGGACCAACTGTGGTCTCATTGTGAGCTAAATCGTGCCGAGCTGTCTGCCTGAAGCGACAGAAACACTGCACATTTTGTGGATTCGTGATAGCGTTGCCACAAGGGAAGGCGGCGACCACGAATCGTTGGCTTCAGCAGGGGCATGTGAAGCACGAGGAGCAGTTGAATGATCGGGCGTTGGAACACGTCGCGGGTCGAGGAAGAAGAGAAGCCGACCGGCTTTGACTCGTTCGATCTTCGGCTCGGTGACGTGATGCGCGGAGAGCGTGCGACGCTTGGCAAATCGCTGCTGGATGTTCAGCGCGAGTTGAAGATCAAAGCTACTTATATCGCCGCAATTGAAAATGCCGATGTTTCGGCCTTTGAAACCCAAGGGTTTATCGCAGGCTATGTGCGGTCCTACGCACGGTATCTGGGTATGGATCCCGACTTGGCTTTCGCGACATTCTGCTCGGAAAGCGGCTTTACCACAGCACATGGGCTGGCGCCCAGCGTCTCAACCCTGCCGGACAAGTCCGCCAAGCTTCCCAAGCGCGGCGATCACGTGGGTGATCCGCTAGGCAACCCCAACGCCAATTGGGTGCCGCAAACCGAAAGTATCTTTGCCGGGATCGAACCCGGTGCTGTCGGGTCGGTCGCGGTTCTGGCCGCGCTGATCGGGCTTTTGGGGTTTGGCAGTTGGTCGGTGCTGAAAGAAATCCAACGCGTCGATTTTGCCCCTGTCGAACAAACCCCCGGCGTGCTGGCTGAACTGCCCGATGTTGGGGCAAGCACAGAAGGCGACGTTCTGGCACAGGCCGGCGCGGGGCTAAGCCAACCGCCATCTGCCGAGGCGTTGGATCGCCTGTATCGCCCACAGGCGCTTGAAGTGCCGGTTCTGACCCACCGTGACGCGCCGATCTCGACCCTTGATCCTTCCAGCGTTGGCGTTTTGGCCCACGCAACGGCCCCTGAGCTGGGTCTTGCACCCTCGCAATTGGCAGCCGCGCCCGGGGCACGAATGGGCGCAAGCGGGATCGCGTCGCGCGACACGCAACAGATTGCGCAAAATCTGCCTGCGTCGGGGGCCGATGGGCGGCTGGATGAAGCGCCGCCCGCGGTTCAGGTCTTGGGTGCCGAAGCGGCCGAGGTTGCGGTGTTCGCCGTCCGCCCCTCGTGGATTCGCATCAAATCCGCCGACGGCACCGTTATATTCGAGAAAATTTTGGATGCGGGTGAACACTATGTTCTGCCCAAAACCGAACATGCCCCGATAATGCGCACGGGCAATGCAGGCTCGGTCTATTTCGCGGTAAACGGCACGGCCTATGGACCGTCCGGCGATGGCCCTTCGGTGGTGAAAGACGTGGCCCTGTCGCAAGAGGCATTGACCCAGAGCTTCGCATTAGCCGATCTGGAGGAGGATGCGGATCTGGCGACCTATGTGGCCGATCTGAACCTGTCGCAGTAACCTCACCTTTGCTTGAGGCTTGATAATCGGCACCCCCTTGTGCTTGTCGTCATCCACGGCCCGCGCTATCCCTAACCCTGAACACACCGGCAAGAAGAGCGATCCCATGTCCCACAACCCGATCCGTCCCTGGCGCGATATCGAACGCCGTACGTCGCGGCAAGTGATGGTGGGCAATGTGCCGGTTGGCGGGGGCGCGCCGATCGCGGTGCAAACCATGACCAACACCGACAGTTCGGACGTTAAGGCGACGGTGGCACAAGTCATTGCGGCCGCCGAGGCTGGCGCGGACATCGTTCGCATTTCCTGCCCTGACGTTGGATCGACAAAGGCGTTGAAACAGATCACCGCTGAGAGCCCGGTGCCCATCGTGGCCGATATCCACTTTCACTATAAACGAGCCATCGAGGCCGCAGAGGCAGGCGCAGCCTGCCTGCGCATCAACCCCGGAAACATCGGGGACAAGGGCCGCGTGCGTGAAGTGATCAAGGCCGCCAAGGATCATGGCTGTTCGATTCGCATCGGCGTGAACGCCGGGTCACTGGAACGCCACCTGCTCGAAAAATATGGCGAACCCTGCCCGGACGCGATGGTGGAAAGTGGCCTTGATCACATCCGCATTCTAGAAGACAACGATTTTCGCGACTACAAGATCAGTGTGAAAGCATCCGACGTGTTCCTATCCGCTGCCGCCTATCACGGCATTGCCGAGGCAACGGACGCGCCGATTCACCTCGGCATCACTGAAGCCGGTGGTCTTGTGTCTGGCACCATCAAAAGCGCGATTGGCCTTGGCAACCTGCTTTGGGCCGGTATCGGCGACACAATCCGCGTCAGCCTGTCCGCTGACCCGGTCGAAGAGGTTAAGGTGGGATTTGAAATCCTGAAAAGCCTTGGCTTGCGTCATCGGGGGGTCAACATCATCTCCTGCCCTTCCTGCGCGCGTCAGGGGTTCGACGTGATTCAAACAGTCGCAACGCTGGAAGAACGCCTGGCGCATGTCCACACGCCAATGAGCCTGTCGATCATTGGTTGCGTGGTCAACGGCCCGGGCGAGGCATTGATGACCGATATCGGCTTCACCGGGGGCGGGGCGGGGTCGGGCATGGTTTATGTCGCAGGTAAGCAAGACCACAAGCTGGACAACGAGAAGATGATCGACCACATCGTTAAGCTTGTCGAAGAACGCGCTGCCGAGATTGAAGCCCAAGTAAACGAAGCCGCAGAGTAAGGGGGCTTTGCCCCCTCGAGCCGTTGGCTCTCACCCCCAGGATATTTCAAGCCAGAAGAAATACAGGAAAGAAACAGTTTGCCACCGGCTATGCCGTCCAGAACATATTATGCTGAGACGCCCGTCGAGGTCTTCGTGCTTCTTCTGGCTTGAAATATCCTGGGGTGAGCACCGCAGGTGCGAGGGGCAACGCCCCTCTTCTGCCGTTGCAAATCAGTGTTGCAGTGGTTTTACGCGCCGCCGTTCCTCAGGCGTCGCCCTTCGCAATGCGTGCTTTGCGCCCGCCACGGCGCTTCGTTAGCATAGTTTTTCGGGCCGGAAGGTCATTCATGATCGTGCGGCGCACCTCGGGCGAAAGGCGCGACCAGGCTGTGATCTCGTCGATCGAACGATAACACCCGGTGCAGATGCGCGCCTCGGGGTGGACGACGCAGATGTTGATGCAGGGGCTATCGATTTCGTCACGGTTCCAGATGTCATCGGCCATTACAGGTGCCTCATTCGGTCTAATACACCTTGAAGGATATACCCGGCGGCAACATGGTCAATCACCTCGGCGCGACGCTTTCGGGACGTATCCGCCTCGAGCAACGCGCGTTCTGCCGCGACGGTAGACAGGCGTTCATCCCAGAAGGTGATCGGGATATCGGTCAGTTTTTCCAGGTTGCGGGCGAAGGCGCGGGTCGATTGGCAGCGCGGGCCTTCGGTTCCGTCCATGTTGCGGGGCAGGCCAAGGATGAGCCCGCCAAGATTGCGTTCGTTGATAATGTCCAGCAGTCGCGCGGCGTCTGTCGTGAACTTCTTGCGCCGGATGGTTTCAAGCGGGGTTGAAACCTGCCGCAGGTTGTCTGACACCGCAACGCCGATGGTTTTCGTGCCAAGATCCAGCCCGCCCAGTGCGGTCACAGGGGGCAGGTGGCCAACAAATTCTTCGACCGTATCGACGATCACGGAGCGAGCCCAGCCTGTTCGGCGGCGATACGCACGGTTGCCAGTGCATCGGGTTTGGAGGCAAAGACGGTCTGCGCCTCGTCCCAGATGGCGGCGGCGCGGTTGTTATCGCCAACGACGCCCAAGACGTTGATCAGACGGGCCCATTCGTCTGGCGTGCCGCCTTCAGTGGCCAGCCGGTCAGACAGCTGTTCGATCATGCCCTGGATCATGGCGCCGCGGTCCTCGTCGTTCAGGTCCTGAGCGGCTTCGATGTCTTCGGCGCTCGGCCCGGACAGGCTGGGGGTAGCGGGTCGCGTCGCAGGCTCGGGTGGGGTGTATTCGACACCGGCATAGGCTGCCAGGCTGCTGATTTGTGACCGCACCGAGGTCCACCAGATTGCCGTTTCCGGGCCTTCCTCAAGCAGCCCGCGCCACAGGCGGAACGCCATGTCGGGGCGGCCGTTTTGGGCAAACATCAGGCCGGTATAGTAGCGTGCCAACTGGTGGCGAGGGTCACGTTGTAATGCCTTTTCCAGCATCTCTTCGGCTTCGGGCGAGATGAAGCCACCGGCGGCATTGACCAGCAGGTCGGCTTGCCGGACGTAGTCATCCGCCGTGGCAGCGTCACCTTTGACTTCCAGCAGGTGCCCCATTGCTTCGCGGGCTGCGACCATGTTTCCAAGGGCCGCTTCGTGCTGGGCCAACAGGTCCAGTCCACGCACGTCGTCGGGGTTTTTTGTGACCGCATCGCGCAGTCCTTGGATCAGGTCAAGATAATCGTCAGGCGCCTCAGCGGGTGGGCCGGGCCAAGGGGGCATGTCGGCCTCGACCTTGGCCTGGCTGGGGCGATTGTCGCGCATTTCCTGGCTCATCGCGACGCGTTTGTCGCGGCCCAAGTCCTGAAACCCGGGAGAGCCCAGCACCCAATATAGACCGAACGCCCCGCAAGCCAGCACAGCTGCCGACAGCCCCATGACCAGACGACTGATGTTTTGCGGCGCGTCTGTCGGGCGATCCTTGGCTTGGGCGGCTTTGTCGGCTTCCAGCAGGCGGCGTGAGATTTCGACCCGGGCGCGATCAGCTTCTTGCGCCGCCAGCGTGCCACGCGCCACGTCGCGGTCAAGTTCGCTTAGCTGGTCACGATAAACCTTCATGTCCGAGGTCAGCCGCGCAGTATCGTCTTTCGTCGCCTGCGCGACGCTAGACGGGAGCAGCATTCTTCGTGCCAGAACCAGAATGGTTGCGAGCGTCAGCGCCCCGATGATCAGCCAGAAAACCATGTTCCCTCCGCGTGCTTCAGTCACCCCCATGTAATGCGCAAAGCGGTTGGGCAAAACCCTTAAAGGGCGGGTGCGACAATCACGATCGCGCGGGACGGCGCAAAATGTGCCTCATGTCGTCTTTTTCATTCCACATGACGCTGGATTGCCGCCGATAATTGTCGCTAGGATATAAAACCGACCGAAACCGGGGACCCATCTGAAGGGAATCGCATGCGACGTTATTCTGCATTTGCCATCGCGCGTGAAGCTGCGCGTTATCATCAGGGGTGGGAGCGCGCGTGGGCGTCCCCTAAACCCAAGAAGAAATACGATGTGGTCATCGTGGGCGCGGGCGGCCACGGGCTGGCCACAGCGTTTTATCTGGGCAAGAATTTCGGGATCACCAATGTGGCGATCATTGAAAAGGGCTGGTTGGGTGGCGGCAATACGGGCCGCAACACCACGATCATTCGGTCGAACTATCTGCAAGACCCGTCTGCTGCGATCTATGAAAAAGCGCGCTCGCTTTACGAGACGATGTCACAGGATCTGAACTACAACGTCATGTTCAGTCCGCGCGGCGTCATGATGCTGGCCCAGACCGAAAGTGAAGTGCGCGGTTTCATACGAACGGCTCACGCCAACGCCCTGCAAGGGGTCAAGACCGAGTTCATCAGCCCTCAGCGCGTAAAAGAGCTTGTGCCGATCATGAACATCGACGGCCCACGCTATCCCGTTCTGGGCGCGCTGTGGCAGGACCGCGCCGGCACCGCGCGTCACGATGCGGTCGCGTGGGGTTACGCGCGGGCATGTTCGGACATGGGCATGGACATCATCCAGAAATGCGAAGTGACCGGGGTGCGCCAGTCGGGGGACAAGGTCACGGGCGTTGATACCACGCAGGGCCAAATTGATTGCGACAAGCTGGCGATGGTTGTGGCTGGCAACGCAAGCCATCTGGCCGATATGGCGGGCTTCCGGCTGCCGATGGAAAGCGTCGCGCTGCAAGCGCTGGTGTCAGAGCCGATCAAACCCTGCATTGACGTGGTCGTGATGGCCAACACCGTGCATGGCTATATGTCCCAGTCCGACAAGGGCGAGCTGGTCATTGGCGGCGGCACCGACGGCTACAACAACTACACCCAGCGCGGATCGTTCCATCACATTGAGGAAACGGTGCGCGCCTTGGTCGAAACCTTCCCGATCATCTCGCGCCTGAAAATGCTGCGCCAATGGGGCGGCATCGTGGACGTGACAGGCGACCGATCCCCCATCATCGGCAAGACGCCCTTGGGCAACTGCTTCATCAACTGCGGCTGGGGCACCGGCGGCTTCAAATCGATTCCCGGATCAGGCTGGGCCATGGCTGAGACCGTCGCCAAAGGCGAACCCGGCGCGCTTGCTGGCGCATTTGGCCTGAACCGCTTCACCGAAGGACGCTTCATTGATGAAAGCGTGGCAGCGGGGGTGGCTCACTGATGTTTGGATTTATGAAACTAATACAATTACTTGTCCTGAGAAACCTACATGTACCTTTCAGGTGGGTTATCTCCATGGGGTTTTGGGTTTCGCCCAAGTCTGATGAGAACAAAGGCGAGAAGCGCTATGCCAGCGATTGGCGCAATTGCGATGAAGAAATCCAACATGGCATCAATCCTACCTTAATTGAAACGCGATGCAACTATGAGGTACAGCCATGCTGATCCTTGAATGCCCCTATTGCGGCGTGATGGCCGATGAAACGGACCTGCATGGCGGGGGCGAGGCGCATCTGAAGCGTTTCGGGCCCGGCTCGTCCGATGATGATTTCGAGACCTATCTGTTCCACCGCGCGAACCCCAAAGGCGTTCACTTTGAACGCTGGCGGCATGTCTCGGGTTGCGGCAAGTGGTTCCACGCGGCGCGCAACACCATGACGCTTGAGGTCTACGGCACCTATTCCGCCCAGACCTATGAGCCGCCCAAGGCGATCATCAACGCGGTCAAAAAGAAACATCCCGAATGGGAGGGCTATGAATGAGCACCCGTCTGGCAAAAGGCGGCCGTTTGATCGACCGCACCAAACCGAAGAATTTCACCTTCAACGGTAAACGTATGAAGGGGTATGACGGCGACACACTGGCCGCGGCGCTTCTGGGCGAAGACCAGATGCTGGTCGGCCGGTCGTTCAAATATCACCGCCCGCGCGGCATCGTCGCATCCGGCGCGGAAGAGCCCAATGCGCTTGTAAATATGGGGCAGGGCGGGCGCTTTGAACCCAACCAGCGCGTTACCACGACCGAGCTGTTTGACGGCCTCACCTGCACCTCGCAAAACCACTGGCCGAGCCTTGAGTTCGATGTGGGCGTGGTCAACAACTACGCCGCGCGCTTCCTGCCGGCGGGGTTTTACTACAAGACATTCATGGCGCCCGCGCCCGCGTGGAAGCACGTGTTTGAACCCATCATTCGAAAGTCCGCCGGTCTGGGCAAAGTCCCGACCGAGGCGGACGTGGATCGCTATGAACATTTCTATCACCACACTGATGTGCTGGTGATCGGTGGCGGTGTTGCCGGTCTGGCCGCCGCTCTGGCCGCTGGGCGGTCAGGCGCGAAAGTGCTGGTGATGGAACAAACGCACCATTGGGGCGGACGTGCGCCGGTGGATGGCGGCGAGATCGACGGGCAGACGCCCGATGATTGGATCACTGCAACGCTGGCCGAGCTTGAAGGCATGGACAACGTCACACTGCGCACCCGCATGATGGGCGCGGGCGTCTATGACCACGGCTATGCGCTGGGCTATGAACGTGTGGCTGATCACACGCCGGGCGACGACCGCCCGCGCCATCGTCTGTGGCGCATCCGGGCCAAGCAGATCGTCACCGCGACCGGTGCGATCGAACGCCCCTTGTCCTTTGCGGGCAATGACATTCCCGGCGTCATGCTGGCTTCGGCTGTGCGCGACTATGCGGTGAACTGGGGCGTGTCCGTTGGCGACCGCACAGTGGTTGTGACCAACAATGACGACGCCTACCGCACGGCACTTGTGTTGAAAGAGGCCGGGCTGGACGTGCCGGTCATTCTGGACGCGCGCGACCATTCCAATGGCCCGCTGGCAGAAGCAGCCCGCGCTGCTGGCATTCGGGTTGAGGTCGGCAAAGCCATTGCCAAGGTTAACGGCGGCAAACGCGTGACGGGCGTTTCGATCTGCTCGCAGGCGGGCGAGGGCTCGGCGGTCGAAGATATCGCTTGCGACGCGGTCGCCATGTCGGGCGGCTGGTCCCCCGTCGTGCACCTGTGGTCGCATTGCGGCGGCAAACTGATCTGGGACGACAAACAGAGCCATTTCCGCCCCGACCCTGACCGCGCCCCCACAGGCCATGATGGCCAATCCTTTGTGGTCACCGCCGGTGCCGCTTCGGGCGCGATGAGTTTGGCGGATGTGCTGTCGGACGCTTATGCGGCGGGCCAGCAAGCTGCGAAAGCGGCAGGCGGCAAGGCCGTGCGCAAGGCTGGCCCCAAGGCAGACCCCGAGGCGACACAGCCAATGGCTCCTGTCTGGATCATGCCGCAGGGTGCTGGTCATCAGAAACGCATGAAAATGTGGCTGGATTACCAGAACGACGTGAAGGTTTCGGACGTGCAACTGGCCGCGCGCGAAGGATACGAAAGCGTCGAGCACACCAAGCGTTATACCACATTGGGCATGGCGACGGACCAAGGGAAGCTGTCCAATATCAATGGCTTGGCGATCCTTTCTGATGCATTGGGTCAACCCATTCCGGCAACCGGCACCACCACCTTCCGCCCGCCCTATACCCCGATCAGCTTCGGCGCGATTGTGGGCGAAGCGCGCCACGAGTTGTTCCAGCCGATCCGCCGCACACCGATGCACAAATGGCATGAAGATGCGGGCGCTTACATGGAACCTGTCGGTCATTGGCGCCGTCCCTATTGCTATGCCAAACCGGGTGAAACCAATGAACAAGCTGTGCATCGCGAGGTGCTGAACACCCGCGAGAAACTGGGTCTGTTGGATGCCTCGACGCTGGGCAAGCTGATCGTCAAGGGGCCGGATGCGGGCAAGTTCATGGACATGATGTATACCAACATGATGTCGAACTTGGCGGTCGGCAAATGCCGTTATGGTCTGATGTGCTCGGAAAATGGGTTTTTGTCGGATGACGGCGTTGTCGCCCGGATTGATGAGGATACGTGGCTCTGCCACACCACCTCGGGCGGGGCCGACCACATCTATGCGTGGATGGAGGAGTGGCTGCAAACCGAATGGTGGGATTGGAAAGTCTATGTCGCCAACGTGACCGAGCAGTTGGCGCAGGTCGCCGTGGTCGGTCCCAATGCGCGCAAATTGCTTGAGAAGCTGGGAGGCATGGATGTGTCCAAGGACGCGCTGGCCTTCATGCAGTGGAAAGACGGCAAGATTGGCGAGTTTGATGCGCGCGTTTATCGTATCTCGTTCTCGGGCGAGCTGTCTTATGAAATTGCCGTCCCTGCCAGCCAAGGCCGCGCCTTCTGGGACAAGTTGCTGGAGGCCGGTGAAGAATTTGGCGTTATGCCTTACGGCACCGAATGCCTGCACATCATGCGGGCCGAAAAGGGCTTTATCATGATCGGAGACGAAACCGACGGCACCGTGATCCCGCAGGATCTGGGGCTGAACTGGGCGATTTCCAAGAAGAAAGAGGACTTCCTTGGTAAACGCGCCCAGCAACGCAGCCACATGTCGGACCCGGATCGCTGGAAACTGGTCGGTCTGGAAACGCTGGACGGATCTGTTCTGCCCGATGGTGCCTATGCGGTCGAAGATGGTGAAAACCAGTATGGGCACCGCAATATGATCGGGCGCGTCACCTCGACCTATTATTCGCCGACGCTGAAGAAAGGTATTGCGATGGGGCTGGTGAAACACGGGCCTGATCGGATGGGTGATGTGCTAAGCTTCCCGACCGTGGATGGCTCTAACACCGAGATCAAGGCGCGGATCTGTGATCCGGTTTTCTTTGATAAGGACGGGGAGAAGCAGAATGTCTAATGCCGTTTCCGCACTGCAAGGCGCGTTGTACAAGGGCTATTGCACCGTAGAAGAAGCCGGGCTGGTCGGCATGATCACCCTGCGTGGGGATCTGTCGTCTGACGCGATTGCCAAGGCGGTGAAGGCCGCGACGGGGGCCGAAATGCCGGGGCAGGGCAAGATAACGGAAGGTGCCAAGGGACGCGCGGGCTGGATGTCACCTGACGAGCTTCTGTTGATCGTCGATCACGCCGCGGCGCCAAAAGTTGTCGAAGCGGCATCGAAATCGCTGGCGGATGAGCATTCGCTGATCGTCAATGTCTCGGATGCGCGCGCGGTGTTTCGTGTGAAAGGTGCAGCGTGTCGCGAGGTGATCGCCAAGCTGTCGCCCGCCGACACCGCTGTCATGCAGCCCGGAATGCTGCGCCGCACGCGGGTCGCCCAAATCCCCGCCGCATTTTATCTGGAAGATGATCAGACCGCGGTGCTGGTCTGCTTCCGTTCGGTCGCGCAATATGCGTTCGATCTGTTAGCCGATGCTGCCAGGGACGGGGGCGAGGTGGGCGTCTAGGTCGATCATCGCCCGTGATAATCAGAATGCAGCCATGGTTGGTTCCAGAAGGGGATGGCAGGATATTACTGCCATCTTTTTCGTTTCGCGCCTTTCCCGATATCTAGACGGTGTTGGTGACGCGCAGTTAAAACTCGTGATTGACGTTGCGGCAGACACAACCTTAGGGAGTTGTTTGGGCGCCGAACCACACATATACGACCGGGCAGGACTCTCGTGTAAAGGTAAAGAAATTATGATTAAACTTGTATCAGCCGTCGCCTGCGCAGCCGTCGTTGGTGTCGCGTCACCCGCTCTTGCGCAAACCTACGATTGCACCGTCACCAAAGGTGGGGCAAGCGAAAGCTGGGCCATTCCCCAGCGTATTGTGGTGGTGAAAAAAGGCGACGACGTTTCGGTGATTGACGGTCTGATTCAGGATATCGTTGGCAAACCTATCCCGGCCAAGATCGAAACGAACAACGACAAACGGATCAGCTTCACTTGGACCGTAAAGGACGTTCCGGTGGATACCGTGCAGTCGTCGGCCAGCCGGAACGCGCGATTTAGCTATCGCCTGACCTATTTGAAGCAAAAGAAGTCGGCCAATATCTCGATGAAGCCTGTGGGCTTTGCCAATACGTTCCGCGCAAAAGGCAAATGCAAGGTGAAATAACTGTTCCGGGGCTGGGTGGATTTCCGCCTTGCCCCTTGACCTTCCCCCGTTTGCTACCCCATCTAGAAGGGAACTGAAACACGCATGAACAGGGGGCCCGATATGGCTTTTGAACTTCCCGATCTTCCTTACGCACATGATGCGCTGGCCGAACATGGCATGTCCGCAGAGACGCTGGAATACCACCACGACCTGCACCACAAGGCTTATGTGGACAATGGCAACAAAGCGATTGCCGGAACCGAGTGGGAAAACAAGTCGCTGGAAGAGATTATCACCGGCACTTATGACAAGAACGCTGTCGCCCAGAATGGTATCTTCAATAACATCAGCCAATTGTGGAACCACAACCAGTTTTGGGAAATGATGGGCCCCGGCAAGACCGCGATGCCCGGCGAGCTTGAGAAGGCGATCAAAGACAGCTTTGGCTCGGTCGACGAGTTCAAATCGCAGTTTGCTGCCGCCGGTGCTGGTCAGTTCGGGTCGGGCTGGGCTTGGCTGGTCAAGGATACCGATGGCAGCCTGAAAGTCACCAAGACCGAGAACGGTGTGAACCCGTTGTGCTTTGGTCAAACCGCGCTTCTGGGCTGCGATGTGTGGGAGCATTCATATTACATCGACTTCCGCAACAAGCGTCCGGCCTATCTGGACAACTTCATGAACAACCTTGTGAACTGGGAAAACGTGGCCTCGCGCCTGTAAGCCCTATCACCTCTCATGTTTTGCGCCCATCCGGTAACGGGTGGGCGCATTTGTTTCGGACGGTGGGTTAGCTCAGCGGTTCAAACCTGCAGGTGAAGTGGCGCATCAGCTTGGGCTCCCACGCTATGCGATACCCGGTCAGGCTGTCGCGCATTTCGGCCAGTTCGCCAAAAGCCTCGATGATATAATCCGCGTGGCTTTGGGTATAGGTGCGGCGGGGAAAAGCCAGCCGCACAAGGTCCATCGCGGCGGGCTGTTCCGATCCGTCGGGTTGGCGGCCGAACATCACCGTGCCGATTTCGCAACTGCGCACACCCGCGATTTCGTAAAGCGCGACGGCCAACGCCTGACCGGGGTATTCGGTCGGCGGAATATGGGACAGCCAACTGCGCGCATCGACAAACACCGCGTGGCCGCCTGCGGGCTTGACCACCGGCACGCCCAACGCATCGAGCCTTTCGATGATGTATTCGTTGGTGCGGATGCGGTAGCGCAGGTAATCCTCGTCCACGATCTCGCTCAGGCCTTGGGCCAGCGCGTCCAGATCGCGCCCGGCCAATCCGCCATAGGTGGGAAAGCCCTCGGTCCGGATCAGGTGGGCGCGGGCGGTGTCGGCCAACGTGTCATCGTTCAGGGCGAGCCAGCCGCCGATATTGCCGAACGCATCCTTCTTGGCGGACATGGTCATGCCATCGGCGGGCGCGAAGCAATCGCGCACGATATCCGGGATTGAACGGTCCTGCTGTCCCGGTTCGCGGCACTTGATGAACCATGCGTTTTCGGCGAACCGGCAACCGTCTATGAAAAAGGGTTTGCCATGCGCGCGGGCGGTGCGGGCGACAGCCTGGATATTCTCAAGGCTGACGGGCTGGCCGCCGCCTGCGTTGTTGGTGATGGTCAGCATCACGCAAGGCACCGCGTCGCCATGCTCGTTCAGACAAGCCTCCAGCTTGTCGATGTTCATGTTGCCTTTGAATGGATGCTCAGATGCGGGGTCTTTGCCTTCGTCGATGACCAGATCGACCGCCTGCGCGCCCGAGGCTTCGATATTGCCGCGGGTGGTGTCGAAATGGGTGTTTGACGGGATTACGCGCCCCTTGCCGCCAAACATCGAGAACAAAATGGCCTCGGCGGCGCGTCCTTGGTGGGTGGGGATGATGTGGCGAAAGGGCATGAGCGCCGTGACCGCATCGCGGAATCGGTGAAAACTGGGCGATCCCGCATAGCTTTCGTCGCCGCGCATGATCGCGGCCCATTGTTCGGACGACATCGCACCAGTGCCGCTGTCGGTAAGAAGGTCGATCAGGACGTCGTCGGCATCCAGCGCAAACAGGTTGTAATGGCAATCCCGGATCAGTGCCTCGCGCTCGGGCCGCGTGGTCATGCGGATCGGTTCGACCGATTTGATGCGGAAGGGTTCGATGATGGTTTTCATGGGCAGGGCCTTTCCTTGACGGGGCCCTTGAATATCGCGGCAACCTGACAACGCGAAAGGGACCCCAGCGCCACGGTTGCTCGCCGATGACGAACCGCGCTCAGCGCCCTTCAGATTGCTCGTGATTTCTGTCACAGGGGGCTTGCACCCGTCAAGACTTACGGCGCAGTCTGACCGGGGATGATGTGTAAATCTGGGGCAGACGGGATGGGTGACACAATAAAAGGCGTATGTGCCATCATTTGCGCCTGCCTTGTCTGGGGCTCGTCACCGCTTTACTATAAATTGCTTGAACATGTGCCGCCGCTGGAATTGCTGTGCCATCGCACGCTGTGGTCGTTGGCCATCTTCGGCGTGCTGTTGTCGCTGCAAGGGCGGCTGGGGCAGGTGGGGGCGCTGCTTCGGGGGCGCACGGCGTTTTTGGTTGCACTTGCGGCGTTGGTGATTTCGATCAATTGGGGCGGGTTCATCTTGTCTGTCCAGATCGGCATGGTGGTCGAAGCCAGCCTTGGCTATTTCATCTTCCCGCTGCTCATGGTGGTTTTTGGACGGCTGTTTTTTGGCGAGCTGATCACCACCGGCAAGGCGACCGCGTTGGCGCTTGCCACGGTTGCGGTCACAACGCTGACGCTTGGGCTTGGTGTGGCGCCGTGGCTGTCATTTCTGCTGGGCGGTACCTTTGCCACTTATGGCGTGATCAAGAAAACCGTCATCGCGGGCCCTATCGTGTCCGTCACGACCGAGGTTTTGATATTGGCGCCGCTTGCGGTGATCTGGCTTCTTGGTACGCATTTCGCGGGCTGGGAAGGGATCGTGGGCCGGAATGGAGCGGTCTTTGGCACCGACCTTTGGGACAGCATGCTGCTGGTTGCATCGGGTCTGATCACGGCGGTCCCGTTGGTGTTGTTCAGCTATGCGTCGCGCCGGTTGGCCCTGTCCACCGTGGGGTTGGTGCAATACCTGAACCCCAGCTTACAGTTCACCTTCGCCGTTTCCGTTTTGGGTGAAACGGTTACTGTCTGGCACATGATCGCCTTCCCGCTGATCTGGCTGGCGCTCGCCATTTATTCAGCGGAAGCCTTCCGTCAGGACAGGGCGTCGCGCAGGGCTGTGATCGCCTGATCCACATCTGTCACCACGGTGACGAACCCGCGCAGAGTATCTTCGGCAAAGCCCTGATCAATCACATGGTCCAGCAGTCCAATCAGCGGGTCCCAGAACCCTTCGATGTTCAAAAGCAGGATCGGCTTTTGGTGTAGGCCCAGCTGGCGCCATGTCAGCACTTCGAAAAACTCGTCCAGCGATCCGGCGCCGCCCGGCATGACCACCACGGCGTCCGAGTTCATGAACATGACCTTCTTCCGTTCGTGCATGTTTTCGGTCACGATCAGGGTCGTCAGGTCGTGTTTCCTGACCTCGCGGTGCATCAGGTGCGAGGGCACGACGCCAAGGGTGGGCGCGCCGGCACGCTGCGCCGCGTTGGCCACCGCGCCCATCATCCCCACATCGCCTGCGCCGTAGACCAGCCGCCAGCTATTGTCCGCGAAGGCGGCTCCAAGGGCGGCGGCGGCTTTGCGAAAAGCCGGTTTGTCGCCGAACCGCGCGCCGCAATAAACGCAGACCGATGCCTTGTGATGTATCATGGTTGTCCCCTACTTCTGTCCGCTGAATGATCTTTTGACCGGTGTTAGCGGTATTGCTAGAGTTCAACAAGAAGGCGCGACGCAAAGAGCGGCCATTCAGGGAGCGCATATGACAGAGAAGACGAGCGGCGCCAGAAAGGCGACAGGGCTTTTGGTCGCCGCAGGTGTCGGGCTTGTGGCGCTCGGCGTGGTAGCTTGGTTTTTCTGGACGCAGGAAAAACCGACAAGCGCGCAAGAGGCGCAGTCTCCGGCGCAAGATACGACCAAGCTCGACATTACCACCGAGCCGGAGGAACAAGCTGCCGCGCCCGATGCCTCGCACAATACTGATAAACAGCAATTCCCAGCGGCATCGTCGGGTTTCGACGTGGTCCGCGTGGAGCCGGATGGCAGCGCAGTTGTGGCGGGTCACGCAAGGCCCGGCAGCACGATTCAACTGACCCTGAACGGTGACACGCTGGAAGATGTGACGGTTGGGGCGGATGGCAATTTCGTTGCGCTTCTGGATTTGCCTGTGGAAACCCCCGGTGCGCTTGGTTTCCAGACGTTGGATGATGGCGGGCAGGTCACGGGCGCGACACCGCAAACCGTTCTGATCGCGCCGGTAACTACGCCGCCTATGGCGACAGATGCCGCATCGTCCGAGGTCGAAGCCCCCACATCGTCGCCCGACGACGAGGCCGCACCGACCGGTGCAGCGCCTCAGGTGGTGCTGGCCGACGAAGGTGGCGTGTCGGTTATGCAAGACGGCAGTGGCAGCCCCAAGGTGGACAATATCGTGATTGACGCGATCACTTATGATGACGCGGGCGATGTCGCCTTGTCGGGCCGCGCGCAGAGCGGGGCCGATCTGCGGGTTTATCTGGACAACAAACCAATCAGCGCGGGCGAAGTGACTGTGGGCGGGCAATGGCGCGTCCCTTTGCCCAAGGTTGATGGTGGCGTCTATACGTTGCGTGTGGACGAACTGGCGCCGGATGGAACGGTCACGTCACGCGTAGAGACGCCGTTCAAGCGTGAAGAACCCGCCCAACTGGCGGCGGTCGCTAGTGCCGGGTCGGCCGCCCCCAAGGCGCGGGCCGAGGCGGTGACGGTCCAACCCGGATCGACCCTGTGGGCCATCGCCCGCGAGCATTTGGGCGAGGGGCCGCTTTATGTCCGGGTCTTTGCGGCGAACCGCGACCAGATCCGCGACCCTGACCTGATCTATCCTGGTCAGGTTTTTGCGATACCGGGGGAAGAATAAACGCCCGCGCGGTCCTTGGCGTTGATGTCATCGGTGCAGGCGCAAATGTCGGGATGGCGGGCGCAGCAATCGTTCAGCAAATAAGCAATGACACCGCCCAGGGCGGCGCGGTTGGCCGTATAAATCACATGCCGGGACGCCTTGCGCGACTTGAGAAGTCCCGCCTGTTCCAGTTGTGACAGGTGGAACGACAGGCCCGAGGCGGACACGCCAAGCGCCTCGGAAATGGCGCCTGCAGCCAGGCCATCATCGCCGCGAGCCACAAGCAGACGCACGATTTCCAGCCGGGTATCATGGGCCATTGCGGACAGGGATTTGAGGACTCGACTCTGTTCCATATTTCAATTATCGGTGAAATATTGAAATAACACAAGCCCCCGCGTCGATTAGACGGCGGGGCTTTCCAGTCAGTAGAAGGTTTCGCATGGCACCCTCTCGCATTACGTCGTCGGACGGGCCAGAAAACGGTTGGCGCACGATCAAACGCGTCGCCCCCTATCTTTGGCCGCAGGAACATCCTTGGGTGAAGCGCAGGGTGGTGATTGCGATGGCGCTTCTGGTCGCGTCCAAGGTCATATCCGTTCTGGTGCCGGTGATCTATAAAGGGGCGGTCGATACGCTGGGGGGAGAGGCAACCAGCGAAGCGTGGACGCTGGGCCTTGGCGCCATCGGACTGACCGTCGCATATGGCATGGCGCGGATCATGACCAACGGGTTCCAGCAACTGCGCGATGCGGTGTTTGCCCGCGTCGGTCAGCGCGCCCTGCGCCAACTGGCGCTTGAGACCTTCACTCATATTCACCGCCTGTCGATGCGTTATCACATCACGCGCAAGACGGGTGGCTTGTCGCGGATCATCGAACGTGGCGTGAAGGGCGTGGAGTTTCTGCTGCGCTTCATGCTGTTCTCGGTCGGCCCGCTCGTGCTTGAACTTGCGATGGTCGCCGCCATCCTGTTTTTCGCCTTCGACGTTTGGTATCTGGCGGTCGTGGCCCTGACCATTGCGGTCTATGTCTGGTTTACCTTCAAGGTGACGGAATGGCGCGTCCGCATCCGCAAGGAAATGAACGATCAGGACACGGACGCCAACCAAAAAGCCATCGACAGCCTGCTGAACTTTGAAACCGTCAAATATTTCGGGGCCGAGGCGCGCGAAGCCTCGCGCTATGACATGGCGATGGCGGGTTACGAACGCGCGGCGCTCAAAACCTCGTACTCGCTGGCGCTTCTGAATTTCGGGCAGGTGCTGCTGATCACGCTGGGTCTGATCGGGGTCATGGTGCTGGCGGCGGTCGGGGTGCAGCGGGGCGATCTGACTGTGGGCGATTTTGTCATGGTCAATGCCTATATGATCCAGATCACCATGCCGCTGAACTTTCTTGGCACCGTCTATCGCGAAATTCGTCAGTCTCTTGTCGATATGGGAGAGATGTTTGACCTGTTGGAACAGCCGGCAGAGGTGAAAGACAAGCCCGGCGCACCCGAGATCAAGGTCAACGGCGGGGCTTTGAAGCTGGACGATCTGCGTTTTGGCTATAACCCCAAAAGACCCATCCTGAAGGGCGTGTCCATTGACGTACCGGCGGGCAAGAGCGTTGCGATCGTCGGCCCGTCGGGGTCGGGAAAATCGACCATCGGGCGGCTGCTGTTTCGGTTCTATGACGTGAATGGCGGCAGCCTGTCGATTGACGGGCAGGATGTGCGTGACGTGACCCAGGACAGCCTGCACGGTGTCGTCGGTGTGGTGCCGCAGGACACGGTTCTGTTCAACGACAGCGTTTATTACAATATCGCCTATGGCCGTCCCGACGCCACCCGCGCCGAGGTCGAAGCCGCAGCCAAGGCCGCCAGAATCCACGATTTCATCCAAAGCCTGCCCGACGGATATGACACGCAGGTGGGCGAACGCGGCCTGAAGCTGTCCGGCGGCGAGAAACAGCGCGTCGGCATTGCGCGCACGCTTTTGAAGAACCCGCCGATCCTACTGCTGGACGAGGCGACATCGGCGCTGGACACCCAGACCGAGCGCGACATTCAGGAAAGTCTGCGCGAGATGGGGCAGGGTCGCACCGTGATTACCATTGCGCACCGCCTGTCCACCATCGTCGACGCCGACGAGATCGTGGTACTGGAAGCTGGCGAAGTGGTCGAGCGTGGCAGTCACGAAAGCTTGCTGGAAAAAGGTGGGCGCTATGCTTCGATGTGGGCACGTCAAGCCAGCGAGGATGACGCAACGGATATCGCAGCAGCCTGATCCGCGCCGTTGCTCTCCTTAGCGTGCGGTGGTGGGGGGCATCTTCCGTGGGCGCATATGCCAGGGCTTTTCGTGCGGTCCACCATGTTCATATGCGCCTTTCTGTCCAAACTGGCAAAGTCCAATCCGCCGCGTTACCGCCGCCGTAAGACATCAGGGCCATGCGCCCCCTTGGCATCTGCGCTGGGTTGGGGCAAAAGGGGGAAAGTTCTGAACCCGGAGGCCCAACCGTGAGCGAAACCGACACTTTCATTGATGAAGTCAGCGAAGAGGTTCGCCGCGACAAACTGTATGCCTTGATGCGCAAATACGGCTGGATCGCCATCGCGCTGGTCTTGCTTTTGGTGGGCGGCGCTGCGTTCAACGAATGGCGTAAGGCCAGCGAACGGACCCAAGCGCAGGCGCTGGGCGATGCCATTCTGGCGGCCGAGGAGCAGACCGACCCTAAAAGCCGCACCGCTGCGTTGGCTGAAATTAACGCCCAGGGCGACGCTGCCGCCGTGGTCGCCATGTTGTCGGCGACCGAAGGCGCAGACGCCGCCGAGGCGCTTCGCGGTTTGGCCGACAATCCCGACCTTGATCCGCTTTACCGCGATCTGGCTCAGTTAAAACTGGTTTCGATGCCGGGCGCGAGCCTTGATCTGACCGAACGGCGCGCGCGACTTGAATCGTTGGCCGTGGCCGGCGCGCCGTTTCGCACGTTGGCCGAAGAACAACTGGCGCTGGTCGAGGTCGAAGAAGGCCAGACCGACGCTGCCATCGCACGCCTTAAGGCGCTTTTGCAGGATGACGGGGCGTCTGGCCCCTTGCGCCGCAGGGCATCTCAGTTGATTGTAGCGCTGGGCGGGGTTGCCGAGACATCCTGATCAACGTCCTGACCATCGTCGCGCGGGTCACATTGCCGCGTCAGACGTCATTATTTGGGTATCCCGGGGGGCATAACGTGAAGTTGAAACAAAGCGCCGGAATTTTGGTTTCCTTAAGCCTTTTGGCCGCCTGTTCGCAGCAGGAATACATCCTGCCGGGCGAACGCGAAGACCTGCGCAGCCCGAACCCGCAGACCCTTGGGGCCGAGGCCGTATCGCAAACCGCTGCCGCGGTTGAAGGGGCAGGACGCCAGGATGGACCGCGCCCGATTTCCTTGCCGCGTACGATCAATCACGCAAGCTGGACCCATCTGGGTGGCAGCTTGACCCACCAAGTACAGCACCCCGCCCTGTCGCCCGCGCCAAAACTGTTGTTCGCGGCGTCGATCGGGCAGGGCAATGACCGCAAGCACCGCATCACAGCAGAACCTGTGGTCGCAGGCGGACGCATTTTCACGTTGGATAGCCGCGCGCAAGTGGTGGCGACAGCAACCTCGGGCGCGACCGTGTGGTCACGTGACCTTACGCCGCCATCGGACCGGTCGGATGATGCATCGGGCGGCGGTCTGGCCTATGCGAATGGCACGGTTTTTGTGACCTCGGGCTTTGGCTTGGTCAGCGCGCTGGATGCCGCGACCGGCAAGGTCAAATGGCAACAGAAGATGGATGCCCCCGGATCGGGCGCGCCGTCCGTATCGGGCGGGCTGGTTTATGTGGTTAGCCGCGATAACAGCGCGTGGGCGATTGACGCGGCTAACGGTCGCGTGAAGTGGCGCCTGTCCGGCACACCCAGTCAGGAAGGCATCGTGGGTGTTTCTTCGCCGGCTGTGACGGACCGGTTGGTGCTGCTTCCTTTCGCCTCGGGAGAGGTGGTGGCGGCTTTGAAAAAAGGCGGTGCGCGTACATGGTCCAGCCTGCTGGCGGGCGAACGGGCGGGGCGCGCTTATTCGCTGGTCACGGATATCACGGGCGAACCTGTCGTCAAAGACGGCGTGGTTTATACCGGCAACCCGGTTGGGCGTACGGTCGCGATGGATATGTCCGGCGAACGGCTGTGGACCGCCAAAGAAGGCGCGGTCAGCCCTGTCTGGGTCACCGGAGGGTCGGTCTTTCTGGTCTCGGACGAGGCGCAGTTGGTGCGGTTGAATGCCAAGACCGGCGAACGCATCTGGGGCGTTCCGTTGCCGCATTACACCAAGGCGAAAAAGCGTAAGCGCAAGGCGATTTACGCCAACCTTGGCCCGGTTCTGGCGGGCGGCAGGCTTTGGGTTGCCTCGTCCGACGGTGTGATGCGCGGTTTTAATCCGGTGAACGGCGCGCTGGTCAGCCAAGTGGCCATTCCTGGCGGCGCGGCAACCCGTCCCGTGGTCGTGAACGGCACCGCTTATCTGGTGGCGCGCAACGGCAAACTTCTGGCTTTGCGCTGACCCGTAAACCGTGTATGCGGGGCGCTTGACGTGACCCGGAGACCGATATGACCTTCACCCTTGCCATTGTGGGACGCCCCAATGTGGGCAAATCCACCCTGTTCAACCGGTTGGTCGGCAAACGTCTGGCCTTGGTCGATGACCAGCCCGGCGTGACCCGTGACCTGCGTGAAGGCGACGCGCGGTTGGGCGATCTGCGCTTTACCGTGATCGACAGCGCCGGGTTGGAAGAAGCCACCGACGACAGCCTTCAGGGCCGGATGCGGCGGTTGACTGAACGCGCAGTCGAAATGGCAGATGCCTGCCTGTTTTTGGTCGATGCCCGCGCCGGTATCCTGCCTTCAGATGAGGTGTTCGCCGACATTTTGCGCCGCAAGAACGCCCACGTGATTCTGGCCGCCAACAAGTCCGAAGGCAAAGCCGGCGAGGCCGGGTATTTGGAGGCCTTCTCGCTGGGACTGGGCGAGCCGATCCGCCTGTCGGCCGAACATGGCGAGGGGATGGGCGAATTGATGGATGTACTGCGCCCGATCTCGGAGGAATTCGAGGAACGCACCGCTGCCACGGCACCGGAAACGGACGTAGATGTTGACGAGGACGCAGACGACGGCCCGCGCGTTCCCACGCAGGACAAACCTTTGCAGGTCGCCGTGATTGGCCGGCCAAACGCGGGCAAATCGACGCTGATCAACAAGCTGGTCGGCGAAGAACGTCTGCTGACCGGGCCAGAGGCCGGGATCACCCGCGACGCAATTTCATTGCGCTTTGACTGGGGCGGGGTGCCCACGCGCATTTTCGACACCGCAGGGATGCGCAAACGTGCCAAGGTGCAGGAAAAGATCGAAAAACTCTCTGTTTCAGACGGGCTGCGGGCGGTAAAATTTGCCGAGGTCGTGGTGGTCCTGCTGGATGCTGCTATTCCCTTTGAACAACAGGATTTGCGCATCGCGGATCTGGCTGAGCGTGAAGGGCGGGCCGTGGTTGTCGCGGTCAACAAATGGGATGTCGAAACCGAAAAACAGACCAAGTTGAAAGATCTGAAAGAGGCATTTGACCGTCTGCTTCCGCAACTGCGCGGCGCGCCGCTGGTAACAATATCGGCCAAGACGGGGCGAGGGTTGGATCGCTTGCATGCCGCTGTCATGCGGGCGCATGACATCTGGAACCGCCGCGTGAAAACTGCCCAGTTGAACGGCTGGCTGGCTGAAATGATTGCAGCCCATCCACCCCCTGCGCCGGGCGGTCGGCGGATCAAGCTGCGCTATATGACGCAGGTTAAAACGCGCCCGCCGGGCTTCGTGGTGATGTGTTCCCATCCCGAAAAACTGCCCGACAGCTATAGCCGATATCTGATCAACGGACTGCGCGAGGATTTCGACATGCCCGGTACGCCCATCCGCCTGATGATGCGCGGGCAGGGGGATCAGAACCCCTATAAAAACCGAAAAAAATCGACACCATCGCGGTTGCGCAAGCACTTGGGCAAGGGGCGTGCAGACGACTAACCTCAATTAAGTAGATGTAAACATTAAAGAATCAGCGCCCCGATGATCATCACGATCGGCGGGGCGCTGCCGTTTTCGCCTGTTTGAATTTGCCAAACCGGCCCTTTCGCTGCCATGATGAAGGTTGATCCAGTTTCCCAACCGTCTGCACCGGAGGTGCCCCATGTCCCTTACCCTATCGCGTCGCGGCTTTCTGGCTGGTACCGCTGGCTTTATTGCGCTTCATCCCTTCTCGCTCCGCGCATCGCCCAACCAGGCGCATCTGCGGATAATGGAGACAACGGATTTGCACGTTCACGTCTTCCCCTATGACTATTATGCGGATCGCGAGGTTGATACGGTCGGTCTGGCCCGCACCGCGTCCCTGATCGGCGATATCAGGGCCGAGGCGACGAACTCGCTGCTTCTGGACAACGGCGATTTCCTGCAAGGCAATCCGATGGGCGATTACATCGCGTATGAGCGGGGTATGAAGGAGGGCGACGCGCACCCCATTATTACTGCCATGAACACGTTGGGTTTTGATGCGTCGACCTTGGGCAACCATGAATTCAACTATGGCCTGGATTTCATGATGAAATCTCTGTCGGGGGCAGGGTTTCCCGTTGTCTGCGCCAATGTGGCCAAGAAGCTGGGCGCCACACCGCGCGAGGATGACACCCTTCTGCCGCCCTATGTGATCGTCGATCGCGAAATCACCAACGGCGGCGGCACTGTCCAGCCCATTCGGATCGGCTTCATCGGCTTTGTACCGCCCCAGATCATGAACTGGGATCGGCAACATCTGGAAGGCAACGTAATGGCGCGGGACATTGTCGAAGCTGCGCGCGCATACGTCCCGCAGATGCGCGAAGAAGGCGCCGATTTGGTCATCGCCCTGTCTCATTCCGGCATTGGTGCGGCCGAGCATAGCGACGGAATGGAAAATGCCTCGATCCCGCTGGCGGCGGTTGAGGGGATTGACGCCGTGTTGACGGGCCATTCGCACCTTGTGTTCCCGTCCTCGACCTATGCCGACTTCGCGGGCGCCGATGTTGATGCGGGCACCTTAATGGGCATTCCCGCGGTGATGGGCGGTTTCTGGGGCTCGCATATGGGTTTGATTGATCTAATGCTGGAACATGATGGTGGCGCGTGGCGTGTGGTGTCGCATACGTCCGAGGCGCGCCCGATCTATGAGCGGGGCGAGGATCGGTCGGTCGCACCGCTGGTGGAAAGCAACGCCGAGGTGTTGGCGTCGGTCCAGAAAGAGCATGACGAGACACTGGAATACGTGCGCCGGGCAGTGGGTAAGACCGAAGCCCCGCTGCATTCCTATTTCGCGCTGGTTGCTGACGACCCGTCTGTGCAGATCGTGTCGAACGCGCAGACTTGGTATATCGAACAGATGATGAAAGGGACCGTACATGAAGGGCTGCCGATCCTGTCTGCCGCGGCACCCTTCAAGGCTGGTGGACGCGGGGGGCCGGATTACTACACGGATGTTGATGTAGGCGACGTGGCAATCAAGAACGTGGCCGATCTGTACCTCTATCCCAACACGGTGCGGGCGGTGCGGATCAATGGTGCAACAGTGCGCGAGTGGTTGGAACGCTCGGCAGGCATGTTCAACCAGATTGAACCGGGGGCTGATGATGCGGTGCTTCTGAACCCCGAGATGCCATCTTACAATTATGATGTGATGGACGGTGTGAGCTATCAGATCGACCTGAGCCAACCGGCCCGATACAACAAGGACGGCGAGGTGGTCGCACCGGGTGCGCACCGGATCGTCAACTTGAAGTTCGACGGAAAAGAAATTGACGAAGAACAGGAATTCATCATCGCAACTAACAATTACCGCGCGGGCGGCGGGGGCAGTTTCCCCGGCGCTGGTGGCGATACGACGATCTTTGAGGGGCCGGATACCAACCGCGACGTGATCGTGCGCTATATCGTCGAGAAAGGCACGATCAATCCGAAGGCGGACGGAAACTGGACCTTTGCACCAATGGAAAACACCAGCGTTCTGTTCGAAACCGGGCCTGCCGCTGCTAAACACGCCGCATCCGTGCCCGGCGTTACCATCGAAGAAGCAGGGATGTCCGACAGCGGATTTGCCCTGTTCCGCATCACTTTGTGATCTTGCAACGAAAAAGGGGCGACCGATTGGCCGCCCCGCTTTGATATCGTTACCGATCAGTTCAGGTAAGGCATCGGGTCAACCGGCTCGGTGCCTTTGAACACAAGGAACTGGATCGCGTTATATTGGTTCTTGGATGCCGACGCGATCTGCTGACCGCGTTTCACTTTCTGGCCCTTCTTGACCTTGATACCTTCAACGAAGCTATAGGCGCTTTGGGTGCCGTCGCCGTGGTCGATGACCACGATCTCTTCGCCCTCGACATCCTTGGAGACCAACCGGACAGTGCCGCTGGCGGCGGCCTTGACGGCGGTACCGGGCTTTGCCGACACAAGAATATAACCGGCTTTTTCAGCGTCAAACAGGCTTGTCACCTTGCCCGGCACAGGCAGCGACATACGTGCGGTGCTGGCGGTGGTGCGGGTTTCTTCAAGCTTGGGCGAGGTTGGTGCCGACGCCTTTTTCGGCGCTTTTTCGTCCTTGGGTAAAGGCGTGGTCGCCGATGGCGGGGTCGGTGTGGCAGAACCCTGGCCGGGCGTGCTGACGCTGGCTGTTTGCACAGGCGCGGCAACCTTGACAGGGATCATCAGATATTGACCTTCGCGCACGTCCAGGCTGGCGCCCAACCCGTTCCAGTCGGCCAGCGCCCGAACCGACACACCATATTTGCGCGCGATCGAATAAGCTGTTTCGCCGCGTTTTACCTGGTGACGCGTCGGTTGTTCGCCCGAGCTGGGCGCAGCTGGTTGGGCAGCCGAGTTGCTTGAACGATCAATCGCGTCGCCCGCCAGCGTGGTGATGTCGATGTTATCGTTGGGCTGAATGACGCCCGATGCGGATTCGGCCACGCGCCGCGGCAAGGCCAATACCTCGCCTTCGCGCAGCCGGGCCTCGACCGAGATGCCGTTATAGCGCCCCAATTCTGTCGGGGCCATGCCGATGCGGCTTGCAACCTGCGCCACCGTGTCGCCGCGCCGGGCGACAGCGACCTGATAGCCGGGATAGGAAATCACCCCGCGCGCATCCGCCTTGGGGCGGGCGGCGGTCGTGGCACCTTCAGCGGCTGCGGTCGTAGATAACCCGCCGGGCGCAAACCTGCGCATGTCCATGTCAAAATTTCCGTCACAGGCCGTCAGTCCCACCAGCAGCCCCAACAGGGACGCAGAGCGGATATGGCGCCGCCGCACGGGACGGGGCGCACGCGGGTCGGTCGTGCTTGAGTGTGGCATTGCTCGTTCTTCCTCGATCCATTGGCCTGTTGTCAGGCTCTGGTTGCGACCCTTTGCGGGCCTTTTACTGAATTGCGGGACGTTCGTCCCACGAGTCCGGTCGCCCGGCGTGTTGTTCTGGCCTCAGTCCTGCCCCAGCCCTTCCAGAAGGGGGACGAACCGCACCGGCAGGAGTTCGTCATAGTCAAACCCGTCTTCCGTCCGTGTCACCTTTATCAGGCTCTGGACGGCATCGGACTGACCCACCGGCACGATCATGATACCGCCTATGGCAAGCTGCGCCAAGAGGGGACCGGGCGGGTCCTCGGCGGCGGCGGTCACGATAATGCGGTCGAAAGGTGCCTGATCGGGCAGGCCGCGTGACCCGTCGCCAATGATTGCGGTAATGTTGTGCAGGTCCATCGACGCAAACAGTTCGCGCGCCTCACGCACCAATCGTTGATGGCGGTCGATCGTATAGACCCGGCGTGCCAGCCGCGACAGGATCGCCGCCTGATAGCCCGATCCGGTGCCGACCTCCAAAACCTTGTCGCGCGGGTTGATCTGCGCGGCCTGCGTCATCAGCCCGACCACCGAGGGTTGCGAGATTGTCTGCCCGCAAGCGATGGGCAGCGGCATGTCCTCGTACGCGCGTTCTGCGAACAGGCCGCGCACAAAAAGGCCGCGGTCGATTTCCTCCATCGCGGTCAGGACGCGCGGGTTCGTTACCCCCTTCGAGCGAAGGGCGAACAGGAACTGCATCTTGCGTTCGGCGTCCGTCGCGTTGGATTGGTTCATTCAAACAGCGTCCCCAACGCGTCCAGTTGATCATGGGCTGTCAGATCGGCCCGCATCGGTGTGACCGAGATATAGCCGTCAAGATTCAGCGTCACATCCATTCCGGGGGCGGACGGGGTGCCTTGTGGCCCGCCCTTGATCCACAAGAATTTCCGCCCCGACGGGCTGTTCTGTGCGTCCAGCCCGAAAAACGCATCCCGACGCCAGCCTTGCGGCGCGGCCTTGATGCCCTTGACCAGATCGGCGGAAACGGGGGGAAAGTTCACGTTGTAAAACAGCCGGTAATCCGCCCCGTGTTCCCAAGGCGCATCCGCCAGCAACCTGCGCACGACATCGCGACCGCATGTGGCGGCAGCTTCGAAGATGTTGTCCAAACCCTTGGTGCCGTTGCCCATATATTGCGACAAGGCGATGGCGGGAATGCCTTGCAACGCGGCCTCCATCGCGGCGCCAAGCGTGCCGGAGTAGAGAGCGTTCTCGGCCGAGTTGTTGCCCCGGTTCACACCCGAAATCACAAGGTCGGGCCGTTCGGGCATCACGTCATAGATCGCGGCGATCACGCAATCGGCGGGGCTGCCTTCGGCGGCAAAGCGGCGCGGGGCATGTTCGGCAATCATGAAGGGATGTGTGTAGGAAATGCAGTGCCCGACGCCGGATTGTTCGAACGCGGGGGCGACGGTCCAGACCTCGGCTTTAGAACCGGCTATATCGCGGGCGATGTCTTGGGCGATGGCTTCTGCCACCTCCAGACCGGGCGCGTGTATACCGTCGTCATTGGTGATGAGAATGCGCATGTTTTGCCCTTCGGCCTAGCCTGTGTTGCGGTTCTTGACCCTCAATAAAACAGCTTGGCGCGCGCGGCAAGCACGGCAGGTGCGTGCGTCGCTGTTGCGGGTCCAATCGGGTAACTCGGCTCAGGCCAGCCCCGCCTCGGACAGGATGCGCAGCGCCTCGGTGTCGACGGCGGCCAGTTTGCTGCGATCCTCGCCGGGGAAAAACCGGGCCCGCATGGAGGTTGCCAGCGGTTTGGGTTCGGCGATGACGATGCGCGGTCCGATCTTGGCGTTTTCAGCAGCCCAACTGCGCACCAGCGCCATTTGGGCCGCCTTGGTCGCGCCGTAACCTGCAAAGAACTTCTGCCCGGCATGATCATCGGCAAAGAACAATGCGGTGCTGTCGTCGGTCATCAGCGCGTTAACCATCATGATCAGTGCGCGCGTGGCTTCCACATTGGTGTTCAGGGCTTGCGTCCAGCCCTTGTCGTCAAGGTCTGGCGTTGGCATCAGCGCGGGGCCATAGATCGCGGTGTGCGCCCAGACGTCGATCGGCCCCCAACGATCGTGGATCGAGCGGCACAGATGCGCCATCGCGTCCCGGTTGGTGACATCCATCGGCGCCAGTGTCGCCACGCCGCCCTGGGTCTTGATCTTGTCGTCCAATTCTTCCAGCGCGCCGGTGGTGCGGGCAACGGCAACAACGTGGTGAGTCCTGGATAGCTCAAGTGCGAGGGCCGCACCCAATCCGCGCGAGGCGCCTGTGACCAATGCGATTTTCTGTGTCTCTGTCATGGTGCCGTCTTTTCATTCCCAAACGCCAAGGGCAAGGCCAAAGCAGACCGCCCGACCGGGGGCGTCATTCTGCCGCTTGTTGCAGTTTGAATCCGCTTTCGACCTTGTCGGATGGCGTGACCGGGTATTCCCCCGAAAAACACGCGTCGCAATATTGCGGGCAGTCTTTCTTGCGCCCTGCGGCTTCGCCGACCGCGCGGTAAAGACCGTCGAGCGAGATGAATTTCAGACTGTTCACCTTCAGATGCTCGCGCATCTCGTCTTCGCTCATTGTGGCCGCCAGCAGCTTTTCGCGTTCGGGCGTGTCCACGCCGTAGAAACAGGGCCATGCGGTCGGGGGGGAGGCGATGCGGAAATGCACCTCGGCGGCGCCGGCGTCCAGCATCATGTCCTTGACCTTGCGCGTGGTCGTGCCGCGCACGACGCTGTCATCGACCAGCACCACGCGCTTGCCCTTGATCAGGGCGCGGTTCACGTTCAGCTTCAGGCGCACGCCCATGTTGCGGATCTGTTCGGTCGGTTCAATGAAGGTGCGGCCCATATATTGGTTGCGGATAATCCCCATCGCATAGGGAATGCCGCTTTCTTGACTGTAACCAATGGCCGCGGGCGTGCCGCTGTCGGGGACGGGGCAGACGATGTCGGCGTCCACCGGGTTTTCGCGGGCCAGTTCGACACCAATCTGGCGGCGGGTTTCATAGACGGACCGACCGCCATAAATGCTATCGGGACGCGAGAAATAAACATGCTCGAAAATGCAGAATTTCGAGGGTTTCGGGCGGAAAGGAAAGCGGCTGTCGACGCCATCCGCGCTGATCACGACCATTTCGCCGGGTTCGATCTCGCGGATAAATTCGGCGTTCATGATGTCCAGCGCACAGGTTTCCGACGCCAGAACCCAGCCGTCGCCCAAGCGGCCCAGCACCAACGGACGCACACCATGTGGGTCGCGCACGCCGATCAGCTTGGTGCGGGTCATGGCAACGACCGAAAAAGCGCCTTCGACACGACGCAGCGCGTCCTCCATCCGTTCGGGGATGTTGCGCTGTAGCGAACGGGCCATCAGGTGAATGATGCACTCGCTGTCTGACGAGCTTTGGAAGATCGAGCCACGCTCGACCAGTTCGCGGCGCAGGGCCAAGGCGTTGGTGATGTTGCCGTTATGCGCAATCGCAGCCCCGCCCATGGCAAATTCGCCAAAGAAGGGCTGCACGTCGCGAATGGCCGCGCCCTTCGAGCCCGCGGTGGAATAGCGCACGTGACCGATGGCGACTGGGCCGGGCAGGGTTTCCATCACGCTGGTCTTGGTGAAATTGTCGCGCACATAGCCAAAGCGGCGGACCGAGTTGAAGCCGTAGTCGGGATCGTGGCAGACGATGCCCCCAGCCTCTTGCCCACGATGTTGCAGGGCGTGCAGCCCCAAGGCGACGAAATTGGCGGCATCCGCCAGACCTATGGCGCCGAACACGCCGCATTCCTCTTTCAACTTGTCGTCGTCGAAAGGATGCGCGTGGGGCATAGCCTTGAAGGCGGAAGACATGGTGTCGGACATGGGCAGCGGGCTCCGATTCCGTGGCGTTGGCCCTGTCTTACTGGACCCGTCCGGGTATGTCACGACGCGATCTTTGATCGCCTCCGCGTGCCCGGAAAAGAAAACGCGCCCCGAGGGGCGCGTCGTCATGTCACTCTGTAGGAGCTTGTTGGATTGGCGAGCTGCAGGTGCCGACCAAGTCCTCATATTTCTGGACGATCCAGCCCGGAGCGTCTTCCGGGATCTGTTCATTGATCTTGTCTTGCGTGCGCGCAAAGATCTTGGCGGTGCGGCTGTCATCGACCATCGGGATCGTGTCCGTGGTCACGATGCGATCATAGACAACCAGCGCGATGGCAACCAGCAGCAGGCCGCGCGCAACACCGAAAATAAACCCAAGCGCCTGATCCACTCCGCCAAGTGCTGATCGCTGCACGGCGGACGAAAACAAAGGCGTGAAGATCGACACGATCACCAGCGCCAAGGCAAAGACACCGGCAAAGGCGGCGATCATCGACAATTCGCAACTGTCGGCGATGAAGTCCTTCAGGACCGGGATTTCCTTGACCAACGGCAGGGCGCGGGGGGCAAAGATATAGGCCAGAATGGCCGCCGCGATCCACCCAAGGATGGACATGCCTTCGCGCACGAAGCCGCGCGAATAAGCCAGAATGGCCGAAATCAGGATAACCGCCGCAACGATCCCGTCAATCAAGGTGAAGCCTTCCATGTCGTCTCACTTCGGTCCGAAAAACATCCGTGACCGCCTTTGTTCGTGGGGCTAACCGGCCCCGAAAATCTCACCAACGAACCCGGTCAGGTCCGCCATTTTTTGTATCTTCAGCCCGGAGCCCGAGCCGATCTTGCTGCGCGTGGGCGCAATTGCGGCTGTGAAACCAAGTTTTTGCGCTTCTTTCAACCGATTTTCGGTCTGTCCCACAGGGCGCAACGCCCCTGATAGACTGATTTCGCCAAAAACCACAGTCTCTTTCGGAATTGCAGCGTCCTCGCGCGCGGAAAGTAGCGCCGCCGCCACAGCAAGGTCGGCGGCGGGTTCGGAAATCTTCATGCCGCCAGCGACGTTAAGATAGACATCCAGCCCGGCAAACGGGATGCCGCAGCGGGATTCAAGGACCGCCAAAATCATTGCCAAACGCCCGCTGTCCCAGCCTAGAACCGACCGACGTGGTTGGCTGAGCGAGGAGGGTGCGACCAGCGCCTGAAACTCGACCAACACCGGGCGCGTGCCTTCGATGCCTGCAAACACGACAGAACCGGGGGCGGGGTCTTCGCGGTCGGACAGAAACAGGGCCGAGGGGTTCAGAACCTCAGCCAGCCCTTTACCCGTCATCTCGAACACGCCGATTTCGTCAGCGGGGCCAAAGCGGTTTTTGACCGCGCGCAGGATGCGGAATTGGTGGCCGCGTTCGCCTTCGAAATACAGCACCGTGTCGACCATATGTTCGACCACGCGGGGGCCAGCGATCTGGCCATCCTTGGTGACGTGTCCAACCAGAACGACCGAAATGCCGCGTTTCTTGGCGAAGGTGGTTAGCTCATGGGCGGCGGTGCGCACCTGGCTGACAGACCCCGGCGCGCTGTCGACATGGTCGGCCCACATGGTCTGGATGGAATCAATGATCGCCAGCGCCGGGCGTTCAGTGTCCAGCGTCGTCATGATGTCGCGCAGGTTGGTCTCGGCGGCCAGCCGAACCGGGGCATCGGTCAGACCCAGACGCTGTGCGCGCATCCGCACTTGCGCTGACGCTTCCTCGCCCGAGACATAGATCGTGGGCAGGCCAGACTGCGCGAATTTCGCGGCGGCTTGCAAAAGCAGGGTGGACTTCCCGATGCCGGGGTCGCCGCCTACAAGGATCGCCGATCCGGGCACCAACCCGCCCCCCAATACGCGGTCCAATTCACCCATGCCGCATTCGGTGCGCGGTGGCGGGGTTTCTTCGGTCGACAAGTCAGTTAGTTTGATCGTCGACCCGCGCTTGCCACCCAAGGATTTCGAGGCAGGGCCAGAGCTTAGCGGCACCTCTTCAACGATGGAGTTCCACTCTCCACACGCCTCGCATCGGCCTGACCATTTGGACGAGGACGCGCCGCAGGCGTTACAAGTGAAGGTTTTTTGAGCTTTTGCCATGGGGCTTTCTGCCTGACGGTGCGGGGGTGTGCAAGAGGCGACGAGGCGTCGTTTCAGACCCTTTGTCGCTTGGCCGTTGCAAAGCTGATCGCGATGGAGGCCAGAACGCAGGCGGTGAACAGATACAGGCCCCATCCGGTCTCAATCCTCGCCATGCCGACGCCCTTCACGATCACGATATAAAGCGCGATCAGGAAGATGTCGGCCATCGCCAGTTTGCCGAGGATGTTGAAGACTGGCAGCATTTTACGCCGCATCATGCCGAATTGAATCAGGGCGAGGCCCAAGACCTTCATGATTGGAGCAAAGACTGCAAAGAAGGTGACGAGCAGGGCAAGGATCACGTCAGTGTCCCACAGGGCTTGCAGGCCTGAGATCACGCTGACTTCTTTCAGGCCAAAGAGCGGCAGGTTGATACCCGCCCGCATGAGGGGGGCGAACCACGCAATCGGGAAGGCGATGAGGAGGGTGAGGTTGAGGTATTTGAGCATGGGGAAAACTAGAACCTCGTTACGTTATTGCAACGTCCATGAGAAAGAGATGAGGGCTGGGGCTTATGGCGGGCGAAAGTGAAGCGCCCGCCCATAGGGGCGGTCGGGCGAAGGGGTGGTTACCGCACCGCCTCAATCGGCCCCTCAGCGCTGCCCGAGATAAACTGCGTCAGGTAGGGATCGCCCGAGGCATCCATGTCCGCGACCGGTCCCGTCCACTGCACCTTTCCGCCGTGTATCATCGCCACCTTGTCTGCGATCACGCGCACGGATGACATGTCGTGGGTGATGGTCATCGCGGTGGCGCCCATTTCGACCACGATTTCGCGGATCAGGTCGTTGATGACGCCGGACATGATGGGGTCAAGGCCGGTTGTGGGTTCGTCGAAGAAGATGATTTCGGGCTCGGCGGCGATGGCGCGGGCAAGGCCCACGCGTTTTTGCATGCCGCCGGACAGCTCGGCGGGGAACAGATCGGCCACATCCGCGGTCAGGCCGACGCGGCGCAGTTTCTCGACCGCAATCTCGCGCGCTTCGGGCCACGGACGGGCTAGTGATCCGCGCAGCAGGCGGAAGGCGACGTTTTGCCAGACGGGCAGACTGTCAAACAGCGCGCCGCCTTGGAACAGCATCCCGAAGCGGGCCAGAAACGCGTCGCGTTCGGCTCTCAGTGTGTCTTCGCCATCCAGCGTGATCGTGCCGCTGTCTTGTGTCATCAGGCCAAGGATGCATTTCAGAAGCACGGATTTTCCGGTGCCCGAGCCGCCGATCACCACCATGCTTTCGCCACGCGGAATGGTCAGGTTCACACCTGCCAGCACCTTTTTGGGGCCGAAGCTTTTATGGACGTCTGTCAGTTCAATCATGAGGTAAAGAAGAAGCTGGTGAGAAGGAAGTTGGCGGCAAGGATCAAGATCGCAGCTGCCTCGACCGAGGTTTTGGTGGCACGGCCCACACCCTGTGCGCCGCGACCGGAATTCATGCCGTGATAGCAGCCCATCACAGCGGCAATGAACCCGAAAACCGCGCCCTTAACAAGGGACGACACGATGTCAGCGGTTTCAAGGAAGTTCCACGTGTTGTTGATATAGGCGCCGGGCGCAAAGCCCAACTGCTTGGTGCCGACGATATAGCCGCCCATGATGCCGATGATGTCGCCGATGCCCACAAGGGCAGGCACAACGAGGATTGCGGCCAACACGCGGGGCGCGGTCAGGTATTTCATCGGGTGAGTTGACAGGGTGACGAGGGCGTCAATCTGCTCGGTCACTTTCATGGTGGCGATTTCCGCCGCGATTGACGAGGTGACGCGGGCCGCGATCATCAGGCCAACCAGCACGGGGCCAAGTTCACGCACCATGCCGATGGCAACAATCTGCGGCACCACGGCTTCGGCCGAAAAACGCTGCCCGCCGGAATAGATTTGCAGTGCAAGGGCCGCGCCGGTGAAGATCGCGGTCAGGCCCACAACGGGCAGGCTGAAATAACCGATATTCAACAAGGCGTTCAGCAATTCGCGCGGATAGAAGGGCGGGCGAAAGATATGGCTCAGCGATTGGCCTGCGAAGATCGCCACGCGCCCGACCATGGCCAGAAAGCCAAGCGTGGCGCGGCCAAGGGCGGCCAAGGGGGACGTGAGCGGCTTCATCCGCGACCTCTTGCGTAATAGCGGGCGTAGCGCGCGCCAAGTTGCGTCAGGACTTCATAGCCGATTGTGCCGGCCACGTCAGCCAGATCATCCACGGTCTGATGATCGCCTAGCATGGTTAGCGCTTTGGGTTCTTCGCTCAGATGGCCGACATCGACCGTGATAAGGTCCATCGACACACGGCCCAGGATCGGGCAGGGGGTGTCTTGGTGGAACATCACCGCTTTGTTCGAGATATGGCGCGTGATCCCGTCCGCATACCCCCCGCTGACGGTTGCCACGCGTGTCGGGTGTTCAGCGACCCATGTGTTGGAATAGCCCACACTTTCGCCCGCCGCGACGTCGCGGACCTGAACAACCGGCAAGTCCAACGTGACGGCGGGTTTGGCATTGTCAAAAGGCAAACCGCCATAAAGCCCGATGCCGGGGCGGGTCAGGTCGAAGTGATAATCCGGCCCCATCAGGATACCCCCGGTGGCGGCAAGGCTGCGCGGCACGTCTAAGCCTTCAGTCATTTCGTGAAAGGTATCAAGCTGCTGGCGGTTCATCAGGTGGGTGGGCTCATCGGCGCAGGCCAGATGGCTCATGATCAGGCGCGGATTCTGGGCCAGCACCAGATCGCGCAGGGCGGCCCATTCGGGCGGCTCCATCCCCAGTCGGTTCATGCCGGTGTCCAACTGGATGCCGAAGGGATGGCCCGGCAGGGCCTCGAAATGGCGGGTCAGTTGGTCGACCGAGTTCAGCATCGGCACAAGGCCAAGATCGTGGATCATGTCAGTGTCGCCGGGCATGTGGCCAGCAAAGACGCTGATTTCCGGCCCCGGCCCAAGAGCTTCGCGCAGGGCCGCACCTTCTTCGGCTACGGCGACGAAAAACCGCCGCGCGCCTGCGGCCGCGAGCGCCCGGGCGACCTTGCCAACCCCAAGCCCATAGGCATCGGCTTTGACCACGGCGGCTGTCTGCACGCCTTGGTCGCTTTTTTCATCCAGCGCCCGCCAGTTCGCGGCCACTGCATCCAGATCAATGGTAAGTCTGCCTGTACTCATAGGGGGGTTTTTGACGTGCCTGTGGCTTAGGTCAAGACCAAAAGCCGATCCTGATCGACCCCACGCGGTTTTCCCCGTGGGGTGCGTGAAAAAAGGCCCGGTGGCGCCTCAACCTGCCAGCTTCGTTTCGATCTGGCTTGTGGCTTCAAGCGTGCGGTGCACCGGGCAGCGGTCGGCGATCTCCAGAAGTCGTGCGCGCTGGTCGCCGTCGAGGTCGCCCGTTAAATGAATCTCGCGCTGGAAACGGTCGATCTTGTCGCGGGCGCCGGTTTCAGCGTCCTGTGCGTGAACCTTGTCGTGGCTGACATCGACGCGCACATCATCTAACGGCCATTCCTTGCGCCGTGCATACATGCGGATCGTCATCGAGGTGCAGGCCGCCAGCCCGGCGGCCAGAAACCCATAAGGCGACATGCCCTTGTTCGTGCCGCCATAGGCCAGCGGTTCATCGGCAAACATATGATGGTTCGGTCCGGACTGGATGTCTTGCAAGAAGCCGTCTGGGTCGGCCTCGGTCGCGCGGACGATGCCTTCGGGCGCGCCCGGCGGTGGGGCGGGGGGCGTCAGTTCGACGTATCTGCCGACCCAGGCCGCGATCACCTCGGCGACATATTCGGCATCATCGCTGCGTGAAATCAGATGGTTGGCGTCATCCAGTGTCACGAAGCTTTTAGGATGTTTTGCGGCGAGGAAGATTCGCGAGGCGTTGTCGATCGACACAACCTCGTCGCGCGGGGCGTGCAGGACCAGAAGCGCGGGTTTAAGGTCTTTCAACACGCCGGGCAGGTCAATGCCCCGCAAGTCTTCGATGAAATCCTTGCTGACGGTGAAGGGACGACCGCCCAGACACACCTGCGCCGAGCCTTCGGAACGGATGCGCGGCAGGTCTTCGCGAAAAGCGCCGATTACATGGGCTGGGTCGGCGGGAGCATTGATCGTGACCACGGCCTTGGTGTCGGGCAGGGTGCTGGCGGCCTTCAGGATCGCTGCCCCGCCCAAAGAATGCCCAATCAGCAGGCCGGGTGACATGCCCCGATCATCCAGCGCCTGTGCTGCCAGCAAAATATCTTCGACATTCGACGAAAAATGCGTGGTTTCGAAAGAACCTTCGGACTGGCCAAGCCCGGTGAAATCAAACCGTAGGACGGCGATGCCCAGCCCGGCCAGCCGGGCCGCGATGCGACGCGCAGCGATGGTGTCCTTGCTGCAGGTAAAGCAATGCGCGAAAAGGGCGGTGGCCAGTTGCGGCCCGGCCGGCAGATCAAGCCGCGCTGCCAATTCGTCGCCCGCGTGGCCGGTGAAGCTGAATTTCTCGGTTTTCATCAATGCCTCCTATCCTGCATGCTTGCACATTGGCCATCACGCGGCTAGCTCACAAGATCAGCGGAGGGTTGCTCACGCAAGGGTGATTGATTAGTGCCACCGCACGCAACGAGGATAATACGGGCGCATGGTGAAACGCGGTCTTAGAAACCTTTTGGTGTTGGTGCTTTTGGCGCTGGGCGCAGGGTATTTGGGTAAGTATCACCCGGCGGGCGACAGTTTTGCGGTGTTCCGGCCGCAGATCGCCGTTGTTGCGTTGGCGTTGTCGGCGCTTTTGTGGGTGTTGCGCGCGCATCTTTGGGCGGTATTCGGGGTAATAATGGCGGCTGCGCCGCTGGTGCCGATCTTTGGGGCCGGACCTTGGGCCACCTTACCAAATGACACAAACCTGAGCCTTTATCAAAAGAACATGCGATTTCTGGTCGAGGATCCCGGCCTGCTGGCCGATGACGTCCTGATCAGGCGCCCCGATTTTCTGACGTTGCAAGAAGTCAGCGGGGCAAACATGGCGGTGTTCGATCCATTGGACAGTGTCTATCAATACCGCCAATTTTGCCCCTTCGAAACGGTGGGCGGGGTGGCCGTGGCGTCGCGTTGGCCCATTGTGCCGGGCACGGGCTTTTGTGCCAAGGCCGATGGGCTGGCGGCAATGAAGGTGATAACGCCGCGCGGACCGGTCTGGGCGGTGTCCGTTCATCTGCACTGGCCTTGGCCCAAAAGCCAGCCCGCCCATATCGCGCGGCTGTTGCCGATCCTTGAACGGCTTGCGCAAGATGAAACAGGCACGCCGATGGTCATTGGCGGAGATTTCAACATGGTGCCGTGGAGCGCAGCGGTTGAGCGCATCGAAAATGCCAGTGCGACCCAGTTGATCGGGCCGCCCCATGTGACGCTGACCAAGGCGGGCGGCTGGATGCGGGTGCCGATTGACCACGTGATGATCTCGGGTGGGGCGGGCAGCGTTCAGCGGCTTCCGCGTCTGGGGTCGGATCATTTCGGTCTGCTCGCGCGGTTTTCGCTTCCGTTTCCCGGCTAGGTCGCAAGACGCCTTGCCAAGATCGCGTTTGGGGCGGAAGCTGAACAGAATAAGGCGGGGTCATGCATGGTTGAAATCTGTCAAAAAAGCCTTCCGATCCATCCATGGGCGGATGATCGCCTGACCCGGTTGCCGGGCCTTTTGCCAATGGAACCGGGTGAATGGCTGCTGCAGGATGATGTCTATGGCCCACAAATGGCGCATCGGGTCGCGCTGATCCGTGATCGGGCCGAGGTCGTTCACAAGCTTAGCCATGCCGCGCGGCCTGCGGCGGATGAACTTTTGGAAACCGTCCTGGACGAATTGGCCACGATAGAAGGGTTCGAGGTGGCAACAGCCCACGTCATTTGCCCCGATGGGCGCCGCGTGCGGATTGACCGTGCCGCGCCGTTGCTAACCTGTGGTGCGTTGGTGCAGGAAGACCTTGTTTTGATGCAAAAACAAGCGGATGAGCATGTGTTGACTGGCGCAATTCTGTGCTTTCCCGCCAGTTGGTCGCTGGACGAGAAGTTCATGAGACCCCTGATCCGCATTCACAAACCGATCCCAAGCTATACCGATGATATCGCGCGGCGGGTTCAACGGCTTTTTGATGGGATCAAGGTCGGGCGGCCCATGTGGCGTGCAAACTGCCTGACTTATGATGACCCCGAGCTTCATCAACCATGCCGGGAATACCAGCGGCGCAGCGCCTGCCGGGATGGGCTGACATGGACGCGTGTTGAACGTCAGGGGATGCGCCGTCTGCCGGAGACGGATGCCGTGGTATTTTCAATCCATACCTATGTGGTGCGAAATTCCTGACTGTTTCAGCCCGTAGAATCAGTTATTATTAACAAAGAGGTGGCTTCGATATTTCAGCTGAATAACGAAGGCTTGGATGTGGGCATCAGGTGCGTTTTCATCTTGTCACCCGACGATATGTGTCGCCAATAGCCAAAATGATATGTGGCAGTCGCGGCGAACCCGCGCGCCGTTGAATAGTGAACTTGGTATGAAAGGTTTCAAATATGATGCGAAGCGGAGTTATGATGCTGACGATGGCGGTGGTGTTGTCGGGTTGCGTGCGCGGTGGCTATGAGAGCACGCCGGTCGAGGTGAACACCCCTAAGGGTAAGGTTACCTGCCAACTTTATTCTCCCGAGCGTGTGCAATGGGACGAGGCGATTGCAAAGCCTGACGCCATGTCCCAACGTGAAGCGGACGCGGTCTGTATTGTTCGCGGTGCTGAACAATTGAAAGCCTATCGTGCGCAAGGTGGCACCAAGTAGAAGCGTGCTTCTGTGTCGCGCAAACGGGCGGCATGTTTGACTAAAAAAGGGCGCCTATTGCGGCGCCCTTTCGTGTTTTCGGCCTATCTTTAAGGTGTCTTAGCAGCTGTAATACATTTGGTACTCGATCGGATGCGGGGTTTGTTCGTAAGCGTGAACCTCTTCCCATTTCAGGGCCAGATATCCGTCGATCTGGTCTTTGGTGAATACGTCACCGGCCAGAAGGAAATCGTGATCGGTGTCCAGACTGTCCAGTGCCTCGCGCAGCGATGTGCAGACGGTGTCGAGGCCTTCCAGTTCTTCGGGCGGGAGGTCATAGAGGTTCTTGTCCTGCGCGGGGCCGGGGTCGATCTTGTTCTTGATGCCGTCAAGGCCAGCCATCAGAAGTGCTGCAAAACACAGATAGGGGTTGGCGGCGGGGTCAGGGAAGCGGGCTTCGACCCGTTTGGCTTTCGGGCTTTCGGTCCACGGAATACGCACGCAGCCCGACCGGTTTTGCGCCGAATATGCGCGCAGAACAGGGGCCTCGAACCCCGGAATAAGGCGCTTGTAACTATTGGTTGTGGGGTTGGTGAAAGCGTTCAGGGTCTTGGCATGTTTCAGGATGCCACCGATGAACCAGATCGCCTCTTGGCTGAGGTCCGCGTATTTGTCGCCTGCAAACAGCGGCTTCCCGTCTTTCCAGATTGACATATTAACGTGCATTCCGGTCCCGTTGTCCCCTGCAATCGGCTTGGGCATGAAGGTTGCCGATTTACCGTAGGCGTGGGCGACGTTGTGGATGATGTACTTGTATTTTTGCAGTTCGTCCGCCTGTTTGGTCAGGCTGTCGAAGATTAGCCCAAGCTCGTGCTGGCACGATGCGACCTCGTGGTGATGCTTGTCGGTTTTCATGCCAAGCTGTTTCATCGTGGTCAGCATTTCCGAGCGCAGATCCTGCGCGTCGTCAATCGGGTTCACGGGGAAATAGCCGCCTTTCAGGCCGGGACGATGGCCGGTGTTACCCATTTCATATTCAGTGTCGGAATTCCACGACGCATCGACAGCGTCCACTTCAAACGAGACTTTGTTGATGGTGTTTGAGAAACGCACATCGTCAAACAGGAAGAATTCGGCTTCCGGCCCCATGAAGGCCACGTCGCCAATGCCCGAGGCTTTCAGGTAAGACTCGGCCTTCTGCGCTGTCCCGCGCGGGTCGCGACCATAGGCTTCACCCGTGTCCGGTTCAACGACTGAACAGTGAACACACAGGGTTTTCTCTGCATAAAACGGGTCGATATAGGTGGAATCGAGGTCCGGCATCAGTTTCATGTCGGAGTTTTCGATGGACTTCCAGCCGCCAATGGACGAGCCGTCGAACATGAATCCCTCTTCAAGAAAGTCTTCGTCGACGAGGTCGCAGTCCACGGTGACGTGTTGCAGGGTGCCGCGCACATCGGTGAAGCGGATATCGACATAGGCAATGTCGTCGTCCTTGATCTGGTTAAGTACGTCCTGAACGCTCATGTCAGTTTTCCTTGGTTCGTATCTGATGGGTCGTTAAATCGCGTCGAGACCGGTTTCGCCGGTTCGGATGCGGATTGCTTGTTCAACGGGGGTAACGAAAATCTTGCCGTCCCCGATCTTGTCCGTCTTCGCCGCGTCAACGATGGCCTCGATGGCCTCGTCAACTTGATCGGCGGGCAGGACGACTTCGATTTTCACTTTGGGCAGGAAATCGACGACATACTCCGCGCCACGGTAAAGTTCAGTATGGCCCTTTTGGCGGCCGAAACCCTTCACTTCGATCACCGACAGGCCTTGCACCCCGATGTCCTGAAGCGCTTCTTTGACTTCATCCAGTTTGAACGGCTTGATGATGGCTTCGATCTTTTTCATCTGCATCCCCATGTGGCTCATGCGTGTTGCGACCCAAAGACCACTTTCCCATGGGCGGGACAATTGGATAGGCTGACGCAGGGCGGTCCCATCTGACCGATTTCCGGGCAACTGCACAAAATTTAGGCAGTTGGTTCAAGAATTGAGCATGTGACGAAAGGTGACCCATGACCGAACTGCTGACAGCGGCCCAGATGAGGGCGATAGAGCAAGCCGCAATCGACTCAGGTGAGGTCACCGGGCTTGAGCTGATGGAGCGTGCGGGCAAGGGCGTGGTCGAGGCGATTTTCGAGGAATGGCCGGAGCTTGCGAAGACCTCTCATAAGGCTGTGGTGTTGTGTGGACCGGGAAACAATGGTGGCGATGGGTTTGTTGTGGCGCGCCTGTTGAAGGAGTGGGGCTGGGAGGTCGAGGTGTTCCTGTATGGGGATGCCGAGAAGCTGCCGCCGGATGCGCGGGTGAATTATGAGCGGTGGGAGGGGCATGTTGGTGACGTGCTTACATACCAAGCAAGTAAAGGGTGGGGCTGTGATTTGCTGATCGACGCCTTGTTCGGAACAGGTCTAACCAGAGGTATAAAGCCATTAGGTGACCTGTTTTGGAATATGGGCGACATGGTGGATTGTTTTGAAATTGAGTGGGGGCACAAGCGAGGGCGTCCAGCGATTGTCGCCATCGACATACCCAGCGGTGTCTGTTCGGATAGCGGAAAAGAATTTCCGAATGAAGAGCATTGGACACGTTTTTCTGCGCACGCCCATCTTTCTGTCTCATTCCATAGTGGAAAGCCAGGTCACTATCTCGGCGATGGTTCTGAGAATGCTGGAAAATGTGTTGTCAAATCCATTGGTCTAGAGGGCAGTCGTCGGCCGCGGGTGGGGATGAAGTCCCCGCCCGGGGGGGCGGCCGAGGACTGCCCGGCGGTGCCGCCGGGCGAGATCGTCAAATTGGTCGACCAACCCAACTGGTTGGATAAACTGGGGAAAGATCATAAATACTCCTACGGCCACGCACTCATCCTGTCTGGCCCGCCCGGCAAAGGCGGTGCTGCGCGACTGACGGCCCGTGGGGCGCTACGGATCGGGGCAGGGCTTGTCACCGTCGCCCCGACACCCGGCGCCCTCCAAGAGAACGCGGCGCGGTTGGATGCGATCATGCTATCGCCCGTTGGTGATGCCCCGACACTCGAAACCGTTTTGGCGGACGAGAGGCTCAATGCGCTGTGCATTGGACCCGGACTGGGGCAAGAGCGGGCGCGGGAACTGGTGCCGGTGGCGCTCGCCGCCAAACGGGCGACGGTTCTGGACGCGGATGCGTTGACGGCGTACGCGAGTAATCCCGCCGAGCTATTCGGCATGCTGCATGAAACCTGCGTGCTGACGCCTCATGCTGGCGAGTTTGTGCGGTTGTTCCCGGATATCGCCGATAAACTGAACGCCCCCGCCACGAAAGGGCCTGCCTATTCCAAGGTCGACGCGACGCGCGAGGCTGCTGCCCGTGCAGGCTGTGTGGTGCTGTTCAAGGGGCCGGATACGGTGATTGCTGCACCCGATGGGCGTTGCTCGATCAACTCTGCCGCTTACGAGCGGTCCGCGCCTTGGCTCGCGACGGCGGGCTCCGGTGACGTGTTGGCAGGGTTCATCACTGGGCTGCTCGCCCGTGGTTTCAACCCGATGAAAGCGGCTGAGAGCGCAGCTTGGCTGCATGTGGAATGCGCGCTGAGTTTCGGGCCGGGATTGATTGCCGAAGATTTGCCAGAGGCCCTGCCTGAGGTGTTCAGGAAGCTGGATATCTAGCGGCTACGGTCGCGGGCTGGCGCGCAGGCGTGGCAAGGACGGTTAGCCCTCCGACGCAGACCAATTGGGGCGCATAAAAATGCAGTTGGAACAGCGGCAGTTCGGCGTCCAGATCCATGCGGCGGATCAGCTCTCCGTCGGCGATGGCGGATACGGGCACAAGCGCCTGGTCGCGGCCAAACATCGCCCGCGCCATCCAACCTTCGACCATCACATGCTGGTGGTTGGACAGAATGACCGGACCGGCGTGGGCGCGTGCGTTGGTCTGGGTTTTGGGAGAAATACGGCACAGCATACGGGCCGGCGCAATATGGCAAGTGATGGCGTCAAGGCGGGCTTTGCGACCGTCTGAGGTGATGATTTGGTCGCCGGGGCCAAGGGTTTCGACCGCGCGGTCGCCGTGCAATGTGCGCACCAATGCGCCGGGGCCAATGCCAGCGGTTGGACCTGCGCCACGCGCCTGCCCAGCCACCACATCCCCGTGAAAAGGGTTGGGTGTCATTTGTCGTCCTGCCTTCGTCTGTGGCCCTGTTTTCGAGCTCTGGTTGTATGGCGCAGGCTAACGCCAAAGCGCGAGAACGCACCTGTTTCCCGCTTCGAGCGTCCCATCGTTGCAAACACTGTGGCTATTTCGTCGCGAAATGATGCCGATCTGTGGTGAAACCGCGCGTTTTTCCTCTCGCATCCCATCAATACTGGTGTTAGAAGGGCGCGAATTTGGGCGGCCCCTGCGAAACCGGTGCGGGCTGCCCACGGTTTTTGCGGGTGTGGCGGAATTGGTAGACGCACCAGATTTAGGTTCTGGCGCCGCGAGGCGTGGGGGTTCAAGTCCCTCCACCCGCACCAAAGACGAAAAAAAGGACGAAATGATGCAGGTCACCGAGACCCTGAATGAAGGTCTGAAACGCGGCTATAAGATTGTGGTTCCGGCCGCTGATCTGGACGCAAAAGTCAACGATAAGCTGGTCGAAGCACAGCCCGAAGTGGAAATGAAGGGCTTTCGCAAGGGCAAGGTGCCCCTGGCGCTTCTGAAAAAGCAGTTTGGCCAGCGCCTGATGGGCGAAGCCATGCAGGAAGCTGTCGATGGCGCGATGAGTAAGCACTTCGAAGACAGCGGTGACCGTCCGGCCATGCAGCCCGACGTGAAAATGACCAATGAAGAGTGGAAAGAAGGCGACGATGTCGAGGTCGAAATGACCTATGAGGCGCTGCCCGACATTCCCGAGGTCAATCTGAAAGGCATCAAGTTGGAAAAGCTGGTCGTCAAGGCGGCAGATGCTGATGTCGACGAAGCGCTGAACAGCCTTGCCGAAACCGCGCAGGACTTCAAGGACCGCAAGAAAGGTTCGAAAGCCAAGGACGGCGATCAGGTTGTGATCGACTTCCTGGGCAAGGTAGATGGCGAGCCCTTCGACGGTGGTGCGGCGGAAGATTACCCGCTGGTGTTGGGGTCAGGATCGTTCATTCCGGGCTTTGAGGAGCAGCTGGTGGGGGCAAAAGCCGGTGACGAGCTTGACGTCACCGTGACGTTCCCAGCGGAGTATGGTGCCGAGAACCTGGCCGGCAAGGATGCGGTCTTTGAATGCAAGGTGAAAGAGGTCAAGGAACCTGTTGCCGCCGAGTTGAACGACGAACTGGCCAAGAAATTCGGAGCCGACGATCTTGAGGCGCTTAAAGCACAGGTTGCAGAACGTCTGGAAGCCGAATTCTCGGGTGCGGCGCGTGCTGTGATGAAACGCGGCCTGCTGGACGAGATGGACAAGCTGGTTGATTTCGATCTGCCGCCGTCGCTGCTGGACGCCGAAGCCAAGCAGATCGCGCATCAGCTGTGGCACGAGGAAAACCCGGACGTGGAAGGTCACGATCACCCTGAGATCGAGCCGACGGACGAGCACAACAAACTGGCGGGTCGCCGTGTACGCCTTGGTCTGCTGTTGGCGGAACTGGGCCAGACAGCCGAGATCGAAGTGACGGATGCCGAGATGACCCAAGCGGTCATGAACCAAGCGCGTCAGTATCCGGGTCAGGAACGTCAGTTCTTTGAATTCGTTCAGCAAAACCCGCAGATGCGTCAGCAAATTCAGGCGCCGCTGTTTGAAGACAAAGTAATCGACTATATCTTTGAGCTGGCGGAAGTGTCGGAAAAAGAAGTGTCGAAAGACGATCTTCAGAAGGCTGTTGAGGCGCTGGAAGAAGAAGAATAAGAACGACGCTGTCGTTCAAAGAAAAGGCCGCCTGATTGGGCGGCCTTTTTCTTTTGTTGGTGAATGCCTTAGCCGGGGCGCAATCCGGTTTCGACCAGCAGGCCCATGCGCTTGGCCTCGTAATAATACCCCCTCGCATACCATTTCATCGCGTCCTTAATGCTGCCGCCAGATACGATATAGGCCCCACGCAAATACTTGCCCGCGTATTTCAGGTTGATATCCGGGTCCAGAAGCTCGGACGCGGGGCCGCGATGGCCCATCGTGCGGGCGGTCTGCGGCAGGATTTGCAGAAGCCCCCAATATGGTCCGTTACGCGCCCATGGTCGGTGCGTGCTTTCGCGCACCGCCTGCCGGTGCACCAACTCGCGCGGGATCTGGTAATGATCGGCCCATTTGTTGATCAAAATACGCAGTTGGGGCGTTTCATTGGGGTAAAGAGGCGGGTTTTCTCCGCCGCGCGCTTTGGTGGTTGACGTTTTGCCGCGCGAGCAGGCAGCCAAGGTCAATGAGGGCAGAAAGGCCAGAACGGCGCGCCGAGATAACTGTTTCATAGCTTAGCTTATAGGTGCCGAACCGGTCATGAGATAGAGCGATCATCGATGATCGGCGATGGCGTGCTGATTTCGCGTGGCCGTGTTGCATGGAACCATCGGGCTGCGTTTGCGTTGAGTTGAAGAACATCAAAGGAGGCCAGTGATGGTTGATCAAGCGGACACTAAACAAAACGAACCCCAATTCCGCGCCAAACAAGACCCATCACATAACGGCGGCGGGATGAAGGGTGGCTATGGCCGGTTTCTGGCGATGATCGCCACCTCGACAGTTGCGATGTTCGGGCTGATGTATCTTAACACCTACGCTATGGACCATGTTTTCTTCTCGCAGACCCGGATGTGGATGGCACTTTATATGGGTGGCATGATGGCGATTGTCATGCTGGCCTTCATGCTGGGCATGTATACGAACCGGACCGCCAACATTGCCATTTTCATCGGCGCGGTGATCGCGTTTGGATTAGGCGTGACACTGGTGCGGTCACAGGCGACGGTCGGGGATGTTGTATGGATGAAGGCAATGATCCCGCACCACTCGATTGCGGTTCTGACCAGCGAGCGGGCCGATATCTCGGACCCAAGGGTGCGCGCGCTGGCGGACGCTATCATCGAAGCACAGCGGGCCGAAATCGAGGAAATGAAACGCTATATAACGGATATTGAGACCAATGGAGACGCGCCGGCGGGAACGCCGCGCAAGACGCAGGCCGACTGATACAGCGTTCCTGATAAAGGAGGGTGCCATGACACTTGCACAAGACATTGACGGCCCGGAAATCGCACGGGCCAAAAGGCAAGGCGCAGGTCTTCGCGCCTCGGTTTACCGGATGGCGATGCCGGGGCATCTTTGCCCCTTCGGCTTGAAATCGAAATCGCTGTTGGAGCGGAAAGGGTATGTCATCGACGACAACCTGCTAACGACTCGTGAACAAGTGGATGCTTTTCAAGCCGCGCATGATGTAGACGAAACCCCGCAAGCTTTCATCGATGGCAAGCGGATTGGCGGCTATTCTGATCTGAAAGAGCATTTTGGCTATCGCGTTCTGGGCGAAGACGATACGTCCTATCAGCCCGTTATCGCGATATTTGCGGCGACGGCGCTGATGGCATTAGCGATTGTTCTTAACCTTTACGATGGATTTCCCATTCTGACGTGGCTCAAGTGGTTCTTTGCAACCTCGATGGTGGCGCTGGCCATCCAGAAACTGCGCGATGTCGAGGCATTCGTGAACGGATTTCTGGGCTATGATCTGTTGGCGCGCCGTTATGTGCCCTATGGTTACGCCTATCCTTTTGCCGAGCTTTACACCGGCGTTGGCATGATGGGGTTGATCGGCACTGGTAGCGCGTTGATTTGTTTGGTGGCGCCGGTGGGCATGTTCATCGGGACCATTGGCGCGATCAGCGTGATCAAGGCTGTGTATGTCGACAAACGCGAGTTGACCTGCGCTTGCGTGGGTGGTGGATCGAACGTGCCGTTGGGGGCGATTTCGTTGACTGAAAACCTGGTCATGCTGGGCATGGGTGTCTGGATGCTGGGCGTGTGGATGGCTGGCTAAGCCGTCAGGCACTGGCGGGCCGGTGGTGCAGAACGAAAAAGGCCGCCCCGGGGGCGGCCTTTTGTATACGCGGTGAGAAAGGGATCAAGCCTCTTTCTCGTCCTCTTCGGCGGCTTCTTCTTCGACAGCTTCGGCCAGATCTTCATCTTCCGATGCAGCGGCCCCGATGTCGTCGAACAGCTCGGCGATTTCAAACTCGGCTTCAGCCTCGGCTTCGGCGGCGAGTTCCTGGATCGATTTACCCGAGGCTTGCAGCTCGGCTTCTTCTGCCGAGCGGGCGACGTTCAGATCAATCTCGACCTCAACTTCGGGGTGCAGGACGACATGAACGACGTGCAGGCCCAAATATTTGATCGGAGCTTTCAGAGCGACCTGTTTCTTGTCGATCGAGAACCCGGCTTCGGTGGCGACATCCGATGCGTCACGCGGGGTGACCGAGCCGTAGAGTGCACCAGAATCCGATGCCGAGCGAATCACGACGAATTGTTCGCCGTCCAGCTTTGCGGCCAGAGCTTCGGCTTCTTTTTTGGTTTCCAGGTTGCGCGCTTCAAGCTGCGCTTTGCGGGCTTCGAAGGATGCGATGTTGGCGTCTGATGCCGACAGGGCCTTGCCTTGGGGCAAAAGGAAGTTGCGGGCAAAGCCCGGCTTGACGTCAACGACGTCGCCCATCTGGCCAAGCTTGGCCACACGTTCCAAAAGGATAACTTGCATGTTCAGATCTCCTTACTTCACGGCGTAGGGAAGCAGGGCGAGGAAGCGGGCGCGTTTGATGGCGCGCGACAGTTCGCGTTGCTTCTTGGCCGACACAGCGGTGATCCGCGAGGGGACGATCTTGCCGCGCTCGGAGATATAGCGCTGCAGAAGGCGCGTGTCTTTATAGTCGATCTTCGGCGCGTTGTCGCCCGAGAAGGGGCACACTTTGCGACGGCGGAAAAATGGTTTGGCTGCCATGGTTTAGATCCTTTCGAACTTAGCGGTCACGGCCACGGCGGTCGCCGCGTTCGTCACGCTTTTGCATTTGGATCGACGGGCCTTCGGCGTGTTCGTCAACCTTGATCGTCAGCGTGCGCATCACGTCATCATGCAGGCGCATCAGACGCTCCATTTCCTGAATGGCCGGTGCGGGTGCATCGGTCCTCATGAACGCATAGTGACCCTTGCGGTTCTTGTTGATCTTGTAAGACATCGTTTTGACGCCCCAATACTCGCTATCAACGACTTTACCGCCATTGTCTGCCAGCACGGTGCCAAAATGTTCGATGAGGTTCTCAGCTTGCGAATTGGACAAGTCCTGACGCGAGATGAAGACATGCTCGTAGAGCGGCATGTGAACTCCAGTTCTTTTTTCAAGCGCGCTTCAAAGGATGGGTCTTTACGCCTTTCCGCCACCCATCCACGAGAGGCCACGCGGTTCATAAACACACGGAAAGGAAGATGCCTTATACACGTCTGGCATAGCCGTGCAAGTGGTATCATGTGGTCTGTGGCATGGGCGAACTGGGGCGACAGGGGGGGCGATGAAGAATGCCTGCGAATGACCAGACCCGCGCCGTATTCCCGTCACAGTTGCGTGCGAGCCAAGTGGTTAAGGTTAAGATAACCGTCACAGCGTCGAGACAAGAAGGTGACACGACAATGCAAATCCAAATCCCGCGTGACAATGTTGATCAGAGCAGCCCGAACGGTGCGGCCCCCAAGGTGGCAGAAACGTCATGGGGCTATCGCCTTGGTGTGGCTGGGCGTGACAGCGGTTTCAAGCGGATCACTCATGCGGCGGGGCGGTTCGTCGGTTTGGTTTTGCTATTGGTGATTGCGGGTATTTGGTCCTTTGCGGCTTACGCATTTACGGATCCTGTGATGATGGCGATGAAACTGGGTCTGACGGGGCTTCTGTTTGTGGTTGGTTGGCTACTGTTTTGGTATGGCCGCGATGCGCGTCAGATCGAGGCGCAGTTTGATATCGAAAAAAGCGAACTTCGGATCGGATATCGCGATGGATTGAACCGGTTTCGGCAGGAAACGCGTGTGCCATTCTGCGATATCGGCTCTTTGCTTGTCCTACGAGCCAATGACGATAAGTGCGAGGCTGCTTTGTATGCCCGGATCGGTAGCGGCATGGACGCCTATGAAGTGATTGCAGGTGATGAAGAGACGCTGGAGCCCATTCAGCAACGCATGATGCTGGATCTGAGCGCTGCGCGCCGTCCACGACAGCCGGGCCGTCGAATTTCGCGGGTCAATGAGAATGCGGTTTCCCTTGCTCGATTGATGACGCAGTAAGGTCAGAAAGACGATGTGAGCCACACGGCGCGCGCCTTATCGGGCGGGCGCCGTTTCGCATTTGTGGCAAAGCGGATTGCGCCAAGGCCGACTGCGGGGTATGCCGTTGGGAAAACCAAATAGCGACAGGAGAGCCCATGAGCCGCGCATTCGTATTCCCCGGGCAGGGCGCCCAGACCATCGGGATGGGCAAGGCCCTTGCCGACGCATACCCAACCGCGAAGGCTGTTTTTGACGAGGTGGACGACGCGCTTGGTGAACAACTTTCAGCACTAATTTGGGACGGCGAGCAAGAGGCGCTGACACTGACGCAGAACGCGCAGCCTGCATTAATGGCGACCTCGCTTGCCGCGATGCGGGCGCTTGAGGCCGAGGGCGTCACGATCGACGCGGCGTCCTTTGTCGCCGGGCATTCGTTGGGGGAATATTCCGCGCTGGCCGCAGCTGGCACGTTTTCGATTGCCGATACGGCGCGTCTTTTGCGTGCCCGCGGCAAGGCGATGCAAGAGGCCGTGCCAGTCGGCGTCGGGGCAATGGCTGCTTTGCTGGGGCTGGATTTTGAGACTGCACAGCAAGTGGCGCTTGAGGCGTCGCATGATCAAGTCTGTCAGGCCGCCAATGACAACGACCCCGCCCAAGTGGTGGTGTCGGGCCATAAGGAAGCGGTGGAACGTGCGCTGGAGATCGCCAAGTCCAAAGGCGCCCGGCGTGCAGTGCTACTGCCCGTCAGCGCCCCATTCCACTGCGCCCTGATGCAACCGGCAGCCGAGGCGATGGCCGAAGCCCTGTCGCATGTCAAGATGGATCGCCCGCGCGTGCCGCTGGTCGCGAATGTGCGGGCCTCGGCGATTTCAGATCCGACTGTGATCCGGTCGCTTTTGGTCGAGCAGGTTACCGGGTCGGTCCGTTGGCGCGAAAGCGTGGCGTGGATGGCCGATCAGGGTGTGACCGAAATGTGGGAAATCGGCGCCGGCAAGGCGCTGTCCGGCATGATCCGACGCATTTCGAAAGATGTCACCACGCGCACGGTTGGGACGCCCGAGGAAGTTGCCGCTGCTGCCGAAGCGATCAACGCTGGATAATCGGATGGGGTGGCTGCCAATCGGTGCGGTTGCCGTAAAACTTTAGGAAGGATGATCAGATGTTTGATCTGAATGGAAAGAACGCTCTGGTGACGGGGGCGTCCGGTGGAATTGGCGGCGAGATTGCGCGCGTTTTACACAAGGCTGGCGCAACTGTCGCGCTGTCAGGCACACGCGTTGAGCCGCTTGAAGCGCTGGCGGCCGAGCTGGGCGAGCGGGCCCATGTGCTGCCTTGCAATCTGTCGGATGGTGCGGCGGTCGACGCGCTGCCCAAGCAAGCTGTCGAAGCAATGGGATCGGTCGATATTCTGGTCAATAACGCGGGCATCACGCGCGACCAGATCTTTATGCGCATGTCGGATGAAGAATGGGACAGTGTCATCAATGTCAATCTGACCTCGACCATGCGGCTGTGTCGCGGCGTGATGCGCCCGATGATGAAGGCACGTTGGGGTCGGATTATCAACATCAGCTCGATCGTGGGGGCAACTGGCAATCCCGGGCAAGTCAACTATGCCGCGTCCAAGGCGGGTATGGTCGGGTTGACCAAATCCATCGCCTACGAGGTCGCAAGCCGAGGTATTACCGCCAACTGTGTCGCACCCGGCTTTATTGCGACAGCCATGACCGACAAGCTGACTGACGATCAGAAGGATAAGATCAACACCCAAATTCCAGCCGCCCGGATGGGCACGCCCGAGGAAATCGCGGCCGCGGTCCTTTATCTTGCGTCGCCTGACGCCGGTTACACAACCGGGGCCACAATCCACGTGAATGGCGGTATGGCAATGTTGTAGCAGAATTGGGCAGTTGGTCACGTCTGACGACCAGCCTGATTGAAGATCGAAAGCGTTTGCCTATCTTATGCGATGTGCTATAGGCGGCGCATGTGTTCCCCCAACGCGCCTGTAAGGGTCGGGGAACCCGGCGTAACGCGCTGAAAACACAACGGCCCGTCCTGGGTCTATCGAAAAAGGCCATGTGCCTGAATAAACGTGAGGATTTATCATGAGCGACGTCGCAGATCGCGTGAAAAAAATCGTTGTTGAGCACCTGGGTGTGGAAGAGGACAAGGTTACGGAATCGGCCTCGTTCATCGACGACTTGGGCGCAGACAGCTTGGATACCGTTGAACTGGTCATGGCTTTCGAAGAAGAGTTCGGGATCGAGATCCCGGATGACGCTGCCGAGACCATTCAGACCTTCGGCGACGCTGTGAAATTCATCTCGGACGCTGTGTAAGACGTTCGTTGATATTTTGGAAAACGGCGCCTTTCGAGGCGCCGTTTTTCGTTTTCGGCCCGTAGTTTGACTGTTTCACAGGATGCGTTCCGCGATGGATTTTTGATCGGATTGGTTTTTTGCCGATCAGCAATGTCTTGATCGAACGCCTCTTGCCCCTAAACCCTTCGCCGCGCTATCAAGCGTGGGATGAAAGACTTCCTGAGAAAGGGCAGCATTATGCGTCGAGTGGTCGTTACAGGTCTGGGCATGGTTTCTCCTCTGGCGTGCGGGGTTGAGGAAACCTGGAAACGTATTCTTGACGGGCAATCGGGCGCTGGTCCGATCACCAAGTTCGATGCGTCGCGGGTCGCGACCAAATATGCTTGCGAAGTTCCGTTGGGCGATGGCACGGATGGCACGTTCAATCCCGATGACTGGATGGCGCCGAAAGAGCGCCGGAAAGTGGATGATTTCATCCTGTACGGGCTGGCCGCAGCCGAGATGGCGGTAAAAGATGCCGACTGGATGCCGCAGGACGAAGAAAGCCTGTTGCGCACCGGCGTCATGATTGGGTCGGGCATCGGCGGGCTGGCAACGATTGCCGAAACCTCGATCCTGTTGCACGAGCGCGGGCCGCGGCGGGTGTCGCCGTTCTTCATTCCCGGGTCGCTGATCAACCTGATCTCGGGCCAGGTGTCGATCAAGTTTGGCTTCAAGGGGCCAAACCATGCGGTCGTCACGGCCTGTTCGACGGGCGCACACGCGATTGGCGATGCCTCGCGCCTGATCCAGACGGGCGATGCGGACGTGATGATTGCAGGCGGGGCTGAGGCCGCGATCTGCGAACTGGGTATTGCCGGGTTCAACGCGTGCAAGGCCCTCTCCACTAAAGGCGGGGATGATCCGCAAGCCGCAAGCCGCCCCTATGACGTCGAGCGCGATGGGTTCGTCATGGGCGAAGGTGCGGGCGTTGTCGTGCTCGAGGAATACGAACACGCAAAGGCGCGTGGTGCCAAGATTTATGCCGAAGTGCTAGGCTATGGCCTGTCAGGCGATGCCTATCACATCACCGCGCCGTCCGAGGATGGCGATGGCGGTTTCCGTGCGATGCAAGCGGCCCTTGGCAAGGCCGGGCTGGAGCCGTCGGCGATTGACTACATCAATGCGCATGGCACGTCCACGATGGCGGACACGATCGAATTGGGCGCGGTTGAACGTCTGCTGGGCGATGCGGCAGAGAAAACCACGATGAGTTCGACCAAAAGCTCGATCGGTCACCTGTTGGGGGCGGCTGGTGCGGTTGAGGCGATCTTCTGCATCCTTGCGTTGCGCGATCAGGTCGCACCGCCGACGATCAACCTGGACAATCCGGCGGTCGAGCCGCGCCTGAGCCTTGCGGCCAACAAGGCCGAACCGCGTGAAATCAACACGGTTCTGTCCAACAGCTTTGGTTTTGGCGGCACCAATGCCAGCCTGGTCATAGGTAAGGTTGCGGACTGATGTGGCGCAATATCGCCTCGAACGCGCTGAGTCTGTTTATCGTCGTCATGATCGTGGCGGTGGGTGCAATTGCATGGGGCAAGAAGCAATATACTGATCCCGGACCCTTGGCGCAGGCAATCTGTCTTCGCGTTGAAAAAGGGTCGAACTTCTCGCGAGTTGCTGAAGATTTGAGCAATCAGAATGCGATCTCGAACGGGACGATTTTTCGGCTGGGGGTGGAGTATTCTGACAAGAAGTCTGCCTTGAAAGCCGGATCGTTTCTGGTCGAGGAAGGCGCCTCGATGCAGGAGATCGTCGATGTGGTGACACGCGGCGGTGCGTCGACCTGTGGCACGGAAGTGGTGTATCGGATCGGTGTTCTGACAGCGCAGGTCCGGGTGCGTGAGCTGGACCCGGCGACGCAGGAATACGAGGTGACGGCAGAGTTCATCCCGGCGGAACTGGATGGTCCGGCACCTGAGGTTTACACTAAGATGCGCGAGGAAAGCGATACGCGTTATCGGATTGCGCTGGCCGAAGGTGTGACCAGCTGGCAGATCGTGGACAGTCTGAACCGTGCCGATTTTCTGGCCGGTGACGTGAACGAAGTGCCTGCAGAAGGCACGTTGGCACCAGACAGTTACGAGGTGAAACCGGGTGCCGACCGTGCCGCATTGCTGGCGGACATGGCGGCTGCGCAGACAAAGATTCTTGCAGATGCCTGGGAAGCGCGCGCGCCCGATCTGCCCTATGCCAGCCCGGAAGATGCGTTGATCATGGCGTCGATTGTTGAAAAGGAAACTGGCGTGGCCGAGGAGCGGCGTCAGGTGGCCAGCGTCTTCGTGAACCGTCTGAACCAAGGGATGCGCCTGCAAACGGACCCGACGGTGATCTATGGCGTCACCAAGGGGCAGGGTGCGCTGGGTCGTGGGTTGCGGCAAAGCGAGTTGCGCTCGCAGACACCTTATAACACCTATGTCATCGACGGGCTGCCGCCCACGCCGATTGCGAACCCCGGCAAGGCAGCCATCGAGGCGGCGCTGAACCCTGATACGACGGATTACATTTTCTTCGTGGCTGACGGCAGCGGCGGACATGCGTTCGCCGAAACGCTGGACGAACACAATCGCAACGTCGCCAAGTGGCGCGAGATTGAAGCCGAACGCGCGAACCAGTGATTTCGTAAATAAACCATGACCTTGCCACGCGGTGTTGCGACCGGTCGGTTTGACAGAACGCACGGTCGCCCGTAGGTTCTGACATACGCTAGAAGACGTGACTCGAACGGCCTTGGGCATCCGCCCGGGGCCGTTTTTTCATGTCGCTCGTTCGGAGACGAGCATGAGAGGCATATAAAAAAATGACAATGATCACGCCCTTGGGGAAGGACGCGGCTTCGGACGAGTATCTGAAGATCGCGGACACGTTTTTTTTGCGTGTTTTGAAAGAGCTGGACCGTCAGTTGAGCGCGGCGGAACTGGCCAATTGCGAGACCACACCGGGCTTGGCGAAAGCCGTGACCGAGGTGCGCCGTGCCATGCAAACGGTATTTGAAGAAAGGAAACGTCTTGAACAAAGTGGAAGCAACGCCTTTGGCGGGGCCGGAGCGGTCGCACTCGACCTTGCTGAGGCCCGGGATGAAATCGGGCGCCGATTGGCTTGCCTGCGCGACGTCAGACGAGCAGGGGGCGTTCCTGAACAGCCTGAGTGATGGCGCCTTGGCGGCATTGCCTTACCTGTTCGAGTTTTGGGCGCTGGATCATCAGCTGCCCCCGGCAGGTGATTGGCGCACATGGGTTATCATGGGCGGGCGTGGCGCGGGAAAAACCCGCGCCGGGTCTGAATGGGTGCGCGCCGAGGTTGAGGGGGCTGGCCCCCTTGATCCCGGCCGTTCGCGCCGGGTCGCGCTGGTTGGTGAAACCATCGACCAAGTGCGCGAGGTGATGATCTTTGGGGAAAGCGGCATTCTGGCGTGTTCGCCGCCCGATCGGCGCCCGGAGTGGCAGGCGGGGCGGCGTCGGCTTGTCTGGCCCAATGGTGCGGTGGCGCAGGTTTTTTCAGCTTATGAGCCGGAAAGCCTGCGCGGCCCGCAATTTGATGCGGCCTGGGTGGACGAATTGGCCAAGTGGAAGAAGGCTGAGGATACGTGGGACATGCTTCAGTTCGGGTTGCGTCTGGGCAGCCATCCCCGGCAATGCGTGACCACCACGCCGCGCAATGTGGGGGTGCTGAAGGCGATTCTGAAAAACCCCTCGACCGTGACGACACAAGCGCCGACGGAAGCCAACCGGGCCTATCTGGCGCAGAGCTTTCTGGAGGAGGTGCGTGCGCGTTATGCCGACACGCGTCTTGGGCGGCAGGAACTGGACGGGGTCTTGCTGGAGGATACCGAGGGGGCGCTGTGGACGATGGCCGGCTTGGACAAGGCCCGTGTCGTCGGCGACCTGCCGGGTTTCGACCGCGTGGTGGTGGCGGTGGACCCGCCGGTGACAGGCCACAAGGGCTCGGACGAATGTGGGATCATCGTGGCGGGTGTCGTCGCGCAGGGCGCCCCGGGCGATTGGCATGCGGTGGTGTTGGAGGATGCCAGTGTTTCGGCTGCCAGCCCCTCGCAATGGGCCGAAGCTGCCTTGGAGGCGATGCGTCGTCACAAGGCGGACCGTCTGGTGGCCGAGGTCAACCAAGGCGGTGATCTGGTGGAAAGCGTGATCCGGCAGATCGACCCTGTGGTGCCGTTTCGCGCGGTGCGCGCCACGCGCGGCAAGTCTGCGCGGGCCGAGCCTGTGGCGGCGCTGTATGAACAGGGGCGGGTTGCCCATATGGGCGGTATGCCCGCGCTGGAAGACCAGATGTGCCGCATGACCCAGCAGGGCTTTGAGGGCAAAGGCAGTCCTGACCGTGTGGATGCACTGGTCTGGGCGTTGCATGAATTGATCGTGGAACCTGCCGCAAAATACCGCCGCCCGCAGGTGCGTTCGCTGGGTTAAACAGTTTTTTAACCTTGGCTGGCAGAGTGCAAAATATCGAAAGGCGGGGTCCTGAGCCCTACCAGCCCACGGGCCCCGCCTGACATCAACGAGACAGAATTTTCACCGACCGGTAGCGCGACACGCGTTTCGCCGGACGGGAGAGGTTTGCCGGGGGTCATCCCCGACTTGGACAGAACGCGAGGAGCACCAGCCGATGGTATTCGACTTTCTCAAGCGTGGCGATGCAGCGCATATGGCCACGCAGCCGACCGAAACCAAAGCGTCCGCGACCGGGCCGGTCATCGCCTATGGCGGTGCGGGCCGGGTGGCCTGGAGCCCGCGCGACGTGGTCAGCCTGACCCGGACCGGCTTTGCCGCAAACCCGGTCGGCTTTCGGTCCGTCAAGCTGATCGCCGAGGCCGCCGCCGCCCTGCCGCTGGTGCTGCAAGACGACCAGCAACGGTTTGACACGCACCCCCTGCTAGAGCTTTTGGCGCGACCGAACCATGCGCAGGGCCGGGCCGAACTGTTCGAAGCCTTTTTCGGGCAGCTGCTGCTGACCGGTAATGGCTATGTCGAAGCAGTGACCGGCGAGGATGGCACACCGACCGAGCTGCATGTGCTGCGCTCAGATCGAATGAACCTTGTGCCGGGGCCAGATGGTTGGCCGGTGGCCTATGACTATACAGTTGGTGCGCGCAAACACCGGTTCCATGTGGGTGAGGGGCTGTCGCCGATCTGTCATGTGAAGGCGTTTCATCCACAGGATGACCACTATGGCCTGTCGCCATTGCAGGCCGCTGCCACCGCGATTGACGTACATAATGCGGCCAGTCGTTGGTCCAAGGCGTTATTGGACAATGCAGCGCGGCCCTCGGGCGCCATCGTCTATAACGGCGCGGATGGTCAGGCCCAGTTGAGCGCGGATCAGTATGATCGCCTGCTGGCCGAGATGGAAAGTCACCATGTTGGTGCGCGCAATGCCGGACGTCCGATGTTGTTGGAAGGTGGTCTGGATTGGAAGCCGATGGGGTTCAGCCCCTCGGACATGGAGTTCCAGAAAACCAAGGAAGCCGCCGCGCGCGAGATCGCGCAGGCCTTCGGGGTGCCACCGATGCTGATCGGCATTCCGGGTGACGCGACCTATGCGAATTACCAGGAAGCCAGCCGGGCGTTTTATCGCCTGACCGTGGTGCCGTTGGTGTCGCGCGTGGCGGCCAGTGTCGGCCATTGGCTGGCGGGGTACTCGGGGGAACACCTGGTCCTGAAGCCCGATCTGGATCAGGTGCCGGCACTCTCTGCCGAGCGTGACCAGCAATGGCGCCGCGTGGCCGAGGCAAGCTTTCTGTCTGATGCCGAGAAACGCAGCCTTCTGGGTCTGCCGCCTGTCGCCTCTGACGACGTTTAACAATCGAGGAAAAGCCATGAGTGAATTTCAGCCCGATCTGGGGCTTGAGCATAAATTCGTCAAGCTGGGCGACACGTCCCAGGTCGACGATGGCATTCTGATCGAAGGCTATGCCAGCTTCTTCGACCAATGCGACACCGGCGGCGACATCGTGGCCCCCGGCGCCTATGGCAAATCGCTTCGGGCGCTGAAAGGGGTGGATCGTGGCGTGAAGATGCTGTGGCAACACGATCCGACCCAGCCCATCGGCGTCTGGGACGAGGTGCGCGAGGATGCCCGTGGCCTTTACGTTAAAGGCCGCATTCTGACCGATGTCGCCAAGGGGCGCGAAGCCGCTGCCCTGATTGATGCTGGCGCGATTGACGGGCTGTCGATCGGTTATCGTACCAAGCGGGCGACAAAGAACGACAAGGGCCAACGGCTTTTGACCGAGTTGGAGCTTTGGGAAGTGTCGCTTGTGACCTTTCCGATGCTTCCAACGGCGCGGGTGGGGGCCAAGGGCGATGTGCCGATGGCCGCAGACACCATCCTGCGTGAACTGGCGGCGTCGCTGAATGACGCGCGCCTCATGCTGGCCCGTAAATCCTGAGCCAGCGATCTGACCCCCTGAGAAGGACCCATTGATGAGCAAGACCGAGACGAAAGCTCAGGGCCAGTCGGCCGCGCCCACTGGCCTCAACCCGACCACCGAGGTGAAGACCGCGCTGGCTGGTTTCATGAGCGACATCAACGCGTTTCACGACGATATTTCCACCAAACTTCAACAACAGGAAGAGCGACTGACCATGCTGGATCGCAAATCACAAATCACATCCAAGTCCACCGGGGGCCGCCCGCATTTGGCCGCAGCTGCCGATCTGGATGCACCGCATCAGAAGGCTTTCGAAGCCTATGTGCGCGGCGGCGACGACGATGCGCTGCGGGGGCTGGAGCTGGAAGGCAAGGCGATGTCGTCGGCCGTGGCCGCCGATGGTGGATACCTGGTTGACCCGGTGACCGCCGACACCATCAAAGGTGTTCTGAACAGCGCCGCGTCGCTGCGCTCGGTTGCCAATGTGGTCAACGTGGAAGGCACAGCCTATGACGTTCTGATTGATCAGGGCGACCTGGTGACAGGCTGGGCGTCGGAAACCGCGGATTCGGTTGAAACCGGCACCCCCAAGATTGACCGCATCTCGATCCCGCTGCACGAGCTGTCGGCCCTGCCGAAAGTGTCCCAGCGCCTGCTGGATGACAGCGCGTTCGATATCGAGGGCTGGCTGGCGGGTCGTATCGCCGACAAGTTCTCGCGCGCGGAATCCGGGGCGTTCATCACCGGCGACGGGCTGGATAAGCCGGTCGGCATCCTGACCCACACTGCGGTTAGTAACGACAGCTGGACCTGGGGCAATCTGGGATACGTGACCACGGGCGAAGTGGGCGATTTCAACGCCACGACGCCAGCGGATTCGATCTTTGACCTGATCTATGCGCTGGGTGCGGATTACCGCGCGAACGCGGTGTTCGTGATGAACTCGAAAACCGTGGGGGCCGTGCGCAAGCTGAAGGATGCTGATGGCCGTTTCCTGTGGTCGGATGCGACCGTGGCAGGTGAACCTGCCCGCCTGATCGGCTATCCCGTGCTGGTTGTCGAGGATATGCCTGACGTGGCCCCCGACAGCTTCTCGATCGCGTTTGGGGATTTTGCGGCGGGTTATACCATCGCAGAACGTCCCGATACTCGCATCCTGCGCGATCCCTTCTCGGCCAAGCCGCATGTGCTGTTCTATGCCACCAAGCGCGTCGGCGGCGATGTCAGCGACTTCGCGGCGATCAAGCTTCTGAAGTTCGCGGTCTCGTAAGAGCCTGACCCCGAGACTCGCACGATGCCTTCGGGCGCGTGCGGGACCGGGCGCGCGCCGACCTCACCCCCGTGTTGTCTAGCTGCTCCCCCTCCGTCCGAGCAACGCGGATGGTGCGCGCCCACCCAATCCCTTTGACGTGAGGGGCCCGAATTTCGGAGATGATCCATGATGTTAGTCGAGCAGACCACAGTGCCGGGCACGGTCCTTCCGGTCGCCCAATTCAAGGACCACTTGCGGCTGGGCACCGGGTTTGCCGATGACGGGGTGCAGGATCCGGTGCTGGAGACCTGTCTGAGGGCCGCCATGGCCGCCATCGAGGCGCAGACCGGCAAGATCCTTCTGTCCCGCAGCTTCACCTGGACCCTGTCCGCGTGGCGCGATCTGGCCACGCAAGCGCTGCCTGTGGCGCCAGTCAACCAGATCACGCGCCTGTCGATCACTGATCGTCTGGGCGGGGAAGAGGTGATCGCGACCAACCGCTATGTCCTGGAGCGTGACACCCACCGTCCACGCCTTGTGTCGACCGGCCTTTGCCTGCCTGCGATCCCGGTCGGCGGCCAGGTCGTGATCGAGTTTGAAGCGGGCTTTGGTGCCGCGTGGTCGGACATGCCCGCAGACCTTGCGCAGGCCGTGATGATGTTGGCGGCAAGTTATTACGAAGACCGCGTCGGGGACGTGCAATCGGGCCATGCGAACCTGCCGTCAGCAGTCGCCGCGCTGATCCAGCGGTATCGCACCGTTCGCCTGTTTGGCGGTGGGGGTGCGCGATGAATTCACCTGTTCTGAACCGCAAGCTGACGCTGGAAGAGCCCGTGCGCACGCCTGACGGCGCAGGGGGCTTCACCCAAAGCTGGCAGGCGCTGGGAGAGCTTTGGGCCGAGATCGCCCCCCGCACCGGGCGCGAGCGCGCCGCGGGGTTTGCCACGGTGTCCACCATCACCTTCCGCATCACGGTGCGCGCAAGCCCCGATGGTGCACCCTCGCGCCCCAAACCCGATCAGCGCTTTCGTGCAGGGTCGCGCCTGTTCCGCATCCTTGCGGTGACCGAGGCCGACGCGAGCGCCCATTATCTGACCTGTTTTGCCCAAGAGGAGGTATCGGCATGAGCTATGGCGTATCTGCGGCGCTTCAGCAGGCGATCTATCAACGGCTGACGGCCGATTTGGAGCTGTCCGCGTTGGTGTCGGGGGCGATCTATGATGCGGTGCCTGCCGGGATCATCACCGGCACATATGTCAGCCTTGGCCCTGAGGACGTGCGCGAGCGGTCCGACATGACCGGCCACGGTGCGGTGCATGAAGTCACCATCAATGTCATCACCGATGCGGCTGGCTTTCAAGGCGCCAAGCGTGTTGCGGCGGCGGTCAGCGATGCGTTGCTCGATGCGCCTATGACTTTGGAGCGCGGCACCCTTGTTTACCTGAATTTCCATCGTGCGCGGGCGCGACGGGTCGAGGACGCCGATGTGCGCAGGATCGACCTGAAGTTCCGCGCGCGTGTTCAAGACGACTAACCCTAACAAACGGAGTGATCCCATGGCTGCGCAAAACGGCAAGGACCTTTTGATCAAGCTCGACATGACCGATACCGGCGTGTTCGAGACCATTGCGGGCCTTCGGGCCACGCGCCTGAGCTTCAACGCAGAAAGCGTCGACGTGACCAGTCTGGAAAGCACGGGCGGCTGGCGTGAACTTCTGGGGGGCGCGGGTGTGAAGTCGGCCTCGATCTCGGGGTCGGGGGTATTCAAGGATGCCACGACCGATGAGCGCGCGCGCCAGATATTCTTTGACAACGAAGTGCCGAATTTTCAGGTGATCGTGCCGGATTTCGGGGTGGTCGAAGGTGCGTTCATGATCACCTCGATCGAATATGCGGGGTCGCATAACGGCGAGGCGACATATGAGCTGTCGATGGCGTCCGCCGGTGCGCTTAGCTTTACGGCGCTTTGATCATGGCAAACCCATGGACGGGCGAAGTGGTGTTGGTGATCGACGGGACTGCCCGGGTCATGAAGCTGACCCTGGGCGCATTGGCCGAGTTGGAGGCGCAGCTGGGCGAGGACACGATCATCAGTCTGGTTGAGCGGTTCGAACGTGGTGCGTTCTCAAGTCGGGACGTTCTTGCGCTTATTGTCGCAGGTCTGCGCGGTGCGGGATGGCAAGGCGGTGCTGCGGACCTGTTGGCTGCCGAAATCGAAGGTGGCCCGGTGCGCGCCGCGCAGGCTGCGGGCCAGCTTCTGAGCCGCGCTTTCGCCCAACCCGCCGGCGCCGGGCCGGGCGCATGACCAAAGGTCAGGCGTTTGACTGGCCGGGCCTGATGCGCCTGGGCATTGGTCGGATTGGTCTGCGCCCGGCAGAGTTCTGGGCGCTGACACCGTACGAACTGATCGTGATGGCGGGACTGGATCACCAACCCGCGCCGTGCCTTCGGTCGCGGCTGGAAGAATTGGCCCTCGCGTTCCCCGATGTGGACAAGGGCCCCTGTGAAGGAGAGATGTGATGGCTGGACTGGATGGCTTGGACAGTTTCGACGACCAGATCGACGCGCTGGAAACCGCGCTGGGTGGCGCGCAGGCGATGACGGCCGGGTTCGTGTTCGAACTCAAGGGTATGCACGCAACCGTGTCTGACCTGAGCGCGGATGTGAACACGCTGTCCTCGGGCATTTCCTCGGGCTTGCATAAGGCGTTCGATGGCTTGGTGTTCGACGGTATGAAGCTGTCCGACGCCCTGAAAGATGTGGCGCAGTCGATGTCGCAAGCGGCGTATAACGCGGCGATCAAACCGGTGACCGGACATTTTGGCGACATTCTGGGGCAGGCGGTGGGCGCTGTGACCAACGCGTTTCTGCCGTTTGAACATGGCGGTGCATTTGCGCAGGGCCGCGTGATGCCCTTTGCCAAGGGTGGTGTGGTGTCCGGCCCGACGACTTTTCCGATGCGGGGCGCCACCGGGCTGATGGGCGAGGCGGGGCCAGAGGCGATCATGCCGCTTGCGCGCGGGGCCGATGGTCGTCTGGGCGTTCAGGCCGGCGGCGGTGGTCGCCCGGTAAACATCACCATGAACATCTCGACCCCCGATGTTGAGGGGTTCCGGCGGTCGCAAAGCCAGATCGCCGCGCAGATGTCGCGCGCACTGTCGCGCGGTCAACGTCACCGCTGATCTGCGCATTTCAAGACATTAGGAGGGTTTCGCCCATGTCATTTCACGAGGTCCGGTTTCCGGCAAATCTGAGTTTCGGGTCCGTCGGTGGCCCAGAGCGGCGCACCGAAGTGGTCACGCTGGCCAACGGGTTTGAAGAACGCAACACACCGTGGGAGCATTCGCGCCGCCGCTATGACGCGGGGATCGGGATGCGCTCGCTTGATGATGTGGAAACGCTGATCTCGTTCTTCGAGGCACGGCGCGGTCAGCTTGTCGGGTTTCGCTGGAAGGATTGGTCGGACTATAAAAGCAGCCTGCCGTCGAAACCCCCGGAATATACGGATCAGATCATCGCTTGGGGGGATGGCGAAACGGTGGAATTTCCGTTGATCAAGACCTATCGGTCGGGCGAGGAAACCTATGCGCGCCCCATTCAGAAGCCGGTCGAAGGCACGGTGAAACTGGGCCTGAAGGGTGATCCGCTGAGCGAAGGCACGCATTTTACCGTTGATCACACCACCGGGCGTGTCACCTTCATGACTGCCCCCGAAACCGGGGCCGAGGTCACGGCGGGCTATGAGTTTGATGTGCCCGTGCGCTTTGACACGGACCGCATTCATACTTCGGTTGCATCGTTTCAGGCGGGCGATGCCCCTAATGTGCCAGTGGTAGAGGTGCGGGTCTGATGGGGTTGTCTACAGAGCTTGAGGCCCATCTGGGCCGCGGTGTCACCACGATTGCGCGGTGCTGGAAAGTCACGCGGCGCGATGGCGTGGTGCATGGGTTTACCGACCATGACCTTGATCTGGTGATCGACGGCGTGACCTATCGCGCCGATACCGGCATGACCGCCCGTGCGCTGAGCCAGACTACCGGCTTGTCCGTGGACAATACCGAAGCGCTTGGTGTGCTGAACGATGCCTCGATCACCGAGCGGGATATCCGTGCGGGCCGCTATGACGGGGCCGAGGTCGAAGCTTGGCTGGTCAACTGGTCCGACACGGGTCAGCGCTATCTGCGCTTTCGCGGCACCGTGGGCGAATTGGCGCGCGAGGCGGGTGGGTTTCGTGCCGAGTTGAACGGGCTGGCCGAGGATCTGAACAAGCCGCAGGGGCGGGCTTATCAGACACCATGTTCGGCGGTTCTGGGCGATGGCGCCTGCAAGTTCAGGCTGGACCAGACGGGGTATCGGTTGGACCTGCCCATTGATGACAACAGCGACGAGACGCAGTTTGCCTTCACGGGCATGGCGCAATATCCGAGCCGCTGGTTCGAACGGGGTCGGTTCACCGTGCTGTCAGGTGCAGCCAAAGACCTGACCGGGCTGATCAAGAATGATCGCAAGCTGGCTGATGGAGCGCGGGAGATCGAGCTGTGGGAAGCCATACGTGAGCGTATGGAGCCGGGTGACGTGGTGCGCCTTGAGGCCGGCTGCGACAAGCTGCCGACGACCTGCCGGGTGAAGTTCAACAACTTTCTGAACTTCCGCGGTTTCCCCGATGTGCCGGGCGAGGATTGGCTGATGTCCTATCCCGTGAGCCATGGCACCCATGACGGAGGGGATTCGCGTGAGGCAAACGACATCCCCGACTGGTCCATTCTCGGGGGCGACGATGAAAACCCTTTCTCGCCGATGTCGGGCGGCTGACATGGATCGTTTTCATCAAGACATCGTGGCCGAAGCGCGCGGTTGGCTTGGCACGCCTTATGTGCATCAGGCGTCGTGCAAGTATGGCGGCTGCGACTGCCTTGGGCTGATCCGGGGGGGTTGGCGCGCGGTGCTCGGGTCCGAACCCGTGCAGGTGCCGCCCTATACCGCCGACTGGTCAGAAGCCGGGGGACAAGAGGTCTTGTGGCAGGCCGCCTGCGCCCACATGCAGGCCCGCCCCATCGACCAGGCCCGACCGGGCGATGTGCTGCTGTTTCGGATGCGCGGCGGCGCGGTCGCAAAACATCTTGGCATTCTGACCCGTGAAGGCGACAGCCCGGCCTTCATCCACGCTTATTGTGGCCACGGCGTTATCGAGAACTCTCTGTCGGCCCCGTGGGCCCGGCGCATCGTGGCGTGTTTTGCATTTCCTGAAAGGACAAGTTGATGGCAACGATCCTATTATCCGCAGTTGGTGCGGCTGCCGGTGCTTCCATTGGCGGCGGCGTTCTGGGCCTGTCATCCGTCGTGATCGGCAAGGCCATCGGTGCGACCATTGGCCAGGTGATCGACAATCGCATCCTGGGCGAAGGGTCTGCGCCGGTTGAAACCGGAAAGGTCGACCGCCTGCGTCTGACCGGCGCGTCCGAGGGCGCGACGATCCCCATGATCTATGGCCGTGCGCGGGTCGGCGGGCAGGTGATCTGGGCCACCCGCTTCAAGGAATCCGTCACGACGAGCGGCGGTGGCGGTGGCAAGGGGATGCCCTCGCCGCCCGAGCCGGAAGTGACGAGCTACAGTTACTCGATCAGCCTTGCAATTGCCTTGTGCGAGGGCGAGATCACACGCGTCGGCCGCATCTGGGCCGACGGCAACGAGATTTCGCGCAACGATCTGACCATGCGCGTCTATCCGGGGTCGGAAACCCAATTGCCCGATCCCAAGATCGAAGCGGTCAAGGGTTCTGGAAAGGCCCCCGCCTATCGTGGTGTCGCCTATGTGGTGATCGAGGATCTGCCGCTCGCGCAATTCGGCAACCGCGTGCCGCAATTCAGTTTCGAAGTGCTGCGCCCCGAACAGCGCAACCAACCCGAAGAGGTCGCCCGCGGCACGCGCGCCGTCGCGTTGATCCCCGGCACGGGTGAATATTCGCTGGCCACAAGTCCGGTCTTTTACAAAAGCGCGCCCGGCGCGGTGGAAGGGTCGAACATGAACACGCCGTCCGGCTGTACGGATTTCAAGACGTCCTACCGCATGATGCGCCAGGAAATGCCCAACTGCCGGAACACCGCATTGGTGGTGTCATGGTTTGGCGACGACCTGCGCTGCGGCACCTGTCGCATCCGCCCGCGTGTTGAGCAGCACGAGGTGGATGGCGACAGCATGCCATGGAGCGTTTCAGGCCTGAACCGGGGGCAGGCGGGGCTTGTGCCGAAGGACGACAAGGACCGTCCGGTCTATGGCGGCACACCGTCCGACAAGGCGGTGATGGAGGCGCTTGCGCTGGCGTCCGCCAATGGTCGCAAGGCGACGTTCTATCCGTTTATCCTGATGGAGCAGATGAAAGGCAACACGCTGCCCGACCCTTGGACCGGCAATCTGGGGCAGGCGGTGCTGCCGTGGCGGGGAAGGATCACGACCTCTTACGCGCCCGGCCATGTGGCCTCGCCCGATGGCACGCCGGGGGCCGTGGCGCAGGTAAACGCGTTCTTTGGTGACGCCCAACCGGGCGATTTCACGGTCGCGGAAAACGGTGTCAGCTATTCCGGCCCTGCCGGGTTTTCATATCGTCGGTTCATCTTGCACTACGCCCATCTGTGCGCGGCGGCGGGTGGGGTGGATGCCTTCCTGATCGGGTCAGAGTTGCGGGCACTGACCCAAATTCGCGGCCCCGGCAACAGCTTTCCGGTGGTCGATCACCTGATTGCGCTGGCGCAGGACGTGCGGACGATCTTGGGAACTGAGACCAAGATTTCCTATGCTGCCGACTGGTCGGAATATTTCGGCTATCATCCGCAGGACGGGTCGGGCGACGTGTTCTACCACCTCGACCCACTTTGGAGCCACCCGGATATCGACTTCATCGGCATTGACAACTACATGCCGCTGTCGGATTGGCGCGACGGTTTCGACCATGCTGACGCCCATCACGGGTCGATCTATGACCTTGGCTATCTTCAGTCCAACATCGAAGGGGGCGAGGGGTATGATTGGTATTACAAAACCCCCGACGCGCGCGAGCTGCAAATCCGTACCCCGATCACCGACGGCGCGCATGGCGAACCGTGGGTCTATCGCTACAAGGATCTGCGCAATTGGTGGGTGCGGTCGCACCACAATCGCATTGGCGGCGTGCGAGACGCTGACCCAAGCGGCTGGCTGCCCGGCTCGAAACCCTTTTGGTTCACCGAAATCGGATGTGCGGCGATTGACAAGGGCACCAACCAGCCCAACAAGTTTCTGGACCCGAAAAGCTCGGAAAGTTCAAAGCCGCGCTATTCGAACGGGCGTCGGGATGATCTGATTCAGGCGCAATACCTGCGTGCGATCTATGATTATTGGGCAAAGCCCGACAATAACCCGATCCACAGCGCAACCGGCGTGCAAATGCTGGATATGGCGCGCGCGCATGTCTGGGCGTGGGACGCGCGACCCTTCCCGCAGTTTCCCAACCGTAAAGGGTTGTGGAGCGACGGGGCCAATTACGACAAGGGGCACTGGCTGAACGGACGTGTTTCGGCGCGGTCGTTGGCGTCGGTTGTGGCCGAGATCTGCGAACGCTCGGGTGTGACGCGCTATGACGTGTCCAGACTCTATGGCCTGGTGCGCGGCTATGTCGTGGACCAGATGGGCGGCGCGCGGGCCGCGTTGCAGCCCCTGATGCTGGCCTATGGGTTCGAGGTGACGGAACGCGAAGGCATGCTGGTGTTCAAGACGCGCACCGGGCGGTCGGACCATGTGCTTGACCCGGACAGGATGGCGCTGTCGCCGGATCGCGACAGCACACTGGAACGCGTGCGCGATCCCGAGGCCGAGATCGCCGGGCGCATCCGCCTGACCTATGTGGAAGGCGAGGGCGATTATGACATCCGCTCGGTCGAAGCGACTTTCCCGGATGAAACCAGCCGGTCGGTGGCCGCGTCGGAGATCCCCTTGATCATGACCCGGGTCGAGGCGCGCGCCATTGTCGAACGTTGGCTGTCCGAAGCCCGCGTGGCGCGTGACAAGGCGACCTTCGCGCTGCCGCCGTCCGAGTTGGCGAAGGGTGCGGGTGACGTGATCGAGTTGACCACCGACGCGGGCACGGAACAATACCGGATTGATCACGTCGATCACACCGGCGTGCAGACCCTGCGCGCGGTGCGGGTTGAGCCGGGATTGTTCCAGCCTTCCGACAGTGTCGAACCGGCCCCGGCGGTGAAACCCTATATACCGCCCGCGCAAGTCTTTCCGCTGTTTCTGGACCTGCCGCTTTTGACAGGAGATGAGGTGCCGCATCAGCCGCGGATCGCAGTGGCAGCGCGCCCCTGGCCGGGTAGCGTGGCGGTCTACAGTTCAGTCACGGATAATGGCTATACGCTCAATCGGACTGTCACGGACCCGTCGATCATCGGTGTGACGCAAACGCCGCTTGTTCGCGCGACGTCGGGTGTGATCGACCGTGGCCCCGCGCTGCGTGTGACCCTGACCGAGGGGACGCTGTTTGCCTGTTCCATCGACGACATGCTGAACGGCGCGAACGTCGCGGTGATCGGCGACGGCAGCCCGGACAGTTGGGAAGTGTTCCAGTTCGCAGGGGCCGAGCTGGTGGGCGAGCGGACTTACGACCTGACCTTGCGTCTGCGCGGGCAGGCGGGCACGGATGCGATCATGCCGCCCACATGGCCAGCGGGCAGCTATTTCGTCCTGCTGGGCGGACATCAGGCGCAGGTGCGGCTCGCGTCCTCGGCACGGGGGTTGAACCGGCACTACCGGATCGGTCCAGCCCGCAAGCCGTTGTCGGACCCGTCCTTCCTGCACCAAGTACACGCGTTCAAGGGCGTGGGACTTCGGCCCCTTTCGCCGGTGCATCTGGCCGCGCGCGATGCGGCAGGCCATCACCAGGTCGGCTGGATCAGGCGCACCCGGATTGATGACGACAGCTGGGGTGACGGCGATGTGCCGCTGGGCGAAGCGTCTGAATGCTATCGCCTGCGGGTGATCCATGACGGTGTGGTAAAGCGTCAGGTTGAGGTGACAGACCCGACTTGGACCTATGACGCCGCCTTGCGCAGTGCGGATGCGGTCGGCGGTGCTTATGTGGTCGAAGTGGCGCAGATCTCGGACCGTTTCGGCCCCGGTCCGTTTGCCCGGCTTGACGTGGCGCTGTAACCATGCGCCCCGTCTTGCCTGCCGATGTTGCGGCTGCCGGATGCGCGCTTCTTGCGCTTCCGGCCCGCAAACGCCCCGGCGCCATGCTGGAAATGCTGCACCGCGCCGAAGCTGCGGACAGATACCGGCTGGCGCTGGGCCGCGCCCATCCCCACTGGGGCAATGGCAGCCTTGCATCCGTTGCCATGGCCCTGCCACGCGCGGCCGAGCCGTTCCTGAACGATCCCGATTACGTCGATTGCATGATGACCGTGTTTGCCGCCCTGAAGGCGCGCAATGATCGGCGCGCGGGCGTCAGCCGCTTGCGCAACTGACGCATTTGGTGACGCAGGGGTCCAGATCAAGGCGGCCGCGCGGGATGGGGTCGCCGCAATCCTCGCAATAGCCGAACTCGCCTTCGTCCATCCGGGCCAAGGCGGCGTCGATGCGGGTGCGCTGGGCGGCGCGGCGGGCACCAGTTGCTTTAGCCATCGCCTGATTTTGCAACGCGTCCATGCGGCTGAGCCGCCCGACCGCCTGCTGATCCAGCATGACGGTCTTTTGACCCTCGGCCCCGCGCGCGTCGCCACGCGCCAACTCCTCCAACGCGTTTCGCAGATTGCGGCGGTAGGTCTCAATTTCGCGTTCACTCAACATAGATTTCGGCGCCATCACTGGTTTGTATTTTGAACTCCGACCCTATCTGTTGTAGCAAAGGTGTCCAATGAAAGGGAAACCGATGGCCGAGAAACGCGCAACTTTGACCGAAATCGATCCGATCTGGGATCGAATTGCCCGCGAAGCCCAACAAGCCGTGGCCGATGAACCGTTGCTGGGTGGTTTGGTTCACGCCTGTGTTCTGCACCACCGCAGCCTAGAAAAGGCGCTGTCTTATCGCTTCGCGGCCAAGCTCAGCTCGAACGAGATGAGCATGGTTCTGCTGCGCGAGATCGCGGATGAAATCTATGCCCGCAACGCGGATCTGGCCGAGGCCGCCCGTGCCGATATCACCGCGGTTTTGGATCGCGACCCCGCTTGCAACCGCATGTTGCAACCGATTCTCTTCTTTAAGGGGTTTCAGGCGATGCAGGCCTATCGTTTGGGCCATGACCTGTGGAAGCAGGGGCGGAAGGATCTGGCCTATTTTATCCAGATGCGCTGCTCGGAAGTCTATGGCATCGACATCCATCCAGGTGCCCGCATCGGGCGCGGGATCATGATCGATCATGCCCATTCCATCGTGATCGGGGAAACCGCCGTGGTGGGGGATAACGTCTCGATGCTGCATTCCGTCACGCTGGGCGGCACCGGCAAGGAACACGAGGATCGCCACCCCAAAATCGGCGACGGGGTTCTGATTGGGGCAGGTGCCAAGGTGCTGGGCAACATCAAGGTCGGACAATGCTCGCGTATTGCCGCAGGCTCGGTCGTACTGGAGGAGGTGCCTTGCGACACCACTGTCGCAGGTGTGCCAGCCCGCATCGTCGGCGAGGCAGGTTGTGAATTCCCTTCGGTCAGCATGAACCAGACCCTAAGCGGGTAATGATCGGCGGAAATCCGCGGACTTGAGGAAAATCAATGTCCTAACCCGTCGGCTGGATCTATACGGTTCCCATACAGAATATTCGGAGAACCGAGATGACACAGATTTGGCTTGCGACAGTGGTCGGATTTTCCGCCCTTTTCCTTGTCGCTGTTACCGGATAACGCACACGCCAAAACCGGGGCAGTCCCTCAGAATTACGAAGGGCGACGCGAAAGCGCCGCCCTTTTGCTTTTCCAGATTCAGACTCATTCAGACAGTTGATCGAACGCCTGAAGCGCGCGGGCGCCATACATATAGCCCGGACCGCCGCCCATCATGATCGCCACCGACACGGTCTCGGCGACCTCGTCGCGGGTCGCACCAGCACGGATTGCGGCGCGGACGTGAAACCCGATGCAGTCGTTGCACTGCTTGGCGATGCCGATGGCGATGCACTGAAGTTCTTTGTGCTTGGTGGATACGGCCCCATCGCCCATCGCGGCGCGGTGCATCCCGACGAAGCCCTTGGCCGCATCGGGCTGCACGGCGCGGAAGGTGTCGGTGTTGGCGGATGTGTCATCCAGCAGTGCTTTGAAATCCATCGTAATCTCCTGTTTAACGGGTTGTCGGACAAGCAAATGGCTCAAGGCGGGATGGTCCGCCTTGAGCCATGTCAATAGATCGCAGTTTTCGAATGTGACCTTAGGCCAACATCGACATCGGGTTTTCCAGATTGTCCTTGATCGCGGTCAGCAGTTCCGCCCCCAATGCACCGTCGATGACGCGGTGATCGACCGAAAGGGTGACAGACATGACCGTCGCCACATCCAGGGCACCTTCGCCATTCACCACGGGCTTCTTCACCCCAGCCCCAACCGCCAGGATCGCCCCGTGCGGTGGGTTGATCACGGCGTCAAAATTGTCGATGCCGAACATGCCGAGGTTGGAAACCGCGAAGCTGCCGCCTTGGTATTCGTGCGGCGCAAGCTTTCGGTCGCGTGCACGAGCGGCCAGGTCTTTCATCTGGGCTGACAAGCTGGACAGGGACCGCATCTCGGCGTCCTGCAGGACGGGGGTGAACAATCCACCTTCAATCGCGACGGCCACTGCCACATCGGACGCTTTCATCTTCAAGACGCGATCGCCCGCCCAGACGGCATTGGCATCGGGCACCTGTTGCAACGCAATGGCGCAGGCCTTGATGATGAAATCGTTTACCGACAGCTTGACGCCGCGCGCCTCCAACTGCTTGTTCAACTGTGATCGGAAGGCCAGAAGCGCATCCAGTTGAATGTCGCGACGCAGATAGAAATGAGGGATCGTCTGCTTGGCTTCGGTCAGGCGCGCCGCGATGATCTTGCGCATACCATCCAGCTTGATTTCCTCATACTCGCGCCCCTCATACATCGCGGCAACCGCATCCGCAGATACGCTGGGCGCGGGGGCGGCAGTCGGAGCAGAGCTTTCGGCAGCAGCTTTCTGGGCCGCGGCTGGCTTGGCGCTTTCCACATCCGCCTTCACGATCCGCCCCTTGGGGCCAGAGCCCTTGATCTGTGTCAGATCCAGCCCCTTGTCCGCTGCAATCCTGCGTGCAAGCGGCGAGGCAAAAATGCGTTTACCATCCGCGTCTTGCGGGGCAGGGATCGACTTGGTTGTTGCGGGCGTGTCCTTGCCGTTGGACGCTTCGGGCGCGTTGTCCTTGGTTGCCGGGGCATCGGCGTCTTTCGCGTTGTCCTTCTTTGTAGCCGGGGCTGCATCGATATCATCGGCGCTTTCCCCGTCTTCCAACAGAACAGCTATGGCGGTGTTAACCTTCACGCCTTCGGAGCCTTCGTCGATCAGGATTTTGCCGATAATGCCCTCGTCAACGGCTTCGAACTCCATCGTCGCCTTGTCGGTCTCGATCTCGGCCAACAAGTCGCCTGCGGACACCTCGTCGCCTTCCTTGACCAGCCATTTTGCCAGCGTGCCTTCCTCCATCGTGGGCGACAGTGCGGGCATCAGTATTTCGGTTGCCATGTCAGTGTCTCCTTACCGATAGGTCACAGCGCGCGCGGCTTCGATCACTTCTTTCGTGGTCACAAGCGCGAGCTTTTCAAGGTTGGCGGCATAGGGCAGGGGCACGTCCTTGCCGGTCAGGTTGATCACGGGGGCGTCCAGATAATCGAACGCGCGTTCCATGATCGTGGCCGACAGGTGGTTGCCAATGGATGCGACGGGCCAGCCTTCTTCGACGGTGATGCAGCGGTTGGTTTTTTTGACCGAGTTCAGCACTGTATCATAGTCCAGCGGGCGCAGGGTGCGCAGGTCGATGACCTCGGCGGTGATCCCGTCTTCGGCCAGTGCATCAGCGGCTTCCAGCGCGTATTTCATGCCGATGCCGAAGCTGACAATCGTCACGTCTTCGCCTTCGCGCCAGATGCGTGCCTTGCCGAACGGAACGGTATAGTCGTCCATCTCGGGTACATCAAAGCTTTGACCATACAGCAGTTCGTTTTCCAGGAAAATCACCGGGTTGTCACCGCGAATCGCCGTTTTCAACAGCCCCTTCGCGTCTGACGCCGAATAGGGCATAACGACATGCAGGCCCGGAACGTGCGCATACCATGCAGCGTAATCCTGACTGTGCTGTGCGGCGACGCGCGCTGCTGCCCCGTTGGGGCCACGAAATACGATCGGGCAGGACATCTGACCGCCGGACATATAGCGCGTTTTGGCGACGGTGTTAATGATCTGATCCATCGCCTGCATGGCGAAGTTGAAGGTCATGAACTCGACAATGGGTCTTAGCCCACCCATCGCAGCGCCGGCTGCCAGCCCTGTGAAGCCGTGTTCGGTGATCGGCGTGTCGATCACGCGTCGCGCGCCGAATTCGTCCAGCAGACCTTGGCTAACCTTATAAGCGCCCTGATATTCGGCGACTTCCTCGCCCATCAGAAAGACCGTGTCGTCTGCGCGCATTTCCTCGGCCATAGCGTCGCGCAGTGCTTCGCGCACGGTGGTCGAGCGCATATCGGTGCCTTCGGGAATGTCGGTTTCAGGCGGCGCGCTTTGACGGGTGGGCTGTGCGGGGGCTTTGTCGCCGTCAGGGCGATCGGTTTCTTTTGGCGCACTGTCTTTGGCGTCGTCTTCGTTCGCGGCAGGGGCCGCAATGTCGTCCACACTTTCGCCGTCCTCGACCATCACCGCGATAGGTGTATTAACCTTTACACCTTCAGTGCCTTCGTCGATCAGGATCTTGCCAATAATCCCTTCATCGACGGCTTCGAATTCCATCGTCGCCTTGTCGGTTTCAATCTCGGCCAGGATGTCGCCCGATGCGACCTCGTCGCCTTCCTTGACCAGCCATTTTGCCAGTGTACCCTCTTCCATCGTGGGGGACAGGGCGGGCATCAATACTTCGGTTGCCATTCTTTCTTCTCCTCTGTCCGGGTCAGGCGTAAATGTCGGTCCACAGTTCTTCAACTGCGGGCTCGGGGCTGTTCTTCGCAAACTCGGCGGCGTCGTTGACGACGTTTTTGATGTCTTTGTCGATGGCCTTCAATTCATCCTCGGATGCATGTTTGCCCTGCAACAAAAGCTCGCGTACATGTTCAATCGCGTCGCGTTCTTCGCGCACTTTCTGTACCTCTTCGCGGGTCCGATATTTGGCTGGGTCTGACATCGAATGCCCGCGATAGCGATAGGTTTTCATCTCGAGGATATATGGCCCATCACCGGCCCGGCAATGTTCGGTGGCGCGAAGGCCGGCTTCCTTGACGGCAAGAACATCCATCCCATCGACCGCTTCACCGGGAATGGCAAACGCTTCCCCGCGTTTATAAATATCAGGGGTTGAGCTTGACCGCTGCATCGATGTGCCCATCGCATATTGGTTGTTTTCAACCACATAGATCACCGGCAATTGCCACAGCGAGGCCATGTTGAAACTTTCGTAAACCTGCCCCTGATTGGCCGCGCCATCGCCAAAATAGGTGAAGGTCACGCGGCCGTTGTCCTTATACTTGTCTGCAAAGGCCAGCCCTGTGCCAATTGGCACTTGCGCACCTACGATACCGTGGCCGCCATAGAAGTGTTTTTCGGTCGAAAACATGTGCATCGACCCGCCCTTACCCTTGGAATAGCCATCCTCGCGTCCGGTCAGTTCGGCCATCACCCCCTTGGGGTCCATCCCCGAGGCCAGCATATGCCCGTGGTCGCGATAGGACGTGATGCGCTTGTCGCCCTCTTCCGCGGCGGCTTCCAGCCCGACCACGACGGCCTCTTGCCCGATATAGAGGTGACAGAAACCGCCGATCAGGCCCATGCCGTAAAGCTGGCCCGCCTTCTCTTCGAATCGGCGGATCAACAGCATCTCACGGTAATGATCCAGAAGCTCTTCTTTGGAAGTATTTGATTTTGAGGGTTTTTTATCTGCGCTTTTCCGGGCGGCCATATGGCATCCTCCTTCTGGCATCAGCCAGTGCGTTGGCAATAGTTTAACGTTAAACTATAATATACCGAATTTGCGCCCGTAGGTCGACAAAAACTTGACGTAAGGGCCGGTAAGTCGACGGCAGGAACTGCCGGCTTGCCTGAATAAAGGGGAAGGGTCGTTAATCGCGTGTGGCAGTCAGCGCAGCACGACCTCGTTTGCGCGCACCATGCCAAGCACCGACCGTGCCTGTTCGTCCAGCAAGTCGAGATCCAGATATTCATCCGACAGGCGGTGGGTTTTATTGGATAATGTGGCAATCTCGGCCGAGAGCGCGTCGCGCTCACTCATGAGTGCGCGCGTCTCGGCCTCGATTTGTACGCGACGGAACAAGCCGTAATCGCCCTGCACACTGGCAAAGGTGAAGTATAGGCCAAGACCCACGATCACCACAAAGTAGATCGCCCCACCAAAGCCAGCTTGTGTACGAGGTGCGCCCATAGGCTTCCTGTCTTTCTGTATGTACTGCCTCTTGCCCACCTCTTTTCGGGCGGTGCAGAAATACTATGACACAGGCGATTCGTCTTGTGAATCCCCAAAACGAATCGCTGGATAAAAAAGCGGGCAAGAGCAGACAACAAAAACCGCCCGCAGCCGCAGCAACGGGCGTAATTCATGATCTAGGGCGATCAGCCCGCGATCGAGGCCTGATAGATACTGTCGATCGTATCAGCGATGGTCGCGTTGAATTCTGTGTCAGATTGCTGTGCGGACAGCCCTTCGGTCAGCGCACGCGAGAAGCTGGCGATCACGCCGGTGTTCTGACCGAGCCGTTCGTTGGCCTCGGCCCGGGTATAGCCGCCCGACAGCGCCACCACCGACGCCACGCGCGGGTGATCTACCAAGGGTTTATAGAGGTTCGGCGTCTCGGGCAAAGTCAGCTTCAGCATCACGATCTGATCGTCGGACAGGGCGTCCAGCTGCGATTTCAACGCGGCCAGCAACAGGTCTTCGGCAGCGGATTTGTCAGGGATCGAAATGTTGATCTCGGGCTCAATGATTGGGATCAGCCCGTGGCCCAGGATCTGCCTTGCGACATCGAATTGTTGGGCGACATTGGCCTTGATCCCGTCGGCATTTGCCGCATTGATCACCGAGCGCATTTTGGTTCCGAACACGCCCGCCTTCACGGCGCGCGCGCAAAGCGCGTCAAGCTCGGGCATCGGCTTCATCAACTGCGCACCGTTTTCTTCGTCCTCCAGCCCCTTATCGACCTTCAGAAACGGCACGACGCCTCGATCTTCCCACAGATAAGTTGCGGTGGGTTTTCCGGCGATCTCGCGGTCCATCGTCATTTCGAACAGGATTGCGCCAATCACCTTATCGCCCGTAAAAGCCGGGGCTTGCGCGATCCGCGCGCGCATGGCGTGGATCAGGTCAAACATCTGGCCGTCGCCCGAATAGGCGTCTTCGTCGATGCCATAAAGGCGCAGCGCTTTGGGCGTCGAACCGCCCGATTGATCAAGGGCTGCGATGAAGCCTTGCCCGGCTTTGATCTTTTCCATTTGTGCTTGGTTTGGCATGTCGGTCCTGTCCCAATCTGGATGTGTTTCCATTGTTCTAGGCGACTGGACGTGACCATGCAAACATGCTGGCGCTAACGTTACGCAGAACATTTGCCACAGGCGGGCAGGGACGTTGGGGGCAAGGCTGGATGAAACGGTCGTGGGCCTTGCCCCCGGTCTTGGGCGCGGGGAACCGATTGGGCGGGGGAACGCCGCCCGACGCGCGCACCAAAGCGATTGCAGAGTTACTTCGTCAAGATCAGCTTACCGGCCCGCGTGATCGTCAGCGTGTAAACCATGTCGTTCAGCACGATCTGAGCCTTCTTGCCCAGACCGGTCAGGTCCAGCGCATCATGGCAGGGCGGGGTTGATTGGCTGGCGGTATCGAATGTGGAACTGTGCAGTGGGGCTGTCATCGGGTGTCTCCTTCAAGGCAGGCCAAAATCCACGCGGCCAAACATTGCAGGCCGGGCAGGATGGGCAGGGGTGATGGAATATCGGATCGGGCCAAATGCGGACCTTCGAATTGAGCTGTCATTGTCGCGCTCCTGTTAAACGTGAGCTTTGCGGCTCTCAAGTCTCCGGCTGGTTGACGCGCAACTGGCTGATAGTGAAAACTTACTAAAACAGTCAGGATATAGTCAAGAACCAATTATCAAGAAAAAGCCCCGGCACTTTTTAAGGGTGCCGGGGCTAATATTCTCTTTTTCCAACAAACCTTTAGTCTGAAAGCGCGATCACGCCGGGCAGATCTTTGCCTTCCATCCATTCCAGAAACGCCCCCCCGGCGGTCGAGATATAGGTGAAGTCCTTCGCCGCGTCCGCCTTGTTCAAGGCTGCGACCGTGTCACCGCCACCGGCAACCGATATCAGCTTGCCCTCGGCCGACAATTGCGCCGCTTTCTTTGCGGCCGCGTTGGTCGCTGCGCCAAACGGTTCGATTTCGAACGCGCCAAGCGGGCCGTTCCATATCAAGGTTTTGGCGCGCTCAAAAATATCGGTGATGCGTTCCACAGTCTCGGGCCCGGCATCAAGGATCATCGCATCCGGCGGGCAGGCATCGGCGGCGACCACCTGATGCTCGGCCCCCGCTGCAAATTCGCGGGCCACGACCACGTCGCTGGGCAGGACGATCTTGCAGCCCTTTTCATCGGCTTTGTCCAGAACCTCGCGTGCGGTGTCGGCCATGTCGTGTTCGGCCAGCGATTTTCCCACGTCGATATCCTGTGCGGCTAGAAACGTGTTCGCCATACCGCCGCCAATCACCAGATGATCGACCTTTTCGACAAGATTGCCCAACAGGTCCAACTTGGTTGAAATCTTTGCGCCACCCACCACCGCGACAAGCGGGCGTTCGGGATCGCCAAGCGCTGTTTCCAAAGCGGTCAACTCGGCCTGCATCAGACGGCCCGCGCAGGCGGGCAACAGATGCGCCAACGCCTCGGTCGATGCATGGGCACGGTGCGCGGCGGAAAACGCGTCATTGCAATAAACATTGCCCAACGCCGCCAATGACGCAGCAAAGCTGCCGTCATTCGTGGTCTCGCCTTCATGGAACCGGGTGTTTTCCAAAAGCAACACGTCGCCTTTTTCCAACCCAGCCACCGCTTTTTTCGCCGGCCCACCGATGCAATCCTCAGCAAACTTGACGGGAGATCCCAGGGCGGCCTCAAGCGCAGGACGGACCACGGACAGCGACATTTCCGGCACGCGCTGGCCTTTTGGGCGTCCGAAATGCGCTAGCAAAACAGGCATCCCGCCAGCCTCCAAGATATCGCGGATGGTGGGCAGAATGCGCTGAATACGGGTGTCGTCCGTCACCTGGCCGTTCTCCACCGGCACGTTGATATCCACGCGCGTCAGCACGACTTTGCCGTCAAGATCCATGTCGTCGAGTGTTTTCCAGGCCATCTGTCTCTCCATCAGCTACACGGCAGTTGCACATCAAAAGAGCACCGGGGTCAACGGTCGTCGGCCGAAATTGCGCAGCTTGCCTCTTTCATCTTACCGCGTGCGGGCATAGGTTGCCCCGCGAACACAACCCCATAACACCCCGATGGAAGGAGGCCCAGATGGCCGAATACAAAGATCCGGAAAACACCATCCTGATGCAGCTGAAAGGCGGCACCGTGGTCATCGAGCTCATGCCCGACGTGGCGCCCAAACATACCGAGCGTATGAAGGAACTGGCGCGCGCGGGCGAATATGACGGCGTGGTGTTTCACCGCGTGATCGACGGCTTCATGGCTCAGACCGGTGATGTCGCCAATGGCAAAGACCCGATGACCTTGCGCCATGCGGGCACGGGCGGCTCCTCGCTGCCCAACCTGCCTGCCGAGTTCTCCAAGCTGCCACATGATCGCGGCACGCTGGGGGCTGCACGCTCGCAAGATCCGAATTCGGCCAACAGCCAGTTCTTCATCAGCTTCAAGGACAACCATTTCCTGAACGGCCAATACACCGTCTATGGCCGCGTTATTTCGGGAATGGAGCATGTGGATGCCATCACGCGTGGCGAGCCGCCTGCAGACCCCGACACGATGATCTCGGTCAAGGTTGCCGCCGATGCCTGACGCTTATGGCAAGCGCGACCGGCGCATCTTCTGGATCGCCTTTCTGGCGGGCGTTGCCATCGTCGTGGGCTATGCGGTCTACACGCTCTGGCCGTCGTCGCCACCCGAGGTGGACACGGCAAGCCTTGGCGACGCGCCCAAGGTCGAACTGACCATCGCGGGCGAGGCAGAGGGCAAGGTGGTCATCACCCTGCGCCCGGACCTGGCCCCACGGCATGTGGAGCGGATCGTCCAACTGGCCAATGACGGCGCCTATGACAACGTGATCTTTCACCGCGTGATCGAAGGTTTCATGGCCCAGACCGGCGATGTCGCCTTCGGCAAGACCGACGGCAATGGTGGGCGCGCAGGCATGGGTGGGTCCAGCTATCCCGACCTACCGGCCGAGTTCTCTGACGAACCCTTCGTCGCGGGCACGGTCGGAATGGCGCGGTCGCAAAGTCCCAACTCGGCCAACAGCCAGTTCTTCATCATGTTTGCCCCCAGTCCCAACCTTGACGGCAGCTACACCGTCGTCGGCCATGTGACCGAGGGCTTCGACGTGGTGCAGAAGATCAAGCGCGGTGATGGTCCCAATGGTGCGGTGACCGGCACGCCCGACGTGATGACGACAATGCGCGTGATCGACTGATCCGCGCACACAACCGCTCAAACCCCCGTGACAGGGGCTATGGGGCCTTTCCGTTCTCTGTCAGGATCATCTGGCGGCAACAATAAGGAAAGGCCCCATGCGCATCATCCTGACCCTGCTTGCCATCAGTCTTGGGCTATGGGCGCAAGACCTGCGCGCGGACCCAGCCATTTGGGCGCGCGAATTCCCGAAAACCGATTTCAGCCAGACCAGCATCCCGGACTGGGACGAGATCCTGTCCGGCGGCCCCGGTCGCGACGGCATCCCGGCCCTGACCGACCCCGTCTTCATCAAGGCCGCCGATGACACCAGCCTTGGGGCGCGTGAGCCGGTGATCACGCTGGAACTTGCCAACGAAACCCCGCGCGCCTATCCGCTGCGCTATCTGACTTGGCACGAAATCGTCAACGACCGCGTGGGCGGCATCCCCGTCGCCGTCACCTTCTGCCCGCTGTGCAACTCCGGCATGGTGTTTGATCGAAGGGTGGGAAACAAAATCCTGACCTTCGGCGTGACCGGCAAGCTCAGAAACTCCGACATGGTGATGTATGACAGGGAAACCGAAAGCTGGTGGCAGCAGGCCATCGGCGAGGGGATCGTCGGGGACCATACCGGCACCCAACTGACGCAACTGCCGGCGTGGATGGAAAGCTGGGCTGAATTCACGACGCGCAACCCTGATGGCCTTGTCATGGCGCAACCCAAGGCCCAACGCCCCTATGGTCAAAACCCCTATGCCGGTTATGACAGCCGCAATCAGCCATATCCGTTCTTCTCGGGCGAGAACCCGCCGCATGGCGTGCCCGCCCTTGCGCGGGTCGTCCGGGTCAAGGACCGCGCCTGGCCCGTCGCGCGCCTGTCGGACGGCGGCGAGATTCGCGAAACCGGATTGGTGATCAGCTGGTCCGCCGGGCAGGCCTCGGCGCTCGACACTGCGCGTATCGCTGACGGGCGCGACGTCGGCACGATCCGTGTTCGTGACGCCCAAGGGCGCGACGTGCCCCATGACGTGCTTTTCGCCTTCGCCTTTCACGCCTTCTGGCCCAATGGCACATGGATGCTGGGCAACTGACGCGCCCGTTTCTTCTGGCCCAAAATATCCTGGGGTGAATGCGCGCAGCGCAGAGGGGTAAAGCCCCTGATCCCTTACCCGTTGCCCCCGCGCGTGAACATCGCAGCATCTTCCGCCGCCCGCCTTATGGCTTTCGACTTGTTCACCGTCTCTTCATATTCCGCGTCCGGGTCGCTGTCATAGACAACGCCGCCACCCGCCTGAATATAGAGCTTCTCATGCTTCACCACGGCGGTGCGCAGGGCGATACACATATCCATGTCGCCGCCCGCGCTGAAATACCCAACGCCGCCGCCATAGACGCCGCGCTTTTCCGGCTCCAACTCGTCAATGATTTCCATAGCGCGCACTTTTGGCGCGCCGGAGACAGTGCCCGCGGGCATCCCGGCAAAGAAGGCCGACAGCGCGTCGTGATCGTCCGACAACTCCCCCACCACGTTCGAGACGATATGCATCACATGGCTGTAGCGTTCGATGATGAATTCTTCCGTTGGGCGCACCGTGCCGATCTTCGCCACGCGTCCTACATCGTTGCGTCCTAAATCCAGCAGCATCAGATGCTCGGCCAGTTCTTTCTGGTCGGCCAGCAGATCGGCCTCCAGTGCCTTGTCCTCGTCGGGCGTTGCGCCGCGCGGGCGGGTGCCGGCGATGGGGCGAATCGTCACCTCGCGGTCAAAGACGCGCACCAGGATCTCGGGGCTGGCCCCCACCACCTGGAACCCCCCGAAATTGAAATAGAACATGAAGGGTGAGGGGTTCGTACGCCGCAAGCTGCGATACAGCGCAAAGGGCGGCAGGGGAAAATCCTGCACCCACCGTTGGCTGGGCACGACCTGAAAAATATCGCCCGCGCGAATATAATCCTTCGCCTTCTCGATGGCGGCCAGATAGTCGGATTTGGCGAAGTTCGATACCAGAGGTCCAAGCTCGGCCGCTTCGCCCAGGTTGCGTGTCTCGCCCGGCGGGGCGCGGTCAAGGTCGCGCAGGGCGTCCATCACGCGCTCGGCTGCCTGTGCATAGGCCGCCTTGGCCGACAGCCCCGAATCGACGAAAGCGGGCGACACCAGCGTCACCTCGCCCTTCACCCCGTCCAGAACCGCCACCACGGACGGGCGCATCATCATCCCGTCTGGCAGGCCCAGCGGGTCGGGGTTCACATCCGGCAGATGCTCGACCAACCGGATCATGTCATAGCCCAGATAGCCAAACAGCCCCGCCGAGGCTGCGGGCAGGTCGGTGGGCAGGTCGATCTGGCTGTCAGCCAGAACCTTGCGCAAGCTGTCCAGCGGGTTGCCCTCGACCAGTTCGAACCCGTCCGCATCAAAACGTGCCTGACGGTTCAGGCGTGCCTGATGGCCCCGACACTCCCAGATCAGATCGGGTTTCATCCCGACGATGGAATACCGCCCGCGCACCTCGCCGCCCGTGACGCTTTCCAGCATGAAGCTGTCGCGCTGCGCTTCGGTCAGCTTCAGCATCAGGCTGACTGGCGTGTCCAGATCGGCCGCCAACCGGGTATAGACCACCTGATTGCGCCCGGCATTCCAACCGGCTTCGAAATCCTCGAACGTGGGGGTCAGCGCCATCTGGTGTCCTTTCGGTCGGCGGGGCAGAGCTTACTGCAACTGCGCGTTCACGGCGTCGATCACCGGACGGTTCAACACGATCCCCGCCCGTTCCTGCACGGCGCGGGCAAACGCGGTTTCCACATCCAGCGCGATTTCCTGTGCCACACCGGTTGCAAACGCAGTCTTTAGCGCAGTCGCCTCGTCGCTGTCCTGATCGACAGGCTGTACGGCGTCCAGACGCACCAGCACAACACCAGCCTCGCCTTGCAAGACCTGCCACGTGTCCGGCTCCATGGCGAATACCTCGTCCATGAAGGCAGGCGGTGTTCCCTCGACAAACGCATCGCGGGTCAGGCCCTGTTCGACCACCTCGGTCAGGCCAAGCGACGACAGGCTTTCCCCGCCTTCAAGGGACGGGATCAGGCCGCTTGCCTCCTCCGCCAGCAACTCAAGCCGCTTTTGGGCGGTCCACCCTTCGCGTACGGCGTCGGCCACTTCGGTCTGATCCTGCAGACGCGGTGCTTGTAATTCATCCAGACGCAACGCAAACACGCCGCCATCTTCAAGCAACGTGATTTCGGGAAAGTCATCCTCGGTCACGGCCTGCGCGGCCTCGCGAAAGGTCTTATAGGCGGCGATGCCGTCGCTGTCGCCCGCCGTCCAGTTCAGAACGCCGGTCCGCATGTCGTGACTTTCGGCGATTTCCTCGATCGTCGCGCCTCCGGCCATCTGGTCGTCAAGCTCGGCCACCATGTCGCCGATCTGGCGACGGGCGGCGTCTGCGGCCAGTTCGCCGTGCAACTCTTCGCGGGCGTCCTCGAAACTGGTTTCGCGCGCGGCCAGAATGGCGTTCATCCGAAACAGGGCCGGACCAAGATCACTGTCATGCGGGCCGGTGATGCCCGGTTCTTCCAACGCGAAAATCGCGTCCCCCGCGGCGCCCAACTGTTCCTTTGACAAATCCCCCAGATCAATGTCCGACAGTTCCAGATCGCGCGCGGCCACCAGGTCTTCGAACGTCGTCTCGCCCGCCGCGATGGCATCTGCGGCGCTTTGCGCGTCTTCCAAACTGGCAAAGACCAGCCGTTCCACCATGCGCCGTTCAGGAAACCGGTATTCCGACGAGTGTTCTTCGTAAAGCGCGCGGATCTGGTCGTCGCTGACGGTGATTGTCGGGATCACATCCTCGGGGTCCAGCCACGCATAGGTGATGACCTTGGTTTCTGGCAGGGTGAAATCCTGTGGATGGGCCTCGTAATAGGCGGTCAACTCGGCCTCGGTCGGCTCGGGAACTGGTGTGCTCAGCCGATCGACCCCCATCGACGCCCAAGTAAAATCACGCGCTTCACGCGCGTAAGCATAAAGCGTCTCGACATAGCTGGGCTGGGTTGCAACCCCGGTCGCCACGGCGGCCTGCAGGATCTGGCGGCTCACCTCGTCGCGCAGGCTTCGCTCGAACTCGGCCGCGGTCAGGCCTGATTGCTCCAGCGCAAACTTATAGCCCTCGCGATCAAACTTCCCATCGACCCCCTGAAACGCGGGAATATCAACGATGCGGTCGCGCAATTGCACATCTCCGACCGAGATGCCAAGCTGTGCCGTTTCATCCTCAAGGGCGGCCGTTCCTATCACCCGTGCCAAAACCCGTTGGTCCAGCCCAATTCCGCGCGCCATCTCCATCGTCAGACGTTCACCGGTTTCGGCCTGAAACGCGTTCATTTCGGCCTGCAATTCACGCAGATACCGGTTTGCGTCCACTTCGGTGTCGCCCACGGTCGCAATCGACCGGACCGAGCCGCCGAAATTCGTCGATCCAAACCCCACGAGCCCGACCATCACCAGACCCATCAGGATCCAGCCGAACGTGCGGGATGTCTTGCCGGTTGCCATACGCGTATTCCTTTCACCACCTGTTTGCGAGGGTTGTAGGTGAGCCAGCCCTGATTGCCAATATCTGTCAGTGCCAAAGCGTCAAACAGCGATACCACCCAGCCGGGACAGCACTGTTGCGATGCCAGTTGCATCCACATTGGCGAAGGCCATGCGCAACTGCTGGTGGCCGCCCGCATCCCCTTGAGGCGTGAACATCGTGCCGGGCAAGGCCAACACCGCCGCTTGTTCGACCAACATCTGCGCAACCCGGTCCGAGGGCATGTCAAACGGATGCTCTAAATAGGCAAAATATGCCCCGCATCCCAACAGATGCCAGCCTTGCCTGGCAAGCGGCGCAAACCCGTCGCGCAACGCTTGCGCACGGGCCAAAACCTCAATCCTCTCACCCGCCAGCCAATCGTCAAGATTGCGCAGCCCCCAAAGGGCCGCGTGCTGTCCAAGCTGCGCGGGGCATATGGTGACGGTGTCCAGAAACTTCTCGACGTCTACCAGCCGCGCGGGCGACGCGACAACCGCCCCCACGCGATGCCCCGTCAGCCGATAGGATTTCGAGAAACTGTAAAGGTGAATCACCGTGTCAGCCCAATCGGGATCAGTGAATAGATCATGCGGCGCGCCGGGCTTTGAATGGAAATCGCGATAGGTCTCGTCCAGCACCAATGCAATGCCACGGACCCGCGCCAGATCGCGGAACGCGGCGATCAGGGCAGGGGGATATTCGGCCCCCGTGGGGTTGTTCGGCGTGACCAACACGATCGCCCGTGTGCGCGGTGTGATCAATGCGCGTGCGGCATCGGGGTCGGGCAACATATCTGGCCCAACCGCAAGCGGCACGGTTCGAACTCCGCCCATATCCAACCACATCTTGTGGTTGAAATACCACGGCGCCGGCAGGATCACCTCGTCTCCCGGCGCGGCCAAACTGGCAATGGCGGCGCAAAAGGCCTGATTGCAGCCCGCGGTGATGGCGACATTCTCCGCCGCAATCTGCGCGCCATAAAGGCGGTCGATGTTGTCTGAAAGCGCAGCCCGGAGCGGCGGCAAGCCCATGACCGGGCCGTAAAGATGCACCTCGTCCTGCTGCAAGACCGCGTCTGCCATCGCCCGCCGCATCATATCCGGTGGCGGATCGACCGGCGCGGCTTGGCTGACATTGATCAAGGGCCGGTCCGCAGGAAAGTCCCGTCCCTCAACCCATCGGCGGGCCTCCATCACAGGGGGGCGAGACGTCGCAGATAGCAGAGGGTTCAAGAGCGTCATCACAACTTCATCCTGTCTGATTTCCGCCAACCGTAGCGACCCGCGCAAACCACAGCAACGCCCATCCGCCACATGTTTTCTTCTGGCCCGAAATATCCCGGGGAAGCGCCAAATCCACGATTTGGCGCGTAGGGGCAGCGCCCCTCAGGCTCACGAAGTGAGCCAGAAACAGCCCGCGCGGCTCGCTATCAGGCGTCTAAGACAACCAATGCGTGGCGCTTCTTGCCCGCTGACAGCTTCATCGGCTGCCCAAGATCGGCCGCCGATACCATCCGCCCCGCATCCGTCAGGGCGTTGTCATTCACCTTTGCCCCGCTCTCGGCGATCAGACGCTTGGCGTCTTTGCCCGATTTCGCAAGGCCCGATTTTACAAACAACTGCACGATAGACATCCCGTCGCCCAGATCATCTGCATTCAACGTAAGCGTTGGCAGGTCATCCCCTGCGCCGCCTTTTTCGAACACTTCGCGTGCGGTGGCTTCGGCGGCGCGTGCGGCGTCAGCGCCGTGCAGAAGGGCCGTCACCTCGTTGGCCAGAATGATCTTGGCCTCGTTGATCTCGGCCCCTTCCAGCGTGCCCAGTCGATCGCATTCCTCGACCGGCAGTTCGGTGAAGATTTTAAGAAACTTGCCAGTGTCGGCGTCGGTGGTGTTGCGCCAGAACTGCCAGAACTCATAGGGGCTAAGCATATCGCCGTTCAGCCAGATCGCGCCGCCCTGACTTTTGCCCATCTTGCGCCCGTCCGACGTGGTCAGAAGTGGCGTCGTCAATCCAAAAATCTCGGAGTCCAGCACCCTGCGGGTCAGGTCGATGCCGTTCACGATATTGCCCCATTGGTCCGATCCACCCATCTGCAACAGACAGCCATAGCGCCGATTCAACTCTAGGAAATCATAGGCTTGAAGGATCATGTAGTTAAATTCCAGAAAGCTGAGGCTCTGTTCGCGATCCAGCCGTGACTTCACGCTTTCAAAGGATAACATTCGGTTCACCGAGAAATGCCGCCCAATATCGCGCAGAAAATCGAGATAGTTCAGCTCGTCCAGCCATTCGGCGTTATCCAGCATGATCGCGTCCGTTTCGCCATCACCATAGGCCAAATATTTCGCAAACACCTGCTTCATGCCCGCGATGTTGGCCGCGATCTGGTCGGGGCCCAGCAAGGGGCGTTCGTCCGACCGGAAGGACGGATCGCCCACCTTTGTCGTGCCGCCGCCCATCAGAGTAATCGGCTTATGGCCGCATTTTTGCAACCACCTGAGGACCATGATGTTCATCAAATGCCCCACATGCAGCGATTGCGCGGTTGCGTCATAACCGATATAGGCTGGCACCACCCCTGCAATCAGCGCATCATCCAACGCCTGATAATCGGTGCAATCGGCCAGAAAGCCGCGCTCGATCATCACACGCATGAAGTCGGATTTTGGGTGGTAGGTCATGTTTTTTTGGTCCATCCTGAGTGTTGAACCCCCCATATAGACGGGGGGCGGGAAAAGGAAAAGAGCGTGTTGAAAACCCACTCTGACGGTGCGTCCGACCTGCGGCTGAACAATGGCCCGGTCTGGGCAATGGGATGCATGTCCGGCACGTCGATGGATGGGGTGGACGCAGCTTTGGTTGAAACCGATGGTAAGGTGATCACCGCGTTTGGCCCGACCGCGTTTCAGCCTTACGATGATCATCAGCGCCAGACGCTTCGCAGCGCGTTGGGTAAATGGCACGATGACCCCGAAGTGCCCAAGGCTGCGCGGATTGTCGAAACAGTCCATCGTGAGGTAATCGCGCGGCTGATGCTTGACGATCCCGCCGCACGCCTTCTGGGATTTCACGGACAAACCTTCGCCCATGATCCGCAGGGTCGCGGCACTCATCAGGCCGGTGATGGGCAGGTGCTTGCGCAAACGTTAGGCCTGCCTGTTGTCTGGGATTTTCGCAGCGCTGATGTCGGGCTGGGCGGCGAGGGCGCGCCGCTAGCGCCGTTTTTTCACCATGCCTGTGCGCGGTTTATCGGGGCCGACGCGCCGCTGGCATTTCTGAACCTTGGTGGTGTGGGCAATATCACTTGGGTTGATTCGGGCAAACAGGCGCCCGATGCGCCCGGCGCTTGTCTGGCCTTCGACACTGGCCCGGCTAACGCGCCGATGGATGACCTGATGCAGGCGCGACTCGGCAAAAGCCGGGACGAGGGCGGCGCGCTGGCCTTGTCGGGATCGGTCCATGTCCCCGTTATCGACACGTTCCTGACCCACCCATATTTTCACCGCATCCCACCCAAGTCACTGGATAGAAACGACTTTCCTGATCTTTCTGACGGGGTTGCGCGGCTGTCCGCGCCGGATGCCCTGCGCACACTTGCCGCTTGCGCTGCCGCTGCCGTTGCGCGCGGGTTGGAGCATTGCCCAACCCCACCCACACGGCTTCTGGTCTCCGGGGGCGGGCGCCACAACGCCGCCCTGATGACCGAGCTTCGCGCGCGTCTGCCCATGCCGGTTGATGATATCGATACAACCGGGCTGAACGGCGATATGCTGGAAGCTCAGGCGTTCGCTTATCTGGCAGTCAGGGTCGCGCGGGGGATGACCACGTCATCGCCCAGCACAACAGGGGTTGCCGCCGCGGTCGGCGGGGGCACGGTGTCGCATCCCGAATAGCGGGCGCTTAAGTCCGCGCGACGGTTGCTTTCTCGGCATAGAAGGCCAGGTGGTCTTTAAGCGTTGAAAAATGCGCGACGGGTGCATCATACATATAACCCGCATCCTCGATTACCGTGGATTTTGTTTGGATCGAGAAATGCCGCGCCTCGCCGCGATAGGGGCAAGTGGTGACGGTGCCGGTTTTGTCCAGAAACGCCATCGCCACATCGCCCTTTGGGAAATAGATCACCGGGGCGCGGTCGCCCTCGATCACCTCAAGCGCGGACAGGCTTTCGCCCAATACGGCACCCCCCGCGCGAACAGTCCATTTTCCTTCTGCAGGGCGGATCGTGATTTGGTCAGCCATCGGTTCCTCGTTTTTCAGGTTGGTCACGGCGGACTTTATACGAAAACGTTTGCCCGATGCGACTTAAATCGGCGCGCAGGCCTCATGCAACCAGACCAACGCAGCGTCACTTAGCCTTGGGGCCAGCTTTTCCACACAGCGCGCGTGATAATCGTTCAGCCACGCGCGTTCCTCGCCTGACAGCATGTCGGCGATCACAATGCTTGTGTCGACGGGGACGAAGGTCAGTGTCTTAAACGACAGCATCTCGCGGTCCGCGTCGCCCCCGGGCGGGCAGGTGGCCTTTTCGACCACGATCAGGTTCTCCAGCCGGATGCCGAAGGCGCCTTCGCGGTAATATCCCGGTTCGTTCGACAGTATCATGCCGGGCAGAAGTTCGACCTCGGAGAGCGAGTTGATCCGCTGTGGGCCTTCATGTACCGACAGAAAAGACCCCACACCATGCCCGGTGCCGTGGTTGAAATCCTGATGCGCCGCAAACAGCGGATAGCGGGCAATCGGGTCCAGATCGCGCCCCGCGCGCCCTTTCGGGAAATAGATGCGCGACAGGGCAATCATGCCCTGCAACACACGGGTATAGCAGCGTTTTTCCTCGTCCCCGACATCGCCTACACGAAGCGTCCGCGTGATGTCGGTGGTGCCATCACGATACTGCCCGCCGCTGTCCAGCACGACCAGATTGCCGGGGGCCAACGTGCGATTGGTGTCGTTGGTCACGCGGTAGTGCATGATCGCACCGTGTGGGCCGGCACCGGCAATGGTTTCGAACGAAATATCCAGCAGTGCATTTGTCGCGCCGCGTTTTTCTTCCAGCGCCGTAACCAGATCAATCTCGGTCAGTGCGGTTTTGTCAGAAGCCTCGAACCAGGTCAGAAACTCGACCATCGCAGCGGCGTCGCGCAGATGCGCCTCGCGCGCGCCGCGCAGCTCGGTCGGATTTTTCTGCGCCTTGGGCAAGATCGCGGGATCATCGGCCCAGTCGATCTGGATGCCAGCCTTCTCCAGTATTTGCGACACCGCAAAGGGTGCGGTCGCCTTGTCCAAACGCACCGGGCCGTCCAGCGTTTTCAGATGCGCTGCGAAATCGCGCACCGGATGCAGCTTCACATTCGCGTCAAGCCGCGCGTCCATCGCCCGGCCTTCTGCCGTGAAGAACGCGACCGAGCCATCGTCATGCAGCACTGCAAAACCCTGCACGACAGGAATCCGCGGCAGGTCATCGCCGCGAATGTTCAGAAGCCACGCGATGCTGTCAGACAGAGTGATCACGCAGGATTTTTGCCCCGCTGTCAGCAATCCATCGGCCAATTCAGACCGTTTCACCGCGCTGGATATTCCCGCGAATTCAAGCGGTTGGTCGATGATCCTGCCATTGGGGGCAGCGGGGCGGTCTTGCCAGATCTGGTCCACCAGATTGTCGGTCGCGACCAGTGCCACCTTGGTGCCGGCCAGCGCCTTCTCGATCTTCTCGATCTCGCCCTTGGTGTGCAGCCAGGGATCGAAGCCGATCTTTGCCGACTGTCCCTCCAGCTTGTCCTTCAGCCACGGACCGGGCTGGGTTTCCGGCCAGTGGACCGGGGTGAACGCCTCCATGTCGGCCTGCGCGCGCACCTGCGTGCGATAGCGTCCATCGACGAAAATCCCTGCGTGATCGTTCAGCGCGATACAGAACCCGGCAGACCCCGTGAACCCCGTCAGCCACGCCAAACGCGCATCACAATCGGCGACATATTCCCCCTGATGGGCATCCGCGCGGGGCACGATGAAGCCATCCAACCCCTTCATCGCTATCGCGCGGCGCAGACGCTCCAACCGGCCGGGGCCGCGTGACGGGTCGGCGGTGCTGTCAAAGGTTTGGAACATGGATCATCTCCGAAGACTGGATGGGTGGGGCTCGCGCCCGGAAACCGGGCCGCAATCGCACGCACCATGCCGTGAAACGCCAGCGGTGAAAAGGGGGTCAGATGACCTTCTTGATGCCCATGACGCGGGCGCGCGCACGCGGGTCCGCATCAAACAGCGATGCAAGCTGTTCGGTCATTGCGCCTGCCAGTTGTTCGACATCGGTGATGGTTACCGCGCGGTCGTAATAGCGCGTCACGTCATGGCCGATCCCGATCGCCAGCAGTTCAACCTGCTTGCGCTTTTCGACCATTTCGATAACGTCGCGCAGATGTTTTTCCAGGTAATTCGCGGGGTTAACGGACAGTGTTGAATCATCCACCGGCGCCCCGTCCGAGATCACCATCAGAATTTTTCGTTGTTCGGGTCGGGCCACGATCCGACGATACGCCCATTCCAGTGCCTCGCCGTCGATGTTTTCCTTCAACAGGCCTTCTTTCATCATCAGACCCAGATTGTCGCGCGTGCGGCGCATCGGCGCGTCGGCCTTCTTGTAGATGATGTGACGCAGATCATTCAGGCGTCCGGGTTGCTGCGGGCGCCCATCGCCCAGCCATTTTTCACGCGCCAACCCGCCCTTCCACGCGCGGGTGGTGAAGCCCAGCACCTCGACCTTGACCTGACAGCGTTCCAGCGTGCGCGCCAGAACATCGGCACAAATCGCAGCGATTGAGATTGGACGGCCGCGCATGGACCCTGAATTGTCCAGAAGCAGCGTTACCACGGTGTCGCGAAACTCGGTGTCTTTTTCCTGCTTGAAGGACAGGGGCGTGGTGGGGTTGGCGACCACGCGGGCCAGACGGCCCGCATCCAGGATGCCTTCTTCCAGATCGAACAGCCACGAGCGGCTTTGCTGCGCCTGCAAGCGGCGCTGCAACTTGTTGGCCAACCGGCTGACTGCGCCCTTCAAGGGCTCCAACTGCTGGTCCAGATAGGCGCGCAGGCGTTCCAGCTCGGCCGGTTCGGCCAGATCTTCGGCCATGATCTCTTCATCATGCTCGTTGCTATAAACCAGATATTCGGGGTCGGCATCGGAAGCCGGTGGGGGCGAGGGGGGCTCCAGCGGCGCTTCGGCCTCGGGCATTTCCGCTTCGTCGCCCATCTCGTCCTCGGCCATGTCATCGACCGTGACCTGGGCTTCAGACGGGTCCATCTGTTCGTCTTGGGCGCGTTCGGGATCGGCCTCTGCCTCATCCTCATCGGGCGATTGCTCGCTCTGTTGATCATCCTCGGTCTGGTCGTCCTCGGACATGGCGTCTTCGTCGGCCTGATCATCCTCGTTGTCGGGGTCGTCGCCCAGTTGATCGCCGTAGCCCAAATCTTCGATGATCTGGCGGGTGAAACGGGCGAAGGCCTGTTGGTCTTCCAGTTTCTCGCCCAGATCGTCCAGATGATCGCCCGCCTGACCTTCGATAAAGTCGCGCCACAGGTTCATCACATTCGCTGCGGCGGGCGGTATGTCGCGCCCGGTTGCCAGATGCCGCATCAGGTATCCAGCCGCGGTTGCAAGCGGCGCGTCGGCGGCGGCGGTGATCTGGTCAAAGCCCGCGCGCATCGCGTCGCTTTCGATCTTGGCGTCGATATTGCCCGCCGTGCCCGGCATATCGCGCGCGCCCATCGCCTCGCACCGGGCGGTTTCCATCGCCTCGTAGATTTCGCGCGCCATTCCGCTGGCGGGCGCGTATTTCGCGTGCGTCGCGTCGTTGTGATAGCGCAGCTTCATCGCATAGGCATCTGCGGTGCCGCGCGCCAACAACACCTCTTCCTTGGTCATCCGCCGCGTGACCTGAGGCAGCCGCATCGCGTCCTTCGTGACCCCCGACGGATCCACCGTGAAGCTGACCGACAGTTCCGGTTCATCGGCAAGCGTCTTCGTCGCCTCAGCGAGCGCTTTTTTGAACGGATCAGCAGGGTTGTCGGATGGTTTTTTCATTTGGTTGCTGCTTTGTTGCGCTTAGGACTGCAAAGACCCGCGGGGTCGTGCGAAAGCGCCGCCCAATGGGGGCGGGTCGGCGCTGCCCGGTCTTGCGCCCGGGCGGTGCATGTTGATATCGCGGGTTTCCGCGTCAACCCAAGCTCATGCTCACCGCGCTCTCCGGCAGTTCCTCGTCAAAGCACCGCTGATAGAACTCGGCGACGATCTGGCGCTCTAGTTCGTCACATTTATTCAAGAAGGACAGGCGGAACGCATAACCGACCGAGCGGAAAATATGCGCGTTCTGTGCCCAGTTGATCACCGTCCGTGGGCTCATCACAGTGGACAGATCGCCATTCATGAACGCGGTGCGGGTCAGGTCAGCGACGGTGACCATCTGGCTGACCGTCTTGCGCCCACTTTCGGTATTTAGAAACGGGTTCTTTGCCAGCACGATGTTGGTTTCCGCATCATGGCTCAGATAGTTCAGCGTGGCGACCAGCGACCAACGGTCCATCTGCGCTTGGTTGATCTGCTGCACGCCGTGATACAGTCCGGTCGTGTCGCCCAGACCCACGGTGTTGGCTGTCGCAAACAGGCGGAAGGACGGGTGAGGGGTGATCACCTCGTTCTGGTCCAGCAGGGTCAGCTTGCCGTCATGCTCCAGCACACGCTGGATGACGAACATGACGTCGGGACGGCCTGCATCATATTCATCAAACACAATCGCGGTCGGGGTGCGCAGTGCCCACGGCAGGATGCCTTCCTGAAACTCGGTGACTTGCATCCCGTCTTTCAGCTTGATCGCGTCCTTGCCGATCAGGTCGATCCGGCTGATATGGCTGTCCAGGTTCACCCGAACCGTAGGCCAGTTCAGACGCGCCGCGACCTGTTCGATATGGGTCGATTTACCCGTGCCGTGATAGCCTTGGATCATCACGCGGCGATTGTGGGTAAAGCCCGCAAGGATGGCCAGCGTCGTGTCGGGATCAAACTTGTAGGTGGGATCAATCTCGGGCACGCGATCCATGCGGTCGGCAAAGCCTTTGACATTCATGTCGCTGTCGATGCCGAAAACCTCACGAACCGAAACGTCTTCGGTGGGTTTTGCGTTCATGTCCTGTGTGCCGTCAGCCATATGTGTAGTTCCTTTTGCCTCGCGCGTCGCAACCCGAGTGTGATGCCCGATGAACGAGCCGGGTTCAAGGGGAAGGGGCCAGATTTGCGACGCCCCGCGACGCTCGTTTTGAAAGCAGCCGTCAGCCGCCCCGCCCGGTGCTTCTTCTGGCCGAAAATATCCTGGGGTGAATGCGCGCAGCGCAGAGGGGCAAAGCCCCTTGCCCTGCCTCAGCCTGACCGCGCGACCGAAACACGCGAATGTGCATCACCGAAAGCTGCGGCTTTCCTTGATCTGGTCCCAGGCCCAGACGACCTCTTGCAGCTGTTCTTCCTGCGAGCGGTCGCCGCCGTTCATGTCCGGATGCAAGACTTTGATCAGCTTCTTGTAAGTCTTGCGAATCTCGGCCTTCGTCCAGTGGTCCTTGGCCTCCAGAATCTCGACCGCGCGGCGTTCCTTGGGGGGCAGCTTACGGGTTCCGGTGATCGACTTGCCGGGATTGCGCGTGGCGTTTTCGCCCAGCACCTGATGTGGGTCATCCACGCCCAGACGCGCCCATGCACGTTGCTCGGCCTTCGTGCCAAACGGTTTGGTTTCACGTTCCCAGACGCGGTCCTTGTCGAACTGTTCGTGCAACTCTTCCTCAGACGAGCCGTCGAAAAAGTTCCACTTCAGGTTATATTCCCGTACGTGATCTTTGCAGAACCACTTGAATTCGTCCAGATGATCGGGCGATCGCGGCGCGCGGTATTGCCCGGCTTCCTGGCAGCCCTCATGCTCACACACCCGTTTCGAGGTTTCGAACGCCCCCGACATCCCGCGTTTGCCGCGCGGGTTCTTCTTCTTTGCCGCAGACACGGACATATCAAAACCAAATGGATCGCTATTGGACATGGGAACACCCTTTTCGACTCGGACCAGAGAGTTTACTCTTTTTTGGTGGCGATTGAAGAGGGAAAGGGCAACAAATGACCAGAGCAGAGCAAATTCATCAGGCGCTGGATACTAGCTTTTCGCCGCAACACCTTGAAGTGATTGATGAAAGCGAAAGTCACCGGGGCCATGCCGGATACCAAGAGGGTGGGCAAAGCCATTTCCGCGTGATCATTCGCGCGCCTGTGTTCGGCAGTATGTCGCGCGTGGCACGCCACCGCGCCGTTCACAAGGCACTGGGGCCCGATCTGGTGGGCCAGATCCACGCCCTTGCGCTGGATGTGGGAACGTAACGCGCCGCTTTCAAGCCTCGTCGCGGGTGATATTTGGCGCGGAGTCGCCCACTTGGTTCGCCTGATCGGCTGATGGAAGGGCGGGCGCAGTGTTGGGTTCTTCGACCTTGCTTCTGGCATCAAGCGCGGGTGTTGGGGACAGTTCGACTTCGGGGCTGACATGGTCCAATGGGCGGCGGAACACCAACATGTTCTGATAGGTCGTGGAACGCCCCGTCAGGCCCGCGCGTTCTTCGCTGGGCAGCGTATCGGTGCGCTGGTATTCCCACCCATCGGCGGCCATGTCGTTCAGAAGGTCGGTCATGGCCAGCGCAAAGCGTGCTTCGCTGGATTTGACGCCGCGGGCTTTCTTGCCTTTGCGCGGGGCGGGGATGACTTCGTATTCGAACATGGGGTCACTCTGGTCTGGTTGGTGCAGACGCGTTCCTTAACAGTTGATCGCCTGCGGGGCCAGACCTGATCCCGCCGCCAAGCGAGTTTGCGCGCAACGGCAGGGGCCGGGGTCATGGTCGGGGGTTGTTGCCAAAACAGCGCATTAACTATCCGTGGGCACAATCAATCCGACAATTTTCTACGTCCTCTGGCCGGGGTCATTAACCTTTGTTAACAGCGACTTGCCGGGTGGTGATGTGGCGTGTTTTTTCGGTCATGGCGCCTCTGGACGCGTAGTAAACCTTTAGTGAACAAGAGACCAACATGACCAAGACTTCTACCTTTCTGATCACCACGATTGGGGCCGCCACGCTGGCCGCCGCGCCCGCCCTTGCTGTCGAGATTACCGGCGGCGATGTATCGCTGAGCTATTCTGCCTTCACCGAGGACACCGACCTGTCACGTGTTGCCATCGAGGGATCGGTCGAAGTTGGGTTTACCCGCGCGTTTTCGATGCAATTCGACCTTGCGCGCTATGAATTTGGGTTTGCCGATGATGGCGTGACCACCGGCACGGTTCATGCCATCTTCCACGTCAGCGACGTCACCTCGGTTGGTGCCTTCTATGGCCGCGAAGACATCGACGGTACGTCGCTGGATCTTTACGGCGCGGAAGTCGGCCACGAGATGGGCGCGCTGGATCTAGAAGCCTATATCGGGCACGGGGAAGAAGCTGGCGTATCGGGCACAGCGTTCGGGCTGGCTGCCGACTATAACATCAATGACCGTTTCGCCATTGGTGTCGCCTATGATCGGGTTGATTTTGATGGTGACTTCAACATCCACAAAACCGCCCTGCGTGCCAGTTATGCAGCGGCTGACCGGTTCTCGGTCTTTGGCGAAGTCGGATCGTTTGGCATGGGCGCCGACTACTACGGTGTGACATTGGATGCCTCGACGAACTATGTCGGTTTCGGTGTCGAATACGCGTTCGGTGCAAAACGCGGCGCGACCTTTGGCGAACGCGGCCTGACGCGGATGCTGCCGGGTCTGTAATATCCCGGATGCAAAACGGGGCCGCGCTGGCCCCGTTTTATGGTTTTGCTGACAAGAAAGAAGCGCCCCAGAGACGCCATTTTTAATGGGTCAGTAAACGACAGGACTCAAAGGCCCAGCTTGGCCACGACGATCTCGTTCACTGCCTTGGGGTTGGCCTTGCCGCCGGTGGCTTTCATGACCTGGCCCACGAAGAACCCGACCAGTTTCGGGTTTTCCTTGGCCTTTTCGACCTGCGCAGGGTTGGCGGCAATCACCTCGTCCACGGCGGCTTCGATGGCGCTGGTGTCGGTGACTTGTTTCATGCCACGGGTTTCAACGATCTCGGCCGGGTCGCCGCCTTCGGTATAGATGATTTCAAACAGATCCTTCGCGATCTTGCCCGAAATGTCGCCCTTGGTGATCAGTTCGATGATGCCGCCCAATTGCGCGGGCGACACGGGGCTGTCAGCGATGGTCTTGTCGTCCTTTTTCAGCCGACCGAACAATTCGTTGATAACCCAGTTGGCGGCCAGCTTGCCATCGCGCCCCTCGGCGACGGCCTCAAAAAACGCCGCGTTGCGCACGCCTGCGGTCAACACGCCCGCGTCATATTCCGACAGGCTGAAGTCTTTGACAAAGCGGGCCTTTTTTTCGTCTGGCAGTTCGGGCAGGTTCTTGGCAATCTCGTCGACCCAATCTTGCTCTATCTCCAGCGGCAGCAGGTCGGGGCAGGGGAAATAGCGATAGTCATGCGCTTCTTCCTTGGATCGCATCGACCGCGTTTCGTTCTTGTCGGCATCATACAGCCGGGTTTCCTGCGTGATCTCGCCGCCATCTTCCAAAATTGCGATCTGGCGGCGGGCCTCAAAGTCAATGGCCGCCTGAATGAACCGCATCGAGTTCATATTCTTGATCTCGCACCGCGTGCCAAGATGGCCGAAATCCTGCGTTTCCATGTATTTCTCATACTGCCCCGGACGACAGACCGACACGTTGACGTCCGCACGCATACTGCCGCTTTGCATGTTGCCGTCACACGTGCCCAGATAGCGCAGGATCTGGCGCAGCTTGGTGACAAAGGCGGCAGCTTCTTCCGGGCCGCGGATGTCGGGGCGGCTGACGATTTCCATCAGCGCAACACCAGTGCGGTTCAGGTCAACAAACGACATGTTCGGGTCCATGTCATGGACAGATTTTCCTGCGTCCTGTTCAAGGTGAATACGCTCGATGCGCACCTTGCGGGCGATCCCCGGAGCCATGTCCACGATCACTTCGCCTTCGCCCACGATGGGGTGGTAAAGCTGGCTGATCTGATAGCCTTGCGGCAGGTCAGGATAAAAATAATTCTTGCGATCAAAGGCCGAAAACAGGTTGATATCCGCCTTCAGGCCCAGTCCCGTGCGCACCGCCTGTTCCACGCAATATTCGTTGATCACCGGCAACATGCCGGGCATGGCGGCATCCACGAAGGACACGTTCGAATTGGGTTCAGCGCCAAATGTGGTCGAGGCACCTGAGAAAAGCTTGGCGTTCGAGCTGACCTGAGCGTGGATTTCCATCCCGATGACCAGTTCCCAATCTTCCTTCGCCCCGGCAATCGTTTTGACGGTTGGGCTTTCATAGGCGAGATGATCCAGCATGTGCGCAGTTCCCGTGTTTCTTGATCTGCTGGCCTTCTAGGGCAGGCGTGCGCAGGGGGCAAGGGGCGACGGGTTCGCGCGCACCTCAACGCCCGCGTGTGTGGTCGCGTCGGAATGGCGGTCTTTTCTGGCATGGGTGGAAAAGGCGGGCGCATAGCGGCCTTGCAAATATGGAATATCAGCGATGTTTCGCCAATTTCCGCGTGCCTTGGATTGTGAAAGTTGCTTTATGCAACCGCCCTCCGTAAAGGCCCGCGATGACTTGATTGGGAATGTAAACGGACCTGAGTGAGGGGACGATGAAACGACTGATTTTGGGCTTGGCCGCAGCGATGATGATTGCGCCGACGGCACAGGCCAGCGAAATGTTCGGTACGCGAGGGGTGCGCACGCCGGTTTTGACGATGAAATGGGATGAGAAGCCGCAAGCGGCCTCTTGGACCAAGGCGACCATGAGTGCGCTTGAAACACACGGGGCGATCCTGTCTGAAACGGTGCCCGCCGATATCGACACTTGGTGTCCAGGCTACAAAACGCAGGGCAAGAAGGGGCGCAACGCATTTTGGGCCGGGCTTCTGTCCACCCTGTCGTTTTACGAAAGCACATGGCGCCCGGCCATCGTCGGCGGTGGTGGCAAATGGTTTGGCCTTGTCCAAATCCTGCCCGCCACGGCACGCGGATATGGCTGTCAGGCAAAGTCGGGGGCAGACCTGAAAAAAGGTGAGCTTAACCTAAGCTGCGCCGTGCGCATTCTGTCAGTGACCGTGCCCCGCGACAATGTCGTGTCCGAGGGTATGCGGGGCGTGGCCGCAGACTGGGGGCCGTTCCATTCCAAGCGCAAACGCAACGGAATGCGCGAATGGATCAGCGACCAGAACTACTGCGCGGCACGCTGACCGATTGGGCCGGGTGTCTTCAGTCGATCACAGGGTCAGGAATAGGAAACAGTTTGTCATAGGCTAAGTTGAAGACGAACGCATATACCAGATAAAAGACCACGAAGGCCAAATCCAGCATCAGCGCCTGCCACAGACCGACACCCAGATACAGGGCCATCACAGGCAAAGTGAAAACCAGCAAGCCGCCCTCGAACAAGACGGCGTGTAGCATGCGCAGGGCGATGGTTTTGTGTACATGGCCCCTGATCCGCAGCATCGCCCGATCAAACAACACGTTATAGATATAGTTCCAGAGGGTTGCGATGGTCGCGCCAGCGATGGTCACGACGCCCACATCCAGCGCGCCAATACCGAAGGTCAGTGATCCAAGTGGCACCACCAACAGGATTCCGATGATTTCAAAGCTTATAGCATGACGAATACGGTCGCGTGTCGTTCGCATGAATTGCTCCAACATTTAGCCGGGTCAACGGGGAGTTACGCCCGTATAGGGGGATTGGTCGCGCGCCCCGCGACCAGCGCGGGGCGTTAAGGCAAAACAGGCGGGCTGCTGCTGAACAGGTCAATCGTCGCCCAATATGCGCCCGATCATTTCCTGACTGTCGCGGCTCAGCCCCTTGGTCGCCTTGATGCGCTTCAGGGCGGTGGTCATCATGTCCTGCCGGTCGGCGTCATAGCGCCGCCATGTCTCGAACGCCGATGACATGCGCGCCGCGATTTGCGGGTTGACCGGATCAAGCTTGATCAGCCAATCAGCAAACAGCCTGTAGCCGTCGCCCGAGGGATGATGGAAGCCCGCCGCGTTCATCATCAAAGCCCCGAACACGGCGCGGAAACGGTTGGGATTTTTCCAGTTGAAAGCGGGATCTTTGGTCAGAACCTCGACCACATTTGCCGCCTTGTCAGGGGCGGCGTGGGCCACCTGAAGGCTGAACCATTTGTCCATGACCAACTCGTCACCTTCGAACCGCTTGCGGAAGTCCGTCAGGGCGCCGTTCCCTTTTTCGACATCCAGCAGACAGCCAAGCGCGCCAAGGCGATGGGTCATGTTATCGGCGCTGTCATATAGCGACTGAGCCGCCGCGCCGCCATCCAGACGGTTGGTCAGCTGCAAAAGCGCCAGCCCCAGCGCACGTTTGCCCGCTTGTTCGGCGTCGGGTTTGAAGGGGGCGTCCACGTCCATCTCGGATGACAGGCGCGGCAGCGTGTCTTGCAGATGCTCGGCCATCGCCTGTTTCAAGGTTTCGCGGGTCTGGTAGATCTTGGTCGGATCAGGCGTCAGCCCGGCGTCAAACAGCGTTTGCGCCAGATCGTCCTCGCCCGGCAGATCAAGCGTCAGCGCGCGGAAGGCCGGGTCAAGGCTGTCGTCGCGCAGCATCACCGCCAGCGCGTCAAGATATTCGGACAGTGGCGCGTCGTCTTCTGTCACCATCGCGATCAGCACGTCCTTGGCCAGCGTGCGCCCGGCTTCCCACTTGTTGAAGGGGTCGGTGTCATGGGCCAGCAGGAACGCGCGTTCCGCAGGTGAGCTGTCGCGCTGCACGATCACGGGCGCCGAGAAATGCCGCAGAATGGAAGGCGTGGGCTTCGCGCCCAGCCCGTCGAAGGTGAAGCTTTGCTTGGCCTCGGTCAGTTCCAACACTTGAGTCGTGACCACCTCGTCGCCGTTGGGGCCGATCAGGCCGAGGGCGATTGGGATATGCTGTGGTAGCTTTTCATCCTGCCCGGGCGTGGGCGGTGTTTCTTGTTCAAAATGAAGCGTATAGCTGCCATCATTGAAGTCATCCGTGACTTTGAGGCGCGGTGTTCCAGCCTGTTTATACCAGCGGCGGAACTGGGTCAGATCACGTCCGGTGTTATCCTCAAACACCCGCACCCAATCTTCAATGGTCGCCGCCTCGCCGTCATGACGTTCAAAATACAGGTCCAGCGCTTTGTAATATTCCTCGTCCCCGACCAGCGTTTTCATCATGCCGATCAGCTCTGCGCCCTTCTCATAGATGGTGGCGGTATAGAAATTGTTGATCTCAACAAAGCTGTCAGGCTGAACCTGATGCGCCAGCGGGCCGTTGTCTTCACGGAACTGGCGACCGCGCAGGGCAGACACATCGTTGATCCGACACACCGCCTTGGACCGCATGTCGCCTGAGAATTGCTGATCGCGGAACACGGTCAGACCCTCTTTCAGCGACAGTTGGAACCAATCGCGGCAGGTGATCCGGTTGCCGGTCCAGTTGTGAAAATACTCATGCGCGATGATCGCCTCGATCCGCTCGAAGTTCGCGTCCGTTGATGTTTCGGGGCTGGCCAGCACAGCCGAGGTGTTAAAGATGTTCAATCCCTTGTTTTCCATCGCGCCCATGTTGAAATCGGAAACGGCGACAATCTGGAAGATATCAAGGTCATATTCGCGCCCGTAAACCTCTTCGTCCCATTTCATCGAGGCTTTCAACGCCTCCATCCCGAAGGCTGTTTTTACTTCGTCACCGGGGCGCACCCAAAGCTTCAGGTCCACCTTTTTACCCGACATGGTGGTGAAACTGTCCTGCCGCGCGATCAACTCGCCAGCCACCAGCGCGAAAAGATATGCGGGCTTGGGCCACGGGTCATGCCATTCGGCCCAGCCATCGCCCGACCCGGAGGGGTTGCCGTTGGACAATAGCACCGGCATGTCGCCTTCGATCCGCACCTTGAACGGGGCCATCACGTCGGGGCGGTCAGGATAGAAGGTGATGCGGCGAAAGCCCTCGGCCTCGCACTGGGTGCAATACATGCCGTTCGACATGTAAAGGCCGGACAGGGCGGTGTTGGTTTCGGGGCTGATTTCAACCTCGGATTCCCATGTGAACGCGTGGTCAGGCACGTCGGCGGTCAGCCCGCCTTCAACCATCTTGGGCGTGATCTCATTTCCGTCGATAGCTGCACGGATCAGCTCAAGCTGTTCACCGTGCAGGAAAAACGTGCGCGACGTGGCGTCGGGGTTCGGCGTGAATCGGATGGTCGAGCGTACGCGCGTCGCGGTCGGGTCCAGCACAAAGGTCAGAGACACGCCTTCGATAAGCCAGTTGGGCGGCGTATAGTCGGCAAGATAGATTGGCTGCGGGGTTGCGTCTGTCATCGGGTGTCCTTTCCGCTCGGGTCCAAGTCGGCAGGTTAGACCCGTGCGAAGGGGGCTGCAAGGCGGCAGGTGTCCGAGGTTTTCGGTTAAGGTTTGCTTGACTGGCAGCCAAGAATACCCACTTGCGATTCTGGGCGGTATGCGAGAGTCTACTGCAAATTCAGAAATGTTGGGCAAAGGGGCTTGGGATGAGCGACTATATCGACCGCAAAGGATTATCAGTGCATCGCGAGTTGGTGCATTTTCTGGAAACCCGCGCGCTGGCAAAGACTGGTCTGAAAGACGATGTTTTTTGGCGTGGTTTTGCAGATATCATCCATGAGCTTGGCCCAAAGAACCGCGCGCTGCTGGAAAAGCGCGAAGATTTGCAGCGCCAGATCGACGACTGGCACACTGCGCGGGCCGGGCAACCGCACGACGCTGAAGCCTATCAGGCTTTCCTGCGCGACATCGGCTATCTGGTTCCCGAAGGCCCCGATTTCCAGATTGAAACCGCCAATGTGGACCCCGAGATTGCCGAAGTTCCCGGCCCGCAACTGGTCGTGCCGATCATGAACGCGCGGTTTGCCCTGAACGCGGCCAATGCGCGTTGGGGCAGCCTTTATGATGCGCTTTACGGCACCGATGCGCTTGGCGCAGCCCCCAAAGCAGGGGGGTATGATCCCGAACATGGCGCGCGCGTGATCGCGTGGGGGCGTGCGTTTCTGGATCAGGCCGTGCCGCTGGTCCAAGGCAGTTGGTCCGAGCTTGAGGCGCTGTCTGTCAAAGACGGTGTGCTGGCTCCTACACTGGCAGATTCCACGCAGTTTGCAGGCCATGCCGAAGGTCGGGTTTATCTGCAAAACAACGGGTTGCTGATCGAAATTAATCTGAATTCACAAACGCCCGTGGGCAAGCAGGACCGCGCGGGCATCTCGGACATCCGTCTGGAAAGCGCAATGTCCGCGATCATGGATTGCGAAGACAGCGTGGCCGCCGTTGATGCGCAAGACAAGGTGTTGGCCTATTCCAACTGGTTGGGCCTGATGGACGGGTCGCTAACCGAAGAGGTCACGAAAGGCGGCAAAAGCTTCACCCGCAAGCTCGCCGATGACGTTGACTACACGGCGCCGGACGGCACGCCCATAACCCACAAGGGCCGCGCGTTGATGTTGGTGCGTAACGTGGGTCACCTGATGACCAACCCTGCCATTCTGGACCGCGACGGTCGCGAAGTGCCCGAGGGGATCATGGATGCCGTCGTCACCACTCTGATCGGGATGCACGATTTGATGCGTGAAGGTGGCAATTCGGTCAAAGGGTCGGTCTATGTGGTGAAGCCCAAGATGCACGGGCCGGAAGAAGTTGCTTTTGCGGATGAAATCTTCACTCGGGTCGAGGCGATGCTGGGTCTGCCGCAATACACCGTGAAGCTGGGGATCATGGACGAGGAACGGCGCACCAGTGCGAACCTGAAGGAATGTATTCGCGCCGCCAAGCACCGCGTGGCCTTCATCAACACGGGCTTTCTTGATCGCACGGGCGACGAGATTCACACCTCGATGGAAGCTGGGCCAATGGTGCGCAAAGGCGACATGAAAGACACCGCCTGGATCGGCGCCTACGAAGATCGCAACGTTGATATCGGACTGGCATGCGGGCTGCGCGGGCGCGCGCAGATCGGCAAGGGTATGTGGGCGATGCCGGACCTTATGGCGGATATGCTGGCCGAAAAGATCACCCATCCTGAAGCGGGTGCGAACACCGCCTGGGTGCCAAGCCCGACGGCGGCCACACTGCATGCCACCCATTATCACCGTGTCGACGTGCTGGCCCGCCAAGACGAGATTGCCGCCAAGGGGTCGCGCAGCACGCTGAACGATCTGCTGACCATCCCCGTTGCGCAAGGCGTGAACTGGTCTGACGCCGAAATCCGGGACGAGGTGGAAAACAACGCTCAAGGTATCCTTGGCTATGTGGTGCGTTGGGTGGATGCGGGCGTGGGCTGTTCAAAAGTGCCGGATATTCACGATGTAGGCTTGATGGAAGACCGCGCGACCTGCCGGATTTCCAGCCAGGCGCTTGCTAACTGGCTGCACCACGGCGTGGTTTCAGAAGACGAGGTGATGGACGCCATGCGCGCCATGGCCAAAAAGGTCGACAGCCAGAATGCGGACGACCCGGCCTACGAGCCTATGGCGCCCGGCTTTGACGGTGAAGCCTTCAAAGCGGCGTGTGAACTGGTATTTGATGGCCGCGCGCAGCCATCCGGTTATACTGAACCCATGCTACACGCGCATCGACTGGCTAAAAAGGCAGAAAGCGTGGGGTAGGCCAACCAAGGGAGGAGACATATGAACAGGATTTCACTGGAAACCGCACGGATCATCGTGCGGGAAACCCTGAACCACGCCGAAAAGGCCAAGATGAAGCCACTATCGGTCGCTGTCGTTGATGCGGGCGGCCATGTGATTGCGTTTGAACGATCAGATGGTGCGCCGGTCGGTCGGTTCGATCTGGCGCATGGCAAGGCCTATGGCTCGGTCATGCTGGGGATTGGCGGCACCGCGCAACGTGACCGCGCCGAAGCGCAGGCCTATTTCATAGCGGCGGCCAACGCGGCCTATGGTGGTAAGCTTGTGCCGGTGCCAGGCGGGTTTGTTGTGCGAAATTCCGAAGGCGACATTATCGGCGGTCTGGGCGTGTCGGGCGACACGTCTGAAAATGACCTTGCGGCAGGTGAGGTAGGCATCGTCGCCGCAGGACTGGTGCCCGAAGGCTGACACAGCCGCGGCGTTGCCCAGCGGACCGACTTCTATTACCCTCGTGCAATCGACGCAAATTCGGAGCAGGCATGAGACGGCCCATCATTGGAATCATTGGAAATTCCTATCTGATCAATGACCAATATCCGACCCATGCGGGCGGGACGATGAATTCTGAAGCGGTGGCGCAGGTTGCGGGCTGCCTGCCCCTGATCGTGCCCTCGGATCCGCTTTTGGTCACGGTCGAAGAACTGCTCGATACCTGCGATGGCTTCCTGTTTACCGGCGGTCGCCCCAACGTTCACCCCGCTGAATATGGCGAGGACGAGACCCCGGCACATGGCGAATTTGACCGCTGCCGCGACGCTATCACCTTGCCCCTGATCCGCGCTTGCGTTGACCGAGGCCAGCCCTTTTTCGGCATCTGCCGCGGATTTCAAGAGGTGAACGTCGCCATGGGCGGCACGCTTTACCCCGAAATCCGCGATCTGCCGGGGCGCATGAATCACCGGATGCCACCTGATGGCACGCTTGAGGAAAAATTCGCCATCCGCCACGATGTTCATTTCGAGAAGGGCGGCGTGTTTCACCGGTTGTTCGGGTCCACCTGCGTGCGCACCAACACGTTGCACGGGCAGGGGATCAAGACCGCCGGAGACCGCATCGGGATCGAAGGCCATGCCGACGATGGGACGCCCGAGGCGCTTGTGATCAAAGACGCGCCCGGTTTCACCCTGTCGGTGCAATGGCACCCGGAATACAACGCAACGCAGGACCCTGTGTCGCGGGTGCTGTTTTCGGCCTTTGGCGACGCGGCGCGGGATTGGGTTGGCAATCGCGGGACCGGGCCGGGTTTTGCGGCGCAGTCTTCGGTCGCGTAAGGCGCAAAAAACCGGTTGACCTTCCCCTTGGTGGAACCCTCAAAATGGTGAACACCTTAACGAAATCGGGGAACTCATGAGCCAACCCAGATCAAAAACCGTTTACGCTGGCATCGCACTTGTTGCGGTGGCGCTGGCGGGGCTTGCCTTGTCACGATTGGCCGCGCCGTCCGACGATGGGGCAGGCGCCGCAGACATGGCATCGACGACCACCCCCACCGACGACCAGCTTGTCCCGGTGCGTATGCCCCGGTTGGAAGGGCAAGAGACGATCGGGCAGAAGGTCTTTCAGGCCAAATGTGCATCGTGTCACGGTGACACTGGCGGCGGACGCGACGGGGCCGGGCCGCCCCTGATTCACAAAGTTTACGAGCCGTCCCACCACGCCGATGTCGCCTTTTACATGGCTGCCGAGCAGGGCGTTCGCGCGCATCATTGGAAGTTTGGCAACATGGCCCCGGTCGAAGGCATCACCCGCGCCGCGATCGCGGACGTCATCACCTTCATCCGCGCGGTGCAGCGCGAAAACGGCATCTATTAAGGCACCCACTTCCCGTTTGTCACCTTATCCAACGCTTACGCGACAAACGGCAGTGGCGTTACCGTCGCGCCTGCATGAACTTAGCAAGCCGCCGCAGCCCTTCGCGGATGTCCTCGGTCGAACGGGCATAGGAAAACCGCAGCGTCTGGTGGCCGCGCCTGGGGTCGAAATCCAGCCCCGGAGTCAGGGCGACGCCCACCTTGTCAAGGACTTCAGCGGCAAAGGCGCGGCTGTCATCGGTCAGGTCGCTGACATCGGCATAGATATAGAACGCGCCATCCGGCGGGGCGAATTTGTCAAAGCCGATCTTCGGCAGTTCCTCGATCATCAGCTGGCGATTGGCGGCATAGGTGGTCAGGTTCGCGTCCAGCTCGTCCCGCGCGTCCAGCGCGGCAATTGCGGCGATCTGGCTGGCATGCGAGGGGCAGATGAACATGTTTTGCGACAGACGCTCGATCAGCCGCACGTGATCCTCGGGCACGATCATCCAACCCACGCGCCAACCGGTCATCGAGAAATATTTCGAGAAACTGTTGATCACATAGATATCGTCCGACACCTCAAGCGCCGACACCGCGCGGCCCTCGTATTGCAGGCCGTGATAGATTTCATCCGCAATGAAGCGGGTGCCTTGCGCGTGGCAGGTGCTGATCAACCCCTCAAGCGCTGCATGGTCGAGCATCGTGCCCGACGGGTTGGCGGGCGAGGCGGTGATCAGCCCGGCCAAGTCGCCGGGGATTTCGGACGGAACAGGTTGCAGGCGGTTTTCCGCGCGGGTCGGAATGCCCACCGGTGTCAGGTTCAGGGCTTTCAGGATCTGGCGATAGGACGGGTATCCGGGTTCGCCCAGCCCCACCTTGTCGCCCGCGTCAAACAGCGCGGTAAAGGCCAGGATGAACGCGCCCGAACTGCCGGGTGTGACCACCACGCGGTTGGGGTCAATGTCCAGATGATACCAGTGTTTATAAAGCTTTGCGATGCCATCTCGAAGTGCCGGAAGGCCAAGGGATACGGTATAGCCCAACGCGTCACCGCCCATCGCATCCACCAGTGCCGCGCGGGCCTTGTCCGGTGCAGGGGTCGATGGCTGGCCCACTTCCATGTGAATGATGTGGCGCCCGGAGGCCTCGGCCGCGCGGGCGGCCTCCATCACATCCATGACAATAAACGGATCGACAATACCGCGGCTAGAGCTTTTCATGGCGTCCTCATCATACTGCGCGTCCGTGTGGGTGCCCTTGGCGTAGGACAAAGTCAATGGGGCCATTCGCGGATTTTGTCGCAGGTCACGGGACAGGTCGCTGGTTGGCAGCGCTGCGCCAATGGCATAAACGCGTGGTGATCGCGGGATTGTGCAGTTACACGGCACGCCCGATTGCTAGTATATTCGCGCGCCCACGTGGTGCGACCAAACAAGAACGGACGAACGACATGAAATTCACACGGACCCTGGCCTTGACCACCGCGCTGACAATGGCCTCGGCCCTGCCGGGCACTTCGCTTGATCTGTCCAGCATGACGGATGACGAACGCAACGCTTTCCGCGACGAAGTACGTGCCTATCTTATGGACAACCCCGAAGTGCTGATGGAGGCGATCGGCGTGCTGGAACAACGCCAGGCCGATGCCCAGGAAACGATGGATGCCGACCTGGTGCGTGTCAACGCAAAGGCGCTGTTTGACGACGGTTTTTCCCATGTGGCGGGCAATCCCGAGGGCGATATCACGATTGTCGAGTTCGTGGATTATCAATGTGGCTATTGCCGCAAATCCTACGAGGTCGTGCAGGAGCTTTTGGAAAAGGACAACGGTATCCGCCTGGTCCTGAAAGAGTTTCCGATCCTCAGCGAGGCCAGCATGTTGTCGGCGCGATTTGCGATCGCCGGCCAGCAATTGTTTGGCGAAGACGCTTATGCCAAGTTGCATGACGCCCTGATTACCGTGCGCGGGCCGGTCACGACCGACAGCCTGGTCAAACTGGGCAACGATCTGGGGCTGGACGGACAGGCCATCGCTGACGGCATGGACGACCCCGAGGTCGATGCGATCTTGGCCGAGAACCGGGCGCTGGGACAGCGGTTGCAGATTTCCGGCACGCCAGCCTTCGTCATGCACGACACGATGGCGCGCGGGTATATGCCGCTTGAGCAGATGGAGCAGATCATCGCCACGAAACGCGAGGAAAGCTGACCGCGCGCGTCATTCATGGCTGACGTTCTGCCCGGCGCTTGATATGGTTGCGCCAAACAGGCACGGGCAGGATTAACTCAGCATGACGAGACGAACGCAGCGCGGGGCAGGGGCGGTCTTGCTGGCAGTTGGGTTTATGGCAGGTGTGGGCGCTTTTTGGCCCATATCGGCCGGCGCCAACGCGAATAGGCAAGGCCTTGCCCCCGCGACCTCTATTTTGCCACGACCGCGACCCGAGCGGGCGCAGTCCGATGTTGCTACGTCAACGACACTGCCGCCTGCGACGCAACAGAAGCCCCGGCCCAATCCAAACACTGCAGCCGCCCCAATCGCGTCGCCGCAAACCCTCACGGGTTTCGCACGTCTGTCCGGGTCGGGTGTTACCGTGTCCGATCGGTGGCGCGGCGTGGCGGTCGATATCGCGATGACGCGAACGGTACCGTGGCGGGTCTTTACGCTGAATGATCCGGCGCGGGTGATCCTGGATTTCTCGGAACTCGATTGGGCGGGGCTGGATGCTGACGCCGTTCTGGCGGGGTCGGACAAGTTTACCGACATCCGTGCGGGTCTATACCGGCCCGGCTGGACACGGCTGGTGCTGTCCCTTGCCAGCCCGATGGTGATTGACCGGGCGGCGATGCGCGGGCCTGTTCAGGCAGGCGATCCGACAACCATGCGGCTTGAGCTTGCCCATGCTTCGGCAGAGGAGTTCGCCGCAACCACCGGTGCGCCAAACAGCGCGGTCTTCGCCACGCCCGCACCGCGCCCGATGCCGTCGCCCAAGACGCGACAGACGGGGTTTGGTGATCTGGTGGTGGTGCTTGACCCCGGTCACGGCGGCATTGACCCGGGGGCCGAGCGTGGCGGCGTTGTCGAAGCCGACCTGATGTTAGCCTTCGCGCGGGAATTGAAAGAAATACTTTTGCGGGCGGGCGGGTTCAAGGTCGTTCTGACCCGCGACCGTGACGTGTTCGTGCCGCTTGAGGAACGCGTAACCATCGCGCGTCGTGCGGGCGCGGATGTGTTTCTGTCGCTTCATGCCGATGCACTGGCGCAGGGGCGGGCAACAGGCGCGACCGTTTACACCCTGTCGGATGCGGCCAGCGATGCGGCCTCGCAAACCCTTGCCGAACGCCATGACCGCGAGGATATTCTGGCCGGTGTCGACCTGACCCGACAATCGGACGAGGTCGCGCTGGTATTGATGGATCTGGCACGAACCGAGACCACACCGCGATCCGAGGCGTTGGCCGATACGCTGGTCGAAGGGATCTTTTCTGCGACCGGATCGACCTATAAGACGCCCCGCATGAAGGCAGGGTTTTCGGTCCTGAAGGCGCCTGATATTCCATCGGTCTTGATCGAGCTGGGATTTCTATCATCGCCGCGTGATCGCAAGCTGTTGCAGGACGAGGACTGGCGCAGGCGGGCCGCAGAGGGCATTCGAGATGCGCTGCAATACTGGTCGATTCAGGATGCGGCCAACGCCGAACGGCTGCGGCAATAAAAGCGTCGTTTCGACCTTGTGTGCACCCCCCTCGCGTGTCACGCGAAGGGGGCGTGGGGCTTAAAGCCCTTTGGCGCGATAGCTTGCCGCGACCCGATTGATGGCCACGATATAGGCCGCCATCCGCAGGTCGGGCACATCGTCGCGGGCGTGCCATACCTCGCGCATGCTCTGATAGGCGGTGCGCATCGTGTCATCCAAGCCCGAGCGTACAAGCTCCAGCTCGTCCGCGCCGCGCAGGTATTTCTCCTTGAACTGCGGCGTCATGGACCACGCATCGCCAAGGTAACGGTCCAGCCGCTCCAACTCGTCCACCACCAGTTGGTGGCGCGCCTCTTCCTGCCGGCGCTGCATCCGACCGAATCGGATATGGCTCAGGTTTTTTACCCATTCGAAGTAGCTGACGGTCACACCGCCGGCGTTGGCATAAAGGTCGGGGATGATGACAGTGCCTTTCTTGCGCAGGATTTCGTCAGCGCCCGAGGTCAGCGGGCCGTTCGCGGCCTCGATGATCAGGGGGGCCTTGATCCGATCGGCGTTTCCAAGGTTGATGACACCCTCAAGCGCTGCGGGGATCAGGATGTCGCATTCCGCTTCCAGAACGGACGGCCCATTTTCGACGAATTCGCCGTCGCCATATCCTTTAACGCCACCATTTTCGGTGATCCATTGGCGCACCGCTTCCACGTCCAGCCCGTCTGGATCGGTCAGCGCTCCGTCCCATTCTACAATCCCGGTGATCTTTGCGCCGTCCTCGGCTGTCAGGAACTTGGCGGCGTGATAACCCACATTACCCAGACCCTGAATGATGATGCGTTTGTCCTTGAGCTTGCCCCTCAAATGGGCTTTGGCCACATCGTCGGGATGGCGGAAAAATTCCCGCAGCGCATACTGGACACCGCGTCCGGTTGCCTCGACCCGGCCTGCGATGCCGCCGGCATGGGTGGGCTTGCCGGTGACACAGGCGCGCGCGTTGATGTCGGTGGTGTTCATGCGAGCATACTGGTCAGCGATCCAAGCCATTTCGCGCTCGCCTGTGCCCATGTCGGGGGCAGGGACGTTTTGGGATGGGTGGATCAGGTCACGTTTTACCAATTCGTAAGTGAAGCGGCGGGTGATCAGCTCCAGCTCGTGTTCCTCATAGTCGCGTGGGTTGATGCACAGCCCACCTTTCGAACCACCGAAGGGCGTTTCTACGAGCGCGCATTTGAACGTCATAAGCGCTGACAACGCCTCGACCTCGTCCTGGTTCACCGCCGACGCATAGCGGATGCCGCCCTTGACGGGTTCCATATGTTCCGAATGAACTGATCGGTATCCGGTGAAGGTGTGGATTTCACCCCGCAAGCGCACGCCGAAACGCACGGTATAGGTGGCGTTACAGACGCGAATTTTTTCTTTCAAGCCTTTGGGAATGTCCATGAGTCCAACCGCGCGGTCAAACATCAGGTTAACGGATTCTCTGAAACTCGGCTCTTTGATTTCAGCCATATCAGCCATTTCGGCACCTCTGCGTACGTTTCTGCACCGCCGCAGAATCGCTTGCCTGCGGCGCTTGTTCAGGCAGGGTAGGCCGAATTGCCAACAAAGCCACCCCCCGTTTTCGGTTGACAATTGGTGTACCTTTTGGGGTCAAAGTGCGCCGCGCCCCCTTTCTGTCGTCCAGTCGCGGACAATAGAGGGCATTTGGTCGAGTTAACTCGCTTTTGATCGGAAGTTGCCTTAGTTTTGCCATAGCCGCCGAGTTTATATCGGAAGGTTAAGAAATGTTTGTATTCGTGAATTGTTACCGTGCGGGGGCATGGGAAGGGAAATCGACATGGCGCGCCATAACAACGGCTTGGGCGGACTGAAAACGGGTTTGAAAGATATTCTGCTTGTTGGTCGCGCCCGAAGATTTGCCCGTGACGAAGACGGCGCGATGTTCATCCTGACGATGTTTCTGTTCATGATCTTGTTGATCGTGTCGGGCCTGTCCATTGACCTGATGCGATACGAATTGCAGCGCACCCGCTTGCAGGCGACGCTTGACCGCGCCCTTCTGGCCGCTGCCCACCCCGATCAGGAAAATGATCGCAAGGGTGTCGTCATGGATTACTTCAAGCGCGCAGGCCTTGAAGGAATGATCAAACCCGAAGATGTGATCGTAACGGTAAAGTCAGACGGAACGATGGTGTCGGGCAGCGCAAGAATGAAGGTTGGAACACCATTTCTGGATGATCCGTTTCCGTTCATGCGCACCCCCCCTGGTATCAGTTATCTGAGCGCGCCGGCCTCGGGTGCGGCCGCCAAGGTTAACACCTTGACCGAGATTTCGCTGGTCGTGGATGTGTCGGGGTCGATGAACAACCGATCAACGACGGGTAACTCTAAGATTTATGAATTACGCAAAGCTGCAAAAGAGTTTTCCAACTTGCTGTTGTGTAATCCCAACGATGGGTCAAAATCCACTGATTGCACCCTTAATGACTTCAAGACGTCTCTTTCCTTAGTTCCATATTCAACGCAGGTGAACGTAGGCAAGACTTTGTTGAGCAAGTTTACGCGCCACGATGCCCAAGACGATGCCTATTGCGTGACTTTCCGAGATGCTGAATTCCAGCAAGCAGGTGTGAAATCAAATCCAGATCCAATTCTTGAATCGGATCGGATTATTCGTCAGGCAGCAAAGTTCTATCGATATGGCGGGAGCTATAAGAACTCCAGCTCTGATGACTTCCTCTCGTGCCACACGGATTCCTGGCGCGAGGTTGTTGCGTTTGAGCATTCGCCGGAAACTATGAAAACCAAAATTGAGGCGCTTGAAGCCAGGGGTGATACTGCCATTGATGTTGGTTTGAAATGGGGCGCGGCGCTTCTTCATCACGACGCACAGCCGGCAATCACCAGCCTGATTGACGACAACAAGATCAGCAATGAATTCAGCGGACGGCCTTTTAATTCGGGAACGACCGCTTCGTCAAAGTTCCTAGTATTGATGACCGATGGCCAGAACACCAATCATCACCACCTGTATGATGGCTATCGCACGGGGCCGTCACCGTTTGCGGTCACACATGCGCCGTATACGAACCAAGGCAAAGAATACAGTCGAGAGATCATGTCGATCTATCGCGCAAGCACGGACAAGTATCTTTGGTTTTACTATTCTGGTGGACGGACGCGCAGAACAGAGTGGCACGATCATCCGTTTGGAGCTGACCCAGACGATTGCTTTGGGGGGTCGTATAAATATGTCTGTGCGACAGATCCGAACCCCTCGCGTTACAAGCCGACGCGTGTCGCAACGCCGGATAACCTGACATGGGAAGAGTTCTGGGCGATGGATTTTGTCTGGGGATTTGTCGAAAGGTTTGATTGGCTGTTGCCCGCAGGCAAGAATTCGCCGGGGCGTCTGATCTCGAACAGCAATGATTCCGACAATGATGGAAATCGGGACATTGACCAACGTCTTCTGGACCAGTGCACCGCTGCCAAGAACGCGGGGATGACGATCTATACGATTGAAATGGAAACACCGAATACCGCGACCGATGCGATGCAAAAATGCGCGTCGGTGAAAGACAAGAAGCGTCTGCATTACAAGGTAACAAAACACGGCAGCGTAAACCTGTCGCAGGTATTTTCAAAAATTGCTCAGGATATCAATAAGCTGCGGCTGATAAATTGATCTGATCAGACGCGACCTCCTGCATGTTGGCTGGCTTTGTTGCCGTGTAGGGACTGCAGAGCGGAACAACGGAATGTAACGAATGAAACACGTATTGCAGAAAGCTTGGCGCAGGTTTCGGGCGCGTGATGGCAACGCAACCATCGAGTTCGTGATGTGGTTTCCGCTGTTCCTGACCCTATTTCTGACATCCTTCGAGCTAAGCATTTACGGCATGCGTTCAATGATGCTGGAACGCGCTGTCGATCTGAATGTGCGCGGTATGCGGTTGGGCAATAAACGCCCCAATACTGTGGACGAGTTCAAGTTGAACGTCTGCAACGAGACGATTTTGTTGGGGGACTGCCTGAGGGAAATCTCCGTCGATGTTCGCCGGATCGACACCACAAGCTGGGCCCTTCCGACAGACGCGATTGGCTGCGTCGATCGTACTCAGGATTACAAGGATCCGGAAAACGTTGAATATGGTCCCGGCGGCAGTGGCGATCTTCTTTTGATCCGCGTCTGCGTGAACAAAAGTCCGTTCTTTGGCACGACACCTTGGGTAATGGGCCTGCCGCGCGATCCGTCTGGTGGTGTTTCCATCGTGGCGTTGTCGACCTATGTAAACGAACCTTAGGGGGGGATGAGTGTCTGATTATATGACTTTCCGACGAGCCGTCGCCCAGCGCATGTGGCGCTCTGTTCAACATCTTCGCGGGTTTTCACGCCGTGAAGGCGGCACTGTCACGGTTGAAAGTGTGATCATCTTGCCGCTCCTGCTGTTCGGCGTGATGGCGACCTATACATACTTTGACGCGTATCGTCGACAGAACCTGGCGTTGAAGGCCAACTACGCGATCGCTGATTTTTTGTCGCGCACCCACAATTATGACCAAACCGCGCTGAACGGATTGGACAGCTTGTTTGAGTATATGTCGTACACGAGCGACGAAAGCTGGGTGCGCGTTACGGTCGTCTGGTGCGATGATACGCCGGCCAGGTGCAATGATCGAAACCCGCGGCTTCTTAAACTTGAGCATGATTGGGATTCGCAAGTCAGCGAGGGAAGCGGGCTCACACCGCATACCCAACTGACCATGCGCGAACAGCTTGGGCCGCATATACCGAAGATGTATGACGGTGAATTCCTGATCGTGGTCGAAACCGCGGCAAAATACGAACCGCCGTTTGCTGCCAGATGGACGGGGATCTATCCGCGCGACCTGGTTAATATCTCGGTCACCAGCCCGCGCGAATTCGACAAGCTGTGCTGGAAAAGGCAACCATCCGATTGTCCCTTACCGCCTACGTCGTCGTGAACCGGCGCTGATCTGCTGCGGGCAAGGGGAGTCTGACCCAGATCGGCAAGTGATCGGACAGATCATGTGCGAAACGGGCATAATCCGGGGTGCCGTCGGGCATGCGACCGGGGCCAGCTTCGACGAACAATTGGGTGAAATCGAACATTCCATAATCAAACTGATCAGACCCAAGTGTGCCCGCAAGATCGTTATGCCGCCCGCGCGGCAGGCGGGTGTCATCGGCAAGCCAAGCGATATGATCATAGGTCTGGGTGCGCCGCGCGTTGGTGTTGAAATTACCGTCCAGAAACGGAAAATTCACCTTGGCGTCCAGCTTGCGCTTGGCGTTTATGCTGGTCACGTAATTTTCGATCCCGATGCGGCGGCGGTCGTTTGACGTATCGAAATCCATATTCAGATCGCCCATGATCATGATGATCTTGCCCCGCTCGCTGACCGTCTTCCGGCTGTCGTGCAGAAGCCATTCAAGCAGGGCGAAGAATTCTTGCTGGCGTTCGCGTTTCTTGCCGGACACAAGGTGGGCGTTGATAGCATAAATCTCATACCGCCCTTCTGGGCCTTCGATTACAAACTCGACCAGATGCGGGCTGCGAATAAACTGCACGAAGGTTGAGAACTGCGCACCCACCATTTGCGTGGTGTTTTGCACCCAAGCCATTAGCCGCTCAAGATAGCCCGGGTCGTCTTCACCCGGCACGCTGGTGTCAAAAGACGCTTTCAGCGCCTCGTTCATGTTCGCGGCAATGGCCGTTCGGTCATAAGACAGGTCCGAGGCTAAATGCCCCAGCCGCACATGGTCGTGGCGATAGAGGAAGGCAAAGCGTTCCGACATACCGCGATAGCCCGGACTGCGCCCCGTCACGTCGCTGTAGATTACGTCGTAATCGGGGCCAAGGGCGGTCACCAACGCCTCCAATGCGCCGGTCTTTTCCTGTTGTTCCTGTATCGACAAAAGGTCGGCATGTGCGGCGATCCGTTCGATCATTCGCATTGCGCCGGGGCTTTTCTTGGGGCCGTCCCGGTCGGTCAGCGCCCCGAATTTGCGGATGTTCCACGACATCAGCACGACTGATCCGTCGCGTCGTTCGGGCAGACCATAGGCTTTTGGATCGACAGCAAGGGCCGCATTCAGATGCGTTTCGATCTGCTGCCATTCGGCTTCTGTGAAATGCTGGGCCATAGGTGCCTTGTACGTTTGGAATAACACAAGCATAGCACGAATTGGCGGCAGGTACGCGCGATAGGACTGTTGAAGTGATGGGGCGGCGACCCTACATCGATCACCACTCACCCAATAGCGCTCTGAAAAGGGGTTTTGTATGTCCATCCGCCCTGTCGCCGCCGCCAACCAAGCCAAACCCACGATCGAGGGGGCAGGCGTTCATCTGCACCGTGCCTTCGGCTTTCACGAGCCCGAAGCCTATGACCCGTTTTTGTTGTTCGATGATTTCCGCAACGACGATCCGCGCCTGTCGGAAAAGGGCTTTCCGTGGCATCCCCATCGGGGGATCGAAACGATTACGTATGTTTTGGCGGGGGATGTTGAACACGAAGACAGCCTTGGCAATGCGGGCCGTCTTGGCGCGGGGGATATCCAGTGGATGACCGCAGGCTCTGGCATCATGCATCAGGAAATGCCGCACGCGAACGCGCGCGGGCAGATGCACGGGTTCCAGCTTTGGGCCAACCTGCCGCGTGATCTTAAAATGACAGCGCCGAATTATCAGGATGTGCCATCGGTCGAAATTCCGGTGATCGAAGAAGATGACGGCACCAAGGTTCGCGTCATCGTTGGCGATTTCTGGGGCCAGTCCGGCCCGGTGGATGGCATCGCCGCCGACCCACTCTATTTGGATGTCAGCGTCCCGGCTGGTGTAACCAAAACCTTTCCCGTGGATACGCGTCGACAAGCTTTCGCGTATGTGTTCGAAGGCGCGGGCGCGTTCACGGATGCGGCTGCCCCTCAGGGTGTGCTGCTTGAAAAAGAGGTGATGGGGCAGGAGGTCAACATCCGCGACCTGTCCGGCAACCGCACCGTGGTGCGCTTTGGTGCGGGCGATGATGTGCGCGTGCAGGCCGGGCCTGATGGCGTGCGTTTTCTGTTGGTCGCAGGCGCGCCGATCCGCGAACCCGTCGCGTGGCATGGCCCGATCGTCATGAATACCAAGGACGAGCTGCGGCAGGCGATGGCAGACTTACGCAACGGGACATTCATTCAACCTGCGCAGTAGCGCTATGTGACGTCCGCGCGCGCGTGATACTCGGGCTGGTCCCACAGGCGGTTCGCCATGATATCCGACAGGATTTTAACGGCCCGGTCCACATCGTTCATCCCGATGTAAAGCGGGGTGAAGCCGAAGCGCATGATGTCGGGCGCACGGAAGTCCCCGACGACGCCGCGTGCGATCAGCGCCTGCATCGCGGCGTACCCATGTTCAAAGCGGAAACTGACCTGCGAGCCGCGCATCGCTGCGGCGCGCGGGGTTGCAAGCGTCAGGTCGGGGCAAGTGGATTCGACGCCCGCTATGAACCGCTCGCACAATTCGACCGATCGGGTGCGCAATGCGTCCATGTCGACCTGATCCCAGATGTCCAGCGCTGCATCAAGCGCGGCCATTTGCAAGACCGGTGGTGTCCCGACGCGCATCCGGTCAATGCCGGGGCCGGGGCGATAATCGGGATCGAAGGCAAAGGGGGCGTCGTGGCCCAGCCATCCCGACAGGGCAGGCTGAACCTGACTGGCAAGGCGCGGGGCGACATAGATGAACGCGGGTGCGCCGGGGCCACCATTCAGATATTTATAGGTGCAACCCACTGCGAAATCCGCATCCGCCCCCGCAACATCCACCGGGAACGCCCCGGCCGAGTGCGCGAGATCCCAGATGACCAGTGCGCCAACCTCATGCGCCGCGCGGATCAGGGCGGGCATGTCGTGGCGGCGTCCGGTGCGGTAATCAACCTCGGTCAGCATCAGAACGGCAAGGTCATCGCCGATGGCGCTGATCTGTGCGGTGACGTCTTCGGGGGCAGGTGTTTCGATCCGGTGGTCTTGGTCCAGCGATCGCACCAACCCTTCGGCCATGTAAAGATCGGTCGGAAAGTTGCCGCTGTCGGACAGGATCACGCGGCGGTCGGGGCGCAATTCCAGCGCCGAAGCCAGCGCCTGATAGACCTTGATGGAAAGCGTATCCCCAACCACCGTTGTGCCCGCTGGGGCTCCGATCAGTCGCCCGATGCGGTCGCCAAGCGCGCGCGGCTGTCTCATCCAGCCCGCCTTGTTCCACCCGGTGATCAGCATCTCGCCCCACTCGTTCTGAAGGCAAGCGGCCATCCTGTCTTGCGCTGCGACGGGCATGGGGCCAAGCGAATTGCCATCCAGATACGTCATGCCATCGGGCAGGGAAAACAGGGTTTGGGTTGCGTTGAAATCGGTCAAGGGGGCCTCCTGCGGTGAGTTTGGGGCAGGGTAGGGATTTCCATCGCCCGAACAAGTCTGATCTTGCCGCATACCGCGTTGCACATCACGTGCGAACCGTTACAAACCATGCAAAGAAAATGGAGCCAAGGATGATGCCCACCCCCCTGCGATGGCTTGATATGCCGCCGGTCTGGCTGGCCGCTATGGTCGCGGGGGCCTTTGCGCTGGACCTTATCGCGCCGGGTTTGGGCTTTGGGCTGGGCTGGATGCAATCGCTTGGCACCTTGCTTGTGGGGCTTGGCCTTGCCCTGATGGCCTTTGCTGTGTGGGAGTTTCTGCGCGCCCGTACCACGATCATCCCCCGCGAAGTGCCCACAGCTTTCGTGCGCCGTGGTATTTATCGTTGGACGCGCAACCCGATCTATTTGGGCGACGCGCTGATTCTTGCGGGATTGGTCCTCAGGTGGGACGTGTTGCCCGCGCTTGTATTGGTGCCCCTGTTCATTGCAGTGATCACGCAGCGGTTTGTTTTGGGGGAAGAGGCGGGTTTGAAGGCCCGGTTTGGTAAGGAATTTACGATATGGGCAGGTGATGTGCGGCGATGGATATGAATGTTTGCTGCACAGCAGCATTGCCCCATGATAACGAGTCGCGTATTGAAACAATATTGTCGCAATGCGCTTCGCAACGATAGCATCTTGCGCGCGGGCCGCGTATAGGTGCCTGTGAAACCGCCGGGACCGGGGAACCCCCACGGTCGGCACACGACGGGAGAAGGAAGAGACTGTGAAGATCGGTGTACCCAAGGAAATATTCGAGGGCGAAAACCGGGTCGCAATGACCCCGGAAAGCGCCCAAATGCTGCAAAAGCTGGGTTATGACTGCGTGATTGAGACGAAGGCCGGCGCTGCTGCGGGCTTCTCGGACGCGGCTTACAAGGATGCAGGTGTCGAGGTCGTGAAGACCGCACCCGCGCTGTGGAAAGCCGCAGATATCATCGCCAAGGTCCGCCCGCCCAATGATACGGAATTGAAACGTCTGTCTGCTGACAAGACGCTGATCAGCTTCTTCAACCCTGGCGGCAACGAAGACGGTATGGAGAAGGCAAAGGCCTCGGGCGCCAATGTCATAGCGATGGAAATGGTGCCGCGCATCAGCCGCGCGCAAAAGATGGACGCCCTGTCGTCGATGGCCAATATCGCAGGCTACCGCGCGGTGATCGAAGCGGGCAACAATTTCGGCCGCTTCTTCACCGGGCAGGTGACAGCCGCCGGTAAAGTGCCGCCAGCCAAGGTTCTTGTGGTCGGCGCGGGTGTGGCTGGTCTTGCCGCCATCGGCACATCGACGTCGCTTGGGGCGATCACCTATGCATTCGACGTGCGGCCCGAGGTGGCTGAGCAGGTCGAAAGCATGGGCGCCGAATTCGTCTATCTGGATTTCGAAGAAGCCCAACAGGATGGGGCCGCGACAGGGGGTTATGCGTCCGTGTCCAGTCCAGAATTCCGCGAGGCGCAACTGGCCAAATTCCGGGAATTGGCCCCCGAAATGGACATCGTGATCACCACCGCGCTGATCCCGAACCGCGAAGCGCCCGAGCTGTGGACCGAGGACATGGTAAAAGCCATGAAACCCGGTTCGGTCATCGTGGACCTTGCGGCAGAGAAGGGCGGCAATTGCAAACTGACTGTCCCGGACGAGAAGATCGTGACCGACAATGGCGTGACCATCATCGGCTATACCGATTTCCCGTCGCGCATGGCCTCGCAAGCGTCCAGCCTCTATGCCAACAACATCCGCCACATGATGACGGATCTGACGCCGGACAAGGACGGCAAGATCAATCACGACATGGAAGACGACGTAATCCGCGGCGCGACTGTGACGCATCAGGGCGAGATAACATTTCCACCCCCGCCGCCCAAGGTTCAGGCAATTGCCGCCAAACCTAAGCCCGCGGTGAAAGAACTGACGGCGGAAGAGAAGAAAGCGCAGGAAGTGGCCGCCTTCAAGGCGCAGACCAAGCAGCAGGTCACGCTGCTGGCGGTCGGTGGCGCGCTGATGCTTTTGGCAGGGCTTTATACGCCCGCCAGCTTCATGCAGCACTTCATCGTGTTCGTTCTGGCGGTGTTTGTAGGCTTCCAGGTGATCTGGAATGTCAGCCACTCGCTGCACACGCCCCTGATGGCGGTCACGAATGCGATTTCGTCGATCATCATTCTGGGCGCGCTGATGCAGATCGGATCAGGGTCGTTCCTGGTGATCTTGTTGGCAGCGGTGTCCATCTTCATGGCCGGGATCAACATCTTTGGTGGCTTCCTCGTGACACGGCGTATGCTCGCCATGTTCCAGAAATCTTAAGGGGGTAGGGATCATGGAATTTGGTTTCACCACAGCCGCATATGTTGTTGCGGCAGTTCTTTTCATCCTGTCCCTTGGCGGTTTGTCCGGGCAGGAAAGCGCGAAGCGCGCGGTTTGGTATGGCATCGTCGGCATGGCGCTGGCGGTTGTCGCCACGCTGGTTGGCCCCGGATCGGGCTTGTGGCTTCTGTCGATCCTTTTGATTGCAGGGGGGGGCTTGATCGGCACCTATGTGGCGCAAAAGGTCCAAATGACCGAGATGCCGCAGCTTGTCGCCGCGATGCACTCGCTGGTCGGTCTGGCCGCTGTGTTCGTGGGTTACAACGCCCATATCGAACTGGGTAACGTGCTGGCGATGAGCCAGGAGGCTCGCGCGGGGCTTGAGGGGTTCGCCGGTCTGCTGGCGCACAAAACACCGGTTGAGCAAAATATCCTGCGGATCGAGTTGTTCTTGGGTGTGTTCATCGGTGGCGTGACCTTCACCGGCTCGGTGATTGCTTACGGCAAACTGGCGGGCAAGGTGACATCGGCGGCCGAAAAGCTGCCCGGTGGGCATATGCTGAACGCGGGTGCTGCGATCATCTCGTTGATCTGTCTGATCTGGTATTTCAACACCGGCGGGTTCTTCCCGCTGTTCGTGATGACGCTGGCATCGTTCTTCATCGGCTACCACCTGATCATGGGCATTGGCGGTGCAGATATGCCGGTCGTCGTGTCGATGCTGAACAGCTACTCCGGCTGGGCGGCGGCGGCGATTGGCTTCTCGCTCGGCAACGACCTTCTGATCGTTGTGGGCGCGCTGGTTGGGTCCTCGGGTGCGATCCTGTCCTATATCATGTGTAAGGCGATGAACCGCTCGTTCATCAGCGTGATCTTGGGCGGCTTCGGTGGCTCGACCGGCCCCGCGATGGAAATCGAGGGCGAGCAGATCGCCATCGACGCCGAAGGCGTGGCCGCCGCGCTTGAGGATGCCGACAGCGTGGTGATCATCCCCGGCTACGGCATGGCTGTGGCGCAAGCCCAGCAGAACGTGGCCGAACTGACCCGCCGTCTTCGCGCCAAAGGTAAGAACGTCCGGTTTGCGATTCACCCGGTCGCGGGCCGTCTGCCCGGTCACATGAACGTGCTTCTGGCAGAAGCCAAAGTGCCCTACGATATCGTGCTTGAGATGGACGAGATCAACGACGACTTCCCCAACACGGATGTCGCCATCGTCATCGGGTCAAATGACATCGTGAACCCGGCGGCCCAAGAAGACCCCAACAGCCCCATCGCCGGGATGCCGGTTCTGGAATGCTGGAAGGCCAAGCAGGTCTTTGTGTCGAAACGTGGTCAGGGTACCGGCTATTCGGGCATCGAGAACCCGCTGTTCTTCAAAGAGAACACGCGCATGTTCTATGGTGACGCGAAACAGTCGCTGGACACGCTGTTGGGCTTGATCAGCTAAGCACCTTAGATACCGATCAAACGCCCCCGCTAACCCGGGGGCGTTTTTCGTTTTGGGCGGGTCCGGCTTCCAACGGTCGGGCAAACGCGCTAAGCGATGGGAATGAACCCTTCACGCGGCATAGCATTGAAACTCGGCTCGGTTGCTTTCTTCCTGTCGCTTCAGACGATGGTCAAGGCGGTGTCGGGCCATGTTCCGGCGGGCGAGGCTGTGTTCTTCCGCTCGTTGTTCGCGCTGCCCGTAATCTTTGGCTGGCTGGCCTACGAAGGACGGTTGCACAGTGCATTGCGCACGACCAATCCTTGGGGCCATGTCAGCAGGGGTACCGTGGGTGTGCTGGCGATGACGCTTAGCTTTTCGGCGCTTGGATATCTGCCACTGCCAGAGGTCACAGCGATTTTTTACGCCGCACCCATCATCACCGTCATCCTTGCTGCGATCATTCTGGGCGAACGGGTGCGCATGGTGCGGATCGGTGCGGTTCTGGCCGGGCTGGTTGGCGTGTTGGTCATCTTGTGGCCGCGTCTCGACGGCTTCAGCGGTGAAGGTGACGACGCGCTTCGGGCGTTTGGTGCGCTTCTTGCACTGATCGCCGCTTGCTGTATGGCGGTTGCCAAGATTCTTGTGCGCAAGCTGGTGGGGATCGACCCACCTTCAACCGTTGTTATCTATGCGTCGCTCACAGCGATATGCCTATCGCTGTTGTCGCTACCTTTCGGTTGGGTTTGGCCCACGGGAAACGAGTTTGCGCTGCTTCTGGGCGCGGGGCTTGCGGGCGGGGTGGGGCAGTTAATGCTGACCACGGCATACACACACGCCGATGCCTCGACCATCGCGCCGTTTGATTACTCTTCGATGATTTTTGCCCTGATCTTTGGTTACATCTTCTTTGCCGAGTTGCCGACGCTGCAAATGCTGGCTGGCGCAGGGATCGTCGTGTTTGCCGGCATGGTGATCATCTGGCGCGAAGCCCAGTTGGGCCGCGATCTGTCGAAATCGCGTGCCGTCAGCCCACCGGGCGGGTGATCGCGTATCTAGGCGCGCGTTACGCGAATTCGCTGGAAAAATGGTAAAAACCCCGCTAACGTTTGCACAACGACCCGCATCAGACGGGCGAATGAGGATCAGTGGCAGACATAACCCGAAAACGGGGCCTGCTGTTGGTGAAGACGAGCGGTAGAGACAAGTGGCAGGCATTATCCCATGACAGAGATGGTATATGGCGCGGTTCCCGCGCGTGATGGCGACCCCATACTTCCCCGGTGGTGGCGCACAATTGATAAATGGTCGGTGTCCTGCATCCTGATTTTGTTCGGAATCGGCATTCTGCTGGGTCTGGCCGCCTCGCCACCGTTGGCCGAACGCAATGGGCTTGAGCATTTTCATTACGTCCAACGCCAGTTGATTTTCGGTGTGACCGCGCTGATCACTTTTTTCGCCACCACGATGATGAGCCCGCAGATGGTGCGCCGCCTTGGTGTGCTGGGCTTTGGAGTGGCGTTGGGCGCCTTGATGCTGCTGCCGGTGCTGGGCACGGATTTCGGCAAGGGCGCGGTGCGGTGGTATTCGCTGGGCTTCGCCTCGGTCCAGCCGTCAGAGTTTCTGAAACCCGGTTTCGTGGTGGTCGCTGCGTGGCTGATGGCTGCAAGTCAGGAAATTAACGGCCCACCGGGGCGGTCCATGTCGCTGGCGCTGGTGCTGGTGATCGTGGGATTTCTGGCATTTCAGCCTGATTTCGGGCAGGCTGCGCTGCTTCTGTTTGGCTGGGGTGTGATGTATTTTCTGGCCGGTGCGCCGATCCTGCTGTTGGCTGGTGCCGCCGGGGTTGTCGTATTGGGCGGGATGTTTGCCTATAACAACTCGGAACACTTTGCGCGCCGCATTGACGGGTTTCTAAGCCCGGACGTCGACCCGACAACCCAGCTTGGCTATGCCACAAACGCGATCCGCGAGGGCGGCTTTTTCGGCGTCGGCGTGGGCGAGGGGCAGGTGAAATGGTCGCTGCCCGACGCGCATACCGATTTCATCATCGCCGTCGCCGCCGAAGAATACGGCCTGATCCTGGTGCTTGTGATCATCGCGCTTTATGCCACCATCGTCGTGCGCAGCTTTTTGCGCCTGATCCGTGAACGCGATACGTTCATCCGGTTGGCAGGCTCGGGTTTGGCCGCGATGTTTGGTATTCAGGCGCTGATCAATATGGGCGTCGCCGTGCGCCTTCTGCCTGCCAAGGGTATGACCTTGCCGTTCGTCAGCTATGGCGGGTCGTCCCTGATCGCGGGGGGAATTGCGCTTGGTATGCTTTTGGCCTTTACCCGCACCCGGCCACAGGGCCGCATGCAGGACGTGTTCGCAAACAGGCAGGGACGATGAGCCAGACCAAACCCCTTCTTATCATAGCCGCAGGCGGCACTGGCGGCCATATGTTCCCAGCCCAGGCCCTGGCCGAGGCGATGTTGCGCAAGGGCTGGCGGGTGAAACTGTCAACCGATGCGCGCGGCGCGCGGTATACTGGCGGCTTCCCACATGTGGTCGAAATCGAGGAAGTCTCCTCGGCGACCTTTGCGCGCGGCGGGGTGTTTGCCAAAGCCCTGGTGCCCGCCCGGATCGGCGTGGGCATATTGGGCGCGATCCTGAAAATGCGCCGCGACAAGCCCAAGGCCGTTGTCGGGTTCGGAGGCTATCCGACGATTCCTGCGTTGTCAGCGGCCAAGATGTTGAACGTGCCGCGCATGATCCACGAACAAAACGGTGTGTTGGGGCGGGTGAACAAGATTTTCGCGACGCGTGTGAACGCTGTTGCTTGCGGCACTTGGCCGACCGAGCTGCCCGATGGCGCAAACCCCTTCTATACCGGCAATCCGGTCCGGGGTGCGGTGTTGGCCCGCCAGACCTCAGGCTATATTTCGCCCGGTGATTATCCGATGTCGATCCTTGTCATAGGCGGCTCGCAAGGTGCGCGGGCTTTGTCGGACACGGTGCCACCTGCAATTGCCAACCTGCCGACAGAACTTTTGGAGCATATCTCAGTCAGCCATCAGGCGCGCGAGGAAGATATGGAGCGGGTCAGCGCCTTTTACACCGAACACGGCATTCGTGCCGATGTGCAGCCCTTCTTTAGCGATATCCCGCGCCGCATGTCCGAAGCGCAACTGGTGATCAGTCGGGCAGGGGCGTCGTCGGTGGCGGATATTTCGGTGATCGGGCGCCCGTCAATTCTTGTGCCATATCCGCACGCAACGGACGACCACCAGACGGCAAATGCGCGCGGCCTGCTCGACGCAGGCGCCGCGATCTTGATTCCGGAAAGCCGGTTGGATGTGGATACGTTGTCCGAACAGATCAGAACGGTTCTGGACAATCCCGAAGGCGCCATGCGAATGTCGCGCGCCGCGCAGGGGCAGGCCCGCCCCGATGCGACAGACGCGCTGGTGGAACTGGTCGATCAACTGGCGGGTGTCCCCCAAACAACTTGACGGACCACAGACAGGGCCGGGCATATCGCACGAGTGAAAGGTAGCCACATGAACGCAGCAGCGACCAAACTTCCCATCGAGATGGGGATGATCCACTTTGTCGGCATTGGTGGCATTGGCATGTCCGGTATTGCCGAAGTCCTGCTGAACCACGGCTATCGGGTGCAGGGGTCGGATCTGAAGACCTCGAAGATCACCGACCGGCTTGCCGATCTGGGCGCTGAAATCTTCGTTGGCCAAAATGCCGAGAACCTGGCGAATGCCGAGGTGGTCGTGATCTCTTCCGCGATCAAGCCGGGCAACCCGGAACTGGATGCTGCGCGCGCGCGCGGCCTGCCGGTGGTGCGTCGGGCGGAAATGCTGGCCGAGTTGATGCGCCTCAAATCCAACATCGCTGTTGCGGGTACACACGGTAAGACGACCACCACCACGATGGTGGCCGAGTTGCTGGTGCATGGCGGCATCGACCCGACCGTGATCAATGGCGGCGTCATTCACGCCTATGGTTCGAACGCGCGGATGGGGCAGGGCGAATGGATGGTGGTCGAGGCCGATGAAAGCGACGGCACGTTCAACCGTCTGCCCGCGACTATCGCCATCGTCACCAATATCGACCCCGAACATATGGAGCATTGGGGCGACTTTGACACGCTGCGTCAGGGCTTTCTGGATTTTGTGTCCAACATTCCGTTTTATGGGCTGGCAATTTGCTGCACAGACCATCCCGAAGTGCAGTCGCTGGTTGGCAAGCTGACCGACCGCCGTGTGGTAACTTATGGCTTCAACGCGCAGGCGGATGTGCGGGCGGTCAACCTGACCTATAAGGGTGGTGTCGCGCATTTTGATATTGAACTGCAAGGGCAAGACGAGCGGATCGACAATTGCACGCTGCCGATGCCGGGGGATCACAATGTCTCGAACGCGTTGTCGGCTGTGGCGGTCGCGCGCCATCTTGGCATGACGCGCGACGAAATCCGCGCGGCTTTGGAGAGTTTTGGCGGCGTGAACCGGCGCTTTACCCGCGTGGGCGAGGTGAACGGCGTCACCATCATCGACGATTACGGACATCATCCGGTCGAGATTTCCGCAGTGCTGAAAGCTGCCCGCCAAGCGACCGAGGGGCGCGTGATCGCCGTGCACCAACCGCACCGCTTTTCGCGCCTGCATGATCTGTTCGAAGAGTTTTGCGCCTGTTTCAACGAAGCCGATGTGGTCGGAATTGCTGATGTCTATGCGGCTGGCGAAGACCCGATCGAAGGCGCAAGCCGCGATGATCTGGTTGCAGGTCTGGTTAGCCACGGCCATCGCCACGCTTGCGCCGTGCCAGATGAAGATGCGCTGACCAAGCTGGTGCGGGACCATGCCGAGCCGGGTGATTTGGTGGTGTGCCTTGGGGCGGGGACGATCTCGATCTGGGCCAACAACCTGCCCGCGCGGCTGTCATGACACGGCCCGCGCAATGAGCCCGTCGCTGATCGCAGCGGCCGTTTGGGTGATCGCCGCTAGCGCGGTGGCGTTCCTTCCGATGCGCCGCCAGTTCGGGCCGGGCTTTGTGCTGTTGGCCGCCGCGCCTGTGCTGATCATCTGGATTGGGGCCGCGCATGGATGGATATGGTCAGCGATCGGGTTGGGCGCGTTCATCTCCATGTTCCGCCGCCCCCTTTGGTATCTAAGCCGTAAAGCACTGGGCCGGGTATGACGCTATCACTGATCCTTGCGTGTTTCTGGGCGGTGGCGGCGCAAGTCGTCGCTCTGTTTCCCTCGCGCCACCACCACTGGCCCGCCGCTTACATCTTGATTGCCGTGGGCATTCCGTTATTGGGTTTCGTCGTATATGAAAACGGTCCACTGGTCGGAGGGCTGGTCTTGATCGCGGCGATGTCCATTCTGCGCTGGCCGGTGATCTATCTGATCCGGTGGCTGCGCAGAACACGAGGTTGACGTGACCCATCCAAGCAAGATCGAAACGCGCGGAACGTTGGTGGCGGACAAGGACCTGTCTGGCCTGACATGGCTGCGCGTGGGTGGCCCTGCGGATTGGTTCTTCATGCCCGCGGACGAAGACGATTTGGCGCAGTTTCTGGCAGCGCTCGACCCTGACATTCCGGTTTTTCCAATGGGCGTCGGGTCAAACCTGATCGTGCGCGATGGTGGCATTCGCGGCGTTGTGATCCGGCTGGGGCGGGGGTTCAATGGCATACAAATCGACGGCCACCGCGTCACCGCAGGGGTCGCCGCACTGGATGCCCATGTGGCGCGCAAGGCGGCTGAGGCCGGTGTTGACCTGACCTTCCTGCGCACCATCCCCGGTGCCATCGGCGGCGCGGTCAAGATGAACGCGGGCTGCTATGGCACGTATGTTGCCGATGTTTTTGTCAAGGCGCAGGCGATCACGCGGGCAGGCGAACGCGTCACCCTGACCGCCGACGACCTGAGGTTTCAATATCGCCAGACCGACCTGCCGGATGGATGGATCATTACCAGCGCGACATTCGAGGGCCCGCCGGGCGATCCCGCCGATTTGACCGCGCGGATGGACGCGCAACTGGCCAAGCGGGATCAGACCCAGCCGACCAAGGACCGCACCGCAGGGTCAACGTTCCGCAACCCGGCGGGCTACAGTTCGACCGGGCGCGCTGATGATAGTCACGAGCTGAAGGCGTGGAAGGTCATTGAGGATGCAGGGATGCGTGGCGCCACCCTTGGCGGGGCACAGATGAACCCTATGCACGCGAATTTCCTGACCAACACTGGCGATGCCACCGCCGCAGACCTTGAAGGTTTGGGCGAAGAGGTCAGAAAAAAGGTTTACGAACACAGTGGCATAGAGCTAGTATGGGAAATCATGCGCGTGGGTGAACCGGCAGGCAAATAAGCTGGCAATCACGTGCAGATACTGGGGTCGGGCAGGCCCTTCAGATCCGGTCGAAAAGAACCGGTGACAAGGGGCAAACGCCCTTGCAAACAAGGGGCATCAAGCCCTGTGCGAAGGGGCGGTACAGCCTCCGATAAAGATAAATACCGTGCACAAAGTGCGGATCGGCGCCGGAAACGGCTGGGCAGTTGGCCGCATCGCGCGGCCAGGGACGAGGCAAAAGCAGGCATGTCGGGCAAGACAGTCTCGAAAGTTGTGGTTCTTCAGGGCGGCCATTCGGTCGAACGGGAAGTCTCGCTGAGTTCCGGGCGCGAATGCGTCGCGGCGCTGAAGGCTGAGGGCTATGACGTAGTCGCGATAGACGCTGGCCCCGATCTGTCTGAACGCCTGCGTGCAGAATCCCCCGACGTGGTGTTCAACGCACTGCATGGCCGCTGGGGCGAAGACGGCTGCGTGCAAGGGCTGCTCGAGTGGCTGCAAATTCCCTATACCCATTCCGGTGTGTTGGCCTCGTCTTTGGCGATGGACAAGGAGCGCGCGAAGGATGCGTTTCGCGTGACGGGCCTGCCGGTCGTGGACAGTATACTGGCCCCCGCCGACGAAGTGCGCGCGCGTCATGTGATGGAGCCGCCTTACGTGGTGAAGCCCTATAACGAGGGCAGCTCGGTTGGCATCTATATTGTGCAGGACGGCGCGAACACGCCCCCACAGTTGGCCGCAACGATGCCCGACACGGTGATGGTGGAAACCTATGCGCCGGGGCGCGAACTGACCACGACCGTGATGGGCGACCGGGCGCTTGGCGTGACCGATATTCTGACCGATGGCTGGTATGATTACGACGCGAAATACGCGCAAGGTGGGTCGCGCCACGTTCTGCCCGCCGACATCCCCGCTGACATTGAAGCCGCCTGTCTGGATTACGCCCTGCGCGCCCACAAGGTGCTGGGCTGCCGCGGAGTCAGCCGCACCGATTTCCGCTGGGACGAGGCGCGCGGGCTGGACGGGCTGATCCTTCTGGAAACCAACACGCAACCGGGCATGACGCCCACATCGCTGTCCCCGGAACAGGCAGCCCATCACGGGATCAGTTTCGGGCAGTTCTGCGCTTGGATGGTGGAGGACGCATCATGCGATCGCTGATACGCCGCAAGACGCGCACGGAATATCACTCGGTCGGCGCGTCGCGATCGGGAAAGACCGCCGCCGGGCAGGGCGCGCGCCGCGACCCGGCGCCCTCGCGGCTGGCCTATAAGGTGCATCGGCTGTGGCTGACGCCGCTGTTTCGCGGTGCGTTGCGGGTGGGTCTTCCGGTGGGTGCAGTGCTTCTGGTGGTCGGCTTGTATCTGTCGAACCCCGACAATCGTGCGGCGATCATGGGCAGCGTGACGAAGGTTCAGCGTTCGATTCAGGAACGCCCCGAATTTATGGTCAAGCTAATGGCGGTCGAAGGTGCAAGCCCTGTGGTCGATGACGCCGTGCGGCAGATGTTGCCGATTGATTTTCCGATCTCAAGCTTCGATCTGGACCTTGAGGCGATGCGCCAGCAGATCGCGCAGCTGGACGTGGTTGAAAAGGCCGCGCTGCGCATTCGCCCCGGCGGCGTGCTTGAAGTCGCTATCACCGAACGTGATCCGGTCATTGTCTGGCGGCATGACGGGATACTGGATCTGTTGGACCGCACCGGGCATCGCGTGGCAAGCATGACCGCGCGCAATGGGCGTCCCGATCTGCCATTGATCGCAGGCATGGGGGCTGACCGTGCCGTGCGCGAGGCGCTGGAGTTGATCGCCACGGCCCGCCCGCTGGGTGCCGATCTGCGCGGCTTGGTGCGCGTGGGCGAACGCCGGTGGGATCTGGTTCTGGCGTCGAAACAGCGCATTATGTTACCGGCCAACGACCCGGTTTCGGCCCTGGAACAAGTGATCGCCCTGGATCAGGCGCAAGAGGTCCTGTCACGGGATCTGACCGTAGTTGATATGAGAACCCCCCAACGTCCAACCCTTCGATTGACGAACCCCGCCGTCGAAGAGTTGCGCCGCATCAGGGGACGTGAGTTTGGAGAAGACCCGTCATGACCGATCTATACAGCCAGCAACGTGCCATGCGTTCGATGCGCGAAGCTGCGATGCAACGCGGGGTGATCGCCATATTGGATATCGGCAGTGCCAAGATTGCCTGCCTGATCCTGCGCTTTGATGGGCCCGAGCAGTTTCGCGACAGCGACGGGGTGGGCGGCATGGCAGGTCAAAGCGCGTTTCGCGTGATTGGCGCGGCCACCACGCGGTCGCGCGGCGTTCGCTTCGGCGAAATTGACGCGATGCAGGAAACCGAACGCGCCATCCGCACTGCCGTTCAGGCGGCGCAGAAAATGGCAAATATCCGGGTTGATCACGTCATCACCTGCTTCTCGGGTGCCAACCCTCGCAGCTACGGTTTGGCCGGCGCTGTCGAACTGAACAACTCGGCCGTGCGCGAAGATGACGTGGCCCGCGTGCTGGCGTCGTGCGACATGCCTGATATCGGCGAGGGGCGCGAGGTGCTGCACGCTCAACCCGTGAACTTTGCGCTGGATCACCGGTCGGGCCTTGGCGATCCGCGCGGACAGATCGGCAACCGCCTGGCGGTGGACATGCATGTCCTGACAGTGGACAGCACGGTTATTCAGAACCTTCTTTATTGCATCAAGCGCTGCGACCTGGAACTGGCGGGGCTGGCCAGCTCGGCCTATGTGTCTGGCATTTCGGCGCTGGTCGAGGATGAACAAGAACTTGGCGCGGCCTGCATTGATTTAGGCGGTGGATCAACTGGCCTGTCTATCTTCATGAAAAAGCACATGATTTATACCGACAGCGTTCGGCTGGGCGGGGATCACGTGACCTCGGATATTTCCAAAGGGTTGCAGGTGCCACTCTCCACGGCGGAACGGATCAAGACCTTCTATGGCGGCGTGGTCGCCACCGGGATGGATGATCGCGAGATGATCGAGATTGGCGGCGACACTGGCGATTGGGAACATGACCGGCGCACCGTCAGCCGCGCCGAGTTGATCGGCATCATGCGCCCGCGGGTCGAAGAGATTCTGGAAGAGGTCCGGTCCTGTCTGGATGCGTCCGGTTTTGAACATCTGCCCAGCCAGCAAATTGTGCTGACCGGCGGTGGCAGTCAGATCCCCGGTCTGGACGGTCTGGCGCCGAAAATACTGGGCCAACAGGTCCGCATCGGGCGCCCGCTTCGGGTGCAGGGCTTGCCGCAGGCGGCGACGGGGGCGGGGTTTGCCTCGTCCGTGGGGCTGTGCCTGTTTGCCGCCCATCCGCAAGACGAATGGTGGGATTTTGACATTCCGGCTGAGAGCTATCCGGCCCGCAGCCTGCGCCGCGCTTTCAAATGGTTCAAAGACAATTGGTGACGGGCGCGCCGATCCCGCTACATGCGGTGCGTTCGGCGAAATCCTGCTGAAAATCCGGTGAATTCCCCAATATTTTGCGGTTTTGCGCGCCATTAGGGCGTGACGAAAGACTGCTTTTCAGGGTATCATGGGAAAAATCGAGGCAGTAACCGGCGATTCAGTCGGAATTAACAGACAGTATTTGCCGCCACCGGGGGACATCGGTGCGGCGCGGACATTGAACAGGCGGACAAATCATGACTTTGAACCTTACCTTGCCCGGTCAGGAAGAGCTGAAACCTCGTATCACTGTATTTGGCGTGGGCGGTGCCGGCGGCAACGCAGTCAATAACATGATCGAGAAAGAGCTTGAGGGCGTAGAATTCGTAGTAGCCAACACCGACGCGCAGGCATTGCAGAACTCGCGTTCGAAAGACCGCATCCAAATGGGTGTGAAGGTCACCGAAGGTCTGGGCGCAGGCGCGCGGGCGTCTGTGGGCGCAGCTGCGGCAGAAGAATCAATTGAACAGATCGTCGATCATCTGGCCGGCGCACATATGTGTTTCATCACCGCCGGGATGGGCGGCGGCACCGGAACAGGCGCGGCCCCGATCATTGCGCAAGCAGCGCGTGAATTGGGTGTGCTGACCGTAGGTGTCGTGACCAAGCCCTTCCAGTTCGAAGGCGCAAAACGCATGCGTCAGGCTGAAGATGGCGTCGAGGCACTGCAAAAGATGGTCGATACGCTGATCATCATTCCCAACCAGAACCTGTTCCGCCTTGCCACCGAGAAGACCACCTTTACCGAAGCGTTTTCGATGGCCGATGACGTGCTTTATCAAGGCGTTAAGGGTGTAACCGACCTGATGGTTCGCCCGGGTCTTATCAACCTCGACTTCGCGGATGTCCGCGCCGTGATGGACGAGATGGGCAAAGCCATGATGGGCACCGGTGAATCCGAAGGTGAAGATCGTGCGATTCAAGCCGCCGAAAAAGCCATTGCCAACCCGCTGTTGGACGAAATCAGTCTGCGTGGCGCGAAAGGCGTGTTGATCAACATCACCGGCGGTTACGACCTGACGTTGTTCGAACTGGACGAGGCAGCCAACCGCATCCGCGAAGAGGTCGACCAGGACGCCAACATCATCGTCGGCTCTACGCTGGACACGGATATGGAAAACGCGATGCGTGTGTCTGTGGTTGCGACGGGCATCGACGCTGTCGATGTGAATTCGGAAGTGCCGTTGCCGCGCCGCAGCTTGGCTGCACCGCTGCAAGCACCGCAGGACGTCGAGCATAAGATGGAAGCCGAAGCGCCCGATGCGGTTGCCGCGGCAGCTGCCATCGACAACGCTCCGGTGCGCGAAGCCCCTGCTGCTGCACAGTTCCAAACGGCGCAAAATGCGCCCGAACCCGATGCCGCCAGCACCGAACCCACGCTGTTTGGTGACATGGAACCGCAATCGACCGCACCTCAGGCACCACGCGAAAACGTGTTCGAGGCTGAAAGTGCAGGGGGCGATGTGCCGCCGCCTGCTTATCAACCCCGTGAGCCCGAAGCCGCGCCTGCCGATCCTTATGCAAACTATGGCGACGAACCGGATGTTGCGGCCTTTGTCGCTCCGCGCGCGCCGGCACCGGGCACACCGTCGCCCGAGGCACTGGCGCGTTTGCAGGCCGCTGTACAGAACCAACCTCGTGCGCAAGGCGCAGCCGCCCCGCAGCACCGCGCACCCCAAGGTGACGGGTCCGCCGATCACGCCCAAGGCACCTCTTCGCAGGAAAAGCCGCGTTTTGGGATCAATTCCCTGATCAACCGGATGACGGGGTCGGGTGCGGCAGGGGCCGAAGATCACGCGCGCAGCCAACCTCCGGTACAATCGCAACCGCCCGCGCAGCCGCAACCCCGCGCGGCAGATCCCGAGCAGGACAAAGTGGAAATCCCAGCTTTTCTGCGCCGCCAAGCGAACTGATCCACCCATATTCAAGGGGCGCGCGTCCGTAAGGGGCGCGCGCCCCCTTATTTGTTATGGGGTGGACCGTGACGGGTTGCGCGGTGATACGCCGGTTTCTGATGATACCGAAAATCAAGATAGACCAGCCTTTGAGCGGGTCTTTTTCATTTAAAGGCATAGGGTTAGGGCGCGTCCTTCATAGAACGAGCGGTGCTCTGCCGAGCCGTGTCAGCATGTTACAGACCGTTACAGAGGTTTGAATTGTCATTTCTCGGGGCAAGACTTACCTGTCAGGTACCACGCGATGGACGCGTGGCGCGCAATCACGGTGCGGCTTGAACAGGCCCGCCGGCGCGGCAGAAAAACAACGGGCACCCGGCCACCGCCATGCGCGACAGCCCCGCCCAACCGACGCAAGAAAGCAAAGAGGCGACACGTGCAAACCACAGTTGCAAGCACAGTTTCATTCACCGGCACGGGGCTTCACTCCGGTCGTCCGGCACGGATGTATGTCACGCCCGCCGCTGCCGATCACGGCATATGGTTTAAACGTCTTGATGTGCAGGATCGCGACAACCTGATCGCTGCCCATTGGGCCTCGGGCGTGTCGACGCCGTTGTGCACGTTGATCCGTAATGATGCGGGCGTCGAGGTGAAGACCATCGAACATATCATGGCTGCGCTGGCGGGCTGTGGTATTCACAACGCGTTGATCGAACTGGATGGGCCCGAAGTGCCGATCATGGATGGCAGCGCGGCGCGGTTCGTTGATGGACTGGTCAAGACCGGCGTGCGTGATCTGGGGACGCCCGTCCATGTGATCGAAGTGTTGAAGCCCGTGGAATACCGCGAGGATGATGGCGATCACGCCGTTTGGGCGCGGTTGGAACCGTCAGACGGGTTTGAGATCGACTTCCATATCTCGTTCCCGGACAAAGTGATCGGCACCCAGCATCTGCGGCTGGATATGTCCAATGGCAATTTCGTACGTGAGCTAAGCGATAGCCGCACCTTTTGCCGCCGTGCGGATGTCGAGACAATGCATGACGCTGGCCTGGCCCTTGGTGGCACCTACGACAATGCGGTGGTAGTGGACGGCGATGCGGTGCTGTCGCCCGGCGGTCTGCGCCATGCCGACGAAGCGGTGCGTCACAAGATGCTGGATGCGCTTGGTGACCTTGCGCTGGCAGGGGCGCCGCTCAAGGCGCGCTATGTTGGCCACCGTTCGGGTCATGCCATGACCAACAAGCTACTGCGCGCCCTGTTTGCCCAGCCTGATGCTTGGCGTCTGGTTGAATGCGACGAAGCGCTGGCGCGCCAGTTGCCAGGTGTCGGTGTGCGTCGTTCCGACCTGCCGATGACGGCCTGATTGCGCGGCAATCCCTTCGGCGCACACCCTATGCCACGCCGTTTTGGTGTGGCATTTTTCGTTTCATGTGCGCGATTTATGTCCCGATCGCCCACCATCTGCCCCGAAGCCACGAAAATTGCAGAGCAAACCATTTTGCCTCGAAAATTTCTGTGCTAGGACAGGCGGGAACAATTCGGGCGTTTTGGTCGAATAGAAATTTTTTGGGGTGGCACCGGTCATGATCCGCGTGAATTTTGGCAAAGCTATCGGCGTGGCTCTGATTTCGGGCACGGCTCTTGCATCCTGCGGGGGCGGCGGGGGCAGCCTTGGCGGCTCGAACAGTGGGGGCGGCCTGTTTGGTGCCTTTTCCCAACCGGTCGAAAAAAAGCCGATCGACCAATGGACTGCAGAAGAAATCTATAAACGCGGCGAATACGACCTTGAACGGGGCGACCCGGCCGAAGCCGCAAAATGGTTCGGCGAGGTCGAGCGGCTCTATCCCTACTCCGAATGGGCCAAGCGCGCGCTGATCATGCAGGCGTTTTCGTTGCACAAGGACCGCGAATACGAACAGGCGCGGGCCAGCGCGCAGCGCTATATCGACTTCTACCCGGCGAATGAAGATGCTGCCTATGCGCAGTATCTGCTGGCGCTCAGCTATTATGACCAGATCGACGAGATTGGGCGCGATCAGGGTCTGACCTATCAAGCGTTGCAAGCCCTGCGCGCAGTGATCGAACGCTATCCCGACACAGAATATGCGAAATCCGCGATCCTGAAATTCGACCTGGCGTTTGACCATCTTGCGGCCAAGGAAATGGAAATCGGTCGGTATTACCTGAAACGCAAACACTATACGGCCGCGATCAATCGCTTCCGTGTGGTGGTCGAGCAGTTCCAGACCACGACCCATGTGGCCGAGGCGCTGCACCGCCTGGTCGAAGGCTACATATCGCTGGGGCTGATCAACGAAGCCCAGACGGCGGGCGCGATTCTGGGCCACAACTTCCGATCGACCGAGTGGTACGAAAGCAGCTATCGTTTGCTGACACAGGCCGGGTTGACGCCAGAAGCCAAGGGCGACAATTGGCTGAACCGCATTTATCGCCAGTTGATCAAGGGCGAATGGCTCTGACTCTGTCTTCGGGCAAGGCAACCGGCGACCGAGGGCAACATGCTGCGTGGTCTTGATATTCGCGATCTTCTGATCATCGACCGGCTGGAGCTTGAGTTTCAGCCGGGTCTGAACGTGTTGACCGGCGAAACTGGCGCGGGCAAGTCGATCTTGCTGGACAGCTTGGGCTTCGTGCTGGGCTGGCGGGGGCGCGCCGATCTTGTGCGCACCGGCGCCGATCAGGGCGAGGTCACGGCAACATTCGATCTTCCCGCAGGTCATCCCGCCCGCGCGGTGCTGGACGATGCCGGCATCCCGGTCGAGGATGAATTGGTCCTGCGCCGCGTGAACCGGGCCGATGGGCGCAAGACGGCGTGGGTGAACGACCGCCGCGCGTCGGGCGAGGTGCTGCGCGCGCTGTCGGACACGCTGGTGGAACTGCACGGGCAGCAGGATGATCGCGGGCTTCTGAACCCGCGCGTGCACCGGCAATTGTTGGACGAATTCGGCGGGTTGGGCGCGCAGGTCGACGCCAGCCGCGCTGCGTGGCGCGACCTTGCGCGGGCGCAGAAGGCGCTGGATCAGGCGCGCGCCGATCTGGCCGCAGCCCAAGCCGAAGAAGAGTTTCTGCGCCATGCGGTTGGCGAGCTGGACACGCTGGCCCCTGAACCGGGCGAGGATGCCGAGCTTGATGCGCGCCGTCGCCTGATGCAGGGCGCAGAACGAATCGGAGAGGATATTTCCAAGGCCCAACAAGCCCTAGGCATGGGCGAGGGGGCCGAGGCCCGCGCCAGCGATGCGCTGCGCTGGCTGGAAGGGGTGGTCGAGCAGGCAGGCGATACACTGGACGCGCCCATCGCCGCCCTTGGCCGCGCGCTGGCTGAATTGTCCGACGCCGCGCAGGGGATCGAGGCTGCGCTGGACAGCCTGACCTTCAATCCGCACGAGCTTGAGATGGTCGAGGAACGTCTGTTCGCAATCCGCGCAATGGCCCGCAAACATCAGGTGGCACCTGACGATCTGGGCGGTTTTGCTGACGAGCTGCGCGCGCGACTAAAGGCGCTGGATGCAGGCGCGGATGCGATTGCCGGGCTGGAACAGGACGCGGCAGACGCGCAGGCGCGGTATGATACCTCCGCCACCGCGCTGACGCAGGCGCGCAGCAATGCGGCGACGGAATTGGACAAGGCCATGTCGGCAGAGCTCGCGCCTTTGAAGATGGAGCGCGCCGTTTTCACCACCGCTCGCACCGACACGGACGCGGGGCCGGAAGGTCGCGATCACATTACCTTCACCGTCGCCACCAACCCCGGCGCACCCGCTGGCCCGTTGAACAAGATTGCATCCGGGGGCGAGCTTAGCCGCTTCCTGTTGGCGCTTAAGGTCTGCCTGACCCGCGAAGCCGACGGCTTGACCATGATCTTTGACGAAATCGACCGCGGCGTGGGCGGTGCCACCGCCGACGCGGTTGGCCGTCGCCTGTCGGCTTTGTCGGATGGCGGGCAGGTCTTGGTCGTGACCCATAGTCCTCAGGTCGCCGCCCTTGGCGATCATCATTGGCAGGTGCAGAAAACCGTGGTGGAGGGTGTCACATTATCCATTGTCGTCGCGCTGGATGATGCCGCCCGCGTGGACGAAGTGGCGCGCATGATTTCTGGCGATACGATCACCAAGGCAGGTCGCGCAGCGGCGAAAGAACTGCTGGGCGGTTAACCGCGTCTAGCCCTGTGGAACAAGTTTTCCGGGGTTCAGAATGCCAGTCGGGTCCAGCGCCGATTTGATATCACCCATCACCGACCAAGCGGCGCCGTGCTCGGCCTCCATCAAGTCCAGCTTGCCCATGCCGATGCCGTGTTCCCCCGTGATCGTGCCCCCCATCGCCAACGCCCGGTCGCTCATCCGGCGGGCCAGCGCCTTGGCGGTGGCTTTCTCGGCGGCGTTGCCGTCTTCGATCAACAGGATCGCGTGGAAATTGCCGTCGCCGACGTGGCCAAGGATCGGCCCCAACAGGTTTGATGCCGCGATGTCGGCCTGTGTTTCTTCGACCGCGCAGGCCAGTTGTGAAATCGGCACGCAGATATCCGTAACCACCGCCCGCGCGCCGGGGCGCAGGGACAGGACCGCGTAATAGGCATGGTGGCGGATTTTCCACAGCGCATTGCGATCTTCGGTCTTCGTTGCGTGCTTATAGCCAGTGGCACCAAAATCGGTCGCGATCTCGCCGAACCCGTCGCTTGCCTCGGCCACGGCAGCGGGGCTTCCGTGGAATTCGACCAAGAGGTGGGGGCATTCGGGCATGTCGGTGCCAGCATAGACGTTGAAGGCCCGCGCGGTGTCGGCATCCACGAACTCGATCCGGGCCATCGGAATGCCCATCTGGATCACCTGCTGCACGGCCCCCACCGCCGAAGCCATGTCTGGAAAGGCGCAGATCCCTGCGCTGATCTGTTCGGGGATGCCGTGCAGGCGCAAGGTCAATTCGGTGATGATGCCTAACGTGCCTTCGGACCCAAGAAAAAGCGCGGTCAGATCATAGCCCGACGCTGATTTCGCCGCGCGCGATCCGGTCGTGATCACCCGCCCATCGGCCAGCACCACGGTCAGGCCCCGCACGTTGTCACGCATCGAGCCATAGCGCACCGTGGTCGTCCCCGATGCCCGCGTCGCCGCCATGCCGCCGATGGACGCATTTGCCCCTGGGTCGACCGGAAAAAAGACACCCATTGTGCGCAGCTCAACGTTCAAATCTTCGCGCGTCAGGCCTGGTTGCACGACTGCAAGCATATCGCCGGGGTCTGCGGATAGGACCGCGTTCATGCGCGACATATCCAGACACAGGCCGCCGCGAGGCGCGCTTGTGTGCCCCTCAAGCGAGGTGCCCGCGCCGAAGGGGATCACCGGCATGCCCGCGCTGTGACACAGATGCAGGATCGCGCTGACCTCATCCGTGGTTTCGGGCCACGCCACCGCATCGGGCGGGGCGGGGTCGAAATGGCTTTCCGATCCGCCATGATGCAACAGATCAGACTTGGAGCGGCTGAGCCGATCGCCTAGCATGGACGAAAGCTCGGTTAACACGGTGTCGATGGTCATCCCATCCTCCCCAGCAAAGCCGGAACAACTTATGGTAAATGCGTGATCTTGGGAAGAGTGGCGCAGGCGGGGGACGATGCCTAATCGGCTAAAATTGTTCTTAAATCGCGTGTGGCGGGAGCTGGTTTCGCGGATCTCTACTGCTTGGGATATTCTGGTCGAGAAAGGTCCAAGCCAACTGCAGTTCTGGCTGATTGCCTTGGTGATCGGGATCGCCTCTGGCTTCGCCGCACTTGGGTTCCGCAAAGGGATCGAGACGCTTCAAACAGCGATTTATGGCACCGACGATCTGGCCCATTTGCACAGTTTCGCCGGCACCCTGCCGTGGTATTGGGTGCTGCTGCTGCCAGCGTTCGGGGGGCTGGTGGTGGGCATTATCTTGAACTGGTTCACCCATGACGGGCGGGTGCGCGCCGTCGCCGATGTGATCGAGGGCGCAGCGCTTTGGGACGGGCGCGTTGAAAAACGCGCGGGGTTGGGGTCGGCGCTTGCGTCGATGATAACGCTGTCTACTGGCGGGTCGTCGGGGCGGGAAGGGCCAGTGGTTCACTTGGCCGCGGTGATTTCAAGTTGGGTGTCGGCGCGGATCAAGGCTGATGGCGTTACCGGGCGCGATTTGTTGGGCTGTGCCGTCGCTGCGGCTGTGTCGGCCAGCTTCAACGCCCCCATCGCGGGCGCGCTGTTCGCGTTAGAGGTGGTGTTGCGCCACTTCGCTGTACGTGCCTTTGCACCCATCGCCATTGCTTCGGTTGCTGGGACGGTCATCAACCGTCTTGAATACGGCGATGTGACCGAGTTTATTTTGCCCGCCGAGGGATCGTTTGTCTTTTATGTCGAACTTCCTGCCTTCCTGATCCTTGGGCTTGTCTGTGGCGTGGTGTCGGTGGTGTTGATGCGGTCCATTTTTTGGGCCGAGGATGTGAGCGATGCGGTGCAATCGGCCTTGCGCCTTCCGAAGGTGCTGCGACCAGCCATTGCAGGGCTGATGCTGGGGGCGATTGCGATCTGGTATCCACACATCATTGGGGTCGGGTATGAAACGACATCGGACGCGCTGACCGGGACACTGGGGCTGCAACTGGCGATCTCGTATGTGGTGGTCAAGGTGGTGGCGGTTGCGATTACCATTGCCGGGCGTATGGGGGGTGGTGTTTTCTCACCCGCGCTGATGGTGGGCGCGCTGACCGGGCTGGCGTTTGGCATCGTGGCGACGTCCATCTTCCCTGACGTTTCCGGCTCGCAGACGCTGTATGCGTTGGCAGGCATGGGGGCGGTGGCGGCTGCCGTTCTTGGCGCGCCGATTTCCACCACGCTGATCGTGTTTGAACTAACGGGCGACTGGCAAACCGGCATTGCCGTGATGACGGCGGTGTCGCTGTCCACAGCGCTGTCCAGCCGTTGGGTTGATCGCAGTTTCTTCCTGACGCAGTTGAAGCGAAGCGGCATCCATCTGGCGGCTGGTCCGCAAGCCTATCTGCCGTCAACGGTTCGGGTCGCGACCGTCATGCGCGATCGCGACCACAGCCGCGCCGCAAAGGAGGAGTTTTGCTGGGAATTGATTGAAGATGGCGTCTATGTCGATGGCAACGCCACCTTGCAGGTGGTCATGCCGATGTTCGAAAATGCCAGCACCACCTTTATTCCCGTCGTCACCCTGGGGGGCGAGGGCGACCCGCCCGAGCTGTGGGGCGCGGTGTTTCAGGTGGATGCGTTAAAGGCCTTCAACCGCGCGCTGACCCGCATGGCGGCGGAAGAACATAGTTGATGATGGGCGCAAGGCTCAGGATGCTGCCAGCGCGCGACTAAGGGCGCAGAATTCTTCGATGCCGATTTCTTCGGCCCGCGACGTCGGTTTGATCCCGACCGATGTCAGCACGTCCTCGATCTGTGGATGTAATCCCTTCAAGGACGCGCGCAGCATCTTGCGCCGCTGTCCGAACGCCTTGGCGACCAGTGCTTGCAGCTTGTCCGCATCCGCCTCGAAGCGCGGAGCGGGCAGAGCGTCGAAATGCACCACGGAAGAATGGATCTTGGGCGGAGGGGTGAATGCCTCGGGTGGCAGTTCCATCACCACGCGGGGGGTGGTGCGCCATTGGGCCAGTACGGCCAAACGACCGTATTTCTTCGATCCCGGCTGGGCGACGATCCGATCGGCAACCTCTTTCTGGAACATCAATGTCAGGCTGTCCCAGACGGGCGGCCAACTGGGCGGGGTCAGCCAGCGCACCAGAAGCTCGGTCCCTACGTTATAGGGCAGGTTTGCCACGATGCGTATGGGCGGGGTCAGGTGGTCCAGCGGATCAAGGTCTAACGCATCGGCGTTGATGATCTGAAGCCGGTCGGGATAGACTGCCTGTATCTCGGCCAATGGTGCCATGGCGCGGCGGTCTTTTTCGACGGCCAGTACCTTGCGTGCGCCTTCAACCAGCAAACCGCGCGTCAGCCCACCGGGGCCGGGGCCGATTTCCAAAATATCCGATTTGCTTAGATCACCCGCCTGCCGCGCAATCTTGGCGGTCAGGTTCAGGTCTAGAAGGAAATTCTGCCCAAGTGATTTCTTGGCGGTCAACCCGTGGGTCGCGATCACTTCGCGCAGGGGGGGCAGGCCGTCGATCTGGCTCATCTGTGCTGTCCATGCGCTTGCCCGTGCCGGGCGCGGCCCATGCGCCGCGCCATGCGCAGTGCGGCGATCAAAGAGCTTGGGTCGGCCTTACCCGTGCCCGCAATGTCAAACGCCGTGCCGTGATCGGGCGAAGTGCGGACAAACGGCAGGCCCAACGTGACATTCACGCCACCCGCAAAGTCGATGGTCTTGATTGGGATCAGCGCCTGATCATGATACATGCACACCGCCGCATCATAGCCCGCACGCGCCGCCGCGTGGAACATCGTATCGGCTGAAAGCGGCCCGATAAGGTCCAGCCCCTCAGCCCGAAGGTCATCCAGAAGCGGGGTGATCATCGTGATTTCGTCCATCCCCATCGCGCCGCCTTCCCCCGCATGGGGGTTCAGCCCGGCCACGGCGATGCGCGGGGTGGACAGGCTGAAATCGTCGATTAGGGCGCGGTGGGTGGTGCGGATGACTTGTTCCAACCCTTGGCGGGTCAGCGCTTTTGGCACGTCCGACAGGGCAATATGGATCGTCGCAGGCACGACGCGCAGCCCGTCGCAGGCCAGCATCATCACGACTTCGGCGCCGCCCGCCAGATGTGCCAGAAACTCGGTATGGCCGGGAAAGGCAAAGCCTGCACCGTCCTGCAGGGCCTTCTTGTGAATGGGGTTGGTGCAGATCGCCAGCGCCTCGCCCTGTTGGGCAAGGTCCACCGCGCGTTCGATGACCCTGACGACCTGCGCCGCATGGTCCGGCTGTGGCTTGCCGGGCGTACGCGGGGGGCCAAAATCATGGGGCATGACGGGCAACGAGGGCGCGTCGAACGCCCCCGTGGGCGCAGAGATTTCCGTGAACGCGGTGCCTGCGGGCAGATGCGCGGGGTCACCGATCAAGAAAAATGGCACCTCGCCTTTCAAGGCAGCAAAGGCCGGGCCTGCAATATCCGGCCCGATGCCAGCAGGCTCGCCCATCGTTAACGCAATTGGTGGCAAGATGGCCTTTGCCGGCGCGGTAGAGGTCATTGGCCGGTGTAGTCTTCGATATGCGCGGCTGCCTCCAGCTCTTCCAGATAGGCTGTGGCGTAGCTTTGCAAACGTTGGTTTTGCAACTGGCGCTTGATATCGTCGCGGCTGACGTCTTCGGGCAGGTCACGGGCGCGCGAACACAGCATCAGGAACACGAGGTTCTGACCAGAGGCCGAGGTCAGCGCAGTTGATACCTCTCCTTCGTCCAGCTTGGCCAGCTCCACCGCATAGCGCGTGGGCACCTGCCCAATGGGCATGGCCTCGCGCTGCAATTGCGCGGGATTTTCGCCGCCCACAATGCCGAATAGGTCATTACAGGTGTCGGCCCTGCTGCGCAGACGGGCGGCTTCGGCCAGTGTTTGCGCGGTGCGTCCGCCGGGCAGCATAAGCGTGGCATAGTCAACGGTCACATCCTTGGGGGCGGGGGCGTCGGTTTCCTCCATCGCGCGCAGTTGGAAGATGGCCACGCCGTTCTGAACGGGGATCGGATCGGTGACATGACCGGGCGCGAGCGGCAGAATTTGCGCGGCAATGGCTGGCGGCAGGTTCGACAGATCCATCCAAGGCATCCGGCCCGACCGCTGCTTCGAGGGCGCAACCGAATACTGTCGCGCCGCCGCTGAAAACCCGCCCAGCGTCGTGATCTGGCTAAGTTCCGAGGCCCGTGCGTTCGAGCTTTGCATTTGTGCCGGTGTCTGTGCCGGCAGAATGATTTCCGACAGCAGAACACGCACGCCAGCGCCGGGGCGGGTCAGTGCAAGTTGACGATCAACCTCGTCATCCGTGACCGTGACGCGTCCGGCGAACCTGGCGCGCACGACGCCGCGCCAGGCGACGCCGGCGGCGACGAAATCGCGGAAGGTTTCTTGCGCGATGCCTGCCTGGGCAAGGATCTTTGTGAATGCCTCGATCTCAAGATTGAAGCGACCGGCGAATTCGGTCATGCCTGCCAGCACCTCTTCTGCCGTCGGTTCGACATCGGCTTGCACCGCAGCTTGGCGTTGCAGGGTTTCGTTGGTCAACTGCTCGATCGCCAGATCGCGCAGGTTGCCGGGCGCTTTCAGGATGGTCAGAAACGCCATGCGCTGCGACAGTTCATACGCGGTGATCACGCCGTCATTGACCTTCTTGACCGGGGCAAACAGGTTTTGTGCCATTGCTTGCGGGGCGCCCCACGACATCGCGATCACCAAACCCACCACAAGCGCCAGTGCGACCCGTTTTGTGCGGTGAAGAGTCTGCCACGTGTTCGTGCGGCTGTTGGTCATACGTTTCACCATGTGTCTGTCCGATCTGCTCGTCATCATCTCAATTTCCGGTTTCGGTTCCATCCCACCTGATCAGCCGCCGCATTTATGCGTGGTTCTGCTGCGCGCACCGCCAAACCCGGTCAGTTCGACCTTAAGGCCGAAATCTGTCGTTGGCGTCACATTAGTCGAGGATGTGAAACGACGCGAGAGGGAAACATCCACAAAAAGGCATTCATTTTGATACTGCAGCCCAAGACCCGCACGGGTGGCCTGATTTTCCTGCAGATCGAAGCTGCCATCGGCCGAGACCTTCCAGAAGTCACTGACCTGATAGGCTCCGTCCAATCGCAGCTCGTGCGTGGGGTCGGGGCGGTTTTCGGCGATGTCCTCGACCACCCAGATATGGGCGGCGCTGATCTGGAAATCCTCGTCCAGATACGCGGCGCGGGTTTCCGACTTGGTCAGGCTCAGATCGTCACCCACAAGGGCGCGACCCTGAAAGGCGAAGCGGCCCCCGATGTTGACATGCCCGCCCAGAAGCCAATCGGACTGGTCGCCCGCAAGGCCCGAGGCGTCGGTGAACTGGTCGATCCCACCTTCCCGAAAAACCCGGCCAGCGCCCAGCGTGAAGGCCCAGCCCGACGGCGAATGGCGTGTCCAGTTCAACCCGAAGGCGGCGCGTGCACCATCCTCGCGCCGGTCCTGTCCGGGGAAGCGGCTGAGGTCGAACAGGTTTGCCTCGTCAAACTCGACAAAGACGCTGTCCTCGTTCGGGATGTCGGCGCCGACCTGTTCGGACCACGCGATATGGGCGATCGGCTCGACGATATCCACTGCGCCCGAGGCAGCGACCCGCGACAGGGGCCAGCGCAGGGTGAGACCGGCTGACGGTGCCGCGAAGCTCTGCTCGGAATCGAACCGGCTGTCCTGTTCGATCCAATAAACGTTGGCGTCCACCCCCGCTTCGGCCTGAATAAGCAGCCCGACAGGCCCGATCCAGTCGCGCGTCCAGGTCAGCCCGGCACCCATTCGCGCCACATCGCGGCCCAGAATATCAGCGGTGCTTTCGCGAAAATTGGCCTGCCATGACAGCGTGCCGCGCATCTCGCCCCCGAGCCAGCTTGGAAACAAGCGGCGTTCATAAAACGCGTCGATCTGGGCAAAAGGCAACTGATCGGAAATCAATAGTTCGGATTCGCGCAGCGTGTCATAGCGGGTGATGCCGCCGAACACGAATTCGTCACGCCGCGCACGCATCACGTTGACCGTGCTGCGCAACCTGTCCTGATCGGAATAGCCGTAATCCAGCAAATAGCCGGGGTCAGAGGCCTCTTGCACCTCGAACCGCAGGGTGTAATCGCGGGGCAGGGCGAAGGTGCCTTCGCCAAAGACGTAAAATCGGGTTTCATCATCGGGCAAGATGGTGTCGCGGCTGATCGCGCCGGTAAATGCGATGTCGCCAGCACGAAACGCCTGCCGGTATCGCCACTCAAGTGTCGTGGTCTTGGCGGCCAGAAATGGTGATAGGGTCACGTCGGCATGATTGCCCAGACGCAGGAAATACGGCACGCTGACGCCCAGCCCAAGGGTCGAGCTGGTGCGAATCTGTGGCGGCAGAAAGCCCGATGCGCGTTTCAGGGTAGGGTCGGGAAGCCGCAGGCGCGGCAGGTAAAAGATCGGCACATCCGCCACACGAAGCTGCGCGCCATGGAAATACAACTGCCGCGCTTTTTCGTCATGCACCACGCGGTCGGCCCGGATTTGCCACAGGGGCACGGGGTTGGCCGCGCAGACCTGACAGGATGACGCCGCGACGCGGCTCATCTGGGTATAACGCCCGTCGATTCGATTGATCTGGGCGGCAGCGATTTGCAGTTGCTGGTCCAGCACCAGACGGGCGCTGGTCAGGATGCCGTTGCGCAGGTCCGACGACAGTTCAGCCGCTTGGGCGACCAACACTGTGCCATCCTCGCGGCTTATGGCGATGGGACCTTCGATCGTCAGCGTATCGGTCGATCTGTCATAGGTGACGCGGCGCGCGGTCAGGCGCGTGCCTTCATACAGGACCACCACATTGCCTTGCGCGATCAGGGCGTCGTTGCCCTCGACCCGCACCTGATCGGCGATCAGGCTGGCCTGACCGGCGAAGGCGACACCGGCGCAAAGGGCCAAAGCCCCGGTGGCGACGGCCAGGCCAAGCCACGCTGCCGACACACCGGCGCGAAGTCTGCGCATCAGGTCCATCATCCGTCCTCCAGATGCAACAGGATGCCCATGGGCATCATGATCGCGGCAATGGGCGGCACCCATGCGGCCAAAAGCACGGGGATTTGCCCGTTCTCTCCCAATATCTGCGCGAAGTTGCGGATGAAATAGGCGCCAAACCCCATCATCAGCGCAAACAGCACCATGATCCCGGTGCGCCCAAACCGCGTGTGGCGCATCGTGAATCCTGCGCCGATCAATACCATCGCGACGAGGAACAGGGGCGTTGCCAGCTCCATCTGGAACCAGACGCGATGCGCGCGGGACGAGAAGCCTGCGGCCTCCAACTGGCGGATGAACCCCGGCAGATCCCAGATCGAGATTGAGCTGGGCTTGCCGAAACTGTCGCGGATCTGGTCCTGCGTCAGGTTCGAGGTAATGGCGTAGTCGCCATACGCTTGCGCCTCAAGCTCGGGGTTGTCGGCGTTTTCCAAGTCCCAGACCTTGGCATCGGTCAGCGACCACTGGCCGGGTTCCAACTTTGCCTTGCCCGCTTCGATCCGCAGGGTGGGCAGACCATCGGGGGCGAACGAGAAGAAGGTGACGCCGGACAGATGTGTGCCCTCAAGGTCCGATCGTGTGGCGTGGATCACGGTTTGCCCGTCTTCGTTGCCTTGCCTCAGCCACACCCCTTCGGGCGAGATGGACAGGACAGACCCGCCCGTGCCCTTCAGTTGCGAGGCGACGCGGGCGTGCTTTTTTGACGTCGCTGCGGCGATCGGGTTGCCAACTGCCACCGCGATCATCCCGAATATAAACACCGTCAGCGCAGGCGAGATCAACGTTTGCAGTGCTGATCGGCCGGCTGCCCGGGTTACAACCATTTCCGAACTGCGTGCAAGGCTCAGGAACATCCACAGCGTCGACAGAATGACAATCAGGGGCAGGATGCGGTAAATCCAGACCGGGGCGTTCAAAAGCGTCAGGCCCAGAATGTTGCCGAATCCCACCGCTGCCGCGTCAAACCGGCGCATGCTTTCCACCATGTCCAGAAGCACAAAGATGATCCCAAGCACGACCAGCATGGTCAGAAACGCGGTCAGGAAACGGCGGGCGATGTAAAGGTGCAGCTTCATGCGGTGCCTCCGACGGGCTGGGGGTCTTCGCCGCGGGCCAATGCGCGCAGGGTGCGCCGCCGTATGCGCAGATCGCGTGGCGATGGGCGGCTGGCAAGGATCAGCACCACGATGTTGAACACCGCGCCAACGCCCGTGGCGACATAGACGAGCCACAGCGCGCTGTCGCTGCGCCGTGCCATGTCCAGCATCGTATTGTCCAGCGTCTGCAACAGTGCCACCGTTCCCAGCGCCAGCACCACCTGTCGCCACAACCCGAACCGGCTGAAGCCCGCCACGATCAGCATGGAAAACCCGCTGAGCGCGGTAACAACGGAATAAAGCGCCTGAGCATTGCGAAAATGCCCCTCGGCCCGCAACGCGGCCCGGGTTTCGCCGGTTTCCTCAAGCGTCGTGTCGGGCGGGTCCAGAAGTTCGGGCGTGTAGATCTGCGTCACGGCACGATTGCCAATGACGGGGCCTGCCATCAACGCCGATATGTCATAGGTAAAATTCTTGAACCCGGTGGTCGACAGCCTTTGCGTTTTTGTGTTCAGAACCTGCGCCAGACCGTCAAACATGATCAGACGCGGGCCTGCATCGGTGCGCAGGATCAGTGCCTTCTTGGCGGTATAGGTATATTTCTGCCCCGCTTCGCGTTCGTCGGACAGAAAGATATCCTGCAACTCGCCGGCTGCACTGATTTCGCGAATATAAAGCGTCATCCCCTTGACGGGGTGGACGAAGCTGCCTTCGGTCAGAAAACGCGCGGTGATGTTTTCCGACACCTCGGCTTGGCGTTCGGCAAAGCGAAGCTGGCTCATCGGGACCAGTACATGGGTCAGGACCAACATGAACAGCGCCGTGAACAGGCCAAAGATCAGCACCGGGCGGGCCAGCCGAAAGGGGCCAAACCCTGCCGCCTGCGCCACCACCAGCTCGCTTTCCGAATTCAGGCGGTTGGTGACTGATACAGAGGCGGCAAAAGACGCAATCGGTATGATGAACACGATCACGCCGGGCACGATCATCGCCGAGAATTCCAGAAACACCAGTGCGGTCTGGCCGCTGGCAATCAGCTTGTCAAACAGCAGAACCGCCCGGTTCACCCAAAACAGCAAAACCAGCACCAGCCCGTAAAAGCCAAACAGCATGACAAGCTGCGACAGCATATAGCGGTCGAATCTGGCCATTTTTTCCCCGTTTCACCCCATATCTTGTGGTCTGTTTTCTAGCCGATCCCGGCGCCGGGGAAAACTGCTATCTGGTCAATCCGGGCATGGCTGGGTAGGAAAGGCAAAAGATTGCTTGAAAGGAATGCCGCATGACGACCCCGATCCAGCCTGTTTTCAGTGAAGTGAACCTTGATGCCATTGGCGAACATGAAGGCCGCGTGGCGGTGGTTCTGTCTGAGCCCGGCAAGCTCCACCCAGCAGCGCGCCGTGTCAACAAGCTGACGCGCGGTGCCCTTCTGCGCTTCGCCGAAAGCGAAGCGTTCGAGAAGATGAAAGACGGCGACACCCATGAACTGGCTTTTCCCACGGGGATGAATGCCGAGGCCGTGCAGGTCGTGCGCTTGGCCCCGCGTGCTGACCTGACACTTGCGCGCAAGGCTGGTGGCGCCATCGGCAAAGCTATGGCGGGCAAGGATGTTCTGGTTCTGGCAGGCCCCTTGAAACACGCGGACGAGCTTGCTTTGGGCGTCGTCCTGCGCGCCTATGCCTTCACCGACCACAAATCGGACAAGAATGCGAAGGATAAGGTGGGTGGCAACCTGGAGCTAATGGTGTCGAGGGTCGATCAGTATGACGGTGCGGCCGACCGGATTGCCGCGCTGAGCGAGGGTGTGTTTTTCACTCGCGATCTGGTCAACGAACCCGCCAACGTCCTGACCACCACCGAATTTGCCGACCGGCTGGCCGACCTGAAGACGCTGGGCGTCAAGGTCAAAATACTGGACGAGGCCGAGCTTGAGACACTGGGAATGCGCGCGCTGCTGGCCGTCGGGCAGGGGTCCGAGTCGCCCTCGAAGGTGGTTGTCATGGAATGGATGGGCGGCGAAAAGGATATCGCGCCGCTGGCGTTGGTGGGCAAGGGCGTTGTGTTTGACACCGGTGGCATCAGTCTGAAACCCGGCGCTGGCATGGAAGACATGACAATGGACATGGGCGGTGCGGGCACCGTGGCCGGCGTGATGAAAACACTTGCCACCCGCAAAGCCAAGGCCAACGTGGTCGGACTTGTCGGGCTGGTCGAAAACATGCCCGACGGACGTGCGCAACGTCCCGGTGATATCGTCACCTCGATGAAGGGCGATACGATCGAGGTGATCAACACCGACGCCGAAGGGCGGCTCGTGCTGTGTGACGTCATGTGGTACGCGCAGCAGGAATATAAACCTGCGGGCATGATCGACCTTGCGACCCTGACCGGCGCCATCATTATCGGCTTGGGGAACGAAAACACGGGTGCCTTCTCGAATGACGACACCCTGTGCGACGGGCTGCTGGACGCCGCGAAATCCGAGGGCGAGGGCGCATGGCGGATGCCGATGGGCCCCGGCTATGACCAGCTGATCAAATCGCACAAGGCGGACATGAAAAACGTTGGCGGGCGGGCTGCGGGCTCGATCACCGCCGCGCAATTCCTTGGCCGCTTCGTCAAGGAAGGCCAGCCGTGGATTCATCTGGATATCGCCGGCACCGCGCAGGTGGATAAGGACGGGCCGTTGGCACCCAAGGGCGCGACCGGCTGGGGCGTTCTAACCCTGAACCGTCTGGTCCAGGACATGTTCGAGGCCTGATGGCATGACCGACGCGGCAGCGGATAAATCGGGCGGGCAGGGCGCGCAGGATAAAACAGGCGGCGAGGTCCTGTTCTATCACATGACGCGCAGCCCGCTTGAGGCCACGCTGCCAGCACTGTTGCAAAAATCGCTGAGCGCAGGCTGGACGGTCTGCGTTCGCGGCACCGATGCAGGGCGGATGACATGGCTGGACGAACGGCTGTGGACCACCACCGATGACGGCTTCCTGCCGCACGGGCAGGCGGGCGGGCCGCATGACGCCGACCAACCGGTTCTTTTGACAACCGATAGTGACTTTCCCAACGCTGCCAACACTTTGATCGCGGTGGATGGCGCATTGGTCAGCGCGGATGAAATGACCCGCCTGACCCGCGTCAGCATATTGTTTGACGGCAACGACCCCGATGCCGTTGCTCATGCTAGATCACAATGGAAAGAGGTAGTCGCGGCAGGTTGCACCGCGAAATACTGGAGCCAGGAAAGTGGCCGGTGGGAGATGAAGGCAAGCTCGTAACCACCCGTTTTTTCGATGAAAAGTGACGGCTATCGTGTCAGGATCAGCTTGTCGCTCAAAATCTCAATTTTCTCGAACCGTTGCAAATAATCATTGCCCAGAAGCGACCCCGGCATTTCGCCGTCATTCACCCAGACCTCGACCCCGTAATCCATGATGCCCAAAAGCTCGACCCGCGCGATACGGGCGGGGGCGGTGCGCACGGGGCCATTCGCGCTCATCGCGCGACCGAAAAAGCGTAGCGCGTCCATCTGAACACCTGCTTTCAAGGCATCCTCTTTCGTCAGGACGATCTGGCTGGCACCGGTATCGATGACAAAGTCGACGGGCTGCCCGTTCATCAAAAGGGTTGCATAGAAATGCCCGTCAAAGGCGCGCGGCAAGACGATCTGCCCGGTTTCCTGCACCACGCTTTGGCGCGGCGAGATGTCGTTGCGGATGTCGTTCCACAGCCCAACACCCGCCAACGCGCCAACGAAAATCAGCGCCCAGATCAGGGCATGACGCAGGGTTTGACCGATGTTCTTGCGGTTTTCGGCAATGAAATACCCACCAATCGCCGCCAGAAGCAGCGTGAAATAGGCTATCCGGGCATAGTCATCGCCGGTCATCGTGATCTCCGTACATCCCTTTGATCAAGATATAGGAACGCGCGCACAGGATGTCACCCGGTCGTCTTGGGTCAGGTGCGGATTGGGTATATGAGCCGCGTCAGCTTAACATGCCGAAATTGTGCAGTCCGTCCAAGATGAACTGAACCGCCAAGGCTGCCAAAAGCATCCCCAACACGCGGGTCACGATCTTGATCCCGGTTTCGCGCAGCATATGCTCCAGCAGGGATGCGATGTTGAACATCAAGAAGGTGATCAGCAAGACCAGCGTCATTGCGATCAGCGCAAGCGTCACGCCCGAAAACCCATCCCCCTGGCCGGACAACAGGATCATCGTAGCAATTGATCCCGGTCCGGCCAAGAGCGGCATGGCCAGCGGGAAAACCGAAGGATCATCTTCGCTTTCGACGCCTTCCTCACTTTGATCCTTGCGCCGCTGCGTGCGGCGTTCAAACAACATGTCCAGCGCCAGCAATAGCAATAGAATACCACCGGAAATGCGGAACGCAGGCATCGAGATGCCAAGCGAGCCCAAAACATTTTCACCCAGAAACGCGAACAGAACCAACAAAACGCCCGCAATCAAGCAGGCGCGCAATGCAATCGACCGTCGTTCCTGCGCTGTTTTGCCCTGTGTCAGAGCAATAAAAAGCGGCAAGATGCCAATGGGGTCCATCACCACGAAAAGCGTGACAAATGCGGGAATGAAAACATCAAGATCCAAGTTTAACCTTCGGCTTTCTCTAACTTTCCCTGCGCGCGCAGCCAAAGTTCTTCGGCCCGGTCCAGTGCCTCGTGCACCTCGGCGTGTTTCTTTTGCCAGACAACGACCTCGTCCTTGCGCTCGGGTTCATAGATTGCGGGGTCGCCCAGTTTTGCGTCCAGCTTGTCGCGCATCGCCTCCAGCTTTTCAACCCGTGCTTCGGCTTTTCGCAGCTCGGACCGCAAGGCAAGGATCGTGTCACGGTCGGCGCGCTTGGAAGTGGCGGGGGCGGGTTTCACCTTGGCTGGTTTCCTGTCCTCATCCGCTGTTAGAAGCATCTTTCGGTAATCGTCCAGATCGCCCTCGAACGGGGCGACGCCACCCTTGTTCACCAGCCACAGCCGGTCGGCCACCAGCCCCAACAGGTGCATGTCGTGGCTGACCAGAACGACCGCGCCGGTATAAGCTGTCAGCGCCTCGACCAACGCCTCGCGGCTTTCGATGTCCAGGTGGTTGGTCGGCTCGTCAAGGATCAACAGATGCGGCGCGTCCAGCGTTGCCAGCAGCAGCGTCAACCGCGCTTTCTGGCCGCCTGACAGCCGGGCCACCACAGTTTCCGCCTGATCGGCCCCCAGCCCGAAGCCTGCCAGCCGCGCGCGATGGCGACCGGGCAGTTCGTTGGGGCGCAGACGGCGCAGGTGGTCGATGGGGGTTTCATCTTCGTAAAGTTCGTCCATCTGGTGCTGGGCGAAATAGCCGATGCGTAGCTTGGATGACTTGGTCATGCGTCCGCTCATCAGGGGCAGACGATCGGCCAACAGCTTTGACAAGGTGGATTTGCCCTGACCGTTCTTGCCCAAAAGCGCGATCCGGTCGTCCTGATCAATGCGCAGGTCCATCCGCGACAGAATGGTGGTGTCACCATAGCCGCAGGATGCGCCCTCCATATTGATGATCGGGGGCGACAGTTCCTCGGGCTCGGGAAAGCTGAACGCCTTCAACGCGGCCTCTTGCGGGGTCGAGATGGTCTTGAGCTTCTCGATCATCTTCAGCCGAGATTGGGCTTGCACGGCCTTCGACGCCTTCGCGCGGAACCGGTCCACGAAACTCTGAAGATGGGCGCGGCGGGCTTCCACCTTTCGGTTTTCACTTTCCGCCACGGCCAAACGCGCCGCGCGGGTTTCGGCGAAGCGATCATAGGGGCCTTGGTAAAGCGTCAGCTTCTTGTCTTCGAGGTGCAGGATCGCACCAACCGAGCGGTTCAGAAGCCCGCGGTCGTGGCTGATGATCAGGACCGTGTGGGGATAGCGTGTCAGGTATTGCTCCAGCCAAAGCGCACCTTCAAGGTCCAGATAGTTGGTCGGTTCGTCCAGCAGCAAAAGATCAGGCTGGGCAAACAATACGGCAGCCAACGCCACACGCATCCGCCATCCACCGGAAAAATCGGCACAGGGCAGGGCGTGCTGGTGATCGTCGAACCCCAGCCCCTTGAGGATGGATGATGCCCGCGCCTCGGCGCTCCAGGCGTCGATATCGGTCAACCGGGTCTGAATATCGGCAATGCGTGTTGCGTCGCTGGCGGTCTCGGCCTCGTCCATCAGGGCGGCACGCTCGGTGTCGGCGGCCAGCACCGTGTCCAGAAGCGACGTTTGCGAGGCCGGAACCTCCTGCGCCACCCCCCCGATCCGTGCGCCCTTTGGCACCGAAATTTCACCCGATTCCAAAGATAACTCGCCCCGGATCAGGCGAAACAACGTGGTCTTTCCGGTGCCATTTCGCCCCACAAGACCAACCTTGTGACCATCAGGAATGGTGGCCGAGGCGCCTTCGAACAGCGGGCGGCCTTCGACGGCATAAGTGATGTCTGAAATGCGTAACATGCGTGGCGCATACCAGAGCCACCAAGCCGGCGCCAGACGCCCGACGCCGAATTTCTTAGTTCAACAGCGTTTCAATGCCGTCAGCCTCGAATGTCGCGAAACCGACCATCGGGCTGTCGCCATCGTACGAAAAGACGAAAACGTGGATTTGTTCATGCAGAATAGACGCCCGGCAGAACGCGTTTTCCTGCGCAAGGCTGTCCGGGCAGTTTTCAAGATCGATATGCGGAACGGCCGCTTCAAATTGTTCATATGTAAGTTGCGCCGGTGTTTGCTCTGCGGTGGCTGTCACCGGAAACAGGGCGGCGGCTGACAGCATGGCGGCAGCGGCGGAGCGAATGATTGACATGAGAGTTCCTTTTCTGGAGTGGAATCGCGAAATGCTTACAGAAAAAGTCAGGCATAAGGCAAGCTAAAACTTACTGAAACAGTCGGATATACTTTCGGTGGGCAAATACCTCGTATGTCGGGGTAATTGGTTGGGCCAGATGAGCGGCCCAAGTTCGCGCCATGCAGCATCAATCGCCACTTTTCAAAACCCCAAGCCCATGCTACGGGAGCCGCAACTAACACGCGCGGGGGGCTGTCATGGGCAGCGTCCCCGCGCCCCAAAACGCAAAAGGATCAACATGGCCATTCAACGCACGTTCTCGATCATCAAACCCGATGCCACCAAACGCAACCTGACCGGTGCGATCAACGCCAAGATCGAAGCCGCGGGCCTGCGCATCATCGCGCAGAAACGCATCCACATGACCCAGTCTCAGGCCGAAACCTTCTATGGCGTCCACAAAGAACGCCCCTTCTTCGGCGAATTGGTGGAATTCATGATCTCGGAACCGGTCGTCGTTCAGGTGTTGGAAGGCGAAAACGCGATCAAAGCCTATCGTGATGTGATGGGCGCGACCAACCCGGCAGACGCGGACGAAGGCACGATCCGTAAAGAATTCGCCGAGTCCGTCGGAGAAAACTCGGTCCACGGCTCGGACGCGCCGGAAACCGCCAAAGAAGAAATCGCTTACTTCTTCTCGGGTCTTGAACTGGTCGGCTAAGCGGCGCCGTCAAAATGACAAAAGATGACGATAGGCCGTCCGAAGAAAATCGGGCGGCCTTTTTCCTTCACCTGTCTTTTTCTGGCTGAAAATATCTTGGGGCGAGCGGCCTTGGTCGCGAGGGGCAGCGCCCCATAGGCTCACATAGTGAGCTATCTCAAAGGTTCGGGTTTTTTAGCACCCCGATCTCATCCAAGATCGCTTCCATCTTGTCTTCCGGCGGCTTGTTCGCACTCGCTTCGGCCTTTAGTGCATCAAACCGCGCACGCAATTCGACTTTTTCTTTGCCCTTGCAGTCGTTCCACGGGCGGCCCTGCAACCCCATGACCATGGCGTAATAGCCGATAAAGTGAGGTTGCGAACCCGCCGCCAACAGCCGACGGTAGCCCTCATCAGCGCCCAAGTCTCGCAGTTCATGCGCCGTGTGAATGCCAGCCCGTGCGAAAGATGCATCCGACGCTGGCCCAAGATTGCGTATGGACGAAACAGGATCAGTCATGATCCCAATTTAAGCGTGTTGCTCAACCGTGAAAACCCGTCAGATACTGGCCCAGTCCGTGAACACCACAGCGGGCGTTTCCGGTTCCTCGGTTTTGGTTCTATCTGTTTTCGGCGGTGTTTGCTGTCGAAGATAACGAACGACACGTTGTGGTGTTTTAATCTGTTTTATCTGTGACTTATATACCATTTCCCCACTCCAGTTATTCGGTTCGCGCCTGAATATGACGCACCATTTTCCCCACCAGAGATCTTTCGATATGAACACGTTAACAGATTATGAACCTTAGGTCGCGAACAAAAGTTTCACAATTGTGTTGTATATTGAAACATTGTGGCGCATTGGTCACGATTTTTTGCAGCGTCGCGGCGTCGCGCAGGAGGGTGGTCGGCCCTTACACACGCCAAGGCTGAGGACAGTCGTGAAGACCCCCCGCACGCTTTTGGAACCCCCTCCGCTTTCGCGCGTTGCATCAATAACCGTCACAATAAGGAAAGGAGTACGGTCATGTTCAGACCTCTCCGACTTCTAATGATCGCCATATGGGTTGCCTGTGTTACCGGTACTGCGGTGGTCGTGTTTCTCAGCTTGGAATGGGTCACTTGGATTGCCTTCGCCGCTGCCGGCGTGCTGGGGCTGGTCATTGGCGTCCCCGCCGGGATTTGGAGTGCACGGGCTATCAAGCGGGATGATCCGAACTGGCCTCCTAAAAGAAGACGTGTCCCGCGCAAGACGGGACCTTAGTTTGGGCTGAAATGCCGGCGGATTGCGAGGGCAGCGCCCGGTCGCGCAACCGTGATTTCGCACAACTGCCATCTCTCACGGTAGCGTGGCTCTATAACCCAATTTATATGAGCTCGAAGTGATCTGCCAGATTTTCCGGCGACTTGACGTTCGGTCTGGGCAAGTTAGCAGCCAGAGAGAGGGCGCACCGGTTCGGATCGCACAACCATCGCTTAACCAAGGGCAGGCTTCTGCGTTACGGGCAGGGCGCATGGTTCTGCGTGGGTTAAAAGCTTGCGCGAATTTCCACTGGTCCTTTCCCTGCAATTCATGTCTACCTGAGGTTTCGACAAAGACAGGAAGGAATGACAGTGCGTGAGCCACAAGCCTCTGCGACCGGCCAGACCCCGACCACAACCGACGCCGCCGATCAGGCCAGCAACCCCGCCAAGGCGATCTCCGTGATCGTTATTGTGCTATTGCTCGCGATGACAGTGGTCTATGCGCTGAGCGATCGTTTGGCGCCGTCTACATCACGCGGAGTTATTGCCGCCCATGTCGTGCAGGTCGCGCCCAAGGTCTCGGGCGAGGTGACAGAGGTGCATGTTATGGACGATGCCGTGGTGCAATCAGGCGACCCTCTGTTCACACTTGATACCCGTCCCTTCGATCTGGCGCTGGCACAGGCCGAGGCGAACCTGATGTCGACAACGCAAGGGATCAACGCCTCAAGCGCGTCGTTGGTCGCCGCACAGGCCACAGTAACCCAGGCGCGCACCGCGCTTGACACCACTCGCGCCGAGGCCGACCGCATCTTCCGTCTGGAAGAGCGCGGCATTGCATCGGCGGCGCAGGGCGACAAGGCGCGCGGGCAGGTGGCAGATGCCGAAGCCCGGTTGGCCTCGGCGCAGGCAAGCCTTGAAAGCGCACGCGAACAGCTTGGGCCCGACGGCGAGGACAACCCCGCCATCCTTGCAGCGCAGGCTCAGCTTGAGCGGGCGCAATATGACCTTGCCTCGACCACCGTGCGCGCGCCGCATTATGGCGTCGTGACCAACGTGCAACTGTCCGAGGGCCAGTTCGTCGGCGCAGGCAATCCCGCCCTGACCTTTATCGACGCGGATGCCGCCTGGGTCACGGTCGATCTGCGCGAAAACCAGTTGCAAAAGATCGAGGTCGGCGACAGCGCCAACCTGCTGTTCGACGCCGTGCCCGGACGCATTCTGGAAGGCCGCGTTCAAAGCATCGCGTGGGGCATCAATCCGGGGCGCAATGTGCAGGGCGGTCTGGTCGTGAACCAGCCGACGAACCGCTGGTTCGAACCCGCTCGCCGCATTCCCGTGCGGATCGAGTTGGCTGGCGGCATGGACGATTGGCCCCGTCCGGCGCGGGTGGGCGGCAAGGTCCACGCGGTTGTCTTTGCGGGTGGCAAGTCCAACCCCATCGCCTGGATCGCAGGCGGGCTGCAACGGGTCCGGTCCTGGACCAGCTTCCTGCACTAATCCGGGCAGGATCGCGCGATGTATGTCACCCCACGTCCCAATGTGAACGAAGACCCGCTGTATGCGGTGCGCCTTGGTCTGACGGGCATGCTGGCTTATGCAGCCATCCCGATCATCAACCCGGCGCTGCCGCCCATCATTGCGGCCCTTCCCGTGGGGCTGATTGCCGCGCAGCGCAAGGCGTTCAACCCGGTCAAGATGATTGCTGCCCCGATCGTGATGATCATTCTGGTCTACGTGATGACGTGGTTCGTTGAACAGTTGCGCCCGTTGCCAGTTGTCTATGTGGGCGCGCTGTGGCTGGTTTATTTTGCGGCGTTTCGGATGATCCTGAAAACCGGCGCCCCGATGGGAATGTTGATCATCATTGTCGCGGTCCTGATGTCGGTGATGGGGATGCACGGCTCTGCCACGGTTGAGACCATGCGCGACGGGTTCGTTCAAGCCGCGCTGGTTGCGGGGCTGATCGGGCCGCTGGTCTATCTGGTTCTGCCCGCCCGTACGACTGAAAAACACGTGGACAACCCCGTGCCCAGCCCCGGCAATATCGACATGGGCGCCGCCATCCGGGCCACCGTTTTGCTGGGTCTGTCGTTCTGGCTCTATTCGGTCATGCAACCCTCGGACATGATGATGGCGATGGTGGCGGCGATGGTGATCGTGTTTCCCACCCGCACCGCAGTCTGGTCCGAGGCATGGCAGCGTGTGCGGGCCACGTTTTACGGCGCGTGGATTACTCTGGCTGTGCTGGCCGTGTTCACCTTCTCGCAGCACCTTTTGATCCTGCTGGGCTTGATATTCCTGTCGGGCCTGTATCTGGGCAGCAGGATGTTGGACGGACGCCACCCCAGCATGGTTTACCAATACGGCTATTCCGTGATGCTGTCGCTGGTGGCAGGGGCGTTGTCCACGCAAGACCCCACCTATGCGACCTTCACGCGGGTCGTCCTGACCCTCGCGGGGGCGTTCACGGCTGCGTTTACCGTGGCTTTGCTGGATCTTCTAACCAACTGGCGCGGCAGCGACGCGCCGCATCCGGCGTTTTGGGACGATGCACCACACCTGTGACCCAGCCCGCGCCGGTGGCCTTGGTGTCGCACCCCCGGCCTTGGTGACTTGAAAGCCCATGCCGCCCGTGGTCCCCTGCGCGCCAGACGCGCGAAAGGCCAATCGAGTATGAGCGAACCGGGCAACCAGACGGAATCAACCAGCCGCCGCCGCGCGCAGGACCGGATCATCGCACCGGTCGCCGGCACGCTGCGCAAGGCGGGCGTGCTGTCAGTTCTGTCTGGCTTGATCTGGCCGCTTCAGGCAGGCGTTCTGGCCTGGGCGGTCGCGGGCTGGGTTTTGGGCGACATGGGGCGCACCGCACCCGCGGCTGCTGTCTTCGTGGTTGGGGGGCTTGTCCGGGCCGCTTTGGATCACCGGGCGGGCTACTGTCTTTTTGACGCCGCCGACCAGACCATTGCCCGCGAACGCGCGACCCTGATCGGGCGCGAGGGGCGGGCACGTGCGCCAGTCACCTCGGCCGAGGTGGCCGCGCTTCTGGTGCAAAAACTGCCGCTGCTGCAACCGTGGATCACCCGTTATTACGTCGCGATGGTGCGGGTGTCGTTGCTGCCGCTTGTCTTGCTGGCGATCACCTTCTGGTTTTCTTGGGCGGCGGGGCTGGTCCTGTTGGTGGCCGGGCCCCTTATCCCTGTTTTCATGGCGCTGGTCGGGATGGCGGCCGAGGATGCCTCGCGCAAGCAGATGGTCGAGATCGGGGCGATGAACGCGATGCTGATGGACCGGCTGTCGGCCATGCTGGACATCCGGCTTCTGGGCGCGACCGGGCGGGCCACGCGCGATTTCGCGACGCGGGCCGAGGGGCTGCGCCTGCGCACCATGGCGGTCTTGCGGGTGGCGTTCCTGTCCTCGACCGTTTTGGAGCTGTTCAGCGCCATAGGCGTCGCGATGGTCGCGGTTCTTGTTGGCTTTACCTTGCTGGGCGAAATCACGTTCGGCAGTTGGGGCGGATCGCTTGGACTGGCCGAAGGGCTGTTCCTGCTGCTGATCGCGCCCGAGTTCTTCCAGCCCTTCCGCGATCTGGCAACCGCGTGGCATGACCGCGCGGCGGGGCTGTCGGTGGTGGCCGAGCTGGACGCGCTGGACGCCGCCGACCGTGTGCCCTTCCTTGGACTGGCCGAGCGTTGCGCGCCGCTGGATGGCCCGCTGTCGGTCGATCTGTCAGGAGCGGTGGTCGCATTGCCCGGCACGCGGCTGGCCTTGCCGGACCTGCGGCTGGACGTGGGCGAGGCCGTTGCGCTGACCGGACCCAGCGGGGCGGGTAAAAGTACGGCGCTTCTGGCCATCGCGGGATTGGTTCCGCTGGCAGAGGGCCATATCAACGTCTGCGGCACGCCGCTGGACCACGGCACCGCAGATGCTTGGCGCGCGCGTGTCGCCCTGATCCCCCAAGCCCCGCATTTCCCCGACCAGACCCTGCGCGATTGGCTGGGTGACGATGTTGCCGATCCGAGGCCCGCGTTGCGCCTTGCCAATGCCGACCGTTTTGTTGCGCGGTTGCCCGACGGGCTGCACACCCGCCTTGGCGAAACCGGTGGTGGCGTGTCGGGCGGCGAGGCGCGGCGGCTGATGATCGCCCGCGCGGTCCTGAGCGGGCGCGAGTTGATCCTGGCCGACGAGCCGACCGCCGATCTGGACCCGGACACTGCCGCCCGCGTCATCGACGCGCTGCTTGGGCTAAAACGGGCCGGACACAGCCTGATCGTTGCGACACATGATCCGGCGCTGGCAGGTGCCATGGACAGAATAATCGAGATCCCGTCATGAAGGCGCTTCTTCCTATCATTCGTGTGCTGCTAAGCGCCGCGCCGCAGGCCATGTTCCGGGGGGCGCTGTTGTCGGTAATCGTTCTGTTGATGGGCGCGGCCCTTCTGGGCCTGTCGGGATGGTTCATCACCGCGACCGGCGTTGCGGGATTGGCAGGCGTGGGCATCGCGTTTGACGTCTTTCGCCCCTCGGCAGGCGTGCGGTTTCTGGCGCTGGGACGCACGGCGGCGCGCTATGGTGAACGGCTGCTGACCCATGACGCCACCCTGCGTGCGCTGGCGGCGCTGCGGGTGACGCTTTTGCGCGGGCAGGCAAGGCTGGGCGCGCGCGCACTGTCGCGGCTCAGGGCCGAAGCGGTGCTGACCCGCATCGTCTCGGACGTCGATGCGCTGGACGGTGTGATCTTGCGGCTGTTCCTGCCGGCGCTGGCGGGTCTTGTCACCCATGCGGTCGTCTTTGCGGCGCTTGGCTGGCTGGCGGGTTGGCCCGTCGCGCTGGCTGTGGGGCTGGGATATGTGCCGCTCGCCGCGCTGATCTTCTTGGCGTTGGGACGCACAACCGTGAACCCGTCCGACCGGGCCGAAACACTGGCGCAGGCGCTGCGGCGCGGGGTGATCGACATGATCCGGGGCCGACAGGCGCTGATCCTTGATGGGGCCCTTGGCCCGCGTGAGGCGCAGCTTGGCGAGTTGGACAGCGCCACCCGACAGGCCGCGCGCAGCCTTGACCGGGCCGAGCGGTTGGCGGGCGCGGGCCTGTCGGCTCTGGTGGCCGGGGTGACGGGGCTTGCGCTGCTGGTCGGCGGTTGGGCCGTCGCCGGGGGCGCGATTGGCCCGGCAAGCGGCGCGATTGGCATTTTCGTTGCGCTGGCGCTGGCCGAAACCCTGCCGCCGCTGGCGCGTGGGGTGGCGGAATACGGCAAGATGGCCGGGGCCGCAGGGCGGATTGCGCTGGAAACGGATACGGCGCCGGACGCGCTGCCTGTGCCAGACATGGATCGCGACGCTTCTGCCGTCTTACAGATTCACCAGCCTGCACTGACCCTGTCGCTTGCGCCGGGGCAGGCGGCGGCGGTGACCGGGCCAAGCGGCAGCGGCAAGACCAGCCTGTTGATGCAGATTGCGGGCCTTGCCCCGGACACAGGCATCACCATTCTGGGCACCGGTCCCGGCACATGGCCCGAGGACGCGCTGCGCGACACGTTGACCATGGTCCCGCAGCGCAGTGCGCTGCTGGCGGGCACGATCCGCGACAACCTTGCCCTGGCGGCCGCGGTAGACGACGGCCAGATGTGGCGCGCGCTGGACGCGGTGGTGCTGGGCGATATGATTCGCGCCCGCGGCGGGCTGGACATGGACTTGGGCGAAGGGGGCGCGGGCTTGTCCGGCGGGCAGGCGCGCCGTCTGGCGCTTGCGCGTGCCATTTTGCGCCAGCCGCGCCTTCTGCTGCTGGACGAACCGACCGAAGGGCTGGACCGCGACACCGCCGACCGTGTTCTTAGGGGCGTTCGCGCCGCCTTGCCCCAGGCAGCAATTTTAGCGACACTGCACCGCAGTGCTGATCACCCGGTCTTTGATATATCTAAGGCCATGAATGTATGACGGTGGTGCTTTCAAACCCAGACCCTGGTTTCGGATACGCTACCCTGAAAACAGAATGCCATCGAAGGAGTACCGGAAATGGAACTTGATGTTGTTGAGCTGTCTCGCCTGCAATTCGCGATGACGGCTATGTATCACTTCCTGTTTGTCCCCCTGACGCTGGGTCTGGCCGTGATCGTCGCCATTATGGAGACCGTCTATGTCATGACCGACCGTCCGATCTGGCGGCAGATGACGAAATTCTGGGGGCTTCTGTTTGGCATCAACTTCGCCATCGGCGTCGCCACCGGTATCACGATGGAATTTCAGTTCGGGATGAACTGGTCCTATTTCAGCCACTACGTCGGTGACATCTTCGGCGCGCCCCTTGCGCTTGAAGGGCTGATGGCGTTTTTCCTGGAGGCAACCTTTGTGGGGCTGTTCTTCTTTGGCTGGGACAAGCTCAGCAAAGTGGGTCACCTGACCGTCACATGGCTGGTGGCCATCGGGTCCAACTTCTCGGCGCTGTGGATTCTGATCGCCAATGGCTGGATGCAGAACCCGGTCGGCGCACAGTTCAACCCCGACACGATGCGGATGGAGATGACAAGCTTTTTCGATGTCATGTTCAACGAAGTCGCACAGGCGAAATTCGTACACACGGTATCGGCGGGCTATGTCACGGCGTCTGTGTTCGTGTTGGGCGTGTCGGCGTGGTATCTGCTCAAGGGTCGCCATGTTGAATTGGCGCGCCGGTCCATCACGGTTGCGGCGTCCTTCGGGTTGGCTTCGGCTTTGTCGGTGGTGGTGCTGGGCGACGAGTCCGGTTATTCGGCTACGCACAGCCAGCGCATGAAGCTGGCGGCGATGGAGGGGATGTGGGAATCCGAGCCCGCGCCTGCGTCTTTCACCCTGTTCGGTCTGCCCGACCAGGAAGCGCGCGAGACGAAATACGCCGTGCATATTCCTTATGTCATGGGGCTGATCGGCACGCGGTCGCTGACGACCGAGATCACGGGCATTCACGAGCTGATCGCCCAATCGGAAGAGCGGATCCGTTCGGGCATCGTCGCCTATGACGCGCTGATGACGATCCGCGAAGACCGCGAGGCCACCACGCCGGACGTGCGCGAGACGTTCGAACGCCACGGCGGCGATCTGGGCTATGCCTTCTTGCTGAAACGCTATGTCGATGACCCACGCGCGGCGAGCGAGGAACAAATCGTTCAGGCATCCAACGACACCTTGCCGAAGGTCTGGCCGCTGTTCTGGGCGTTTCGCCTGATGGTGGCTCTGGGCTTCAGCTTCATCGCGGTCATGGCCTATTTCTTCTGGTGTTCCAGCATACGGAGGCAGACCTATCCCCGGTGGGCGCTTTGGGGGGCGGTGATGATCATTCCAACCCCGTGGATCGCGGCCGAACTGGGCTGGTTCGTGGCCGAATACGGCCGCCAACCGTGGACGGTGGACGGGGTGTTGCCCACGGCGCTATCGGTCAGTCACCTGTCGGTGGCCGATCTGCTGTTGACGCTGGCGGGCTTCGTCACCTTCTACACGGTGTTGTTCATCGTCGAGATTGGCTTGATGCTGAAATACATCCGCAAAGGCCCGTTCGAGGACGTGGAAGAAACCGAAATCTGGACCGCGCAGCACGAACATCGCCTGCGCACCCATGACGGCAAGGTTCCCTTTGCCGACACACCAGCGGAGTAATTGCCATGATCCTGCATGAATTCATAAGCTACGATATCCTGCGCGTGATCTGGTGGGGGCTTCTGGGCATCCTGCTGATCGGCTTTGCACTGACCGACGGGTTCGACATGGGCGTGGGCGCGTTGTTGCCTTTTGTCGCCAAAACAGATGTCGAGCGGCGCGTGGTCATCAACACCGTCGGCCCGGTGTGGGAGGGCAACCAGGTCTGGTTCATCCTTGGCGGGGGGGCTATCTTTGCCGCCTGGCCGCCGCTTTACGCGGTCAGCTTCTCGGGCTTCTATTTGGCGATGTTTGTCATTCTGGCGGCGCTTATCGTGCGACCCGTGGCTTTCAAATACCGATCGAAACGTGACGGCGCGCGTTGGCGGGCGACGTGGGACTGGGCGCTCTTTGCTGGTGGTGCGGTGCCCGCGCTTCTGTTCGGCGTCGCGGTCGGCAACGTTCTGCAAGGCGTCCCGTTTGAACTGACGCCGGACCTGTTTGCCCGTTACGAAGGCGCGTTCTATGCCAAGTTTGCGGGGCTTCTGAACCCCTTTGCGCTGTTGGCTGGCGTGGTGTCTTTTGCGATGCTGCTGACCCATGGGGCGGCGTGGCTTTCGTTCAAGGCGGATAGCATCGTGGCCCAGCGTGCCCGCGCCATCGGCTCGGTTTCGGGGTTGGTGACGATCGGGGGCTATGTGCTGGCCGGGCTTTGGTTGGCGATTGGCATCGAAGGCTATGCCTTCACCTCGGAGGTTGCAGCCAATGGCCCGTCCAACCCGCTGTATTCCGAGGTCGTGCGCACCGATAGCTGGCTGTCGGCTTACGCCGCGCGGCCATGGATCGCACTGGCACCGGTTCTGGGGCTGGTCGGGATGGTCATGACCGTTCTGGGCCTGCGGGCCGGGCGCGAGGGCGCGACCCTGTTGTGGTCAAAACTGGGCATTTTCGGCGCGATTTCGTCGGTCGGGCTGATGATGTTTCCGTTCATCCTGCCGTCCAGCATCGACCCGCGGTCGTCGCTGACGGTCTGGGACAGCTCATCATCGCATCAGACCTTGTTCGTGATGCTGGTTGCGACGGTGATTTTCATGCCTTTGATCTTGGCTTACACGGCCTGGGTCTACAAGGTTCTCTGGGGCAAGGTGACCGAGGCGGATGTGACCGACTCCCACTCGGCCTATTAAGGAAAGGAAAACAGGATGTGGTATTTTGCCTGGCTGCTTGGCCTTCCATTGGCAGCGATCTTTGCCGTCGTAAACGCCATGTGGCTTGAAATGCAGCACGACCGCGCGCTGTCTAAACCGGACAGTCCGAGCGCCGACAGCAGTGGTCGCCCGCAGAAGGAATAGGAACATGATGGATCGCAGACAATTCATGACGCTTGCCTCGCTGGCCGGGGCGGGTGCGCTCGCAAACCCGCAAGTTGCGGGCGCAAGGGTTACCCCGATCGCGACGCAGGCCCGGATCGTCATCGTCGGGGCGGGCGCGGCAGGCACTGCGCTGGCCAATCGACTGGTGCAGCGGCTTGATGGCGCGAAGATCACAATTATTGACCCGCGCCGAGAGCATCTCTACCAGCCGGGTCTGTCGCTGGTTGCCGCAGGGCTGAAGCCGGCCGGATACGTCGTGTCCAGCACAGCAGACTGGCTGCCGTCGGGTGTGACTCTTATCCCCGATGCGGTCGCCGCCGTGGACCCCGAGACCCGCAAGGTCTCGACAACGGGTGGGCAGTCGGTCGATTACGACTTCCTGGTGCTGGCGCCGGGCCTCGTGCTTGACCACGACGCGATCGAGGGTTTCTCGCTCGACATGGTCGGAACGAATGGAATCGGCGCGCTCTATGCCGGGCCGAATTACGCGGCGCGAACATGGACTGCGGCGGCCGCGTTCACCGAGACCGGCGGCAAGGGGGTGTTTACCCGTCCCGCGACCGAGATGAAGTGCGCCGGCGCACCGCTGAAGCACACCTTCCTGATCGACGATATCGCGCGACGCGCCGGGAACTCAGGAAAGACCGAGATCGTCTATGCTGCGCATAATGACGCCCTTTTCAGCGTTCCGATCGTGTCGGAAAAGGTGCGGATGCTGTTCGCGGATCGTGGTTTCGCGACCGCCTACAGCCACGTCCTGAAATCCGTGGATGCTGAAAAGAAGATCGCCACCTTTACAACGCCGAATGGCGAGCAGGAGATGGACTACGACTACCTTCACGTCATTCCGCCGCAGCGCGCGCCCGAGTTCATCCGCCAGTCGGGGCTGAGCTGGGCCGACCGCTGGACCGATCAGGGCTGGGTCGAGGTTGACATGCACAGCCTGCGCCACCGCCGCTATCCGGACATCTTCGCGCTTGGTGACGTGGCGGGCGTGCCCAAGGGCAAGACCGCGGCCAGCGTCAAGTTCCAGGTGCCGGTGGTCGAGGATCACCTCGTCGCGTTGATTGACGGCCGCGAGGGCAGCGCAAGCTATGCCGGTTACACCTCGTGCCCCATGATCACCGCTATTGGCCGCGCGATGCTGGTGGAATTCGACTATGACAACAACCTGGTTCCGTCCTTTCCCGGCGTCATCGCGCCCCTGGAGGAACTGTGGATCACCTGGCTGATGAAGTCGGTCGCGCTCAAGGCGACCTACAACGCCATGCTGCGCGGCCGCGCCTGAGAAGGAGGCAGAACAATGGAAGAGATGACATTCGGCACCATGATCGCAGTCGCGGAAGAGATGTTCGGCAGGGGCCTGTTCTGGGCAATGGTCGCCGTCTCAGCGATCGTCACGCTTGCCTATATTTACGTCCTGATCCGCGACCGGTCGGTAAACTGGCGCAAGTTTCTGCTGGCGCAGCTTTCGATGCCCGTCGGCGCCGTCGCGGCGGTGGTGTTCGTTCAGGCGGTCACGGATTCCAGCCTTCGCGACATTGGCGGGCCGATCGACGTCATATTGCTGCTTGGCATTGCCCTGGTCGGCGCAATCGGGCTGGCGATCGTGGTCTATACTGCGCAATCCCTCATCCGCGGTAAGAGTAGCGTCAAAGATGGCGTGCGCTAAACCCGCCCCCGTCGGCGCATCGCGGCTTGAGAAACGTCATGCCATGCTGCGCGAGATGCGACCGAGGGAACGCGACGTGCCTTCATGATGAGAAGACTAACCTTGCCCGTCATCTTGCTGGTGCTGGGCGCGGGCTTCTGGGCCAGCCGTGACTTTCAGGAAATCGCCGCAGGTGTGGCGATTTTCCTGTTCGGGATGCTGATGCTTGAGGACGGGTTCAAGCTGTTCAGCGGCGGGTTTCTTGAGGTTCTGTTGGAAAAGGCGACCGCGTCGCTGCCCAAGTCGATGGGCTTCGGCATTCTGACCACTACGATCATGCAGTCCAGTTCGCTGGTCTCAATCATCACGATCTCGTTCCTGTCGGCAGGGCTGATTTCGCTTCTGGCCGGGGTGGGGATCGTGTTTGGCGCCAATATCGGCACCACGACAGGCGCATGGCTGGTGGCGGGGTTCGGGCTGAAGGTCAATATCTCGGCCTATGCCCTGCCGATGCTGGCGGTGGCGATTGTGCTGGTGTTCCAGACCAACAAATATCTGCGCGGGGCAGGGTTTGTGCTTGCCGGTCTTGGGTTCTTGTTCCTGGGCATCCACCACATGAAAGAAGGGTTCGAGGCTTTCAAGGACCAGTTCGACCTGACGCGGTTTGCATTGTCGGGGCTCGTCGGGCTGGTGGTCTATACCTTGGTGGGTGCGGCGGCGACGGTGGTCATGCAGTCCAGCCACGCGACGATGACCCTGATCATCACCGCGCTTGCGGCGGGGCAGATTTCCTATGAAAACGCACTGGCGCTGGCAATCGGGGCGAATATCGGTACCACGATCACCGCCATCATCGGAGCCATGACCGCGAATTATCAGGGCAAACGGCTGGCGCTGGCGCATCTGATCTTCAACGTGGTGACGGCGGGGATTGCGCTGGCCTTCATCGGGCCGCTGCGCCTTTTGGTGGACACGATCGCGGCGGGCGTGGGCATCCCTGACAATGATTTCAGTCTGAAATTGGCTGTGTTTCACACCGTGTTCAATACGCTGGGTGTATTGGTCATGCTGCCGCTCATGCGCCGACTGATCATCTTTCTGGAACGCGCCATCATTCCGCCGAAAGAAGATCTGAGCAAACCCAAATACCTGTCTGACGCCGTTGACGAGTTTCCGCAAACTGCGGAGGTTGCCCTTCGTCAAGAGGTCAAACACCTATACGACAACGCGGTCGAATTGATCGCGCATGGGCTAAACCTTCACCGAAAGAATATTTTCACAACCAAGGATATCGCCGCCACGGTCCGCGCCAGCCGCCGCCCGGTCGATTTTGACCTTGACGAACGTTACGAGGCGCGGGTCAAGACGCTGTATGCCGCGATTGTGGAATTTACCACGCGGGTCGGCACCAAAGACATGCCGACCGATGTCATGGATGATGTCTACATCCTGCGCGACGTGGCGGGGCGTATTGTGCGCGCGGTGAAATCAGTCAAGCATCTGCGCGGGAACGCCAGCCGGTATACCGAACGTCCACAGGGGGCTGTGACCGAACTATACAACCAACTTCGAACCGAGATTGCACGCATTTTGGTTGAAATCCGTCAACTTGACCTAGCGGACCCGAAGGATCGCTCGCCGCTTTGGCTGGATCAGCAGCGTGTGCAGGTTGAACAGGACGCCCGCGACACCAATGACCGGATCGAAGGGCTGATCCGCAAGCGGCAGCTTGATGCGTCGGTCGCGACCTCGTTCCTGAATGACTCTCACTATGCCTATTCGGCGATGCGCGATCTGTTGGGGGCGGCGCGGGCCTATTACATCGCGCCCGAGGATGCGCTGGCTGAGGTCGAGCATATTTTGGGGCTTGAGGATGAAGAACTGGGCAGCCTTGTTGCGAATGCGCTTGGTGATACGCACGATGACGTGACACAATGAACGGGAAAGACCGCCATATTGTTGCAAGAGCCATTCGACTGAGCAAACCGTTGAAAAAGAGGGCGTGCCGTGGGACTTGAAAGCACCATCGAGAAACTGGACAAGTATTTCGACCGGTTAGAGCAGGGCAAGGCGCAGAAGATCGAGCCCGAGCATGTAGACGAAGTGATCCGCAAACTGGAAGCGCGCGCCCAACAGCTTGAAGCCGAACTGGCCGACACCCATAAGGACGCCAAGAAAGAGCGTGTGTGGCAGAAGATCGAACTGGTGCACAAACAGAAAGACCGCGCGCTGTGGCTGAAAGAAAAGCTGTGCGAGGCACCTTAGCCCATCCGATAAGGCGCCAGGCTTTCGGTGAATACTTCCATGAATTCCAGCGAGATCATCGAGGGTTGCTTCAACGTCGGGCGCACCAGTGACAGCCGGTGCGGGATGGCGGGCGCAAATGGTCGGTGATCCAGGCCGCGCCCGACATATTTGTGGGCATCCAGCGCACTGACCACCGACACACCGACGCCCGCGCAGACCAATTCGCAGGCCGCGGTGAACTGGCGCGATTCCACCAACGAGTTGATGGCGGTGTTGGTCTTCTGAAACGCCTCGTTCAGGTCGCGGAAAAAGGTGCTGTCGCGCCTTGTGTGGATCAGGTTTTCATCCGCCAGATCACGTGGCCCGATAACCTTCCGTGCGCTCAACCTGTGCCCTGTCGGAAAGACACAGACAGTGCGGATGTCGATATGTTCGCTTTCGACTGCCGGATGGCCTTCGAACCCGTCGGTGATGCCGAAATCATATTGCTCGCCCACCATCCATTCCAGAATACGCTCGGGCCGGTCAGGTTCAAGTGTCACGCTGACGCCGGGGCGATCACGCAAAAAGCTGGCGACGACGCCGGGCAGGTGGCTGGTGGCGAAGCCGGGCAGGCAGGCAATGCTCAGATGCCCGGCTTTCTTGTCGGTGATGTTCTGACTGACCTCGGAAATCTGGGTCATCATGTCCAGCACGCGGCGAATATCGGGCAAGAGGTATCGCACCTCTTGCGTCGGCACCAACCGCCCGTCGCGCCGGTTGAAAAGGTTGAAGCCCAAAACGTCACGCAGATCGGACAGAAGGCGACTCACCGCCGGTTGGCTGATGCCCAATTCCTGCGCTCCGCGCGTCATCGAGCCGTGAAGCGTGACGGCCATCAGGGCCTCTAACTGGCGCAGCCGCAGAGCATGTGTCATCCGATGATCCTTGTGCTGTTGGTTCTCGCTAGCTTTATAATCTAGTGTTATAAAACTGTTACAGCAAATACTCTTGCATTATGTCATACGTGATGTAACCCTTTTGCCAGACACGCAACAAAGCCTTTTTTGGGTGTGCGTGGATGACTGGGAAATGCACCGCTTGGTGCGAGGAGGATGAAGTGAAAAAGATCGTGTTTGGCGCACTTGCTGCCGCAACCACTGCGATGTCCCCGATCGGGGCCTATGCGCAGACAGAAGTTCAATTCTGGCACGCCTTTACCGGTCGCTTGGGCGAGCTTGTGGCCGCGCAGGTCGAAGAGTTCAACAACAGCCAAAGCGACTACAAGATCGTCGCCAGCCACAAGGGCAACTATTCCGAAACGCTGAACGCCGGGATCGCCGCCTTCCGCGCGGGCGAACAGCCACATATCCTGATGGTGTTCGAAGTGGGCACCGCAACAATGATGGCAGCCGAGGGCGCGATCAAGCCGGTTTACGAAGTGATGGCCGAAAGCGGGGCGGAGTTTGACCCCGACGCCTATATTGGTGCGGTCAAAGGCTATTACACCACAACCGACGGCCAAATGTTGTCCTTGCCGTTCAACTCGTCCACGCCCGTTCTGTGGGTGAACCGCGACGCGATGGAAGCGGCAGGTGTGGACCCTGACACCGATCTGTCGACCTGGCAGAATGTCGACGAGGTGCTGGGGCAGTTGAAAGCCGGCGGCGAAGATTGCCCGCTGGTCACCGCATGGCAAAGCTGGATCCATGTTGAAAACCTGTCAGCCTATCACGATGTGCCGTTTGCCACCCAGGAAAACGGCTTTGCCGGTCTGGACACCGAGCTTGCGTTGAACGGCGAAGCACAGGTGGCGCATTTGGCCAAGATGGGCGAATGGGCCAAGGATGGCGAATTCATCTATACCGGCCGTCGCAACGAAGGGGGCGCGAACTTCCGTTCGGGCGAATGTGCGCTGTTCACCGAAAGTTCGGCGGGTTATGCTGGCATCAAGGACGAAGCCGAGTTTGACTTCGACGTGCGCCCGCTTCCCTATTGGGAAGGGGTCGGCAATGCGCCGCAAAATACCATCATCGGCGGCGCGTCCCTTTGGGTGATGCAAGGCCACGAGGCCGAGGAATACAAGGGCGTCGGTGAATTCCTGTCCTTCCTGTCCTCGACCCCGGTTCAGGCGAAATGGCACCAGGATACCGGTTATCTACCGATCACCACCGCAGCGGGCGAAGCCACCCGCGAGGCCGGTTTTTATGAAGAGAACCCCGGCACCGATGTGGCTGTGAAGCAGATGACGGCAAACGAGCCAACCGCCAATTCCAAAGGTATCCGTCTGGGGTCGTTCGATCAGATCCGCGGTATCATCGACGAAGAGCTGGAAGGCGTCTGGGCAGGCGATAAAACCGCGCAAGAGGCGATGGATAGCGCCAAGGAACGCGGCGATGCGCTGCTGCGCCGGTTTGAGCAAGCCAACAAGTAACCTAACCATCAAAAAGGCGGGCCATACCGGCCCGTCTTTGCTATTTCGAGGGCCAAAATGGAAAAACGCGTCACATTCCGGGGGTGGCTTCTGCCGCTATGCCTGATTGCCCCGCAGGTCATCATCTCGGTCGTGTTTTTCTTTTATCCGGCGGGGCAGGCGATCTGGCAGTCGCTATTCATTCCCGACCCTTTCGGACTGTCGATGCAGTATGTTGGCTTGGGCAATTTCGAATATCTGCTGTCGGACAAGTTTTATCGCGCGTCCTTCGTGACGACGGGCGTTTTCTCAGTTCTTGTCACGCTCGCCTCGATGATCCCGGCGCTGTTTCTGGCGGTGCTGGCAGATCGCTTGATCAAGGGGTCGGGCGTCTATCGCACGCTTCTTATCTGGCCTTATGCGGTCGCGCCCGCCGTCGCCGGTGTGCTGTGGCTTTTCATGTTCAACACCCGCGTGGGCGTGGTGTCCTGGTATCTGGGGCAGTTGGGATATGACTGGAACCACGTACTGAACGGCAGCGAGGCGATGGGGCTGGTCGTTGTCGCCTCGGCCTGGGGGCGGATCAGCTATAACTTCCTGTTCTTTTTTGCCGCCCTGCAAGCGGTGCCTCGTTCTGTGATCGAAGCTGCGGCCATTGACGGCGCGCGCTTCTGGCGGCGTTTCTTCACCATTGTCTTACCGCTTCTGTCGCCCACCACGTTCTTCCTGCTGGTGGTCAACGTGGTTTATTCTTTCTTTGAAACCTTCGGCGTGATCCACACCATCACCTCAGGCGGGCCGCAGCAATCGACGACGATCCTTGTTTACAAGGTCTTTGCAGATGGGTTTGTGGGGCAGGATCTTGGCTCATCTTCTGCACAGTCGGTGATCCTTCTTGTCGTGGTCGGGCTGCTGACCGTATTGCAATTCAAGTTTGTCGAGAAAAGGGTGCATTACTGATGGCGCGCGAACATCATGGCATGGTGGAAAAACGTGGGGCAGGGCTGTGGCTGACTCACGTTCTGATGATCCTTGGCGTTTTGGTGATCTTTTTCCCGATCTGGCTGGCTTTTGTGGCCTCGACCGTCACGCAACCCGAGATCGTGCGCCCGCCAATGCCGCTTTGGCCGGGTAATCAGTTCCTTGCAAACTACAAGGCGGCATTGTTTTCCGGTGTGAACGTGCCGGTTGCGACGATGCTGTTCAACTCGCTGGTGATGGCGATTGGCATTGCGGTGGGCAAGATCATCATTTCGCTTCTGTCGGCCTTCGCGATCGTCTATTTCCGATTTCCGGGGCGCAATTTCTTTTTCTGGATGATCTTCCTGACCCTGATGCTGCCGGTCGAGGTGCGGATCGTCCCGACCTACGAGGTTGTGGCAGGCTTCGGGATGCTCAACAGCTATTCCGGGCTGATCTTCCCACTGATCGCGTCGGCCACCGCAACCTTCCTGTTTCGCCAGTTTTTCCTGACTATCCCCGATGAATTGGCCGAGGCCGCCCGCGTCGACGGCGCCCGCCCGATGCGGTTCTTCTGGGATATCGTCGTCCCGATGAGCCGCACAAACGTCGCCGCCCTGTTCGTGATCCTGTTCATCTATGGCTGGAACCAATACCTGTGGCCGCTTTTGATCACCACGGACCCCGAAATGAACACCATCGTCATGGGCATCAAGCAGATGTTCCCGTCTGGCGATGACGTGGCGGATTGGCCGGTCATCATGGCGACCTCGATCCTTGCGATGATCCCGCCCGTGATCGTCGTGGTGTCGATGCAAAAACTCTTCATTCGTGGCCTTGTAGATAGCGAGAAATAATCAATGGCAACCGTGACGCTGAAAGACATCAAGAAAAGCTTTGGCCCAGTGGACGTGATCCACGGCATCAGCGCCCAGATCGAGGACGGAGAGTTCATCGTGATTGTCGGCCCCTCGGGCTGTGGCAAGTCCACGCTCTTGCGCATGGTGGCGGGGTTAGAAACCGTGACCTCGGGCGAGGTGCTGATCGGGGGCGAGCGCGCAAATGACAAGGAACCGATGGATCGCGACATCGCCATGGTGTTCCAGAACTATGCGCTTTATCCGCATATGTCTGTGGCGCAGAATATGGGCTATGGGCTGAAGATCGCCGGGATGCCGAAGGATGAGATCGCCCGCAAAGTGCATGAAGCGGCGGAATTGTTACAGCTTGAGGCTTTGCTGGATCGCCGCCCCAAGCAATTGTCCGGCGGGCAGCGTCAGCGCGTCGCCATGGGGCGCGCGATTGTGCGCGAACCAGCCGTATTTCTGTTTGACGAGCCGCTGTCCAACCTTGACGCCAAGCTGCGCGTCCAGATGCGGCTGGAAATCAAAGAGTTGCAATCAAAGCTCGGCATCACCGCGCTGTATGTGACCCATGATCAGGTCGAAGCGATGACGATGGCGGACCGGATGATTGTCATGAATGCAGGTGTGGCCGAACAGATCGGCACCCCGCTTGAGGTCTATGAGACCCCGCGCACGCTGTTTGCCGCACAGTTTATCGGCAGTCCCGCGATGAACATTCTGGATGCAGAAGTGCAGGGCGGGCAGGTGCGGATCGGTGACGCGCAAGTGGCCAAGACCAGTTATCGCGATGGGCCGATCAAGCTGGGCATTCGGCCTGAACATGTCACGGTGGACGACGCTGGCCCGCTGGCCCTGTCGGTCGATCTGTCCGAACCACTGGGCGCCAACACGCTGCTGCATGGCCGCTTGCAGGGGTCAAACGCGGCCTTCACCGCCAGCTTGCCGGGCGTCCATCCCCTGCAATCGCGGGGTCAGGTCACGCACCTGTCCGTTCAACCGGGGCACGCGCATCTGTTTGACCCCGACAGCCATTTGCGGATCGAGGATTAATCCTCCCCGGTCAGTCCAGCCGCAGCTCGGACACGAAATCGTATAGATCCGGGCGATACAGGCCGCTGGTGAACTCAATCGGGCGTCCGGTGGGCAGGTATCCGGTCCGCTCGATTTTCAGAACAGCCGTGCCTTGGGGCAGGTTGAACACCAGTGCATCCGGCGCGGTCAGGTTGGTTGCGGTCACACGCTGAATGGCGCGGGTCGGCGCCTGACCCGAGGTGCGCAGCACTGTATAAAGCGACAGATCGACCCGGTCAGGTTGGGGCAGAATGTCAGCGGGCAATGTTGATTGTTCCAGCGCCATCGGCGTTCCATCCGCCCGCCTGAGCCGCGTCAGCCGTGCGACCTGATCACCTGCCGACAGCCCCAGCGACAGCATCTCGGCGCTGGTGGGGCGGTGAAGTCCGTGCGACAGTGTTTCGCTGGTCGGAGTCATGCCGCGGGCCTGCATGGTTTCGGTAAAAGACACGAGCGAGGACAGAGATTGCTCAAGCTTCGGGGCGGGTGGGCGCACGAACGAACCCGCGCCGTGACGCTGCTCGATCAGCCCGTCGGCGGCAAGCTGGCCGATGGCTTTGCGCACTGTCACGCGGCTAACGTCAGCGGCGCGCGCCAGATCGCGTTCGGGTGGAAGGGGATCACCGGGCGCCAGATCGCCGCAGTCGATTGCCGTCCGTATGAGGCGGTGCAATTGTAAGTATCGCGGGCCGCGTCCGGGGCGAAACCAGTTTGAGGGTATATGCATTGGACGTCCCATCTTTGGTATCTATTAATAATACCAATAATGGCCTAGGCGCAAGCTGTACACTCCAGGTGGCTATATTGGTATTATAATGGTATCTATAGGGGCAAAATTTGCTATGCAGGGGGGACCTTCGATTCGTGGCCCAGCCAAAAGGCACGGTCCCCATAGCTATGGAAGATGGAAAAATGAGCATTGAGACAAAGCCCCATGGGCATCTGATGGCCGCCGAAAGTGCCGAGGCGATGGACGTGTTCTGCCGCACCGCGACCCAATCCATCGATGCGAATGGGCTGGCGCAGGTCAAGGCGATCTTCACTATCGCGCGCGGGTCGTCGGATGCGGCGGCCAATATCCTTTCTTACGAGTTCATGCGCGAACTGTCCGTGCCCGTTACCTCGCTACCGCCATCTGTGTTTTCACTGGGCAAGGGGGTCTGTTTTGACAATTTCGGCGCGCTGGTGATCAGCCAGTCGGGCGCCAGCGACGATTTGGTGCGCGCCGCGAAAGGAGCGGGCGCAAACGGCGCCAATGTAGTCGCGATCACCAACAAACCCGACAGCGCGGTTGAACAAGCGGCGCACACCACGGTGCCTATCGGCGCAGGCGCCGAATTGGCGGTGCCCGCCACCAAGACCGTGATTGGATCGGTCGCTGCGGGTATGGCCCTGCTGGGCGGCATCGCGCACGAGTACCGTGCGCGGGTTCAAACGTCAGTTGCCAGTTTGAAGGATGCGCCCGGCACGCATCCGCACGCCAAGGCGCTGCAAGCCGCGCTTCTCAGGGCGCGCAATGTTTATGTAATCGGGCGGGATACCGGTTTTGGTGCGGCGGAAGAGGTGGCGCTGAAGCTCAAGGAATGCTGCGCGCTTCATGCCGAGGCCTATTCAGCATCCGAAGTGCTGCACGGCCCCCTGCAACTGGCGACAAATCCGTTGATGGTGCTGATCCTTGATACCGGCGCCGACAAGATACAGACCAGCCTTGACCAGGCCGAAGCCCGGTTCCGCGCGGTTGGCTGTGATGTGCACCGGATTTCGCCCGCTGATCTGGATTTGGTGGACCTTACCCCAGCGGCGGCGGCGGCTTATCTTCTGGCGCTGATGTATCCAGTGGTCCTGAACACTGCGCTGGCCCTGGGGCTGAACCCGGACGCGCCTGAAACGTTGTCCAAGGTGACACAAACCACATGAGCCACGCGGCGGGTATCGACCTTGGCGGCACCAAAATCGAGGTGCAGGTGTTTGATGCCGATTGGCGCGTGATCGGGCGCAACCGAGTACCGACTCCGGCTAACTATGACGCGCTGATCGCGGCCTTGGCAGGGCAAGTGCAGTGGGCCGACGACATGGCTGGCGGCGTGGTGCCGGTTGGGATCGGGGCGGCGGGGCTTTTGAACCCCGCGACCGGGCGGGTGCTTAGCGCAAACCTTGCCGCTTCGGGTCAGCCTTTGCCGCGCGATATTGCAGCAGCCGTTGGCCGTGAAATTACCTTTCTGAACGACGCCCGCGCGATGGCCTTGTCCGAGGCTGTGTTCGGCGTGGGACGGGGGCTGGGCCGTGTTGCCTCGGTTATTCTGGGCACGGGCATCGGCGGCGGCGTCGTTCTGGACGGCGTGCTATTGCATGGCCCGACCCTTACGGGTGGCGAGTTTGGTCACATCGCAGCCCCCGCGCATCTGGTGGCGCGTCACGGCCTTCCAATTTTGCCCTGCGGCTGTGGCCGCGCGGGCTGTATCGAAAGCTTCATCGCGGGCCCCGGCCTTGCCCGTCTTGCCCATGCGCTGACCGGCGAGGCTCTTGACCCCCGCGACATCTCGGCTCGTCGCCGTGGTGATATGGCACCCGTCTGGGCGCTGTGGTGCGATCTGACGGCAGAACTTTTGCACATGTTGACCTTGACCCTCGACCCTGACCTGATCGTGCTGGGTGGCGGGTTAAGCCGCATTGGCGGTGTCATCGATGATTTGTCAGCGGCCAGCGCCCGCGCGCAATTCGGCGATTTTCGTGCGACCCCGTTGGCCTCGGCCGAAGGGGGCGACAGCAGCGGTGCGCGCGGTGCAGCTTATGCAGCGTGGCAGGCGCAGGCGGGCCGGGCACATGTCTGACGACGCAATACGCCACTATCTCTATTTGGATGAGGCCCCATGAAAGACCAATGGATTACCCCCAATCGCCTGTTTGACGGGCGCACATTGTCGACCGGAAAGGCGTTGCGGATCAACGACGGCTGCGTTGCAGATATCGACGACGCCCCCAAGGACGCAATCCCCGTGCGGGGCCTTCTGTCGCCCGGGTTCGTAGATTTGCAAGTCAACGGTGGGGGCGGGGTGCAGCTGAACGCGACCCCCACGGTTGATGGGTTGGGCGCGATCGCCGCCGCCCATCGGCGGTTCGGCACCGTCGCGGTGCTGCCCACCGTGATCACCGACACGCCCGATGTGATCGACCGTGCCGCAGACGCCGCGATTGCCGCGAAAGGGCAGCAGGGCATCTTGGGCCTGCATATCGAAGGGCCGCATATCGCGATGGCACGCCGGGGCACCCATGCGCCCGACAAAATCCGCCCGATGGATGCGCGTACAATGAACACGGTCGCGCGCTTGCGCGCGGCGGATGTGGGCGTGATGATCACCGTTGCGCCCGAGGCCACGACGCCCGAACAGATCGCACAGCTTGGACAGATGGGCGCGGTCGTGTCCTTGGGTCACACGGATGCGAGCTTCGAAATGATGGAGGCGGCCTTCGCCGCTGGTGCGCGTTGCGCGACGCATTTGTTCAACGCGATGTCGCCGATGACGGGCCGCGCTCCGGGCGCGGTGGGGGCGGTCATTAACTCGACCGCCTATAGCGGCATTATTTGCGACGGCCATCATGTTGCGGACCAGATGATCGCCCTGGCCATCCGCGCCCGGCCCGTGCCCGAACGGATGTTTTTGGTATCGGACGCGATGGCAACGGTGGGCGGGCCGGATCACTTCGACCTTTACGGGCAGACGATCCGGCTGAAGGATGGTCGCCTGATCAACGACGAAGGCAACCTGGCGGGCGCCCATGTAACCCAAGCCGACGGGGTCTGGCGGCTGGTGCGCCGGGTTGGCCTATCACTGTCCGATGCGCTTTCCATGGCGACCTCGATCCCGGCGGACTGCATCGGTCAGCCCGCGTTTGGTGGGCTTGACGGGCGCCGCATCGAGGATCTGATTTTGCTGGATGATGATATGAAGATCGCAGTTGACCTTGGTTCATTGCTGTCGGGCATGGTGGATTGAGGCCCTGAATTGGCAACAAACTGCCGAATTTGGCAAGATTACGTGCAGCCAAGAAAATATTTACAAAGCGAAGTGATCCGTTTCCAAGGCGGGGCCGTATTGCTGATACGACTTCCAACTGGGACTTAAACAAAGGAAATACGATGCTTCGCAGAACTTTTCTTTCGATCACCACCGCCGCTTTGCTGGCAACGCCTGCCATGGCCGACAACCACTCCAAGGATATCGTGGACACAGCCGTTGAGGCGGGCAGCTTCACCACCCTCGTCGCTGCGGTCGAAGCCGCAGGGCTTGTGGAAACTTTGAAAGGTGACGGACCATTCACCGTGTTCGCGCCCACAGATGATGCCTTCGCCGCGCTGCCCGAAGGCACAGTCGAATCGCTTCTGATGCCGGAAAACAAGGACCAACTGACCGCGATCCTGACTTATCACGTCGTGCCGGGCAAGGTCATGTCTGGCGACATCGCGGGCCAGTCCTTGGATGTTGAAACCGTCAACGGTGCCAAGGCGATGGTCGATGCGACAGACGGCGTGAAAATCGACGGCGCGAATGTCGTTCAAGCGGATATCGAGGCCTCGAATGGTGTGATCCACGTAATTGATGCGGTGATCATGCCGAAATAAGCCGACCGGCTTATTGCGAGGTGCCCGGCAGCGATCCCCTTGCTGCCGGGCATTTTTTTGCTTTATCGAATGATAGTGTCGTTCAGTGATAATCAGTCGCGTAATCTGGTGTGAAAGCGGGCCGGATCTGTAGTGCTTCATTCGGAATATCAGAACGAACCACTGTTGTATTAGCCTTCAAGCTAAGCACGCTTAGATTTTCCGCCTCTGTGGCCACGCGCTTCATGCCGCTGTCATCCGCCTTCGGGACAGCCAATACCATTCCACGCAACTGACCTTCCGGGCCGAACATCAACTCGACGACGCGGCCCGCAATCTTTGAATTCGGGTCGTATACAGGGGCACCCAGGATGGGGTTAAGGTCATCGTGATAAAGGTTCAGCTGCGCCGCCTCCAACCCCGCTGAAGCAGGGGCAAGGGCGGCGGGTGCCGGTTCAGGTGCTTGCGTCCCGGTGTTGGGCAGACTTTGGAAAGCCATTGCCGACAATGCGGACGCTGCCGTGATGGTGAAGGCGAACGGGAGCAATTTTTTCATACGTTTCTGTCTCATGCCTTATCAACGGCATGGCGATGAAATGGTTCCAAATCTGTAAAATAGTATTAAAAACAGCCGGTTACATCGTATATCACGTTGCCCGAAATCGGGGGCGGGCACCCTAACTGTATCCTGCGCACCGGAAAAAATTGATTTTTCACAAATGCTTGCCCTAAGCTGACCGAACGGCAACGTGAAGGATCGCCGATCAGATCAAGGGGGCAGGATGGATCCGATAGTGTTTTCGCTGGAGATGGCTGTCGTCTGCGCGATGCTGGCGTTCACCGTGTTTCTGTTTGTGTCCGAGATTGTGCGGATTGACTTGGCCGCGATCCTGATCCTCGTCATTCTTGGCATCCTCAGCTATCTGCCCGCCATGTCCAACCTGGCCGAGGTCAATCACCTGTTTGACGGGTTCGCGTCGAATGCCGTGATCTCGATCATTGCGGTGATGATCGTGGGCGCGGGGCTGGACAAGACCGGGCTGATGAACAAGGTCGCGGCCACGATCATGAAGCGGGGCGGCGCAACCGAGGCGCGCATTCAGCCTATTGTGGCTGGCACGGTCGGTATCATTTCCAGCTTCATGCAGAATGTGGGCGCGGCGGCGCTTTTTCTGCCGGTCATCAGCCGGATTTCAACCCGCTCGGGCATTCCGTTGAACCGGCTGGCGATGCCGATGGGGTTCTGCGCAATCCTTGGCGGCACGATGACCATGGTTGGCTCGTCCCCTCTGATCCTGTTGAACGATTTGATCGACACAGCGAATACCAGCTTGCCGGACGCGCAGAAAATGCCGTCCTTCGGATTGTTCTCTGTCACCCCCATTGGTGCGGTTCTGATCCTGTGCGGGATCTTGTATTTTCTGCTGTTGGGGCGTTGGGTGTTGCCTGAACATGCCTCGGCTGACCGCGCGTCAGTGGGGCAGGGGATGTCGGCCTATCTCAAGCGCGTCTACGGCATCAAGGCCAATGTGTACGAGGTTGATGTGCCCGCCGACAGCCCGTTGGTGGGGCAAATTCTTGCGGATGTGAACCTTGAAAATAACCTCTACATCATCTCGACCTTCTATCGCGGCAAGACCTCGATGGTGCAGGTGCTGACCGCCGAGATTGCCGCCCCGTGTCGCCTTGCCATCATTGGCAAAAGAAAGGTGGTCGAAGCCTTTTCCGAGAAATACGGCCTGTCGATTTTCCCCGAACTGGACGTGTTCGTCGAGGAATTCGCCCCCACCAATGCGGGCATCGCCGAGATCGTCATTCCGCCCGAAAGCAAGCTGATCGGAAAATCCCCGCGCGAGCTTGTGTTGCGCAAAACCTATGGTCTGTCACTGTTGGCAATTCACCGCGGCGAAGAAACCCTGAGCCATGTTGAAACCGATGAACACAAGCCCACTGCCATCGGGTTGGTTGAGTTTCAGGTGGGCGACATGCTGGTGGCGCACACCCGTTGGGACAACCTGACCCAACTCAAGGAAAACCGCGATTTTGTCATCATCACGTCGGATTTCCCGCAAGAGGAGTTGCGGCCCCACAAAGTAGGCTGGGCGCTTTTGTTCTTTGCAATCTCAATTTCGATGATCCTGTTTACGGATATTCGGCTGTCTTTGTGTCTGCTGACCGGGGCTGTCGGGATGCTTCTGGCGCGCGTGATTTCAATCGACGAAGCCTATCAGGCGGTGGGCTGGAACACCGTGTTTCTGCTGGCCAGCCTCATCCCCTTGGGGCAAGCGGTTCAGAATACCGGCACGGCAGAGTGGATCGCGCAGCAAATCTTGACGCTTCTGGATGGCTGGCCGCTATGGGCGCTGCAAACCGGCATCGCGATTCTGTCCACTGCGTTCTCACTGGTCATGTCGAATGTGGGGGCGACGGTGCTTCTGGTGCCGCTTGCGGTGTCGATTGCTGTGGCCGCCGGGGGTGATCCTGCGATTTTTGCCCTGACCGTGGCGATTTCCACGTCAAATTCGTTCATCATCCCGACCCATCAGGTGAATGCGCTGATCATGGGCCCGGCGGGCTACAAGGTAAAAGACTTCGTCAAAAGCGGAGGGATCATGACGGTGATCTTCCTTGTGGTGTCACTCGTCATGCTGAACGTAGTCTTCTGAGCCGTCACTTGCCCTTCCACACCGGGTCGCGTTTCTCAGCAAAGGCGCGCGCGCCTTCCAACTGGTCTTCTGAGCGATAGAGCTTTTCGACGGTTTCAAACTGGCTTTTGGTGATCCGGTTCATCGCGTCCTGAAATTTCATATCCTCGGCCTCGCGCACCACCTCCTTGATCGCCGCATAGACCAAAGGCGGACCAGAAGCCAGCAGGGCCGCCAGCTTGCGCGCCTCGGCCATCAAGTCGGCGGCGGGGTGGATGTGGTTGATCATGCCCCATCGCGCGGCTTCGTCTGCGTCCAGCCAGCGGCCGGTAAACAACATCTCCATCGCGATGTGATAGGGGATGCGTTTGGGCAGTTTGATGCTGGCGGCATCTGCCACGGTGCCGGACCGGATTTCCGGCAGCGCAAAACTGGCATGATCGGCGGCCAGAATGATGTCGGCAGACAAAGCCAGCTCCAACCCACCGCCGCAGCAAATACCGTTTACGGCAGCAATGACCGGCTTGTTCAGCCCGCGCAATTCCTGCAAGCCCCCAAACCCGCCCAGCCCGTAGTCACCATCGACTGCGTCGCCATCCGCAGCCGCTTTCAGGTCCCAACCGGGGCAGAAGAATTTTTCGCCCGCGCCGGTGATGATCGCAACACGTAGGTCGGGATCGTCGCGGAAATCGGTGAATACTTCGCCCATCATGCGGCTGGTGGCCAGGTCGATGGCGTTGGCCTTGGGGCGGTCCAGCGTGACTTCAAGCACATGGCCGTCGCGGTGCGTCTTGATGGGGGTGTCGGTCATTCAGATGTCTCCTTCGATCCTGATAAGCGCATCCGCCGCCACAGCGCGGTCGGCGGTGACGATCAGAGGGTTAATCTCGATCTCGTGCGCGGGGGTTGCCATCACAAAGGCCTGAACGGCCATCACGTTGTCAAGCACCGCATCCAACGCGGCGGGCGCAGCCCCGCGATAGCCTGTCAGCAGCGGGGCAATCTTCAGTCGCATCAGCGCGTCGCGCACCTCGGCCCGCGTTGCGGGCACCAAAAGCGACCGGCTGTCCTGCAAAAGCTCGGTCAGGATGCCGCCCGCGGCGACGGTCAGCACATAGCCATGCGCGGGGTCGCGGGTGACGCCGACCAACAACTCGGCGATTGCGCCAGTGATCATCTGTTCGACCAGGAAACTGTCGCAAGCCATAGCATCTGCGGCGTCGCGCACCGCTTGGCTGTCGGGCAGGTTCAGCTTCACTGCGCCTGCCTCAGACTTATGGGCAAGTCCTTCGCCCTTCAAAGCGACCGGGAAGCCGATATCACGGGCCAGTTGCGCGATTCTGTCAGCACTGTCGGCGCGGTGGGCACGTGGAATGACCACGCCGTGCTGGGCCAGCGCGGCCTTGGCCTGCGCCTCGCTTAACATACCGGTGCCTTGAGGGGCGGTCAGAAACAGCGGTTCGGGCTGGGTGCGGGGACGCCCAAGGGTGGCGGCGACCTCGATCGCGTCGATGGCATGGTCAAGACCCGACAGTGGAACGATGCCGTCTTCCACAAGGCCCTGCGCGATGGCCTCGGGCATGTTCTCGGACAGCGTGGCAACGATGCCCATTGGCACTCCGCTGGCCGCGCGGGCCTGTTTCACCGCGTCGATCACAATATCCCACGCCGCCGCCGAGCACCGATCGCTGCGCGGGAAATCCAGCACGACGAAGCCGAAGCCCAAGTCCGGGTCCATCATGGCAGTGAATGTCTGGGTCATGGCCGGGGCATTGCCCCAAATATAGGTATGGTAATCCAAAGGGTTGGCCAACGCCACCATTGGCCCCAAAGCGGCACGCAACAGCAACGTGCGATTGGGGTCAAGCTTTGGAAAACTAACATTCTTGCCGTGGGCGGCATCGGCGACCAGACTGGCCTCGCCCCCTGAACATGACATCGAGGCCACACGGTTTGACGCAAGTGGCCCAGCCACATGGATAAGCTTCAATGCCTCAAGAAATGCGGGCAGCGTTCCGACCTGCCCGATGCCCAGACGGGACAGCAAGGCCCGAGCGCCCGCATCAGTCCCTGCAAGTGACGCCGTGTGCGAGATCGTCGCCGCCTGCGCCTGATCGGACTGCCCGACCTTTAGTGCGATAATGGGCTTGCCCAGCTTGCGGGCCTGTGCAGCCAAGGCTTCCAGCGCCCTAATATCGCCAATGCCCTCGATATGAAGCCCCAATGCGGTGACACGCGGATCATCCAGAAGGGCCGCTCCGATCTGCGCCAGCCCGATCTGGGCCTGATTGCCCGCTGTGACCACATAGGCCAACGGTAGACCGCGTGTTTGCATCGTTAGATTGATCGCCACGTTAGAGCTTTGCGTGATCAGAGCCACGCCGCTGTGACACGGCATTCCGCCATGCTGGTCGGGCCATAGGGCCACACCGTCCAGATAATTCAGAAGTCCATAGCAGTTGGGGCCGAGGATGGGCATATCGCCCGCCGCTTCCAAAAGATCCGCCCCAAGCGCGGCACCGGCAGCGCATTCGCTGCTCGCTTCGGCAAAGCCCGAAGCGAAACAGACTGCACCACCTGCGGAGCGGCCACGCAGGGCACGTACGACCTCAATCGTCGCGTGACGATTGACGCCGATGAAACAGGCGTCGGGTGGGGCGGGCAGAGCGTCGACAGACGGGTATGCAGGCAGATTGGCGAGCGTATCGTGATTGGGGTGCACCGGCCAGATATGACCGGCGAAGCCAACTCTGCGGCATTGTTCGATCACATTCGCACACCACGCGCCACCGCCGATGACCGCGATCGATTTGGGGCGCAGCAACCGGGACAAATCACTTTCCATGATCGCCCCGGTTAGCGACGAGTGGGGTGGTGTGGGGGCGCTGCCCCCCTTGGCCTTTGGCCAATTCCCCCCGGGATATTTTTAGCCAGAGGAAACAACCAATTCTTAACCAATTTCGGACAATGTTGAATTGCGGTACAGGCGGGGACGTCGATGACCGCGCCAGGGGAAACACGATCAGGTGTTTCAGCGCGCGGGGGGACTCAATGGGTCCTCCCGCGTTTCTTCTGGCTCTAAATATCCTCGCCGAAGGCATTGAATCTCATGCTCCCAATGGGCGAAACAGGTCGCGGCTGATGATGTGGCGCTGGATTTCCGACGTGCCGTCCCAGATGCGTTCGACCCGGGCGTCGCGCCAGAAGCGTTCGATCGGAAAGTCGTTCATCAAGCCCATGCCGCCGAAGATCTGCAGCGTGGTGTCTGTGACGCGGGCCAGCATTTCCGACGCGTGGAGCTTTGCCGAAGCGATTTCGCGGTTGGCGGGCAGGTTCTGGTCCAACCGCCAAGCGCCAGCAAGGGTCAGCCAGTCGGCGGCGTCGATCTCGGTGATCATGTCGGCGACCTGAAAGCTGACGCCCTGAAATTTTGCGATGGGTTGGCCGAATTGCTTGCGTTCGGCTGCATAGTTCAGGGCCATATCAAAGCAGCGGCGCGCACGCCCGACGCAGAAGGCGGCCACCGTCAGGCGGGTGGCGTAGAGCCACTCGTTCATCACTGCGAAACCGCCATCAACCTCGCCCAAAACTTGCGCATCGGGCAGGCGGCAATTGTCGAAATCGAGGATGCAGTTTTTGTAGCCCTTATGGCTGACGGATGCATAGCCGTCGCGCACGGCAAAGCCCGGTGTGCCTCGGTCGACAAGGAAGCAGGTGATCCGCTTCTTCGGTCCGCGTGGGGTTTCGTCAACGTCCGTTGCGACGAAAACAATAAAGAAATCCGCATGTTCCGCGCCAGAGATGAAGTGCTTAGAGCCGTTTAGAACCCAATCGCCACCATCGCGCACCGCTGAACATTTCATGCCCCGCACGTCTGATCCCGCGTCGGGTTCGGTCATGGCAAGGGCGTCCATCTTCTCGCCCCGCACGGCAGGCAGCAGGTAGCGGTCGCGTTGATCGCCCGTACAGGCCATCAGGATGTTCTGAGGCCGCCCGAAGAAATGCGTCAGCGCCATCGACCCGCGGCCCAACTCGCGTTCGACCAGCGTGAAATCGAGGTGCGACAGGCCCGCGCCGCCGACCTCTTCGGGGAAGTTGCAGGCATAAAAGCCAAGGTCGATGACCTTCCGCTTGATCTCTTGCCCCAACTCATGTGGCACGTGGCCGGTGCGTTCGACCATGTCCTCGTGGGGGTAGATCTCGTTCTCGACGAAGCTGCGCACCGTCGAGACGATCATTTCCTGTTCTTCTGACAATCCGAAATGCATCAGTTGGCTCCTTTGGCATGCAGGGCGGCGAGCGCTTCGACGCGGGCTTTGACATCGGCGCGGGGCGGGCAGGATTTGCGGGTGCTCAGGTCCACATGCAGCAGAAATTGGTCGCAGGTTGCGAACAGCCCGCCATCCTTCGCGCGCCGCATCTCGTGCCACAGGCGCAGTTTTTTTCCTTCGCCAAGGGTGACGGTGGTGTCCACGAAGACCGCGTCGCCCGCATGGCATTCGTCGATGTATTTGATGTTGGTTTCAGCGGTGAAATAGCTGAGGCCAGTGGCGATATAGTCCGCATCCGCGCCGACATGCGCCATCAATCGGTCGGCGGCGTCCGAGAAGACTTGGCCATAGCGCCCTTCGTTCATGTGGCCGTTATAGTCGGTCCAGTCCACCGGCACGTCACGGGTAATGGTGCGCAGGGGGACGGTGTCGGACATGGCAGGCCACAGGTCCGCTTCGTGTTCGCGGATCACGCGGCCCGCCCCTGAACCCGGCCCGCGGGCCTTCAGGGCGCGCAGCATCGAGACGAGGTTGTCATCGCGCAGGCGCTCCAACTCGCGGATCGACATATGGCCCGATTGTGCGTCGGATTGGCCTGCGATCAGGTCGACCAGTTCATCAGTGAATTCCGGCACGTCCATCAGCTTGGTCCAAGGCCACGTCAGGCAGGGACCGAACTGGGCCATGAAGTGTTTCATCCCAGCCTCGCCACCCGCGACGCGGTAGGTTTCAAACAGGCCCATCTGCGCCCAGCGAAGGCCGAAGCCCATGCGGATCGCGTCGTCGATTTCCTCGGTCGTCGCGATGCCGTCCTTGACCAGCCAAAGTGCTTCGCGCCAAACGGCTTCAAGGAAGCGGTCGGCGATATGGGCGTCGATTTCCTTGCGGACTTTCAGGGGGAACATGCCGACGGTCTGAAGGATGTCGGCTGCACGGGTGCAGGTGTCGGCGTCGCCCACAAGCTCGATCAACGGCAGAAGATAGACCGGGTTGAACGGATGCGCGACAATCGCACGCGCCCCTTTCTCGTTTAGTTCCGAGGGCTTGAAGCCCGATGTTGATGAACCGATGATCGCCGTTTTGGGCGCGTGTTGCATCAGGTCTGCGAAGACCTTGTGCTTTAGGTCCAGCCGCTCCGGCACGCTTTCCTGCACCCAATCGGCATCTGTGACGGCTTGGGCCAGATCGTCGTGATAGGTCAACTGACCCTCGGCAGGCAGCGCGGTTTCGTAGAGGCCCGGCAACGCGCGGCGGGCGTTGGTCAGGACTTCGCCGATCTTGCGTTCGGCCTCGGGGTCGGGGTCGAACACGGCCACGTCCCATCCGTTCAGCAGGAACCGTGCGGCCCAGCCGCCGCCAATTACGCCGCCGCCAATGATTGCCGCCTTCATTTCGGGGCTCGTTTCACAAGGCCAAGTTTCTTGCGCACGTCCTCGGGGCCGATCACGCGGGCGCCCATGCCTTCAATGATGCCACGGGCGCGGGTCACAAGCTGTTCATTGGTCGCAAGCTCGCCCTTGCCAAGCCACAGGTTATCCTCAAGCCCGACACGCACGTGGCCACCAGCCAGCACGGCCGCAGCGACATAGGCCATCTGATTGCGCCCCAATCCAAAGGCCGAGAAGGTCCAGTCGTCCGGCACATTGTTGACCATCGCCATGAAGGTGTTCAGGTCGTCCGGCGCGCCCCACGGCACACCCATGCACAGCTGCACAAGGGCGGGGCTGTCCAACACGCCTTCCTTCTCCAACTCCTTGGCAAACCACAGATGGCCTGTGTCGAAGGCCTCGATCTCAGGTTTCACACCAAGATCGGTCATCATCTGGCCCATGGCGCGCAACATGCCGGGGGTGTTGGTCATGACATAATCCGCCTCGGCGAAATTCATGGTGCCGCAATCCAGTGTGCAGATCTCGGGCAGGCAGTCGGCCACATGGGCGACCCGTTCGGCGGCGCCGATCATGTCGGTGCCGGCTTCGTTCACGGGCATGGGCGCGTCGGTTGGGCCGAAAGTGATGTCGCCGCCCATACCCGCGGTCAGGTTCAGGACCACGTCCACATCGGCGTCGCGAATACGCTCGGTCACTTCGCGGTAGAGTTTCAGGTCGCGCGAGGGCGTGCCCGTCTCGGGGTCGCGCACATGGCAATGCACGATGGCAGCGCCTGCTTTCGCGGCGGCAATCGCGCTGTCGGCGATCTGCTTGGGGCTGCGCGGCACATGGGGCGAACGGTCCTGCGTGCTGCCTGACCCGGTCACGGCGCAGGTGATGAAAACGTCGGTATTCATGGTCAGGGGCATCGGGTCCTCCATCTGGATGTGCGGAATGGTCCCACCATGATGGGCGGGATTGACGGGGTTGATGTGCAGATTTATGCATAATCATGCAGTATTGGTCGAAATCCACCCGGCAAACCCGCAAGATCGGCTTTTTGCTGTTTGATCGCTTCTCAAACATGGCGCTGGCGAATTTGCTGGAGCCATTGCGCGCGACGAATACCCTGTTGGGTCGTCAGGCCTTCGAATGGCAGATCTGCACACCCGATAATGGGGTCGTGCATAGTTCCAGCGGCCTGCCGGTGATGGCGACCACGCGGCTGGGTGATCTGGGCCGGGGGGATTACCTGTGCGCGGTGTCAAGCTATGGGCACAGTTCGCTTGCGACGCCCGCAACGGCCAAGACCCTTCGCGCGTTGTCTGATCGGTTCGACACCATGGTGGGTGTCGACACCGGCGCGTGGCTTCTGGCGGCGGCGGGGCTTCTGGACGGACACCGCGCGACCATTCATTTCGACCTGCAGGATGCCTTTGGTGAACGGTTTCCGATGATAGACGTCGAGCGCGCCCGTTGGGTGCGCGATGGCAGTCGCATCACCTGCAGCGGCGGGATGGCGGCGTTTGAACTGGCTTGCGACCTGATCGGCGCCGACCACGGTGCGGCCTTGTTGCTTGAGATCACGCGCCTGTTCATGTCCGACAGCGCGACCGCGCCGCAAGCGATGGCGCGGGTGCGCGGGGATCGGCGCGTCGATGCCTGCCTGCGCGAGATGGAGGCCAATATTGAAGCCCCGATACCCCTTCCTGTCTTGGCCCGGCAGGTTGGATGTCGACAACGCGACCTTGAACAGCGGTTTCAAAAGCATTTTGGCGCGACACCGCAAAAGGTCTATCGTCGGTTGCGCCTGAACGCGGCGCGGCGGATGCTGGAATCCGGTGGGCTGTCGATTGCCGAGGTTGCTTTGCGCGCGGGCTATGGTGACGCCAGCGCCTTCAGCCGGGCCTTCCGGACCGAGTTCGGCCTGACCCCGCGCGATGTCGCGCGCGGGGCACTGATTACAGCAGAGGCTCGACGCCGATGACCGGCTCGTGCAGCCACAACAAAAGGGCATAGACGGCAACTGCAATTACCACCCGGATCAGGCCGTTCGGTGTCACCGTGACCGTGCGCCGCGTGTCCGCCAGCCGCGCCCATTCTGCTGCCCCCATGATGCGTTTCTGCCGCCGGTCGATGATCCGCATCCCCAGCAGGGCAAAGCCACCGAACACGACGAACAGGATCACATGGGCCACGTTGCCGTTGGGTATCATGTGCCCGAACGCCCACAGAAACAGTGCGACCAGCAGCGGGTGGCGCATCCAACCGATCAGGCCGGGGTGGTCAGGGTCGAAGCGGTGGTTGTTGGCGCCCCCGAACGACAGCGGGTTGGGGCGCCCGATGGACAATGTGGCGATCAGGCAGACCAGGAACATCACAGTCAGCGTGACGTGGTTTTGCCACGGCGCCCAATCCCACAGCCCCACGAAGGGCGCACGCCCCGCAGCCACGATCACCCAAGTCAGGACCGCGATTGACAGGAACGAATAGGCGATGGTGAAGCCTCGCGCACCCAGGACGGCCACCAGGCGCGATTTCACGCCCGGACGCACTGGTATCGAGTGCGTGACGAAGAATACGATAAAGGCCAGAATATATTCGAACCAGCCGGACATGGGGCTTCCTTTCTTGCAGCGTAACTTGGGGGCCTTTTAGGACTGATTGTCGGAACCTGCCAGAAAATGCGCACATCCCGAGAGTGCGGCATAATCGTCTTCCACCAATCGGATGGCGAAACCGTCCAGAAAGTCGCTGAACCGTCCCTTGTCGGTCAGTGCCGCGTTAAAGCCGCAGCGGTCGAACCACGGAGCTATCGCACGTGCCATGCCGCCCACCAGATAGATTCCACCAAAGGGCAGCAGTGTTAGGGCCAGATCACCGACAACGCCGCCCAAGGCGGTGACGAACGCACCAATCGCCTTGATCGCTGCGGGGTCGCCTGCGTCGGCAGCCGCAAAGATGTCGGTCGTCGTGGCGGTGCGAGGCTGGCCCATTGTCGCGCTGGCCCAGGCAAAGCAGCGTTCCAAACCGCGCCCGGACAGGACATCCTCGACCGCGACATGGCCCAGTTGGGCGTCAAGAAATTGCGACAGGTCCCATTGGTCATGACCTCGGGCGGGGAAGGTCAGGTGGCCCGCCTCGGACGGGGGCACGAAACGGCCCTTGGCAGTCTGAAAGACCGGCGCGCAGTTGAACCCGGTGCCCACGCCAATGACCAGCATCGCGGCGTTCGGGTTCACGTCCTGCCCTTGTTTAAGCGTGGTCAGGTGGCAATCATCAATGTGGCCCAACGCGTGGCCCTGCGCCTGCAAATCGTTCAGGATCGCGCTGCGCCCGGCACCTGACACACGCGCCAGCCTCGCCTTGTCCAGTTGCCAATTCAGATTGGTTAGTTGCCCCGCGCCGTCCTTCACCGGCCCGGCAATCGCGACGGCCGCGCGGTCGCAGACCGGGTTGTCCTGACCGTCCAGATAGGCGACCAGAAGTTCTGCCAGCCCGGAATGGTCGCAGTTGCGGTGCTTCACAATACTGTCTGGCCGCAGTTCAGTGCCTTGGGCCAGCGCGACACGGGTGTTTGTGCCACCAACGTCGGCAACAAGAGAATAGGAGGTCATGGGCGCAACAAAGCCTTTCTGACGGCATAATATGACGCTTTCGGCGTTCGGGTGAGCGTTTCGCAATCGACATGGACCAGCCCGAAGCGCGGCGCATAGCCCAAGGCCCATTCATAATTGTCCAGAAGCGACCAGGTAAAGTAGCCCTTGACCGGAATCCCCTTGGCGATCGCCGCCTTCACGACGCGCATGTGATCGGCCAGATAGGCTGCCCGGTCGGGGTCGTGGGTCGGGTCGCCCGTGTGCTCGACCACCCCAGCCATGCCGTTCTCGGTCACATAGATCGGCAGGTCGCCGGTATAGTCTCGCGCCACCATGTCAAGGAAATGGGAAAGCCCTTCGGGATAGACCTCCCAGCCGATGGCGGTTTTGGGCAACGGGCCTTTATGTTCGCAGGTAGCGGGCCACGGGGCCGCGGGATCTTCGGCGGGACCATAGAGCTTGCGGGTATAGTAGTTTACCCCGATCCAGTCGATTGGCGCCCTGATCGTCGCGAAATCATCCTGCCAGCCGTGGGGCAGGTGCGGCTCGATTCCCTGAAGCACCGTGTCGGGATAGACGCCTTTGGTCAGCCCCGAGATGAAGAACCGGTTATAGATCGCGTCCTGCACCCGTGCGGCGCGATGCGCGTCGGCGCTGTCGTCGATCGGGGCGGCGTATTCCATGTTGCAGACCGCTCCAAGGTTCGACATTCCCAACCCGCGCATGACCTCGATCGCGCGGCCATGGGTCAGAAGCACATGATGCATCGCCCGCGCGGTGGCGCGGATGTCGCGCAGGCCGGGGGCGTGGTGGCCTTCGAAATGGCTGAGCCACGACACGCACCACGGCTCGTTGATCGGCGCGGCGGACCAGACGCGATCGCCGATCCGACGCATCAGGACTTCGGTGAAATCGGCAAACCAGCCTGCGATATCCTGGTTACGCCAGCCCCCGAGATCGGCCAGTGGCGAGGGCAATTCCCAGTGGTAAAGCGTGACCGCTGGCTTGATGCCGCGCGCGAGCATCCCATCCACCAGCCTGTCATAGAAATCCAACCCTGCGACGTTCGGCGTGCCGCGCCCATCGGGCAGAACCCGTGCCCACGAGGTCGAGAAGCGATAAACGTCGAACCCTGCATCACGCACAAGGTCCAGATCGGCCTCCCACCTGTCCAGGTGATCGCAAGCGATGGCCCCGTTTGCCGCTCCCGTGACATTGCCCGGCGTGGCGGCGAAATCGTCCCAATGGGTGCGCCCCGCGCCGCCTTTGGCGTGGCCCTCGATCTGATAAGCCGACGTGGCGGTGCCGAACAGGAAATCAGTCGGAAATTCAGTGCGATGGGGCAGCATCCTAACCTCGTTTCAAACCGTAACGGCGGGGCCGGTGGACTGGCCAAGGGTCAGATCGGCCTCTAACAGGATTTCGCGGGGGGTGTCACGCCGCTCGATGATGTCGATCAACATGCCCGCCGCCTTCCGCCCGGCGTCGCGCACCGAGGAACGGGTAGAGGTATAGACGGGAATATCGGCCCCGTTGCGAAAGTAGCTTAGCTCGTCATCATGGGTGATCAGCGATATGTCGCGGCCCATTCGCAGCCCCATCTCCTCCATCCCGCGGCGCACGCCGATGGCGGTGATCATCGAGCTGACAAGGATGGCACTGGGCGGGGTCGGTCCGGCCAGAAGGGCGCGGGTAATGTCGTGGCCATGGGTTTCGGTCATTTCGCCTGCGAACATCAGGGCGGGGTCGGGGGCTATGCCGCGTGCTGCCAGAGCGCCCTCATACCCCGCGCGCCGGCGAATGGCGAAATCCATATGCTCAAGCCCGTTGACCAGCGCGATGCGCCGGTGGCCCAGGTCCAGCAGGAAATCGGTGGCGCGCTGAAAGGCGCGTGTGTTGTTCACATCGACCCAAGCATAGGGTCCGTCGGTGTCCGAGCTGCGCCCATGCACAACGAAGGGCAGGCCAAGCGTGTTCAGAAGTTCGATGCGCGGGTCATTCAGGGTTGGGGCGTGCAGGATGATCCCATCGACGTTCCCTTTGGTCGCGAAACCGCGATAGGCGTCGACCTCGTCTTCGTCGGGAACGACCGACAGCAGCATGTCATAGCCGTTGCGCGAATATACCTCGCCGGCGCCCGCGATGAAATCTGCGAAAACGGGGTTCACCATCTCGTGTTTCGCGCTGATCGGTATGACGTGACCGATTGCCATCGCGCGCCCTGTGGCCAGCGACCGGGCGCGTGTGTTGGGCGCGTATCCATATTCGCGGGCCGCGGCCGTGACCCTTTTGCGCGTGGCTTCGGACACTTCGGGATAGCCGTTCAGTGCGCGGCTGACGGTGGTCGGGGACAGCCCCAGTAATTCCGAGAGTTCCTTAAGCGTCATGGCCGGGCGCGGTCCTTCAAAGCGGTTTGGATTTCCCGACGTTAGCCAGCCTAGGACCCTGCGTCAAAGGCAGAATGGCCTTTTGGCGTGGAAACTGCGATTGATAGCGAAAATGGTGTTTGCGCTAACGAAAAGATTGACAGGTTTGTGTTTCTGCGCAAGGGTCATGATGCTCAAAGCGCTTTGGAAGTCGGGCGAATCTGCCTTCTCTATCGCGCTGAACAGATCATCAGGCGCCTGCGCGCCGGGGGCGTGTTGACGCCCCGCAACCGCTTGGCCCGTTGGGTCGTAGGGAGGACATAATGAAACTGGGATTTTACGCAAGCGCCGCCGCGATGGCGCTGACGGCTGGCCTGACGGCAGGGACGGCGCAGGCGGATGGGCACCTGAAATTCGCACCGGGCGAAGGGGCGTTCAGCTGGGACAGCTATGAATCGCTGAAGGCCCAGGAACTGTCGGGCCAGAAAGTGACCATTATTGGCCCGTGGCTTGGGCCAGACAAGGAACTGGTCGAAAGCGTAATCGCCTATTTCGAAGAGGCAACCGGCGCCGAGGTCGAATATTCCGGTTCGGACAGTTTCGAACAGCAGATTGTCATCGACACCGAAGCCGGAAGCGCGCCCAACATCGCGGTTTTCCCGCAGCCGGGGCTGGCCGCCGATCTGGCCGCAAAAGGGCTGTTGTCGCCGCTGCCAGACGGAACTGCTGATTGGTTGCGCGAAAACTACGCCGCGGGTGACAGCTGGGTCGATCTTGGCACCTTCGAAGGGCCGGATGGCAACGACGCGCTGTATGGCTTTTTCTACAAGGTCGATGTGAAGTCGCTGGTCTGGTATGTGCCGGAAAATTTCGAAGATGCGGGCTATGATGTGCCTGAGACGATGGAGGATTTGAAGGCGCTGTCCGATCAGATCGTCCAAGACGGTGAAGTGCCTTGGTGCATCGGATTGGGTTCGGGTGGGGCGACCGGCTGGCCCGCGACCGACTGGGTCGAGGACATGATGCTGCGCATCAACACGCCCGAGGAATATGACGCCTGGGTCAGCAACGAATTGCCCTTCGACGACCCCAAGGTGATCGCCGCGATCGAGGAGTTCGGCGCTTTTGCCCGCAATGACGACTATGTTTCAGGTGGGGCGGGTGCTGTGGCGACGACCGATTTCCGCGACAGCCCGCAAGGTCTGTTTGCCTCGCCGCCACAGTGTTACATGCATCGACAGGCAAGCTTCATCCCGACCTTTTTCCCGGATGGGACCGAAGTGGGGCTGGATGCTGATTTCTTCTATTTTCCGGCCTACGCCGAGAAAGACCTGGGCAAGCCGGTGCTGGGTGCGGGTACCGTTTGGGGTATCACCAAAGATTCCGAAGCAGCGCAAGCCTTCATGGATTTTCTGAAAACCCCAATCGCCCATGAAGTCTGGATGGCGCAGAGGGGTTTTCTGACCCCGCACACCGGCGTCAATACTGAGGTCTATACCGATCCGACCGTGGCCAAGATGAACGATATCCTGCTGAATGCCGACACGTTCCGCTTTGACGGGTCCGACCTTATGCCCGGTGCCATCGGGGCAGGTGTCTTCTGGACGGGCATGGTGGATTACGCGGGCGGCAAAGACGCGGGCGAGGTGGCTTCCTCGATCCAGTCGACTTGGGATTCGATCAAGTAACAGCGCGACAAAACCGGGGCTGGCGGTGTGATCCGCCACCCCATCCACCTGACAACACGTCGCCCTGGCGGCAACGGGAGGGATCATGAACCAACTGCTTTTCGCTGTTTCGACGATTGTTGTGGGTGTGTTTGGCTGCGTGGCCTATTTCTATTTCTCAAACATCCTGCTGGACCGCGTGTTTCCCGCCAAGGGGCCAAACGCCGGCACCAACATCAACAAGGCCAACGCGATCCGGCCATGGTTGTTTCTTCTGCCCGCGCTTCTGGTGCTTGGTCTTTACCTTGTCTATCCGGTCTTTTCGACCTTCGTCCTGTCGCTTCAGGACACGCGCGGCAGCTTCATCGGGGGCGAGAACTACACTTGGCTTGCAGGCGACGGCAAGTTTCGCGAAAGCCTTGGCAACAACCTGTTGTGGTTGGTGATCGTGCCTGCGGCGTCGACCTTTTTCGGGCTGGTGGCGGCGGGGCTGACGGACCGGATCAAATGGGGGTCGGTCGCGCAAAGCCTGATCTTCATGCCGATGGCGATCAGCTTCGTCGGCGCCTCGGTCATATGGAAGTTCATCTATGACTATCGCGGTGAAAATCAGGGGGAACAGATCGGCCTTCTAAACGCGATTGTCGAAGGGCTGGGCGGCACCGCGTATGCCTGGATCACCATGCCGTTCTGGAACAACATTTTCCTGATGATTATCCTGATCTGGATTCAGACCGGGTTTGCCATGGTCATTCTGTCCGCCGCCCTGAAGGGGATCAGCGAGGAAACAATCGAAGCGGCCTATCTGGATGGGGCATCGCCCTTGCAGATCTTTTTCAAGATCAAGATCCCGCAGATATGGGGCACCATTGCGGTGGTCTGGACGACAATTACCGTCACCGTCCTGAAGGTGTTTGACATCGTCTTTGCCATGACCAACGGCCAATGGGGCACGCAGGTTCTGGCCAATCTGATGTATGACTGGATGTTCCGCGGGTCGCCCGATTTCGGGCGCGGGTCCGCCATCGTGATGGTGATCATGCTGCTGGTGACGCCAGTGATGATCTGGAACATCTCGAACGCACATAAGGAGAACCGCTGATGGAAATGGCTGGCACCAAATCCCGCCTGACATGGGCGGTGAACCTGACGGTCGGGTTTCTGGTTCTTCTGTGGATCATCCCTACATTCGGCCTTCTGGTCAGCTCATTTCGCGACCGCGATGCGATTTCGACTTCGGGCTGGTGGACGGCGCTTTCGGCGTCTGAACAAAACGCCATCGTGCGCGCCGATGCGCCCGACAGCGCCAAACCCGATGGTGACGCTTGGGTGATCACGGGCAATGTGAGCGAGGGGGAAGGCGGCCAGATCACCGCCTTCGGCATCACCTCTCGCGAGCCCGTCGCCTTCGCCCCCGGCGAGGTCGCAACCCACAAGCGCGGGCAGCAGATCACGGTCGAAGCCAATGGGGATTACCGCATCACATATCCAGAAAAGCCATCAGGCAGTCGGGGCCAGCGCCTGTTCGTGCGCGCCGAGGCGCCGCCCAGCTTCACCCTGGACAATTACCGCGAGGTGCTGTTCGCCGAAGGCATGGGCAAGGCGCTTTTGAATACGCTGACCGTGACCATCCCGGCGACCATCATCCCCATACTTGTCGCCGCCTTTGCGGCTTACGCGCTGGCGTGGATGGAGATGCCGGGCCGCGCGCTTCTGATCGCGGGCGTCGTGGGCCTTTTGGTCGTGCCGTTGCAAGTGGCCTTCATCCCGCTTCTGAAGCTGCACAACAATATCGGGATCGGGAAGGGATATCTGGGGATCTGGCTGGCCCATACCGGATTCGGCCTGCCGTTGGCGGTATTTCTTTTGCGAAACTATATGGTCGGATTGCCGGGCGAGATTATCGAAAGCGCGCGTGTCGATGGCGCCTCGGACTTTGCGATTTTTCGCAAGATCATCCTGCCCCTCAGCTTCCCGGCGCTGGCGTCGTTTGCGATCTTTCAGTTCTTGTGGGTCTGGAATGACCTGCTGGTCGCCAAGGTGTTCCTTGGCACAGGCGAAGATCAGGCCGTGATGACGGGCCGCATCGTGGACCTTCTGGGGTCGCGCGGGGGGGATTGGGAAATCCTTGCGGCGTCGGCCTTCGTGTCCATCGCGGTGCCGATTGCCGTCTTCTTCTCATTGCAACGTTATCTTGTGCGCGGCCTTCTGGCCGGCTCGGTCAAAGGGGGCTGAGACATGAATACTTCGGTCGCAAACAGCGATATGACACATCTTGCCAAGGACGCCGACTGGTGGCGCGGGGCGGTGATCTATCAGATCTATCCGCGCAGCTTTCAGGATGACAATGGCGACGGTATCGGGGACTTGCGCGGGATCACCCGCCGGCTGCCCTATGTGGCCAGCCTTGGGGTGGATGCGGTCTGGATTTCGCCCTTTTTCACGTCGCCAATGAAGGATTTTGGCTATGACGTGTCCGATTATCGGGACGTGGACCCGATGTTCGGCACGCTGGCGGATTTCGACGCGCTGGTGCAGACCGCGCACGGACTGGGCCTGAAGGTGATGATCGACCTTGTGTTAAGCCACAGTTCCGATCAGCACCCGTGGTTCGTCGAAAGCCGGGCGGATCGCGATAATGCGCGGGCAAACTGGTATGTCTGGGCGGACGCCAAACCTGACGGATCCCCGCCCAGCAACTGGTTGTCGATCTTCGGCGGCTCGGCCTGGACGTGGGATGCGCGACGATGCCAGTATTACCTGCACAACTTCCTTGTCTCGCAGCCCGACCTGAACTTCCACGAACCCGCCGTGCAAGAGGCGCTTTTGGACGTGGCCCGGTTCTGGCTTGACCGGGGTGTGGACGGGTTCCGGCTGGACACGATCAACTTCTATTCCCACGACGCGCTGTTGCGCGACAATCCCCCGCTGCCGCCCGAGGCGCGCAATGCCACAATCGCGCCGGCTGTGAACCCCTATAACCATCAAGAACATCTTTACGACAAGAACCGGCCCGAGACGCTGGGTTTCCTGCGCAAGCTGCGCAGTGCGATTGCCCCTTACAACGGTGCGCTGCTGGGCGAGGTGGGCGATGCCCAACGCGGACTTGAAATCTTGGGCGAATACACTGCGGGTGATGATCTGGCCCATATGTGCTATGCGTTCGAGCTTTTGTCAGGCGATCGCCCGGATGCGGCCCGCGTGGCCGAGGTCATGAACCATGTCGCACGCGTGGCCGCCGATGGCTGGGCCTGCTGGGCCTATTCCAATCACGACGTCAAACGCCATGCCACCCGCTGGTCGCTGCCACCCGAGGGGCAGAGGCTGCTGGCAACCCTTCTGATGTGCCTGCGTGGGTCGGCCTGTATATATCAGGGCGAAGAATTAGGGCTGACTGAAGCCGACGTTGCCTTTGACGATCTGCAAGACCCCTATGGCATCGAGTTTTGGCCCGAGTTCAAAGGCCGTGATGGTTGCCGCACGCCAATGGTTTGGGAGGCGTCGAACCTGAACGGAGGCTTCACCACAGCAGCGCGGCCCTGGTTGCCCGTGGCCTCGGAACATCTGGGGCGCGCGGTCGAAACGGCCGAAGCCGACGACGATGCGCTGCTTCACCACTATCGCCACGCCATCGCTCTGCGTCGCGCCCATCCCGCGCTGGCAAAAGGCACGATGGAGGATATGCGTGTCGACGGATCTGTGTTGCGCTTTCACCGCCGCATCGACGATCAGGATCTGCTGTGCCTGTTCAACTTGGGCAACACGCCGCAGACCGTGACTTTGCCCGCGGGCGCGTGGTCGATCGTCGATGCCGTGCCCGAGATGACGTTGACCACGACGAAGACGATCACGCTGGACGGCTGGCAATCACTGGTGATGAAACCCGAAGGGGGCGAATAATGGCCGATCTGACACTGACTGACCTCGTCAAGACCTATGGCAAGGTGAATGTCCTGCGCGACATTAATCTTGATATCCAGACCGGCGAACTGATCGTTTTCGTCGGCCCCTCGGGCTGCGGTAAGTCCACGCTGTTGCGAATGATCGCGGGGTTGGAAAAGATCACCGACGGCACGCTGAAAATCGACGGTCAGGTGGTTAACGACGTGCCCCCCAGCCAGCGCGGTATCGCGATGGTGTTCCAGTCCTATGCGCTTTATCCCCATATGACGGTGCGCGACAACATGGCCTTCGCGCTGAACATCGCCAAGAAGCCGAAAGCCGAGATCAATGCTGCGGTGGACAAAGCCGCCAAAGCCTTGCAGTTGGAATCCTATCTGGATCGTTTGCCAAAGGCGCTGTCTGGCGGGCAGCGGCAGCGCGTTGCCATCGGGCGCGCCATCGTGCGCGATCCCAAGGTCTATCTGTTCGATGAGCCGCTCTCAAACCTCGACGCCGCGCTGCGGGTCGCCACCCGGATCGAGATTTCCCAACTAAAAGAGGCGATGCCCGACAGCACGATGATCTATGTGACCCATGATCAGGTCGAGGCGATGACGCTGGCCGACCGCATCGTGGTGCTGGCCAACAAAGGCATCGCGCAGGTCGGAAGCCCGCTGGAGCTTTATGAACGTCCCCGCACCGAGTTCGTGGCGCAGTTCATCGGCTCGCCCGCGATGAACCTTCTGCCCGGCAAGATCACCGCCACTGGCCCGCAGACCGAAGTGACACTGGACGCAGGCGGCGTGGGGCGGGCGGACATTGCCACCACAGACGCCGATATGGGCAAACAGGTCAATCTGGGTGTGCGGCCGGAAGATTTGGTACTGACCGACAGCGACGCAATTTTTACCGGCAAGGTCGAAATCGTCGAAGCTCTGGGCGAAGTCACCTTGCTTTACCTGCCGGCCAAAATGTCGGTGGGTGAGGGGGCGGACAGCGCCAACCAGACCCACCTGCTTGCCAAACTGCCCGGTATCCATGAGCAGTTGAAAGGTCAGACCGTGGGCCTGACGGCGGACCCGTCGAAGCTGCAGATTTTCCACGACGGTGTGACGATGCGATCCTGACGTTTTGCCTCGGCGCGGTTCGCGCGCACCTTGCTCATCGCCGCCCCGGTTGTTATTGCGGGGGGCAAAGTTTCGGACAGGGGACGCACCCATGCGGGCAGAGGCTCAGAATAACGTTGACGCAATCGAGAAATCCCTGGCGCTGTTGCGTCAGCGGATCGGTTGGGAAACGGCGGAACATCGCTTGGAGGAATTCAACGCGATGACCGAAGACCCGGACCTGTGGAACGACCCGGACCGTGCGCAGAAGCTGATGCGCGAACGGCAGGCGTTGATGGATTCCGTAAACACTTACAAATCGATGTCGCAGGACCTTCAGGACAATATCGACCTGATCGAACTGGGTGAGATGGAAGACGATACAGAGGTCGTCGCCGATGCCGAAGCCGCGCTTGCCGGATTGACCAAAAAAGCCGCCGCCGCCGAGCTTGAGGCGTTGTTGGACGGGGAAGCCGACGCGAACGATACTTTCCTTGAAATCAACTCCGGCGCAGGCGGCACGGAAAGCTGCGATTGGGCATCAATGCTGGCGCGCATGTATGTTCGTTGGGCGGAAAAGCAGGGCTATAAGGTCGAATTGCAATCTGAAACCTCGGGCGAAGAGGCAGGGATCAAATCCGCCGCCTACAAGATTTCCGGCCACAACGCCTATGGCTGGCTCAAATCGGAAAGCGGGGTGCACCGGTTGGTGCGCATCTCGCCCTATGATTCTGCGGCCAAGCGGCATACGTCCTTCAGCTCGGTCTGGGTCTATCCGGTGGTGGATGACAATATCGAGATTGACGTGAACCCGTCCGATATCCGCATCGACACTTATCGGTCGTCCGGCGCGGGTGGTCAGCACGTGAACACGACGGATTCAGCGGTGCGGATTACGCACGTGCCTACGGGCATCGTGACCACCAGTTCGGAAAAATCGCAGCACCAGAACCGCGACATCGCCATGAAGGCGCTGAAGTCGCGGCTGTATCAGCTGGAGCTGGACCGCCGCAACGCCGCCATCAACGAAGCCCATGAAAACAAGGGGGCAGCGGGTTGGGGAAACCAAATCCGTTCCTACGTGCTGCAACCTTATCAAATGGTGAAAGACCTGCGCACCGGGCATGAAACGTCTGACACCAAAGGCGTGCTGGACGGCGATCTTGATGCCTTCATGGCTGCCGTTCTGGCGCAGGACGTGGCTGGAAAATCACGGGCCGAAGCGAACGCGGACGAGTGATCAGCCGTCGATCCGCGCCGCCATGATCGCGATCGCCTGCTGATAGACACTGGCCGCATTCCAATGTTTGATCACTTTGTAGTTGCTTTGCCCTTGCTGATAGCCTTTGCCGGGTTTCCAGCCCTTTTTGCGCAGAAAGTTGGCGGTCGACGCCAGTGCGTCGGCAAGGTTGTACAGGTCCACCCGCCCGTCGCCTGATGCGTCCACACCGTATTTTAACGCATTTCCCGGCAGAAATTGCGTATGGCCCAATTCGCCGTGTTTTGCACCGCGAGTGTTCGCGGTGATCGTCCCTTGGTCCACAAGTTTCAGCGCGCCAATGGCGTGCGGGGTGAAAAAAGCTGGTCTGCGGCAATCATAGGCCAGCGTGGTGATCGCAGATACCACGGGTGTGTCGCCCATGAAGCCGCCAAATCCTGTCTCCATCCCGTGAATGGCCAGCAGGATACCGGCCGGCACGCCAAAGTGTTTTTCCAGCGATTGATAGAACCCGGGATTGCGCGCCTTGCGTTTGCGCGCTTGTGCGACAATCGTGTCGGCCCCGCGCACCTGCATGAATTTCGACAGCGAGTACTTAAAAGATTTCTGATTGCGGTCGGCACGGATGGTCGAGGTTGAATATTGCGCCGCAGCCAGCGCCTGCAATCCGCGTTGTCCGACCCCTGCGGCCTTTGCGTCTTTGGCAAATCCGGCCTTCCAGCTTTCAAACCCACCACCTGTGTTGCCACAGTCAGCGCCAATCGCCATGCCGGTAAGCAGTGTAACGGCCATGCCGGTTGCAGCAAGCATTTTCAAAATAGACATAAAGAATGTTCCTTCGTTCGGCTGGCTCAATAGTATGGCTTTTGTGTGGTTGGTAAAGGCCTTGCTGGCATGATCATGGACTGAACGGCGCCGCACGAAAAACTGGGCAGGGATCGAGACTTTAACGCATTCAGAAACTTGACGCAGGCCGCGTCTACCGCGACACTATGTCATACGCTATCATTGACGCGTGCAGGGAGGACATATGACAGACGCACCGATCCTTGAAGCCTCGGCGCCGCCCGAGGTTCATTCCATCAGTATTCGTGACGTTTTGCAGGCCATCAAGGCCGGGATGGCGGACTTCAAACGCGCCCCAGTCTTTGGACTGTTCTTCGCCGCTTTCTATGTGGTGCTGGGCAATCTGATTTATCTGCAACTGGATGTGCTGGACCAAAGCTATTGGATCATCCCGTTGGGGCTGGGCTTTCCACTGCTCGCGCCGTTTTTGGCAGTCGGCCTGTACGAGGTCAGCCGCAGAATTGAAACCGAACAACCCCTTGATTGGGCGCAGATATTGGGGGTCGTTTTCAGCCAGAAAGACCGACAATTCCCATCCATCGCGATGGTGATCATTATGATTTTCATGTTCTGGGTGTTCGTAGCGCATCTGGTGTTCGCCATCTTCATGGGGCTTGAGCCACTGACCAACATCACGTCGAACTGGCAGGACGCGCTTTTGAACCGCAATGGGATCACGATGCTGTTCGTGGGCACGGCGGTCGGCGCTGTGCTGTCGTTCAGCCTGTTTTCACTGACCGTCGTCAGTCTGCCGATGCTTCTGGATCGCGAGATGGACTTCATCACAGCGATGATCTTTTCGGTGCAATCGGTGTTGTACAACCCCGTGCCGATGGTTGCGTGGGGCGCCGTGATTTCGATTGGGATGCTGGTTGCGATGTTGCCGTTTTTCCTTGGACTTTTCATCATCTTGCCGGTGCTGGGTCACGCGACTTGGCACTTGTATCGCCGGATGATGCATTTTGCAGATCAACCGGGTTGAGCATCCGTTTGATAATATCCTAAAAGACCAAAGGCCGCCCCAAAGGCGGCCTTTTGCGTTTGTCTGAGCGCAGTGCTCAGCCTTTGTCAGATTTCGGTGGCTGTTGCGGTGCCGGGGCAGCCGGATGAGGGGACTTGGCACCACCCAGCGGGTCGTCCTGCCGTTGGACCGAGCCTTCGAAATGCGCGCCGCTTTCGATGGCGATTGTCTTGTGGATGATGTCGCCTTCAACGCGTGCCGATGACGTCAGACGCACTTTCAGCCCACGCAGGCGGCCGATGATGCGACCGTTGATCACGACATCGTCGCCAACGACTTCGCCCTTCACCGTGGCGGTTTCGCCAATGGTCAGTTGATGGGCGCGGATGTCGCCTTCGACTGTGCCCTCCACCATGATGTCACCAGTCGACTTGACGTCGCCTTTGATCACAAGATCGGACGAAAGGGTAGACGCGGGCGGCTTGACCTTGGGTCCTGCCGATGTCGGTGCGGATGGAACCGCAGGTGCCGAGGACGCGGGCTTGTCGGCCTTTGCGTCGGGATGGGTTTCCTTGTCACCGGCTTTCGGACCCGGCTCGTTGATCCTGCTTTTAGAGAACATCTTTTGCTGCCTTGATATAGATCATCGGGTTGATGGGCTTGCCACCGACGCGCACTTCGTAGTGAAGATGCGGTCCGGTTGAACGCCCGGAATTTCCAATATCACCAATTCGATCGCCGCGCGAGACCCTTTGTCCTTTTTGCACATTCATGCGCGAAAGATGGGCATATCGCGTTTCGATCCCGAATTCATGACGGATCTTGATAAGCCGCCCGTAACCCGAGCTCCACGAAGCGCTGACCACCACACCATCGGCGGGCGCATAAACGGGCGTGCCGATGGGCGCGGCGAAGTCAGTACCGTTGTGCATTCGCCCCCAGCGCGACCCGAAGCCCGAGGTGAAGCGGAACCCCGACTTTACTGGCATACCAAACGGCATTTTCTGTGCCGCGATGCGGTACAGGTTCATCTTGTCCAATTCGTTCAGGATGTTGTTGGCGCGTTCCGCGTCGGGGTCGGGGCGTTGCCCGCGGGTCGACATGATCAACGGGGTCATTGGTCCGCCTTGGCCAGAATAGCCCTGGCGCACTTGGTCTAGTATGTGATCGACGGACATCCCCGACTTGGCGAACATCTTGTCCAAAGGCTCCATCGAGACCGTGACGGCGTCCTCAAGTTGGCGAAAAATCTGGTCGTTGCGCTCATCGCGCAGGCGTGCGTCATACAGCATATCTTGTGCGAAATTCTCTGCCTGGGCGGCGTTCTGGGCGACAAGATCGCGTTCGGCTGCGGTGCGCGACAATTCCGATGTCAGGAAAGCCAGTGTCGCATTCGCCTGCACGGGGCCGGACCCACCGGCGCCAGCACCATTTTCTTTTTGGGTGGCGACCATTTCGGCCAGATTATCCTTGGCGGCGTCGCGTTCGTGCATGGTGCGGCGCAACGTGGCTTGAATGACGCCAATACCTGTCTCGAACTCTTTGCGGCGTTCTTCGCTGGCCAGCAGCTCGCTTTGCATGTCCGAAATCTCGGCCAGTGCGAGGTTGAAGCGTTCCTGAGCCGCGGCAGCTTCGGTTGCGCGGGCATCACGTTGTTCCGACAGAGTTTGCAGACGTTCTTCGTACAACAGCTTTTCGCGTTGCGCTTGGTCACGCAGATTGCCCGAACCGATAGAATCCATCAGCAAAACCGCAGTGGCGATGATTGACCAGGCGATAAACGCAGCAGAACCGGTCCAGCCAAGGGCCTGCGTTAGCGGAGAGAGGCGGATAAAGCGTGTGCTGTCCTCGGACCGCAGAAACAGCCGTTGTTCAGGAAAAACACGTTCCAGAAGATGATTAACCTTGTTCATCAAGCTTATATGCAAGTCCGACGCCCCGAATTTTCCTTTTGCGGCAAGCCTTAGCACGGCGTATGCGAAGAAACGCGCGCGTCGGCAAGCAAAGGGGAAGTAACGCGGGTGACACATTCACGCAAGGAATTTTGAAATTTCTCAACAGCAGCCGGGGTTTCAAGCGAAATTTTGCCGATCCATTCGTCTTTGGTCTCTGGTCTCAGTCAGCCTTGTTGGGCGATTTTGCCCGGACGTCATCCGTCAGAGGCCAATAGAAATCAGGTGGCAATCCGGCCTCGGCGCGTTTTTCTTCGTTAAAGGGCTGCTTCAGGCTGCCGTGGAAATAGGTACGCACCAAGCTGTGAAATGTCTCTTTTGGGTCCAGTTCATGACGCCCGCACAGAAAATGGAACCACTTCGAGCCATAAGCGACATGCCCGACCTCTTCGGCATAGATCACCTCAAGTGCGGCGACGGTGTCATCAAGCTTTGCCTTGCGAAACACCTCGATCATGCCGGGGGTCACGTCCAACCCGCGCGCCTCAAGCACCATCGGCACGACGGCAAGTCGCCCCATCAGATCTTGCGCGGTGTCCTCGGCGGCGCGCCACATACCGGTATGTGCGGGCAGGGCGCCGTAGTGGCTTCCCAGTGCCTCAAGGCAGTCGTTTACAAGGTTGAAATGCTTGGCTTCTTCGTCGGCGGCCTTGACCCAGTCATCGTAAAACCCCAGCGGCATAAGAGTGTCCGTGAACCGCGCGATGATGTCCCAATGAAGATCAACCGCATTCAGTTCGATATGGGCCACCGCGTGTAAAAGTGCGATTTGGCCTTCGCGGGTGCCGGGCCGGCGGCGGGGCACATCGCGGGGGTCTTTCAGTTCGGGTTTTTCCGGCCGCGCGGGAAAGTCGGGTGGCGTGGCGGCACCTATGATCGCTTCGCGGTGGGTCAACGGCGTCGTGATCGCGCCGTCTTGACGCGCGGCGATCCATTCGGCGGCGTATTTGCGCGCCAAAGTCGTCTTTTCGCGTCCGTCTGCCGTGCGCAACACTGCATTGGCCATTTCGGCCAGCGGGCGGGACAAGGCGATCATTGGTCGGCCAGTGCCCGGGTCGCCTTCAGCACCTCGTCGGCGTGGCCCTTGACCTTCACCTTGTTCCAGACTTGCGCGATCTTGCCATCCGCCCCAATCAGGAAGGTTGTGCGCGTGATGCCCATATAAGTGCGGCCATAATTCTTTTTCTCGCCCCACACGCCATAACGTTCGCAGACGTCCCCATCGGCATCTGATAGAAGCGGGACGCTCAGATCTTGCTTGGTGCGGAAATTCTCGTGCTTCTTCAGACTGTCTTTCGACACACCGAACACATGCGCGCCCAAGGCTTGAAACTCCGGCAGAAGGGTCGAAAAATCCTGTGCCTCGGTTGTGCAGCCCGGCGTGTTGTCCTTGGGGTAGAAATAAAGCACCACCGGGGCAGGGGCCAGCTGCGATAACGTCACCGGGTCGCCACCATCCTGTGGCAAGGTGAAATCCGGCGCAATATCGCCTGTGTTCAGCATGTTATCGGTCATTTGATTGGCATCCTCCGCGTTCAGCGCCTAGAGTTTTGTCAGCTTTCCTTCTATGCCGTTTCGCGTCAGGATGAAAGGCACGAGCGATCGCGGGCAGGCGGCATTTGGGCAATCTGGATGGATAAAGACGACAAGCGCGAGGATCACGATACGAACGAAGCAGCGCCTTCGGACGTCGATCAAGCTGCGCGATCCGCGCAATCCGGGACAGACGATGGCGGTGTTGATGGTGACGGGTCACAGACGAACGACAACGCGCCTGCCCTTGCCGCAGCGCCCAACCCAAAGACCCGTCGGCGGCGGCGGTTAAAATGGCATTTCGGTATCTGGTCGTTCATCATGATCGCTTTGACAGCGGTTTTTTTGGGGCTTGTGTCGATGTCGGCCACCGGCCATGTCCTTGTGCTTCCCAAATGGGCAACGGAACGGATCGAGGCGACGATCAATAACCGTACCAACCGCGTGAAATTGTCCCTGTCGCGGGTTGAACTGGGGGTGACGCGGCTGGGGCTGCCACAGCTGCGGTTGGTTGATCTGGGTGTGCGCGATGATACCGGGCTTGAGATCGGACGTCTGAATGCTGTCGAGGGCGCGCTTTTGCTGCGGCCAATTCTGTCGGGGCGGGTAGAGCCTGCGACCCTGTCGCTGCGCGGCGCGCAGATCACCATTCGCCGCCGCCGTGACGGAGCCTTCGATCTGAGCCTTGGTCAGGGAATTGGCGCGACGGGTGATCTGGCCTCGGTATTGGACCGGATTGACGCGGTGTTCAACACGGGCATCCTGTCGGGCACCGAACGGATCAGCGCCACAAACTTGACAATAACGCTTGAAGACGCGCGTTCGGGTCGTCTTTGGCAGGTCACAAACGGTCGGCTTGGCGTGACGCAAACCGAAACGGCGGTCGACATGACCCTATCGTTTGAGGTGTTCAACCAGACCGAGGAGCTGGCCCAGACCGTGCTGGGGTTTCGGTCGGTAAAAGGCAGCTCGTCGGCGCGGCTGACGGCCACGTTCCAGAACGCGCTGGCGCGCGACATCGCAGCGCAAACTCCGCTTTTGACCTTTCTTGGCCTCGTTGACGCGCCGATTTCGGGCGCGTTGCGCACGGTTATCGACGACACAGGCGCGGTGTCAAACCTGGCCGGAACGTTGGAATTTGGCGCAGGCAGCCTCTCGCCTGATCCGGCGGCGAAACCGGTGAAGTTCAACGGCGGAAAAATCTATCTTGACTATGAACCGGAACGCGAGCGGATGAACTTCGCGCAAATGTCCGTGCAGTCAGATTGGGGCGAGATACAGGCTGACGGTCATTCCTATTTGCGGGGCTGGTCTGGGGGGTGGCCGACCGAATTGCTTGGCCAGTTGAATGTCACACGCGCTCGTATCAGCCCGCCAGAGCTGTTTGAAGATCCGCTTGCGCTAGGCGAGGGATCGGCCGATTTTCGACTGACACTCAGCCCATTTCGAGTGGATGTGGGTCAGTTTGCCATGACACATGATGACGCGCTGGTGACAGGGTCGGCCAAAATCGGAATTGGCAAGGATGGCTGGTCGGTGGCCATTGACGCGGCCGCAGATCATGTCAGCCCCCAGCAGGTCACAGCGTTCTGGCCCCTGACCGGTGGTCTGCGCACCCGCGCATGGACGCGCAAGAATGTGACCAAGGGGCGGTTCACCGATGTCACGATGGCGTGGCGAAAGACGCAAGGCACCCCCGCCCACACGGCGTTAAGCGCCGGGTTTGACGGTGTGACGGTGCGCGCAGTCAAGGACATGGTCCCGATTGAAAACGCCTCGGGCCAGTTCACCATTGATGGGCGCAGGCTGGTCGTGACCGCAGATCGCGGCGTGTTGCGGCCGCGTGATCGCACGGGCGATACCGCGGGGGTTCTGGATGCCTCGGGCACCAGTTTCGTGATCCCGCAGATGGCCCGTCGCCCCAAGGACCCCTCGGCTCCGCGCCCGCCGGTGCCGGCCTGGGTGGATTTGTCGGTCTCGGGTCCGCTGAAGGCGGCGCTGCATCTGCTGGACGACAAACCGTTTCGCATTTTTCGCAACACGTCCGGCGGCGCGATCGGGCCTGACATGGTCAGCGGGCGCATCGCGATGGGCGGGCGGATCGACATCGCGATGCAACCCAAAGTACCGCGTAGCGCCATCGACTATCTGCTTTCCGGCACGTTGAGCAGTGTAAAAAGCGATAAGATTGTGGCGGGTCGGCTTCTGGACTTGCCTCGCGCCGATCTGAAGGTGTCAAAGTCGGGTGTCAGCATCGCTGGCAAGGGCCGTCTGTCCGGCGTCCCTGTCACGGGAAAATGGGAACAGGTGCTTGAGGGCGGACAGTCCACTGGCCGCTCGACCGTCTCGGGCGAGATGACGTTGGATCAGGCTTTTCTGGATGCGTTCTCAATTGGGTTGCCGCCAGGCAGCGTGACGGGCGCGACGAATGCCAGCTATGAGATTGCGTTGGAACGCGGGGCGCCGCCCCGGATCACGCTTGAGGCCCCCCTGACCGGGCTTGGTCTGCGCATCGCACCGCTGGGTTGGTCAAAGCCCAGCGCGGCCAAGGGTGTTCTGTCTCTGTCCGGCAAGCTGGGCAAAGCCCCGGTGATCGAGGACGTGACCTTGCGCGCCGCGGGGTTAGAGGCGAAAGGCAGCGTGATCATGGCCGAAGGTGGCGGGCTGGTCGCCGCACAGTTTGACCGGGTCACGTTGGGCGGATGGCTGGATGCACCCGTAACCTTGACCGGACGCGGGCCGGGACAGCCGGTCGCGATAACCGTTAAGGGTGGCACGGTGGATATGCGCCGGGCCACGCTTGGGTCGGGTAGCGGCAGCGGGGGCGGTGGGCAACCCGTCCCCATCTCGCTTCTGCTGGATCGGCTGATCATCTCGAAGGGAATCACCGTCACAGGTTTCGAGGGCGATTTCACACAGGCGCGCGGCGGTTTGAACGGCACGTTTCAGGGGCGGATCGGCGGTGGCCCCACCATCCGGGGCACCGCTGCGCCTCAGCCTAAAGGTACTGCGTTTCGGCTGACCAGCACGGATGCCGGCGGTGTGCTGCGCGCTGCGGGCCTTTTGAAATCCGCGCGCGGGGGGGATTTGAATCTGATCCTAGCCCCCGGAAGCGGCAAAGGCGTTTACGAAGGCGACCTGAAGATCAACAACATCAACATCCACGACGCCCCCGCCATGGCCGAACTCTTGTCGGCCATTTCCGTGGTCGGCCTTTTGCAGCAACTGGGCGGGCAGGGCATTCCTTTCACCGATGTCGATGCGCGCTTCCGTTTGGATCCTGAAAAGGTCACGCTTTATCAAGGTGCGGCGTCGGGTCATTCCATGGGAATCTCGATGGATGGGTATTACTTCCTTGGGGCAGGGCGGATGGACATGCAGGGGGTGATTTCACCTTTCTATATGGTGAATTCGGTCGGCCAGATCTTTGCTCGCAAGGGCGAAGGGCTTGTGGGTTTCAACTATACCCTAAAAGGTACGGCGTCGGACCCGCAGGTGGGGGTTAATCCATTGTCGCTGTTTACGCCCGGTTTTTTCCGAGATATTTTTCGCCGCGATCCACCTCCCAGACCGCAACCACAATGACGTTATGGTGGCGCTGACAGGAATCCGTTGACGGGCGCGGGCAAGCGCCCTACACGCGCCGCCATGAAGCTCAGTGATTTTGACTTTGACCTGCCCGACGACCTGATCGCGACGCGCCCTGCGCGTCCGCGCTCGGCAAGCCGTCTGTTGGTGGCGACACCGGACCGGATCACTGACGCGCAGGTCGGCGATTTGGCCCAGTGGCTGCGGCCGGGCGACCGGCTGGTTCTGAACGATACCAAGGTCATTCCGGGCCGGCTGCTGGGCATGCGGACCCGCACGGGCCAAGCCCCCGGCGAAGGGGTTGCAAAGATCGAGGTCACTCTGCTGTCGCCCGACGGCGCGGGTCAGTGGCACGTGATGGCCAAACCCCTGCGCAAACTGCGCGCGGGCGATGTCATCAGCTTCTCGGACGATCTGTCGGCCACGTTTCTGGGGCGCGAAGATGAACAAGCCCTGATCCGGTTCAATCTGGAAGGCGAGGTATTTGACGCAGCCCTTGCCGCCGCCGGTAAAATGCCGCTTCCGCCCTACATCGCCGCGAAACGGGCGGCGGATACGCGCGACCTTGAGGACTATCAGACCGTATTTGCCCGCTATTCTGGCGCGGTGGCGGCACCCACGGCTTCGCTTCATTTCGACAACGCTCTTCTTGAGCAGATCAAGGCAATGGGGGTCGGGCTGACCCATGTCACCTTGCATGTTGGGGCGGGCACGTTCCTTCCCGTGAAGGTCGACGATATTTCACAACACAAGATGCACGCCGAATGGGGCCGTGTCAGCACAGATGCGGCGGCCGAGATCCAGGCCACCAAGGACGCGGGTGGGCGGATCATTCCTGTCGGCACGACCGCGCTTCGCCTGATCGAAAGTGCGTCGACCGGCCCCAGCCAGATCGCGCCATGGCAGGGCGAGACCGACATTTTCATCACCCCCGGTTTCCGGTTCAACATCACCGACGGGTTGATGACCAATTTCCACCTGCCGAAATCGACTTTGATGATGCTGGTTTCGGCCCTGATGGGCACGGACCGCATGCGCGCGGTCTATGACCATGCCATCGCCCAGCGGTATCGCTTTTTTTCTTACGGCGACAGCTCTTTACTTCTGCCCCACGGGGCGTAATCCGAAACGGTCGGGGCCGGTGACAGACCTTCAGGTGTCGTGAAAGGTCAACTGTCACAAGGCCCGGCTTGCTAATCTGAAATCTGACGCGAACAGGAGAATCCCATGCTTCAGGTCTTGTCGAGCTCTTGGGCTCTGCTTCTTGGCATGATGTTGCTGATGGTGGGCAACGGTGTGCAAGGTACGCTTTTGGGCATCCGGGGCGGGCTTGAAGGGTTTTCGACCTTCGAGCTGTCCGTCGTCATGTCCGGCTATTTCGCTGGCTTCCTGTTCGGCTCGCGTATGGCACCGATCATGATCCGTCGCGTCGGGCACGTGCGGGTCTTTGCCGCGCTGGGGTCGTTCATCTCGGCGGTGCTGATCTTGTATCCGACGCTGACCGATCCTTGGGCTTGGGCGGCACTCAGGGTGATTGTGGGGTTCTGTTTTTCGGGCGTGTATGTCACGGCGGAAAGCTGGCTGAACAATGCGGCAGACAACCAGAACCGAGGCAAGGCGCTGTCGCTTTACATGTTTGTCCAGATGGTTGGTATCATCGCCGCCCAGGGTCTGCTGGTAATCGGAGACCCTGGTGGGTTCATCCTGTTCATCCTGCCTTCGGTGCTGGTGTCCATCGCCTTTGCGCCGATCCTTCTGTCGATTAGCCCAACGCCCGCGTTTGAAACCACCAAGGGGATGAGCTTGCGTGAACTGTTCACGATTTCGCCCTTGGGCTGTGTCGGCTTCATGGCACTGGGTGGGGTCTTCTCGGCGCAGTTTGGCATGGCGTCGGTCTTTGGACAGCAGGTCGGATTGACGGTTGGCCAGATCTCGGCATTCGTATCGGCGCTGTATATCGGTGGGCTGGTGTTGCAATACCCTATTGGCTGGATTTCAGACCGGATGGACCGACGCGCACTGATCCTGATCGTGACAGCGATTGCCAGCGTGGCGGCCCTGCTGCCGGTGGTCTTTGGCGTGCGATACGAGCTTTTGCTGGTGTCGTCCTTCCTGTTGGGCGGCATGACGAACCCGCTTTACGCGTTGCTTTTGGCCTATGTGAACGACTTTCTTGAGCCGGAAAACATGCCGGCGGCATCGGCTGGGCTGATCTTCATCAACGGGATGGGCGCGATTGCCGGGCCACTGATCACGGGCTGGGTGATGGGTGTGATGGGGCCGATCGGCTTCTTTGGGTACATGGCTCTTTTGCTGATCGGGCTGTTGACCTATGGCATCTGGCGCACGTTCCAGCGGTCGGCGCCCGCACCGACGGACACTGGCGCCTATATGACCATGTCGCCTGCGGCTTCACCAGTGGCGCTGGATATGGCGCAAGAGGTCTGGGCAGATGAGGCTCTCGAGGAAGAGGAGGGGTAGCATATCATGCAAAGCCCCCTTGCGCTGCTCCGGTCACCGGCTAGGGTAGGAGCAAAAGGAGGGGCCGCCATGACACGCACAACACCGGACGAGATCATCAGCTTCTGGATCAACGAGGTCGGGCCAAAGGGCTGGTATGAAAGTTCGGCCAAGCTGGACAACACGATCCGCGCCCGGTTCATGGCGGATTGGGAGGCGGCACGAGATGGTGCCCGCGATGATTGGCAGGACGATCCCAAAGGTGCGCTGGCGTTCCTGATCCTGACCGACCAGTTCCCGCGCAACATGTTTCGCGGCGATGCGCGCTCTTTCGCGACGGACCCGGCGGCGCGGGCCTGCGCCGATCGCGCCATCGCGCAAGGGCTGGACATGCAGATCGGCTTGCCCGACCGGCAGTTCTTCTATCTGCCCTTCATGCACAGCGAAGCGATGGAGGATCAGGAGCGTTGCATCGAGCTGATGGCCGAACGCATGGCCGACACGCCGGGGCAGGGTGATACGCTGCACGCCCGGGCGCATCGCGAGATTATCCGCCGCTTTGGCCGCTTCCCCTATCGAAACGATGCCTTGGGGCGTGACACAACTGATGAAGAACAGGTGTTTCTGGATGATGGTGGCTATGCCGCGATCCTCAAACAGGTCAAGGCAAAGCAGGATTAAGCCGACCTGCGTCGGTTTTGTCCTGCGAATTTCCCTTGCGTCATTGATCAGATGTGGGAATTGGTTTAGCACCGAACTATCCTGAAGATGAGGAGATACTCCATGGCGGGCAAGACTTTTGACACGATAATTATCGGGGCCGGTCCCGGTGGGTATGTGGCGGCAATTCGGGCAGCGCAGCTGGGTCAGAAGGTTGCCATCGTCGAGCGTGAAAACCTGGGCGGCATTTGCCTGAACTGGGGGTGTATTCCGACCAAGGCGCTTCTGCGCTCGGCTGAAGTGTTCCACTTGATGCACCGCGCCAAGGAATTTGGCCTGTCGGCAGGAAAGATTGATTACGACCTGCCTGCAATCGTCAAACGTTCGCGTGGGGTGGCTGCTCAGCTGTCCGGCGGCATTGGTCACTTGATGAAAAAGAACAAGGTCACCGTGTTCATGGGCGATGCGACGATTCCCGCCAAGGGCAAGGTGTCCGTCAAGACCGATAAGGGCACGGACGAGCTGAGCGCCAAGAATATCGTCGTGGCCACCGGCGCCCGCGCCCGTGAATTGCCGGGGCTTGAGGCCGATGGCGATCTGGTCTGGACCTACCGCCACGCCCTGAACCCACCGCGTATGCCGAAAAAGCTTCTGGTGATCGGATCAGGCGCCATCGGCATTGAATTTGCCAGCTTCTTCAACACTCTGGGCGCGGATACGACCGTGGTCGAGGTGATGGACCGCGTGCTGCCCGTCGAAGACGCCGAGATTTCAGCTTTCGCCAAGAAGTCCTTCATCAAGCAAGGTATGAAGATCATGGAAAAGGCCATGGTCAAACAACTGGACCGCGCCAAGGGCAAGGTCACGGCGCATATTGAGGTTGGCGGCAAAGTCGAGAAACACGACTTCGACACCGTGATTTCCGCGGTTGGTATCGTCGGAAATGTCGAAGGTCTGGGGCTTGAGGAATTGGGCGTCAAAATCGACCGCACCCATGTTGTGACCGACGCACATTGCCGCACCGGCGTCGACGGGCTTTATGCCATCGGCGACATCGCCGGCGCGCCGTGGCTTGCCCACAAGGCCAGCCACGAAGGCGTGATGGTAGCCGAGTTGATCGCGGGCCTGCACGCCCATCCGGTGAAGCCTGAAAGCATCCCCGGCTGCACCTATTGCCATCCGCAGGTTGCCAGCGTTGGCTTGACCGAGGCGAAGGCGAAAGAGCAGGGGCTGAAGATCAAGGTTGGCCGTTTCCCCTTTATCGGCAACGGGAAGGCCATCGCCATGGGCGACCCGGAAGGCATGGTCAAAACCATCTTCGACGCCAAGACGGGCGAGCTTCTGGGCGCGCATATGGTGGGCCCGGAAGTGACCGAGATGATCCAAGGCTACGTCGTCGGCAAGACGCTGGAAACCACGGAAGAAGAGTTGATGCACTCGGTCTTCCCGCACCCCACAATCTCGGAAAGTATGCACGAGGCGGTGCTCGATGCCTATGACCGTGTCATTCATATGTAGCCCGGCCATGATCCGCACCGCGAGGCCGATATGGCCGTTCTGAAGCATATCGGCTGGGCCTATGGCGTGGCAGATATCGGCTTGGTTCGTTCGGCATTTGATGCGGCGGGACTCCCGATCTTCATCCACGGGGACGAAGTGCACCAGATGATGGGGCAGCACGCGGTTGCGATGGGTGGCGCGCGGGTGATGGTGTTCGATCATGACATTGTCGCGGCCTGTGCGCTTCTAGACACCTGTCGGCTGACCCATACCACGCGGTTTCGCTGGCGGTTCGCGGTATTCCTGTTGGCGCTAAGCGTTTTTTTCGGCCCGGTGTCTGTGCCTTTTCGCGCGATTTACCTGCGCGACGCCGCCGCTATGCGGGGCGACTAACGCTCGATCTCGCCGCCCGCGCGGTGCCAGTGGGTCAATCCGCCGATGTTATACACCTGCTCAAACCCCATCCGTTTCAGCACGCGCGCGCCTTGGGCTGACCGTGCACCCGATGCGCAGTAAAGCGCGATTGGCTTGGTTGGGTCGATACCTGCGATGAAATCCGGCCCTTTCGGGTCGCATTTAATGGGCATGACAGATAGTGGCACGACCAGCGCACCTTTGGCCTTGCCAGTCATTCGGACTTCGGCATGGTTGCGCACGTCGATCAACGTAATCTCGCCCGCCCGCGCACGGGTCACAGCGTCTTGCGGGCTGAGCTTCGGGCCACTCGTGAAAAGACCGAACATGCGTTACCTTTCGATTGCGATTGCGTCACCGGATATAAACTGTTGCGACGGTCGGTCAACGTCGGTTCGCATATAAATATGCAGAGAAACGAATAAGACTTACACAACTGCGTGTGAGTCTCTGCCGTTCCCCTTACGTTCTTATTTTTTGATTGTTCCCGCCCGGGCTTTCCCCTATCCGTTATCTGTCGATGAACAGGGGGTCAGAATGGCCGAATTGAAAGAAATCCAAGTTCGCGGTGCGCGTGAACACAATCTGAAATCCATTGACGTGGATATCCCGCGCGACCAGCTGGTGGTGATCACGGGGTTGTCCGGGTCGGGTAAATCCTCGTTGGCGTTCGACACAATCTATGCGGAAGGGCAGCGGCGTTATGTCGAAAGCCTGTCAGCCTATGCGCGGCAGTTCCTGGACATGATGGAAAAGCCCGATGTGGATCATATCGCGGGGCTGTCGCCCGCAATTTCGATCGAGCAAAAGACGACTTCGAAAAACCCGCGCTCGACCGTTGGCACGGTGACCGAGATTTATGACTATCTGCGGCTCTTGTTTGCGCGCGCGGGTACGCCTTATTCCCCCGCTACAGGTCTGCCCATCGAAGCCCAGCAAGTGCAGGATATGGTGGATCGCGTCATGCAGATGGAGGAAGGCACCCGCGCCTATCTTCTTGCCCCCATCGTGCGCGACCGAAAGGGTGAATATCGCAAGGAATTTCAGGAGCTTCAGAAAAAAGGCTTCCAGCGCGTCAAGGTGAACGGCGAGCTTCACGAACTGGATGCGCCACCAACGCTGGATAAGAAGTTTCGCCACAATATCGACGTGGTGGTAGACCGGATCATTGTGCGTGAGGGGATGGAGCAGCGGCTGGCCGACAGCTTCCGCACCGCGCTTGATCTGGCCGACGGGATCGCCCTGCTGGAAACAGCACCGAAAGAGGGTGAGCCAGAGATATTCACCTTTTCGGAAAACTTCGCCTGTCCCGTGTCGGGTTTCACCATCCCCGAAATCGAACCGCGCCTGTTTTCCTTCAACGCCCCTTTCGGCGCGTGCCCGGTCTGTGACGGGCTGGGGAAAGAGCTGTTTTTCGACGAACGCCTGATCGTGCCTGATGCGGCCTTGAAGATCTATGACGGCGCGCTGGCCCCGTGGCGCAAGGGCAAGTCGCCCTATTTCCTGCAAACGATTGAATCGATTGCGAAACACTATGAGTTTGATCGCAACACGCCGTGGAAAGACTTGCCCAAGCATGTGCAACAGGTGTTTTTGTATGGCTCGGGCGAGGACGAGATCAAGTTTCGCTTCGACGAAGGCGGTCGGGTTTACGAGGTGACGCGACCCTTCGAAGGGGTCATTCCGAACATGGAACGCCGCTATCGCGAGACGGATTCGAACTGGATTCGTGAGGAGTTCGAGCGTTACCAGAACAACCGCCCCTGTGGCGCTTGCGGCGGATACCGGCTGCGCGACGAGGCTTTGGCGGTCAAGATCGGGTCCGGCAAGGCGCTGTTGCATGTGGGGCAGGTGGTTGAAATGTCGATCCGCGAGGCACTGGATTGGGTCGAGGACGCGCCCAATCACCTGTCTGCCCAGAAAAACGAGATTGCACGCGCCATCCTGAAGGAAATTCGCGAACGCCTTGGCTTTCTGAACAATGTCGGCTTGGAATACCTGACGCTCAGCCGCAATTCCGGCACGTTGTCGGGGGGTGAAAGCCAGCGCATCCGATTGGCCAGCCAGATTGGATCGGGTCTGACGGGGGTTCTGTATGTGCTGGATGAGCCTTCTATCGGATTGCATCAGCGCGACAACGGGCGGCTGCTGACCACGCTGAAAAACCTGCGTGATCAAGGGAATACCGTCATCGTCGTCGAACATGACGAAGAAGCCATCCGCGAGGCCGATTACGTCTTTGACATCGGCCCCGGCGCTGGCGTGCATGGCGGCGAAGTGATCGCCCACGGCACACCTGCCGATATTGCGGCTTGCGAGGCGTCCATCACCGGCCAATACCTGACCGGCACCCGCGAAATTCCTGTGCCTGCGAAGCGCCGCAAGGGCAATCGAAAGATGTTGAAGGTGGTGAAGGCAACAGGCAACAACCTGCAAAACGTGACCGCCACCTTCCCGTTGGGCAAGTTTGTTTGCGTCACCGGTGTGTCGGGCGGGGGCAAGTCCACATTGACGATTGAAACCCTGTTCAAGACGGCCTCGATGCGCTTGAACGGTGCGCGCCAGACGCCCGCGCCCTGCGAAACCATCAAGGGGCTTGAGCATCTGGACAAGGTGATCGACATCGACCAGCGCCCCATCGGGCGCACGCCACGATCCAACCCGGCGACCTATACCGGGGCGTTCACGCCCATCCGCGAATGGTTCGCCGGTCTGCCCGAGGCCAAAACCCGTGGCTACAAGCCCGGTCGCTTCAGCTTCAACGTGAAGGGCGGCCGGTGCGAGGCGTGTCAGGGCGACGGTGTCATCAAGATCGAAATGCACTTCCTGCCTGATGTTTACGTCACTTGTGAAACCTGCAACGGTGCGCGCTATAATCGCGAAACTTTGGAAATTCAGTTCAAGGGCAAAAGCATAGCGGACGTTCTTGATATGACCGTCGAAGATGCGCAGGCCTTTTTTCAAGCAGTTCCGACAATACGCGACAAGATGGATGCGCTTATGCGGGTCGGGCTGGGCTATATCAAAGTGGGCCAGCAGGCGACGACACTGTCAGGGGGCGAAGCGCAGCGGGTGAAGCTGTCGAAAGAGCTGTCCAAACGGTCGACCGGGCGCACACTTTACATTCTGGACGAACCCACGACGGGTCTGCATTTCGAAGATGTGCGCAAGCTGCTCGAGGTGCTGCATGAGCTTGTCGATCAGGGCAATACGGTCATCGTGATTGAACACAATCTGGACGTGATCAAGACCGCCGACCATATCATCGATATTGGCCCCGAAGGCGGCGATGGGGGCGGACGGATCGTGGCGACCGGCACGCCCGAGGACGTGGCGCAGGTGAGCGACAGCTATACCGGGCAGTATCTGGCGCAGATGTTGACCCCGATCCGCAAAGCAGGCGAGTGAGCCAGACATAGGAAAAGCCCGGCGATCAGGCCGGGCTTTCCATTTTTCGGGACAGGGGCGGTGTTAGCTGTCGAAGTCGACTTCTTGCACCAGTTTCAAAGCGTCGGCGCGGTGGCCGGCGACTTCCATCAGGTTCAGACTGTCCGGCGTGAACGAGCCCCAGCTTTTCACCAGATCAACGGCTTCGGTGCCCGGTGCAATGGGATACTCGAAGTTCTGCGCGGCATAGATTTCCTGTGCTTTTGGCGAGGACAGGAATTCCATCAGCTTCACCGCGCCGTCCTTGTTCGGGGCGTTCTTGGCCAGCGCCACGCCTGACACGTTCACGTGTGTGCCTTGGCCTTCGAAGACAGGGAAAACAACATTCACACTGTCAGCCCATTCTTTCTGTTCGGGATCGTTGACCATCTTACCCATGTAATAGGTGTTCCCGATAGCGACGTCGCATTCACCGGCCCAGATCGCCTTGACCTGCGCGCGGTCGTTGCCTTGCGGTTTGCGCGCCAGGTTGGCTTTTACGCCTTCCAGCCAGGTCTTTGTTTCTTCCGCACCGTGGTGCGTCAGATAGGCCGATACAAGCGCCAGCGTATAAGCGTGGGTGCCCGAACGGGTGCAGATGCGGCCCTTCCATTTTGGGTCGGCCAGATCTTCATAGGTGGTGACTTCACCATCCGCCACGCGGTCTTTCGAGGCATAGACGATCCGCGCCCGCGTGGTCAGGCCAAACCAATGGCCGTCAGGGTCGCGATAGGTGGCGGGGATGTTTGCCTTAAGCGTTTCATTATCGACAGCCTGTGTCAGTCCTTCGTCGACCACTCCGGCCAGCCGCGAGATGTCGACGGTGAAGATCAGGTCCGCCGGGCTGCGTTCGCCTTCGGCTTTCAGACGTTCGACCATGCCCTTGTTCAAATAGGCCACGTTGACGTCGATGCCGGTTTCTTCGGTGAACGCATCGGTCAGCGGCTGGATCAGCTCGGGTTGGCGATAGGAATAAACGTTGACCTCGTCCGCGCTGGCGGCGAAGGGGGTCAGGGCAGTCGCGGCAATCAGGCTTGCGGTAAGGGTGCGGATGGGTGTCATCAGAAAGATCTCCTTCGTGTTTCTGGTGTTGCCGCGCTTAAACCCGACTCTTTTCGTCGGGTCAATACCCGATTGATTTAATCGGAGATTATTCGCCGCGTTTGACAGATTTCTCGACGGCCTTTTCCGCGTCCCAAAGCGCGTCCATCTCATTCAGTGTGGCATGATCTGGGCTGCGCCCTTGGTTGGCCAGCCTGCGTTCGATCCCCTGAAAGCGGCGTTCGAACTTGGCGTTGGCGTTGCGCAGCGCTTCTTCGGGGTCCACATCCAGATGGCGGGCCAGATTGGCCACGACGAACAGCAGATCGCCTAATTCCTCGCGCACCTCATCGGGGCCAAGCGTGTCGCGGGCTTCGGCCAGTTCGTGCGCTTCTTCGGTGATCTTGTCCAAGACCGGGCCGATATCGGGCCAGTCAAAGCCCACCCGTGCGGCGCGTTTTTGCAGCTTCATTGCCCGAAGAAGGGCAGGCAAGCCGATGGCAACGCCGTCCAACACACCTTGTTGAGCCTTCCCGGCACGTTCAGCGGCCTTGATGGTTTCCCAATCGCGGGTCTGCTGCTGGGCGGATTTGTCGCGCGATTCGTCCCCGAACACATGCGGATGGCGCGCAACCATCTTGTCGGACATAGTGTCGGCCACGTCGTCAAAGGTGAACAGCCCGGCTTCCTCCGCCATCTGGGCGTGAAAGACGGATTGGAACAGCAGATCGCCCAATTCACCCTTAAGCTCGTCCCAGGCTTCCCGTTCGATCGCGTCAGCCACCTCATAGGCTTCCTCGATCGTGTAGGGGGCGATGGTCGCGAAGGTCTGTTCGATATCCCAAGGGCACCCGTTTTGCGGATCGCGCAGGCGGCGCATGATCTCGCGCAGGCGATCCATCCCCCCTTGCGGGTCATGAACCAGACTGTCAGAGGGGGAAAGATCGTGAGTTTTGCTCATTGCATCATGGTCCAAATCAGGATTGTTTCATCGCACCCTTGATAGGAGGAAGTCATGGCGATCATCAACCGCATTGGCGAATTTGCAGGCGACATGAAGACTTGGCGGCGCTGGCTGCACGCCCATCCCGAATTAGGGTTGGAGTGTCACAACACCGCCCGCTATGTGGTCGATCACCTTCATAGCTTCGGCGTGGACGAGGTGTACGAAGGGATGGGCGTCTCGGGTGTGGTGGGCATTATCAACGGCCACAGCACGGGACCCACCATTGGCCTGCGCGCCGATATGGATGCGCTGCCGATGGACGAGGCGACGGGGCTTGACTATGCCTCGACCGTGCCGGGGGCAATGCACGCCTGCGGCCATGACGGGCACACCACGATGTTACTGGGTGCTGCGCGTTATCTGGCCGAGACGCGGAACTTCAAAGGCCGCGCCGCCCTGATCTTTCAGCCCGCCGAGGAAAACGAGGGTGGGGCGAAACATATGTGTGACGACGGGTTGATGGAGCGGTTTGATATTTCGCAAATTTATGCTCTGCACAACAAGCCGGGCCAACCACTGGGACATTTCCAGACGACGCCGGGGCCAATTATGGCTGCGGTGGACACTCTGCGCGTCAAGGTGACGGGGCGCGGTGGGCATGCGGCTTACCCCCAGGACACGGCCGATCCGGTCATGGCGGTGGTGTCGATGGTGCAGGCGGTGCAGTCGATTGTAAGTCGCAACCTGTCGCCAATGGACAATCTTGTGATTTCGGTCACGATGATCGGCGGGGGTACGGCGGACAACATCATCCCCGAAGATGCCTGGTTTACCGCAACCGTCCGGTCCTTTACGCCCCAGGTGCGCGCGCTGGCGCAGCGGCGTCTTCACGAGGTGATCGAAGGGCAGGCGGCCAGTTTCGGGGTCACTGCTCAGATCGACTATGAGCTTGGCTACCCGCCCACCGTCAACGACGCTGGTGCTGTTGAACAGGCCGTCGCCGTCGCGCGCGAGATCAGCGGCGCAGACCGCGTGCGCCGCGATTATGGTCGCCAGATGGGAGCCGAGGATTTCGCCTATATGCTGGAAGAACGCCCCGGCGCCTATCTGTTTCTGGGGCAGGGCGAAGATGGCGCAGGGTTGCATCATCCGGCCTATGACTTCAACGATGACGCCGCGCCTTACGGGGCCAGTTTCTTCGCTCGGTTGGTTGAGCGGCTGAACCCGATTTAATCAGATTTCTGGCGTGCTTTGCCTGCCTGTGCTAACCGGTCCAAACAACCACAGGAGACACAGATGGCACTGGAAGACGCAAAGACACAGGTGGATACCGCCGTGACCCGCGACGGGTTCAAGGGGTTGGCCTTTGAAAACACCTTCGGCGGCGTGCCGTCCTTTTTGCGGCGAAGCTATAGCAAGGATCTAACCGGCGTCGATATTGCTGTCACCGGCATCCCTTTCGATCAGGCCGTGACCAACCGCCCCGGCACCCGCCTTGGCCCGCGTGCCATCCGCGAGGCGTCAAGCCTGCAATCCCCGGACCCCGCTTATGGCTGGGGCTTTGACGTGATGAGCGAGTTTGCCATCGCGGATTATGGTGATCTGGCCTTTGATTATGCCCATATCGACCAGTTTCCCGCAACGCTCGAGGCGCATATCACCAGCATTCTGGACCAAGGCGCGGCCTGTCTTGCGCTTGGCGGCGATCACTATATCACCTTCCCGATCCTGCGCGCGCATGTAAAGAAGCACGGCCCGCTGTGCCTGTTGCAGTTCGATGCGCACACCGACACCTGGCCTGACGACGACATGACCCGCGTCGATCATGGCACGATGTTCTACAAGGCGGTGAGAGAGGGGCTGATCGACCCCGCGCGCTCGGTCCAGGTGGGGATTCGCACACATAACGCCGATACTCTGGGCGTGAACATCATCGACGCGCGCGAGGTGCATGAAACCGGACCTGCTGCGGTGGCCAAGAAGATCAAGTCGATCCTTGGCGACCACCAGACCTATCTGACCTTCGATATTGACGCGCTGGACCCGGCCTTTGCACCGGGCACAGGCACGCCGGTCTGGGGTGGGCTGACCTCGGCGCAAGCTTCGATCATTCTGCGTGATCTGGCGGGGATCAACCTTGTCGGCGGTGATGTGGTCGAGGTGTCGCCGCCCTTTGACACCACCGGAGCCACCGCGATTGCGGGGGCGCATGTGGCGATGGAAATCCTGAACCTGTGGGCCGTGATCCGTCGAGGGCCAGGTCAGGAATAGCACGCTTTGGATATCATTCGGCTTGCAGGGTCAGGCGCGCTGATCTATCGCTAATTACAGGTGTTTGATCCTGATCTGCCGGGGGGCTCAGGGTTAGGGGGTGTGTGTGAACTATCTGGTTGCTGCTGTTGTTGGGGTGTTGTTTCTGGCAGTTCTTGGTGTTGGCTGGGTGCGTTTGGCTCCCTTACCTGTCGAACGCTTTTCCGCGCGCCCCGGCCCTTATTCACCCGGAACGCACAAGATGCCGGGCGGTGTGAAATATGTGATTCCCCTGAAACTATTACCCGACGGTGCGCTGGATCACTTGACTTGGATCGCGCTAGAGACACCGCGCAGCCGTTTGGCCCATCAAGAAGATGACCTGATCGCGATTGTTACACGCACCCGTCGTATCGGCTTTCCCGATATTACCGTCGCATGGGTGGCCGACGGGAACCTGCATGTTCATGCGCATCTGGTCTATGGCAAGAACGATTTGGGTCAGAATGCGGCGCGAACAGACCGGTGGCTGGACCGGTTGGCCCTACTTGCCACCGAGACCGAAGATGATGATGATCCTCTAAGGGTCCGTTAATCAGATCAGCGACCGTATATGGACACTGATCAGGTCAATTTCGTGCGTGCCGATACGTCCGCATCCTGACATCGGCGTACGATTAGAAACTGCTTTATAAAGCAGAACAAGCCGCACGTTGGCGACGTTACGCCTCTTGACCAAACCCGCCGGATGGGGGAAACCGCGACGATGGTTCCATTGGAAAAACTCTCAGCGATCACCGAACGGTTCGAATATCTGGAAGCTCGCATGGCTCAGGGCCTGTCGGGCGACGAGATTGCGCAGGTCGGGCGCGAATATGCCGAATTGCGACCCGTAGTTGACGAGATCGCCGCTTATCGCCGCCTGCTGAATGATATTGCCGAAGCCGAGGCGATGCTGGACGACCCCGATATGCGCGAACTGGCGGAAGATGAGCTTCCCGCCCTGAAGGAACGTCTGCCCGAGGTCGAACAGGCCATGCGGTTGGTCCTTCTGCCCAAGGACGCCGCTGATGCGCGGCCTGCGATGATCGAAATTCGCCCCGGCACGGGGGGGGACGAAGCCGGGCTGTTTGCCGCTGATCTTTTGCGCATGTATCAACGCTATGCCGAAGCCCGCGGCTGGAAATTCGAGATCATGGAACAATCCCTGTCCGAACTGGGTGGCGTGAAAGAGGTTGTCGCCCATGTGAAGGGCGATGGCGTCTTTGCGCGGCTAAAATACGAAAGTGGCGTGCACCGCGTCCAGCGTGTGCCCGAAACCGAAAGCGGTGGGCGCATTCACACATCAGCCGCCACCGTCGCCGTTCTGCCCGAGGCCGAGGACGTGGACATACAGATCGACCCGGGCGATCTGCGCATCGACACCATGCGCTCGTCCGGCGCGGGCGGGCAGCACGTGAACACCACCGACAGTGCCGTTCGGATCACGCACCTGCCAACCGGAATCGTTGTGACAAGTTCGGAAAAATCCCAGCATCGCAACCGCGACATCGCCATGCAGGTTCTGAAGACGCGGCTGTTTGACCTTGAACGGCAACGCGTCGACGAAGCGCGTGCGGCGGACCGCAAGGCGCAGGTCGGGTCGGGCGATCGCTCGGAACGCATCCGCACCTATAATTTCCCCCAAGGGCGGATGACCGATCACCGGATCAATCTGACGCTTTATAAGCTGGACCAGATCATCGCAGGCGATCTGGACGATGTGATCGACGCACTGATCGCTGAAGACCAGGCTGCGCAACTGGCCGATATGGGCGCATGATGGCCGGCGACACGACCGGCGCGGCGTTATTGGTTTCGGCCACACGCGCGCTGCGGGCGGCGAACGTGGATGACCCCGCACGCGATGCGCGGGTGTTGTTGGCGCATGTGATGGGGATTGACCGCAGCCGGCTGACCTTGATGCTGCCCGAACCGGTGGGTGAAGATGTGATATGGGCATTCACGAGGGCGATCAAAGCGCGCGCCGCGCGCCAACCGGTCGCACAGATCACCGGCACGCGCGCGTTCTATGGCCGCGACTTTATCGTGACCCGCGACGTTCTGGACCCGCGTCCTGAAACGGAACTTCTGGTCGACACTGCACTGCAAGCTCCGTTTGATAGGGTCCTGGATCTTGGGACCGGATCGGGCTGCATTCTTCTGACGCTTCTGGCCGAACTGCCTGCTGCTTGCGGGCAGGGGGTGGACGTGTCCGCCTCCGCGCTTGAGGTTGCGCGTCGCAACGCTGTGGCGCTGGGGGTTACAGATCGTGCCACATTTGGCGAAGGGTCTTGGTTCACACCCATCACCGATGGGGCGCGCTTTGATCTGATCGTCTCTAATCCGCCCTACATCGCGCAAGACGAAATGACGACATTGGCGCCCGAGGTCGAAGCGTGGGAGCCGCACTTGGCGCTGACCCCCGGCGGCGACGGCCTGGACGCGTATCGCGCGATCATATCTGGTGCGTCTGCACATTTAACCCCCGCCGGACGGTTGATAGTCGAGATCGGCACGGCGCAGGCGGCGGCGGTCAAGACTCTGTTTCAGCGCGCCGGGTTTGCGGGAATACATGTTCTGAAAGATCTCTCGGGCCATGATCGCGTCGTTATGGGCAGGTTGCCTGACAATCGCGCCCAAACCAGTTTACAAGCATGAAACAGCCGTGAAACCCGCCCGAATTCGGCAAATTCCCCCGTTTTGGCTAATTTTTTCCAGATAAGTCTTGTGTTTCGGCTGTTCGCGTGACAATCAAGGCCTAGCAGTGACGCAGTCCTTGCGACAGCCGCTGCTGGTAAGCCCAAAAATTCGAACGATACGGTGCCTATAAGTACCTTGTTCGAAAACACAGCACAGCAATTGGCTTGTGCGCCGGAAACCAAAGCTGGAAAAACAAGCTTATGAGATCGCCGAAATCACGTTCGCGTAATACTAAATCGAACCGTAACCGGAACACTCCGGGAAACATCATCAACCGAGTCTATGACAGTTCTGGGCCCGAGGGCAAAGTGCGTGGCACGCCGCAACAGATTATTGACAAATACACCCAGTTGGCGCGTGACGCGTTTCTGTCCAACGACCGGGTCGCGGGTGAAAATTTCCAGCAGCACGCCGAACATTACACCCGCCTTCTAAGCGAAGCGCAGCGCGAGATGGAAGCCCGCAGGCTTCAGTCCGAACAGCAAAACCGCGAACGCCAGCAGCGCGAGAAGGAAGAGCGCGACGCCCGCGCCGAACGCAAAGCCGCGCAAGACGTGCCGGGCGAAGGCGACCAGCCTGATGTCCCTGCCGAGTCCGACGTGATAGCCGACGGATCCGATAGCGGTTTGGTGGAAACACCGGAAAGCAAGCCCAAAAAGGCCCAGGCGCGCAGCCGCAAACCGCGCAAACCGGCCAAGTCGGATGACAAGGGATCCGGACAGGATGGCGATGGTGGCTCGGGGGACAAAACGCCCGATACCCCCGAAGCGGCAGAGTAGAGCCCGCAAATAGGACATCTTCAGCCCGGCCTGTAATCAGCGCCGGGCTTTCTTTTGTGCGGATGATGCTGCGCTATCTGCCATTGGAAAAGCCCCGCGCGGGACGCGGGGTTTCCGGACTGAACGGTTGGGCAAAGCAGTGGTCCTGCCGCGGTTATTCGGTCCCGCGATAGGGCTCGACATATTGCAGGGCCATATCCCAAGGAAAGAAAATCCAAGTGTCCTGACTGACCTCGGTGATGAACGTATCCACCAGCGGACGGCCCTTGGGTTTGGCATAAACGGTGCCGAAATGCGCTTTGGGATACATCTTGCGCACCAGTTCCAGCGTCTTGCCGGTGTCGACCAGATCGTCGATTACAAGAATACCCTCGCCATCGCCCATCATCTGGGCGTCTGGGGCTTTCAATAACTCGGCCTCGCCTCGCGATTGATGGTGATAGGATTTGACCGAGATCGTATCGACCGTGCGGATGTCCAGCTCGCGGGCGACGATCATCGCCGGGGCCAGTCCGCCGCGGGTGATCGCGACAACGGCCCGCCAACCTGTGTCCTTGGGGCCTTCGCCGTCCAGGCGCCAGGCCAGTGCCCGGCTGTCGCGGTGAAGTTGATCCCAACTGATGTGAAACCCTTTTTCGTGCGGCAGTTGGTGGCTCATCTGCGGGCTCCTTACTTGCGACCGGTTGTGACGTCGATATCGGGTGCGTCGACGGCCTTCATGCCGACGACGTGATAGCCGCTGTCGACGTGGTGTGTCTCGCCCGTGACGCCCGACCCAAGGTCCGACAGCAGATAAAGCGCCGAGTTACCCACATCCTGAATGGTCACATTGCGGCGCAGAGGGGAATTCAACTCGTTCCATTTCAGGATATAGCGGAAGTCCCCGATGCCGGACGCCGCCAGTGTCTTGATCGGCCCGGCCGAGATCGCGTTGACGCGAATACCGTCCTTGCCCAGATCCTCGGCCATATAGCGCACGGATGCCTCAAGTGCGGCCTTGGCCACGCCCATCACGTTATAATGCGGCATGACCTGTTCAGCGCCATAATACGTCAGTGTCAGAAGCGACCCGCCATCAGGCATCATGCTTGCGGCCCGGCGGGCAACGGCAGTAAAGGAGTAGACCGAGATATCCATCGTCGTGCGAAAATTCTCGGGGCTGGTGTCGACGTAACGGCCGCGAAGCTCGCTCTTGTCCGAAAAGCCGATGGCGTGGACGACGAAATCCAGCTTGCCCCATTTATCCTCGAGCGTGGCGAACAAGGTGTCGATTGACCCTTGATCGGACACATCACATTCAACCACGAAATCCGATCCCAACTGGGCGGCCAACGGATCGACGCGTTTTTTAAGGGCGTCACCCTGATAGGAAAACGCAAGTTCGGCGCCTGCCTCGGCGCATGACTTTGCGATTCCCCACGCGATGGACTTGTCATTTGCAAGTCCCATGATCAGGCCGCGTTTGCCCTTCATCAATTCGGTCGACATTCTGGTTCCCCGTCCCGAGATACTGAGATACGCTCGTTTAAGTGATTGGTCGTGCTTCTTCAAGTCTGCGGCACGTGATCAGCGAACTGATTGTAACACAGTTGGCAGGCAACCGCGCACGGCGCAATGCCGGACCACAACGAAAACGGAGGTCGCAATGGCGGAACGTGGCGGGATATTTGCAGGCGATGATCCCTTTCGGATCGCGCGTAACTGGCTGGCCGAGGCAGAAAAATCTGAGCCCAACGATCCCAATGCCATCGCGCTGTCCACCGTTGATGCCGATGGTCTGCCCAATGTCCGCATGGTTCTGCTAAAAGATATCGAGGATGATGCCTTCGTCTTTTACACCAACTACGGCTCGGTCAAGGCGCGGGAACTGGATGGGGCGGGCAAGGCGGCGTTTGTCATGCACTGGAAGTCGTTGCGCCGTCAGATCCGCGTGCGTGGCGTGATCGAACGCGAAGAAGGGCCGCAGGCGGATGCCTATTATGCCTCGCGGTCGTTGAAAAGCCGTCTGGGTGCATGGGCGTCGCAACAAAGCCTGCCTTTAGCGTCGCGTGCCGCCTTGATGGCCGAGGTCGCCAAAGTGACCGCCACACATGGTCCGAACCCGGCCCGTCCGCCGTTCTGGGGCGGCTATCGCATTCACCCAACCGAGATCGAGTTCTGGGCCGATGGCGCGTTCCGGCTGCATGACCGGTTCCGCTGGACCCGCTCGCAAAAAAATGACCCATGGTCAGTTGTTCGTCTAAACCCCTAATTTTAAGAGTTTTTAGAACGGAACATACCCAAAAGGACAGGTGTTTATTGCTTGCGCCCTTTCCTCAAACCGCTCAATACTTGAGTGGGGATGAAAACTATCAGAGGAAGACAATGGCTCAAGAAATTAGTGCGCACGATCCGATCGTGTTGCGCGGCCAAGTCAAATGGTTCGATCCGAACAAGGGGTTTGGGTTTGTAATTGCAGACGAGGGTGGAGCAGACATTCTGCTTCACGCTAATGTGTTGCGTAATTTCGGGCAAAGTTCGGTGGCGGATGGTTCGCTGATCGAAATCACGGTCCAGTCAACCGAACGCGGCCGGCAAGCGGTTAGCGTGCTGTCTATCGAACCGCCGCAAGCTGATGGGGAACACCAGTTAGAAGAGTTTACCGAAGGTTTGGTGGACCCCGACAGCGTCGGCCCGCTGGAACCTGCCCGCGTGAAATGGTTTGACAAAGCCAAGGGGTTTGGCTTCGCCAACGTCTTCGGTCGGTCCGAGGACGTGTTTATCCATGTCGAAGTTTTGCGTCGCTCCGGTCTTGCGGACCTGCAACCGGGCGAGGCAATCGGCCTGCGGTCGGCAGCGGGCAAACGCGGCTGTATGGCCGTCAGTGTCTTGTCATGGGATGCCGCCAACAGTACCTCCCAAGAACACGAGGTCGACAGCTGACATGGTGCCGACCGTTCGCAAGTTAGCACGGTCCGGGGCATCAGTAGCGTGCGCCTTGCTGCTGTCTGGCGCTGTGGCTTGGGCAGGCGGTTGCGCGTCAGACCATGTTGATCTGCGCGGCACCTGGGGGCAGGCGCGGTTCACAGTCGAGATCGCCGACGACGACAGCGAACGGGCGCGCGGCCTGATGCACCGCGAGACAATGCCCGCAACGCACGGCATGTTGTTTCTGTATGACCGGCCACGCGAAGTCAGCTTTTGGATGAAGAATACGTTGATCCCGCTGGATATGCTGTTTCTGCGCGCTGATGGCACTGTTGCGCGCATCCATCATAACGCGGTGCCTCATGATCTCACCCCCATTCCCGGCGGCACGGATATCCTTGCGGTGCTTGAGGTCAATGGCGGGATCGCAAAGCGATTTGGTATCGACGCAGGCAGCGTTCTGCGTCATCCGGCGCTGGATCAGGACCGCGCCGCCTGGCCTTGTGTCGCGCCCGACTAGTGCGAAGATGCCGCCACGGCGCAGTTTGCTCTTTTCAACACGCAGAAGCACCGTTAAGGAAGGGACGTTCGGGGCGTAGCGCAGCCTGGTAGCGCGACGGTTTTGGGTACCGTAGGTCGCAAGTTCGAATCTTGCCGTCCCGACCATTCTTCCATCATTCTTGCAAGTCGCAGCCTTTGCCCGCTCTAAGCGGTGCATACTATATCTAGTGGTGGATCAGGGGCGTCTGGCGTCAGCGCAGCGGGGCAGATTGACCGGCGATTGGTCACAAAACTGTTGTGGCGGTCGTTAAGGGGGGGGTGCAGAGGCGCCAAATGAACAGGTGTTTCGTCCTAAAAAGTGATTCCCCTAGCCGCCACGGTCAGATGCCCATCGCATCGAAAATGTGGCACCAGATTGTCACAATCGCCACCTCACCGCCATGTTTGCAACGCGATTGCGCTCGACCAGGGTTTTCGCGTGAAAACCACAATATCAACGGTAAGCGGCGGCCTTGTTGTCGCACGGCAGATCTGAGTGCGCGTCGCAGGGATTGAGGTAAAACTTATCCTTCTGCGCGTAAGCCTGCGGACGGATTAACAAAATCTAAAACCGTCCACATGTTGTCCCCAATATCATCCACTCTCCGGAATCAAATGGTTAATGCAGCGCTTAAACAATCCGGTATTAACGTCAACTTAAAAGAGTTGTGGATAGAGCAGAAGTTTTGGTTGACCTGATAGGGGTCGCTACGCCAAGTTGTGGGCGCTGGTCATCAAGCCACAACATATAGTGGCGGCAGGTTTCAGCGGGATAACAAATGCGAAAAATTCGGCCGTTGAGGTCGGTCTTGTCCAGACGTGGTTAAGATCACGTTTGGGGGCGGGAAAGTCGTGTGCCCGAAACCCTGTATGAACGGCGCTTGATTATTCTCAGGTGACGGCGTGGAAGCACGCAGCACCGCTTTGCACGTAAGGAACGATGGGGCACCATGAAGATTGAACGCAAATTCACCAAGGCCGGCCAAGACGCATATTCGGATCTGGATTTCATCACCACTTCGTCGGAAATCCGTAACCCGGACGGGACGATCGTGTTCAAGTTGGACGATTGCGAAGTGCCCGCCGATTGGAGCCAGGTTGCCTCGGACGTCATCGCGCAGAAATACTTCCGTAAGGCTGGTGTGCCCGCCGCCCTGAAGCGCGTGAAGGAAAAGGACGTGCCGGAATTCCTGTGGCGTTCGGTCCCTGACGACAAAGCGCTGGCAGACCTGCCCAAAGAACAGCGGTTTGGCGGCGAGATTTCGGCCAAGCAGGTGTTCGACCGTTTGGCCGGTGCGTGGACCTATTGGGGTTGGAAGGGTGGCTACTTCACCACCGAAGAGGATGCGAAAGCCTATTTCGACGAGATGCGGCATATGCTTGCCAGCCAGCGCGCAGCACCGAATTCGCCCCAGTGGTTCAACACCGGCCTGCATTGGGCCTACGGCATCGACGGCCCCGCACAAGGCCATTATTATGTAGATCACAAGACCCGCAAGCTGACCAAATCCAAGTCGAGCTATGAGCATCCGCAGCCGCACGCCTGTTTCATTCAGTCCATTGGTGACGATCTGGTGGGCGACGGTGGCATCATGGATCTGTGGGTGCGCGAGGCGCGCCTGTTCAAATATGGCTCCGGCACTGGCACCAACTTCTCGTCCCTGCGTGCGGCGAATGAACCGCTGTCTGGCGGTGGCAAATCCTCGGGCCTGATGGGGTTTCTGAAAATTGGCGACCGCGCTGCGGGCGCGATCAAATCGGGGGGCACCACGCGTCGCGCCGCCAAGATGGTGATCGTGGACAGCGACCACCCGGACATTGAAGAATACATCAACTGGAAGGTGAAAGAAGAGCAGAAGGTGGCGTCGCTGGTCGCAGGTTCGAAGATGCACGAAGAGCATTTGAACCACATCTTTGCCGCAATCCGCGCGTGGGACGGGGCCGAGGAAGACGCCTATGATCCGAAGGTAAATGACACTCTGAAAGCTGCCATTCGGGCTGCGAAAAAAGTCGCGATTCCAGAAGTGTACGTGAAACGCGTTCTGGATTATGCCAAGCAGGGCTATGGCTCGATCGAGTTTCCGACCTATGACACCGACTGGGATTCGGAAGCATACGCCACCGTATCGGGTCAGAACTCGAACAACTCGGTGCGTGTGACCGATGCGTATTTGAAAGCCGTCGAAGCTGACGCCGATTGGGAATTGATTCGCCGCACCGATGGCTCGGTCGCCAAGACCATCAAGGCGCGGGATCTGTGGGACCAAATCGGTCACGCTGCATGGGCCTGCGCCGATCCCGGCATTCAATATCACGACACCGTCAACGCATGGCACACCTGCCCGGAAGATGGCGCGATCCGCGGCTCGAATCCGTGCTCAGAATACATGTTTCTGGACGACACTGCTTGTAACCTCGCCTCGATGAACCTGCTGACCTTCCTTGAAGATGGCGTGTTCCAGGCCGAGGACTACATGCACGCCACGCGGTTGTGGACGATCACCTTGGAAATCTCGGTGATGATGGCGCAGTTCCCATCGAAAGAGATCGCCGAGCGCAGCTACGTTTTCCGCACGCTGGGGCTGGGCTATGCCAATATCGGCGGGCTTCTGATGAATATGGGTCTGGGATATGACAGCGACAAAGGCCGCGCGCTGTGTGGTGCGTTGACCGCGATCCTGTCGGGTGTGTCTTATGCGACCTCGGCGGAAATGGCAGGCGAGTTGGGCGCGTTTGAAGGGTATAAGCGCAACAAAGACCACATGCTGCGCGTCATCCGCAATCACCGAACGGCGGCGTATGGTGCAACGGAAGGCTACGAGGATCTGGCGATCAAACCGTTGCCGTTGGACCTGAAAAACTGCCCTGACGGGAAGCTGGTCGATCTGGCCATGGGGGCTTGGGACGAAGCGCTGGCACTGGGGGAAAAGCACGGCTATCGCAACGCGCAAGTATCTGTGATTGCACCCACCGGCACGATCGGTCTGGTGATGGACTGCGACACCACCGGGATTGAGCCTGACTTCGCGCTGGTGAAATTCAAGAAACTTGCGGGCGGCGGATATTTCAAGATCATCAACCGCTCGGTTCCCGCCGCGCTTGAGAAGCTCGGCTACAGCTCGTCGCAAATTGAAGAGATCATCAGCTATGCTGTGGGTCATGGAACCATTGGCAACGCGCCGGGGATCAACCACACCACGCTGATCGGCCATGGCTTCGGCCAGAACGAGATTGACAAGATTGAAGCGGCTCTGCCCTCGGCGTTTGATATTCGTTTCGTATTCAACCAGTGGACACTGGGCGATGAGTTTTGCACCAACGTTCTTGGCATTCCGGCAGACAAACTGAACAACCCCGATTTCAGCCTGCTCAGCCACCTTGGCTTCACCCGCAAGGACATTGACGCGGCCAACGATCACGTCTGCGGCACGATGACCCTGGAAGGCGCGCCACATCTGAAAGAAGAGCATTACAGCGTCTTTGACTGCGCCAACCCGTGCGGCAAAATCGGTAAGCGCTTCCTGAACGTTGACAGCCATATCTATATGATGGCGGCCGCGCAGAGCTTCATTTCCGGTGCGATTTCGAAAACGATCAACATGGCAAACGACGCCACGATTGAGGACTGTCAGAGAGCTTATGAGCTGTCCTGGAGCTTGGGGATCAAGGCCAACGCGCTGTATCGCGACGGCTCGAAACTCAGCCAACCGTTGGCGGCTGCGCTGGTGGAAGATGACGAGGAGGCAGAAGAAATCTTGGCCTCGGGCAATCCGCATGACAAGGCCGTGACGCTGGCCGAAAAGATCATCGAAAAAGTGGTAATCAAAGAGGTGGCGCGTGGGCGCGACAAGATGCCGGAACGCCGCAAAGGCTATACCCAGAAGGCCATCGTGGGGGGGCACAAGGTTTATGTGCGTACCGGCGAATATGCCGACGGCAAGCTGGGTGAGATTTTCATCGATATGCACAAGGAAGGTGCGGGCTTCCGGGCGATGATGAACAATTTTGCCATCGCCGTGTCCGTTGGCCTGCAATATGGTGTGCCGCTTGAAGAATTCGTGGACGCTTTCACCTTCACCAAGTTCGAACCGGCAGGGATGGTGCAGGGCAACGATTCGATCAAGAACGCGACGTCTATTCTTGACTACATCTTCCGCGAATTGGCCGTGTCCTATCTGGACCGCACGGATCTTGCCCATGTGAAGCCAGAAGGTGCTGCCTTTGACGATCTGGGCCGGGGCCAAGAAGAAGGCGTGGCAAATGTTCAGGAAATGACCGAAACAGCCGCGACCAAGTCTTTGGCAGTCTTGAAGCAAATCAGCTCGACTGGATATCTGCGCAAACGGATGCCGCAACAGTTGATGGTATTGCAGGGTGGGGCCGAGGCGGGCGGAACTGTTCTGAGCGGCAGCGATCCGGTCGGCACGTTGAATGCGCTTGTGCCGGAAACGACGGGCGTGCGAACCACCGTGACAGAAACACTGGTCAGCGAAACGGCGGTGTCAGCGGGCACGGTCAACAAGATCGACGCGCGCGCCAAGGCCAAGATGCAAGGCTACGAAGGCGACCCTTGTGGCGAATGTGGCAACTACACGCTGGTGCGTAACGGCACCTGCATGAAGTGCAACACTTGCGGTGGGACGTCGGGCTGTAGCTAGAATCAAAACGGACGCTCATCGGTGGATGAACGTCCAGACAAGACAGGGCAGGGCGGTCCGCCGCCAGCCCGAATTGACACGGGGCGGGTGCGCTCGTCCCCTGACGCGGATAAGGCCGCAGGCAAACAAACCGGGCGGTAACAATCAAGAGCTTTATCAGCGAAACTGGGGTGCCTGCGGGCGCCCCTTTCTTTTGCGCGAAAGATCGTTCGATGGGTCCGGGTGGGTGGCTGATTCCATGCGTGTTTGCGCCACGGGTGACGTGGGGGCACCGCTGACCTTAAAACGACGCAAAGTCGTCTTGAATTGGTCCTGAAAATCGTTTTGATCGGCCGTTTTTTTCGCAGTCGCAGAAAATCGCCCTGTTTCTGCCACATACCAACGGTATTTTAACCACTAGAAGTGGAGAAGCAGATGTTGGGAATAATCCTTTGGTATAACGCCGATAAGAGCGTTGGCTTGGTCTGGTGCGAGGATCAGGGGCCGTTGGCTTATATCGGGCCAGAAGTTGCCGTCCCGGAAGGCGTGCATAAGCTGGGCCGGGGTGCCCAAATTCGGTTTGGCTACGAAGAGCAGAACGGCTTTCGGACCGTCCGACGGATCGAAGGGGTTGCGGTAGTGATGGGGGGCACAGACCCGGCCAAGGTCTTGGCGAACTATGACCCTCCTGCCGCTGGCCCGATGTTGCGAGTTGTGGCCTGACCTGCGACGCAGGACAGAAGGGTTCCAACGATTGCGCACAAACGCCCGTCACACGACCGTGGCGGGCGCGTTCGTTTCAACCAATTGTCAGTTCAAGCGGTCGCCCCGCGCGACAGTGCGGCAACCCCGGTGCGCGCAACCTCTACCAGACCCAAGGGGCGCATCAATTCTGAGAACGCCGAGATCTTGTCGGTCGTGCCTGTCATCTCGAACACGAAACTGTCCAGGGTCGAGTCGACCACATTGGCGCGGAAAATGTCGGCAAGGCGCAGCGCCTCGACCCGTTTGTCGCCGGACCCTTCGACCTTGAACAAGGCCAGTTCACGTTCGACCGACGGGCCTTCGACGGTCAGGTCATGAACGTCATGTACCGGTACGATCCGACCCAGCTGGGCCTTGATCTGCTCAATTACCGCCGGCGTGCCAGTGGTGACGATTGTGATCCGCGACAGGTGGCCCAAGTGGTCGATTTCGGCCACGGTCAAGCTTTCGATATTATAGCCCCGGCCCGAAAACAGCCCGATGACGCGGGCCAGAACGCCGGCTTCGTTGTCGACCACGATCGCCAGCGTGTGACGTTCGATCACGTCCGAATTGGGATCGCGCAGGTCATAGGCCGATTTGCGTGACGAGCCTTTTTTGATCTTGAGTGCAGACATTTACAGACCCTCCTTAAACCAGCGTCGCGCCTGAGGAACCGATGACGCCCTGCGTCTCGGCTTCGCCCAGAAGCATCTTGTTATGCGGCTCGCCCGACGGGATCATCGGGAAGCAGTTTGCGTGCTTTTCGACAAGCACATCCAGAATGAACGGGCCGTCGTAATCCAGCATTTCCTGAATAGCATCGTCCAGTTCGGCGGGGTCAGACACTTGTCGGCCTTTGCAGCCGAACGCCTCGGCGAGCTTCACGAAATCAGGCAGGCTTTCCGACCAGCTTTGGCTGTATCGTTCACCGTGCAGAAGTTCTTGCCACTGGCGTACCATCCCCAAGCGTTCGTTGTTCAGGATGAACTGCTTAATGGGCGCGCGGAACTGAACGGCGGTGCCCATTTCCTGCATGTTCATCAGCCAGCTTGCGTCACCTGCCACGTTGATGACCAACGCGTCAGGGTGCGCGATCTGTGCGCCCAGTGACGCGGGCAGGCCATAGCCCATCGTGCCCAACCCGCCCGAAGTCAGCCAGCGGTTCGGACCTTCAAAGCCCATGAATTGCGCGGCCCACATCTGGTGTTGGCCCACTTCGGTGGCAACGTAACGGTCTTTGTCTTTTGTCAGGGCCTCAAGCCGTTCCATCGCGTATTGTGGTTGAATTACCTTGTCGCTGCCCTGATAGGCCAGACAGTCGCGTGCCTGCCATTCATTGATCTTATTTGTCCAGTCAGCCAGCCCGTCGGCATGCGTCTTGCGCCCGCGCGCTTTCCAGATTTTCAGAAGGTCCTCAAGCACATAGCCAACATCACCGATGATCGGGATATCCACATGGATCACCTTGTTGACGGAGCTGGGATCAATGTCGATATGCGCCTTTTTCGAACCGGGGCTGAACGCGTCAAGCCGCCCGGTGATCCGGTCATCAAACCGCGCGCCGACGCAGATCATCAGATCGCAGTCATGCATCGCCATGTTGGCTTCATAAAGCCCGTGCATCCCCAACATACCCAACCAATGTTTGCCCGACGCCGGATAAGCGCCCAGCCCCATCAGGGTCGAGGTGATGGGAAAGCCCGTCGCATCCACCAGTTCGCGCAGCAATTGGCAGGCCTCTGGGCCCGAGTTGATCACACCGCCGCCGGTATAGAAGATCGGCCGTTTCGCGGTCTCCATCGCGGCAGCCAATTCGGTGATCGCGTCGATATCGCCGCGCACCTGTGGGGTGTAGTGATGGGTTTCGGCCTTCGCGGGCGGGGTGTATTTGCCGGTTGCAAACTGCACGTCTTTCGGAATGTCGACCAGTGTCGGACCGGGACGGCCCTGTGTGGCGACGTGGAAAGCCTGATGGATGACATCGGACAGTTTGTCGGTCTCTTTCACCAGCCAGTTGTGCTTGGTGCAGGGGCGGGTGATGCCCACGGTGTCGGCTTCCTGAAAGCCATCCGTGCCGATCATGAAGGTCGGAACCTGTCCGGTAAGGACAATGATCGGAATGGAATCCAGCAGGGCATCTGTCAACCCGGTGACTGCGTTGGTGGCACCTGGGCCAGATGTCACCAGAACGACGCCCGGCTTGCCGGTGGAACGCGCATAGCCTTCGGCGGCATGGACCGCGCCCTGTTCGTGACGGACAAGGATGTGGCGAATGTCGTTTTGCTGAAAAATCTCATCATAGATCGGCAGGACTGCGCCCCCCGGATAGCCGAATACCGTGTCGACACCCTGATCCTTCAGGGCTTGTACCACCATTTTCGCTCCGGTCATCTGACGTGTCATCACTCTCTCCGTTCCACGTGCGTTATTCACAAAAAAGCCCCCGATTTTCGGGGGCGCATGGGGATCCAATATGGTTCCGTTACCGGCCCATGCGCCATTTCTCTACAAGTACGAGGATGCTGCCCACTGCAACTTTTCCTTTGCCTTGCCCGAACGGGCGTTTTGCTGACATGGGCGCGACATTATGAGCGACAAAAGGGGGCGTCAACCGCGAAAAGGGTGAATAAAGTGTCGCAGGGTCAAAAAAATTGTAACTTTCAGTCTTTTTGGTGCATGGCAGCGCAATTTTTGCAAATACAGGACCGATTCCTAGTGGTTTCATTCGGCTAGGGGTGGTGTTAGCTTTGGTTGCCCGATGACCCGGCCGCGTCGGGAAGAGTGATGTTGGCAACCTGCTGGGCAATGGGGGCGGTGGACAGGGGGTGCAGCTCGGCGTCGTAGTCTTCCCCGGCGCGAAGCAGGGTCCATTCGCCGTTGCGATAGATCTCAAGCCCGGAAAAGCGGGATTTATAATCCATTTTTGGGCTGCCCGGCACCCAATATCCCAAATAGACATAGGGCAGACCGGCCTCGCGCGCGATCTGAATATGATCAAGGATCATATGCGTGCCAAGCGAGGTTTTGACCCGGTCCGGGTCATAGAAGGAATAGACCATCGACAGCCCGTCATCCAAAACATCGGTCAGGCAGACGGCGCGCAAGGGGCCGGCGGGCTCGTCCCCCGGCTGCTGGCTTGCGCCGCGTTCGGAATATTCGATGACGCGGCTTTTGATCGGCGTTTCTTCAATCATGGCGGCAAATTCGAACACGTCCATGTCAGCCATACCGCCATCGGCGTGGCGGGTATCAAGATAGCGACGGAACAGTTCATATTGTTCTTCGCTGGCCCAAGGCGATCGGGCGCGTCGTTCCAGATCATCGTTGCGGCGCATGGTGCGGCGCTGGCCCTTGGTCGGTGCAAAATCCGCGACGCGAATGCGGGCGGAAAGACAAGCCGAGCAGTCCGCACAGGACGGGCGATACAGTACATTCTGCGACCGTCGAAATCCCTGTTTGGACAGAGAGTCATTCAGGGTAGAGGCATGTTCGCCTTGCAACGCCGTGAACAGCTTGCGCTCCATGCGCCCGTCAAGATACGGGCATTCCTGCGGCGCGGTGACATAGAATTGAGGAGCAAGCGGAAGGGTGTGACGCATTGGGGTATCAGATTGGTGCGGATGAACGAACGTTAGCGCGACGAAGCAGGTCGGGCAAGGGGCGCGAGACGAGAAGGTGAATCCAACCCGCCGCCAACCGTCCGATCACTGGCCCGCTGCTCGGTTCACAGCAGCGGTTCCCAGCACCATATCGCCCAACCCCTGACCGCGGGGTGTCGTGAACATCATCACGATCGAGATCGCTTGAAGAACGAAGGTCGACATCGCCACGAAATACCCCAGCGTGTGAAGCGCCGCCGTGCCCCGGTCAAAACGTTGCCCGCGATGGGTGCGCAGTTCGATCGCTGTAAGGCGCATGCCTAGGGTTGCGGATTTGCTGCTGAGCGTGGTGACCCGATAAATGAAGCTAACCGCCAGATAGATGATACCCCACAAAAAGAAACCCACGCCAAGGGTCAGCAGGCTGACCAGAATGCAGATTGCGACGATCAGAACCACGTCAATCAGCCAAGCCAGCAGCCGTTTGATCGTGACATCCCGATAAAACTCAGCCTGCGTTTCTGGGTCGGGCAGCCCCCAATAGCGCGCGCGCCCGCTTGTATCGCTGTGAAACGCGTGTGGGAAATCAGACATGGTCGGTCCTGTGTTCTGTTCGTCTGGCAAGAAACCCGGCCCAAGATAGGGGCCGGGTGGGCTGTCGCTTATATAGGTAACAGCGATGCATTTACGAGGTCTTGTCTGTGCCCTTGGCTGGTTCATCCAGAACCTCAACATCGTCTGCGCCCGGATCGACGTTATCCGTGTCATAGGCCTGTTCGCGTGCCGATTGGGCGGCGGTTGCGCGTTCGTCCATGAATTGGTCGAATTCTGACTTATCCTTGGCGGCGCGCAGACGCTCAAGGAACGCTTCGAACGCTTCCTGTTCGTCCATCAGGCGGCGTAGCGTTTCAGCCTTATAGGCGTCAAACGCAGTGTTGCCCGATGTCGAGAACCCATGACGACGGGCATAGCGCGCGTCTTTCCATGCGGTGTTGTCGTTTGATCGGCGGTGGCTGCAGGATTTCGAAAACATGCGTTTGCTCCAGATCAGATAGGCAAGGATCGCCAGCCCAAGGGGCCAGAAGAAGATGAAGCTGATGACCATGACCGCGATCCACGCGCCTTTGCCGCGTTCGTCCAGCCATGCCTCGCTTCGCGAAAACCAGCCGCGGGGTGCGGCGGGAAACTCGGTTTGTGCGGCGGTGTTCATGGTTGATCTCCGTTGGTTGCTTTAATGTGAATGCCATTCACATGGGTAAGATGTGGGTATTTGGCGGTTCACATCAAGGTTTAATGTGAATGTTTTTTACATTTTTTTGACATCTCTTTGCTTAGAAACAAAAAAAGCCGTCCTTGTGGACGGCTTTCAGGCGCGACAGAAGCTGCGATCAGTGGCGTTTCCCAAACCACATGCGGCGGATCAGGCCGTCTTTCAGCACAAACTGATGATACAGCCAGCCCGCAATATGGGCCAGAATCGTAAGTAGAAGCAACTTTGAGATGACGCCATGGGCCACCCGCGGTGCCAGATCATCGAAGGTTTGGGGCAGGGGGTCGGCCGACCCGCCAAAGACAATATCGGGCAGCCCCGCGGTTATCGAAATTCCGATGCCGCTGGCCACCATCAGAAAAACCAACACATAAAGCCCCCAATGCGCGGCCCGTGCGCCGCTGTTCAAAAGTCGGTTGCCCGCATCGGCTTTGGGCGGGTGCTGTGTTGTCAGCCGAGTACCCAAACGCAAGATCATCAGCGCGCCGATTACCAAGCCCACCGTCATATGGGCGCGCAGGCTGAACATCTTGTCGGGGCTGTCATTGGGCAGTGCGGCCAACACCTGACTGCCCATAACAAGCGCGCCGATGATCAGTCCGGCAAGAACCCAGTGCAAGGCGGCAAGGGCGGGATGATAGCGGGTCATGGTGGCTCCTGTTGATTCGGCGGTCCGAGGATTGGACGATTGGCTGTAAGTTGCAGATGCAAGCTACGCGATATTGCTTGCATCTGCAAGCTTTATGCAGCTACGAAATCACCTCGCTGGGCACCACAGGCGTTGACCAATACGACAGGCGGGGCGGCAAAAACGTGTCGCGGCGTGCCTGCCGCCGCCCAGACCTCGCTAAACTCCATCAGGCGTGGATCAAAAAAGGCGCGTACCGGACGGATCAGCCCAACGGGGGACACGCCACCGATGGCAAATCCGGTTTCGGCGCGGATCAATTGCGCGTCAGCCTTGCCCAACACCTCGCCCACCAAGGCCGAGCCTTTGGCCGCATCCACCTGATTGCCGCCGGCGGTCAGAAACAGGATCACATGGCCGCTGTCTTCGCCGCGAAAAATGATAGATTTCGCGATCTGGTCGACGTGACAACCGACCGCGCGGGCGGCATCTTCTGCGGTGCGGGTGCCTTGTTCCATCTCGTGTACCGAGGTGTCAATGCCAAGGTCGATCAGGTCGGCCTGCACGCGTTTCAGGCTTTTTGACATGGGCGCGTTCCTTTCGTCTGTTTAACCCTCGCGACGTTAGCTCATTACGCCACCCGTGCAAGCGCAGCCCGATGTGTCGTAAATCAATGATGCCAGTTGACCCGCCCCGTCGTGCGGCGCAATTTGCAACCATGAGTCACAGCCCCTTCGCCGCCCGCATTACCCGCACCCCCATCCCGTTCGAGGCCGACCCCGCCGCCGAGATCGACACGCTGTTTGCCGATCAACCGGCTGAGGTGCGCGAGGTGCTGGTGGGCACGGCCGGGTGCGCGCCATATCTGAAAGGGTTGATGGAAACACAGGCCGACTGGTTGCGCGACGCCCTATCTGCTGCGCCCGAGGATGCGATTGCCAAGGTGCTGGCCAAAGTCACGCCAGAGGCCGACAGCGACAGCGTCCTGCGCGTCACCTTGCGCATCGCCAAGCAGCGGATCGCCTTGTTGGCGGGGCTGGCCGATCTGGCGGGCGTATATACGCTGGAACAGGTCACGGGCGCGTTGACAGATCTGGCCGACCGCGCCACGGGTGCGGCGATGCAGTTTCAGGTGGCCCAGGAAATCCGGCGCGGCAAACTGCCCGGCATGACGCAAGACGACATCGCCTCCGCAGGCGGTCTGGTCGCGCTGGCGATGGGCAAGATGGGCGCGCATGAGCTGAATTACAGCTCGGATATCGACCTGATCATGTTGTTTGACGACAGCAAGTTCGAAGGGTCAGATTTCCACGACGCCCGCGCCAGCCACGTCCGCGCCACCCGAAAGATGAGCGCAATGCTGTCCGAGTTGACAGCCGATGGCTATGTCTTTCGGACCGACCTGCGTCTGCGCCCCGATCCGGCGGTCACGCCCGTCTGTGTGTCGATGGAGGCCGCCGAGCGTTACTATGAAAGCCTTGGCCGCACTTGGGAACGCGCCGCCCACATCAAGGCCCGGCCCTGCGCGGGGGATATCGCGGCGGGGCAGGCATATCTGACCCGACTGCGCCCCTTTATCTGGCGCAAGCATCTGGACTTTGCCGCCATTCAGGACGCCCACGACATGCGCCTGCGCATCCGCGAACATAAGGGACTTCACGGCGATATCACGTTACCCGGACACGATATGAAACTGGGTCGCGGCGGCATTCGCGAGATCGAGTTCTTCACTCAGACCCGCCAGATCATCGCGGGCGGGCGGGACGAAACCCTGCGGGTGCGCGGCACGGTGGATGGGCTGGCGGCGCTTGCTGAAAAAGATTGGGTGCCGCAGGACGTGGCGCAGATTTTGACCCGTCATTATCGTGACCATCGCGAGGTCGAACATCGCGTCCAGATGTTACGCGACGCACAAACTCATGATTTGCCCTCGACCGACGCAGGCTTTGACCGGCTGGCGCGCATGATGGGGGAAGGCGACACCGCCGCGCTTAAATCCCGCTTGCACGCCGCATTAAGCCAGGTTCACAGCGTGACCGAAGGATTCTTTGCCCCTGACGACGACGCCCCCGACAGCCGCGCGCTAACCGAAAACGAGGCCGAAATCGTCAGCCGCTGGACGACCTATCCCTGCCTGCGGTCAACCCGCGCTGTGCGTATATTCAAACGGTTGAAACCCGAGCTTCTGACCCGTCTGGCCGATGCGCCGAAGCCTTACGATGCGCTGATCCAGTTTGACGGGTTCCTGAAGCGCCTGCCAGCGGGGGTGCAGTTGTTTTCGTTGTTCGAAGCCAACCCCACGCTGGTGGATCTGATCGTCGATATCGCCGCCACGGCCCCAGCGCTTGCTGCTTATCTGGGACATAACGCACAGGTGCTGGACGCGGTGATCGGTGGCGGGTTCTTTGAGGATTGGCCCGGTGTCACCGCGCTTGAGGTCGAATTGTCCACCCGTTTGACTAAGCTACCTGATTACGAGGCGCGGCTGGACGGAGCCCGGCGGTGGATGAAGGAATGGCATTTTCGCATCGGTGTCCACCTGCTGCGCGGGCTGATCCCGGCTGGGGAAGCCGGGATGCAATACAGCGATCTGGCCGATGCGGTGATCCGCGCGCTTTGGCCCGTGGTGGTGGACAACTTCGCCGCCAAACATGGCGTCCCGCCGGGGGCAGGGGCGGCGATCATCGGCATGGGATCCATGGGTGCGCGTACCCTGACCGCAGCGTCTGATCTGGACCTGATCGTGATCTACGACCCTCGGGGGGAAGAGGCGTCGGAAGGCCGCCGCCCCCTTGCGCCCCGCGCCTATTATGCGCGCCTGACCCAAGCGTTCCTGACCGCGCTGTCCGCCCCGATGGCCGAAGGGCGGCTCTATGAGGTCGACATGCGCTTGCGACCTTCGGGCCGGCAAGGGCCGGTTGCAACCTCAATTGACAGTTTCCGCGCCTATCAAAAAGACGAAGCCTGGACATGGGAGCATCTGGCCCTGACCCGCGCCCGCGTCATCACTGGTTCTGCCAGCGTTGCCACCGCCTTTGATGCCGCCCGCGCTGAGGTCATGAAGTTCGACCGCGACCCGGCGAAGATCTTGGCCGATGTGATCGACATGCGCAGTCGCATCGCCGAGACCAAGACCGGCGGCGGAACGCTGGACGCCAAACTGGGTGCAGGTCATTTGCAAGACGTCGAGTTGGTTGTGCAAGCGGTGGCGCTTTTGTCGTCTGACGCCGCACGCGATCCGGCGTCGCAGATTGCCCATGGGGTTGCATCGGGCTGGTTTACCGCCGCGCAGGGCCGCGCAATGGCCGATAGTCACGACCTGATGTGGCGCCTTCAAGCTGTGTCAAAACTGTTATCGGAAGGCCCGTTGGACCTTGACGCGTTGGGAACCGGCGGGCAGGATTTGCTTTTGCGTGAAACGGGCGCGAAAACCGGAGAAGCGTTGGTCGAAGAACTGGAAAGCAAAGCTCGCGCCGCAGCCCGTGCCATCGACAAAGTGTTGGCCTCGCCCCCGGCATGACGACCGCGGTCCAAATAAACAAGGAGCCATCATGACGGACCTCATCACCACCATCGACCCGCGCGGTTTGATCCGCGAAAGCTACCGGATCGACGGCATCAGGATCGAGGAATGCCGGTCCATCTTCCTGGACTGGGCGCTGTTCGATGACCACGAAATGACCCAGAGCGACCGGATAAGGGCGCTGTTGGACCACTACGGCACCGATGAACCGGATCACCCGATGACGCAAGTGCTGGGGTTGGCGTTGGAAGAGGCAAAGACGCCCAAGCGGCGCGGCGGGCGGAAGGGTCGGGTGGGGTGATAACGCCGTTTTAGCGCTTACCTGTCCGCTAGCCTCAAGATATCGCTTAACCCACGGCTGTCTGTTGTGGGCTGGCCAGTGTACTTGGCGCTCGTGCAAATACGAAGGCGACAACCAAAGCAACCGCAGCACCTGCGAAGATATCCACGAAATAGTGGCCGCCAAAGACCGGCGTCGATGCGATCATAACTACCGTGTATCCAAGCACTGGCAGAAACAGGAATGTGCGGAAATAGGCGGCGCAAAGCAGGATACCTGCGGCCGTGTGAAATGAGGGAAATGTCACGAGGCCGGGAAGGCGGTTCAGATGCAAAGCGATCGGTCCGGCCTCGGCGCGCAATGTCTGGAAATGCTCAAGATGATAAACGCCCGGCGTCTCGTCAAAATTGAGATATGCGGCGGGATTGGGAATGTAATGGGCAACTGCGGCAAGGGCCGGCATGGTTGCGCCGAACACGATGCAGATGATCGCTGTTACAAAGAATGTCTCGGTGAAGTATCGCGCACGGTCAAATCGGGCCATCAATATAAGACCCAGAAGCGCGGCGATGCTGAGGGAAGTCAGCGAGGTGTAACCGCCATCCAGAATTTGGATCAACATAGGGCGCTCGTGTACGAATTCAAAATAGGCAAGCCAGTTCAGGCCGAAATAGCGGTCCCATGAGGATAAAACCTCGTCCTGAAAAGGAAACGGGATCATCATTGTCAGATGGTTTAGAAGGCGCACGTTCAGCCAGACAAGTTTCAGGAAGAACAGTCCTTCCAAGAACGCAATGACAGTTAGGCACAAACGATTGTCGCCCCAGTGTCTTGCCATCCAGACACTTCCGCAGAACAGCAATCCGAAGAAGAAACACCAAAGAAGGTAGGTGATCAGAACCGATAGATCGAGCGTTGCGCGGGTTGTCGCAAGCAATATCATGTTCGTGGCGAAAACGATGGCGATCCAAAAGTAAAGCCGCTTGCTGGTTATTCTCAACATCAGATACTATTCTTATATCAATGGCTTACCTGACGAAACTGACTCGACTTTACCGCAGTTTTTCTCTCAACTCATGGTCCAAGTTGGGCGTCGTGTATTCAGTTCATGCTTATTCGCGTGATAACACTTTTGTCAACGGTCTCTCACGCCACATCATCCTGCGGGCGTAACATGAGCCAGATCAGCGACGCACCGGCCAAGGCCAGAAACGGTACCATGGCGATGTTGACGGCGTTCCAGCCCTCGACCGTCGATCCGCCCGAGCAGTTCATCAGACCGCCCGAGGCCAGAGATGCGATGGTCACACAGCCGAAAACGATCATGTCGTTCATGCCTTGTACGCGGCCGCGTTCCTCGGGCGCGTGTGCGCCTGCCAGCATCGAGGTCGCGCCGATGAAGCCGAAATTCCAGCCGATGCCAAGAAGGATCAGGGCGATGAAGAAGTTTTCTAACTCGACGCCTTGCAGGGCGACGACGCCCGCCAGCCCCAGGATTGCCAGCCCGGTGGCGATTACCTTGCGGGTGCCGAAACGGGCGATCAGATGGCCGGTGAAAAAGCTGGGTACGAACATGGCCAAAACGTGCGCGGTGACGACATTGCCAGCCATATCGGTTTCAAACCCGCAACCGACCACCGCCAGGGGGGTCGAGGTCATGACAAGATTCATAAGCGCGTAAGATACCATCCCGCAGATGATTGCGACAGCAATCACCGGGTCGCGCAAAAGCTCGCGCCGGGTGCGGCCTCTGGGATCGTCTGCATGTGGTTTGGGCGGTTTGGGGATGTCCAATGCCAGAAACAGGAATGATCCCAAGAAGTTGATGACAATGATTGTCAGGTAGGCACCCAGAAACGGCACAACCATCGCATCATTTGTCGCGTTGAACAGTTGCGGGCCAATAACCGCTGACGCAAGCCCGCCTGCCATCACATAGGAGATCGCCTTGGGCCGAAACTCGGCCGAGGCCGTATCGGCAGCCGCAAAGCGATAAAATCCCTGCGCGGATTGATACAGGCCCATCAGGAACGAACCGATCAGGAAGATGCCGAAATCCGCCTGAGTCAGAGCGTAGGCACTGATCGCAGCCCCCGTCGAGCCGCCTGCGGTGCCCAACCAGAAGCCCACGCGGCGACCGTAGGTCTGCATGACCCAAGCCACGGGGTTGGCAAACACCATCGACCCGCCGACCATCAGCGAAATTGGAAGTGTCGCCCAGCACGGGTTGGACGCCAGCGATTGCCCCGCCAACCCGGCCATGGTGAAAATCATTGGCATTTGCGCGCCCAGAAGCGCCTGTGCCAGCACAAGTATGGTCACGTTGCGCTTGGCGCGGGCGTGGTCGGCTGGGGCGGGGGATGGGATCGCGTCACTCATGCGGATATCCGTATATGTGACGTGAGGATTTGACCAGATGGAAAAGTCCAGCCGCAACGTGGCATTGGATTGGCCATCAGGTTGCGTTCACCTCGCGGGGTGTGGGTGTCAAAGATCCTCGGCCGGGCGGCCAAGGTTCAGCGGATCAGCGTTGCGCGGGGCTTGTCCTGCGGCCATCGCCTGCCAGTCCAGCGCCTGACGCATCAGAACGGCCCGGCCCACGCAGATGATTGCGGGCGCACCGATCCCGTCGCGTGCTGCATCCTCGACACAGGTGGCAAGGGTGGTTTCCAGCACGTGCTGATCGTCTGTCGTGGCGTTGGCGGCGATTGCGACAGGCTCATCGGGCGTGCGTCCGGCCTTCATCAGCGCGGAGCGAATCCGGTCCAGATGCTTCATGCCCATATAGATCACGATCACCTGTGACCCACGCGCGATTGCGCCCCAATCCAGCCCGCCCGGCGTGTTACCGGAATGGTCGTGGCCGGTCACGAAAGTGACCGCCTGATTGACGTCGCGGTGGGTGACGGGAATGCCCGCATAGGCCAGTCCACCAATCCCGGCCGAGATGCCGGGGATGATGCGGATCGGCACGCCGTGTTGCACAAGGCTTTGCCCTTCCTCGCCACCACGGCCAAAGACGAAAGGATCGCCGCCTTTCAGGCGCAGCACCTTGCGACCCGCGCGCGCAAGATCAATCAATTGAAGCGAGATGTCGCGTTGTTTGGCTGATGGCTGCCCGCCGCGTTTCCCCGCACGGATGACCTCGGCGTTCGGATTGGCCCAACCTAGGATTTCCGGCGCAACCAGCGCGTCATGCACAATGACATCTGCCTGCGCCAGCGCGTTGATGGCGTGCAAGGTCAACAGCCCTGGATCGCCGGGCCCGGCACCACACAGCCAGACCCAACCGGGCTGCATCTGCGGCCAGTCACGGCCCGGCAAAGGGGGCGGGGTAAAGGGGGGCGAGTCGATCATGTCTTCTTATGCACCGGGCGCCTGACGGCGAAAAGCGCCTAATCGCGAAAATGGTGACCGGGTCTGCTGCGCTGCAGGCGCTTTCTGGCCTATGGAATGACACTATACTTGATACCGGGGGCTATTCTGGGGAATTTGTTGATGGACGGTCAGCTTATCGTCGGCTTTTGATCTGGTTCGCGCATATTCGCAGAGGTATTGGTATTGTGATAGGGCAGTCCCGACAGTATCGAGGTTCGGTTGTACGAGAATGAATAACGGACCCCAACAGATTGATATGCCTCGGCAAAGCACATTGGCGCGGTGTGGCGGTTTGCCGGCCTGTCGAATGATGAACCAAAAGGGCGCGGTCATCGCGCGGTTGACGTGAAGACCTTGCTTCTGGCTGGCACGCCCGAAGCCCGGGCCATCGCCGACCGGCTTGCCTCGGACGGCGCGCAGGCGGTGGCGTCACTTGTCGGGGTCGATAATGCGTCCCGTACGTTTCCCATTCCGACCCGGCGCGGGGGGTTCGGGGGCGAGGTCTCGCACGAACGGTTTTTACGTGATGGCGGGTTTGATGCGGTGATCGACGCAACACCGCCGTTTTCCGCTAAGATTTCCGCCCGAAGCTTTGCGATTGCGCGCCGCCTGAAGCTGCCATACCTGCGCGTTTTGCGCCCTATGTGGCAGGCGCAGGATGGCGATTTGTGGCACAGCGCCGCGTCCGAAGCGGACATCGCCAAGCTGATCCCCAAGAAAGCGCGGGTATTTTTGTCGACCGAGGCCGCAGCCCTGGACAAATGGGCCGACCTAGCGTCGGGGCGCACGCTGTTTTGTCGTCGCGCAGATCGCACCGATGAGCCCTTTCCCTTTGACGGTGGCTGGATTATCGGGCAGCCGCCCTTCGTGCTCGCTTATGAATTGCGGCTCTTAAAAACATATTCTATTGAATGGGTTGTGAGCAAAAATTCAGGTGGTCCAGCGCGGGCGATCCTTGACGCAGCGCGTGCCTTGGGGCGACCTGTGGCGTTGCTGGATCGCCCTGTAATGATGGATTGCGACCATGCCCAAACCGTGCAAGAGGCCCTGACATGGTTGTCCAGACAGAGCGCCTGATTCACGGGTCTGCCTGCCTTGCGGAAGGCGCGGATTGGCTATGCGCAACCGAACCTCGGTTCGCGACGGTCATGAATCAGATCGACGATATCCCGCTTCGCCTTCGTGACGACGGGTTCGCCGCGCTTCTTTTTGCAATCGTGGGTCAACAGGTCTCGACCGCGTCGGCGGCAGCGATCTGGGCGCGGGTCGAGGGTGCGGGGATGACCACGCCCGCCGCCGTTGCAGACGCCCAGCCTGAGGATCTGGCCGCGTTGGGCCTGTCGCGACCCAAGGTCCGCTATGCGCAGGCATTGGCTGGGGCAGGGCTGGATTACCCCGCGCTGCGGTGCGCGCCGTCCGATCAGGTGATCGCCACCCTGACCGCTGTACCGGGCATCGGATCTTGGACCGCCGAGATCTATGCCCTGTTCGCCTTGGCCCGCGCCGACATCTTCCCAGCAGGCGATCTTGCCCTGCAAGAGGCCACGCGCCTGCTGTTTGACCTGCCCGACCGCCCCAATGATCCGGCGATGCGCGCCCTTGCTGCGCCGTGGTCGCCGTGGAGGGGCGTTGCGGCCCGGCTTCTATGGGCCTATTACCGGGTGGAAAAGCAACGCGAAGGGATCCGCTGATGAACCGAATACTGGATGTGAAACGGCGCGAGGCCGCATCGGCAACGACCAAATCGGTGGTCGTGTTCCTGCATGGATACGGCGCGGATGGGGCGGACCTTCTGGGCTTGGCCGACCCGCTGTCTGAGCATCTGCCCGACACCACGTTCATCGCTCCGGACGCACCCGAGAAATGCGCGGGAAACCCGATGGGCTTTCAATGGTTTCCGATTCCTTGGCTGGACGGATCGTCGGAAGAAGACAGCATGAAGGGCGCCAATCAAGCAGCGCAAGATATCGACGCTTTTCTTGATCAAGTGCTTGAGGATGAAGGGATAAGCCCCTCGCAACTCATTGTTTTCGGGTTCTCACAAGGCACGATGATGGCACTGCGTGTGCTGCCGCGCCGGGACGAGCCGGTTGCCGGTCTGATCGCGTTTTCAGGTCGGATGCTGGAGCCCGACCAGTTTCCCGATCACGTGAAGTCAAAGCCGCCTGTGCTGCTGGTTCATGGGGATCAGGATGACATGGTACCGCCCGGCCACTTCTCGGAAAGCGGCGAGATTTTGCAGGCGGCAGGGTTTGAAACCTACGGCTTCGTCATGAAGGGCACCGGGCATGGGATCGCGATGGACGGGCTGTCGGTCGCGCTGAGCTTTATTCAGGATAAGCTGGGCATCGCGCCCGCCGTGAAGGCCGAATAAACCCAGTGAAGCCCCCAGATCATGGGGGTTGTCAGCTGCGCTCACCTATATATAGTCAGCTTATCAGAAAGGGGCGGGTGTCCCCGCCCCCGATAGGTCGACACAAGACATATACGGGTGAGGATTTGATACGAGATGGACGGCGACTTCAGGACTAACTTCGTGCGCGAAGGTGGCGGGAAGACCAACCCGGCGCTGGTGCTGAATGCGGATTATCAACCCTTGTCCTACTACCCGCTATCGTTATGGCCGTGGCAGGAGGCCGTGAAAGCCGCCGTGCTGGACAGGGTCACAATCCTGGCGGAATATGACGAGGTCGTGCGCAGCCCGTCGGTTCAAATTCGCATCCCCTCGGTCGTCGTTTTGAAAGACTATGTGAAACCGCAAAAGCGCGTGGCTTTCACGCGGTTCAACCTGTTTCTGAGGGACGCATTCTGCTGCCAATATTGCGGCGCAAAAGGCGATCTCACCTTCGATCATGTTGTGCCACGGGCCGCCGGGGGCGTCACCAGCTGGGAAAATGTCGTGGCCGCCTGTCAGCGTTGCAATTTGCGCAAGGGGTCCAAACCCCTGCGGCATTCGGGCCTGACCCTGCGCCGCCCCCCGCGCCAACCGGCCGCCGCCGAACTGCGCAATATGGGCCGGCGTTTTCGGCCCGGCCATCTGCACGACAGCTGGATGGATTTTCTGTATTGGGACGCGGAACTGGAGGCGTGACGCGCCACCATTCTGGCGATAGCCTTCCCCAAGACTGAAAGGGAGCTTCGCCATGTCCGATCCGTTCTTCACCCCTGTGTCGGGGTTTGATCTGCCGCGCTTTGCCGGGGTGCCGACCTTCATGCGCCTGCCCCATGTCGATTTCGACCATCCAAGATTCAACGAGGTGCAGATCGGGCTGATCGGTGCGCCTTGGGATGGCGGCACCACGAACCGGCCCGGCCCGCGCCATGGCCCGCGCCAGTTGCGCGATATGTCCACCATGATCCGCGCGCAAAATGGGGCGACCGGCATCCGCCCGTTCGAGGTCGCGAATTGCGCCGATTTGGGCGATGTGGCCCCGAACCCCGCCGACGTGATGGACAGTTTGCAGCGGATGCAGCGGTTTTACGAGCGGGTGCATACGGCAGGCATTCGTCCGCTGACGGGCGGCGGCGATCACCTGTGCACGCTGCCGATACTGCGCGCGCTGGCCAAGGACGCGCCCCTTGGCATGGTTCATTTCGACAGCCACACTGATCTATACCATTCCTATTTTGACGGCACGATGTTCACCCACGGCACCCCCTTTCGCCGCGCGGTCGAGGAGGGGCTGCTTGACCCCGCCCGCGTGGTGATGATCGGCATTCGGGGCACCGCCTATGACAACGAGGATCGCGACTTCGCCCAAAACGTCGGCATCCGCGTTATCCCGATCGAGGAATTCCACACCCGCGGCGTCGCTGACGTAATGGAAGAGGCGCGCGGCATCGTCGGCACCGGTGATACCTATGTCAGCTATGACATCGACTTCGTGGACCCCGCCTTTGCCCCCGGCACCGGCACGCCCGAGATCGGTGGCCCGAATTCTTTTCAGGCGATCGAGGTTGTGCGCGCGCTTCAGGGCGTAAAGATCGTCGGCGCAGACCTGGTCGAGGTTTCGCCACCGTTTGATGCCTCGGGCGCGACGGCTTATCTGGGCGCTTCGATCATGTTCGAGCTTTTGTGCATGATGGTGCAATAGGCGCTTCGGGCGCGGTTTTCCTTGCCGGTCGACCTGTGGATGCTAGACTCGGACGCTGGCTGCGGGTAAAAGCCTTGTCAACGTCCGTTAGCGCTAACTTAAACTGGAGCTACCCATGGTTTCACGCGTCATTCCCGTCGACCCTTTCGATCTTGTGATTTTCGGGGGCACCGGCGACCTTGCCCGGCGCAAGATCCTGCCGGGGCTCTATCGACGTTATTTGGACGGGCAGATGCCGGGTGAGGCCTGCATCATCGGCGTTGCCCGGGGCGATATGGATACCGATGGATATCGTGCCTTCGTCGAGACCTCGGTTCGTGAGTTCGTGGCGAAAAAATGGTGTGATGCCAAGATATTAAAAGCCTTTATTGAACGGATCAGTTTCGTGCAACTTGACGCGACCGGCGATCAGGGATGGGACGAGCTGAAGGCTGCGACGAAACCTGACCGGGTGCAGGCGTTCTATTTTTCGGTTGGGCCGTCGCTGTTCGGCCCGATCGCCGAGCGTCTGCATACGCATGAAATCGCCGGACCGGATGCGCGCATCGTCGTTGAAAAGCCGTTTGGACATGACGAAGCTTCGGCCCGGGCGTTGAATGAGACTTTGGCGCGGCATTTCGCGGAACATCAGATTTACCGGATCGACCATTATCTGGGTAAGGAAACCGTGCAAAACCTGATGGCGCTGCGCTTTGGCAACATGCTGTTCGAACCACTTTGGAACGCGCAATATGTCGACCACATCCAGATCACGGTGGCCGAAACCGTGGGGGTTGAGGGGCGGGGCAGCTATTATGACAAGTCGGGTGCCATGCGCGATATGGTGCAAAACCACTTGATGCAGCTTCTGTGTCTGACCGCGATGGAGCCGCCCTCGAAATTCGAACCGAACGCAGTGCGGGACGAAAAGCTGAAGATCATCCGTGCGCTGGACCAAGTGGAACCCGGCGATATGGTGCGCGGCCAGTATCGCGGCAATGACGAAGTGGCATCGTACCTTGAGGACGCGGAAACGGATGCCAGCATGACCGAAAGCTTCATCGCGATGAAGCTGCACATCTCGAACTGGCGCTGGAACGGCACGCCGTTCTATTTGCGCACAGGTAAACGCCTGCGGGGTCGGGTGTCAGAAATCGTGGTGCGCTTCAAAGAACCGCCACATTCGATTTTCGAGGAAGACACGGGCCAGACCGCCAACGAATTGTCGATCCGCTTGCAACCGAACGAAGGTATGGATCTGAAGGTCACGATCAAGGAACCGGGGCCGGGCGGTATGCGTTTGATTGATGTGCCGTTGGACATGACCTTTGCCGACGCCTTGGGGGAAGAGGCCGCCGAGGCCCCCGACGCCTATGAAAGGCTGATCATGGATGTGATCAGGGGCAACCAAACGTTGTTCATGCGCGGCGACGAGGTCGAAGCGGCATGGGCCTGGACCGATCCCATTATCGCGGGGTGGGAAAAGCGCGCCGACAAGCCTAAGCTTTACGACGCCTTCTCGACGGGACCGGAAGAGGCGCTTATGCTGCTTCACAAGGATGGACGTCGTTGGAGGGAGATCCGGTAATGAATATGCTTGAATATGCAGATCGCGATTTGATGATGCTGCATTTGGCGGACAAGATTGCGTCGACCTTGGCGCGGATGCTGGACCAGAATGACCGTGCTTCGCTTGCGGTGGCGGGGGGCACATCGCCGGGGCCGGTGTTTGATGCTCTTTCGGGGGTCGATCTGGACTGGTCGCGGGTCGATGTGATGCTTACCGATGAACGTTGGGTGGGCGAGGATAATCCCCGCTCGAACACTGCGCTTTTGAAAAACCGTTTACTGGTGGACAAAGCTGCGGCTGCGCGCCTGATCCCGCTTTACGGTGGCACCGACACGCCCGAGGAAAGTCTTGACGCCTTGTCTGACGCGGTCGCGGCGGCGACGCCTCTATCCGTCGTGCTGCTTGGCATGGGCGAAGACATGCACACCGCCAGCCTGTTTCCCGGTGCAGACCGTCTGGCCGAAGGCCTGTCGCCTGACGCGCCGCCGCTTCTGCCGATGCGCGCGCCGGGTGCGGACGAGCCACGCATCACCCTGACCGCACCGGTTCTGAATGGTGCGATGTCGAAACATCTGTTGATCATGGGTGAAGCGAAACGCGCCGCACTGAATGCTGCGACCAAGGCGCCTGACGCAATGAACGCACCCGTCAAGGCGGTGCTAGCTGACATGACAGTGCATTGGGCTGCATGACGCAATCAGGCGGGGCTCGGATTTTCAGGAGCTGCAGCCCGAATTTGATCTTTGTTTATTTGAGTATGCCGATTTGAGGAAAGCCATGACGTTTCACGACCTGAAAGCCTATCGCGCGCGGATGGCCGACCTGCACATCGCCGATCTGTTTGACGAACAGGGCCGCGCCGAGGCGTTTTCAACCACGGCGCTGGACATGGTGTTCGACTGGTCGAAAACCGCGCTGGACGACCGGGCGGTCGATATGCTGATGCGGCTCGCCGATAACGCGCATGTGGCCCAACGGCGGGAAGCGATGTTTGCAGGTGAAAAGATCAACATGACCGAAGATCGCGCGGTGTTGCATGTGGCGTTGCGCGCCGGCGGCGACACGCGGATCGAGGTGGATGGGCATGACGTGATCCCCCAAGTACACGAAACATTGGCCCGGATGCGCGATTTTGCCTCGCGCCTGCGCTCGGGCCAGATCCGTGCGCCGGGGGGCGGACGGTTTCGCGATGTGGTGAATATCGGGATCGGGGGGTCGGACCTTGGCCCCGCAATGGCAACACTGGCCTTGTCACCCTATCATGATGGGCCGCGCGTGCATTTCGTCTCGAATGTCGATGGGGCGCAGATTGCGGATGTACTGGCGCCGCTGAACCCGGCCGAGACGCTTGTGATCGTGGCGTCCAAGACGTTCACCACAATTGAAACCATGACCAACGCCGCCACCGCCCGCGACTGGCTGATGCGCGACGTAGGTGCGCGCGCGGTCGGGCTGCATTTCGCCGCGCTGTCCTCGAACCTGGAAAAAACGGCGGAATGGGGCATCGCGGATGAGCGTGTGTTCGGTTTTGAAGACTGGGTGGGCGGGCGCTATTCGATGTGGGGGCCGATTGGGCTGTCGCTGATGATCGCCATTGGTCCAGACCGGTTTGATCAGATGTTGGCGGGCGCGCGGGCAATGGATGAGCATTTTCGCGCCGCAGAGGGGCGCGAAAATATGCCTCTGATGCTAGCACTTGTCGGGATGTGGCACCGCCAGATTTGCGGCTACCCGACCCGCGCGGTGTTGCCCTATGAACAGCGACTGGCGCGACTTCCAGCCTATCTTCAACAGTTGGAGATGGAGAGCAACGGCAAGCGTGTCGCGCTGGACGGCACCCCGCTGGACGAGGTGTCCGGCCCCGTGGTCTGGGGCGAACCCGGCACCAATGGGCAGCACGCGTTCTATCAGTTGATCCATCAGGGGACGGACATCATACCGTGTGAATTCATGATCGGCGCGGCGGGCCATGAACCTGAGCTTGATCACCAGCACCGGCTATTGATGGCCAATTGCCTGGCGCAGTCGCAAGCCCTGATGCAGGGCCGGTCGCTGGACGTGGCGCGCAAGCTGATGGAAGCGCAGGATTTCGAAGGCGACGAGCTGGAACGTCAGGCCGCGCACCGCGTGTTTCCGGGCAATCGCCCGTCGACCACGCTGGTCTATCCCAAACTCACGCCCGAGGTGCTGGGCCAGATCATCGCGCTTTACGAGCATCGCGTCTTTGTTGAAGGGGTGATCCTTGGTATCAACTCGTTCGATCAATGGGGGGTTGAACTTGGCAAGGAACTGGCCGTTGCGTTGGAGCCCGTCGTTTCCGGCCATGCGCCCGGTGATGATCTTGACGGATCGACCCGCGCTTTGGTGGCACATCTGTCGCGGATGAAAAAAGACAGGACCGTGACCTGATCGCTGCAAGGGCGGACCGGCTGGGTCAGGCCGCCGACGTGGCCTTCGAACGCCCTCGCGCCAACTCTTCAATCGACGCATAGACCTGCCCACGCACGGTTGGGTCTTCCATCAGAACCTCGTGCTCGCGATCGCGCAACACTTCCAGCCGACCCTTCGGCCAGTCCGCCATCAACCGGTGGATTGGGACGGATTCGACAATACGTTCGTTCGATCCAAGCCACGTCACCGCGGGAACATTGGGGACTGGCAGTCGGGCCAGTGCGTGCATTTCCGTCAGCGCGGCGAATAGCCAGCCAGCGGTAGGCCCGCCCAACGTCAATTCGGGATGGGCCTTTGCCTGCTGCTGCATCATCGTCCACATCGTGCGGTCGGTGGTCAGCATGTTGCCCTCAAACGGTTCGGCCAGCACATAGGTTTCGCGTGCGGTGCCCGGCGACAGGGTCATCTTCCACGGCGACCAATGCAAGGCCCAGGAAAAGCCCCAGGCCATCGGACGCAGGGGTTTGGATAGGATGATGCCCCACATCGGCGCCGAAAAGCACGCGCCGACCACATCCAGCCCGTTGTGGAGCGCGCGCAGCCCGATACAGCCGCCCATGGAATGGGCCAGCATCGTGAAAGGACGGGGCAGATCAAGATCACGCGCCTGTGCCATCATCGCGTCCAGATCGCGCTGATACTCGTCGAAATGGCCGACATGCCCCAGCACCCGTTCAGCATCCGGGCGGTCGGCCAGCCCTTGCCCGCGCCAGTCGATCGTCAGCGTATCAAACCCGCGCGCGGCAAGTTCGGCGGCGTTCAGGCCGTATTTTTCTATATATTCCGTGCGGCCGGGCAGAAGCAGGATGGTGCCGCGCGATTTGGTGCCGTCGGCGCGCGGCCAGTGGGCCAGACGCACCCGCACGCCATCCGACGTCACGCGCCAGAACGCCCGTCCACCGGGTGGCGCATGTGCGATGTCATGAAACAGCGGGGCGTCTGTCATATCCTGGCCTTGGTATTCCCTTAACTCAGCGCAGCGCCAAGTTGCATGGCCAGACCCATATTGCCGTCAACCGACAGCTTGCCGGACATGAAGGCGGTGGTCGGGTTCAATTCGCCCGCCAGCATTTCTTCGAACACGTCGCGGTCGGCGGTCAGGGTCACATCGGCGTCTTCATCGCCTGCGCGCGCGCCGTCGCCATCGACCATGATCGAGCCTTCGCCGTTTAGCACGAACTTCGCCGTGCCGCCGTCAAAGCCGCCTTCCATTTTTTCGTTCAGGGCGGTCACTGCCCCATTAATCACGTCACTCACGTAGGTATCCTCCGTTTTTGGCCCGTTCGGGCTATGTTTGTCGCACGAATGCTAACGCAGTGTTGACGCAGGCGTAAATCGCTTTTCGGTGAAGTGACGCGACGGGACGTGTGGAAGTTGCAGAAATTTGGCGGATGCACAGGTTTGTGTTTGGCCCAGCAGGGTCGAAAGGCCTAGCATAAGGTATGTTGCGTTTACCAACCATCCGCGCCGCTGCCTTGGCGCTTGCCGTCCTGATGCCCGTTGCGTCGGGGGCGCAGGGTGATGTGGCCGCGCACACCGCTGCGCCGCATCCACACGCCGCCCAGCTTGACCGGCTGTTTGATCAACTGGCGCAAGCTGACGACAGCAATTGGAAGGCGCTTGAGGACGAGATCTGGGATCTTTGGTCCCGTTCAGGATCGGCCACGTTCGATTTTTTGCTGAACCGTGGGCGCAAGGCGCTTGAGGGTGGCGACCTTGAAGCAGCCATCGAACATCTGACGGCGCTGACCGATCATGCGCCGGAATTTGCCGAAGGTTGGAACGCACGCGCGACCGCATTTTACCTGTCGGGGCGGTTGGGTCTGTCACTGGATGACATCGCACGCGTCCTGACGTTGGAGCCGCGCCATTTCTCGGCGCTCTCTGGCCTTGGCATGATCATGGAGGAATTGGGCGACCCCAAAGCCGCGCTTGAGGCCTATCGCCATTCACTTGCTATACATCCCCGAAATCCGCGCGTAAAAGAAGCCGTCCAGCGGCTTGAATTGGCAGCCGGGCGGGATATCTGAGGGGCGGGCGCGGGCAATCGCGCCCACCGACACGGACGGAGGGGCAGAAAATGGTCTCGGACAGCGCGCGGGGCGGCTCGCGGATCACTGCCGTGCTTGGCCCCACCAACACCGGCAAGACCCACTATGCTCTGGACCGGATGCTGGGCTATCGCACCGGCGTCATCGGTCTGCCGCTGCGCCTACTTGCGCGCGAGGTGTATGATAAACTGGTCGCCTTGCGTGGCCCCAACGCCGTCGCGCTGGTCACGGGCGAAGAACGCATCGTTCCCGAACGCGCGCGATACTGGGTTGCCACGGTCGAGGCGATGCCACTGGGCCTTGGCGCCGATTTCGTTGCAATCGACGAAATACAGCTTTGCGCTGACCCCGAACGCGGCCACGTGTTTACGGACCGCCTGCTGCATATGCGCGGCACGCAGGAAACGTTGTTCATGGGCTCTGACACGATGCGCGGCGCGATTGCGGCGCTGGTGCCCGATGTGCAGTTCCTTTATCGCGAACGATTTTCCGAGTTGATTCACGCGGGCTCAAAAAAGCTTAGCCGGATGCCGGGGCGATCGGCGATTGTCGGGTTTTCCGTCGACAATCTTTATGCCATCGCCGAGTTGATGCGTCGTCAAAAGGGGGGCGTGGCCGTCGTCATGGGCGCGCTGTCGCCCCGCACTCGTAACGCTCAGGTCGAAATGTATCAGAACGGCGAGGTGGATTACCTGATCGCCACGGATGCCATCGGGATGGGGCTGAACCTTGATATCGACCATGTCGCTTTCTCGGCCCTGTCGAAATTTGACGGCCACCGGATGCGTGAACTCGCCCCCAACGAACTGGCACAGATCGCCGGGCGGGCAGGGCGGTATATGAAACACGGCTCGTTCGGGGTGACCGGCGAAGCCGCCCCGCTGTCTGACGCAGTGGCCGACGCGATCACATCGCATTCGTTCACGCCCATCCGTAAACTGTGTTGGCGTAATGCGAACTTGTCCTTTGGCAGCGTTCCGGCGCTTATCCGCTCACTTGAAATGCCGACCACGAATGAACGTCTGATGCGGGCACGTGACGCCGACGATCTTGTGGCCCTGAAATTGCTGGCCGAGGATGCCGAGGTGATCGCGCGCGCCACTGATGGGCGATCAGTCGGTTTGCTTTGGGATATATGCCGCCTGCCTGATTTTCGCGGCATCAGCCATGCAGAACACGCCGGTCTAATCACCAGCCTGTTCAATGATATTCACCAGCACGGGCGGGTGCGCGCCGACTGGTTTGCGCGGCAGGTCAAGCGCATTGATCGCACCGACGGCGATATCGACACGCTTTCGAAACGTTTGGCTTATATTCGGACATGGACATATGTTGCGCAACGGCGCGATTGGCTGGATGATGTTGCCCATTGGCGCGGAGAGACTCGTGCTGTAGAAGATCGCCTGTCGGATGCGCTGCACAGCGCATTGACCAAAAGATTTGTAGATCGCCGCACATCTGTCTTGCTGCGGCGGTTGAAACAGAAGGAGAGCCTCGTGGCTGACGTGAATGACAAAGGTGAAGTGACGGTTGAAGGCCAGCATGTTGGCCGGCTTGAGGGGTTCCGGTTCAGCCAGGACACCGCGCAAAGCCCGGAAGAAGCGAAAACCCTTCGCACTGCCAGCCTGAAGGCGTTGGCGCCGGAATTCCACCTGCGGGCCGACCGGTTCTATAACGCTCCGGATACCGAGCTGGACTTCACCGAACAAGGCGGCCTGATGTGGGGCGAGTTGGCGGTGGGCAAGCTGGTCAAGGGCGACGAAGTGCGCAAGCCCCGCGTGCAGGCTTTCGTGGATGAAGAAGCCGGTACGGATGTTGCTGAGAAGGTCACACGTCGTTTGCAGCATTTCATCGACCGAAAGGTGCAGGCTTTGTTCGAACCGCTGACCACCATCGAAAAAGACGAAAGCCTGACCGGGCTGGCCCGTGGCTTCGGTTTTCGGATGATCGAGGCGCTGGGGATCATCCCCCGCGATCAGGTCGCGCAGGAAGTGAAAGACTTGGATCAGGATGCCCGCGCTGCCCTGCGCAAGCACGGTGTTCGCTTCGGTCAGTTCACGATTTTCATGCCGCTGCTTTTGAAACCCGCGCCGACCCGTTTGCGTCTGGTTCTGGATAGCCTGTTCAAGGACTTGTCCGAGTTCCCGGAATCACCCCCGCCCGGTCTTGTGACCATTCCGGTGGTCGAAGGCGTGGACCGTTCGGCATATATGTTGGCAGGCTATCGCCCGTCAGGCGCGCGCGCGATCCGCATCGACATGCTGGAACGGCTGACCGACCAGTTGCGGTCTGAAGACAGTCGCGGCGGATTTGAAGCCAAGGCGGATATGCTGTCGATCACCGGCATGACGCTGGATCAATTTGCGGATTTGATGCAGGGCCTTGGATATAAGGCCGACAAGAGCGAGCGGGTGAAGGTCAAGGCTCCGGTAGACGCCGCTGGGGATGTGAAAGCCGACGGCGAAACACCGGATGAAGTGCCAGCCCCGACCCCGGCCGAAACCCCCGACCAATCTCCGACCGAAACGCCGACCCAGCCGCCCGCCGAGGTCCCCGTGGAACAACCCGGCGAGACGCCGACCGTTCCACCTGCCGAGGTGCCGGACAACCCAGCAAACAACACAACCGCCGCAGTGGGCGAAGACGCGCCCGAGACGGAAGTGTTCTATACTTTCACATGGGGTGGCTTTGGCCGCGCCCGTGGTGGCAAACCACGCGGCGATCATGCGCAGGGGGATCGCCCCCGCAGCAAACAAGGTGCCAAACCCGGTGGCAAGCAGGGTGGCAAATCGGCGCGCGGCGGCCCACGCAAAGGACCGCGCGATCAGAAGCCGAAAAGCTATCAGTCCAGCCCCAAAAAGGAAAAAGCTATCGACCCGGACAATCCGTTCGCAGCGTTGCTGGCCTTGAAGGAAAAAGACTGATTGACGAATAGCGATCAGACGGGCCGCACCGGGCCGGATGGCAAGATGAGAGCTGATAAGTGGCTGTGGCACGCGCGGTTCTTCAAGACGCGCGGCCTGGCCACGAAACTGATCGCGGCAGGGCATTTGCGCGTCAACGCGACAAAGGTGGCGAAGCCGTCTTTCAGTGTCGGGGCGGGGGATGTGCTGACCTTTCCGCAGGGACGACTGGTGAGGGTGGTGCGAATCCTTTCGCTATCGACGCGGCGGGGCCCGGCGCCCGAGGCGCAGATGCTCTATGATGACCTCGACCCGCCCCAGCCACGCGGGGACGATGTTTCCGATCCCACGGCCCCCGCAATCCGATCCGACCGAAAGGGTCGCCCGACCAAGAAAGATCGTCGCAGCCTTGATCTTTCCCGCAGGCGATCCCTTGAATGATCGCGCCGCCTGCCATATTGGATGCTATGAGCCAAAGTGAGGTGCCAACATGACCTATGTCGTCCTAGATAACTGTATCTCGTGCAAATACACCGACTGCGTCGAGGTGTGCCCCGTCGATTGTTTCTATGAAGGCGAGAACATGTTGGTGATTCACCCCGATGAATGCATTGACTGTGGCGTTTGCGAACCCGAATGCCCCGCTGACGCGATCCGGGCAGATACCGAACCCGGCACCGAAAGCTGGGTTGAATTCAATCGCAAATACTCGGAACTATGGCCGGTCATTGTTGAACGAAAAGAACCGTTACCCAACGCGGAAGAACGCGACGGGGAAGAGGGGAAGTTGCAGAAATACTTCTCGGAAAACCCTGCCGAACAGTGATTCGGAATATGCGCGTCCGGGCTTGAAAAATCGCCGTATTTGACCGCCGGTCAGTAGGGTATCTACTTGATATAAATAGACGATCTGCCTCTGCTGCGCCGCGGCGCTTCCACAGGGGTGAGATTTATGTTATAATAGATATAGATTTGTTGGGCACGCACGACCGTAGCAGCGAAAAAATGAACCGGACACCACGTAAAGCCGAAGGGTAATTTATTACCTTGCGGTTTTTGTTTCGCCTGCTGTTTTGCGCCTTCCGACAGTGATAACAAAACGTTACGCGAAGGATGCGTTGTATGAGCAAGAAAAAGCTGGATTTCCGCCCGAATGAATATGTCGTCTATCCGTCCCACGGGGTCGGGCAGATCGTCTCGATCGAAGAGCAGGAGGTCGCTGGCATCGAACTGGAACTTTTCGTCATCGCGTTCGAAAAGGACAAGATGACGCTGCGGGTTCCGACCCACAAGGCCACCGAAGTGGGGATGCGCAATCTTGCCAGCCCAGACGAGGTGACGGACGCCATGAAAACCCTGAAAGGCAAGGCGCGCGTCAAGCGGGCCATGTGGTCGCGTCGTGCACAGGAATATGAGCAAAAGATCAACTCTGGCGACCTGATCGCCATTGCCGAGGTTGTGCGCGACCTGCACCGCACCGATGATCAGCGCGAGCAGAGCTATTCTGAACGTCAGCTTTATGAAGCCGCGTTGGAGCGTCTGACCCGCGAAGTTGCCGCCGTTGGCGGGGGCGACGAACTGGCCGCGCAGAAAAAAGTCGGCGATGTGCTGGAATCGCGCGCTGCCGCGGCATAAGCCAATGTGAACTATTTTGACAGCCGCCGCCCCGTCAAACGGGCGGCGGTTCTCGTTCATGCTCAGCCCAGTTGGGTGGCAAAGACGGCCAGCGCGGCAATCTCGGCAACCTGTTGGCTTGCGCCCAGAACATCGCCGGTCTGCCCGCCAATCTTGCGCGCGGCGCTCACAGCCACGACCGCGCCCCCCAGCGCACACCAGAATAACAGGCCCAAGACGGCGTAAGGCGTCAGCACCAGCGCGCAGACCGCCGACAGCCCCACCGCCAGCCACGCGGTCCGGCCCGGCACCAACCCCACCGCATGTGACAGCCCACCCGGTCGCGCCTTCGACATGGTCGCGGCCAGTGCAACCATCGGCGCGCGGCTGACGATGCCTGCCACCACGATTGCCCAGAACGCGCCATCTGCGGGCAGGATGACCATCAATGCCGCGACACGCAGCAGAAGCGACAGGACAAGAGCGATCACGCCATAGGTGCCGATATGGCTGTCCTTCATGATCTCTAATCGCCGGGCACGGGTCGCGCCGCCCCACAGCCCGTCGGCGGTGTCTGCGAGCCCGTCCTCGTGCAGCGCGCCGGTGATCATCACCTGAACGACCAACATAAGCGCAGCCGCCCACAGCGCAGGCGCCCCGAAGGCCAGCGCGACGAACCCCGCCAGCGCGCCCAGGCCTGCCGGGATCACTCCCACCAACGGCCAGGCCCAGGCCGACCGTCCGCCCCGCCGCAAGACCTGATCATCCGCCAGCCGGACGGGAAGGCGGGTCAACAACCCGATCGAGGCGGGAATATCGGCGGCCACCGCCAACCGGTCGTTATATGCTGTCATGATCTGCCTTTTGTCGTCTGGTTGTCTTGCGGGGTCATGGGTAAAGAGGGTCGCAGACGGAATCAATTGGGAACGACGCCATGACCTCCACCCCCTTCGCCACACTTGCCGACTTCACGGCGTTGCTTGCCGCCGCCCCCGGACCTGACAAGGCGGCCGGGATCGCGGCGCAGGAGCGTAACGGCCAACTGACCAAACCGCCCGGCGCGCTGGGGCGGCTGGAAGATCTGGCGATCTGGTATGGCAGTTGGCGCGGTAGTGCACGGCCCGCGATCAGCGCGCCACAGGTGATTGTTTTTGCGGGCAATCACGGCATCACCGCGCAGGGCGTGTCGGCATTTCCGGCCGAGGTGACGGAACAGATGGTGTTGAATTTCCAGCATGGTGGTGCGGCAGTCAACCAATTGTCGCGCACGTTCGGCGCGAGGATGGACGTGCATGCACTGGCGCTGGACCGGCCCACCACCGATTTCACCCAAGGCCCCGCTATGACCGAAGTTGAGCTGCTGGACGCCTTGCGTACCGGCTGGAATGCAGTCGATCCCGACACCGACCTTCTGGTTGTGGGCGAGATGGGGATCGGCAACACCACGTCAGCTGCCGCCATCGCGCATGCCCTGTTCGGCGGGGCACCCGCCGACTGGGTCGGGCGCGGCACCGGGGTGGATGACGCGGGACTTGCCTTGAAGGCGCGCGTGGTCGCGGCGGGGCTGGAACAAAACCCCACCGCACAAGGTAACGGGGCCGAGGCGCTGCGCTGTCTGGGTGGTCGTGAACTGGCCGGTGTCGTCGGTGCCATCGCGCGGGCGCGGCTGGATCGCATTCCGGTGATCCTGGACGGTTTCATTTGCTCGGCCGCGGCAGCGTGTCTGGCCGCAATGTGTCCCGGCGCTCTGGATCATACCGTTGCGGGCCATATCTCGGCCGAGGCCGGACATGGGTGCGTGCTGAACGCCTTGGGAAAAGAACCGCTTTTGTCGCTGGGGATGCGGTTGGGCGAAGGGTCGGGTGCCGCGCTGGCCATCGCCATCCTGCAAGGCGCCGTGGCGTGCCATTCCGGCATGGCCACCTTCGCCGAAGCCGGCGTGTCCGACGCCTGATCCATTATCCGTAGTCGGTGGGCAGGGGGGCATCCTGCTTTACATGATCCAGCACGATCTGGCTGTGTACCCGTTGCACCGACGGATGCGGCAGCAGAACCTCGTGTATCAACACGTTCAGCGCGGCCAGATCGCTGCAATAGACGCGCATCAGATAATCGGCGTCACCGGTCAGGGTCCAGACGGACGTTACCTCGTCACGCAGCCGAACCAAGCGCAGAAAGGCCTGCGCGGCCTCGGGCGCCTGGCTTTCCATTTGAACTTGTATGAAGGCCTGCACCCGAAGGCCAAGCAGGGCCGGATCAAGCCGGGCGGTATAGGCGCGGATATATCCCTGTTGTTCAAGCCGGGCGCGCCGCCGACCGGCCTGACTGGTAGAAAGATTTAGATGTTCGCCCAGCTCTTGCGCCGTCATCTGCGCATTGCCCTGCAGCGCCTTCAGCAGATTTCGATCAATCTGGTCCATATGCGAACCTTCCGCGCAGTTGGCTTGATCGTGCGCGTGTTTGCGCACGGTTGGACTTTATCTCTGCGTCAAACGCGCAAATATATCAAGCTGGTTGCGCGATACTTGCCCCATGAAACCTTAACGAACAGGAGTGAGACGATGGGTCCTTTCCCCCATGATGCCCCGCGCGCAGTCATCAGCAGTGATAATCCTGCCGGAACCGATGGGTTCGAGTTCGTCGAATTTGCCCATCCCAACCCTCAAGACCTGCGTGATTTGTTCATCAAGATGGGGTTTGCCCACACCGCCAATCACAAGACCCGCAAGGTTGAATTGTGGCAGCAGGGCGATATCAGCTACCTGATCAATATCGAACGCGACAGCCATGCTGCTGAGTTTATCACGGAACACGGCCCCTGTGCGCCCTCAATGGGTTGGCGGGTGGTGGATGCGGATCATGCGTTTGCCCATGCAGTGCAGAAGGGGGCCGAACCATATGAAGGACCGGGCAAAGTGATGGATGTGCCCGCGATTTATGGAATTGGTGGGTCGCTGATCTATTTCATTGATCAGTATTTCGACACCAGTGCCTATAATGACGAATTCGACTGGATTGCCGATGCGCATCCGAAAGGTGTGGGCTTCTATTACCTCGATCACCTGACCCATAATGTATTCAAGGGGAACATGGATGTCTGGTTTCGGTTCTACGGTGCCCTGTTCAATTTCAAGGAAATCCGGTTTTTTGATATTCAGGGCAAGCATAGCGGGCTGTACAGCCGCGCGCTGACATCGCCCTGCGGCAAAATTCGCATTCCCATCAACGAGGATCGTGGCGAGAAAGGTCAGATCGTCGCCTATCTTGAGAAATACAACGGTGAGGGTATTCAACACATCGCGGTTGGCACCGAGGATATCTACGCCTCGGTCAACGAGGTCGCGCATCGGGGTTTGAAATTCATGCCTGGGCCGAACGACACCTACTACGATATGTCATATGATCGCGTGAAAGACCATTCCGAGCCGAAGCAAGATTTAATGAAGCACGGCATTCTGATTGATGGTGAAGGCGTGGTGGGCGGGGGTGAAACGCGGATACTGCTTCAGATATTCTCGAAAACCGTGATCGGCCCGATCTTTTTTGAATTCATCCAGCGCAAAGGCGATGATGGATTTGGCGAGGGGAACTTTAAAGCCCTGTTTGAAAGCATCGAACGCGAACAGATCGAGAAGGGCGAATTGGGCGACATAGCGTGACAACGCAACCATTGCGCCCAGATACAACGCGTCCGGCCCTTAACAGTCGGGCGTTTTGCGTTCATCCAAACGGCACGACCTTCAGCGTATAGGTGCGCGAGCCCTTCTTATACACAAGCTCAGAAGCCGAGATCGACAGGACCGAACCCCCGTCCAGCCGGCTACCGGGGGCCACCTTAACATAGCGTCCGGATTTCAACCGCACCAGTGCGCGCCGGGATGACGACGATCCGTAAATGCCGATCAGGCTGATCTTGCGCAGGTTGATCGCATTTTTGATCGTAGCTTGCTTGGCAACAGACGCGCGGGTGGGGATGTTCGGCACCACGTTTTGTTGGGTGGACGCGGCTGCCACCGCCACCGATCCGTCTGACGCATCAGTGCGGGCAGCGTTTGTGCGCGCCACAATCTTGTTGAATCCACGTGGACGGGAACGCGGCTCGATCGACTGGGCGATGGCCTGATCGGTCGGGGCGACGATGGCGGCGGTTGATGGGTTGCCGGCGGCTGCGTTTTCGTCAGCGTCGGCACCAAGTGCTGCGACGATGGCGGCGGCCCGCGCCTGGGCTTGCGGTGTGGAGGGGCGCAGGCGAGGGCGAAGTACCGCCAGTTCGGCGCGGGTGCGTCCGCCAAGTTCAAGCCGCTCGTTGCCCTCAATCAGTCCTTCGGGACGGGCACGGGGCGTGATGCGGGGCACGGTCGGTGCGATGTCGGCAGGGTCTTCAACCAGCGATACATCGCTGTCGGCACGCGGCGCGGGGGCGGGAACGCGCGCAGGGCGCCCTTCGTAAATCATGATGCCTGCCGGTGATAGTGCGCCATCCGGCGTTGGCACTACCATCCCGTCGCTGTCCAGCGTGAAGGTGGTGCCAAGGGGTGGGGGCGGCGCGGTGTTGATCGCGATTGCGTCCCCCGCCGCCCGGTTGGGATCGGGCAGGGCGACCGCGTCTTGCGCGCCCGATTGTGGATCGATCGAGGCTATGTAGAGATCGTTCAGGTTGGCTACCTCGGTGCCCCCGAGCGGTTCGGGCGCGCGCTGCCAGATGCCGGTCGCGGCATAGCGCGCCTGTGCGGCTTCGGGTGTCATAGGGTCGGCAACGCCCGCCAGCCCGCCTGAGCGGTCGTCGGCACGGTCCAGCGCAGCGCTTGCATCCTTCAGCCCGCTGTCGGTGATGTCGTCCGGGTCGGGTCCGCCGGAAATCGCGGCCTCGAACGGATCTTCGCGTTCGGGAAACAAGCGCGCAGTGCCGTCATTTAGGAAGAACATCGACCATATTGCAACGACGACCATCAACAGCAACAGGCCAAGCACCAGGAACAGGCCCAGATATTTGGGCTTGCCACCGACAGCGTTGGTCTGTCGCGCGCCGAAAACGGTCAGCGTCTCAGCTTCGCGCGCGCGCGGCGAAGCAGGTTTTGCAGATTTTGGCGTGGGATTGGGGGCGCTCGCCGGACGCCCACCCGCAGACAGCGGCGGCGGGGGGGCAATTGCGGTCGCGGCGGTGTCGCGAGCCGCCTGATCCTCGCGCTTGAGCAGCTTTGGCAAGGATAGTTTAGACGTGGATTTTTCGGTCTGACCAAATGGCCCCGAGGGCAGTTTATCGTGCCCGTGCTCAGCCATCTTGGCGGGTTTGCGCGTGACCTGCTGTGTTGTTTGGACCTCAGGTGCCGCGTCATCCGACCCATTCGGGGGCGTCCCGGACGGCCTATCCTGACGATCGTCTTTCGCCGGCAGTGCGGTGGGTTTCTTGGGCTTTGCTGACGTGTTCGTGCGCGGTTCGGAATCATCACCCAAAACGGTTGGTGATGTGACAGGCACGTGAACCGGCGCGCGCGCCGGTGTATCGGATTGTGCGGATTTTTCGACGTCAAAATCAGTGCGGGCATCGGCCGAAGGATCGGCTTTCTCCGTCTGATGCTCCACGCCAAAATGCAGGCGCGGCGAGACATCCATGTCTGCCGGATCAGGTTTGATGTCCGTGCTGTCTGCGCGGTCCTGCGCCGGATCGGCCGTGCGACGCGATGCAAAAGTCGGGGCCTTGTCTGTTGGCAGAGTGGTCGATGGCAACGGCGGGGGTGAGGGTACGATACCCGATAAAACCGTGTCGTGTTCCTCCGTCGATCGGTCTTCGGCTTGCGTGTCTGCGACGGCCTGTGGTGTGGCCTCCGGCTCGGGCGCCAAACCGGGTGATGTTGCGGGTCTGGGCGGCTCGGTTGCCGGCTTTGGGGGCGGCGGCGCGGTCGCTGGCGTGTCTGGTGTGGGGGGGAACGGGGCAAGCGCGGGCAAAGCGGGGGTGGGGTCGGATATATCAGAGGCGGGCACGTCCGGATCGGGCATTTCGCCGCTCAGATCGGGCACCGGTGCGCTGTCACGCTGGACGGTGGTATTGCTGTTTGACACCGGGCCAAAAAATGCCTCGCCCGAGAAATTTCCCAGCGGGCGGGCCACGAAACTGACCGGGTTCATCCGGTGTTCATTGGCAAACGCTTCGGCCTCGTCCAAAGTGTCGCGTGCGACGACGGCGACATGCACCATGCCGTCCTGTGCCGGGTCGGGATGCCAGTCAAAGACCAGATCGGTGACGTCATAAGGGGTCAGCCCTTGAAGCCCGTCACGGATCTGCGTTGTGCGCGTCGCGTCATCTGGGCCGGGCGCGGTCAGACCGGTGAACAGGATTTGAGAGCCGGGAATGATCAGCTTGCACGAAATGCCGGTGCTTTCCAGGTCAGCCGCCTTGCGGCGCAACACATCCAGCCCGCCTGCCATGTCGGGGTCGTCCAGTGACACCTCGCCCACCAACGTCCAGCCACCCTTGCCGCGATGGACAAGACCGATGCCGTCATGGCTAAGATCAAGCGCAAAATTGGGCTTCATACCGTTTGTCGTCCCGTGATATCCCCATCCCGATCACTGCCGGGTTCCCCATCTGTGCGGCCCAAAGCCAAAGGGCAACCGCACGCCCTTGAAACTATAGCAGCTTTTCGCCCAAGGAAAGGGGGGCGGCGCGCGCGCCCTTGCACCCGGCAAAGATCGGCGCAATGTGGCTTGAAACAGGAGGGTAACATGCGAAAAACGATTGCAATTTTGGGGCTGATGATGGCGGTGGCGACACCCGGCTGGGCCGATGGCGCCGGGGATGCGCGACTGACCGTCACGGGGCAGGGTCTTGCACAAGTGGAACCGGACATGGCACGGATCAGCCTTGGCGTGACGAAACAGGCGACCGAGGCAAGCGCCGCGCTGGATCAAGTGGCCGACGTCGCGCAGGCTGTCTTCGCCCGGCTGACCGAGGCCGGGGTCGAGGCGCGTGATATGCAAAGCTCTCAGATCAACCTGTCGCCCAGATATGACCATAACCGCACCTCGGACGGCCCGCCCAAATTGGTTGGGTTCACTGCCAATACGATGGTGTCTGTGCGTGTGCGCGACCTGACCAAGCTGGGTTCGATCATGACAGCGGTCACGGCCGATGGGGCCAACCAGTTGAACGGATTGCAGTTTGACCTGCAAGACCGCGGCCCAACCGAGGACGCCGCCCGCGCGGATGCCGTAAAGGACGCGATGGCGCGGGCGAAGGTGCTGGCGGACGCTGCGAGCGTGAAGCTGGGGGCGATCATGTCGATCCACGAAGGGGGTGGCCGCGCGCCTGCGCCGGTTTATGGCCGCATGGCGATGGAGGCCGCGCCGTCCGACATGCCGATTGCAGCGGGCGAGCTGGAGATTGGCTCCAGCGTGACGATGGTGTTTGAGTTGAACGAGGAATAGACTAAGGGGTTACCAACGCTCAGGTTAAACAGGACAGGTGTATGTCGGATCAACTACCGTTCGCGTCACCAACGCAGCGGAAGATTGCGACATATGCCCCTTCTGGCCTGTGTTATGTTTCTTCGATTGTTCGAGGTGTTCCCCGCCGATGTCATGTCCGAGATCGAGCAAAACCCGGATGGGTAAGAGGCTGCACGTCATTTTAAATTGGCAGCAGTTTTAAGGTCGCTGTTGCAACTTTGATCTTATTTGTGGTGTCTCTGCTGTTCTCAGGGTTTTTGATCTTGCGAGATGTGCGGATCACAGCACTTAGGGTCCAATGGCATCGCGGGTATCGCGCCTTCCATCATTTCGGCGCTGTCCCTCTTGCCGTGACGCCGATTTTCTTCACTTATTCTGTTTTAAGCGCAGACCAGGCCTTCGTAGGAACGGCAGGTGGGCTTGGGGCGCAGTTGCTTCTTCGTATCTGCTGGCCGTATCAGCCATCTTCCTAAGCGCGCTCAATCTGTTTGACCCCGCATTTATCAGACGGCCCACAGAATATCATTCTGAACGACGACCCAGAAACACATCCCAGTCATAAGAAAAGACCGCTGAAACAGCGGCCTTTCTTGTTTTCGATTACTCGGTCCGGCTTACGCCGTGGCCTTCGCCAGCGCCTGATCCAGATCGGCGATGATATCGTCTGCGTCCTCGGTCCCGATTGAGATGCGGACCACATTTGGCGCAGCGCCTGCGGCCTCCAATTGCTCGGGCGACAATTGCCGGTGAGTGGTAGACGCCGAGTGGATGATCAAGGACCGCGTGTCGCCAAGGTTGGCAACGTGGCTGAACAGTTCCAGACTGTCCACGAGCTTCACGCAGGCGTCATAGCCACCTTTCACAGCAACCGTGAACAGCGCCCCCGCGCCTTTCGGGCAGACCGTCGCCACACGCGACTTATAGGGCGAGCTGTCCAGCCCGGCATAGGTCACGGCGTCGACGCGCGGGTCCGCCTCAAGCCAATTGGCGACCTTTTCGGCGTTGGCGACATGTTTTTCCATGCGCAGGGACAGGGTTTCGATCCCCATCAGCGTATAATGCGCCGCTTGCGGGTTCATCGTCATGCCTAGATCGCGCAGGCCAATGGCGATACCGTGGAAAGTGAACGCCATCGGACCAAGTGCCTCGGCAAAAACCAAGCCGTGATAGGCAGGCTCTGGTTGGCTGAGCGATGGGAACTTGTCCGATGCCATCCAGTCAAATTTGCCCGAATCCACCACGCAGCCGCCCATGACGGTGCCGTTCCCGGTCAGGTACTTGGTGGTCGAATGCACAACAAGCGTCGCGCCAAGCGCAATCGGGTTGCACAGGTAAGGCGTGGCCGAGGTGTTGTCGACGATCAGCGGCACGCCCGCCTTGTCTGAAATCGCGGCAATCGCCGGAATGTCGGTGATGTAACCACCGGGGTTGGCAATGGATTCGCAGAAAACCGCCCGGGTGTTGTCGTCGATGGCAGCGGCCACGGCGGCCTCGTCATCGAAATCGACGAATCGGGCTTCCCAACCGAAACGTTTGATGGTCTGGCTGAACTGCGTGACGGTGCCACCATAAAGCCGCGTCGACGCGACCAGGTTCTTGCCCGGACCCATCAAGGGGAACAGCGCCATGATTTGCGCCGCGTGACCGGATGAACAACAGACAGCGCCCGCGCCACCTTCCAGCGCCGCGATGCGGTTTTGCAGGGCGGCAATCGTCGGGTTGGTCAGGCGGGAATAGATGTAGCCCACTTCTTCCAGATTAAACAGTCGCGCGGCGTGGTCGGCGTCTTTGAAGACATAGGCGGTGGTTTGGTAAATCGGCACCTGACGGGCACCGGTGGCGGGGTCAGGTTCGGTGCCTGCATGGATTTGCAGGGTTTCAAAAGCCAGTTGGCGGTCGTCAGACATGGGCGTTTCCCTCGGAGTTTGCACGTGTTTTTGATTGCGCGCAGGCTAAGGCAAAGGATGCAGGGCTTCAACGGGTCATAAACGGCCGCAGACGGTTTGCGCGCGCATCGGAACCGCGTCCGGCCCTGCGCTTTCGGGTGGTCCTTTGTTCGCGCCCTGCTATAATTTTCGGAACCTTTTTTCGGAGTGCTCCATGCCGACCCCTTTTCACCTCGCCATCAACGTCACCGATCTGGACGCCGCCCGCCGCTTTTACGGCGATCTGCTGGGCTGCAAAGAGGGGCGATCGACCGATTCTTGGGTCGATTTCAACTTCTTCGGCCATCAACTCAGTCTGCACTTGGGAACGCCTTTTACGACGGAAAACACCGGCAAGGTCGGTACGCATATGGTGGCGATGCCGCATTTCGGCGTGGTTCTGGAGTATGAAGACTGGCGCGCACTGGCTGGACGGCTTGAAGCAAATGGCACCGAATGGGTGATCCCGCCCACCGTTCGTTTTGAGAATGAGCCGGGCGAACAATGGACAATGTTCTTTCGCGACCCGTCCGGCAACCCGATTGAAGTGAAGGGCTTTCGCGATATGGAACTGGTGTTTGACGCCTGACAACCCTTGCCCCATGCGCAGAAATTCACCGATCAATCGCAGCAGAAGAAAAACACTTGTATTTCCGACGCAATCATCCCATGTAGGGCCTGCGACGTTACCACTATCGACTACACTGCTCCTAAAGGCTCAGTCTCTCGATCTTGTACTGACTTTGCCGACCTGCCGCATGACGTGGGCAGACTAACTAGGAGAAAAACGATGGCTAATGGAACCGTCAAATGGTTTAACGCAACTAAAGGCTTTGGCTTTATTGCACCCGAAAGCGGCGGCAAAGACGTGTTTGTGCACATCTCAGCTGTTGAGCGCGCAGGCCTGACCGGTCTGGCCGACGACCAGAAAGTGACCTTCGACATCGAGCCCGGCCGTGACGGCCGCGAAAGCGCGACGAATATCGCTCTGGCGTAAGGATACGGCCCCTTGGGCCAAATCTTCGCAGACAAAGAAGGCGTATCGGAAACGATGCGCCTTTTTCTTTCGCTCCGGTGGGGCGTCACCGCATCCAAAACCCTTCGCGTTTGATTTGGTTGCGGATCTTCTGTTCGCGCCGGGGCAGGGCGTCGCGGTTGAACATTGCGCGCACCTTCCGACCGCGACCCTGATAGATCATCCGTTTCATCGGCTCGTATTCCTTCAGGATCTTCTTGATCTTGTTGGGCGCTGACGCGGTTTCGATCACCTCAATCACCTGGTCGCTTTCGCGGGCATAAGCCAGCGGCAAAACGCGCCAATGGCAGGTCACATTACCATCCAGTCCCGCCAGTTCCGGCCCCGGACGCCCGCCATCGAAGCTGGTGATGACCAAGGGCAGGGCGATCTGATCCAGCCACGGAAACAGCTCTTGGCAAACCAAAGCATCGGGGCGGTCGTCACGGATCGCCACCGCATAGTCCCGAAATCGTTGTCCAAAAGCACGCGGGCAGGGACCAAAGAACCAACCGGCGTTGAAATAGAGATAGCGCTGCCAGTATTCATCCGGTTGGCGCAGGTCCAGCGTCGCCTCGTAGTCGAGGTCAAACTTGTCATATAACGATTTCCACGTTGCTCCATAGCCGGGGCCGTAAAGTTCAACCTTCGGCCATGTCCCCTCGCGTTTCATGGAGGCTGCGGGGCGGTTAAAGTCAAACGGCACCTGGGACAACGCGCCAGTGATCACCGTGTCTGTGTCAAAAAACACGAAGGGCGCGCCCTTGGGCAGAGCCAACAGTGCCTCGATCTTGTTGCCGTTGGGATAATCATGGCCGAAATGCTGGTTGGTGAAGGGGATGATCTCGGCCCCCATCTCCTCAAGTGCGTCGCGGATGTGTGGTTTCAACCTTGGATCGTTGGGCCAGCGGTCCGAGGGTTGCGGCTCGGCCACGAACAGGCGTCCGGCAAATGTGGGGTCGCTATGGCGCAAGGTGGCGGCAAACAGCAGCGCCTCGTATGATAACCTGCCGGCTTGGGCGACGATCATGATGTTGAAAGCAGGGCGTGATTTCGCCGATTCGGGGGTGGGTTTAACCATCAGTGCTTTGCCTGCGCGGTGAATTTCAGTCAGTATAGGCGGGATCGGGGATAGGCTGAACCCACTTCGGCCATCGACCCCGGAACATTTTCCGGCTGCCCTTGCGGCACCGTAACGATTGACCCGTCCCACCGGGCCGGAAGGAGCAGACCATGATCAGACCCGTGATTGCAGCCGCCCTGTTGATGGGGTCCGGGGCGTCAGCCTTTGCGCAGGATTTCACCACCGCCGACGAGGTGCGCCCAATCCTTGACGCGACGCGTCAGGGATGGATTGCAGTGCGTGAATACGATGGCAAGGATCTGCTGTATTTCACACATCTTCTGGCGTGGCGCTGCGGACTGGACCAGATTTACTATGCCGTGAATGGGCAGAGCGAGCAGCAGTTCAACGCCGAACCCTGTTACGAAGGCGACCCGCAGCCAAACGCCATCAAGGCCACCGACACATTGCCATATCTGACGTTTGATCCCAAGACCATCGACGTGGTGACGATCAGGCTTGTCTATGACGACGGGGGCGAGGCAACATCAAGCTATGAACGTGCGGATATCCTGACCCAGTGAATGCGGTCAGGGGGTTGCATCAAATCCGCCGAACCGGCCTGCATGAAAGATCAGGGGTTGTCCGTCATTTGTCGACACACGATGCACGCGGCCAAGCACGATCGAGTGATCGCCGCCCGCCACCACGTTTTCGGTCGTGCAGTCAAATCGCGCCAGGCACGGCTCAATGACGGGCACATCATGATAATCGGTGCGCCATGTCATATCCGCGAAATCCTCGCCTTGACGGGCAAAATGACGGGCGATGTCAATTTGGTCGTCGCGCAGAAGATGCACGGCAAAGTGTTCGGCCTTAACAAAGGCATCGTGGCGGGCAGACACGCGCGCCGGACACCACAGGATCAATGGCGGGTCCAACGAAACCGAGGTAAAGCTGTTCACCGTCATCGCCAGGGGGCCGCGCGGGCTATTGGCTGTCACCACCGTTACGCCTGTCGTGAACAGGCCAAGGGCTGCGCGAAACGCGCCTGCGTGGTCTGGGCTTGGGGTGAAATTAGTCATGGCCCTGCTTTTCCTCGTGATCCTTGATTGCCGTTTGACGGCACCTGCGCGCTACAGGGGCGGACCCTATCTTGCGGACTGATAAGTGAAAAGAGGGAAAGAGCGGCCGCGGCCTCAACTACCGGATCATTCGCCGTCATTCAGCAGCAGCGAAGCCCGAGATCAGTTGGCGCAGACCAAGCGCGGCGCCTGCGAAGATTGCAGCGAAGGTCACAGGGGCGCCGTAATAGAGGATTGCGAAGGCTGAAAGCCCTTGCCCGATCGAGCAGCCAAAGGCGATCACGGCACCCAACCCCATGATTGCAGCCCCGCCCATCTGACGTTTCAATTCGCGCGGGTCTTCACAGGCTTCCCAACGGAAATGTCCCTTGAACAAACTGCCGATGAATGCGCCTGCAAGCACGCCGGCGACGCTGCCCACGCCGAAGTTCAACTGAGTCCCCGAAGAGGTCATCAGATAAATCATCGTATCGCCCAAGGGCGCTGAAAACGTGTGGCTTTCAACAGGGATCGCCGCAAAACCGTTCTGAAAGACCCACGCCGTGCCCCCCCAGCCAATCACCACGGCAAGCCCTGCCATGACACCCCAGAAAGCAACACTTGGGGTCTTTCGCATCTCGACGCTGGTGAACATGGCAAAGGTCAGAATGGCTCCAATTACGATCCCAATGATCGGCGCGCCAAGCCCCAGCCAAGCCCCCACGCGGTGCGAGATCGACGGCAGGACGGCAGGATCCGCGACAGGTTGGGGAAAGGCCATAACGCGCAGATTTGCCAGCGGGCCGGAAATGGCGACATAGGCCGAAAGCCCCATCACCACCACGATTACGAAGGCCCGCAGATCACCGCCCCCAAGCCGCGCCAGCGCCCCGAAGCCGCAATTGCCCGACAGCGCCATGCCGTATCCAAACAGCAGCCCGCCCACGATAGCGGCCAGCGGATTCCAAGCAAGACGCAGATAGATTGCCTCCTCCATCGGCAGAAGTCCCGCGCCGACCAGCAGATGAGTGCCCATCATCGCAACGCCGATCGCAATGCCCCACATCCGCATCCGCAAGGACGATCCGGCATAAAGCACGTCTTCGATCGCACCCAGCGTGCAGAACCGGCCAAGTCGCGCGGCAAGGCCCAGAAGCGCGCCACTGAACAGTCCTATCAGTGCGGCGAGATTGGCGTCGGTGATCCAGTCGAACATGGGTGAATGCTCCTGTCCCCAGCCGGACGCGGTGCGGTATCGGCTTATCTTTCAAACGCACGGGGCGCGCCGAGCGTTTCCGTGTGTTGTATTACGTGCGTTGCCGGGCCTATTCCGCCGCCTTTTGTTGCGTATCCCCGGCCGGGTCGGTCGAGCAGAACAGCTCGTATATCACTTCCAGGATGCGGCGGGGCCGGTCGTCGGTCAGAGAATAAAAGATCGTCTTGCCCTCGCGCCGCGGGGTCACAAGACCTTCCAGCCGCAGGCGGGCAAGTTGCTGGGACACGGCGGCCTGACGGGCGTGCAGAAGATGCTCAAGCTCGGTCACGGATTTTTCGCCGGTCACAAGGTGGCACAGGATCATCAAACGGCCTTCGTGGCTGATTGCCTTCAAAAGGGTCGAGGCATCACACGCGTTAGCCATCATGTGATCCAGTTCCTCGCTCGACATATCCTCGCTGATGACGGGCAATGCCATGATCAATCCTCTTGTTTCCATAAGACTGATTTAATTTTATAGATGTATCAAGATCTTTGCAATCGTAACGCGCCCAGTGCGGGGCGGCGCAATGACGCGGGCGCGGGGGGCCGGATATCGGTTCAGTTCGCGGCCTTGTCCGGGTCGTTGGGGGCAGTGTAGTCGGTGTGTTCCACCAGCATTTTTTCCAGCAATCCCCAGAAGAAATCCTCGCCCGGGTATCCTTGAAGGCGGCTGACTTCGGCACCGTCTTTGATCAGCAGAAATGTCGGCGTGAAGGTAACGGGGCGGGCCAGTTCAAAGCCCAGCACCGCCGGATCGTCATTTTGGCGGATGTCACGCAACTGCATTTTGCGCAGTGGTGCGTATTGGCCTTCCGATGTCTTGGGATAAATTGCGCCCAGCTCAAGCTCCCACTTGGCACACCACGGGCAGCCGGGTTCTTCAACCATCACCAGTTCGGCGGCAATGGTTGGGGCGGGGGTGGCGACAAGAATGCCGCCAGCCATGATAACTGCCATGAAAAACACCGCATATGCGGCACGGATACGCGACATCTTCTGCACCTGTTCAGAGAAGTGGTTGACCTTTGTGATAATCCAACACCTAATTTGAATATGTCCTGACTTCAAGGAAAGCCGATGCTCGATATCTCTTTTGCCGGCGCCGCACTTGCGGGGCTTTTGTCTTTCTTTACGCCCTGCATCCTGCCGATGGTGCCGTTTTACCTATGTTACATGGCCGGTATTTCGATGAACGAGCTGACGGGCGAGGGACGGATCAGCACGGGTGCACAGCGCAGGCTTGTGACCTCGGCTGTCGCGTTTGCGTTGGGGGTTACGACGATTTTCATTCTGCTGGGGCTGGGGGCCACGGCGCTGGGAACGGCTTTTGCGCGCCATAAGGAAACGCTGAGCTATATCGGCGCGGTGATTCTGCTGGCCTTCGGGCTGCATTTCCTTGGGGTCGTAAAAATTCCGTTTCTGTATCGCGAGGCACGGCTGGAAAGCCAGGCAGAGCCCAGCACGATCATCGGCGCATATCTGATGGGGCTTGCGTTTGGGTTTGGCTGGACGCCCTGTGTGGGGCCGGCGTTGGCCTCGATTCTGATGATTGCATCGGGGATGGGGGATTTGTGGCGCGGCGCACTTTTGCTGGCGGTCTATGGGCTGGCGATGACCACGCCTTTCGTCATCGCGGCCCTGTTTGCCAAGCCGTTTCTGGCTTGGGCGGGACGCAACCGAAAATACCTGCCATGGGTCGAGCGGGGCATGGGCGTGATGCTGATCCTCTTTGCGTTGCTGATCGTCACCAACTCGGTCAATGCCATCGGGCAGACAATGTTGGATTGGATGCCGTGGCTGGGCAATATCGGATGATAAACTGCGACCAGCCCACGAATAATTCAAAGATTAGAATTTGATGTTGCGCAATTTACTTCGCATGTTACCTTATACAAATTGTGGCCCCAAGATCACCTGGTCGGTCTGTGGGCGCGCAACGGTCATGGGAGGTATTATGAAGCGGACAACGATCACGCTTATTGCGCTGCTTGCAGGGCTTGGAATGGCAAACGCTGACACGGTGGCACCCGCCGACATCACGTTCACTGATGATGGGGCTTTGGCCCAGTCGCTGACTGGTGTTGCTGGTGACCCGGTCGAGGGAGCGAAAGTCATATCGTCAAAATCGCTGGGCAATTGCATTGCCTGCCACGAAATCAGCGATCTGGCAGATGTACCGTTTCACGGTGAGGTTGGCCCGATTTTGGACGGCGCCGGCGACCGGTGGAGCGAAGCAGAACTGCGCGGCATTGTCGCCAACGCGAAGATGACGTTCTACGAATCGATGATGCCGTCGTTCTATAAAACCGATGGCTTCATCCGTCTGGGCAAGGCCTATACCGGCAAAGCCTATGAGGGCGAAGTCGAACCGCTGCTGTCTGCACAGCAGGTCGAAGATGTTGTCGCATACCTGATGACGCTGAAATAAGCGCGCAGGACGTCACCAACCACTTATCTACAGGAGACACAGATGAAATTCACACGACGTGATGCTCTGGCACTTGGTCTTGGCGCAACCGCCTTGGCGATGTTGCCTATGCGTGCGGCTGCTGCCGCCGACGAGGCGATCGCCGCCTTTACCGGCGGGGCCGAAATGGGCGAAGGCGGGGTGACACTGACCGCGCCGGAAATTGCGGAAAACGGTAACACCGTTCCGATCACGGTCGACGCGCCCGGCGCAGAATCGATCATCCTGCTGGCGGCAGGCAACCCGACACCCGGCGTTGCGCAGTTCAACTTCGGTGAAGCGGCAGGCAGTCAAGCCGCCTCAACCCGGATGCGTCTGGCTGGCACCCAAGACGTGATCGCTATTGCGAAGATGGCTGATGGCAGCTTTGTCAAAGCATCATCGACCGTAAAAGTCACCATCGGCGGCTGCGGCGGCTAACTTAAAGGAGCTTGAAGACATGGCAAAAGGTGTAAAACCCCGCGTAAAGGTCCCCAAGACGGCAAGCGCCGGCGAGGTGGTGACCCTGAAAACCCTGATCAGCCACAAGATGGAATCAGGTCAACGCAAGGACGGCGACGGCAATCTGATCCCCCGGTCCATCATCAACCGCTTCACCTGCGAGCTGAACGGCAAGATGGTGATCGACGTGACGCTGGAACCGGCGATTTCAACCAACCCGTATCTGGAATTTGATGCCAAGGTCGACGAGGCCGGCGAATTCAAATTCACGTGGTATGACGATGACGGCGACGTTTACGAGACGGCGAAATCGATCGCGATCGGCTAAGCTGATCGTAAGGGAGGGATAAATATAATGAAAAAGTTTCACGGCCTAGCCGCAATCACCGCTGCCTCGGTCCTCGGGGCGGCGGTCGCCACCGCCGATGAAAACGCCGAGCTTGTCATCAATGGCGAGATCGAAATCACGACCCGCACCAACGCGCCTGCGCATATCTCGGATGTGCTGGACGAGGTGTTGTCGGGCTGGCGGTTTCGATCGGACCAGACCCAGGAAATGGAGATGGATGATTTCGACAATCCCGGAATGCTGGGCGTCGAAAGCGCGCTTGACACGTGGTCGACCGCGGACGGGTCCGAAGGGAAATCCTGCGCCGATTGCCACGGCGAGCCCGAGGAAATGGCAGGCGTGAAGCCGGTCTATCCCAAATGGAACGAAGAGGCGGGCGAGGTGCGCACCCTGCAAATGCAGGTCAACGATTGCCGCGAAAACCGCATGGGGGCCGAACCGTGGGGTTATGACAAACCCGTCGCTATCGACATGGAGGCGTTGCTTGCGTCCGTGTCACGCGGAATGCCCGTGAACGTGGCCATAGATGGCCCCGCGCAAGAGACGTGGGAGCAGGGCAAAGAAATGTATTATACCCGCTATGGCCAGTTGGAACTAAGCTGTGCGAATTGCCACGAGGATAATTACGGCAACATGATCCGCGCTGACCATCTAAGCCAAGGGCAGGTCAATGGGTTTCCGACCTATCGTCTGAAAAACACCAAGCTGAACGGGATGCACTCGCGCTTCAAGGGGTGCATTCGCGACACGCGGGCGCACACTTTCAGCCCGGGGTCGGACGAGTTCGTAGCGCTTGAGCTTTACGTGGCCTCGCGCGGCAACGGTCTGTCGGTCGAAGGCCCGTCGGTCCGCAACTAAACCTTTTTGCCCCGCCCGGATCTGTTCGGGCGGGGTTTCTTTCTGCCAACATATTCATAGCTACGCATAAGTATGGCGCGTTAAAGCTTTGATGACAAAGGGAAACCGCACATGATCTCTCGCCGTGATTTTCTTCAGGTCTCAATGGCCGCGTCGGCTTTGTATGGCGCTTCGGGCTTCGGCAACTGGGCGCGCCTGGCCGCGCAGCAGGCGCTGACTCAAGACGATCTGCTGAAATTTGATACGTTCGGCAATGTCAGCCTGATCCATATCACCGACATTCACGCGCAGTTGAAGCCGATCTATTTCCGCGAGCCCGAGATCAACATTGGCGTCGGCCCCGCGAAAGGGCAGATGCCACATGTGACCGGCGCGGATTTCCGGCGCGCATATGGGATCGAGGACGGATCACCCTCGGCTTATGCGCTGACGTATAACGACTTTTCGGCGCTAGCGCGCGAATATGGCCGTGTCGGCGGGATGGACCGTGTGGCCACCGTCGTGAACGCCATTCGCGCAGACCGCCCCGATGCACTGCTGCTGGATGGCGGCGACACTTGGCACGGATCTTACACCTGCCACCACACCCAAGGGCAGGATGTGGTCAATGTGATGAACGCGCTGAAACCGGACGCGATGACCTTCCATTGGGAATTCACGCTGGGATCAGACCGGGTGAACGAGATCGTCGAGGGGCTGCCCTTCGCCGCCCTTGGTCAGAACATTTTTGACGCCGAATGGGACGAGCCGGCCGAGCTGTTCAAACCTTACAAGTTCTTTGATCGCGGCGGGGTAAAGATCGCGGTGATCGGGCAGGCCTTCCCTTATATGCCGATTGCAAACCCCGGCTGGATGTTCCCGGAATACTCGTTCGGCATCCGGGACGAGAACATGCAGGCGATGGTCGACGAAGTGCGCGCGGCAGGCGCTGAGCTGGTCGTCGTGCTGAGCCATAATGGCTTCGACGTGGACAAGAAGATGGCGGGCAAGGTCAAGGGGATCGACGTGATCTTGTCGGGCCACACCCATGACGCGCTGCCAGAACCGGTGCAGGTCGAGCAGACGTTTATCATCGCGTCCGGGTCGAACTCCAAGTTTGTCAGCCGTGTCGATCTGGATGTGCGCGACGGCAAGATGATGGGCATCCGCCACAAGCTGATCCCGATCTTCGCCGACGTGATCACGCCGGATGCCACCATCACCCAACTGATTGACGACCAACGCGCGCCCTACAAGGCCGAGTTGGAAGAGGTGATCGGCACCACCGACACGCTTCTGTATCGTCGCGGCAACTTCAACGGATCGTGGGACGACCTGATCTGCGACGCGCTGATCAACGAACGCGAGGCGGACATTGCTATGTCGCCGGGCGTGCGCTGGGGACCGAGCATTCTGCCGGGGCAAGAGATCACGCGCGAAGATATCTGGAACGTCACCTCCATGTCTTACGGCAAGGCGTACCGCAATGAGATGACCGGCGAGTTCATCCACACGATCCTTGAGGACGTGGCCGACAATCTCTTCAACCCCGACCCCTATTACCAGCAGGGCGGCGACATGGTGCGGATCGGCGGCATGGGCTACCGGATCGACATCACCAAGCCGCAAGGCAGCCGGATCACCGAGATGACGCTGCTGAAAACCGGCGAGGCAATTGACCCGGCCAAGACCTATGTGGTCGCGGGCTGGGCCAGCGTGAACGAAGGCACCGAAGGGCCTCAGATCTGGGACGTGGTCGAAAGCCACATCAAGAAACAAGGCACCGTCAAACTGGACCCGAACAACTCGGTCACAGTGGTCGGCGTCTGACGCAAGACGGCCCGGACCTTCGCGGGGACGGGCCATTTTTCCACGCCTATTCATGCACATAGGCGAATGTTGAGATGTTAGAGGAGAGATGCCAAATGAGTGACAGCTCTACGAAATCCGGCGCATCCCGGCGCGCGTTCCTGAAAGGGGCCGCCGCAACCGGGGCCGCCTTTGGGGCCACAGGCGCTGCACGCGCTGAAGGTGATCCCCTGATCACCGAGGTGCAGTATTGGGCCGCAGGTCTGGGTGATGGGGTGGATGCCACGCCCTACGGGATGCCGATCGAGTTCGAAGACCACGTGATCCGCCGCAATGTGGAATGGCTGACGGCGGATACGATCTCGTCGATCAACTTCACACCGATCCACGCGCTGGATGGCACGATCACCCCGCAGGGCTGTGCGTTTGAACGTCACCACTCGGGCGCGATCACGCTGAAGAAGGAAGACTATCGTTTGATGATCAACGGGCTGGTCGATACGCCCTTGGTCTTCAGCTATGCCGATCTTGAGCGTTTCCCACGTGTCACGCGCACCTTTTTTCTGGAATGTGCCGCCAACACCGGCATGGAGTGGGCTGGCGCGCAGCTGAACGGTGCGCAATACACCCACGGCATGATCCACAACATGGAATACACCGGTGTGACTTTGCGCACCCTGTTGGAAGAGGCCGGGCTAGATGCCGCGGGCGATCTGGCGGGCAAGTGGGTCTATGTCGAAGGGGCGGATGCGTCTTCAAACGGCCGGTCGATCCCGATGGAAAAGGCGTTGGACGATTGCCTAGTCGCGTTCAAGGCCAATGGCGAAGCGCTGCGCATGGAACACGGCTATCCCGTGCGACTGGTTGTGCCCGGTTGGGAAGGCAACATGTGGGTCAAATGGTTGCGCCGGATCGAGGTGATGGACGCGCCGGTGGAAAGCCGGGAAGAGACCTCGAAATATACCGACACGATGGCCGATGGCACCTCGCGCAAGTGGACATGGACGATGGACGCCAAGTCGATCATCACCAGCCCCAGCCCTCAAATGCCGATCACGCATGGCAAGGGTCCGTTGGTCATCACCGGGCTTGCATGGTCTGGCAACGGCGCGATCACGGCGGTTGACGTGTCGCTGGATGGCGGTGTCACGTGGCAAGAGGCGCGGTTGGCCGAACCCGGCAAACCGATGGCGCTAAGCCGCTTTTATCTGGATATCGACTGGGACGGGTCCGAGATGTTCCTGCAGTCGCGCGCTGTGGACGACACGGGCTATGTGCAGCCGACCAAAACCCAACTGCGCGAGGTGCGCGGGTTGAACTCGATCTATCACAACAATGGTATCCAGACATGGCACGTGAATGCTGAAGGAGAGGCGAACAATGTCGAAGTTTCCTAAGTTCCTGATGGCAACCGCGCTTGCCACCCTGACAGCCGCCCCCGCCATGGCCGAAAAGCTGGGGCTGGGCCGCGCCGCGACCGAAGCCGAGGTGGCCGCTTGGGATCTGGACGTCTTCCCCGATGGCTCAAACCTGCCCGAAGGGTCGGGCGACGTGCTGACCGGCGAAGAGGTGTTTGCCGACAATTGCGCGGTCTGCCACGGCGATTTCGCTGAAGGCATTGACAACTGGCCGAAACTGGCGGGCGGTGATGACACGCTGGCCGACGAAGATCCCTTGAAGACCGTGGGGTCGTACTGGCCTTATTTGTCGACCACCTTCGATTATGTCCGCCGATCCATGCCGTTTGGCGACGCACAAAGCCTGTCGAACGACGACGTTTACGCGATCGTGGCCTACATCCTCTATTCGAACTATTTGGTCGAGGATGACTTCACCCTGTCAAAAGACACCTTCCTTGATGTCGAAATGCCCAATGCGGACGGGTTCTTCGTCGATGATCGCCCGGAGACGGAATACCCTGTGTTTACCGAACGTTGCATGGAAGATTGCAAGCCCGGCGCGGTCGAGATTACCAAGACCGTAGTGTTCAAGGGTGATCCCAACGCTGGCGCCAGCGCGGACGAAATCGAAACCACCGCCCCGTCTACAACGGACGAGGCCACTGCGCCGTCTGCTGATGATGCGGCCCCCGTGGCCGTCGCCTTCGACGCCGATTTGGCCGACGACGGTGAGAAGGTGTTTAAGAAATGCAAGGCCTGCCACAAGGTCGGCGAGGGGGCCAAGAACGGCGTCGGGCCCAGCCTGAACGATGTTTGGGAGCGAACCGCCGGCACGGTGGACGGGTTCAAATACTCCAAACCGATGAGCGCGGCGGGCGAAGATGGCTTGGTTTGGGACACCGAGACTCTGTCGGGCTATCTGGCCAACCCACGTAAATATCTGAAGGGTAACAAGATGACTTTCGCCGGACTGAAGAAAGACGCGGATATCGAGGCGGTGCTTGAGTTCCTGAAATCGCACAGTCAATAACTGGTTCATACTCAGACCCTTGGGCGCCGTTGTCTGACAACGGCGCCCCTTTTTTGTGGTGTGCAGGTTTGGGATCGGGCGCTCTTGTGTTAGGATTAAAAGCGCTTGATCGACACCGATATGCAGGAGGAAACGATGCGGTATTTGTCTCTTTGTCTGGGCATTTTGGCTTTCATCATCGCGTTGCCAGCGACGGCGGCGGAACTGGGCGATGATGGGTTGCACAAGCAGCCGTGGTTCACCGACAGTTTCCTGGAAATGGCCGATGACCTGACCGAGGCGGGGGACGAAGGCAAAGACCTTCTGATCCTGTTTGAACAACAAGGTTGCCCTTATTGCCGCGAGCTGCACGAGGTGAATTTTGCACGTGAACAGATCGTTGATCACCTGAAAAAGAACTTCATGGTCGTGCAGTTGAACCTGTTTGGCGCGCGCGAGGTTGTCGATTTCGATGGCGAGGCGCTGGAAGAACGCGATCTTGCGGTGAAGTGGGGCGTGAATTTCACCCCGACCGTGGTGATCTTTCCCGCCGATGCCCCTGACACCAGCAGTGCCCGCAATGGCGAAGCGTTCCGTATGCCGGGCTATTTCAAGCCGTTTCACTTTCTAAAATCGTTGGAATATGTCTCGACCGATGTCTACCAAGATCAGGTGTTTCAACGCTACCTGCAGGACGTATTTCAGACGATGGAGAAAAACGGCGAAACACCGGATGTCTGGTAGGTGTACGCCGGATGCATTCATCAACATATGAAAATTATTGAGTGGGTTAGCTTAACGCGTTAGCCTTCTGTTATGGGGTGGATTCGAAACATTATTTTAGGCGTTGTCGCGGCTACGTGTTGGGGATTGCCCGGACTAGCGAACGAATTGGGCGATGCCGACAAGGGGGCCGAGCTGTTTGACGAATGTGCCGCGTGCCATTCGGTCGGGCAAGGTGCCGAAAACGGCGTCGGGCCGCATCTGAACGGCTTGTTTGGTCGTCGTGCGGCAGAGGTTGATGGATTTAACTATTCGGCGGGCCTGACGCGAATGGGCAATGATGGGCTGATCTGGGATTTCGATCTGCTTGATCGCTACGTCGAAAACCCCAAAGCTTTCGCGTCCGATACACGAATGGCCTATGGCGGGCTAAAAGACGCAGCCCAGCGGGCCGATCTGCTGGCGTTCCTGCGCCGCTATTCCGACGACCCCGCGAATATCCCCGAGGCTGCGCCGACGGCCCCCGGCACCGATCATTCGGTCGATCCGACCATCCTGGCCATACAGGGCGACCCGGAATATGGTGAATACCTGTCCTCGGAATGTGTGTCGTGTCACCAGCTGGACGGCGATTACGACGGCATCCCGCCAATCATCGGCTGGCCGGTCGACGATTTCGTTGTCGCCATGCACGCCTATAAAGACAAGTTTCGCCCTCATCCGGTGATGCAGATGATGGCCGGACGCCTGTCCAATGACGAGATCGCCGCGCTGGCGGTCTATTTCAAGCAGGTGGGACAATAGAAGGGCGGACCGGAAGGGGTCTGCCCCGCGACGGGTGCGCGCGGAATTCGCATCGAAATGGGAGGAACCAAGATGAACCTGAACCGACGTCTTTTCATGGGCGGGGCTGCGGCCGCCGCCACACTGGCTGCGCCAATGGTGCATGGTGCGACCAACGGCAAACCAAAGGTCGTTGTCATCGGCGGCGGGGCTGGCGGGGCGACCGCTGCGCGTTACATCGCCAAGGACAGCAAGGGCGAGATTAACGTGACGCTGGTGGAACCCTCGCGCAGTTATTACACCTGTTTTTTCTCGAACCTCTACATGGCGGGGTTTCGCGAACTGGGGTCGATTGCCCACAGCTATGGAACGCTGGCCTCTGACTTTGGTGTGAACGTGGTGCATGATTGGGCGGTCGGAATTGACCGCGAGGCACGGACGGTCACCCTGGCCGGGGGCGCCACGCTGCCCTATGACCGGTTGATCCTGTCGCCCGGCATTGATTTCGTCGATGGCGCGGTGCAGGGCTGGGACGTCACCCACCAGAACGCTATGCCGCACGCCTTCAAGGCCGGGTCACAATCCGAGCTTTTGAAAGCCCAGATTGAGGCGATGCCCGAAGGCGGCACCTTCGCGATGGTCGCCCCACCCAACCCGTTTCGATGCCCGCCGGGGCCGTATGAGCGGATCTCGATGGTGGCGCATATCCTGAAAGACAAGAACCCGACCGCGAAGATCATCATCGCGGATCCGAAAGACAAGTTCTCGAAAATGGCGCTGTTTCAGGAAGGGTGGGCCGATAATTATCCCGGCATGATCGACTGGATCGGGGCGGATTTCGGTGGCGGCAATGTCTCGGTCGACCCGGACGCCATGACCGTGACCATTGATGGCGAGGAAACGAAGGTCGATGTCTGCAATGTCATCCCCGCGATGAAGGCGGGGCGTATCTGCGAATTGGCTGGGATCACGGATGGCAACTGGGCACCCGTGAACCCCCACACGATGCAGGCCCGTATGGACGAGAATATCCACGTGCTGGGCGATGCCAGCCAGCAAGGCGACATGCCAAAATCGGCCTTTGCAGCGAACAGTCAGGCCAAGGTGGCGGCGATGGCCGTGCGCGCGGCGCTGACCGGGTCCAAGCTGTTTCCCGCCAAGTTCACCAACACCTGCTGGTCGTTGATCGACACCGATAACGGCGTGAAGGTGGGCGCGAGTTACGAGGCGACAGACGAAAAGATCGCCAAGGTCGATGGCTTCATCAGCCAGACCGGCGAAGACGACGCGCTGCGCAAGGCAACCTATGAGGAAAGTATCGGTTGGTATGCGGGGATCACTGCCGACATGTTCGGCTGATTCAGTTGATAATATTCGCCTGATGGAATACGTTTTAGACGAAGGCGTGGGCTGGTCATGCGGCCCACGCACAACCAAAGGACAGGGCAGGGGCCCTGGCCGAAAACCGCAAGGGAAGTCTTCATGAAACCGTTACTCACCCTCACCCTGTCCGCCGCGCTTCTGGCCGCGCCCGCCTTGGCGGACAATCACGCGATGCAGGAAACAGCCCATGCCGTCACCTATGGCTTCGACGGGGATTTCGACGACGCGACTTTCGCGGTTGAAACGGCGATTGTCGGCAAGGGGCTGGTGATTGACTATGTCAGCCACACCGGCGCGATGCTGGAGCGGACGAAGGCCGATGTGGGGTCCGACATCAAGATCTATGACGCTGCCGACATTTTCCTGTTTTGCTCGGCCCAGATCAGCCGCGAGGTGATGGAAGCTGATCCGATGAATATCAGCTTCTGCCCCTACGGCATCTTCGTCACCGACACGGATGGCGACGTGCGTGTTGGATACAGCAAGTATCCCGAGGGCGACATGCAGAAGGTCCAAACGCTTCTGGACGAAATCGTGCAAGAGGCGGTTGCCGACTGATTCCCAGAGATATTCAAGGGACCGCTGGCCGCGTTTGTCCGTAAGGCAGGCGCGGCCGCGACGTTCCATGAAACGTTTTTAGAATTATATTCAAAATAAAGAATACAACCCTTGTCTGTGCCGATATCCCATCCTAGATCTAACCTGGGAACAGAGAATACAGCGAGGCAGATCATGATCGAAACGGCATTCACACCGCTTGCATCGGCATTGGGGGGCGCGTTGATCGGGCTGGCTTCAGTGCTTTTGATGTGGCTGCGTGGCAATATACTTGGCGCGACAGGTATCTTGGTGGGGTTCTTGCAACCTGGCAGCTCAACCGATTGGTCCTGGCGGGCGGCAATCTTGGCTGGGATGCTGACCGGCCCGCTGATCTATCTGGCTGCAACGGGCAGTTTTCCTGCGATTGAAGTGCCGGTTTCGACCCTGTCGATGATTGTGGGCGGGCTGATCGTTGGCGTTGGCGTCACCTATGGCTCGGGCTGCACCTCTGGGCACGGGATTTGTGGAAATGCGCGGCTTTCACCGCGGTCGATCGTTGCGACACTGACATTCATGGCAGGTACAGCCGTGATGGTGTTCGTGACCCGTCACATCTTCGGCATGTAAGGGGACAACAGATGAAACTTGTTTTGACATATCTGGTCGGCGTCGTCTTTGGTCTGGGGATTGCGATCTCGGGCATGGCAAATCCCGCCAAAGTTCTGAATTTCTTTGATGTTTTTGGCGCATGGGACCCAAGTCTTGCCTTCGTGATGGGCGCGGCCCTGTTGGTTGCGACGCCGGGCTACATGCTGGTGTTCAAGCGAGAAAAACCCGCCTTCGCCAAAAGCTTCAAACTGCCGGGCACAAAGCTGATCGACCGCAAGTTGGTCTTGGGATCGTTTACCTTCGGATTGGGCTGGGGCTTGGCCGGTTTCTGCCCCGGTGCGGCGCTGCCCGTCATCTCGACGGGGAATCCATCGGTTTTGATCTTTACCGTGTCGATGATCGTGGGTCTGTTTTTGGCCCGCTGGATGATCTCCGTCACGGCACGCCGCCAAGACGCGGCACAAGCCAACTGACCTTGGGGCGCGTGCGCCCTTGGCAAAAGGAAAGGACATGACATGAATGATTACCCCGTCAACACCGCCCTGAAACCCGACGTGACCGCCTTCTTCGAAGAGGACACGAACACCATTTCATACGTGGTGAAAGACCCCGCCTCGAACGCCTGCGCGGTGATCGACAGCGTGATGGACATCGATTATGCCGCTGGTCGGATCAGTTCCGATCATGCCGACAACATCATCGACCATATCAAAGCTGAAGGGCTTGAGTTGGAATGGCTGATCGAAACCCATGTCCACGCCGACCATCTGTCCGCCGCGCCCTATATCCAGGACAAGCTGGGCGGCAAGATCGGTATCGGCAGTAAGATTACTGTTGTGCAAGAGGTGTTCGGCAAGGTCTTCAACGAAGGCACCGAGTTCCAGCGCGACGGCAGCCAGTTCGACCGGCTGTTTGAAGAAGGCGACACCTATAAGATCGGCACGATGGAGGCGTTCGTGATGCACACGCCCGGCCACACCCCCGCCTGCATGGTGCATGTGATCGGCGACGCGGCCTTCGTGGGCGATACGCTGTTCATGCCCGATGGCGGCTCGGCACGGGCCGATTTCCCCGGTGGCGACGCGGGCGAGCTTTATGACTCGATCCAGAAGGTGCTGGCGCTGCCCGATGAAACCCGTCTATTCATGTGCCACGATTATGGCCCCAATGGGCGCGACATTCAGTGGGAAACCACCGTGGCGGATGAAAAAGCACACAACATCCATGTGGGTGCTGGCAAAACCAAAGAGGAATTCGTGAAGTTCCGCACCGAACGCGATGCGCAACTTGATATGCCGCGCCTGATCATTCCGTCGCTTCAGGTCAACATGCGCGCTGGTGACATGCCGCCTGCGGACGAAGATGGAAAGACCTTCCTGAAGGTGCCCGTGAACACATTGTAAGCTGATGCTTGGAAAGGCAAACCACAAGATGCAAATGAAGAAACTGGATGACCGGGTGACGGTTGCCGCGCAGGTCTCGGCAGATGACATTCCGGCAATCAAGGCAGCGGGGTTTACGGTGGTGATGTGCAACCGCCCTGATGGCGAGGAACCCGGCCAACCCACATGGGACGAGGTCAGCGCGGCAGCTGAGGCCGCAGGGCTTGGCACCTCGTTCCTGCCCATGTCCAACCGCGAGGATGCCTTCGCCGTGATGGACGAGTTTCGCCGCGTGGTCGACGAGGCGCCGGGGCCGGTCTTTGCCTATTGCCGCAGCGGTGCGCGCTGCGAAATCCTGTGGGCGACCGCGCAGGCAAACGCGTAAACGTCAAGGGGCAACCCTTTGGGATAGCTTAGGAATAAGATCATGAAGCCTGATCTGAAAAAGGCGGCGCGCGGCGCTGCCATCAGACGCTATGTGCCCATTCTGGATTGGGGCGCGCGCTATGACAATGACGCGCTGACCTCGGACCTGTTGGCGGCGGTGATCGTGACGATCATGCTGATCCCGCAATCGCTGGCCTATGCTCTGCTGGCGGGGTTGCCCGCCGAGATGGGGCTTTATGCCTCGATCCTGCCGCTGGTCGCTTATGCAATCTTCGGCACCTCGCGCGCCTTGGCGGTTGGGCCGGTGGCGGTGATCAGCCTGATGACCGCAGCCGCCGTCGGCAATCTGGGGCTGGACAATCCAGCCGAATACGCCGCGGCAGCAATTACGCTGGCGTTTCTGTCAGGGCTGATCCTGATGGTCATGGGCGTGTTCCGGCTGGGCTTTCTGGCCAACTTCCTGAGCCATCCGGTGATTGCAGGCTTCATCACCGCGTCGGGCCTGTTGATCGCCACCAGCCAGCTGAAACACATTCTGGGCGTCGAAGCGCACGGGCATTCTCTGTTGGAGCTGATCGGCTCGCTTCTGGCGCACATCACCCAGACCAACCTGATCACATTCGTGATCGGCACGGCCTCGGTCGCGTTTCTGTTCTGGGTGCGCAAGGGGTTGAAACCGTTGCTTTTGTCGTGGGGGCTTGGCCCGCGCATGGCCGACATTCTGGCAAAAGCCGGGCCTGTTGGCGCGGTGGCAGTGACGACCCTGATCAGCTGGGGGTTCGACCTGCAATCAAAGGGTGTGGCCATTGTGGGCGACGTGCCGCAAGGGCTGCCGCCTTTGACCTTTCCCAGCTTTGACGCGGACCTATGGACCAGCCTGTTTGGGTCGGCGCTTCTGATTTCGATCATCGGGTTTGTCGAAAGCATCTCGGTCGCGCAAACACTGGCCGCGAAGAAACGCCAACGCATCGTGCCAGATCAGGAGCTTGTGGGCCTTGGCGCGTCCAACATCGCGGCGGCCATGTCGGGCGGCTACCCCGTCACGGGCGGCTTCGCGCGGTCGGTCGTGAATTTCGATGCAGGCGCAGAAACCCCGGCGGCAGGCGCATTCACCGCCATCGGCATCGCAGGGGCGGCGCTTTTCCTGACGCCGCTCTTGTTCTTCCTGCCGACGGCCACACTGGCCGCGACCATCATTGTCGCGGTCCTGAGCCTTGTTGACTTCCACATCCTAAAGGCCACATGGGCCTATCATCGGGCGGATTTCACCGCTGTTCTGGCAACGATCCTCCTGACCCTTGCCTTCGGCGTCGAAATCGGTGTTTCGGCGGGCGTGGTCCTGTCCATCGTGCTGTATCTTTACAAAACTTCGCGACCCCATATTGCGGAGGTCGGTCTGGTCCCCGGCACGCAGCACTTTCGCAACATTAACCGCCACGCGGTGCTGACCCACCCGGAACTGGTGACGCTGCGGCTGGATGAAAACCTCTATTTCGCCAACGCGCGGTTTATCGAGGATTACCTGCTGGCCCGCGTCGCAAAAGGGGGCATCAAGCATGTCGTCCTGATGTGCTCGGCGGTGAACGAAATTGACCTGTCGGCCTTGGAAACGCTTGAGGAGCTAAACCGACAACTAGGCGACGCTGGCATCACGCTGAGCTTGTCTGAGGTGAAAGGCCCGGTGATGGACCGCCTGATGCGCACTGATTTTATTCAAAGTCTGACCGGCTGTGTCTATCTGACCCAGTTTGCCGCGATGCAGGCCTTGGGGCCTGTGAACGGGGCGGTGCCTGTGTGCAAGGGGCAGGGCGACGCTGCGTAATTTGTGGGGGGTGCCCGGATTTATTGAACGCTTGTGCAATTCTTGCTAGGCCAAGCCACAGAGTTCACGGAGGGTTCCCCATGCAGATCACCGAAAACACCGTTGCGATTGTGACCGGCGGCGCATCCGGGCTTGGCGGCGCAGTGGCCGAGGCGCTGGCGGGTGCTGGCGCCAAGGTCGGCATTTTTGACTTGAATGACGCATCCGGCCAAGCGATGGCCGACAAGATCGGTGGCACATTCGCCATGGTCGACGTCTCTGATCCCGCCTCAGTTGCCGAAGGGTTCAAAGCTCTGCGCGCAGCGCATGGGCAGGAACGCATCATGGTTAATTGCGCGGGCATCGCGCCAGCGGCGAAGACCCAATCGAAGGGTGAAGCGCATGACCCGGTCGTTTTTGGAAAGACCATCAGCGTGAACCTGATCGGCACCTTCAACTGTGCCAGCCAAGCGGCGGCAGGTATGTCGCAAGCCGATCCGCTGACCGGTGATGGCGAACGGGGCGTGATTATCAACACGGCGTCGATTGCTGCCTTCGACGGTCAGATCGGACAGTTGGCCTATGCCGCGTCCAAGGGGGGTGTGGTTGGCATGACCCTGCCGATGGCGCGCGACCTCATGCGCGACGGTATCCGTGTGATGACCATCGCGCCGGGCATTTTCAAAACGCCCATGGTCGCAGGTCTGCCGCAAGAGGTGCAAGATAGCCTTGGCGCACAAGTCCCGTTTCCCTCGCGCCTTGGTGATCCGGCAGAATACGCGGCCCTCGCGCGCCACATCATCGAAAACCCGATGCTGAACGGCGAGGTAATTCGGCTGGACGGTGCCATTCGCATGGCGCCCCGTTGACGGCCCCTGCCTTGCGCCTGCGTGGAATGTCCCCATATTGACTGTAACGGGCAGGGTCCGTAGCCCTGCCTTCACGCAGCAAGACAGGAGGGCAATTAAGTGGCCAAGTTTGAAATTGGCGATCACGTCAAATGGAACTCCGAAGCCGGTTACGTAACCGGGCGGATCAGCAAGATTCACACCAGCGATTTTGACTATAAGGGGCATACCCGGCGCGCCTCGGAAGATGATCCGCAATACGAGATTGAAAGTGACAAGACCGATCACGTCGCCGCCCATAAAGAGGGCACGTTGACGAAGATAGACTGATGCCAGGCGGTTTTCGCACCATCGGTCATTCAAACCGCAGCCTTGAGGTCTTCGTAGACATTCTGCGCGCAGCGGGTGTAGAGGTGATCGCAGATGTGCGCAGCTTTCCCCGATCGCGCAGCAACCCTGCCTTCAACATCGACACGTTGCCGGATGCGCTTCAGGATTATCAGATCGGGTATCGTCATTTCCCAGACCTTGGTGGTCGGCGCCCCGTGCAGAAGGACGTTTCCGACACGTTGAACGCGTTTTGGCGCAATCGCAGCTTTCAAAGCTATGCCGATTATACGCAGTCGGATCAGTTTAGGGACGCCTATGCGCAGCTACTGACCCTTGGCGCGGATCATATTGTTGCCATCATGTGCGCCGAGGCCGTGTGGTGGCGTTGTCACCGCCGCATCATCACCGACTACATTCTTCTGGATGGGTATAAGGTGTTTCACCTGATGGGAAACGGACGCGAAGACGCCGCGCAACCAACGCCTTCCGCCATCCGGACTGACGACGGAAAGGTGATTTATCCTATTACCGGCGAGGATACATCCTGTTGACGGATCAAAGTACCCCGGCAGCATCACGAAAGCGATGGCACACCATCTTCGGTCCGTTCAAACATCGCCATGCGCAAGCTGCGCGCGATGCGTTCGGCGCGAAACATCAGATAATTGGCAGCTTCGGGTGTTGGGGCGGTATCATCCAGCGTGTCCTGAAACAGTGCCAGCCACCGGTCGAAATCGTCATTCGTGACCCCGCGCAAGCGCTTGTGAACAACCACTGGCTTGCCCGAATAGCTGCCGGCATTCAACGCTACTGACGCCCAGAACCGTTTCATACGGTCAAGGTGCTCGTCCCAGTTGTCTTGAATCTCTGTATCAAAAATCGGGCCTAGCCGCTCATCGGAGCGAATACGAGCATAAAAGTCGTCGACCATGATCGACAGATGGGCTTCGTTGATGCCCATAACCCCGGCTGCGCGCCGGATCTGAGCGCGCCGTTCGGTGACAAGGGTATGCTGAATTGAAAATGATGCGGTCATGTTATGTCCTTCTCAGCCTTGCAGAGGTCCCCTCGGATTATTGCAGCGGCTTTGTGCCGCCTTGATTTGCTTTTCCCAGATTAACGATAGCCAAGGCTCATCGCATAGTCGTGCAGCAACTCTTCTTCATAGCGGACCTCTTGCAGCAGCGCCTGAAGCGCATCGCGGGCATTCAGAATACCCAGCAACGCGCCGTTTTCGTCAACAATCGGCACATTTTTCAGTTCGCGTGTTTGCATCGTTTTCCAGATATCATGCAGCCACGCTTTCGGCGTGGATGTCAGAACATCACGGGTCATTGCATCGGTTGCAGGGGCGGTGCAGCGTGCGCCGTCACAGTGGCCGATCATACGCACAACATCCGTCTTGGTGATGACCCCGGCCAACTGCGCGGCTTGGTCACAGACCAGAACCATATCCCTGCCATCATCCAACAGCCGGGCCGCTTGCATCAGGGTTGCGGTTGGTTCGATGCAAAGCAGACGCTTACGTATATCGGCCATTATCTTTTCGACCAACATGTCATTAATCCTTCTATCGTGAAGACGCGAGACACAGCGCCGCGACAAAAGCAGTATGGGGCGACCATATCTTGTGTCACGACCACCGGTCTTGGCCGCGCGGCCAGTCTTGGTGATCAGGTGTCGTCGGCGGCCTCAGTTGCCGGACCTTCCTGCGTTCCGGGCCTGAGGTATGGAATTGCGCTGCAGTTCAGCACATTGCCGCCTTCATCGGCGGTAATGCGCACCTTTCGATCTTCTGAGAAAAAGGTCAGCCGCACCTTGCCTGCGTCCTCACCTTCGCCCTGCTCGAACCGGCTTGTGATGGTGCCTTCCCGCATCCGGTTTTGCAGGTCTCGTGGATCGATACGAAACGCCTTGGCGACGATATCAGCGTCAATCCGCACTTGGTCGTTCGCGAGTTCAATTTGTGCCATTGGCTCCTCTCTTTCTGTGCGTTCTATTCCGCAGCCAACGGCGGTCCGCCTGATGATGCCTCAGACAAAGCGCAGTCAGCGATCGTTGATCGGTCAAGCTCGGCCATGAACGCCTCTTGCGCATCGGCCAGCCGGGTTCTGAGACGGCATCGCGGCCTAAGCAAACACGATCCGCCATCAGCGCGAAAGCACTCGACAAGGGCGAAACGCTGCTCAAGGTGGCGCACGACGTCGCCCAGCGTGATGGCTTGTGCGGGACGGGCCAGTTGCAAGCCACCGCTTCGACCACGTTGGCTTGTGACAAACCCGCCGTGGCCCAAATGCCGCACGACCTTGGCAAGGTGATGATGCGAGATCTGAAACTCTGCGGCGATTTTCCCAGTCGAAATTGCCTGATTTGGGGTGCCAGCCAGTCGCATCAATACTTGCAAGCCATAGTCGGTAAACTTGGAAAGTTGCATCCACAGTCCTTTAACTGGTATTGATATTACCGAATATACCGAAAGGTAATCGGTATTGCAAATACCGAATTAACAGATTCGCGCGTGGGAGCTCGCCGGGCACCTGGATCCCGACCCTGCCGCGAGAAACATAAGTGAAGGGAGTCATGTATGGCACATCGTATGACACTGAAGCAGATCGAACCCGTCACCCAGGACACACACCATCTGGTATTCGACCGACCGGACGGCTTTGAGTATTCTCCCGGGCAGGGGGTCGAGCTGCATGTCCTGAAGGACGGTTGGAAGGACGAGGGGCGACCCTTCACACCCGTCAGCCTGCCGGAGCAGCCGATGCTTGAATTCGTCATTAAATCCTATCCCGATCATAACGGCGTAACCGAACAGATCGGCAAGATGACACCAGGCGACGAGGTCGAGATGAAAGGCCCGTTTGGCGCGATGTCCGACCAAGGGCCGGGGGTATTCATCGCCGGGGGCGCTGGTGTGACGCCGATGATAGCAATTCTGCGCAAGCGCCTGCACGACAAGGGTACGCTTGCCGGATCGAAGCTGATCTTCGCCAACAAGACCGAAGATGACATCATCTGGCGCAATCAGTTCGAAGCGATGGAGGGGCTTGAAAGCGTCTTTGTCGTCGACACCGCCAAACCTGGATCGGCCCTGCCCGAACAGCGACTTGATCGGGACTTCTTGGGCCAGTTTGTTCAGGCGGATGATCGCTGCTATCTTTGCGGCCCGCCGCCCATGATGGACGCGGTGCGCGATGCGCTGAAAGATCTTGGCGTAAAAGACACTCAGATCGTGGAGGAGAAGTTCTGAAGCGCCACAATCTGCAATCGGCCCGATAGGGCAAATGACCCACGGCTTAAGCACGGCCGTGGGTTTTTATGTCAGAAGACCATTTATGACCTGCCCCATAAACAGTTGGGGGTGCAGTGCGCGAGAAAACTTGTTACTGAGGTGCAGTCGAGTGATTGGGACACGCAACACTCGAAGTGACACGCCGAGCTTCACACAAAACTGCGGTTTTAAGAAAATTAAGAACGCCTGATAAACTTATGACAAAAGACGTTAAAACGGCCGCCCGACTGTCCGTGGCACCGATGATGGACTGGTCTGATCGCCATTGCCGATACTTCCATCGGCTGATGAGCCGCCACGCCCTTCTTTATACCGAGATGGTAACGGCACCTGCTTTGGTGCGCGGGGGGGCGGTGCATCTGTTGGATTACAACCCCCAAGAACATCCCGTTGCGGTGCAGCTTGGCGGATCAGACCCCAAGGAGCTGGCGCAAGCCACGAAAATCTGTGTCGCTCGCGGGTATGACGAGGTGAACCTGAATGTCGGCTGCCCCTCGGACCGGGTGCAATCGGGCACGTTTGGGGCGGTCTTGATGCGGGATGCGCCCTTGGTGGCGGATTGCATGAAAGCAATGAATGACGCCGCGCAAGGTGTTGAGGTTACGGTAAAATGTCGGATTGGCGTGGATAATCAGACGCCAGATGATGTGTTGCCAGATTTCATCGAAACCGTCGCCGCTGCAGGTGTGAAGCGATTTACGATCCACGCCCGCAAGGCATGGCTGCAGGGCCTCAGCCCCAAGGAAAATCGGGATGTTCCGCCCTTGGATTATCCTTTGGTGCACCGGATGAAGCAGGCGTTTCCCCATCTTCATCTGTCAATCAACGGTGGGATCACATCACTGGACGAAGTGCGCGCGCATCTGGATGTGATGGATGGCGTGATGATCGGGCGCGTGGCGTACCATGACCCGGCCGCCGTGCTGTTGGGCGCAGATCAAGCGATCTTCGGCGACACCACACGGCCACCCAGCGCACATGAGGTTGTCAAGAAGATGTACCCTTATATCGAGGCGCAACTGACCCAAGGCATTCGCCTTCATTCGATCACCCGGCATATGTTGGGTCTGTTCACGGGCCGCCCCGGCGCACGCAAATGGCGGCGCATCCTGTCTGAAGGCGCAACCCGCGACGGCGCAGGGGTTGCCTTGGTAGCTGAAGCTCTGTCACAAGTCCCCGAACACGCCTCGGCGACATAAGGATCACCCATGCCAGATTTATCTCTTCTGTTGCCGATGGCGGCGCTTTTGCTGGTCATCGGCGCCTTTGCCGGGGTTCTGGCAGGGCTGTTGGGCGTCGGTGGTGGCATCGTGCTGGTGCCGGCGTTTTTCTATGCTTTCTCGGGACTTGGCTATGGCTCTGACCAGTTGATGCAGATCTGTCTGGCGACTTCGCTGGCGACGATCATCGTGACTTCAATCCGATCAGTCATGGCGCATAATCGACGGGGCGCGGTCGATTGGGGTATCCTCAGGACATGGGCGCCCGGCATTGCGGCGGGGGCACTGGTGGGGGTTTTGGTCGCCTCGGGCCTGCGGTCGGTGGTGTTGCAGGCGATCTTTGGCGGGCTGGGCTTGGTCATTGGCGCCTATTTGGGGCTGGGCCGCGCCCACTGGCGGCTGGCCGAGGATATGCCGCGCGGGATTCGGCGGGCCGTTCTGTCGCCCAGCCTTGGATTTCTGTCTGTGCTGATGGGTATTGGTGGCGGCAGTTTTGGCGTGCCGCTGATGACCTTGCATGGCCGCCCGATCCACAAGGCAGTCGCGACCGCTGCCGGGTTCGGGGTGCTGATCGCCGTGCCGTCCGTTCTGGGCTTTTTGTTCGTGCCCATCGCATCAGAAGTACGCCCGCCCTTCACCATTGGCGCAGTCAACTTGCCAGCGTTTGGGCTGGTGGTGGCAATGACCTTGATCACCGCGCCGCTTGGCGCGCGTTTGGCCCACGCGATGGACCCCAAGCCGTTGAAGCGGGTTTTTGCGGTGTTTTTAACGCTGGTCGCGCTGAATATGCTACGAAAAGCGCTGCTGGGCTAAGCGTCAGGCTGGGCCGCTGGCCCCTTCGGCCTTGAAGGCCGCAATGGTTTCGGGGCGCAGCGCGCGTTTGGTCACGCCATCATGCTCCAACGTCACGATCAGGCTTTCGGACGCGCACATCAACTCGCCCCGCACGAAGGTCGCGTATTCCATCATGAACGACGAATTACGATAGCTTTTCGTGCGTGTGGTAACGACGTAATCATCGCCCAGATGCATCGGTTTTACATACCGCGCATAGTTGCTGGCCACGACCACCTGAGGGTCGCCGTCATCATAACTGGTCACATGAACATGCGAAAAATAGACGATGCGCATGGTTTCGAACCACCGGAAATAGGCCACGTTGTTGACATGGTTCAGGGCGTCCAACTCGTGAAACCGAACCCGGTCGGCCATGCCGAACCCCCATCCATCAGGCACGCCGACGCTCCGCAATTGGGCGGCGTTCAGGGGGGTGACAAGCGGGATGTGAGCAAACGGATCTGACATGGGAGAGAGCCTTTTTAGGTGCCGCGCGCAGTCGGGCCAGTTTGGCCCGTACCGGGAACACTGGAGCGGGTGAAGGGAATCGAACCCTCGTCGTCAGCTTGGGAAGCTGCTGCTCTACCATTGAGCTACACCCGCGGTGGGCTTTGGTTATGTTACCTGCGCGGGGGCGTCAAGTGGCTGCGTACACCGGTTAACTGCGCCGCCGCCTGCGCCGTCGGCCGCCATCCTCGCCGTCGCCAGAAGCGGTGTTGAAGCTGGGATCGGGCAGGTCGACTATGCCGCGCAGAATGGGGAAGGGGTCGGATGCGTTTGGCAGGGCCGAGGCATTTACGAAATGCTCTTGAAAGCGCGGCTCGACGGCGGTTTCGATCTTGTGGATATTACGCACGGTTTGTTCAATTTCAGCCCGTGCCGCGCGGTTCAAAAGTGCGATGCGGGCGCCGGTGCCAGCGGCGTTGCCCGCTGATGTCACCTTTTCAAGCGGGCAATCGGGGATCATCCCCAGCACCATCGCGTGCTTGGCCGAGATGTGTGCCCCGAACGCCCCGGCCAGCACCACGCGGTCCACTTGATCAACCCCGCGCTTGTCCATCAACAGCCGGGCACCGGAATAGAGCGCCGCCTTAGCCATCTGGATGGCGCGAATATCGCCATTCGTCACGGCAATCGGTCCTTGATCTTCGTTACCATCCCACAGGCGATAGGCATTGGTGCGCCCATCGGCAAAACAGCGGTCGGTGCCGGTTTGTTCGGCTGACCCGATCAGACCGCTTGCATCGACAAGCCCTGCCATCCGCATTTCGGCAATCACCTCGATGATGCCAGATCCGCAAATGCCGGTGACGCCTGTGGCGGCGACGGCTTCGACAAACCCATCCTCGGTCGACCACAGGTCCGACCCAATGACCTTGAAGCGCGGCTCTTTGGTTGCCGGATCAATCTCGACCCGTTCTATCGCACCGGGCGCGGCGCGTTGGCCCGCGCTGATCTGCGCGCCCTCGAACGCGGGGCCGGTGGGGGAGGAACAGGCCATCACGCCGGTTTTGTCGCCCAACAGAATCTCGGCATTGGTGCCGACATCGACGACCAGCACAAGGTCGTCGGATTTATCCGGCGCCTCGGACAGGGCGACCGCAGCGGCATCGGCGCCGACATGGCCTGCGATGCACGGCAACAGATAGACACGCGCGGATTGGTGGACCGAGAAATCCAGATCATCGGCCCGCAGTCGCAACGCGTTCGCGGTGGTCAGAGCAAACGGCGCTTGACCCAGTTCAAACGGGTCGATGCCCAACAGCAGGTGGTGCATGACCGGGTTGCAGACGATCACCACATCCATGATCAGGCCTTTGTCGATCTCGGCCTCGGACGCGACTTGCGTGTACAGCGCGTTCAGCCCCTCGCGCACGGCATCAGTCATTTCCCGCGCGCCTTCGGGGTTCATCATCGAATAGCTGACGCGGCTCATCAAATCTTCGCCAAACCTGATCTGCGGGTTCATCAGACCGGATGAGGCAATGACCTCGCCGGTCGCAAGGTCACACAGGTGCGCGGCGATGGTGGTTGAGCCAAGGTCGATCGCCACGCCGTAAACTGCGCCCTCATAGTAACCGGGCCACAGATGCATGACGCGCGGTGGGTTTTCCTCGTCGCCCAGATGGACGGCGACCGTAACCTTCCATTCGCCTTTGCGCAGAATGGGTTGCATGAATTGCAGGATGTGCAGATCGGCCTTCACGTCCTCAAGCCCCCATTGGTCGCGCAAGGCGTCAACCAGACGTTCCAGATCGCCCGAGGGTTCGTGCATATCGGGTTCTTCCACCGCGACATAAAACAGCTTCACCAGCGGGTCGAGCGTGATGTCGCGTGCCTCGGCCCGCTTGCGGACCACCTGTTTGTGCACCTGACTTTCGGGCGGCACGTCGATGACCACATCGCCCTGAACAGTCGCCTGACAGCCTAGCCTGCGCCCTTTGGGCAGGCCGCGAATATCATCATAGCGTTGTTCAACCTTGTTCCATTCCGACAGGGCGTCCTCGGCCACGGTGACGCCGTGCTTTGAGAACTCGCCATAACTGGGGGTAATTTGGCATTTCGAGCAGATGCCACGTCCGCCACAAACGCTGTCCAGATCGACACCCAACTGGCGGGCGGCGGTCAGGATGGGGGTGCCTTTGGCAAACCGGCCACGTTTGCCGGAGGGGGTGAAGATGATCAAAGGGTCCTGTGACATGCGCGCGTCTTCCGTGATGAGTTTTGTTCAATCTACGGAAGGCAAGGGCAGGTGCAATGCCTGCCTGCGTCATCTTCGGGCGGGAAGCGTCTTTTTCAGGCCGTGCGCGACGCCGCCGGGGCTGTTGGCACGTTATCCGGCCGCGCCGCGCGCCGCGCGGCGTCGTCCTGTTGATCCAGCCACGCTAAAATCTGCGCACGATCCCCGTCCAACAGTGGTGCCGGACCGGTCGAGACCATGTCTTCCATATCCGTCATCTTGATCGGGTTGCCCGCCGCCATAAATGGTTTTTTGCCGTCGGGCGCGGGCATGTCCACAACCATGTTGCGGGCCAGGATTTGCGGGTCTTGCATCGCCTCGGCCACAGTTTGGATCGGGGCGCAGGGGATGCCAGCGTCGGTGAACTGCTTGATCCAATGGGCGCGTGGGTGGGCCAGCGTGACCGCCTCAATTTTACGCCGCAGCAACATGACATTCTCGCAGCGGGCAAGGTTGGTTTCAAACTCGGGCCATGTGGCCCATTTGGGCTTGCCGATCAGCTTGCAGAACTGCGCGAACAGCGCGTTGTTGCCGCAGGCGATGACCAGCAGACCATCGGCGGTGTGAAACGCCTCGAACGGCGCGATCGAGGGGTGACGCGCCCCAGACGGCCCAGGGGCCACACCGGTTTCACTGGTGATTGCAACGGCGTGTTCCAGAATGGCAAGCTGGCTGTCCAGCATCGCCACATCGACCTTCTGTCCGCGCCCGGTGCGCAGACGTTGATACAGAGCGGCAAGCAGCCCGTGACCCAGAAACATCCCGGCCACGATATCCCCAACCGACGCACCAACCCGCACCGGTTCGCGGTTCTTTTCACCGGTGATGGACATGACACCACCACGCGCCTGCACAACCATGTCATAGGCCGGGCGCAACGCATCCGGGCCGGTATGCCCAAAGCCTGACACGGCGCCATAGATCAGGTGGGGGTATTTCTGGCTCAAGCTGTCCCAACCATAGCCCAAACGCTCCATTACGCCGGGTCGGAAGTTCTCCATCACCACGTCGACCTGATCCAAAAGACGTTCGAAAACAGCACGATCCGCATCGTCCTTCAGGTTCAGGGCGATGGATTGCTTGTTGCGATTGATGGTCGCGAAATACGCGCTGTGGCCATCGCGAAAGGGCGGGAAATGCCTTGTGTCATCGCCGGTGCCGGGCTGTTCGACCTTGATTACCTTTGCCCCCAGATCCGACAGGATCATGGAGCAATAAGGACCCGCCAGCACATGGGTCAAATCAAGAATGGTGATATCTTCAAGCGGCGCGGTCATCGGCCTGTCCCTTCCTTTAACGTAAGGGTCAAGTAGCGGTCACGGGCAGCGCAGGCCTTGAGCCAGATCAAGCCCAGGGAAAATTGCCCCAACAGAGCCACAATGTCGCATGGCCTGGGTCAACGTGACGGCTCACTGCCATTGTGCTTGCGTCAAACAGCAAGGCATTCGCACGCGCGCAGCCAACGCTCGCCGCATTTAACGAAATCTTGTTGGCTTTAACCTATGCGTTGATTGACATGACGTGCCTTGTTCAAAGAAACCTGCTTGCTGCTTTGCTGACCTGCTACCTTTTGGCAGCAGGAACGTCGGCGGTTTCCCAACCAAACAACCTTTGCGAGTACACATCTGAACTCACGCGCATACAGCAAGCATCTGCCCTGTCTCAGTCAATATCCGGCGCAGTCCATGTGGTGTCGATCTTGGATAACCTCGTGATGGAACTTGAAGCGATCGAAGACATGAACGCGAATTCGACACTTGCCCGCGTCCGTCGCGGCCTGTCCAACGTTGTGCAAAAGGCAGAGCACAACGCCAACGCAACACAGCACAACAGCAACATTGATCGCTCAGTGCTCTATCACGCTTTATCGGCACAGATGAACAACATCATACTGATCGAAGGCATGTTTGGATGCGGTGATGGGGCAGGGGCTAAACGGATTGGCGACGCCAAGTCTCGCGGCAAGCTTGGTCGCTTAACAACTGTGAATTGGTCTGGCCCATCCGCGCTACCGATAAGTCTGATGGGTTTTACCCTACCTTTTATTATCGCTTTGACAGTCTTGCAGACGCCATTGCTCTATAAACTTTTACGCAAGGACGTTCGGAAAATCTGCCGAACGCCAATACTCGTCGTTTGCGGAGATCAATGCACCGTTTCCCATATCGTCGACATATCGCAAGCTGGGATGAAGATTGAAGCGCCCGGAAAAGACCCAAAGGGGACGCGGGTTGATCTCTATTTTTGTGGCCACAAGATTTCCGGGGACATTGTCTGGCGGAACACATTCTTTGCGGGGATAAAATTCAGACACAGGATGGGCCAGAAGGCCCTGAATGACGCGATCAATACGAGCCACAAGACGCTTGGAGAGTCTGGCTTGGATCAAAGAGCCACGCCCTGCTTTTATGTCGGATGCCATGTTAGATGCCCTAAGCACCTGCCGACGTCTATATCCGAAATATGACGGCCTGATGTTCCGAGCCAATGCTTGATGGGCCGGCCAGGGTTTTGAGGCGGACGCGTCGCGCACACTTTGATACGAGACGGACGTCACGAAAAAGGGCCCGCAGATGCAACCCCTTTTTGGTTCTTGAAAAATTGAGGCGGACCTGCTCAGCCGCGGCGCCGGCGTCCGCCACGACGCCCACCGGCGGCACCAGCGCCACCGGCGTTGGCCGAATTGAACTTAATCCATTCCGCCCCGCCATCATCGTTGTTGGTCAGGAAGTTGGCGGCGCGGATGGCCTCCATCTCTTTCCCGGCGCGGGGCTTGGTCGATCCCATGCCAAATACCTGGCAGAAGGTTTCGTCATCCATATCGGCGGGCACGATGATGCCCTTCGCCTCGACCTCGGCGCGTTTTTCGGCCAGCTTTTTGGGGCCGACGGGCAGGGCGATAGGGTTCATGATTGCAGATGTCATGCCCGCGCCCATAGCCATCGGCAGGAACGCATTATTGACACCGTGACGATTGGGCAGCCCGAACGAGATGTTGGAGGCGCCACAAGTGGTATTTACGCCCAGCTCTTCACGCAAGCGGCGCACAAGGGCGAACACCTGAAGGCCAGCAGTGCCCATTGCACCGATTGGCATCACCAGCGGGTCCACGACGATGTCATGCGCCGGAATGCCGAAATCGGCAGCGCGTTCGACGATCTTCTTGGCCACCGCAAAACGCACATCGGGGTCTTCCGAAATGCCCGTGTCGTCGTTTGAAATCGCCACAACCGGCACATTGTATTTCTTGACCAGCGGCAGAACCATTTCCAACCGCTCTTCCTCGCCCGTGACCGAGTTCAGCAGGGGGCGGCCATTGGCGGCTTTCAACCCCGCTTCAAGTGCGCCGGGCACTGAGCTGTCGATGCAGAGGGGGCAATCTGTCACTGCCTGCACGGTCTCTACCAATTGACGCATCAGGTCGGGTTCGACAAAGTTATTATCCGCATAGCGCGGGTCTTCGGCCATCTTGTTGGAAAACACCGCACCCGAGTTGATATCCAGCACCGTAGCGCCTGCTGCGACTTGCGCCAGCGCGTCGCTTTGCACCCGGCTGAAGTCGCCCGCCTCCAGTTCTGCGTTCAAGACTTTGCGCCCGGTCGGGTTGATGCGTTCACCGATGACACAGAAGGGTTGGTCAAAGCCGATGATGGCGGTTTTCGACTGCGATTCAACAATAGTACGGGTCATTCTTTATCCTTTGGTCACGTTGACTGGGGGGGTGTTTTCTCCGCCATTTTCGATGGCCCAGTTGGCATTGGTCTTGATCCCGCCCAGCGGGAAGAAATGCACCTGAGTGATGTTGAAGTCGGGGTTGGCCGCCTTGTGGTTGGCCAGTTCGGTCAGAACGTCTGTCGGCTCATAGGGCAACAGCAGCTTGGTCACATCCATCGCGCGCTTTTGCAGCACTTTCAGCGATGGGCCGACGCCGCAAGCAATCGCGAACTTAATCAGCGTTTGCAGCTTGGCGGGGCCTGCGATACCGATATGGATGGGCAGATCAACGCCTGCTTCTTTCAGCTCGTCGGCCCATTTGATGATGGGGCCAGCTTCAAAGGCGAATTGCGTGGCAATCGCCATTTTTGCATCCGTGCGTTCCGAGAATTCCTGTTTCCACAGAAGGGCTTCCATAACGTTCTTGCGCGATCCGTCCGGGTCTATGTCCCGGTTGCCTTCGGGGTGGCCTGCAACGTTCAACTGGGTGAACCCGGCCTTGTCGAACAAACCCGTTTCCAACAGTTGCATCGAGCTGTCGAAATCGCCGTGCGGCTTTTCCACACCGCCGGCCAGCAGAAGCGCTTGCTTCACATTCGCCTCGCCCTGATAGCGCGCAATCCAGTCGGCCAGCGTCGCTTCGTCCTTGATGATGCGCGCGGGGAAATGCGGCATGACCTCAAAACCTTCGGCGTTGATGCGTTTGGCAGTCGCGACCATTTCATCAATCGGCGTGCCGTCGATATGGGCGATATAGACGCGGGTGCCCTCGGGCAGCAGGTCGCGGAAATCTTCGACCTTTTCGGCGGTGCGGGGCATCACCTCGATCGAATAGCCCTTCAGGAAGTCCTGAAGTTCGGGGGACGTGGGCGTGGCCTGACCTTCGGTCGGCTTTTTGCGGAAGTTCAACAGCGCCATGGCTGCCTCCTTTATACGGGACAGGCTTACGCCCATCCGTCGTTGCCAATCAGAGCGATCAGGCGCTCTTTGTCGTATTCCGCGTCGATCCGGGCGGCTTCGGCCGCTGCGATTTCCTGCGGGTCTCCGTCCACGGAATAGGGGGCCGCCTTGCGCCATTCGGCCAGATAAGCGTCGCTGTCTTTCGCGTTCACCTTCATGGCAGCCCGGTCGATGGCTTGTTCGAACCGCTCGGGCAGCGGGGCTTTGGAGCCACGGCGCCCTTTGCCGACAATAACCTGGGCGGGAATGTCCCTCCAGTAAACGATGGTAACGTCCGGCATGCGATTCTTCCTCCTCCGCTTTGCTTGTTCTACGCGGGCGGTTGTCTTTCCCGGCGTCGTTTTTCGACACGACGCATGTCACAAGCGACGCGCCGATCTGATTGGCGCTTGTGAGATACGCCAAAGCGGCCCAACGGGCCACAGGATCGAAGCTGAAATCTTCTCAAGATGATTATGTGGGGCAACGTTTTTTGCGCGTCTCGTACAGGCAAGGGATTGCCACAGACCCGGTGCGGCCCTATCTTTATGCTAACTTGAAATGGAGGGCGTGACCTATGGCGCCCAAGCGTCCCAATGGTGCGGGCGCGTTCCCAATAGCGGTCGATACCCCCGCGCCGTCCCCCGTGGATCCAGCCAGCTTGTATGCGGCATTGGACCTCGGAACCAACAGTTGTCGCATGCTGGTTGCCCAACCGAAGGGAAGCCAGTTTCACGTTGTGGACAGCTTTTCGAAATCGGTGCAGCTTGGCAACGGACTTGAAGCCTCGGGCCGGCTGAGCCGGTCGTCGATGTCGCGCACCATCCAGGCGCTGCGCATTTGCCGCAAGAAGCTGATCAAGCACGACGTAAATCGGATGCGTCTGGTGGCGACTGAAGCGTGCCGTCGCGCGTCGAACGGCACAAACTTCATGAAGCATATCCAGCGCGAAACCGGTTTGACACTGGAAATCATCAGGCCCGAGGAAGAAGCGCGGCTGGCCGTCGTGTCCTGCGCGCCGTTGGTGTCCACCAGGACCGAGCAGCTTCTGGTCGTCGATATCGGCGGTGGGTCGACCGAACTTGTCTGGATCGACCTTTCCCGCGTCCCGCCGTTGGAACGCCCGCGTGCTATCATGCGGATGGGCAACGGCTTCATCGGCGGGGTCAGCGATTTTCCCGCCGCAAGCGTGGTGGACTGGATCTCAGTCCCCTTGGGCGTGGCCACCCTGCGCGAGATGTTTGACGATGTCGAAGACGACGCGGGCCGCTATGCGTTGATGTCGGTGCATTTCGAAGAGCAGCTTGCGGGCTTCAGCCCGTTTCACCACGAACCGCCCCGCGAGGGGTTCCAGATCATCGGCACCTCGGGCACCGTGACGACCGTGGCGGCGACCCATCTGGGCCTGCGCCGCTATGACCGGACCAAGGTCGACGGGCTGCGGATGACCTCGGACCAGATTGAACGTGTGATTCAGGGATATCTGGCACTTGGACCACAAGGGCGGCGGATGAATTCGCATATCGGGCGGGATCGGCAGGCGCTGATCATGTCCGGTGCTGCGATCCTGCAGGCGTTGCTGCGTGTCTGGCCCACGGACCGGCTCAGCGTCGCGGATCGCGGCCTGCGCGAGGGTATTCTTTATTCGCAGATGTCTGCGGACGGTGTTTTGGAAGGCGGATCATTCTGATGACAGACACAGGTGGAAAAAAAGGCGGTCGAGTGCGCAAAAGCTCGGGCCGGGGGCAGCGTGATCTGACCGTGAAAGTGAAAACCGCCCGCGGTCGGCGCAGCAGCTCGACCCGGTGGTTGCAACGACAGTTGAACGACCCTTACGTGCAACGCGCCAAGGCTGAAGGCTATCGCGGGCGCGCGGCCTTCAAGATCATGGAGTTGGACGACAAGTTCCGGTTTCTGGTGAACGGGGCGCGGGTCGTTGATCTGGGATGCGCACCGGGGGGCTGGGCGCAGGTTGCCGTGCCGCGTATCAACGCGCTTGGTGAAAAAAGTGGCAAGAAGGTCGGCACGTTTCTGGGCATTGATTTGCAAGAGGTTGAACCCTTGGCGGGGGCCACCTTTCACCAGCTCGATTTCATGGAAGACGACGCTGATGAGATCGTGAAGGGTTTGCTAGGCGGTAAGGCTGATGTGGTCATGTCCGACATGGCCGCGTCCAGTTCCGGCCACAAACAGACCGACCATTTGCGCATCATTTCGCTGTGCGAAGCGGCGGCCTATTTTGCCTTCGACGTGCTGGACGAAGGCGGCACCTTCGTCGCCAAAGTTTTGGCCGGCGGGGCCGAGGGTGAGCTGCAGAAGCTGCTCAAATTGAAGTTCGACAAGGTCGTAAACGTCAAACCGCCCTCAAGCCGGTCGGACAGTTCCGAGAAATTCGTCGTTGCCACCGGCTTCAAGGGTTAGGCGACCACGGGGCAGGGCGCTGGCTTTCGGATGGTCCTTTGCAGCCCATCCTGCGACACTGAGTCAAAATCCACGAACGTGCGCGATTCCCGGCTGGTCACCAGTCCCGGCACCGCGCTTTGCAGAAAGGCAACGGCATGAGAGCGCAACCCAAAGCAAGCCACTTCATCGGCGGTGACTATGTTGAAGACACGAACGGCACGCCTTTCGACGTGATCTTTCCCGCCACCGGCGAGGTGATCGCCAAACTGCACACAGCCACACCCGCGATCATCGACAAGGCGCTGGATGCCGCGAAATCGGCGCAGGCCGACTGGGCGGCGATGACAGGCACCGAACGGGGCCGTATCCTGCGCCGCGCTGCCGACATCATGCGCGAGCGCAACCACGACCTGTCGGTTCTGGAAACGCTGGACACCGGCAAGCCTTATCAGGAAACCAGTGTGGCCGACGCGACCTCGGGTGCGGATGCTCTGGAGTATTTCGGCGGGCTGGCGGGCAGTTTAACGGGCGAACATATCCCCATGCCGGACGGCGATTTCGTTTATACACGGCGCGAGGCCTTGGGGGTCTGCGTCGGGATCGGGGCATGGAATTACCCCACCCAGATCGCCTGCTGGAAGGCCGCACCGGCGCTGGCCTGCGGCAATACATCCGTGTTCAAACCGTCCGAGATGACGCCGCTGTCGGCGCTGAAAGTGGCCGAGATCCTGATGGAAGCGGGCGCGCCTGCGGGCATTTTCAACGTCGTGCAGGGTTATGGAGAGGTTGGTGGCGCCCTTGTCACCGACCCACGCGTCGCCAAAGTCTCGCTGACCGGGTCTGTGCCCACGGGCAAGAAGGTCTATGCCGCCGCCGCCGCCGAGATGAAGCACGTGACCATGGAGTTGGGCGGCAAATCCCCAATGATCGTCTTTGACGATGCAGATGTGGAAAATGCCGTGTCGGGTGCCATTCTGGGTAACTTCTATTCCTCCGGGCAGGTCTGTTCGAACGGCACACGCGTCTTCGTGCAGAAAGGCATCAAAGAGGCGTTTCTGAAACGCCTGGCCGAACGTCTGGACAACGCGATCATCGGCGACCCACTAGACCCGGCAACCAGTTTCGGCCCGATGGTCAGCGAAGGACAGATGAACATCGTCCTGAACTATATCGAAAAAGGCAAAGAAGAAGGGGCCCGGCTTGTCTATGGCGGCGAACGGGTGGCGGGCGACGGGTTCTTCCTGCAACCCACCGTCTTTGCCGATGTGGCCGACGACATGACCATCGCGCGCGAAGAGATTTTCGGCCCGGTCATGTCCGTGCTCGACTTCGACACCGAAGAAGACGTGATGGCACGCGCCAACGCCACCGAGTTCGGTTTGGCCGCTGGCGTCTTCACCAAGGATCTGAGCCGCGCCCACCGTGTCGTCGCTGGGTTCGAGGCCGGCACCTGTTACATCAACACCTATAACGATGCGCCGGTCGAGGCACCATTCGGCGGAACCAAGGCTTCAGGCGTCGGACGCGAGAACGCGAAAGCAGCGATTGATCATTACTCGGAACTGAAAACCGTCTATGTCCGCCTTGGCGATCTGGAGGCGCCGTTTTAAGCGCGCGTCAGACACCCGTTGGAAAAAGCAAAGAAGCGATAGTAGATTTGGCGTTCTGCCTAACTTAGCGATGAAAACAAAGCCAAGTGGCGGAGAGACAGGGATTCGAACCCTGGGAAGGCTTGCACCCTCAACGGTTTTCGAGACCGCCCCGTTCGACCACTCCGGCACCTCTCCGCGGGGGTCTTGGGGGGGATAGTTCGGCCGTGCGTCATGTGCAAGCCATTTTTTGCACAATTTGCCGCCAACGGACAGTTTCGTGATCGGGTGGCCCTTGGCAGCAGTGTGGTGCAGGGATAGGCTGCGGAAAATCGACCACTCGAAAGGACCGCAGACCCGATGATACGTAATAGATTGGCACCGTTATTCGCTTTCGTTCTCGTGGTGCTGGGGCTCGCATCAGTCGCGCAGGCGTCAGAGCGGAAAGACATTCGCGATTTTCTTGAGGTGACGGGGTTCGATGTAGCCATCGCATCAATGCAGCAAGGGGCGGTGGCGGGGCCGGCGCTGACGGGCGAGGATCCAAATGTGTTTGGTCGCCAGTGGATCAAGCTGGCGGAAGAAATTTTCGAACCGGATGAGATGATTTCTGAAGCGGTCGAAATGTTGGACGCCGTAATGCCTGAGGAGCTGTTGAAACATGGCGCCGATTTCTATGGCAGCCCGCTGGGACAACGGTTGGTCAAGGTCGAAAATGAAAGTCATATGGCCGACGACAAGGAAAAATTCGAAGAAGGCGAACGTATCGTCGAAACCTTGCTGGATGAAGACAGTATTCGCATTCAGATCTTTCGCGAAATGGGCAACGCTATCGGATCGACCGAAACGGCAATCAAGTCCATCGTGGAAATCCAGGTCCGCTATCTGATGGCCGCAATGGCTGCAGGGGTCAGCGATTTCGAGATCGGCGAAGAGGATCTGCGCCTGATGTTGATGGAACAGTCCGGCCAGATGCGGCAGAACATCGAGGTTAACACCCTGGTCGCCAACGCCTACGCCTATCGCAATCTCAGCGACGAGGATCTGATCGACTATCTGGCCGCATTGCAGGACCCCAAGATGGGGCAGGTGTATGAAATCCTGAATGCCGTGCAGTATCAGATCATGGCCGATCGATATGAAACACTTGCCAGCCGTCTGGCCGAGCTTAGCCCCGAACAGGAATTGTGATGCGCGCTGGTGTTCGTGTCGCCCTGTGTGCAGCCGCGGTGGTGGTTGCCACGGCGGCGTTCCCGTTTCGAAGCCACGCTGCCAACCGCGATGTCCCCCCTGTGGTGCAATCCGACGCGCAAGCCTACGACGCGCTGTGGTCGCTTCTGCATCTTGATGAACTTGTCGATCTCATGGGGCAGGAGGGGACCAGCATGGCGATCGCCGCCGATGTCGATCTGCTGGGCCATCCCGGCGGTGATAGGTGGCGGCGGCAAGTGAATGCGATTTATGACACTGACCGGCTGAAGATCGACGCCGAACAGGCGATGGAGGCCGCACTGGATGCCGCGCATCTTACCGCCCTGCGCGACTTCTATGGCGCGGATGCCATGCAGGACATCGTCAAGCATGAACTGACCGCGCGCCGCGCCTTTCTGGACCCCGAAGTTGAGGAGCGTGCCCGCAGCGCGTGGCAGGCAGAGCGCGCCGTGAGTGACCGGGATGAGACGATCCTGCGGTTCATCGAGGACAATGACTTGGTGGAACTGAACGTGATGGGTGCGCTGAATTCCAACTTTGCGTTTCTGCGGGCGATGGTCGACGCCAACCCGGTGCCGTCCGAACGAATGACGGAAGATCAGATCCTGTTACAGGTCTGGTCGCAGGAGCGTGAGATCCGCCGCGACACGTCCGAGTGGTTGTCGGCCTTCCTGTCCACTGCCTACGCGCCCGTGTCTGACGACGCGCTGACCGCCTATGTCGCGTTCTCGCAAACCGAGGCCGGGCAGGCCCTGAACCACGCCATGTTCAAGGCGCTGGATGAGATCTATATCCAACTGTCCGCCGAACTAGGTCGCGCCGTTGGTCGGATGAATGCACAGCAGGATATCTAGTGTGGCTAGGTCTGATGACATTGACCTAAACGTCACATATCTGACCCTGCCGACATATGATGCAAGTGCGGGCAATGACTGGTTTGAGCCGATTGTGTTGAAAAACCCGGCGTCCGACAGAGAAGACGCAAATCGACAGAACAACGTTCCGCGATAGTGCCGATTTGCAAACGACGTTTTGCAAGGGACGCTCTATGAGAGCGATGTTCCGAATTTTCGAGGCGGTTTTCCCATGGCAGAGTTTTTCAACACAATCAGCCCTCACCGACCAATGCTGCGATCGGGACGAATGACCGGTCTGGGGAAGCACGCGGCATCCATCCAGAGCGCTCAATTTGGGTCTAGAACCGTCCTCTCGTCCGTTCCACAAAGCGGAACCGATCTTGCTGAAACGGATAATCTGTTCTGTGACGCCGTTTCGGAAGAGCGCAACCTAATGGGCTTAAAAGCTCCAATTGCAGGTTTCAGCTAGCTCTCCCAGCACGCTACGAAGTCCAGACACCTCGAAGATGGCTGTGTTCGGATTCTCGCCATAGGGAATCGTCTGAAGAACAAGCCGGTTTTCGTCCAAGAGCTCCTTCAGGAAATTACCGGCCCAGCTGGGGGCAAAGGTGGCGTTGCGGTCAGTGGACACGCCCCACCGCTCTTCTCTCGGTTGCCCCGCGCCGATCCGAACGGTGACCCGTTTCCACTCGGAATAGACATCACCGGAATCGTCGCCGAGGAAATCGCCCCAGACCACATAGGCTTCTGTCGTGTTCGACTTGCATCGTGCGATGAAGGTAACGGGTTCTCCCAAACGCGACGTGCCGGTCTCGGCCGTAAGAGACAACGTGACCGTTTGCGTGTCGTCGATCGGGTTGATATTTGTTCGCACGCGCCATACGCCCGATCCTGCGCCCTCGGCATCCGAAGTTACCGGCACCGCTGGCATGGTGGTCTCGTTGATCGACGGATCGATCTCGTAACTGAATGTCCCACACAGACCTGGACTGTTGATGTCAAACGGCGGCTCGGTGGAATCGAAGACAGCCATTGTCAGCGTAGGATCACCTCCAAGGAGGCTCTGCTCATAGAATACGGCATAGAGGCTTTGCTCCGGATCTGCATCACCGCACAGCGTATTCCCGTTCTGCAAGGAGCCAGGGTTATCAGAAAGCCGGAAGACCTCTGCCGTCTGTTTGCCCTGCCCGCCAACATCCCACTCCCGCCATGACGCCCCCTCGGAAGTCAGACCTACGGCTGCACCGTCCCCAAAGGTCAACCTCATCTTGCTGTCTTCAGTCGCGAAAGCATCATTGCCCGATAGCGTGATCGCGCCCGTGATCGCCACAGCCGTCCTACTAAACGGCGAAAAAGACCGTGCTTCCTGCCAGACAAGGCGCTCAATTGCAGACTGCGAAAACGCAGGCGGTGCTAGAAGCACACATGTTATGATGGAGGCTTTCGTATTCATTGCGGTTCTATTCATAGTTTTCACGTTTATAGCGTTTCGGAACAAGCGGCCATTCGGAAAACCGCTGCGAACGGCAAGAAAGTCCCGCCCAGCAGACTTTCGGACAGAGATGCGCGACCGTTGGGCCGCATTGCATGATGTCGCTGGCAAATTATTCCATCCCTCTTGATCTGGCGGAGACGAACTTGGTGACGTCCTGATCCAGCGGTTTTTTGTTGACACGGGGCAGGGTGGCAGGCCACCGGCCTCAATCCTCCGGCACGCCGTCCAGCCCTTTCAGCCCGTCCAGCATTTCGGTCAGATGGCCCTCATAACGGCGCCATTTGCCGATGGACGAACTGTAAAGCGGTTGGCGCACCTGGGCGAGTGACAGGGTTTTCACGCTGCGGTCGGTCTTGTGGAAATCAAGGCAGGCGTCTTCCCACGCCAGCCCGCAGAAATCCAAAAGCTTGCGCACCTCGGTTTCGGGATCGGCCACCAGCGCTTCGTACTCGATCTCGTAAATCCGGTCGGGGGCCATCTGCCGCCACAGCGCCAAGTATTCGGTATAGAGCCGATACGTGTCCACAAGGTCGGCTTGCGTATAGGAATACAGGTGCAGCCCCGTCACAAAGCGGTTTTTGAAGATCGACCACAGATTGTCGCGCGGGTCGCGGCGCAGGGCGACGATCTTTGCGTTGGGCAAAGCCAACCACGCCAAGGGCGCGATTTGGTAGGTCGAGATCGTCTTGTCCGTGATCCTCTTGGCCTGCGGCACGCGAATGTCGATCGCGGCCTGATAATCGCGTCCCAGTTTTTCCAACTGGTCAGCTGTCATATCAGCAACCGTCCCGCCCTCGCGATCCGTGTGGGCGACGGCTTGAAAGGCCATCGGGTGCAGGATGCCCAACTCGTCCCCGCCGGTGATGGTGGAATGGCTGGCAAGGATCTGTTCAACCAGCGTCGTGCCCGACCGCGGCATCCCGGTGACGAAGATGGTCTGATTCTCCTGATATCCGACCGTCCCGATGCGAGCCTCGTCGAATCCGTCCAAAAACGCTCTAAGACGGTCGAAATCGCTTTGCGCCTTGGCCCGGTCATAAGGATGAAGACGGGCCATGATCTTGTTCGAGCGGGAAAGATATTTCCACGCTTTCTCATAATCGCCCGCGTCCTCCATCACTTTCAAAAGACCATAGCCAAGGTCCATTCGTCCGTCTTCCGGCAGGTCGTCGCGGGACCATAGGGCCTCCATCTCGGCGATGAGGGGATCGTCGGGGGCCAGTTTCTTGCCCTGTGCGATCATCCGATACATCGCCCCTGACCGGACGCCGCGCGCCAGTGCGTCGCGCAATATCGTGTCGGCGGCGTCCATCTGGCCATCTTGTTGGAGCAGATTGGCGGCAATGGTAATCACGCGCAGATTGTCGGGATCTTTGGTCAGGGCCGCGTCAATACGGTCACCTGTGCCGTCTGCGTCGCCCGCCAGTTTACGCGCCACCGCGCCCAAGGCCAGCGTTTCGCCCGTCGCGGGGGTCAGTCTTTCCAGATGATCCAGATCAGAAATCGCCTGCGCCGCGTTTTCCAGCGTCAGATGCGCCTGTGCGCGGGTCAGCAGCGCAAGTTGATTGTCCGGGTCCTGTTTTAACACCAGATCAAGGCATTCCAACGCCTCACGCGGGGCACCCTGATCGTGATACAGCGTCCCCAGATTGCCCAGCACAATGGGGTTCTGAGGGATCAGGCGTCGGGCATGCAAAAGCACTTCTTTTGCTTCGCGTTTATGGCCCGTTGCGCGCAGAAGCTGGCCAAGCTGCGCGGCGGCCTCGCCATAATCGGGGTCGATCTTCAGAGCGGTGCGAAAGGCTGCTTCGGCCTCGTCCAGGCGGCCAAGGCTGGCAAGGGCCGCGCCGTGGATGGTGGACAGGATTTCGCTTTTGCCGCGAGTGGCGATCAATTGGCGGGCTTGGGCCTCGGCCTCGGCCATCCGGCCTGCGTTGATGCGTGCGACCAGCGCATTTATCTCGGCGGTTGATGCGTTTGCGGATACCCGGGCGGTGCTGGTCTGAACCGCGTCCATCGTGCGGGCCACGGCCTTGCGGTCGCGATGCGCCAACTTCGATGTCTTCAGCAGGGCCTTCGCGTCATGCTTGGTCTGGGCGTCGCCATGTGCCGCGACAGCGGTCGCATAGGCCTGCCATACCTTAAGCTCGGCCGGGGCAAGGTTGGCCGCGCGCGCCAGCAGATCACAAGCATCTTTTGCGCGCCCGGCCTGCAGGTGGATTTGCGCCATGTGAAATGGGATCTCGGCCCGTTTTGGGGCCATCTTCGACAGTTGCCCTAGCAGATCCAGCGCCTCGCGTGGTTTGCCGGCGCGGGCAAGCCCGATTGCGCGGTTGAACATGACCGGGATCTGGTTGGCGTTAAGCGGCAGCATCATGGTGCTCCTTCGGGTCGATCGATGGGGCGCTTCACGGGCGCATTAGATAATTCCCGTCTTGGCCTATTATGTCAGGCCTCAGCCTGCAAGAGGCGGCCGTATCCCCGCCCGCCCCACGATTTCCGCGGAAATGACCTTGACTTGCAGCTGATTTGGCCCGATAAGCCGCCACTCCTCCCGGGATTGTCTCGCGTGGGGGTATGTAAATTTGCCCAAGCGGGCAACGCCGTTCGAGGCAAGAGAAGGGATCATCCCTTCGTCAAACGCCGGATCACCGGGGCCACAGGACGCGGAAATCGAAGGAAGACCACATGTTTGCGGTTATGAAAACCGGCGGCAAGCAGTATAAAGTCCAGGCTGGCGACGTTCTGCGCGTCGAAAAGCTGGCTGCTGATGCAGGCGACAAAGTTCAATTCAACGAGATTCTGATGGTTGGTGCAACCGTCGGCAGCCCCACCGTGGACGGTGCAGGCGTGCAGGCCGAGGTTATCGACCAGATCAAAGGCGACAAGGTCATCCACTTTGTGAAGCGTCGTCGTAAGCATGGTTCGCAACGCACAAAAGGGCATCGTCAGCAGTTGACGCTTCTGCGCGTGACCGACATTCTTGAAAAGGGTGCGGAAAAATCGGGCGTGAAAGCTGCCATCGGTGCAGGCTCGGTTTCGGGCGCGGCTGTTGCAGCTGCGAAACCGGCCAAAAAAGCCCCAGCCAAGACAGCGGCACCGAAAAAAGCCGCCAAGGCAGACGCACCCGCCGGTGCAGACGATCTGAAGAAACTGTCAGGTGTCGGCCCCGCGCTGGAAAAGAAGCTTGTTGAAGCTGGCGTTACATCGTTCGCCCAAATCGCAGGCTGGAGCGCTGATGACGTCACCGAGTTCGACGAGAAACTGTCGTTCAAAGGCCGGATCGAGCGTGAAGGCTGGGTCGAGCAAGCCAAAGACCTGATGAAAGACTAACGGATAGCTAAGGAGAGAGAGCATGGCACATAAAAAAGCAGGCGGTTCATCCCGTAACGGCCGCGACTCAGCCGGTCGTCGCCTTGGCGTGAAAAAATTCGGTGGCGAAGTCGTCATTCCGGGGAACATCATCGTCCGTCAGCGTGGCACGAAAATGTGGCCGGATGAGAACGTTGGCATGGGCAAGGACCATACCATCTTTGCGACCGTCGAAGGCCAAGTGACGTTCCGCAAAGGCCTGAAGGGCCGCACCTTTATTTCGGTCCTGCCAGTGGCGGAGGCCGCCGAGTAAGCCAAACCTGACAAAGTATCAAGTTTTCAGGGGCCGGCTACAGTAGCCGGCCCCTTTTCTTTTTGTTTCAAGCACATATATGCTGATCATCGGGTCGTCGCAATTTTGTCTTATTTCACACCATTTCTTCGGATATGACCGTGATGCAAGCTGTCTGACCCGGTGCATTCTGCGCTTTTCAGAGGAGGGAAAGCCATGAAGCATGTCGAGATCGCACAACAACCTCGTATCGACGCGGACCGTTTCGTGCTGCGTCCCGTGCGGCGCTCGGATGCGGGGATGCTGTCGATGTATACGGCAGATAAACGGGTCGCCAGCGGCACCCGATCCATCCCACATCCCTTGCCACCCGGAACGACCGAGGCATTCATCGAACGGTCATTGAAAGATGACAGGCCCGAAGATGTGTGGGTGATGGATGCCGCGCGTTCGGACGTGCGCGAGGTGCTGGGTGTGATCAGCCTGACGTATCTGTGCCGCGGGCAATCCCAGCTTGGTTATTGGGTGGCGCCGGGGTTCTGGAACGCAGGCATCGCGTCCGAGGCCGTTTGCGCGCTGATCAGCGCCAATCCCCAGAGCAACCGCAGTATTTTTGCGGAAGTTTTTCAGGACAACCCGGCCTCGGCCCGTGTTCTGACCCATGCAGGGTTTGAATATATTGGCGATGCGGAAAGCCATTCAGTAGCGCGGGGGATGAATGTGCCAACCTGGACTTATATCCGAAAGATGACGTGACCTCTGACAATGTCCTGTGGCCCATTGATTAAAACCCCACGGCTGACATTGCGCCCATTGATTGCCGCCGATGGCCATCAGGTGGTGCGGCTATTGGATGACATTGCGGTGTCGCGCTGGCTGACCGTCGTGCCGCACCCCTATACGCTGGCCGATTTCAACGGGTTTCTGGCCCATCTTGCCGACACCTCGTCCTTGGGTGGGCTGGCGATCGAGCTGCGCGGGCAGGTGGTCGGGGTCGTCGGGCTGGACCCGACGCTGGGCTATTGGCTGGGCCGCGCCCATCAAGGCCAAGGGATCATGAGCGAGGCCGCGGGCGCGCTGGTGGATTGGACCTTTGCGCGCCACGACATCCACTGCATCCGGTCCGGATATTTCGAAGGCAACGCAGCTTCGCAATCGGTTCTATACAAACTCGGGTTTCAAGAGACAGGCGAGACCGAGCGCGTGAATTGCATCTCGCAAGATCTTGATGTTAAACTTATCCGCGTTGATCTGCCACGTGAAATCCGGACCTCGGCGCGCTAAGAACACAACCGACACTTTCGGCAGACCCGCGCCTTGGGCTTGAGCCTTGGCCGGTTTCCCTCTATCGCCAATCATGCAACAAGAAAGGCGTGTGCCCCATGAAGTTTCTCGATCTTGCGAAGGTCCATATCCGTTCGGGTGCCGGCGGCGGGGGCTGCGTGTCGTTTCGGCGCGAGAAATACATCGAATATGGTGGCCCAGATGGCGGTGACGGCGGACGTGGCGGCGATGTGATCGTAGAAGTGGTCGACGGGTTGAACACCCTAATCGACTTTCGCTATCAGCAGCATTTCTTCGCCGGAAACGGTCGGCCCGGCATGGGAAAGCAGCGCACTGGGCCCGATGGTGACGATATCGTTTTGCGCGTGCCGGTAGGGACTGAAATTCTAGACGAAGATCAGGAAACCGTGATTGCCGACATGACCGAGGTCGGCCAGCGTTTCGTGCTGGCCAAGGGCGGCAATGGCGGATTTGGCAACCTGCATTTCACCAGTTCGACCAACCGTGCGCCGCGTCGTGCCAATCCGGGGCAAGAAGGTGTCGAGCGCACAATCTGGCTGCGCCTGAAACTGATCGCCGACGTGGGGCTTTTGGGTCTTCCCAACGCGGGGAAATCAACCTTTCTCGCCGCCACCTCGAACGCGCGACCGAAGATTGCGGATTATCCTTTCACCACGTTGCATCCCAATCTAGGCGTGGTCGGCGTGGACGGGGCCGAGTTCGTGGTGGCCGACATTCCCGGCCTGATCGAAGGCGCGTCCGAAGGGCGTGGCTTGGGTGATCTGTTCCTGGGCCACGTCGAACGCTGTTCCGTCTTGTTGCATCTGGTGGATGGCACCGCCGAGGATGTGGTGGCCGACTGGCAGACCATCATCACTGAAATCGAAGCCTATGGCGACATTCTGGGCGGCAAACCCCGCGTGACCGTTCTGAACAAGATCGACGCGCTGGATGACGAGGAACGAGAAGACAAACGCAAGGCGCTTGAGGCCGTCGCCGGTCCCGTCATGTTGATGTCTGCTGTCGCCCACCATGGCACAACCGAGGTGCTGCGCGCACTGCGCAAACAGATCTCGGACGATCGTATCCGTCTGAACCCGCAAGAGGAGCAACAGACGTGGCGACCCTGACCAACGCCAAACGCATCGTCGTCAAGATCGGCTCTGCGTTGTTGGTCGATACGGCCACGGGGGCATTGAAATTCGACTGGCTGGCGTCGTTGGCAAAGGACGTTGCAACCTTGAAGGCGCGGGGCGCCGATGTGGTTTTAGTGTCTTCCGGCTCCATTGCTCTGGGGCGCGGGGTGTTGGGCTTGCCTGTAAGCACCTTGTCTCTGGAACAATCACAAGCCGCCGCTGCTGTGGGGCAGATCAGGCTGGCACGAGCGTATGAAGAGGCTCTGGCCCCGTTGGGCGCCACCACCGCGCAGGTCTTGGTGACGCTGGAAGACAGCGCCGATCGGCGTCGGTACCTGAACACCCGCGCCACCTTGGAAACATTGTTGTCGCTGGGCGTCGTGCCCATCGTCAACGAAAACGACACTGTCGCCACCGACGAAATCCGCTTTGGCGACAACGACCGGCTGGCCGCGCAAGTGGCCGTCACGGTCGGGGCGGATCATCTGGTGCTCTTGTCCGATGTGGATGGGTTCTATTCCGGCAACCCCAAAGATGACCCCTCGGCCACGCGCTATGACGTGATTGACGCCATCACGCCCGAGATCGAGGCGATGGCGGGCGACGCAGGCACTGGTCTGTCGAAGGGTGGCATGAAAACCAAGGTGATGGCTGCGAAAACCGCGACTGGGGCAGGGTGCGACATGACGATCACGCTGGGATCGCGCATGAACCCGTTGACCGCTCTGGCAGAAGGCGCGGCGTCGACCCTGTTCACCGCACGCACCGACCCCAAAGCGGCCCGCAAGCATTGGATCGCGTCAATGAAACCGCGTGGCGCGGTGGTGGTCGATCAGGGGGCGGAACGGGCTCTGCGCTCTGGCAAATCGCTTCTGCCCGCCGGGGTGGCCGCTGTGCGGGGTGATTTCCAACGCGGCGATCCGATTGAAATACACGGGCCCGACGGCACCCATCTGGGGGCGGGGCTGAGCCGCTATACTGCGGAAGAAGCCCGCGCGATCAAAGGTTGCCGCTCGGACCAGATTGAACCCATTCTGGGCTATCCGGGCCGCGCCGCCCTGATCCACCGCGACGACATGGCCCTTTAAGGGCGACAACAAAGGGACAAGGACACGATGAGCGAAGACATCACATCCATGATGACCGAGATTGGCCGCCGCGCACGTGACGCGGCCAAGGATCTTGCCTTCGCTCCGGCCGAGGCCAAGGAAAAGGCGTTGCTGGCGGCGGCAGATGCCTGTTGGGACCGACGGGCCGAGATCATCGCGGCCAATGAAAAAGACATGGCCTTTGGGCGCGACAAGGGCCTGTCGCCCGCGATGATGGACCGTCTGATGCTCGACGAGGATCGCATCAAAGGGATGTGCGATGGGCTGCGTGCCGTGGCGGGGCAGGCCGATCCGGTGGGCGAGGTGCTTGAGGAATGGGATCGTCCTTCAGGCCTTCATATCAAGCGGGTGCGCACGCCCTTGGGCGTCATTGGCGTGATCTATGAAAGCCGCCCCAACGTGACAGCGGATGCGGGTGCCCTGTGTCTAAAGGCCGGGAACGCTGTGATCCTGCGCGGCGGGTCAGAGAGCTTCCATTCTGCGGGTCTGATCCACGCGTGTTTGCAGGACGGGCTGCGCGCCGCCGACCTTCCCGAAGATGCCATCCAGCGCGTGCCGACCCGTGACCGCGCGGCGGTCAGTGAAATGCTGACCATGATCGATTACATCGACGTGATCGTGCCGCGTGGCGGGAAGGGGTTGGTCGGACTTGTCCAGCGTGAAGCTCGCGTGCCGGTTTTTGCGCACCTCGAAGGCATCGTGCATGTCTTCATCGACAAGGACGCCGACCCCGACAAGGCCGCGCGGGTGGTGATGAACGCCAAGACCCGACGCACCGGCATTTGCGGCGCAGCGGAGTGTCTGTTGATTCACCGCGATGCAGTCGCCTTGGGGCAAAAAATCCTGAACGACCTGATGGATGCCGGGGTCGAGGTTCATGCGGGCGAGGGGCTGACCGGCACCATAGCCGCCACCGAGGATGACTGGGGCAAAGAGTTTCTGGACAGCATCATCGCCGCGCGGATTGTCGATGATGTGAACGGCGCGATTGATCACATCAACCGCTATTCCTCGTCCCATACCGACGCGATCCTGACCGAAGATGACGCCACGGCGGAGCGGTTCTTCACTCGGCTCGACAGCGCGATCCTGATGCGCAATGCCTCGACCCAGTTTGCCGATGGGGGCGAGTTCGGCATGGGGGCCGAGATCGGCATTGCCACAGGCAAGATGCACGCGCGCGGGCCTGTGGGGGCCGCGCAGCTGACATCGTTCAAATACCTGGTCGAAGGGGACGGGACGGTTCGGGGCTAACGCGCCTCAGAACTCCACACTGATCGACCGCTCGGCGATGGTCACGCCAATCTCGCGCCCCTGTCGGGCAAGCTCGGGCGCGATCAAGGCGAAATGGACCTGAGCAGGCGGCACGTCATGGCCTGCTTGGGGGTCTGACAGAAGCGCCCACAGCGCCGGGTCGATCTTCAGCTTCTCGGCCTCGCCCCGGATTTGCCAATGTTCGCCATCGCGGCGGACCTGCACATGCCCGCCCCACGGCATCGCCGTTTCAAAGCATTGCAGCAGCAGGAATGCCAGCTTCACCGCGCCGCGGGGCTGATCGCCCGCAGGTTGCCACGCGACCTCGACCTTGCGGTTGTCGGTACCGGGGGACAGAAGGGAAGCGATTTCAGCACCAGCGATCATCTGACCGTCGGCTGCCGCGCCGAAGGCCACACGGAAGAACCGGATGCGCAGGTTCGCATTGGCGATGCTTTCGGCAATCAGCGCCATTTCAGGGCTGTCGGGCTGGCCCGACATCTGCAAAAGCTCGACCCCATTGCCGATGGCGCCCAAAGGGCTGATAAGGTCATGGCAGATGCGTGATCCGATCAGGGCGGTCAGGTCGGCGGGCTGGTGTGTCATGGGGCGTGCCTTGGTCTGTAGAACAGGGAAAGAGAGTGAAGCATGAACATGGGTGCGTTACTGGAACCGGGCATGTTGGTGCGTCATCCTGGGCAGCCCGATTGGGGGCTGGGGCAGGTGCAATCCAACATCGGCGGCAAGGTCACCGTGAATTTCGAACATGCGGGTAAGCGGGTGATTATGTCTGACGTGATTGACCTCATACCGGTTTTTGATCCCTCGCAAGCAACGTAAGGTCGCGTTTCGGCTTTTATATTCTACTCTAACGGGCAGCCGATGCGATTGCAAACACAGACCCATCTGCATAAAAGCCCAACAAGGTTAGCAAAACGTTAAAGACGATGCCCCAGCCCGATTTTGTCCTTCGCCTGGCCCGAGACGAGGCCGACCTGATCGCGGCGCAGCACCTGCGGTATGACGTGTTCGTCAGCGAACTTGGAAGCGACGGCGCGCTGGTGGACCACGATGCGCGCCTTGAACGGGACGCGTTCGACCCTTTCTTCGACCATTTGATCCTGTTTGACCGGGCGCGCCCGGACATGCCCGCGGTCGGTGTGTATCGCCTGTTGCGCGGCGACTGCCTGTCGGACGGCCCCGGCGGGGTGAACCGGTTCTATTCGGAAGATGAATATGATCTGAGCGTCCTCAAGGCCTCGGGCCGGAAACTGCTGGAGCTGGGCAGGTCCTGCCTGCACCCCGACTATCGCGGCGGTGGGGCCATGATGGTGCTGTGGGGCGGGCTGGCCGACTATGTGGCGCAACATCAGATTGAGGTGCTGTTTGGTGTCGCCTCGTTTCACGGCACGGATATCGCGCCGCTGAAGGCGTCTCTGTCGCTGCTGCATCACCGGCATCTGGCCCCCGATCATCTGCGCGTGAAGGCGCGACCCGCACATTTTCAGACCATGAACCTTCTGGCCGAGGACCAGATCGAACGGCCCGCCGCGATGCGCGCGGTGCCGTCGTTGATCAAGGCCTATCTGCGATTGGGCGGCTTCGTGGGCGAGGGCGCCTTTGTCGATCATGACTTCAACACGACCGATGTGTGCCTTGTGCTGGACACCGAACAGATGAGCGCGAAGCACCGCACAATCTATACCCGGACGCCCCGCACATGAGCGCCCTGTGGCATGGCGAGGTTGAACCGCCCGCCTTCCGCCCCGCGGCCTCCGACTGGCCCCGCATTGTCGCGCGCGGGCTGCCGCTGGCCTGTCTGATCTTTGGCGGGCTAGTGGTCCTGCTGCTGGTTCGGTTGGTCGAACGCCCCATCTGCGGCATCAAACGCCCGCTGACACCGCATATCACCCAGTTCGTCTGTCGTTCGGCCTTCGTGATCATGGGCATCCCGTTCAAGGCGATGGGCACGCCGATGCGCGAAAAAGGGGCGGTTGTGGCAAATCACGCGGGCTGGCTGGATATCTTCACGCTGAATGCGAAGAAGCGGGTCTATTTCGTGTCGAAGTCCGAGGTCGCGAACTGGCCCGGCATCGGTTGGCTGGCGCGCGCCACCGGCACGGTGTTCATCAACCGCGACCGTCGCGAGGCGACCCGGCAGGTCGAGGTGTTTCGCGACCGGCTGGCCGCGGGCCACAAGCTGCTGTTCTTTCCCGAAGGGACCTCAAGCGACTCGCGGCGGGTTTTACCATTTAAATCAACACTCTTTGCCGCATTATTTACACCTGTTCTGCGCGATTTCATGTGGGTGCAGCCGGTGACGGTGCGCTACATCGCGCCCGATGGCGCCGATCCGCGCTTTTACGGCTGGTGGGGGGATATGGTCTTCGCACCGCATATGATGCAGACGCTGGCCGCGCGGCGGCAGGGGCGGGTCGAGGTGATTTACCATCCCCCGGTCAAAGTAGCAGACTTCGCAGACCGCAAAGATCTGGCGCGCTATTGCGAAACCACGGTGCGTGCGGGGTTGGGCGATCTGAATGTCGAGGCGCGTTAGCCCGTCATCGCCGCCAGCAGGTGGGACAGCCGGGCCGTGGGGTCGTCGCTGTTCCAGATCTCTTCCCCGATGGCGAAGAAGTCGGTGAACGGGGTCAGGGTGCGGATGATGTCTTCGTCCAGCGCGCCTTCGGCAACCACCGGCACCTCGATCATCTTCGACCACCAGTCGAACAGGTCGGCTTCGGCGCGGGTGCCGTCGCCAAGGGTGGAGGTGCCCGCGGGGCCGAAGCTGACGTAATCCGCGCCCATTTCGCCTGCCGTCATGCCGTCATGGCGCGAGGCGTTGCAGAACGCCCCCACGATGGCATCGGCCCCCAGATCGTCACGGGTCTTGCGCACCCGGCGCGCACCGTCGCCCAGATGCACACCGTCCAGCCCCAGACGTTCCACCATCAGCGCGTGGTCGGTGATCACCAGCGGCACATCTCGGGCGTGCGCCACCTCGCGGCAGGCATCTGCGGCGCGCATGATCCGGTCCTCGTCTGAGGTGGCAAGCGACAGACGCAGGCAGGCGGTGTCATGGGCATCCAGCACGCGGGCCAACTGGTCGGGGAAGCGCGACAGTTCAAACTCGGGCGGTGTCACCAGATATAGCTGGGGAAATTCCATGTCGGTCTCGGCCATCTTGCGGTCCTTTTCGTCTGGTGCTTGCAGCTTCATAGACGGCTCTTGCGTCAATGCAAGTGATTCAGACATGCGCACCACGCGCGCTTGCTCTGGGCCGAATGCCAGCGTATCACGCGCGCAATCAAATGGAAGGATCCGCGGTGGCAGATCAGTTGACACAAGAACAGGGGCCGGAGCCCGAAATCGTGCTGGTGCGCCCGCAGATGGGCGAAAACATCGGGGCGGCGGCACGGGCGATGTTGAACTTCGGGCTGGGGCGGATGCGGATCATTGCGCCCCGCGACGGTTGGCCGAACCCGTCGGCGGTCGCCATGGCCTCGGGCGCCGGGCGCGTTCTGGACGCAGCCGGGGTTTACGCTACGCTGGCCGAAGGGGTTGGAGATTGTGACTATGTCTATGCGACCACCGCTCGGTCGCGCGACTTGGCGAAACCAATCCTCAGCCCTGAACGCGCGATGATCGAAGCGCGCGCCATGCAAGCGGCAGGCAAGAAGGTCGCGGTCTTGTTCGGCCCGGAACGCACCGGGCTTGAAAATGACGAGGTCGCGCTGGCCAACGCCATCATCTCGGTCCCTGTGAACAGGGAATTTGCGTCGCTGAACCTTGCGCAATGCGTGTTGCTGACGGCCTATGAATGGCGGCTTCAGACCGGCGATGTCGCGCATGAGGTGATGGAATGGGCCGGGTCCGAGCGCGCACAGGCGATCGAGGTCGAAAAGCTGGCGCAGCACTATGAGACCCGTCTTGACGAGGCCGGGTTCTTCTTCCCCCCCACCAAGGCGCCGGTGATGAAAACCGCGCTCAGGAATATGTGGAGCCGTATGCCGATGACCCGCGCGGACGTGCAAATTTTCCACGGCATCCTGCGCCAGTTGCTCAGGGGCAAGCAGGACTGATCAGGTCTTGCGGGTCGCCGCGATAAGCCAGATCACCGCCAGGCCCAACGACCCCACCGCGTTCAGGTTCGCCATGGTGACGCCCAGAAACTCCCACGGGATTTCGTCGCAGCGGATCAGGGGGGCCTCGTTGATTTGCGACAACAGGTCATCAACTGACAAGTCTGCGACGCCGCCGCCGGAACACGAGGTGGGGCCTTCCCACAGTTTCCGCTCGACCCCCGAATGGTAAAAGCCCAGCGCGGAGGTCGTTGCGGCGGCCAGCGCGCCCAGCCAAGCCAGCGCCTTTTTTCCCGTGCCCAACGCCGCCGTGCCGATCACGACGGCTGCGGCGTGCGGCCAGCGTTGCCACAGGCACATCTCGCATGGCGCATATCCCAGCGCCTGAAACCCGAAGGCCCCGCCCAGCATCAGGGCCGAGGACACCGCAGCGAAGGCGATCAGTTGGTTTGATGTAAAACGATCAAGAAAGCTCATAGGTATTTCACCAGATAGAAGCCGCCGAGCAAGATCACGACGAACAATGTGAACATCAGGCCCAGACGACGTTCGATAAAGTCGCGGATTGGTGCGCCGAATTTCCACAACAGCGCTGCTACGATGAAGAACCGAAGCCCGCGCGCGATGACACTTGCCACCATGAACACGCCGAAATGCAGCCCCGTCGAACCCGACAGGATCGTGATGACCTTATAGGGGAAGGGCGTGACCCCCGCGATCAGCACAGCCCATGCGCCCCACTGGTTGTAGGTGTCCGAGAAATGGCCGAACTCATCCGTTTTGCCGTAAAACTCCAGCACCGGCTGACCGACGCTTTCATAAAGCCCCCAGCCGATGAAATAGCCGAACGCCCCGCCAATCACCGATGCCACCAGCGCCACCGTCGCGATGACGAAGGCCCGCGACGGGCGCGCGATGATCATCGGGATCATCAGCACATCCGGCGGAATCGGAAAGACCGAGCTTTCCAGAAAGGACACGACCGCCAGCGCCCACAGCGCATGTCGGGTATTGGCCAACCCCATAGTCCAATCGTAAAGTCGCCTGATCATCTGCGTGCCTTGTTTTATTTTGCGCTCACGAACCACGCCCGGTGGTCAAGGTCAAGAGAGGGAGGCGCAAACATCGCTTGATACAGGGTGAAGGGCCGGTAAACTGGAGCGATCGTTCATCGTCACCGTCGGGACAAGACCGCCGACCCATAACAAGGAGCCGCCTGATGAAATGGAAAGGCCGCCGAGGAAGCCGCAACATCGAAGACCGCCGACGGATGGGCGGGGGCAAGGCGCAGTTGGGGGGCGTTGGCCTGTTGGCGGTGGTGGTGATCGGGTACTTCCTTGGGGTGGACGTGACGCCCTTGCTGCAAGGCGGCGGCGGGCTGGGCGGCGAGGGCGGCGGCGAGATCACGCAAGCGGACGAGCAAGAGGCCGAATTTGTATCCGTGACCCTTGCCGACACGGAAGAGGTCTGGGCCGAGCTTTTCCGCAACCAAGTGGGCGAGGTCTATGACCCCGTGACGCTGGTCCTTTACAAGGGCGTGACGCAAAGCCCTTGTGGCGGGGCCTCGGGCGCGACGGGGCCGTTTTACTGCCCCGGGGATCGCAAGGTCTATCTGGACACTGCGTTCTTCACCACGATGGCACGGCAGTTGGGCGCCAGCGGAGATTTCGCCGCGGCATACGTTGTGGCGCATGAGGTCGCGCACCATGTCCAGAACGAGTTGGGTGTTCTGGGGCAGGCCAATGCGATCCGCGCGCAAGTCAGCGAGGCGGAAAGCAACGACATTTCTGTACGGATCGAGCTTCAGGCGGATTGCTATTCCGGCATTTGGGCGCGCGAAGCACAGGCCCGGTTCGGCACGTTGGAGCGAGGCGACATTGCCGAGGCCATGAACGCCGCCCGCCAGATCGGTGACGATACGTTGCAGCGCAACGCGGGCCGCGTGCCGATGCCGCACACTTTCACCCATGGCACATCTGCCCAGCGGCAAGATTGGTTCCTACGCGGCTACGAAAGCGGAGATATGCGAAGCTGCGATACGTTCTCGGCGCGTCAATTGTGACGCTGGTTCCAAAATATTGCCGCGACAACCATCCCCGAACACGCTAAAGCCTGTCGCGAAATCCTGACAGACGGCGCGCGGCGCGGTATCAGGTGCAGGGCAGGGACTACGGCAGAGGGTCAAAGAGTGGCAAGACCGGCACAGGCGCGTGTGGGCCGCATCATCGAACATCTTAGCCGCTGGACTGCCTATGGCGGTGGTCTGATCCTCATGGGCATCGCGTTAACCACGGTTCTGTCCATCACTGGCCGCGCGTTGACCGGCGCCGGGTTGGGGCCGATCAGGGGCGATTACGAGATCGTCGAAATGGGCTGCGCGGTGGCGGTGTTCGGCTTTCTGCCGTGGTGCCAGTTGCGGCGCGGGCATGTAACGGTGGATATCTTCATATCGACATTGCCCGACCGGGTTCAGGCGGTGCTTGGGCTGATCGGTGATCTGCTTCTGACCTGCGCGGCATTTGTCATCCTGTGGCGCCTTTGGTTGGGCTTTGGCGAGAAGTTCCCCTTTGGGTCAGACGCGATGCGCGACTGGCTTGGCATGGGGGCAAAGCCCTTCTTTGCCGAAAGCACCTATGAGCTGGAAATCCCGCTGTGGATTCCCTTTGGCCTGTGCGTCATTGGTGCTGCGCTGTTCTTCGTGGTGGCGCTTTTTACCGTGTGGCGGTCACTGGGCTGGGTCATTGACGGCAAGGAGCAACCGGCATGACCGGCATCGAACTGGCGATCCTTGCCTTCGGGCTGATGCTTCTGGCGATCTTCCTGCGGCTGCCCATCGGGCTTGCCATGGGCATGACCGGCTTTTTCGGCATCTGGTATCTGATGGGTCGTCCCTCGGTCACGCTGAGCCAGCTCAAGACGCTGTCTTACGACACGTTCTCCAGTTATTCCTTATCCATCGTGCCGCTGTTTCTGCTGATGGGGCAGTTTGCCACCAAATCCGGCATGTCCAGCGCGCTGTTCGAGGCCGCAAGCGATTGGTTGGGCCACCGCAAGGGCGGGGTGGCGATGGCCGCCGTGGGGGCCTGCGCAGGGTTCGGCGCGGTGTGTGGATCGTCGTTGGCGACGGCCTCGACGATGGGACAGGTGGCGTTGCCTGAAATGCGCAAGCGCGGTTATTCCGACGCGTTGTCCACCGGGGTTCTGGCCGCTGGTGGGACGCTCGGCATCCTGATCCCGCCTTCGGTGATCCTGGTGATCTATGCGATCCTGACCGAACAGAACATCGTGAAAATGTTCATCGCCGCCCTGATCCCCGGCATATTGGCCGCGCTGGGTTACATGCTGACCGTGGCCATCATGGTGCGTATCAAGCCAGACAGCGCGACGACTGCGGACCGCGTGCCTTACGCGCACCGGTTCAAGACGCTCCTGTCGATCTGGCCCGTGGTGGTGATCTTCGGCCTTGTCATTGGCGGGATCGCGGCGGATTGGAACTGGACGAAGGCGGGTGTGCAAGCCCTGTTCACCCCGACCGAGGGCGCGGCGGTGGGGGCCGTTGCCACCGGGCTTTATGGCGCCATGACCGGAGGACTGACTTGGAGGGGCTTTCTGGACAGTATCCTGTCGACTGCCCAATCCACGGCGATGATCTTCTTCATCCTGCTGGGCGCACAGATCTTCAACTCGTTCCTGGCCTTCACCCAAGCCCCGCAGATGCTGGCCGATTGGGTGGTGGGGCAGGGGTTTGCGCCTCTGGCCGTGCTGTCGGTGATGCTGGTCACCTATTTGATCTTCGGCTGCATCATGGACAGCCTGTCGATGATCCTGCTGACCATCCCGATCTTCTATCCGATCATCAATGTGCTGGATTTCGGCCTGACCCCCGAACAGACCGGTATCTGGTTCGGCATTCTTGCCCTGATCGTGGTCGAGGTCGGGTTGATCACGCCGCCGGTGGGCATGAACCTATTCATCATCAACGCCATGGCGCGTGATATTCCCATGCAGGCGACCTATCGCGGCGTGGCACCCTTTGTGCTGTCGGACCTGATCCGGGTGGTTGTTCTGGTCGCATTTCCGGGCATCACCTTATGGCTGGTCGCGATCATGTTCTAGATCACGCAAAATCGCCGGAACTGGGCAAAAACGCGTTGACCTTGCCGTGGGGCTTGGGTAATCCCAACCCAGTGCCCAAGTGGCGGAATGGTAGACGCAGGGGATTCAAAATCCCCCGCCTTCACGGGCGTGAGAGTTCGAGTCTCTCCTTGGGCACCACTCCGATTTCAGTTACAGATATCCCTGCCGCCCCAGCGATGCGCGGGGCCTGTGGAAGTGTCAGACGGGGGGCGACCATGCCGGACAAAGACGCAGACAAAAGGGCCGCCGATCTTCTGCACCACAGGGCGCAGGGGCTGGCCAAGGGCGACCCGATTGCGCTGCCGCTGGTGTCAAGTTCGATGTTTCACCTGCCGGGCGACCCCGATGGCGCGGCCAGCTATGGCCGGACGAACAACCCGACCTGCGAGGCCCTGGAATGCAGCCTGTCGGTGCTTGAGGACGCGCCGTGCCTGTGTTTTCCATCCGGGATGGCCGCGATCTCGGCGGCGCTGTTTGCAACGCTCAGGGCGGGGCAAACGCTATTGATCCCGTCGGACGGCTATTACGTGACGCGCCTGTTGGCAGACCGGTTTCTGGCCGGGCTGGGTGTCACGGTGATCCAGCGCCCGACCTGTCATTTTGCCGAAGGGGGCTTTGACGGGATCGACGTGGTGTTCATCGAAAGCCCTTCGAACCCTGGTTTGGAGCTGTGCGACATCGCCGCCATTGCGCGCGATGTGCGCCGCAGAGGCGGAAAGACGATCGTCGATAACACGACGATGACCCCGTTCGGCCAGCGCCCGCTGGATCTGGGTGCGGATATGATCGTGGCATCAGACACGAAGGCACCCGGTGGGCATTCGGACCTTCTGATGGGTCATGTGGCGACACGGGACGAGGCATTGCACCGCGCGGTCCTTGACTGGCGGACAATCTCGGGCGCTGTCGCCGCGCCAAATGCCGCGTGGCTTCTGCATCGCGGGCTAGAAACGTTGGAGCTTCGCTTCGCCCGGATGTGTCATAGCGCGGGAATTCTGGCGGCTGCCTTGATCGACCATCCGGCGGTCATAAACATACGCTATCCTGGTCTGCCAAGTGATTCCGCCCATGATCTAGCGCGACGGCAGATGTCGACATTCGGCTTTCTGATCGGCCTGACTTTGCCTGACAAGGACCAGGCTGAGCGGTTTATCGCTAACTGTCGCCTGCTGCGTCCCGCCACGTCTTTTGGCGGTGTTCACAGCTCGGCCGAGCGGCGTGCGCGGTGGGGGGGATGCGGTGCCTGACGGGTTCGTGCGGCTATCGATCGGATGCGAGCCGACCGGGACTTTGCTGGACGATTTTCTGAGCGCGTTGAACAACTTATAGCTCTCAAACCACGGCCAGCGAATCAAATCGCAGGTTGGCGCCGATAAATTACACGCGACGTAGCGTCAACTTGCCATCATAGATGGAATGTTGTGGCAGGATTATGGCGGGCGACGTGAATTATTCCCCAAAAGCGTGTAAACCTACTGATTTATCGAGATAATCTTCATATTTTTGTCGAAAAATGATAGTATTCCAATGTGTGAAAGTAATCGGATCCGGCTTGGATCCGGCAGTACATTAAGGGGTAATTGCGTTGAGTTTACGCGACATACGAGTACACGAAACACTCCCGCCTCAGTGGGTGGATTTCACAACAACGTCACCAACCTACGATCCGATGCGGGGGCGTCATTCGCGCCGAGGCATCGCGTCGTCCGGCCTGTCGGCCAACACGCGGGTTGAGACGTTGCGCGGGCAGGTGGCTGCGCGGAATTTGCAGATCGGTGACCAAGTCAAGATCGCGGGCGGTGGTTTCGCGCCCTTGCGATGGGTTGGCACGTCGCGACCACATGACGACACAGGACTGCCGATGCGCAGGCTTACCGCCGATGGGGGCGAGTGCACGACGCTGTTGGCGCCTGATCACCTGGTTCTGATCCGTCACCAACGGGCCGAATTGCTTTTTGGCACGGCTGAGGTCTTGTGTCCTGCCAAATATCTGGGCACCGGCGGAATGTTCAGGTCCGATGCGCACGTCAACCCAGTATTCGTGCATTTGTTATTCGATACCCACGAGATGGTGAAATGCGGTGATGACTGGGTCGAAAGCCTGCGTCCCGACATGGACCGGATTCGCGCCGAGGATCTTGCAACCGCACACGAGATCATCCAGCGGATGCCACGGCTGGCAAGTCGGCAAGGGCTTGCATCTTATATGCACACGCGCCCGGTTCTGGATGAACGTGAGGCACAGATGTTGATCGGCTGATCCCGCGGGGTCAAAGTTCAGGTTCGGTCCAGCCACATCTTCCAATCGTCAGGCGTATCCACATCGAAACAGGCGTGATCGCCGGAAAGGGGCACCAGACCGGTGGGCGCGTCTTTAAGCGCGTGCAAGGCCCCTTGATCGCCGGACAAAGACTTTAGCCTGTTCAAAAAGCGCGCAGGGATCAACACCGGATGGCCGGGTGCGTCGCCACCTGCACCGCGCAGAATGCGCTTTGGATCAAACCTAGTGCAAACCGCCACCAGATCGTCACCTGTTAGGGCCGGCATATCGCCTAACACGATCAGCACGCCTGCGACCCCCTTGGGCAACTGCCCGGTGGCTTGTGACAGGCTGTGGCCCAGGCCAAGCGCCGCATCCGTACATATCAGCGGCGTTGCATCCAGGTTATAGACCACTTGCTGCCGTTCTTGGGCGTCAGGGGGCAGGGCCACGAACACGCGGTGCCCGGTGCGCTGCGCGGCCCTGATGCGGTGTTCCAGCAAGGGCCGTCCGTCGCGCGCGGGCAGAAGCAGCTTGTCGCGCCCCATGCGCCGCGATTGCCCGGCCGCCATCACAAGCACCGCTAGGTTGGGGGCAGGGTCCATGACGACTATTTCTCGGGGATCAGGCCGCGTGGGCTAAAGCGCAACACCAGAAGCAAGATCACCCCCATCGAGAACAACCGCATATGCGCCGCCGAGTCCAGCAGATGCGTTTTCAGGGCAGAGCCGTCCGCCAAGCCTGACGTCACAAGCGTCATCGCCCAATAGCCAATGGGCTCGACCTGAATCCACAGAAACCAGATCAGGAAACCGCCGAGCACCGCGCCCAGATTGTTGCCCGACCCGCCGACGATCACCATTACCCAGATCAGGAAGGTATAGCGCAAGGGTTGATAGGTGCCTGGCGTCAGTTGCCCGTCCAGCGTTGTCATCATCGCGCCCGCCAATCCACACAACGCCGAGCCGAGGATGAAAATCTGCAAATGCCGCCCGGTCACGTTCTTGCCCATCGCCTGGGCTGCAACCTCGTTGTCGCGAATGGCGCGCATCATACGGCCCCAAGGCGAATGCAGCGATAGCTGCGCCAAAACAATCAAGACGATCAGCACGACAGTAAACAGGACCGAATAGGACAGCTTGACCGCGATGGTCGAGGCCGTTGTTACGTTCATGCCCAACGCGTCCGCCTTGGCCACGAAGTCGGCGCTGCGCTGCAAATCGACCTCGTATGGTACAGGGCGCGGCAAGCCGATCACATTCTTCACACCGCGCGCCATCCAGTCTTCGTTCTTGATGATAGCAACGATGATCTCGGCGATGCCAAGCGTGGCGATCGCCAGATAATCAGACCGCAGCCCAAGGGCGGTCTTGCCCACAATCCACGCAGCCCCCGCCGCGAGCAGCCCACCAACAGGCCAAGCCAGCAAGGTCATGTAGCCATGCGCGCGGTAATTGTCCTGCCCACCCGGATTCAAGCCGCCAAGATAGCCGGTTTGGGCAGGGTTCACTGCTTCAACACCGGCCACGCCCGCATCAAATATCCAACGGAACAGGAAGAACCCTGCGATCAGGGTTGCCAGCATGATCAGGTTGCGCCTGCGTCCCTTGGTCATATGCTTGAATTGCCAGATCATCAGCACGATCGTGGCCGCCCCAAGGACCAGCCCGGCAATGATCTTGAAGCCCCCCGCGCTCCAAGCGCCGGGGGTTGGGGGCATCGACACCAGCACCGTGGCCAAGCCACCAAGGGCGACAAACCCCATGACCCCGACATTGAACAGACCCGCATAGCCCCATTGCAGGTTCACCCCCAAAGCCATGACCGCCGAGACCAGCGCCATGTTCAGGATCGCCAGGGACGCATTCCAACTTCCCGCGAAGATCCACCAATCGGTCGAGCCTTGAAGGATGAACAAAAGCGCGACAAGCGCGAACATGAGCGGTGTGCGGATGGACTGGCTCATACCGATTGCCCCCTGAAAAGACCCGTGGGTTTGAACAACAACACAATAATCAGAATAACGAAACTGACCGCGAATTTATAATCGGTGGACATCAATTGGACGAGGCTTGATGGCGCCAGACTTTCCGGCAACAGATAGGTTACAACCTTCTTCCACGCATAGGTCACGCCAACCTCGGAAAAGGCGATGACGAAGCCGCCCGCGATGGCGCCCAGTGGGTTGCCCAGCCCCCCCACGATAGCAGAGGCGAAGATCGGCAAAAGAAGCTGAAAATAGGTGAAAGGTTTGAACGTCTTGTCCAGACCATAAAGGACACCGGCAATGGTGATCAAGCCGGCCACGATCATCCACGTGATCATAACCACCCGTTCGGGGTTGATACCCGACAGAAGCGCCAGATCTTCGTTGTCGGAAAAGGCGCGCATGGATTTCCCGGTGCGCGTCTTGTTCAGAAACCAGAACAGAGCAGCCACGACAATCACGGCGGTCACGATGGTCAGCCCCTGACTGGTCTTGAAAGCCAGCCCTTCGCGAAGCCCCGACCATTCCTTGAAATCGCGTGCGCTGATGATGAACCGCGCACCATCCGCAAACCTTTGATCGTCCGGCCCGATGACGAAGCGCACAAGCCCGTTCATGATGAACATCACCCCCATCGAGGCCATGACAAACACAATTGGTTTGGCTTTCACCCGACGATAGAAGCGATAGACCACCCGATCCGTCGCCAGAAGCATCAGTCCGGTGCCGACGATCCCAAAGGGCAGGGCCAGAAGCGCGGTGGGCAGCGGCGCAATCGACACGCCCATCGACTGAAACCACCACGTCACAAGGATCGTCACCATCGCGCCGAACGCCATGCTGTCACCATGCGCGAAGTTCGAAAATCTGAGGATCCCGTAGATCAGCGTGACCCCCAGCGCGCCCAGTGCCAGCTGGCTGCCATACGCGATGGCGGGTATCAGAACGAAATTGGTCAGCGCCACGACAGCGTTCAGAAAATCCATTAAAACTCTTCCTCACAAGTACCCAGATAGGTGATCGCCGTTGGGCCGTCATTGGAATGTGCGGTGAAGCGCGCTGCGTTCCCGTTGCGCGACAACAGGTATTCGGCGCCGTCCCCGGTAGCAAAGACCGCGGCCAAGCTGCCTTCTCGTTTCACGCCGACGACAGTCAGATCGCCGAAATCGGTGACAAGTTTCGAGGCGTCCAGCTCAGCGGTCAGCGAAAAGCTAGTGTCCTGACATGGCTCGGATTCGTAGCATTCTGTGGTGAAGGTGCAGGTCTGCCCCACGGCGGGCAGGGCCAGCAGCGCGGCACAGGTGGCGGGCAGGGCGATACGATACATCCTCAGCCCCCCAGAAACGATTTGCGGACTTCGGGATCGGCCAGAAGGTCTTTGCCCGTGCCGGTATGCGCATTGGCACCTTGCACCATCACATAGCCCTTGTCAGCGATCTCAAGTGCTTGCCGCGCATTCTGTTCCACCATCAGGATCGAAATGCCGGTGCGCGCCACTTCGATGATCCGGTCGAACAACTCATCCATCACGATGGGGCTGACGCCGGCGGTGGGTTCGTCCAGCATCAACACTTTGGGCTTGGTCATCAGCGCGCGACCCACGGCGACCTGTTGCCGCTGACCGCCCGACAATTCGCCTGCGGCCTGATTGCGTTTTTCATGAAGGATGGGAAACAGCTCGAACACCTGCGCCATGGTGTGCGAGATGTCGTCTTCGCGAATGAAGGCGCCCATTTCCAAATTTTCCTGAACGGTCATCGAGGTAAAGATGTTCTGGGTCTGCGGCACGAACCCCATCCCCTTGCGCACCCGCACTTGTGGGGACAGGTCAGTGATATCCTCGCCATCCAGCCGAACCGAGCCTTGCCGCAGGTTCAGCATCCCGAACACGGCCTTCATGGCGGTGGATTTGCCTGCGCCGTTGGGGCCGACAATCACCGCGATCTCGCCCTTGTCCACGGCGATGGTGCAGTCATGCAGAATATCGGGTCCGGATTTGCCATAACCGCCGGTCATGCTGTCGCCGATCAGAAACGCATCGCCCGTGTGCATCTGGTGGCCGGTCCCGGTCGAGGTGATCAGCGTCCCCTGACCCTTCGGATTGACGATCGAGGCATCCTTGTTACCGCGTTCGTTCTGATAGGGGTTCCCGCTCATGCGCCCACCTTGTCCTTGTTTTTCAGACCCGTGCCCAAATACGCCTCGATCACGTGCTCGTTCGCCTTGATCTCGTCCAGCGTGCCTTGGGCCAGGACTTTGCCTTCGGCCATGCAGATCACCGGGTCACAAAGTCGGTCGATGAAATCCATGTCGTGTTCGATCACGACGAACGTGTATCCGCGTTCTTCGTTCAGGCGTTTGATCGCGTCGGCGATGGTGTATAGCAGCGTGCGGTTCACGCCGGCGCCGACCTCGTCCAGAAAGACGATCCTGGCGTCGACCATCATCGTGCGGCCCAGTTCCAGCAGCTTTTTCTGCCCGCCCGATATTTCGCCAGCGCGCAGGTCGGCGATATGGGAAATTGTCAGAAATTCCAGTACTTCATCGGCTTTTGCGCGCAGGGCACGTTCTTCGTCGGCGATGCGCTTGCGACCAAACCATGTATCCCACAGATTTTCGCCAGATTGCCCACCCGGCACCATCATCAGATTTTCGCGACAGGTCATCGAGCCGAACTCATGCGCGATCTGGAACGTGCGCAAAAGACCTTTGTGAAACAGGTCATGCGGGGGCAGGCCCGTGATATCTTCGCCCGCCATGGTGATCCGGCCTGATGTGGGTTTCAGCACCCCGGCGATCACGTTGAACAAAGTGGTTTTGCCAGCACCATTGGGCCCGATCAGCCCGGTGATCGAGCGTTCCTCGATCCGCATTGTGGCACCATCCACCGCGTGAAAGCCGCCAAAATGCTTGTGAACGTCTTCGATGACGATCATGTGTATCCCCTCTCGCAACTTCAGGTATGCTGCGCAACCTACAGAAACAGCCCGGAAAAATCCGGGCTGCTTCGTTTGCTATATCATCGCGATCAGTGGAATTTGACCGCCTTGATTTCGCCGCCTTCGATTTCGACTTCGCGATAGCTACCGCCGCTTTCGCCAGGGCCGATCAGTTCGACATCCGACCCACCGACATAGTCGATTTCGCCCCCACCGGCGAGGATCTCAAGGGCCTTGCCCAATTCGCCCGGACCAATCGGTTCGCCCGGGGCGTTTGCGATATCCAAGATCGCCTTGCTGACGGCCGCACCGTCGGTTGACCCTGCCGCCTGCATCGCCAAGAGCAATACAGCAGCCGAGTCGTAACCTTCCTTGGCATAGGGCGAAGTGCCATCAAGATCCACGGCCGCAAGCATCTCTTCCAGCTTGCCTGCGCCATCATTGGCCGAGCTTGGGTGCTGACCAAAGCTGCCATCCAAATCGCTGCCGAACTTTTCGGTCAACACGTCCGACACCATGCCGTCGGGCAGGACGAAAGTGTCAAACGCGCCCGTGTCCAGCGACCCTTGGATGATGCCAGAGCCACCCTGATCGGAATAGCCAGCAACCACCAGCGCCTGACCGCCCGCGGAAGCCAGCGCACCGACTTCGGCGGAATAGTCCGCTTTGCCTTCCTCGTGGGCGGCGTTGATGGTCACAGTGCCACCTGCGGCTTCGAATGCGGCGGCGAAGCTGTCGGCAAGACCCTTACCATAGTCGTTGTTGGTATAGGTGACGGCAACTTCGTCAATACCGCGGCCTTTGATGATGTCGGCCATCAACTCGCCTTGGCGGGCGTCTGAAGGGGCCAGACGGAAGAACAGGCCGTTATCTTCGATCGTCGACAAGCCCGGCGACGTGGCCGAGGGCGAGATTTGCACGATCCCGTTGGGCAGCGACACGCTGGTCAGAACTGCACCGGTGGCGCCAGAACACATGGCCCCCACGATGCCCTTGACGCCATCGCTGGTAATCAGGCGTTCCGCCGCAGCCGTTGCCGCCGCTGCATCAACGCAGGTGGCGTCGGCGCGAACGGCGGATACGGTGGAGCCATCCATGAACAAACCGGAATCGTTCACTTCCTGAACCGCAAGTTCGGCACCACCCGCAATGTGGGGCGCCAGCGATTCAAGCGGGCCGGTGAAGCCCAGAAGCACGCCGATCTTCACATCCTCAGCGAAGGCGGCACCGCTCATCAAAGCGGTTGCGGCTGTGGCCATTAGAAACTTTTTCATACTCTCTCTCCCAGTTGGAAAATATCCCGCACTGACACTAGGCAAGCCAATTCAAAAAGGAAAGACCGAACGCAGCGTACAGGGCAAGAAAAGGTCCGATTTCGCAAGGGTTACGCAATAATCAGGTCCGAGCATCCCAGATTACCTGCCAGATCATGCGCCACCTTTGGCTGCATGACTACCGCGTTCACGATAGGGGGTGGTGTCGTAATGGGACCGGTAGCATTTCGAAAAATGCGACGGGCTGGAAAACCCACAGGCCAGTGCGACGTTGATCACGCTCATATCCGTCTGCATCAGCAGGTTGCGCGCCTTTTGCAGGCGCAATTCCATGTAATATCGCTTGGGAGAGCGGTTCAGATAACGGCGAAACAGCCGTTCCAACTGACGAGTAGACATGCCTACATCGGCGGCAAGGATCGAGGGCGAGATCGGTTCTTCGATATTCGCCTCCATCTTCTGGATCACGTCGCTGAGCTTGGGGTGACGCACGCCAATCCTTGTCGGCACCGACAGGCGTTGCGTGTCACGATCGGTGCGGATCGACGTATAGATCTGCTGATCCGCAACGATATTGGCGATATCCTCGCCGTGGTCATCTGCGATTATCTTTAGCATCAGGTCGATTGAAGACGTGCCGCCCGCCGCCGTCATCACCCCGCCGTCGCTAACGAAAATGCGCTTGGTCAGGTGTACATCGTCGAATTCTTCGGCGAAGCTGTCGTGATTTTCCCAGTGGATGGTTGCGCGCTTGTCCTTCAGAAGACCGGCCTTGGCAATAATATAGGCGGCGGTACACAGCCCGGCAATTTGCGCACCACGCCGCGCCTCGCGTCTGAGCCAGCTCAAGAGCTTGGGCGTACAATTGGCTTGCACGTTGACACCTGAGCAGATGACGACCGTATCATCGCGGCGCACCTCGTCCAGATCACTGTCCAGGTTAAACGATGGCCCGGACGATGCGGTGGCCGTCTGCCCGCCTTCGCCCATGATGACCCACTCATACACCCTGCGTCCGGCCGCGCGATTGGCAATTCGCAACGCGTCGACCGCACCCGCAAAGCTGAGCATTGTGAAGCCTTCGACCAAAACAAAGACAAACCGGCGCGGTGCGGCGCTGGTCGCAAGGGGCTTTTGTGGCATCCGAGTCACCTCGCTCAGGTGGGTCAAACAAGTTTGGCAGCGACCACAGCAGGTTTAATCCTGTGCGACAAGGGGGAAACTTCGGCGCCTGTCCAAACTTCCATCGCAGAGCAGGTAATTTGGTTCAGGTCCGACCCGGCTTTGCCGCCTGTGTATAACTATATTTGCACGCCAGCGCCCGGCGCGCTAGAAGAGGCATCTGAACCCGCAGGGCGGGCTCAACCAAAACGAATTATTCAATCACGGAGCAAAGACATGACGGATTGGGACAAGTCGGCCTGGCGCAAGAAGCCTCGGGTGCAGATGCCTGACTATACCGACGCAGCCAAATTGGCCGAGGTCGAGGCACAGCTTGCGAAATATCCCCCGCTGGTCTTTGCGGGCGAGGCGATGCGCCTGCGTGAACAACTTGGCCGCGCATCTCGCGGCGAAGCTTTTTTGTTGCAGGGCGGGGATTGCGCTGAAAGCTTCTCGGATTTTTCAGCCGATGCGATCCGCGATACGTTCAAGGTTATGCTGCAAATGGCGATGGTGCTGACCTATGGCGCCAAGGTGCCGGTGATCAAGGTTGGCCGAATGGCTGGGCAGTTCGCCAAACCACGTTCGGCCCCTACGGAAACCGTGGAAGGTGTGGAACTTCCCAGCTACCGCGGTGACATCATCAATGAGCTTGATTTCACCGAAGCCGCGCGCTTCCCTGACCCGCAGAAGATGTTGCAAGCTTATACGCAGGCGGCGGCAACGCTGAACCTGTTGCGCGCGTTTTCAACCGGCGGTTTGGCGGATGTGCATCAGGTGCATGGCTGGACGTTGGGCTTCACGGAATCGGACGAAGCCGAAAAATATCGTGCGATGGCCGAACGGATTCAGGACACGCTTGATTTCATGCGTGCCGCCGGCGTGGACAGCGACCGGGCTCATACCTTGCAGACGGTGGATTTCTACACTTCGCATGAAGGGCTGTTGCTGGAATATGAAGAAGCGTTGACACGTCTGGACGCAACCACCGGCAAGACCGTTGCAGGGTCAGGCCATATGCTGTGGATCGGCGATCGCACCCGACAGCCTGACGGCGCTCATGTCGAATTCTGTCGCGGTGTCGTGAACCCGATCGGCCTGAAATGCGGGCCGACCACCACCGCCGAGGATCTGAAGGTGCTGATGGCCAAGCTGAACCCGACCAATGATGCGGGCCGCCTGACGCTGATTGCGCGGTTCGGGGCAGGGAAAGTGTCCGAACACCTGCCGCGCCTGATCCAAGCCGTAAAGGAAGAAGGCGCGAATGTCGTCTGGTCTTGTGACCCGATGCACGGCAACACGATCAAATCGGCCACCGGCTACAAGACCCGACCATTTGATTCCGTGCTGAAAGAGGTGCAGGAGTTCTTTGCCGTTCACAAGTCCGAAGGCACGATCCCCGGCGGCGTGCATTTCGAGATGACCGGCGCGGACGTCACCGAATGCACTGGCGGGGTGCGCGCGGTCACGGACGAGGATTTGTCCGACCGCTATCACACCGCCTGCGATCCGCGCCTGAACGCCAGCCAATCGCTGGAACTGGCTTTTTTGGTGGCCGAGGAATTGTCGGCGCTGCGCAGTCAGAGTGCGGCAAACGCCAAGGCGAGCTGACACACGGGTCATCGGTGGACGACAAAAGAAACCCCGGCCTGTTCTGGTCGGGGTTTTTTGCATCTTGTGGGTCGTGTGTGTGAGGTTGGGGCGTCGTCAATCCTGCGGCACAAGACGTAGATGCCCACCGGGGCGCATCTGGGCGTCGGCGTGCGGCGGCTTGCGCGCGCCGTCAAAACTGGCCGCAAGTTCGGCCAGACCCGGAACCGGCACACCGCCGTGACCCGAGGGGCGCATTATGTGGCCCTCTGAGGTTTTGCCTTCGGAGGCGCGAGCGGGGCGGATATCGACGCGGGTGACGCTGGTTCTTGAAGCCTCTTTGTCCGCCTCTGACGTTTTCGATCGGTCGGCGCCACGAATGTCCCAATAACCGGGGCGGGTCATCTCGCGCTTCTGCCTTCGCGCCGCATCGTGGGCAATCTGGGCGGGGGTCGGGTCGACCATTAAAGGGCGCACATCAAGAGTTTGGATAGTGAAACGATGGGGGCCACGCGTCAGGTCGCCATCGACTTGCAACGCGCCCAACATGCGGGTCACCAAGCCCTCGTGATCTTTTAACGGCAATAAGATCATCTGCGCGCTGAGGCTTTTCTGAAACAGTCCGGATTCGTTTTTCAGCGTCAGATTGACCTCGGCCGGCATATCGAAGGCGCGTTCCAAGGCTTCTTGAATCTCGGCGCGGGCGGCGGGGGCGAACAAGGCGGTCAGGGGCATGCCACGGACCTCCATCGACAGGATTTCATTGATCTGCTGACCCGCCAGCCGGATGCGGGCATGGCCGGGTGCGATCCGTTCCAGAACAAAGGCATGGGGTAACTGATCGCCGATCCCGCGCGGATTAATGTCGCTGCGCGCCGGCATCAGTCGCCCGTTGCGTACGCCGTGCCAATAAGCCTCGATCTGCGCGATGGCGGGAAATTTGAGGGTGCGCCGCGCAGAGTCTAACGCAACGACATTTCCATCTTTCAAATACTCAATTTTCATTCTCGTACCCCGCACACACAAAGACATATCATAAAATAAGAGCTAATCAGTGAGGTTGTTCTAAATGTGACCGTTTGTTAACCGTAAATTAGCAATTCCTTAGCGTTCCTTTAATATGCCACATTCCTGACGCAATTTGCATAAAAACTTAGCGAATGGTTAATTCAAATGCTTCATTCCATGACAGGGTTCGCCAGCACGTCAAACGATGACGGGGACTATAGCTGGTCATGGGACTTGCGGTCGGTCAATGCGCGGGGCCTGGATATCAAGATTCGGGTGCCCGATTGGCTGGATGGTCTTGAAGATACGCTGCGCAAGATCTTGAAAGCGTCGGTTGCGCGGGGCAACGTCACCATCAACCTGAAAATCAACCGCCGCGACGATACGGGCGTGCTGGCGCTCAACCCCGAGGGATTGGTTCTTGCACTGGGGCAACTGACCACTATCGCCGCCGAGGCTGAAGCCCGCGGATTGCCCGTTGCCACTGTCCAACCCACTGAAATCGCTGCAATGCGCGGCGTGCTGGAACAGCGCGCCTTGGGGGCCGAGGACACCGCCCCGCTGCTGGCGGCGCTCAAGGCCGAATTGCCCGGTCTGATCGACCAATTCCTGGCCTCGCGGGCGCAGGAAGGGGCGGCGCTGACGCAGGTGCTGTCCGACCAAATCGACGAGGTCGCGCGCCTTGTCACCGCCGCCGAGGCGCTGCTGGACGCCCGCAAAGGCGCACAGATTGCCGGCCTACGCGACGCGTTGGCGCGGGTGATGGACAACACCGAAGCCGCCGACGCGGATCGCGTTGCGCAAGAACTCGCCATGATCGCCGTCAAGACAGACGTACGCGAGGAAATCGACCGGCTGAAGGCCCATATCGACGCAGCCCGCGGACATCTGACGGCCGATCACCCGGTGGGCCGTAAGCTCGGTTTTTTGATGCAGGAATTCAATCGCGAGGCCAACACCCTGTGTTCAAAGGCGCAATTCAAAGACCTGACCGCCATTGGCCTTGACCTGAAGCACGTCATAGATCAGATGCGCGAACAGGTTCAGAACGTGGAGTAGTGACATGAGCGCCCCGAACAACCAGCGACGCGGCCTTCTTATTATCCTGTCATCGCCATCGGGTGCCGGGAAATCGACACTGGCGCGACGGCTGATGGACTGGGATTCGACGCTCAGTTTCTCGGTCTCGGCAACCACCCGCGCGCCGCGTGACGGCGAGGTGGACGGCCAGCATTACCATTTCGTGGACGAGGCCAAGTTCAAGGATATGGTCATACAAGGCGAGATGTTGGAACACGCCCACGTCTTCGGCAATTTCTATGGCTCGCCCGCGGAACCTGTGCGCAAAGCCATTGAAAGCGGCAAGGATGTTTTGTTTGACGTCGACTGGCAGGGCGAAGTGCAGATCCGCAATTCGTCCATGGCGTCGCATTCGCTGTCGATCTTCATTCTGCCGCCTTCCATCACCGAACTGCGGGCCCGTCTGGTTGGACGTGGGCAGGACAGCGATGACGTGATCCAGAAACGCATGCAGAAAAGCTGGGACGAGATCAGTCATTGGGGCAGTTATGACTATGTGCTGATCAATGACGATCTGGAAGAAACCGCGCAAAAGTTGATCACCATCGTGAACGCCACACGCCAGCGCCGCAATCAGCAACCCGGTTTGCTGGCTCATGTGCGCAAGTTGCAGGCTGAGTTTGAGGAGGGACGCGAATGATCTATGAATTGGACGGAATTTCACCTGACATCGCTGACGACGCTTTCATCGCGCCCGACGCCAACCTGATTGGCAAGGTGCGGATCGGCGCGCGCGCCTCGGTCTGGTTTGGATCGACCCTGCGGGGGGACAACGAGTTGATCGACGTGGGCGCGGGCACCAACGTGCAGGAAAACTGCGTCTTTCACACCGATATGGGCTTCCCCCTGACCATCGGTGAAAACGTCACGGTCGGCCACAAAGTGCTTCTGCACGGCTGCACCATCGGCGACGGCAGCCTGATCGGCATGAACGCGACCGTGATGAACGGGGCGGTGATTGGCAATAACTGCTTAATCGGGGCAGGGGCGTTGGTGACGGAAGGCAAGGTGATCCCGGATGGATCAATGGTTCTGGGCGCGCCCGGCAAAGTGGTGCGAGATCTGGATGCAGCGACGATCAAGGGGCTGTATGAGTCTGCTGTGCACTATCAGAAAAACGCGGCGCGGTTCTTGAAGGGGTTGAAGGGGGTTGGTGGATAGGTGCGTATAGATTTGAAAAAAGCCCGGCCCTATCATTCTTTCTCGGCTGCAATGCCCATTACCTTGATGCCCAATAGCTTGTGAAGCGAGCTTCAGCTACTGGGCATACTACGGCGCGCAGGGTCGTTAATACTTTACGACGGTGCCAGTTCCAGTTCGACCTCCCCAACTGAGGGCGCGAACTTTCACTTCGGAAATGACAACATTGATAACGGCATCCCCACCCAGTTTTGCGGCGGATGCTTTCAACCGCTCCTTTACCTGTTCGATAGTCGGATCTGCGTTAAACGCGGTTGTCTTATTCACGGCAACTTTGACATCTTGGATAACAGTGTAGTCCTGCCCTGCAGTGCTGTCGGCAAACAGCTGGATTTGATCCGCTGTTTTGGGCGCGGAGGGCGCTGCAGCAGTTTTCTGAGCTTGAACCGATGCGTTGGCTTGGGTGCCTTTGATGCCGTCCTCTTCCCAAGTTGCTGAACATGCGCTCATCGCCAAAACTGATGCCAAGACGATACCCGACTTCAAAATCCGATCCTTCATCTACTATTCCTTCTTTTTCGTATTAATCACATGGATAGAAGCAGTTACCAATCACGTACGTATTGAGCAAGGTGGGTTCTTGCAGTTCGCTGCACAGCATCAACTCCCGTTTTTCTGTGCAAAAAGGCAAGGCATCCGGTTGTTGTCGCTCTATCAAAAAAGACTAGGGCCGCTGATCACAGCGGCCCTTTTCTATCTGTCAGTCTGAAACGCTTTAAGCGACCTTTTCGCCGGCCTCTTTCAGCCAGGCCATAACGGTCTCGGGTGCGCTTTCGCCATAGGGGTCTTCGCCGTGGTTGTCGCAGCGACCCGGCTCTTCGAACCATGCTTCGACCACACCATCGTTGATGACTGCGGCATAGCGCCACGAGCGGGCACCGAAGCCAAGGTTGTCCTTGTTGACCAGCATCCCCATGCCGCGGGTGAATTCGCCCGAGCCGTCGGGGATGACCTTGACGTTCTCAAGTTCCTGGTTGCGGGCCCATGCGTTCATGACGAAGCTGTCATTGACGGACATGCAATAGATCTCGTCGATGCCTTGGGCACGGAAGTCGTCAGCACCGTTTTCAAAGCCCGGCAGCTGGTAGGTCGAGCATGTGGGCGTGAACGCGCCGGGCAGCGAGAACAGCACAACGCGCTTGCCTTTGAAGTAATCGTCCGAGGTCATGTCCTGCCAGCGGAAGGGGTTGGGGCCTTCGATGCTATCATCCCTAACGCGGGTGCGGAAAGTGATACTGGGAACGCGAACGCCAGCTTGCATGTCTAAAATCCTTCTGTCTGAGCGCGCGCAGAATCACGCGACGCGGGTTGGTCGTTTGTTAGAACGATTCCAAATGGGGCTCAACCGGGATTTTACAAGGAGTCATTGCGCGACGGCGGCGAAAAGGCGCAGGGTAGTGGTCGGGAAATACGGCGCGACCGCCTAAGACCGCCATGCGCTGAACGCAAGTCAGCCATGCGGCTTTCAAGGTGACTCGGCGCTGTGATCGCGTTATACGTCACCAAGCCATTCCCGCTGCGGAGGAAACCATGCGTGATCTGAAAATTCCTGAAAGCCGTCATCCTGAAAAGGCACATCGCCCGGATAACGCCCAGCCGAAGAAACCCAGCTGGATTCGCGTGAAAGCACCCGGCGGCAAAGGGTATGCCGAAACGCACAGGATCATGCGCGAAAACAACCTGGCCACCGTCTGCGAAGAAGCCGCATGCCCCAATGCCGGCGAATGCTGGAGCCAAGGCCACGCCACCATGATGATCATGGGCGAGATCTGCACCCGCGGCTGCACCTTCTGCAACGTCGCCACCGGACGACCCGACGATCTGGACGCCTTTGAACCGGGGCGTGTGGCGCATGCTGTCAAGAAACTGGGACTGAACCACGTGGTGATCACCTCGGTTGACCGGGACGATCTGAAAGACGGCGGTGCAGATCATTTCGCGCAAACCATCCGCGCCATTCGCCACCAGTCGCCCGCAACGACGATCGAGATTTTGACGCCGGATTTCCTGAAATGCGAGTCTTCCGTTTTGGAAACCGTGGTCGAGGCACGACCCGATGTGTTCAACCACAACCTTGAAACTGTGCCAGGCCTGTATCCGCAGGTGCGCCCCGGCGCGCGGTATTTCCATTCGCTGCGCCTGTTGCAGCGGGTGAAAGAGCTGGACCCGGCGATGTTCACCAAATCCGGCATAATGGTCGGTCTTGGCGAAGATCGTCAGGGCGTTTTGCAGGTCATGGACGACATGCGCGCCGCCGATATCGACTTTCTGACCATTGGCCAATACCTGCAACCGACTCCGAAACACCACGCGGTGGAACGCTTCGTGCATCCCGACGAGTTCAAGGATTACGAGACCGCAGCTTACGGCAAGGGTTTCCTGATGGTGTCGTCGACGCCGCTTACCCGATCATCCTATCACGCAGGAGATGACTTCGCGCAGCTTCGCGCAGCACGTGAGGCGCAGCTGGCAAACGGTTGATAATTAATAAATTTACGGCCTAAACCGTAGTCGTTCGATCTGCATCCAGTCGGGGGTGCCGAAGAGTTTTTCAATCACCACCAGCAGCAAACAGATCGCTAAGACGAAAAACACAAGCTTCACCCGTTTTGCCGAAGGCGGGCGGCGCGCCCATCGCGACATGCGCATGAACCAACGCGGGTTCATGCCTCAGCCTTCATCCAGAAACCGCACTTTACCGATATGGGGCAGGTTGCGGTCGCGCTGTGCAAAGTCAATGCCGTAGCCCACGACGAACTCATCAGGGATTTCAAAACCGGTCCAGTCGGCACTGATATCGACCTCGCGCCGGGACGGTTTATCAAGCAAGGCAATGGTTTTCAGCTTGCGCGGGGATCTAGCTTTCAGCAGTCCGACGACGTGTTTCAAGGTGAAGCCGGTGTCGACAATGTCTTCGACGACAAGTACGTCGCGCCCTGCAATCTCGCCTCGCAAGTCCTTGAGAATACGGACTTCCCGACTGCTTTCGGTACCATCACCATAGGACGAGGCCTCAAGAAAATCGACCTCGACCGGCAGATCCAATTCACGCACCACGTCCGCGATGAAGACAAAGGATCCACGCAGAAGGCCCACCACCACCAGCTTTTCGGTGTCGCTGAATTCATCCTGAATATCCTGCGACAATTCTTCGACCCGCGCCGCGATTTGTTTGGCCGAGATCATCATATCAATGACATATGGACGCTGTGCCATGTGTTCCCCCTTGATTTCCGGTCGTATTCCTAAGACATACGCAGCGAAGTGAGAAGGGGAAACCTCATCATGCCGACACATGGGGAAAAGCGCACCATGCCATACACGGCCGATCAGATGTATGATCTGGTCGCAGATGTTGGGCGATACCCCGAATTTCTGCCGTGGAATTCAGCCGCACGGGTGCGGCGGGTGACGCCACAGCCCGATGGGCGTGACCTGATGGATGCCGATCTGGTGATCAGTTTCAAGGTGTTCCGCGAACGTTTTGCCAGCCGCGTCTGGTTGGACAAGGACGCGCGGCGAATTGATACAGAATACCTTGACGGACCGTTCAAGTATTTGAAATCATATTGGATTTTTACCCCCGCAGACGGCGGCTGCGAGGTTGAATTCTTCGTGGATTTCGAATTCAAAAGCGTAATTCTGCAAAAGGTAATCGGGCTAGTCTTTAACGAAGCGATGCAGCGCATCGTCGCCGCGTTCGAAGCGCGCGCGGCCCAGCTTTACGACCCCCAGAACAACACCGTCTGATCCAGGGGCAAGCGCGACGTGCCGCATGGCACGCGCGATCTAGCCTTTGCGCCGCTTGGGGGCCGCATCGCCGCCCTTGGCTTTCGCAACAGCTTTGGCCGCCGCCCGCGCCCGGTTTTTCTTGCTGGAGGCTTTACCCTTCGGCGGTGGCGGTCCCTTCTTGTCGTCGGTGGGCCGCTTGCCCTTGGGCTTGTCATCATCATGTTTGGACGCTTTGCGAGGTTTCCGATCCTCGTCCTTTGTCTTGGCATAGGCTTTGATCGGGCGATCTGCGTCCTTGTCGTCTTTCCACTTATGCTTGGGGTTGGGCTTGCGATCGGACGGCGCAGCACTTTTGGCCGGGCCTTTGCGGTGGGGCTTTGGTTCTACCTTATCGAATTTGCGTGGCTTGCCGCGCGGCGCAGGCTTGCCGGCGCGCGCCAGGTCGGGCGGGGTGTCCAATTGATTGACCCCAAAGCCCTCGATCGACATGCCGGTGCCGATGGACGACAGGAAGCCGGGGACCTTATCTGCTTTCACTTCGAAGAACGACTGGTCGTCTTGCAGACGGATCGCGCCTATATCGCCGCGCGACATGCCGCCGGCTTTGCAAAGCATGGGCAACAGGTGGCGCGGGTCCGCCCCCTGATTGCGCCCCTTGGCAAGGGTGAACCAGACGCTTGGCCCGAAGGGTTCACGCTTTTCCGGTTTGGCGTTGGCGGGGGACAGTTCCTCGGGCGCGGCGTGGGCCGTGTGGTAAAGCTTCAGATACGCGGCCGCAAGTTGTGCTGGGGTGAAGGTTTCCACCAATTCCTCGGCCAAGGCAGCCTCGTTCGCGGTGGGTTCCTGCGCCCAGACCTCATCAGCCAGAATCCGTTTCTGATCCTCGGCCTGCACCTCTTGCGCCGAAGGGGCAGGGCCCCAATCAGCGGACAGCTTGGCAAAGCGCAGCAGGCGTTCGGCCTTCTTGCGCGCGACCGGCGGCACGATCAGCACGCTGACCCCTTTGCGCCCGGCACGCCCGGTGCGGCCCGATCTGTGCAGAAGGGTTTCGTGGTTGTTGGGCAGTTCGGCATGGATCACCAGATCCAGCTTCGGCAGGTCGATCCCGCGCGCGGCCACATCTGTGGCCACACATATCCGCGCCCGTCCGTCCCGCATAGATTGCAGCGCGTTCGACCGTTCGTTCTGGGTCAACTCACCGGACAGCGCCACGACCGAGAAGCCCCGGTTCGACAGGCGCGTCGCCAGCCGGCTGACCATCGCGCGGGTGTTGCAGAAGATGAGCGCATTTGGTGCCTCGAAGAAGCGCAGCACGTTGATGATCGCGTTCTCGCCATCACGCGGGGCAACTGCCATCGCGCGGTATTCGATATCGCTGTGCTGGCTTTTCTCGGCCACCGTTGTCACACGGTGCGCGTCTTTCTGATAACGCGCGGCAAGGGTCGCGATGCTTTTAGGCACGGTCGCCGAAAACAGCAGGGTTTGGCGATCTTCGGGGGTTTCGTCCAGAATGAACTCTAGGTCTTCGCGAAAGCCCAGATCCAGCATCTCGTCCGCTTCGTCCAGCACCACGCTGCGCAGCGCCGACAGGTCGATCGAGCCACGCATGACGTGGTCACGCAGACGCCCGGGGGTTGCGACAACGATATGGGCACCGCGGGCCAGGGCGCGACGTTCATCGCGCATGTCCATCCCACCCACGCAGGACGCCACAACCGCGCCGGTCTTGGCAAACAGCCAAATCAGCTCGCGTTTCACCTGCATCGCCAGCTCGCGCGTCGGCGCGATGACCAGCCCCAGCGGGCTTGCGGCGGGTCCGAACTGGTCGTCATCCCCCAATAGAACAGGCGCAATGGCAAGGCCGAAGCCCACCGTCTTGCCCGATCCGGTCTGGGCCGACACCAACAGGTCCGCGCCTAGCAAATCAGGGTCGGACACGGCGGTCTGGACTTGGGTCAGGGTGTCATATCCACGCTCGGCAAGCGCGTCAGAGATAGGCTGTTTCACGGTTCGTCGATTCTGTTGTTTCATAGGGGTAGGTCGGGCGGCCCATCCTACGGGCCTGTAGGAAGAGGTGCGAAAGCGGGCTGATAACCTGTTCGCCCCCGAATGTATAGCGCAATAACGTCTCAGTCCGGTTCTGCCAACGGATGATGGGTCAGCACCAAGTCTTTCAGCCGTTCTTCCAGCACATGCGTATAAATCTCGGTGGTCGAGATGTCGGCGTGGCCCAAAAGCGTCTGGATCGAGCGCAGATCGGCCCCATGCGCCAGAAGATGGGTGGCAAAGGCATGGCGCAAACGGTGCGGCGTAACCGCGTCGGGCGCGACGCCGGCGGCCAAAGCAATCTCTTTGATCAGGCCGTAGAAACGATGCCGGGTCAGGTGGCCGCTTTGTCCCGTTGATGGAAACAGAAAGGGCGGGGGCTTGGTGCCTTTCTGAACCCGCGCGTCCTCCTCGGCGGTGTCGCGCGCGTCCAGCCAGACGACCAGCGCATCGCGGGCCGGGGCGGACAGCGGGACCATCCGCTCCTTGCCGCCCTTGCCCTTGACCAGCAGCATATGCGGTTCGCCCCTTGCGGCGGCGACGGGCAGGGTGACAAGCTCGCTGACCCGCATCCCGGTGGCATAGAGAAGCTCCATCAGGCAAGTGTTGCGCAGCTTGTCCATCGGGCTGCGGCCATGGGTGCGCGCGGTGGTCAACAGTGCCTCGACCTGATCTTCACTCAGGATTTTCGGCAGGGATTTCGACCGACCGGGCCCCTTGATCTTGATCGCCGGGTTGTCCTTGCGCCAGCCTTCTTCATAGGCAAAACGATAAAGCTGCTTGATCGCGGACAGTCGGCGGGCGCGGGTGGACTGGGCCAGCCCCATCGTATCGCAATCGACCATGAAGGCCTCGATATCGGCGCGGGTGATGGCGGCAAAATTCAGCCCCTTGTCACCTGCAAACTCGGCAAAGCCCTTGAGGTCGCGGCCATAGGCCAGAAGGGTGTTCTCTGACGCGTCAAGCTCGGCCGCCTGTGCTTCCAGAAACGTCGAAATCCAGCGGGCGTGATCGGCGTTCATCCGCGCCTCTCAAGGATCAGGAATTCAAGTGCTGCCTGCCGCGCAAGCTGTTCCAGACCAACATGGCGAAACAGCGCCAGTGCGTCGGTCAACTCGTCCAGATTGCCGGTGCGGCCATTGGTGAACAGGGCGATGGCGCGCAAGATCGCTTCGCCCAGCCGGTCCTGCCCGACAAGCGATTGCAGGCGCACGGGCAGGGTGGTGGCGGTGAATCCTTCCAGCACCGCGCGGCTCTTGTCATCGATGGGCGCAAGGCTTGATACCTGACCCCGCGCAAGGCCCAGAAGGATCGTGGCAAGCGGATCGTCTGGGCGCGGAGTCGCGTCGTTGGCGACCGCTTCGAACCGGTCAGACAAAAGCCCCATACGCAGCGCAATATCGCCCGCATCCCCCGGCAGGTTGCGCGCGGCCAGATCGGCACCGAACACTTGTGCGAACGGCACTTCCAAGCCGATTTCTTCCAAATGCGGCCAAAGGTCCAAAACTGCGCGGGCCAGCCGATTGTCATCATCATCGGCCAAAGCCTGTTCGACTTTGTTCACCGCGCTCATCCGGTCCCAGATCCCGCCCGATGCGGCCGGTTTGCGTTCGGAATACAGACCAAGAAGCTGGTTGTCCTGCACTGCGCCATAGCGCGCCAGACGCTCTCCCGCTTGGGCGCGGGCCTTCCAACCAATATTGGCGCGCAGATCGGCCTGCGCGAAAGCCAGCGGCAGGGACGATGTTTCGATATGCAGCCCGATGGCCTCGAACATGCGAAAGGTGAGGGGTGAGGGATGGTCGGGCCGTGGCAGATCCTCTTCCCCCTCGAACAATTCGGGGTCAAGGAATCGCGCCAGCAGCGCGTCGTCTTCATCGCTGATATAGCCCAACGCGCGACCTGTTTCCAAGGTCAGAACAGCCGCGTCCCAATCACCGCTGCGGGCAAGGCAAAAGACGCGGGCAGTAAAAGTGGGGCTAAGATCAGGCGTCGCGCGCAGTGTCGTGCATTGCTGGTCTTCGTTGCCCATCAGAAGAGCGGTGTCGAACGCGCGGCGAAACACGCGCGGGTTCACGGACCCGGCGCGGGACAGAAGTGCCTCGGCCTGATCCAGAGCGCCAACGGACAGAAGCCGGTCAACGCGGGCCAAGAACAGCCGATCTTCGGCGGCGCTGGAGCCCTTGGGGGGATCAAGCTCGGCCAACATAAGGCGCATCAGGAAGTCCTGCATCGCAGGCAGTAAATCCAGATCAAGCGCAGAGATACGGCGCGCCAGATCATCCGGGCGCGACATGCCCCAGAGATCACGCGGCAAACCGGTGACGATATGCGGCAACAGACCGACCGCGTCCAGCACAGGCGTTTTCAGCAAGGTCATCGTCACCTCGGCGACCGAAGCACCGGTGCTGGTGGCGGGTTCATCCAGCGCGGGCGGCAATATAGCATTATCCGACGATGGCGGAGGCAGGGCGATGCTGTCTGACAACCAATCGATGGCCGACAGGGGGCGCGACCCTTCAGCCACTTGCGCATACGCTGCGGGTGCCATCCCAATCAGCAGATACAAGACAGCGCCGCTCAGACAGGCAGCGCCCCTATGTCTACTGGCAACGGGCATGTTAGCCGCCATCCAAGGTCACGGTGCTGCTTTGCGGTGCTGTGCGCGGCTCCATATCCCCGAAGAACGCGAATCCCGTCAGCCCGATAAAGCCGACAATCGCCAAGAAAAGTAAAAGCTTGATCAAGCGGATCAGCATGTCATTCCACCCATTTTCTGCCTCAAGTGGTGTTTTGTTGGATTTATATATGGCATTTCCAGCAAGATCACGCCATTCAGGAAAGAAATTTGAATTTGGGCAAGTGGACGCCGTTTTGGCCTTCAAGGTGAAGAAATCCATCGTCATGGTGGGCATGATGGGCGCGGGCAAGACCGCGGTGGGGCAAGCTGTCGCCAACCGGCTGCGCGTGCCGTTCTTGGACAGCGACGAAGAGATCGTGCGCGCCGCGAACATGTCGATTTCAGAGATTTTCGAACGCGACGGCGAAGATTTCTTCCGCGACCGCGAGGCCGAGGTGATCGGGCGGCTTTTGGATACCGAACGCGCGGTTCTGTCCACAGGCGGCGGCGCCTTCATGTCCGCGCGCAACCGCGCCATGATCGCGGAACGCGGTGTGGCGGTATGGTTGAAGGCTGATCTTGAACTGCTTTGGGCCCGCGTGCGTCACAAAGACACGCGCCCGTTGCTGCGCACGCCCGATCCCAAGGCGACATTGACCCAGATCTATGACGCCCGCGTTCCGATCTATGCCAAGGCCGATTTATCGGTTGCGGCACAGCCCGGTTATTCCATTGCCGACATGGCGGACGCAGTGGTTCAGGCACTGCTGACCCGCCCCGACGTGCTTGAGGAGACCTGAGATGACGACAGTTCACGTTCCGCTTGGTGATCGCGCCTATGATGTTCGGATTGGACCGGGGTTGCTGTTGCGGGCGGGCGCGGAAATCGCGCCGCTATTGCACCGTCCCAAGGTCTGGGTCGTGACGGAAGAGACGGTGGCAGGGTTGCATCTGGCCACGTTGAAGGAAGGTCTTGAGGACAAGGGGATCGCGTCCGAGGCCTTGATCCTGCCGCCCGGCGAGAGCACGAAAAGCTGGCCACACCTGATGCAGACGGTCGAATGGCTGCTTGAGCAGCGGGTCGAGCGCAATGATGTGGTGATCGCCTTTGGCGGCGGCGTGATCGGTGATCTGGTGGGCTTCGCTGCGGCCATCCTGCGTCGGGGGGTCCGATTCGTGCAGGTGCCCACCTCGCTTCTGGCGCAGGTAGACAGTTCTGTGGGCGGCAAGACCGGGATCAATGCGCCGCAAGGCAAAAACCTGATCGGCGCGTTTCATCAGCCGTCTTTGGTGCTGGCCGATATCGCCGTGCTGGGCACGCTGACCCGACGCGATTTTCTGGCCGGTTACGGTGAGGTTGTGAAATACGGCGGGCTTGGCGACAGTGCGTTCTTTGAATGGCTAGAGGCCAACGGTTCTGCGCTTGCTGCGGGCGACATGGACCTGCGCGAAGAAGCCGTGCGCTGGTCCGTCCAGATGAAGGCGGACATCGTGGTGCGGGATGAAACCGAGCAGGGCGACCGCGCGCTTTTGAACCTGGGCCACACATTCGGCCACGCGCTGGAGGCCGCGACCGGCTATTCCGACCGCTTGCTGCACGGCGAAGGCGTAGCGATCGGCTGCGCATTGGCGTTCGAGACCTCAGCCCGGTTGGGGCTGATCAGCCAGGAAAGCCCCTCGCGCTTCCGGCAGCATCTGGCGGCGATGGGGATGAAGAAAGACCTGTCCGATATTCCGGGCGATCTGCCGGACACCGATGGCCTGATCACCCTGATGGGGCAGGACAAGAAAGTTGAACAGGGCAAGCTGCGTTTCGTCCTGGCCCGCGCCATTGGCGAAGCCTTCGTGGCCGATGGCGTCGATATGGATGTGGTGCGGTCGGTTCTGGATGATGCGCGGACGGCAAGGCCCTAAGAAAACAGCCGCCCGAAGGGGCGGCTGCGTGTGTCGTTTCTGCTGGGATCAGAACGGGATTTCGTCGTCGAACCCACCGCCAGCAGGTGCCGGTCCGGGGTCGCCACCACCATAGCCACCTTGGCTGCCGCCGCCGTAATTACCGCTGCTGCTTTGGCCACCGCCACCACCGTCACCGCGACCATCCAGCATCGTCAGGGTCGAGCCGAAGCCCTGCAATACGACCTCGGTTGAATAGCGGTCATTGCCAGATTGGTCCTGCCATTTGCGGGTCTGCAACTTACCCTCGACAAACACTTTAGAGCCCTTGCGCAGGTATTGTTCACAAACGCGCACCAGTCCTTCAGAGAACACCGCGACCGAATGCCATTCGGTCTTTTCGCGCCGTTCGCCGGTGTTGCGATCTTTCCAGGTTTCAGACGTGGCGATGCGCAGGTTGCAAACCTTTCCGCCATTCTGGAATGTGCGCACTTCCGGGTCAGCGCCCAGATTGCCGATGAGCATGACCTTATTGAGCGAACCCGCCATCCGTCGTCCTTTCGATTCTGTAATTCAACCTCATGGTTACACCATGTGGGCAGGCAGAGGAAAACGCAAAAATCCCGACCTTGGCGACAGACAGGACATGGGCCGCAATGCACAATGCAACACCCTGTTTATCATACCCCGTCATCGCGGGCGCTGTCAGATTGCGACACCCTCTTCCCCAGAAAGACGAAGTTCGTTATGTTCGTCCCCATATCCGGGGAACGGGCAGGGGACAGGGATGTCACGCACAACGATTTTGAGGGCGTTTGGCTGTATTTTGGGCCTGAGCGCAGGCGTATCACCGATTGGCGGGGCGGCGTTCGCCGAAAACCTGTTTACTAGTTCGGGCGGGCGGGCGGCGTTTACGTCGCAGACACGCGTTCTGGATACACGGGCCGCGCAGCAATATTCCTCCAGCACACGGTTGACGCCCAACAAAGAAGCAGCACCAACCTACGGCATCCCCGCCTTCAACGGAAAATATAAAGGTCAGTTCCTGCCGCTGGCGAAGGCCGCAGCGCAGCGTCACGGCATTCCGCAAGATCTTTTCCTGCGCCTTGTGCAGCAGGAAAGCGGATGGAACCCCCGCGCGCTGAGCCATGCCGGCGCCATCGGTCTGGCCCAACTAATGCCTTTCACCGCGCGCAAACTGGGGGTGAATCCACGCGACCCGGCCCAGAACCTTGAGGGCGGCGCGCGGTATCTGCGCCAGCAATACGACCGGTTCCGGTCCTGGCGGTTGGCACTTGCAGCGTATAATGCGGGACCGGAAGCGGTGCAGAAATACTCGGGCGTGCCGCCTTACAAAGAAACGCGCGGCTATGTGCTTGCGATTCTAGGCAGCTAGTTCGGATCAATCCCTGGCGATCAGGTGATCTGGAACGTCTTTACACGCGCAGATCGACGCTTTGTCCTTCAAATAAGACAACGTCATCCCAAGCCTCGATCCATCGCGGATACTTTCTGCCCCCAAGAAACGGGTCTGGCATTGTGCCGGATCGAATATATGATCTGTCATCGCGTCGGACCCGGGGTCGTGTCGCGGGCCCAGTTCTGGAATGGATGCAAGCCCTATGCAGGTGACAAGGACAGCGCATAAGCATAGATCACGATAATGAACGCGCTGAGCACCAGCGACCAGATGACACTGTCACGGGGCGAACGCAGCGACATGATACGGATCACATGGGCGCGCCCCGGCGTCGTCAACCGGCGAAACAGCGAGTTGTCGATATCCAATTGCCCTTCAATCAGGATGAAGAAGGAAAACACCATCGAGGGCAGGTAGACCGTAATGAACATTTCGGTCAGCCATGTTTCCGGCCGCGCCAGCAACCCGATCGAGGCTGTCGCCACAAGACAGGCGGCCAATGATACATGCTTTCCCAACCGGATCGCGCGGTTGCGCGCGTGCGCCAGGCGGTCCAGTTCCAGCGCGATGTCGCGATACCCGTCCGCAATCAACGCCCGCCGCAGAACAAGATAGCGCCGCTTGAAACACACCGGATTCTGCCGCCCACACAGATATTGAAAGGCGTCGGACAGATGCGCGGATTTGTCGGCCAGCGCGTGGTTCAGACCAATCAGCAGCCGTTCCTCTTCGTCCGTGTGGCGCGTGACTTGACCCAGCCCTTCAACCAGAATGACGACGAAAAAGATACTCAGGATGCTGAGGGCGTCGAAGTAATAGTCGTTCTGGACGAAATACGGTTCGAAAAAATAGCACCACGACCCGGTGGCCAAAAGCGTCAGCACCAGCGACTTGAATGCGCGGCTCGTGTCGGCGGCGATCGTCAGAAGCAGGTTCGAACTGAGGATAAAAGTCAGCCCGATCAATTCGTGCCCCTTCAACGCCTCGCCGGTCCAGAGCGAGAACAGAAGCAGCGAAAAGGCCGGCGTAAAAAACCACACGAACCCGTCAGACGCGCGCTTCAATTTTAGTGTCGCGTAGGAATAGAGCACTGACGAACTGAAATTCAACAAAACAATCACCGCCACCCACGGCAGCGCCACCCAAAGGGTTGACAACGGCAGGTCAATCGCCGGCTCGGCGCCGGGAAACAGCGCAAAGTAAAGGGCAAACAGCGGCAGGGCGGGTAGAAAAAAGAACTGAAGCAGAAAAAAGCTCAGCACCGGCCCGATCTGGTGACGTTCTTTCATAAGCTTCACCGCGCGCGCCTTGAAGGCAACAGACAGCCCCATCGACACCGCCGAGGCCAGCGCCAACGCCGCACCGATCCATGTACTGGCCGCAACCCCGTCCATCTTTGACGGCAGGTCCAGAACCAGCATGACACCCAGCGCCGCTATCCCGCCCCACAAATAATCGCTGCCCACAAGTCGACTAAGCTGATCGCTTAGTAATAAGCCCATCGCAAACGCCGAAAAGATCGGCCAGATTTCGGCAATAACGATGGCAACTGGGGTGTCCAACGACCGCAGAGATAAGGTAAAGAACAGCAGCGAAGCCACGAAAAAGAAAGCCTGAATCGAGGCCAGGGTGATGATCTGCCGATCGCGCAGGGACCGCAAGAAGCGGCTACGCCCCCATTCTGACAGCCCGACGGGCAACGCGATGGCGACCTTCAACACGATCAGCACCACCGGAAAGCTTGACACAAGCTGGGGGTCCATTTCGGACAAGGCAACGGGAATGGCGGCATAAGCGGCGGCGGACAGCAGTATCAACTGGATCGTTGATGCGCGTTTGTAATTCATGAAGCGGACACTCGGTTACGATATCTGGGTCCGGTTCGCACCGGTGGCGGGCCACAGTAACCAGCCCTTGACGGCCTGTCAGCCCCGTTCAACGGCTCTTGCGAAAGGCGGACGGGGTCACGCCGGTCTGTTTTTGGAAAGCACGGGTGAAATAGGCTGCCGAGGCAAACCCGAGTGACGCGGCGATGTCCTTGATTGGAATATGCGTTTCAGTCAACAAGCGCCGCGCTTCGTAGTGAACGCGGTCCTGCAGGATCGCCGAGGCCGGACGCCCGCAGGTGCGGTTGCACACGCGGCTTAGATGCGTTGGCGTGACGCCAAGTTCCGCAGCGTAATCACGAACCGTTTTGTCGGTGTGGAATTTTTGCTCTACCAACGCGGCAAAGGCGTTGACCAGCCGGCCGGTGGCGGTGATCGTCGATTTTGCGGCAGTTGTCATACCAAGCTGACGTTCCAGCCAGATCGACAAAAGCCCTGCATGGCACATCATGGCGCGGTGCGATGTGGGGGCGTTCTTTTCCATCTCGCGGTGCAGGTTATCGACCATACGACTTAACGTCGTCTGCTTGTCGGTTTCGCGCAGCCTTAGATGAACGGCCTCGTCCGGCAGGGCAAGCTCGTCTTCGCTGCCTTGAGGAAAGACGACGACCGTGCCGTTGACCTGGCTGGACATTTCGAACCCGTGCATCGTGCCGGCGGGCAGGTAAAGGCAGTTATGGGCGCCATATCCAGCGGTCACGCCATTGACGGTGATCCGTCCCTGGCCACGAGTGAACCAGAGCAGGACCGGCGCGCCATAGGATCGCATGGCTTCGGTCCGCCAGCGTCCGCCATTGCCCAGCCGGGCAAGCGGCATGATACGGAATTGGGACGGCGTAGCTGTTGTTTCGGTCATTTGTTCCAGATCAGATCATCTAGCGGCAAAACATTCAATTCTTCATGGGTAACGCAAAACACCGTTCCTGTCTCACGGTTTTTTGGCAGAGTGGCTTATCCACAGTTTGTTCACAGCGTTTCTGCAACAAATGTGGGTAAGTCGGCGGATTGGTGCGGAAATGAGAACGGTGCTTTGGCAGGATACGGCCCACCGCGCGCCGCTTGGGTCAGGGCAGGGGAATCACCTGCCAATCGCGCATCCGTTTGCGAAACCACGTCCGTTGCCGTTTGGCATATTGCTGCGAGGCGATGATCGCCCGCGCGCGCGCCTCATCCAATGTCAGCTCGCCTTGCAGGTAGGCGACCAACTCGGGCGCGCCGATGGCTTTGGCACTGGGGGCCATGGGGGACCAGTCGAGCAGATTGGCGCGGGTCTCGTCCAGCGCACCTTGATCAAGCATATGGTCAAAGCGCCGTTCGATCCGGTCGCGCAACCAATCTCGATCCGCGTCCAGCACGAAGGCGCAGGCGTCGCTAAGGGGCAGCAAGGGCGGTGGCGTGTCGTCCTGCCAGCTTGCCAAACCGCGCCCTGTTGTGCGCTGCACTTCCCACGCGCGGCCGACGCGGGCGGGGTTCTGCTGGTCGATTCGCGCCAGTGTAAGGGGATCAAGGGCATCCAGAAGCGCAGCCAGGCCACCTTCGGCCAGCAACGCCTCGCCTTCGGCGCGCACATGAGCGGAGGTTGGTGGAATATCGGCCAGTCCCTCGGTCAGCGCCGACAGGTTCAGACCGGTGCCGCCCACAATGATCGGGCGTTCATCCCCTTGCAGAATGGGCGCCACGTCGCGCAGCCAATGACCCACGGAATAGTCCTGATCACCGGGAATATGCCCGTATAAAAGGTGCGGCGCGCGGGCCTCGTCCGCTGGGGTGGGGCGGGCGGTCAGGACGCGCCAGTTGTCAAACACCTGCAAGGCGTCCGCATTGACGATCACGCCGCCCGATGCCTCGGCAATGGCCAGCGCCAGCGCGGATTTGCCCGCGGCTGTCGGCCCCGCGATCAGGACGGGCTGCCCGGCAGGCACGCTGGCCGCGATGGCCTGAATGTCAACGCCGGTCATGCGCATCACGTCCTATTGCCAAGGGCACACGCCTGTGGCTTCTTTTTTGCTGCACGTCTTAGATCGCGCATTGAATAATGTGCCTTGATCGGTCATCTTGCCCGCCAACACAATCACGACAAGCAGAGAGTGGCAACCGATGAGTGATCAGGCCTCAGTGGTGACGGAAAAGGGCACCGACGCCGGCGAAACCGACACCTCTCAACCCACCTATAACCGCGTCATGCTGAAAATCTCCGGCGAGGCGCTGATGGGAGATCAGGGCTATGGCCTGCACCCCCCGACGGTCGAACGCATCGCGCGCGAGGTCAAGTCAGTGCATGACATGGGGGTCGAGATCTGCATGGTCATTGGGGGCGGCAATATCTTTCGCGGGCTGCAAGGGTCCGCACAGGGGATGGAGCGGACGACGGCGGATTATATGGGAATGCTGGCAACCGTGATGAACGCGCTGGCGATGCAGGCCGCCCTTGAAGGGCTGGGCGTCTACACTCGCGTTATCTCGGCCATTCCGATGGATCAGGTGTGCGAGCCCTATATCCGCCGTCGCGCGGTGCGCCACCTTGAAAAGGGCCGTGTCTGCATCTTTGCCGCAGGCACCGGAAATCCGTATTTCACGACCGATACCGCCGCAACTTTGCGTGCAAATGAAATGGCTTGCGAGGCGATCTTCAAAGGCACCAAGGTTGATGGTGTCTATGATATGGACCCGGTCTCTAACCCTGATGCCGTAAGATATGACAATGTCTCGTATGACGATGTACTGGCGAAACGGCTGGCGGTCATGGATGCCTCGGCGATTGCGCTTGCGCGGGATAACAACCTGCCCATTATCGTCTTTTCATTGGACGAACCCGGGGGGTTACGTGGCATTCTGTCGGGGACGGGCAAATATACGCGCGTTGGAAATTGACCGCGCGTGGTGAGTCCTAAAATGGGGCAGCTTTTCGCCCAGTGTTGAAACACAATCCGGGCTGAGGCGAACCTGACCTATACATTTGGTGGGTTGTGGCGTTATACCGGGCTACGAGCATGAGCAGAAAGACCGGGTGGCGCGCGTTTATTCAAAGAAACCGCACATCCCGTGCACGAAGACAAGGGGAAGCCAGGACATGGCAAGCGATATTTTCGAACTGGATTTGAATGATCTGGAGCGGCGAATGGATGGTGCGATCAGCGCGCTACGCACAGAATTCGCGTCATTGCGGACCGGGCGGGCCTCAGCCGCGATGCTGGAGCCGATTATGGTCGAAGCCTACGGCCAGCGCACGCCGATTAACCAAGTTGGCACCGTGAATGTGCCGGAACCGCGGATGGTCACGATCAACGTGTGGGACAAAAGCATGGTCAACGCGGTTGAAAAGGCAATTCGCGAAAGCGGTCTGGGCATCAACCCGCAGCTAAATGGCACGATCATCATGTTGCCGATTCCCGAGCTGAATGAAGAACGCCGTCGCGACCTGACGCGCGTTGCCGCACAATATGCCGAAAACGCCCGCGTCTCAATCCGCAACGTGCGCCGCGACGGCATGGAACAGCTAAAAAAGGCCAAGAATGACGGGATGGGTGAAGATGATCACAAGTTTTGGCATGATGAAGTACAAGGCCTGACAGACAAATTTGTTGGTAACGTCGACAAGGCACTTGAGGTAAAACAGGAAGAGATTATGCAGGTCTGACCCCGCTGGGGCAGGCACACCATGATCCGATAAGCAGAATTGGGCGTGTCGATGGGCAGAAAAGCCACGGACAAGGACGAAAGGGCGCAAAAATCGCCCGATCACGTCGCCATCATCATGGATGGCAACGGTCGGTGGGCGCAACGTCGGGGCAAGCCCCGACTGTTCGGCCATCATGCCGGTGCCAAACGTGTCCGTGAAATCGTCGAAGCCTGTCCCGATCTGGGCGTGAAATACATCACCATCTTCGCCTTCTCGACCGAGAACTGGAAACGCACCCAGACCGAGGTCGCGGGGCTGATGAGCCTGTTTCGCCGCTATATCCATAAAGAAGCCCGCGCGTTGTTCAACGAAGGCGTGCGCGTGCGTTTCATCGGTGATCGGGACCGACTGGACAAAAAACTGATCGCCCTGATGACCGAGCTTGAAACGCTGACCGAAGAAAATGACCGGGTGCATCTGACCATCGCGCTTAACTATGGCGGCCGTGACGAAGTTGCGCGCGCCACGCGGCGCATGGCGCAAGATGTGGCCGGGGGACGACTTGACGCTGACAGCGTAGATGAACAAACGTTGGCAAGCTACTTGGATACATGTGTTTTACCAGATCCTGACCTTGTGATACGCACGTCAGGCGAGGCCCGGATTTCCAACTTTCTGCTATGGCAATCGGCTTATGCCGAATACGAGTTCATCGACACGCTTTGGCCTGATTTCTCGTCGGCGGTATTTGCCGAGGTTGTAGATCGCTTCGCAGGTCGCGAACGGCGGTTCGGGGCGGTTGTGACCGCTGCGGAATAGGACCGAGCGTCAAGCTCCGCAGGCGCGACATTTGCGCCACGGCGCACACTTGCCCGACCTACCGGCGATCAACCGCTTGAGGGTCCGCTGCGTGAGTGCCATAAACTCTTCATGAAAAGCAGCAATTCTTCCTCGAAATGGTCGGATCTGGCACCGCGTGTGCTGTCTGCCATCGTCATGGCAGGGGTCGCGGCACTGGCAATCTTGCTGGGCGACCCAATCTTTCTGACCCTGATCGCGGTTGTGATCGGCCTGTGCGTCGGCGAATTTGCGCGGCTATTGGACCCGACCCGACCGGCGATGTTCACATTGCTGGGCGTGATCGCCACGCTTGCGGTGTTCTTCGCCAGCTTTGGATACAGCGCGGCGGACCCGGATGGTGTTCTGGTGACATTGCGCACGCTCGTCCTGATGCTGCCACCGCTGCTTGGTGCGGCCTTGTTGACACAACACAGACTGCTGTTTCTGGGCTATGCGGGCCTGATCATGCTGGCAAGCCTTGGTTTCATTGCCATGGGGCCGGGGCCCGTGCTGATCTGGTTTCTGCTGATCATCATCATGTCTGATGTAGCGGGCTATTTCGTCGGGCGCACGATCGGCGGGCCGAAGTTCTGGCCACGCGTCAGTCCCAAGAAAACATGGTCAGGCACCATTGCAGGCTGGGTCGGCGCGTTACTGATCGGGTTTTTCGCCGCAAGTCAGGGCGTGTTTACGCCGGTCGAGGCCTTGTTTACCCCCCTGATCGCGCTGGCCGGTCAGATGGGCGATATCGTGGAAAGTGCGATCAAGCGGCATGTTGGGGTCAAGGACAGCTCGAACCTCATTCCCGGTCATGGCGGTGTGCTGGATCGCTTTGACGCGATGATCGGTGCGGCGGGGGCTTTGATGCTCCTGACGGGGATCGCGTCACTGTTGGGCTGGTCGGCAGGATGACAGGGCAGGGCGCATTATGACCAATGGGCAACGACGTGTCTCGATCTTTGGGGCGACGGGATCGATCGGGCAATCCACGATTGACCTGATTGCGCGCAATCCCGACGCCTATGACGTGGTTGCGCTGACCGGTGGACATAACGTTGCGCAACTGGCGCAGGACGCGATCCGGTTGGGCGCTGATGTAGCTGTGACCGCGCATGACGAACACCTGCCAGCGCTGCGCGACGCCCTTGCCGGATCAGGGGTCGAGGCCGCAGCGGGCGACACCGCGATAGAAGACGCCGCGATGCGCCCCGTTGATTGGGTCATGTCGGCCATTGTGGGGGCCGCCGGCCTTCTGCCCGGATTGCGCGCGCTTGAGGGGCACGCAACGCTGGCCCTTGCCAACAAGGAAAGCCTTGTGACCGCAGGCCCTTTGATCATGGCAACCGCACAAGCCCACCATGCGCGCATCCTGCCAGTAGACAGCGAACACTCGGCCGTGTTTCAGGGGCTGGTGGGCGAGGATTTGGCAGCGGTGGAACGTGTGATAATCACCGCTTCGGGTGGAGCGTTTCGGGATTGGCCGATTGAGGATTTGGCCAGCGCAACGCTGGATCAGGCCAGCGCACACCCCAACTGGGACATGGGGCAACGGATCACCATCGACAGCGCATCTATGTTCAATAAAGCGCTTGAAGTCATAGAAACCAAAGAGTTTTTTGGGATTGAAGCCAACCAGATTGAGGTCGTGATTCATCCCCAAAGCCTTGTACACGCGCTTGTTGGCTTCAACGACGGCGCGCTGATGGCGCATCTGGGCGCGCCCGATATGCGTCACGCCATCGGCTATGCCTTGCACTGGCCCGACCGGCGCCACCTGCCGGTTGATCGGCTGGACCTTGCGCGGATCGCGACGCTGGAATTTCGCGCGCCCGATGAGGCGCGATACCCCGCGCTGCGACTGGCGCGCGAAGTGATGGCGGCGGGCGGTCTGTCTGGCGCGATCTTCAACGCCGCGAAAGAGGTCGCGCTGGACGGTTTCATCGCTGGGCGCATCGGCTTTATGGACATGGCCCATATCGTTGAAGAGGTGCTGATCCGGCTTGACGGCGATGTGTCTTTGGCTCATGGCGCGATGACCCTTGATAATGTGCGCGCCGCCGACCAAATGGGTCGCAACACCGCACAACAGGTCATCGACACGCGCCGCTAGGTCGCCACAGGCACACAACAGCAAAGAGCAGGAAAGAGATTTCATGGAACTTACCGGGCTGCTTCCCGACTTCGGCAACCTCGCCTTTACGATCCTTGCGTTTCTTGCGGCGCTGACGGTGATCGTGGCGGTGCATGAATATGGCCACTACATCGTCGGGCGCTGGTCTGGGATCAAGGCGGATGTCTTCTCGATCGGGATGGGGCCTGTGGTCACGTCACGGGTGGATAAGCATGGCACCCGCTGGCAGATCGCGGCCTTTCCCATCGGTGGATATGTGAAGTTTCGCGGTGATGCGAACGTGGCTTCGGGCAGTGCCGATGACGAAGCGATGGCGGCAATGGACGATGAGGAACGACGCCACACCATGCACGGTGCCCCGCTTTGGGCGCGGACGCTGACGGTTGCGGCGGGGCCAGTATTCAACTTCATCCTGTCAATCATCATCTTCGCGGGCCTTGCGCTGGCGACCGGCGTTGCGCGCGACCCGTTGTCTGTCGCCAAGCCCCTGAACGTGCCGGGAATGGAAGATGGGCTGCGCGCTGGCGATGAAATCCTGGCGATTGCAGAGCACGAAACCCCGCCGCTGGCGGAGTTTCATACCATCGTGGAAGAACTGCCTGACACCGCACAAGTCGATTACCGGGTGCGCCGTGACGGGCAGGTGATGGATGTGACCGCCACCCACCCTTTCCCCGCGCTTGTCGGGTCGGTCAGCCCGAAATCCGCCGCCATCGAAGCCGGCCTGAAGGAAGGGGATTTTATTGCCACGGTTGACGGCACCCCTGTGCCCACCTTCAACACCTTGCGCGAAATTGTGGTAAACGGCGATGGCGCCCCGCTGACCCTTGGCGTCCTGCGTGATGGCACGCCGATGGACGTCACCCTGACCCCGCGCCGTCAGGACATTCCCAGCGCCGAGGGCGGGTTTGAAACGCGATGGCTGATCGGCATTACCTCGGGCATGGTGTTCGAACCGGCGACCCGTACACCCGGAGTGTGGGAAAGCCTGACTTCGGGCGTGGATCGGGTGATCTATATCATCAACGCCAGCCTGTCGGGTCTGTGGCACATGATCACTGGGGCTATCTCAAGCTGCAACTTGTCTGGGCCAATCGGCATTGCGCAAGTGTCGGGGCAGGCGGCGTCAATGGGGGCGACCAGTTTCATCAGCTTTATTGCGATGCTGTCCACGGCCATTGGTCTGTTGAACCTGTTTCCGATCCCGGTGCTGGACGGTGGGCATCTGGTCTTCTTCGGCTATGAAGCTATCACCGGCAAAGCGCCGTCTGACAAGGCGCTGAACATTATGCTGGCAATTGGTCTGGCACTGGTTTTGTCACTGATGGTGCTTGGCCTGACCAACGATTTGTTCTGTCCTTGATCGGCGTGCTGCCATCGTGATTGCCCCATTTCTGCCATACTTCTGAAAAGCCCGCGCCGTAATTGAGCGTTAAGCTGCTGGAATAGTCGCAGGGTGTGATCGGGTAAGAAGGGGATCGTCATGGATCGAAAATATCTGGATGATGGAACGCAGGGGCTGTCTGTCTTGGTGGACCTTAGCTGGGACAAGCTGCTCTTTGCCGGTGGTATCGTGGCGGCCCTTGGGATCAGCGCGGCGCTGGCCAGTCTGATATAGCGGTCAGGCAGCGCCCTAAAACCAATCTCGCAGACACAAGACGAATAGACATGATCACCTGCCGCAGCCCCCGCTGCGCGCGGGTTTTCTGATCCCACTCTTGATCAATCGAATGCTGCGCCCCAATTGCAAGCGCGCCGCACCCATTCGAAAGTCCGGTTTCGCGCTTTGACAAGACCGCCCCGACCCCTTATCCACTTTGACAATCAGGTGTCCGAGGGAAGAAAAAACGATGGCATTCAAATCGGGGTTGAGCAGCAACCATTTCAACAAGGCAGGGCGCGGAGCCAAAGGCGTTCTGACCGGCAGCGGATTGGCTGTTTTCCTTGCATTTTCCGGGGCTACGAGCACGGTGCCACAGATGGTCACCGCGCAATCCTATGCCTTCCAGCGGATCGAGATCGAAGGCACACAACGGATCGAGGCCGCCACCATCCTGTCCTATCTGGGAATCGCCCAAGGCGAGAGCGTGTCGGCAGCGCAGTTGAACGACGGGTATCAACGGCTTGTCGGATCGGGTCTTTTTGAAGATGTGCAGATCCTGCCGCGTGGCAACACGCTGGTCGTGAAGGTGCGCGAATACCCGACAATCAACGTCGTTTCGGTCGAAGGCAACCGCAAGGTCAAGGACGACGTCTTCGCACCCTTGCTGAAATCGCAGCCCCGGCGGGTCTATAACCCCGCCGATGCCGAACTTGACGTGCAGACGATCACTGAACTTTATCAGGCGCAGGGGCGGCTGGCGGCGAAGGTCACGCCGAAAATCATCCGACGTGCAAACAACCGCGTCGACGTGGTGTTCGAAGTCGTCGAAGGCAAGAATGTCGAGGTCGAGCGCCTGTCTTTCGTCGGCAACCGCGTCTTCTCCGACAGCCGGTTGCGCCGGGTGCTTGAAACCAAGCAGGCCGGCATCCTGCGTGCGTTGATTCGGGCCGATACCTATGCCCCCGAGCGGATCGAGTTCGACAAGAAGGTATTGCAGGATTTCTATCAGTCGCGCGGTTACATCGACTTCAAGACCACCGGCGTCACCAGTGAATTTTCCCGCGAACGCGATGCGTTCTTCATCACCTTCAAGGTGCAGGAAGGGCAGCAATTCCGGTTCGGCAAAATCACCGCCTCGTCCGAGGTGAACGGGCTGGATGCAAACGACTTTGGGTCGGTTCACAAGCTGCGTTCGGGTGTGGTCTATAGCCCGGCGCTGATGGAAAACGCCATTGCGCGTATGGAGCGGCTGGCCATTCGCAAGGGGCAGGATTTCGTTCGTGTCGAGCCGCGCGTGACGCGCAATGAACGTGCGCGGACGCTGGATGTCGATCTGGTGCTGGTCCGCGGGCCTCGCATCATCGTCGAACGCATTGATATCGAAGGCAATGCCACAACCTTGGATCGCGTGGTGCGCAACCAGTTCCGCGTGGTGGAAGGCGACCCCTTCAACCCCCGTGAAATTCGCGAGGCCGCCGAACGTGTGCGCGCGCTTGGCTATTTTTCGAACTCGAATGTTGAGGCGCGCGAAGGGTCGGCCCCTGATCAGGTGGTCATCGACGTGGATTTGGAAGAGGCCCCAACCGGATCGCTCAGCTTTGGCGGTGCCTACAGCCTTGAAAACGGCTTTGGCCTGAACCTTGCCTTCAAGGAACGCAACTTCCTGGGCCGGGGCCAGTTCATCAGCGCCAGCTTCCAAGGCAGCAGCGATACATCGAGTTTTTCGTTCAAATTTGCGGAACCCAACTTTCTGGATCGCGATCTGGAGCTGGGGTTTGAGGTCTATTATCAGGAAACCGAATTCGCGAACTCGTTTTACAACACGCAGTCGCTGGCGTTTCGTCCCTCCATCGCCTTTCCGATCAACGAATATACCCGCCTTGGCCTGCGGGTCTTTGGCGATGGCGCTGAAATCACCGACGTCGACCCAGACAGTTCGCAGGTGTTGAAAGACGAAGCCGCGCGGGGACAGCAGATCGGCGCGGGTATCGGCTTCACGCTCAGCTATGACACACGGCGCACCGGGCTCGACCCCAATCGCGGCTATCTGCTGCAATTCGACGGTGATGTTGGCGGTGTCGGATCGGATTACGAATATGTCCGCGCCACCGCGCTGGCGCAGGCCCAGACCAAGGTTTGGAACGATCAGGTTACGCTGACCGCAACTGTCGAAGGCGGCATAATCGAAGGGTTGGATGGCGGCACGTCGCGGATTACTGACCGCTTTCGCCTTGGCCCCTCGAAGCTGCGTGGTTTTTCCACCAATGGGCTTGGTCCGCGTGACTTGACGGCGGGCAATGAGGATACGCTAGGCGGCAACAAATTCGCCGTCGCGCGGCTTGAGGCGCAGTTCCCCATCGGTCTGCCCGAAGAATATGGCATCACCGGTGGTGTATTTGCGGACGCCGGCACCTTGTGGGGGCTGGATAATACGCTGGGCGGCACGATTGACGACAGCGCGTATCTGCGGTCCTCGATCGGGGCGTCGATTTTCTGGGATACGCCGATCGGGCCGTTGCGGTTCAACTTCTCGCACGCGTTGGCCAAGGAAGATTATGACGAAGAAAACAGCTTCGCGCTTACCATTTCCGCCCAATTCTGACCGCGCAAGTCGGCCGGCGTCGTCGCCAGTCTGGTGCGAAGCGCGGCGACTCGCAGGGTCGCTTGCGCGTCCCCTTTTGCTTGCCGCCGGGCTGGCGCTTGCGCCGTTGGGCGCGCCTGTGTTTGCCCAAGACGGGGGCGGTGCCGTATCGCAGATTGTGACCATCGACCGACAAAGCCTTTTTTCCGACACTCAATACGGTCGCCGCGTCGTCGAAACAGTCGAATCCGAGCGCGTCCGCCTGGCCAACGAGACCCGCATGGTCGAGGCTGAACTGGTCGAAGAAGAACGCCAACTGACCGAGCGTCGGGACACCATGACGCCCGAGGACTTTCGCGAACTGGCCAAGGCATTTGACGCCAAGGTTCAGGCACTTCGTTCAGAAGGCGCAGCGCGCGAACAGGAATTCGTGCAGACGCTGGAACGTGAACAGGCCGCATTTTTCGAACGCATCGGCCCCATTCTGGGGAAATTGGTCCGCGAACTGGGGGCGGTGGTGATACTGGACCGTCGTGCCATTTTGCTGACCACGCAAAATATCGATATCACCCGCAAAGCGGTCGATCGGATCGACCAGGTCTTGGGGGACGGCAGCGATCTGCCCGATGCAGCGCCTAGCAGCAATCAGGACAGTGACCAAGGCGATCAGCCCGCGGTCCCAACCCCGCCTGCCGACGCCCCCGCTTTGCAGTCGATTGTGCCGGACACAGACGCGCCTGCATCTGCTAACTGATAGCAATTGTTTCGTCAGGGCCAGACTGATAGTCAGATAAGACAAAGCCCCATCGGGCGCTGACATGAAGGACGTGAACATATGGCAGATGTGCCCGCCACCGCAGATATCCAGCTGATTCAAGACTGTATTCCCCACCGCTATCCGTTTTTGCTGGTGGATCGGGTCGAAGACATTCGCGCCAATGAATTTGCCAAGGGCATCAAGATGGTCACGATGAACGAGCCTCATTTTCAGGGCCATTTCCCCGGTCTGCCGATCATGCCGGGCGTCACGATCATCGAGGCGATGGCGCAAACCTCGGCTGTAATGGTTTCGCTATCGCTGGGTCTGGTCGGGTCGGGGGCCGTGGTTTATTTCATGGGCATCGACAGTGCGAAATTCCGCCGCAAGGTTGTGCCGGGTGATGTGCTAGAGCTGCATATAACCACCATTCGCGGCGGTGCCAAAGTGTGGAAATTCGACGGGCGGGCGATGGTCGGCGATGAACTGGCCTGCGAGGCGACGTTTATGGCTATGATCGACGTCACCGCCGGGAAAGGCTAACCGATGACGGCAAACGGGGGTGTTGATCCCACTGCTCTGGTTCATGCCAGCGCCATTGTCGAAGACGGGGCAACCATCGGCGCCAACTGCCGGATCGGCCCGTTCTGCGTGATTGGTGCGCAGGTCACGCTTGGCGCGGGGGTCGAGGTGAAGTCCCATGTGGTGATCACAGGCGACACCGAAGTGGGCGACGAAACGGTGATCTTTCCCTTTTCGGTGATCGGAGAGATCCCGCAGGATCTGAAATTCGCGGGCGAGGACACGCGCCTGATCATCGGCAAACGCAATCGCATCCGCGAACATGTGACGATGAATACCGGGACGGCGGGCGGTGGCCATGTCACCCGGATCGGCGATGACGGGCTGTTCATGGCTGGTTGCCACGTCGCCCATGACGCGCAGATCGGCAACAATGTCATTCTGGTCAATAATGTCGCCGTGGCTGGTCATGTGATCATAGAAGATGACGTGATCGTGGGTGGTCTGTCCGGCCTGCATCAGTGGATTCGCATTGGTCGCGGGGCCATTATCGGCGCCTTGTCGATGGTCACGGCAGACGTGGTGCCACACGGACTGGTGCAAGGCCCGCGGGGCGAGCTGGACGGGCTGAACCTGGTCGGGTTGAAGCGACGCGGTGTGGCGCGATCCGACATCGCGGCGTTACGCGCGGCATTTCAGGCCCTCAAGACCGGCGATGGTGCGTTCCGCGACCGCGCGGCTGCATTGGCCGACGGAACCGACAGCGACTATGTCCGCGAGCTGGTCGCCTTTGTCACTGGCGACAGCGATCGCGGCTTTCTGACCCCGAAATAGCGTGCCGCGATGACAACCGACCGCCTTGCCATCATCGCCGGAACCGGAGATCTGCCGCACCGGATCGCCGCCAGCAATCCCGATGCGCTGTTCGTGACGATCAAGGGCGTCGAGGTGGAATGCCCCGCCGGTCATGATTTGGTCGAGGCGAGTTACGAAAAGCTGGGCACCTTGTTCAAGACCATGCGCGGGGCAGGGGTCGCGCGGGTGGTCTTTGCCGGAAAGGTGGACCGCCCCAAGCTGAACCCTTTGCGCATGGACCGCGTGACCTTGGGCCTGTTTCCCCGGGTCAAGGCGGTGCTGGGCAAGGGGGATGACGCGCTTCTGCGTCTGGTCGCCGAGGTCTTCGAAGAACAAGGGTTCGATGTTGTGGCCGCGACTGATGTAACGCAGGGCCTCAGCCTTGACGCAACCACCATCGGACGCACGCCCAGCGATCAGGACCGATACGACGCCAATCGCGGCTGGTCGATCCTGGACACGTTGGTCAGCGAAGATCTGGCGCAGGGCGCGGTCGTGGCGGGCGGCCAGTGTCTTGGGATCGAGACCATTCAGGGCACCGATGCGCTGCTGCGTTTCGTGGGCGAAACGCCCGAGCATCTGAAACAAGGCGCGCGCGGCGTTTTCGTCAAACGCCCCAAGCCGGGTCAGGATGGCCGCATGGACATTCCCACGATCGGCCCGGCGACGATCACGGCGGTCGCGCGGGCCCGGCTGGGCGGCATCGTCATCCCCGAAGGCGGCGTGATCGTGATGGAGCAGGACGAGGTTGAACGGCTTGTGCGCGAACTCGATCTGTTTCTGGACGTTCGGGGGGATGCGCCATGAAGGTGTTCCTGATCGCGGGCGAACCATCCGGCGACCGGCTGGGCGCGGCCTTGATGGCAGGGCTGACAACACTGGTCGATGAGGTCCAGTTTCAGGGCATCGGCGGCACTGAAATGCAGGCACTGGGACTTCGGTCGCAATTTCCGATGTCAGAACTCTCGATCATGGGCATCGCCGAGGTCGCGCCCAAATATTTTCACCTGAAACGCCGCATTCGCGAAACGGCCGCGGCGATCATTGCCACGAAACCGGACGTCGTCGTCACCATCGATAGCCCGGATTTCTGCCTGCGCGTGGCGCGCATCGTCAAGGAAGCCGAGGTCGAAGGGCTGACCTTCGGACGCGATATTCCCACGGTGCATTACGTGGCGCCCTCGGTCTGGGCGTGGCGGCCCAAACGGGCCGAGAAAATGGCCCAATGGATCGACCATGTGCTGGCACTTCTGCCATTCGAACCCCCTTATATGGAAGCCGCCGGCATGGGCTGCGATTTCGTCGGCCACCCGGTCGTGGCCGAGCCTGTTGCGACTAACGCCGAGGCACAAGCCTTCCGCGACCAGCATCAGATCGGCGCAGGCCCCCTTGTGCTGGCGCTGCCCGGATCACGCAAGGGCGAGGTCACGCGGCTGTCGGATCGTTTCGGGGAAACGCTGGGGCGTGTCGCTCGTGTGCATCCCGACATTTCGGTTGTGCTTCCGGTGGCGCAGGGCGTCGATCCGCTGGTGCGCGAATTGACCGCCAACTGGCCCGTGCGCCCGATCCTGATCCCGGCAGATCTGGCCGATCAGAAACGGGCAGCATTTCGGGCAGCGGATGTTGCATTGGCGGCGTCCGGCACAGTGTCATTGGAACTGGCAGCATCCTCGACGCCGATGGTCATCGCCTATGATATGAACTGGCTTAGCCGTCTGTTGATCGGGCGGCTGTTGCAGGTCGATACGGTGACGCTGGTCAACCTAGTCTCGGACACCCGCACGGTGCCCGAATTTCTGGGCTCCGATTGCAGACCCGACCTGATCGCGCCCGCGCTTTTGGACACGCTGGCTGACCCATCTGCACAGCACAGTGCAATGCAGATTACGATGGAACGGCTGGGCAAGGGTGGGGACGCACCTGGCCTGCGTGCTGCCCGCGCGGTTCAAGACGTAATCACCCGGGCGCGGGCGAGCTGAGGCTTCGCGTTATTCGGCAGGGGCGCCTTCGCTCAGGATCTCTTGCACCTTGGGGATGATCTCGGGCATCTTTTCCTGCACCATTTTCAGCACCATGGGCGTCTGTCGTTCCGTGACCTGCGGCAGCTTGCTCATCGCCGCGCGGCCCAGATCGGTGGCATAGAAATCCCGAATGGCCTTGATCTCGTCAAACGTGAACAGCTCGGCCATAACGACCGCTTGATCGCGCATGATGTCATACATCGGGCCCGTCATTTCGTCCTGATACAACTGGTCAATCCGTGCGATCTGATCATCATTCAACGGAATGCCCTTGGCGGTGACATCAGCCACGAGGGGCCGCCACATGGTTTTGACCATCGCGTTCATGTCGATGTCTTCCAGCGTGGCTTCGATATACCCAGTGGCAATCGCCAGTCGCTGTTCATAGGTTTCTTCGGCAAAAGCAGGTGTGCCAAGCAACGCCACGGCAACAAGGGCGGGAAGAACTCTGCGCATGCGGTCTCCTTTTCAGGTGTGAATTTCTTGGACCATGATCAACGTGATTCTTGTGCTTGGCCATTACAATGGTCAAGTTGAGCGAAAAAACCCAACTTCAGCCGCGCCAGATCCAGCCGCCGCCGAAGATGCGCGGCCCATCAGGTGCATAGAACACGCAGGCTTGACCGGGGCTGACACCTTCTTCGGGGGTCAAAAGCTCCACTTCGGCTTCCGTGTCCGAAATCGGACGGATGATCGCCTCGCGCGCCGGGCGGGTCGATCGGATCTTGACGCCCACATGCCATTCTTTACGCGCAGTGAACGGCTCGTCGCCCAGCCAGTTGATCTCGCGCACAGGAACGGTGCGGGTGGCCAGCAGTTCTTTCGGACCGACAACGACCTGCTTTGCATCCACGTCCAGCTCGACCACATAAAGCGGCTCGGACAGCCCGCCGATGCCAAGGCCGCGCCGTTGCCCGATGGTGTAGTGGATGACGCCGTCATGGCAGCCCAGCACACGACCGTCCGCGTGCACGATGTCGCCCGGTTCCGCCGCGCCGGGACGCAGCTTTTCGATCACGCTGGCATAGTTGCCATCAGGCACAAAACAAATGTCCTGGCTGTCGGGTTTGTCGGCAACTTCCAGCCCGTATTTGCGGGCCAGCGCACGGGTTTCATCCTTGGTTTTCAGATGGCCCAAGGGGAAACGCAGATAATTCAGTTGCTCTGGTGTCGTCGAAAACAGGAAATAGCTTTGATCGCGGGCCGGATCGGCGGCGCTGTGAAGCTCGGGCCCGTTGGGGCCCACGGCACGTTGGATGTAATGGCCAGTCGCCATGCAATCGGCCCCCAGATCACGCGCGGTTTCCAGCAGATCCTTGAACTTCACCCGTTCGTTGCAGCGGATGCAGGGCACGGGGGTGGCGCCACCCAGGTAACTGTCGGCGAACTCCTCGATCACGGCGTCCTGAAAGATGTTTTCGTAGTCCAGAACGTAATGGGGAAATCCCATGCTTTCAGCAACATGGCGGGCGTCGTGAATGTCGATCCCGGCGCAGCAAGCACCCTTCTTGGCCAAGGCCGCGCCGTGGTCATAAAGCTGCAAGGTCACACCGATCACGTCATAGCCTTCTTCGGCCAGCATCGCGGCCACAACCGAACTGTCCACGCCACCCGACATCGCGACCACGACACGGGTCTCGGCGGGCAGTTTGGCAAAGCCCAGTGAATTCAGCACCGGGGCTTCTTGTGTTTTCACGGTCGCGGGCATGACCACATCCTTTTCAAAAGAGATACGGAATATATGAAAATTCGAAGGAACAACAAGGGGCAGCTTCATCTCTCTTTAAGCGTCACGCGGCAAAGTCATCTCAGACATGGAAAGCGAGGGCTTAGTATGTATCTAAAGAAAGTTGAAGGGCCGCGCGCGGTGACCCTGCCGGATGGGTCGATCATGACGCGCGCAGACCTGCCGCCTCACACCACTCGGCGATGGGTTGCAAGCCGTAAGGCCGCCGTGGTGCGCGGGGTGATTTATGGGTTGATCGCGGAAAAGGACGCGCAAGAAATGTATGCGTTGTCGCCGGAAGAGCTTGCCGAGTGGATGCGCGCTGTTGCCGACCACGGTGAAGCGGCTTTGAAGGCCACGGCACTACAAAGATATAGACAACCCTAGATTGTTTTCGCTAAAAGTTCTGCAGGGGTAACGTGTGGTTAACCATTTGACGAGATGCTGATTGCGACACAGGAATTTTTTAGCGGAGAACCCGAAATATGCGTATCCTTCTGGTGGAAGACGATCCGACAACATCGCGCAGCATCGAATTGATGCTGACCCATGCCAACTTGAACGTCTATGCCACGGACCTTGGCGAAGAAGGGGTCGACCTGGCCAAGCTCTATGACTATGACCTGATCCTTCTGGACTTGAACCTGCCGGACATGAACGGGCACGAAGTGCTGCGCCAGCTGCGCATGGCGCGGGTCGAAACACCTATCCTGATCCTGTCCGGTGCCGATGACACGGAAAACAAGATCAAGGGGTTTGGCTTCGGGGCCGACGACTACATGACCAAGCCGTTCCACCGCGAAGAACTGATCGCGCGCATTCATGCAATCATTCGCCGGTCGAAGGGGCATTCGCAATCCGTGATCAAGACCGGGCCGATTGCTGTCAACCTTGACGCGAAGACCGTCGATGTGGACGGGCGCACGGTTCACCTGACGGGCAAGGAATACCAGATGCTCGAACTTCTATCGCTGCGCAAAGGCACGACGCTGACCAAGGAAATGTTCCTGAACCACCTTTACGGCGGCATGGACGAGCCGGAATTGAAGATTATCGACGTGTTCATTTGCAAATTGCGCAAGAAGCTGTCGACGGCGACGGGGGGCGACAGCCATATCGAAACCGTCTGGGGCCGCGGCTATGTCCTGCGCGACCCCGAACCTGCCGAACTGGATGCAAAGATCGCAATGGGCGCCTGAACCACTGCCGATCCGCCCAAAGTGTCGGATCGGCAGTCTTTCTTTTCTGAACTCTCGTCAGACCGTTAGTTCAGCAGCAATGCGTGCCGCAAGGCGCGCGTTGTTTTTTACAAGGGCGATGTTTGCCACCAATGACGCCCCATCGGTCGCGTGATAGATGCGATCCAGCAGGTAAGGGGTCACGGATTTGGCCGCGATCCCCTCGGCAGCGGCGGCGGCCAGAGCTTCTTCGATGACGGGGGTGATCACCTCGGTGGGGATCTCGTCCGCCGCAGGGATCGGGTTGGCGACAAAATGTCCTCCGGTCAGGTCCATGCTGCGCCGCACCTTCATCGCCCGCGCGATTTGGGCGGGGTCATCCATGGACAAGGGGGCGGGCAGGCCGGAACTGCGCGACCAGAACGCCGGGAAGTCTGTCTGCCCATAGGCGATGACCGGCACGCCCAGCGTTTCCAGCACCTCAAGCGTCTTTGGCAAATCAAGAATCGCTTTCGCGCCAGCGCCGACAACCGTCACCGGGGTTTTGGCAAGTTCTTGCAGATCGGCAGAAATGTCGAAGCTGGTCTCGGCGCCACGATGCACACCGCCGATCCCGCCGGTTGCAAAGACCTCGATACCCGCGAGATGCGCCGCGATCATGGTGGCGGCCACGGTGGTAGCGCCCGTGCCACCGGTCGCGATGCAGGCGGCCAGATCGGCGCGTGACAGTTTGGCAACGCCCTGAGCCTGGCCCAAAGTTTCAAGCTCAGCGTCAGTCAGACCGATGTGCAGCCGCCCGTCAAGAATGGCGATGGTTGCGGGAATGGCGCCGTTTTCGCGAATGACGGCCTCGACCTCGCGCGCCGTCTCGACGTTTTGGGGCCACGGCATTCCGTGGGTGATGATCGTGCTTTCCAGCGCAACGATGGGCTGACCGTTGTCGCGCGCTTGTGCAACTTCAGGCGAGAAATGAAGGGGGTAGGTCATGTGTCGTCTTCTCCGGATACATAATGGGCGGCGGTTTCTTGGGCATGGACCAGGGCATCCAGCCGGCCCTTGCCCGCCATTTCGGCTGCAATATGCGCGGCCATGAAAGTGTCCCCGGCGCCCGTTATGCGGCGCACGCGCACGGCGGGGCAGGGGGTCTGGATCACACCACCCTCATGACAGCCGTCGGCGGCGAAACTGCCGCCGTCGGTCACAAGAACGCGGGTGGCACCAGCGGCAATCAGGCCGTCAGCAGCGGCAAAAGCGTTGTCGAATTTCTGATCGGTGAGGTAACCGGCCTCCTCCCGATTCACGTACAGGGTTGCGCCGGGATGGGACATCAGCGGCACCAGTCGTCGTGCTTTTCCGGGGCCGGCCGGGGCAACCCGCAAATCTGCAGCTGCAAAACTGGGTCGTTTGGCAATATCCGCCAGCAATTGACGCGTCAGGTTGCCGTCCAGTGCAATCACGCCGTAATAGGGCGCGTCGGCGGACCCAAGCGTGCCGTCTTCCAACGGTGTCAGAATCGCATCGCCCGCGGCCTCAAGCGAATGGGCGTCAGCCAATGCCGCAACAAGCCCCTGTGGCCCTTCGATCGCCACATAGCTGTCAGTTGGCAAACCCGAGCTGCGGTGAACGTAAGTCGTAATCATCCCGCGCGCGCTGCATTCGGTCATCAACTCCTCGCCCTCGGCATCGCGGCCAATGGCGGTCAGTAGGGCGGGGCGCAGATCGAACCGCTGCACGGTCATTGCGATGTTCATGGCAACCCCGCCCGGCAGCCGCGTAATGCGACCGGGTTCGTCCGAGCCGATATACATCGGATGCTGAGTACGCCCGATCACATCCCACAGGACCGATCCGATGCACAGGATATCGTGTGTTTTTGTCATGCCCCTGTTTGCCGAGAAATCCGAGGCGACACAAGAGGGATGCACTGACGGCGATGCCGTCGCCCTAACCGCCGCGATCAGCCTGTATTATATGGCGCAATCCGCGTATTTAGGGCTTGTCACCACCGGATCAGAGGTCTATACGCCCCCCATCAATCCACAGGCGGGGTTGGGCAGAAGAGGGAGAAATCCTCGGACGTCCGCCGGTTGAGCCGGGGAATGGACATGCGATCAATGCCGTGAAAACGGTTGAATTTCAAGGACATGAACCGCTCGTATGGCCCCGTCAAGGTAGAAACCGGAAAGGAAAAGAACATGGCACTGCCTGATTTCTCGCTGCGTCAGCTTTTGGAAGCTGGCGTTCACTTTGGTCACCAGACTCAACGCTGGAACCCCCGTATGGGCCCGTTCATCTATGGTGAGCGCAACGGCATTCACATTGTTGACCTGACACAAACCATGCCGATGCTGGACGCCGCACTGAACGCAGTGCGCGAAACCGTTGCCAAGGGCGGCCGCGTGTTGTTCGTCGGCACCAAACGTCAAGCGGCTGGTGCAATCGCTGACGCCGCCGAGAAGTCGGCGCAGTATTACATGAACCACCGTTGGCTAGGTGGCACGCTGACCAACTGGCAAACTGTGTCGAAATCCATCAACCGCTTGAAAGAGTATGATGAACGGCTCGAAAACGGCGCCGAGGGCCTGACCAAGAAAGAACGTCTTGGCATGGAGCGCGTTCAGTCGAAACTGCAAGACTCGCTGGGCGGCATTCGCGATATGGGCGGTGTACCAGATCTTCTATTCGTCATCGACGTGAAAAAAGAAGCGCTGGCCATTGCCGAAGCCAACAAGCTGGGCATCCCGGTTGTGGCTGTCGTCGACACCAACTGCCCGCCGGAAGGTGTGGATTACATCATTCCGGGCAACGATGATGCAGCCCGTGCGATTGCGCTTTACTGCGATCTCGTGTCGCGTGCCGCGCTTGACGGTATGTCGGCCCAACTTGGCGCCGCTGGCGTCGATCTTGGCGCGATGGAAGAAGCCCCGGCGGAAGAAGTCGTTGCTGAACCAGCCGAAGAAGCTGCCACGGCCGAATAAGGGTCGCGCACTAGCGGGGCAGGGTGATCTGCCCCGCATCTTGTCACAGAATTGATCCGGGTAAGGTGGCGGCCGACCTGTTCCGCGCGCGCCCCGCCCGACATACCAAGGAGCTGAGATATGGCAATCACTGCTGCACTCGTCAAAGAACTGCGCGAATCCACCGGCGTTGGCATGATGGACGCGAAGAAAGCACTGGTCGAAACCGATGGCGACATGGAAGCTGCCGTCGACTGGCTGCGTACCAAAGGACTGGCAAAAGCCGCCAAGAAAGCAGGCCGCACCGCTGCCGAAGGTCTGGTGGCCGTGGCCGTCGCGGGTGGTAAAGGTGTCGCTGTTGAAGTGAACTCGGAAACTGACTTTGTTGCAAAGAACTCTGAGTTTCAGGACATGGTTTCAAGCATCGCAAACGCAGCCCTGAAGGCCGACGACCTTGACGCGCTGAACGCCGCCGATCTGGGTGGCAAGTCCGTGGCCGACACAATCACCAACAAGATCGCCACCATTGGCGAAAACATGTCGCTGCGCCGCATGGCGTCGGTCGACGGTGAGACCGTCGTAACCTATGTTCACAACGCCGCCGCGACCGGCATGGGCAAGATTGGTGTTCTGGTGGCCATGAACGGCGGCTCGGAAGAGTTCGGTCGGCAGGTAGCCATGCACATCGCGGCCGCCAACCCGCAGGCGTTGAATGAAGCCGAGCTGGACGGCGCCGTCGTCGAGAAAGAGCGTTCGATCCTGACCGAGCAAGCCCGAGAAAGCGGTAAGCCCGAGAACATCATCGAAAACATGATCAAAGGCCGGATGAAGAAATTCCTGGCCGAAGTTACTCTGCTGGGTCAGGATTTCGTAATCAATCCCGACCTGACGGTCGAAGCAGCTGCGAAAGACGCTGGTGCGGAAATCGTCGGCTATGTCCGCATGGAAGTCGGCGAAGGCATCGAAAAAGAAGAGGCTGATTTCGCAGCCGAAGTGGCCGCCGCCGTTAAAGGCTGATCACAGCGACATCTTGATAACAAAAGGGCCGGGCAACCGGCCTTTTTTACGCGCCAACTTCGCGCCGACTTAACGGCTCGTTCAGTGGGAAATTCAGCAGACCTGAATGGAAAGCGGCGCCAACGGGAAGTGTTGACGCCGCGAAGAAACGTCACGGGACATGTGCGTTTCTGTTTGAATTTCCGAAATTAGGTTGCTGGTGTCTCTGGGAAGAATACTCCATCAACACCAGCGCCCGGTTTCCCGGAAGAATGAATCACTGTCTGATATTACAGACCGTCCACCCTCTCAAGTTCCAACGGCTACAAAGCCACCACTCACGGAACGTCCTTATGGTGCCCCAAAACGTAGACAAATGGAAGTCAGGGTTTCCCTACCGTAACCACACTATTCTGTGATACTTTGTTCTGTTTTAGACAACAATTTGGAACGATATCACTGATCTTGTCGTGTCACTGAATTCCGTCAACCATAAGGTGAGCGAATCTGATTGAGGTAAGAGATCTTCAAAATGGCCTGCGCGGTCGTTTCGACGCCCAATTTGGCGCGTGCGATTCGCAGGTGCTTTTCGACCGTGGCCGGTGATACACCCATGATCGTGGCGATATCCTGATTGGTTTTGCCATTACCCACCCACTCCAACGCTTCGCGTTGCCTGGCCGAAAGTTTTGCGCGGTCGGTCTGTTGGGGCAATGACATAATCTTCAGATGCGCCACATGGTTCATCGCCTCGATCGTTCGGCCATGCTGGGTCCAGATCTGATCCACATCTTGTTGTGACAGCCCGGGTCTTGCAGTCAGGGCCATCACCCCGCGCGCGCATGACGACGTTTCAGGAAATGAGATCGTATAGCCTGCCGTCACGCCCAGCTCGCTGTTGATCTCAAGCACATGACGGGCTTCCGGGCTAAGTCGCGACAGGTTCTGCTGGACCCAGCCCCAACTGCACGCGCCATAGTTATGGGCGGCCCATTCGATCATTGGCGAATGTTCGTAAAGCTGGCCATCCTGATAGATCCGCTGCATATATTCGGCAGGATGCGAGTAAAGGATCAAAAAATCCTCGCGCGGGCCAAAGGAATTTGGCGTCATGAAATGGCTGAACGCATAGATTAAGCGGTCGAACCCGAAATCCTGCATGGCACCGCAGTGAATATCCCACAGCGTAGCAATGCTTTGACTGTGGCAAATCTTGTCCAAGTAAACGAGCAGGCGCTGATCCATAAGAGCGCCTCAGTCATTGGCCAGGTGAGCGACCATCGCATCAATGGCCAACACATAGCCATGCGCGCCAAAACCGCAGATCGTGCCCACCGCGACCTTGGACAGAAAGCTGACATGGCGAAAGGCTTCGCGGGCGTGGACGTTGGACAGGTGCAACTCGATCGTAGGCACTTCGGCCGAGGCGACCGCATCCATGATCGCAACTGATGTATGCGTGTACGCGCCGGCATTCAGGACAATCCCGTCATGAATGCCCCGAGCGGCATGGATCTGATCAATCAGCGCGCCTTCGTAGTTGCTTTGAAATACCACGCAATCAACATTCAGGGCGCGGCAGTGATCTTGGCACATGGCCTCAATCTCGGGAAGGGTGACGCGTCCATAGACCTCTGGCTGGCGGATGCCCAGCATGTTCAGGTTCGGTCCGTTCAATACGAGCAGCGACGTCATCGGCATAATCCCCTTGGCTATCCACAGTCTTTGCCACATATGCGGGAAATGTCGAGGGTTAACCGAGATTAAAACGGGGCGTCTGTGCTAGCCGTACCATCCAGCGGCGTAGTGGACGAACGTTGGGGTAGGGGGCGAACGTTACGATCGTTGCCCTTATATAAAAAGGGCCAGCCAAGACGGCTGGCCCAAATATATAACTTAGGATCAGGCGTTACCCGTCGTAGTTGGGCATGCCTTCCAGTTCTTCCTTGGTCATGGGCACATAGACGCGAACATCCGAGCCATCATCCGAGCGCAGAATGTCGATTTTGGACATTTCCAGCGCCACCGGCTTTTCACCGATACCAAGGAAGCCGCCTACATCGACAACCGCCGATTTGACCTTGCCATCGTCGGTCAGCAGCAGTTCAGACACTTCGCCGATATCTTCGTCATTGGTGTCATAAACCCGTGCGCCGGTCAGTGTCTCAGCGGTCAGATCGGTTTCCTCCATCGCCATATACCCTTCGCGAACGATCGGCGCGCGCGTCGTGTCAGGCGTGACCTCCGATTGATCAGCGACCGGTGCGACGTCGGCATCCGACATGTTCGCATCGTCAGTTGAATTATCCATACTGCCGTAACCAGGCGCCTCTTCCAAGGCCGAACGCGGCGCATTCATGACAAGGAAATAGTCGGCCTCGTCATCCATGGTCGAGCTGTCAGACACGAACCGGATTGCATCCATCTTCACGGCCACTTGGTTTTCACCTATGCCTAGAAAGCCGCCAATGTCGACCAGAACGGCTTGAACGTCGCCGTCGCGATTCATAATCACGTCGTTAATTTCGCCAATGTCGTCCCAGTTATCCTGCATCCCTTCATAGGCATCTTCCTGCGCATCCTCAGCACGATAAACGCGCATCCCGATAAAGTCAGAGGCGTGAATCTCCATTGCGTTGGCTTCGGCGTGGAACATGGTGTTTGCATCCTGCGCCATCGTGGGCAAAGCGGTTACGGCAACAAGGGCCGTCGAAAACATCAACTGTTTCATGGTCTTGATCTCCCTTTACGGTTAATCTGTCAGTTTGTCGTATCAGCGCATCAGCGCGCTCAGCAAGACAACGTCGATCCCGTCAGAGGGTTCCAAAATAATATCCAACCGCTTGGATTGCGGAAGAAGCGCGTTGCGAGAAAGGCCGGTCCTAACGAAATGTGGTATTTACAGCGCGCAGTCATAACCGACCACTATATTACATAATACTGATTATGCGTAATTGCTTTTTCTTCAGGTGGATTCACAAACGAAGTGCAAATTCTGTATTCAAACAGAGGTTTGCATGGAGATTGATGAATGGGAAGCCACTACTCTCACCTGACGTTCGAAGAGCGCCGCAAGATCGACAAATGGCATGACGCAAAAATGCCGGTTCCCGAAATTGCGGACCGGCTGGGCCGCGCACCGTCGTCGATCTACCGCGAACTGAAGCGCAATTACTATGACGACAAAGAAATCCCGGAGTTGAACGGCTACTACTCGGTGACCGCGCAACGCCTCTCCGAAGAGCGCCGTGCCGTCCACCGCAAGCTGATCGTGAACCCCGAGCTGAAAGCCGCCGTCGAAGACCGCCTCAAGGCCGGTTGGTCCCCCGAACAGATCGCCGGTCGCATGCGCCTGGAGCGCCATCCGGTCCGTGTCAGCCACGAGACGATCTACCGTTTCGCCTACTCGAAGGACGGCCGCGAAGAACAGTTCTATCGCCACCTCCCAGAGCATCGCAGACGCCGCCGACCGCGAGGGTATCGGCGACACAACCGAACCCACATCTTCGACAGCCAAAGCCTGTCACACAGGCCCGAACGTGTCTCCGAGCGCACCGAGTTCGGCCACTGGGAGTGCGATCTGATGATGTTCCGCAAGGAACACGGCAAGATCAACGTCACCTCCCTGGTCGAGCGCGTCAGCCGCTACACGGTGGTGATGCGAAACGAGGACCGCCAGTCCAAACCGATCATGGAAGCCCTGATCCAGGGCCTCGCGCCTCTGCCCGCGGATGCGCGCCAGTCGATTACCTTCGACCGAGGCACCGAGTTCTCGGCCTGGCGCAAGCTGAAAGACGGGATCGGCGCGGACAGCTGGTTCTGCGATCCGCAGGCGCCGTGGCAGAAAGGTACGGTCGAGAATACCAACAACAGGTTGCGAAAGTACCTGCCCCGCTCGACCGATCCGACGGCGTTGACAAATCGATATTTGAGGTCGATTTGCCACCGCCTCAATTCCACGCCGCGCAAATGCCTTGGCTATAGAACGCCTGCAGAGGTCTTTGAAAGCGAGCTGCTGGCAATTAGCAATGGGATAGAATAGAAACGATATCAGATAGTTGCACTTCGCCGTGAGTTCACA
>NZ_JALBYP010000022.1 GCF_022678485.1 Aliiroseovarius sediminis
GGTGGATTCACAAACGAAGTGCAAATTCTGTATTCAAACAGAGGTTTGCATGGAGATTGATGAATGGGAAGCCACTACTCTCACCTGACGTTCGAAGAGCGCCGCAAGATCGACAAATGGCATGACGCAAAAATGCCGGTTCCCGAAATTGCGGACCGGCTGGGCCGCGCACCGTCGTCGATCTACCGCGAACTGAAGCGCAATTACTATGACGACAAAGAAATCCCGGAGTTGAACGGCTACTACTCGGTGACCGCGCAACGCCTCTCCGAAGAGCGCCGTGCCGTCCACCGCAAGCTGATCGTGAACCCCGAGCTGAAAGCCGCCGTCGAAGACCGCCTCAAGGCCGGTTGGTCCCCCGAACAGATCGCCGGTCGCATGCGCCTGGAGCGCCATCCGGTCCGTGTCAGCCACGAGACGATCTACCGTTTCGCCTACTCGAAGGACGGCCGCGAAGAACAGTTCTATCGCCACCTCCCAGAGCATCGCAGACGCCGCCGACCGCGAGGGTATCGGCGACACAACCGAACCCACATCTTCGACAGCCAAAGCCTGTCACACAGGCCCGAACGTGTCTCCGAGCGCACCGAGTTCGGCCACTGGGAGTGCGATCTGATGATGTTCCGCAAGGAACACGGCAAGATCAACGTCACCTCCCTGGTCGAGCGCGTCAGCCGCTACACGGTGGTGATGCGAAACGAGGACCGCCAGTCCAAACCGATCATGGAAGCCCTGATCCAGGGCCTCGCGCCTCTGCCCGCGGATGCGCGCCAGTCGATTACCTTCGACCGAGGCACCGAGTTCTCGGCCTGGCGCAAGCTGAAAGACGGGATCGGCGCGGACAGCTGGTTCTGCGATCCGCAGGCGCCGTGGCAGAAAGGTACGGTCGAGAATACCAACAACAGGTTGCGAAAGTACCTGCCCCGCTCGACCGATCCGACGGCGTTGACAAATCGATATTTGAGGTCGATTTGCCACCGCCTCAATTCCACGCCGCGCAAATGCCTTGGCTATAGAACGCCTGCAGAGGTCTTTGAAAGCGAGCTGCTGGCAATTAGCAATGGGATAGAATAGAAACGATATCAGATAGTTGCACTTCGCCGTGAGTTCACACAGAAAACCCCCACAAGATTGTCCCGACCGACGCCAAGCAGGCCCTTCGCCGTTCCGTCGCGCAATACACTAATCTGTTGGAGCGTGGGCAGTCCTAAACAGCGACTATGGAACTTTAGTGTGATGTCATGCGTTGAGTTATGAGGCACCCACCGCCGCGGAGGTTCTATTATGTCGGATTTACGCCGCAACATCCTTACCAAACCTATTCACAAATGGGCTCGAAAAGTTATGCCTAGCCTTAGCCAGACCGAGGCCGAAGCATTGCAAGCGGGTGACATCTGGTGGGAGGCCGAGTTGTTTTCCGGCAACCCCAACTGGTCGAAACTCGCAGCTGTCGCCGAACCACAATTGACGGAAGAAGAACGCACTTTCCTTGGAGGGCCGTGCCGTGAACTCTGCGCCCTGATAGACGATTGGAAAATCAACCACGAAGCCGCTGACCTGCCACCCGAAGCTTGGGCTTTTCTGCGTCAGCATAAATTCTTTGGCATGATTATCGACAAAAAACATGGTGGGCTGGGCTTCTCGGCCTATGCCCATTCCGAAGTCGTGCGGTTTTTGTCCACCCGTTCCGTTGCGGCCGCCGTAACCGTGATGGTCCCCAATTCGCTTGGACCGGGTGAGCTTTTGCATATGTTCGGGACCGATGACCAGAAAGAACACTGGCTACCCCGTCTTGCGGATGGCCGCGAATTGCCCGCCTTTGGCCTGACCAGCGCCGAGGCTGGGTCTGACGCGGCGGCCATGAAAGATGACGGCGTGATCGAAAAGGGCCAATGGCAAGGCGAGGAAGTGCTGGGCATCCGGCTGAACTGGGCCAAGCGGTATATCACCTTGTCGCCCGTCTGCACCGTACTGGGCCTTGCCTTCAAACTGCGCGACCCCCACGGGCATCTGGGCGATGTGGAAGACATCGGCATCACCTGCGCCTTGATCCCCACCGATCTTGCGGGGGTAGATATAGGGCGGCGTCATATTCCGTCGTCCACAATGTTTATGAACGGGCCGACAACAGGCACGGACGTGTTTATTCCTTTGGATCACATCATCGGCGGGCCGGAATATGCCGGGCGTGGCTGGATGATGTTGATGAGCGCGCTGGCCGCCGGGCGCGGCATTTCGCTGCCGTCAATGGGCTGTGCCGCCATCGCCCTGTCGGCGCATACCACCGGTGCATATTCGCGCATCCGGGAACAGTTCAACCTGCCCATCGGTATGTTTGGCGGGGTTCAAGTGCGTTTGGGGCGGCTCGCCGCTGACGCGTATTCTATGGATGCAGCCCGCCGCCTGACCTGCGCCGGCCTTGACGAAGGCCATGCGCTTTCGATCATCTCGGCGATAATGAAAGCGCACGCCACGTTCCGTATGCGCGATGCGATTAACGACGCGATGGACGTGCATTCCGGCAAAGCGGTTATCGACGGACCTTCCAATTATTTGTTGCCGCTTTATCGCGCGGTGCCCATCGGCATCACGGTCGAGGGGGCCAATATCGTCACCCGTAGCCTGATTATCTTCGGGCAAGGCGCGATCCGGGCGCATCCTCATATGTTGGACAACGTTCAGGCCCTGTCCGAAGCCGACGACAGCAAAAGTCTTGAAAAGTTCGATCGCAGTTTCTGGGCGCATGTCAGCCATACGACCAAGACGATGGGGCGTGCCATTGGGCGGGCATGGACGGGCGGATACTTCGCCCCAGCCCCGAAAGCAGGCAAGATGACCTGGGCCTATCGCCAGTTGGCGCGTTGGTCCGCAGCCTATGCGCTGACCGCCGATTTTGCGTTCCTGACGATGGGTGGCGCCCTGAAGCGGAACGAGATGATTTCGGCGCGCATGGGCGATATCTTGTCTGAAATGTATATCCTTTCCGCCACCCTCAAACGTTGGCAGGATGAAGGGCAGCAACAGGCCGACCTGCCCGTGGTGGAATACACCGCCGCACGCGGTATCCAACGTATTCAGTTGGCGCTGGACGAGGTACTTGACGCATTCCCTGCGCGGTGGGCCGCATGGCTTTTACGGGCGATCACACTGCCCGGTGGTCGCGCGCGCGGGCCATCCGACAAGCTTATCAAGGAGTGTGCAGACCTGATCTATGAACCCTCAGACACCCGTGACCGTATCACGGGACGGGTCTTTGAAGGATGTGCGCGGGATGGCATCATAGATCTGAACAAGGCTTACGCTGCCGTGATCGACTGTGCGCCTTTGATGAAAAAACTGCGCGAGGCGAAGTTGACACCCGAAAGCGGGCTGGAGGCCGGCGTTATCTCGGACGCCGACGCCACCCGGATCGCAGAGATGCAGGCACTGGTCGACAAGGTGATCGCCGTTGATGAATACACGCCGAAAGAACTAGCTGCCCTTTACCCCGAACTGAAGGTGCCGACCAAGCATCAGGAGGCTGCAGAATGACCCGTCCCGTTTATCTTGTCGATGGGGCCCGCACGCCCTTTTTGAAGGCCGAAGGCAAACCCGGCCCTTTCACACCTGTCGATCTTGCGGTGCAATGTGGGCGCCCGCTGCTTTTGCGTCAAATGTTTGATCCGCGCGCACTTGATCTGGTGATCCTTGGCTGCGTCAACGTGATCGCGGACGAAATGAACCCGGCGCGCGTGGCCGCCTTGCGGCTGGGATTAGGGGCCGAGATGGTCGCGTTCACCATGCAGATCAATTGCGGATCAGGGATGCAGTCAATTGATACCGCCTATCGCTATATCCGTGACGGCAGCCACGACATGATCCTAGCAGGTGGGGCCGAGGCGTTAAGCCACGCGCCCCTGACCCTTCGCCAAGACGCGGTGGAATGGTTTGGCGGCATGGCGCAAGCCAAGGGGCCCGTGGCGCAGGCCAAAGCGTTGACCGGGCTGCGTCCGGATTTTTTCAAGCCCGTTATCGGGCTGGAACGCGGTCTGACCGACCCGATCACCACACTGAACATGGGACAAACAGCCGAGGTGCTGGCGCACCATTTCGACATCGACCGCAAGACGGCGGATGCCTATGCGATGGAAAGCCATCTGCGGCTTGCCAAAGCGCAAGAAGAAGGCTGGCTGACGGACGAGGTCATGCCAGCCTTTGACAATGACGGCACCGTTTATGACCACGACAACGGCGTGCGCCCTGACAGCAATATGGAAGGGCTTGCCAAGCCGAAACCGGCGTTTGAACGCCCTCATGGCAAGGTCACGGCGGGCAATTCCAGCCAGATCACCGATGGCGCGTCCTGGGTCATCGTTGCGTCCGAGGACGCGGTGGAAAAGCACGGGCTGACACCGTTGGCGCGGATTGTGGACAGCGAATGGGCGGCACTGGACCCAAAGATTATGGGGCTTGGCCCGGTTCTGGCCTCGACCCCGCTTGCGCGGCGCAACGGGATGGATTTGGACGATGTAGGGCTGTGGGAACTGAACGAAGCGTTCGCCGCGCAGGTTCTGGCCTGTCTTGCCGCTTGGCAGCATGACGAGTTCTGCCGCGAGGTTCTGGGGCTGGACGGCGCGTTCGGGCGGATTGACCGTGACCGGCTTAACGTTGATGGCGGCGCAATTTCCTTGGGCCATCCGGTGGGCACCAGTGGCAACCGGATCGTGCTACATTTGGCGAACGCGATGCGAAGGCTTGACCGCAAGACGGGTATCGCGACCGAATGTATCGGTGGCGGACTGGGCGGTGCAATGATGTTGGAGGCTGTGTGATGATCGGACCTGTTCTGCGCCATATGGGCGAAACGAAACTCGAACTTGGCCCAGCGACCCAAGCCGCCCACCCTTGGCGACGGGGCGAAGATAACGGCGTCGTCTGGCTGGTTCTGGATTGCGAGGGCAGTTCAGTCAATACCATCGCGCGCGCCGAAATCGAAGGGCTGGCGACCGAATTGGATCGGCTGGAACAACAGCCCCCCAAAGGTGTCGTGATCCGTTCGGCCAAACCTGCGGGTTTCGCCGTCGGAGCCGATATCAAACAATTCGACGACATGGCACGCGACGGTGCCACCGATATGTTGCGTCAGGGCCATGCGGTGCTTGACCGGCTTGAAGCGCTGCCCTGCCCCACCATCGCCGTGGTGCATGGGCCCGCCATTGGGGCTGGTCTGGAAATCGCGCTTGCCTGTGAACGGCGCATTGCCGTGCCAGGGGCCAGTTTCGGCGCGCCCGAGGTGAAACTGGGCCTGCATCCCGGCCTTGGCGCAACCTTCCGCTTGCCTGCGCTGATCGACCCACTAGAGGCAATGACGCTGATGCTGACCGGCAAAACGGCGCATACGAAGAAAGCCAAATCACTTGGCATCGTGGACGAGATTGTGCGCGAACGCCATATCGCCGCTGCGGTCCATGCAATGCTTGAGCACGAGGCCGACCGCAGCCTTGGTGTCAAGGCGCGGGCTTTGAAATACGGTGGGCGCAGCCTCGCCGCCCGCCAAATGCGCAATGAGACCGAAAAACAGGCGCCAAAAGAACACTACCCCGCGCCCTATCGACTGATCGACAATTGGGAACAGCACGGGGACGACCGCGACGCGATGCAGCAGGCGGAAATCGACAGTTTCACCGAGTTACTGGATACGGACACCTCAAAAAACCTCCGCCGGGTGTTTTTCCTGCGCCAGCGCCTGAAGGATGGACCACGCGGCGCAGATGACATCGCCCATGTTCACGTGATCGGTGCCGGTGCAATGGGGGCCGAGATCGCGGCTTGGGCTGCGGTGAAAGGCAAACGCGTCACCTTGGGGGATGTCGACACCGCCCCACTGGGGCAGGCTGTGGCACAGACCCGTAAGATTGCCGAAGGCGCGCACCTGTCGGATATCGAAATCCGCGATGCTCTTGACCGGATGGTGCCCGACCCCCGCGGATACGGCGTTGCCCATGCCGATCTGGTGATCGAAGCGGGACCGGAAAAGGTTGAGACCAAGCGCAAAATCTATGACAGTGTTGCGGCGCAAATAAAGCCCGGTGCGATCCTTGCGAGCAACACATCCTCGTTGTCGCTGGACGATTTGAAGACGGCCGCTCCCGACATCAAACGTTTCGCGGGACTGCATTTCTTTAACCCCGTGTCAAAAATGCAGTTGGTCGAGGTCGTCCGACACAACGGCACCGACAAAGAAACCATAACCCGCCTTGCCGCGTTCTGCGGGGGCATTGATCGGTTGCCGGTGCAGGTGCGCGATTATCCCGGCTTCCTCGTCAATCGCGCACTGACCCCATATTTACTTGAGGCAATGGTACTGATGGACGAAGGCATCGCGAAAGAGGTCATCGACACCGCCGCCATTCGCTTCGGGATGCCGATGGGACCTGTCGCGCTGGCCGATCAGGTCGGTCTTGATATCGGGCTGCATGTGGGCGACAGCCTGAAGGCGGCTTTGGACAAACCTCTGGCGAAGATCAGCGATGATTTGCGCAAGAAAGTTGATAAAGGCGAGCTTGGTAAAAAGACCGGGCGCGGGTTCTATGACTGGTCACAAGGCACACCGCGACCGGATGCGTCGCTGGATGATGCGCCAGATGATCTGACGGACCGGCTTATCCTTCCCATGCTGGACGCATGTATCGAGTGTTTGCGCAAGGATATCGTGGGCAGCGCGGACGAAGTCGACGGCGCGATGATTTTTGCCACTGGCTTCCCTCCGTTTCGCGGCGGCCCGATGCATTACGCACGCCAGCGCGGCACAGAAGATATCACGGCCCGGTTGAAGAATCTGGCCGACCGGCACGGTCCACGCTTTGCCCCTGATCGCGGTTGGTCAAACATTTGATGCAGAAGCGGTGATGGACAGATGCGGCTGCGCGGGCACGAAGGCCGACTGCATTGCGGCCCTGATCGCCGTCGCAAACCCGCCGCACCCTGACGAAGTTCAGGCGATCAAACGCATGGGCTGGACAACGGGCGGCGGGCTGACGGCGTGGGCCTTTCGCGATGCACTACGCATAATCGCGAAGGATCGGTGATATCGCGCATTTCATCAATGACGCGCCTTTAGGTCAGGTGGTTATGTGCAAGGCTTTGGCATTGACGAACTCTTTCATGCCGAAGCCACCATGCTCTCGGCCATAGCCAGATTGTTTCACACCTCCGAATGGCATGTTGGGTGTCGCAAGGCCAAATCCATTGATGAACACCATGCCCGTATCGAAATGGTCAGCTGCAAGTTTTTTGGCCCGGTTCACATCACCCGAGAAAATACCGCCGCCCAGACCATATTTACTGTCATTCGCAACGCGCATCGCATCGTCAGTATCCTTGGCTCGGATCAATGCGGCCACGGGACCGAACAATTCATCATCATAAGCCGGCTGGCCCGGCGCGACGTTGGCCAGAACGGTTGCCGGATAAAAGTACCCATCACCGTCAGGGATCGTTCCGCCGCAGAGAATACGCGCGCCTTTCCCCACGCTTTCCTTAACCTGCCTGTGTAGATCATCGCGCAGATCATTGCGGGCCATCGGCCCCATATCCACACCGTTTTTCATGGGATCACCGAACCGGGCGTTTTGCATCGCGTTGACGAAGGCTTTGCAAAATTCATCGTAGATTTCATCTACAACGATGAAACGTTTCGCTGCGATACAGGTTTCACCATTGTTATAGATGCGCCCTTGAACGCACATTTTTACCGCTTGATCCAAATCCGCGTCCCCAAGCACGATATAGGCGTCGTTCGACCCCAGTTCGAGCACGGTCTTCTTCAACATTTTCCCTGCGCGTTCGGCAACAACGGCACCCGCAGCGGGGCTTCCGGTCAGGGTCACGCCCCGCACAAGATCATTGTCTATGACCGCATTTGATTGGTCATGCGAGATGACCAACACTTTAAAAAGATGTTCAGGGAGTCCGGCCTCGCGATAAAGCTTTTCCAGCATTTTGCCGCTGCCGGTGACCGAACTGGCGTGCTTCAAAAGGACGCCGTTCCCGGCCATCAGATTAGCGATGGAATACCGGATGACCTGATAGGCGGGAAAGTTCCACGGCTGAATTCCATAGACGACACCGATCGGGGAATAAACGATTTGACCCTCACCCCCATCCGGCAACGCCCGTTCTTCCGGGGCCAATGCATCCGGGCCGTTCTGCGCGGTCCAGTCGCAAATGGCGGTGCAAAGCTCTATCTCCTGCTGGCTCTGAGATAGGAGTTTGCCCATCTCAGCGGTCATCAACTGGGCCAGTTCATCACTGTTTTCACGAAGCTTTTCACCGATGGCTTTGATGACTTTGGCGCGTTCGGAATGGTCTTTGTGCCGCCACATTAGAAACGCCTCGTGACAGGCCTCGATGGCTGACGTCATCTGATCGTCCGACATCAGGGGATAGGTCTGCAAGGCTTCGCCGGTTGCGGGATTGATTGTTTGGATACCATTGGTCATGTGAAAAGCCTCCCTCGGTTCATCGAATTTAAGGTAAACGCGTCAGGTGTCCGCAAAGTTCCGAGCGAACGACGGCAACGTTTATCCATTTCATCAATCCGCCTCCTCATCCTCTTCGACATAATCCGGCAATCCATCACGCGAGGTTGAAGCGAAATCTTCCAGTTCCTCCTCGCTCATCGTGTCGTACATGTCTTTCGACGCACCTTGCAGGTCAGACACGTTCGTCTCGCCCCTCTTGGCGGACAGCGCCGCACCTGCGGCTTTCTGTTGGGCTTTGGATTTGGCTGGCATGGTCTTTCCTTTCAAATCTGCGTTGCACTCGCTTTAAAAACGATGAATGCGGACGAAAGGTTCCCGCAGGGCGGTCGGCTTTGTTAGATTTCTCTGGTCAGAGCCCTGGCTTATAACGACGCAGCCGCCCGGCTTGCCTGATCGTAATGACCTGACAATGCGCGCAAATTGCGGGCAAGTTCGCGCATTTCGGTGCCTGACAGGTCGGTAGAGGCCAGCCCGTCCAGCAGGCATTGGCGGCGCACGTCGCGGTAGGCTTTACAAAGAGACACGCCTTCCGGGGATGTGCTGTAAAATACCTCTTTCCCGCGCTTCTCGGTCATCAGAAGGCCGGCTTTCAGCAGTTTGCGCAGGGCATAGTTGACGTTGTGGCTGTCTTCGATGTTCAGCAGAAAGCAGATGTCGGACAGACGCTTATCGCGGGCGCGGTGGTTGACGTTGTGCAGGATAAGGATGTCGAGAGGGCTGAGTTCGGACTGCCCTGCAGCGGCCATACAGCGGGTCGTCCAACGCGAGAACGCGTTGAAGGCGATGATCATACCAAATTCCAATTCGGACAGCTCCCACCCCTCGCCTTCTGCCAAGTGGCGCGAGGACACGATCCGCCGGTTGTCAGTGCTGTGTTCGGTCATGATCTCTGCCATCTATGTTTATAAAACCCCGACGTTTCACCTATGTTGTGTCATGATGATTGTGTGATTTCAACAATCACTAATCCTTCACATCCATCGTGACCATTATTAGCGAAACGTTGACATTTTACAAACGTTATGACAAACGTCACGCAGAAACATGGATTCTGGGAGGATTAAAAATGTTTGTATCGCGTTACTTGGGCGGGGCGGTTGCCGCCTTGGCTGGACTTGCTGTTCAGGTGCAGGCCGAAACATGGGATATGCCAACGCCATATCCCGATGCGACATTCCATACCGTCAATATCAACGAATTCGCAAAGGACGTATCCGCCGCCACCGATGGCAATCTTGAAATCAAGGTTCATTCGGCCGGGTCGCTATTCAAACACCCCGAGATCAGCAAAGCGGTGCGCAGCGGGCAGGTTCCGATCGGCGAGTTTTTCCTGTCACTGCTAGCCAACGACAATGCCGTATTCGGGGCGGACTCTATGCCGTTTTTGGCCACCAACTATGAAGACGCCGAACGTCTTTGGGCCGCGCAAAAAGACGTAATAGACGGACTTTTGGATGAGCAGGGACTGATGGCACTTTATGCTGTGGCGTGGCCGCCACAGGGTCTTTATACAACGAAAGAAATTGCGTCCGTTGACGATCTGGCCGGTCTCAAGTTCCGCACCTACAATGCCACGTTGGAAGAGTTTGCGAACCTGTCAGGCGCCGCCCCCACGCAGGTCGAGGTGCCGGATATTCCGCAGGCTTTCAGCACCGGCCGTGTCGAGGCGATGATCACCTCACCTTCCACAGGTGTAAACTCCAAGGCATGGGATTTCCTGTCGCACTACACCAATATTCAGGCGTGGCTTCCGAAGAACATCGTTGTGGTCAACAAGCGGTCTTTCCGCAGGCTGGACGATGCCACACAAACCGCCGTGCTTGACGCCGCCGCCGCGGCTGAGGCGCGCGGGTGGGACATGAGCCGTGCGGAAACCGAAGCACAGACTGCTGTGCTGGCCGAAAACGGGATCACCGTGGTCGAGCCGTCAGACGAACTGATGACCGGCTTGCGCGAGATCGGGGCGCAAATGCTGGAAAGCTGGAAGACTGATGCCGGCGAAACCGGCGAGGCGCTGCTGAACGCCTATCAGCAATAAGCCCAAGCAAACGGCCGGGCGCGATCCAGCGCCCGGCCACACAGCTTTGAAAGGGACAGCCATGCGGCGTGGTCTTGATTTCATCTATCGTGCGGCGGGCGGATTGGCGGCGGTTTTCATACTTGCCATCGTCGTGTTGGTTTTCACACAGGTCTGTCTGAACTTGGCCGACAAGATCGCTGCCGGTTTGTTTGACAAAAGTATCGGGCTAACGATCCCTTCCTACGCGGATTTCACGGGGTTCTTTCTTGCCGCCTCGACCTTCCTTGCGCTGGCTTACACATTGCGTGCAGGCGGGCATATTAGGGTTACATTGCTGACCAACCGCCTGCCCGCGCGTCCGCGTCGGAAGGTCGATATCTTCGTGGTCCTAATTGCCTTGGCGATGAGCGCATATGCCACCTGGTATGTGATTCTGCTGGTGGGTGAATCCATCGAATTCGGGGATCGCAGTTCGGGCATGGTTTCAGTTCCTTTATGGTTGCCGCAGCTTCCCTTGGCTCTGGGCCTATCCATTCTTACACTTGCGCTTGCCGATGAACTGGTCGGCCTTCTTCGCGGGCACCGCGCCACGTGGGAAGACAAGGGCGAAAACCTACTAAGCGAATAGGATACCGCCCATGTCAGTTGCCGCATTGTCCATCATACTGATGATCCTGTTGTTCGGCTTTCTTGGGGCCGGTCTGTGGGTGGCGTTTTCGCTGCTGGGCGTGGGAATTGCGGCGATGGCGCTGTTTTCCGACGCGCCCTTGGGGCTTGTCATGGCAACAACGATGTGGGGGCACAGCAATTCCTGGGCGCTGGCGGCGCTGCCCCTGTTCATCTGGATGGGCGAAATCCTGTTCCGATCACGGTTGAGCGAGGATATGTTCGCAGGTCTATCGCCATGGATGAACCGGTTGCCCGGCCAGCTTCTGCACGTCAACGTGTTTGCCTGCGGGATATTTGCGGCTGTATCGGGGTCGTCTGCGGCAACGGCGGCCACGATCGGCAAACTGTCCATCCCCGAACTGTCGCGGCGCGGCTATCCCGAACGGCTTGTCATCGGCACGCTTGCAGGATCGGCCACGCTGGGCCTTTTGATCCCGCCATCCATCATCCTGATCGTCTATGGCGTGGCGACCGAACAATCCATCGCGCGGCTGTTCATCGCGGGCATTCTGCCCGGCGTGCTTCTGGTGTCTCTGTTCGTCGGCTACGTTGTAATCTGGGCGCTGCTCAATCGTGACAGCCTGCCGATGGAGGATATCAGCGCAACGTTTCGTGAAAAACTGCACCGATCGCGGCGGCTGTTGCCGGTGGTCTTGCTGATCGCGGGTGTCATCGGCTCGATCTATGCCGGGATCGCGTCGCCGACCGACGCTGCTGCCGTGGGTGTCGTGCTGGCGCTGGTTCTGTCGTGGAGCTCGGGCACCTTGACCCGCGAAAGCTTTATGGGCGGGCTGATGGGGGCAACGGTCACGTCCTGCATGATCGCCTTCATTCTGGCGGGCGCGTCGTTCCTGACCGTCGCGATGGGCTTCACCGGCATCCCCCGCATTCTGGCCGAATGGATCGGATCACTGGGCCTGTCCACCTTCACGCTTCTGGCGGCGCTGACCGTGTTCTTCGTGATCATGGGCTGCTTTCTGGACGGGATCTCGGTCGTGGTGCTGACCGCCTCGGTCATCATGCCGATGGTGTTGCAGGCCGGGATCGACCCGCTCTGGTTCGGCATCTTTCTGGTGATCGTGGTCGAGATGAGCCAGATCACCCCGCCCGTGGGGTTCAACCTGTTTGTCCTGCAATCGCTGACGGGTCGCGATATTCTGACGGTCGCCCGCGCCGCCCTGCCCTTCTTCTTCCTGATGGTCTTGGCGCTTGTGATCATCGTGGTGTTCCCCGCGATCGTCACCTTCCTGCCAGAGCAGATGTGACCGTGACCCAAGGCCCCTCAGATGGTTTTCCCGTAATCCGCACCGCCGGGGTCGACGGAATGCTCGTCACCTTTGGCAACACCCTGACAGAGCCCGCCAACCGCGCGGCGCTGGCCTTTCGCGAGGCGGTTGAAGCCGCCACATGGGACGGGGTCGAGGAAACGTCCTCCTCGCTCTTGTCCACTTATCTGCGGTTTGACCCCCTGCATCTGAGCCACGACACCTTGATGGCACAATTGGAGGCGCTCGTGCAGCGTCAGGACTGGTATGCCGCCGATCTGCCCGCGGGCCGCCGCCTGTGGCGCATCCCGACCGTCTTCGGCACGTCCTTGGCGCCCGAACTGAGGCAAGCCGCACAAGCCGCGGGGATGAGCGAAGAGGACGCGATCACATCACTGTCCGAGGCGCGCGTCAGGGTCCAAACCATCGGTTTTGCCCCCGGCCAGCCCTATCTGGGCGAACTGCCCGAAGCGTGGGACATCCCGCGCCAAAGCCAACTGTCTGACCGCATTCCCGAAGGGGCTTTGGCGGTCGCGATCCGCCAGCTTGTGCTGTTTTCCGTGTCCACGCCGACCGGATGGCAGCATGTGGGGCAGACGGCGATCCGGCTGTTTCAACCAGAGACCGACGAGCCGTTTCTGCTGCGTCCGGGCGACGAGGTGCAGTTCGTGCCCACCGACCCCGAAACGCTCGACACCATGCGCCGCGATCCCCACGGCGGTGCCACGAACGAGCGGCTGCCATGACCGCGCATCTGAAGATCCTCCGCGCGGGGCCGGGCATGACGGTGCAGGATCTGGGGCGCCCCGGTTATCTGGATGTCGGCCTGTCACGCGGCGGGGCCGCCGACCGCCTGGCCTTGCATGAAGGCGCCGCGCTTCTGGGCCAGCCCGCCAACCTTGCCGCCATCGAGATGGCCGGCGCTGGCGGCGAGCTCAAAGCGACCCAAGATACCCGCATCGCCCTGACCGGCGCCCCGATGCGGGTGACGCTGGATGGGGCCAAACTGGCGTGGAATGCCTCGCACCTTCTGCCTGCCGGTGCGCGGCTGTCCATCGGGTCAATGCTTGGCGGCAGTTACGGCTATCTGCATATCGGTGGCGGTGTCACGGGAAGCCATTGCCTTGGTGCGGAATCGGCTCATCTTTCGGCAGGGATCGGCGCGCGCTTGTCCGATGGCGACACGCTAACGATCGGTCCCGATGACGGGACGCAGGTCGGTATGACCCTGCCGCCCGACGACCGGTTTGGCGGCGGCACGGTCCGCATCGTCGCCAGCTTCCAGAGCCACCTGTTCGCCGATGGGGAACTGGCGCGGCTGCAAGCCACTGCCCTGCGCCGCGATGCCCGCGCCAACCGCATGGGCGTACGGCTGGAACCCGACGGCGACGGGTTTCACGTGGAAGGCGGGCGCAACGTGATTTCCGAGGTCATCGTGCCCGGCGACATTCAGATCACTGGCGACGGCACCCCTTTTGTTCTGATATCGGAATGTCAGACCACGGGCGGCTATCCGCGGATCGGAACCGTTCTGCCCTGCGATCTGCCGCGTGTGGCGCAGACACCGGCAGGTGCGACGCTTCAATTTCGCTGGGTCGGGATCAAGGATGCTGTTGAAATGGAGCGCGCGGACGCCAAGATGCGCGCCGCTCTGCGCGGGCGCCGCCACCCACTTATCCGCGACCCGCACAAGATGCCCGACCTGCTGAGCTATCAACTGATCAGCGGCGTCGTCGCGGGCGACGAGGACGAGATGTAAGGAGAAGACAATGGCACAATCTGTGGACCTGAACGCCGATATGGGCGAAAGCTTCGGCGCGTGGAAGATGGGCGATGACGCGGCCCTTCTGGACATCGTGACATCGGCCAACATCGCCTGCGGATTTCACGCGGGCGACTGGGACGTGATGGCCCAGACGATGAAGAACGCGGTTGCAAAAGGTGTCGGCATCGGCGCACATCCAGGCTTCCCCGATCTGCACGGTTTCGGTCGCCAGCGCATGACTATCGCGCGCAGCTCGTTGCAGAATATCGTGCGGTATCAGTTGGGTGCGGCACAGGCGATGGCGCGCGCCACCGGGGGCGAGGTGCGTCACCTGAAATTGCATGGTGCGCTCTCGAACATGGCGTCCGAGGATGAGGACATGGCAAAAGCCTGTTACGACGCCGCGTTGTCCGTGGCGCCGGACATCATCATCATGGTGCTGGCAGGCACCGCCCAGCATCGGGCCGTGAAGGCCCTGGGCTGCCGTGCCGCGTGCGAGGTGTTCGCCGACCGCGCCTATAATGACGACGCGACGTTGGTTGACCGAAGCCAGCCCGGCGCCGTCATCCACGACCCGGAACGCGCGGGCAAACGCATGGCCCAGATGGTGCGCGAAGGGGCGATCATCACCGAAAGCGGCACAAGGATTTCCACACGCATCGACACGATCTGCCTGCACGGCGACACGCCGACTGCCGTCAGCATCGCCGCCGAAGTGCGGCGCGCCTTGCAGGATGGCGGTGTCACTCTGGCCCAGTTCAAAGGGGCATCTGTTTGATGAACAAATATCGCCCGTCGCCGCGTCGCCCTAACGGTCCCAGATCATGCCGCCCAAACGGGGGTCGTCCGCGAACGCGTCACGCCCAAATTCCAGCCCCAACCGGGGGTGGTCCCTGACCGCCTGCGCGCCGTTTGCACTGATGCGGATATGCCAGCTTTGGCGTTGTTGAGGCGCGCGATCCTTGAATGCCGAACAGGTCAGAACGGCCAGGTTCGCACGGGCATCAGAGTCGCGAACTGATGTGAAGCGGATCAATTCCACCCCTGTTTCGCGGGCGGTGTCGGCAAGGGTCTGACAGGCCGCATAGTCTATCAACTGCATCCAATCCGCGCTGGACCCGGCCAATCGCCCCGTTGTCAGGTCCAACCCCCGCTCGGTTTCGACATCGACCGAAAACGCGGTGTAGTCCGCTGGCGCATCCGGGAACACGGTCGCCGGGCTTTCGGCGTAGAACAAGAAGCGATAAAACACCATTTCCGCAACCGCCGTCTCCGGGTGCTCGGCCCCATACCAGACGCCGGGCGTCCACCCTGCCCTGCGAAACCGCGAGCCATGCGGGTATGGCCGATATCGGAACGGGGTATAGAGCAAGTAATCCAGCCCACGGCAGTCGTCGGGCATCGGGGGTTTTGTGTCCTCAAGGATATCTTCCAGCAGGGCTTGTTCGTCCAGCGTATCGACCAGCCCAAGGGTGGCGACGACGTGCTGAGCCTCGACCAGTCGCCAAGCGGCGCAGTCGATGGCCCGATGTTCAGATCGGAGCGCGTCTGGCGTCCAGATATGCGGCAACATCTGTCAATCCTTGCACAGAAATCATGCGGTCGATGGGGCGAGCGTGCAGGGCGGTGTTTTCTGCAACGATCCAACTGCGCGCGGCGGCGTCATCCCCGCCGACGATCGCATCAAGCGACCGGAACACGCGCACCAGCAAAGCCGCCAGTTCGAAAGCCTTGGTGTGTTCCGTCAGCGTGATCTCGCCCCGTTTCATGCGCGACACTTGCGCCTCGGACACGCCGATCACGTCGGACAGATATTTACCCGACAGTCCAAGACGCGCGGCGGCCCGCGTCACCGCCTTGGTCAACACCACACCCCGGTCAGGCGCTGTTGCTTCCAGTTGAGCATTTCCCATGAAATCACCCTTTCTGCAGAAATATTAACACTATAATATTCCACATGAAAGAAAATAAACCCTGAATGTGCCGCCCAGTCAGTCGTGAAGCCGCACGTTGCCTGACGAAGCCGACACCGCCGAGGCCGAGAAATCGCTGTGCACAAGGATCTGGTTCGCGCCGATCATGATAACGACCAATGCGGCCATTGCTGCCAGGAACGCTTTCATCCTACGCTTCCTTCCCTTGCTGCATTTCGGCATTGCGCACATCGTCCACCCACAGGCTGTGGTGTTCGCGGGCCCATTGCTCCTCGACTTCGCCACTGCCCATGGCGTCAAACGCGCCTTCCATTCCGACCGAACCGATATAGATATGCGCAAGGATGATCGCCAGCAACACGAAGCTGACAACCGCATGCCACAACTGGGCATATTGCATTTCTTCCTGCGGGGTCAGCGGATAGGGCAAGGCATCCTGCCCGAACCACCCCGGCACGCCCCAATCGTTTAGCACCGCGAAGGTCGCGCCGAAGATATTGAATTCAAAAGGAAACAGCAGCGACAAACCCGATACCGAAATCGACGCGCCCAGAACGATCGTGGACCAGAAGATCAGCTTTTGCCCGGCGTTGAATTTCTTGGCCGGTGGATGCCCACCGCCAAAAAGCCCACCACCTTGCGCCAGCCATTTGAAATCGGTGCGGTCGGGCAGGTTATGGGCGACCCACGACACAAAGATGATCACCAGCGCGATGATGAACGCCCAAGAGATATTGTTGTGCACCCACTTCGTGCCGATCGCGAGGGTCGAGAATGCCTCGTGCCCGAAGGTCGGGATCAGCACCTTGCGTCCGAACAGGGAAATCAGGCCGGTCACGCCAAGGATCAGAAATGATCCCGCCAAGAGCCAATGGCCGAAGCGTTCGACCCCTGTGAAACGCGTAATCGTGCGGCCCGTTTTTTTGCCATCAATGCGGACACGGCCACGGATCAGGTAAAACAGCGCCAACAGAACCAGCGTGACCCCCAAAAGGCCCGCGCCATAGGTCAACAGCGGCCCTTCACGAAACTTCAGCCACCACATGCCGCCATCCTGGATCAGCGTCTTGGCGGCAGGTCCGCGTGTCTGGGTCGTGACATCCGCCGTGTCATACCGCAACGCGCGCCAAAGCTCGGGGTCGGATTGTCCCCCGCGCGTACCAAGGGGCGCAGTAATGGGCGCGGCAGCTTCGGGATCGCCAGTGGCCGAGCGGCGGAATTCGTCGTCCACCTTTTGCTGAGCCTGACGGCGCAGGATATCGTCCAGCGTTTGCGCCCCGCCTGTTTCGGCGCGCGGCGTGTCCACGGATTGTTGGGCCACGGCGGGCGCCAGCAAGCCAAAGATCAGGGCAAAAACTGCAAATAGACGAAACATCCGCGTGTTCCTTACGTCGGGTCACAAAAGATGGGCGGCCCGATCCGGGGCCGCCCGTTTATCACAGCGGAAACGGGCGAAATCAGCCGCCGCTTCCCAACCGCGGCCCTGCTTGGCCCTTCTTGCCATAGGCGGTGCCCCAGCCCCAGGCGCCAGCCCCAAAGCCACGCGCGACGATCCGCTCGCGATAGATGTCGGACACGGTATCACCGTCGCCGGCCAACAGGGCTTTGGTCGAACACATCTCGGCACAAAGCGGCAGTTTGCCCTCGGCGATCCGATTGCGACCGTATTTGGCGAACTCGGCGGTCGAGTGGTTTTCTTCCGGCCCACCAGCGCAGAAAGTGCATTTATCCATCTTGCCGCGCGACCCGAAATTACCCGCTTGCGGATACTGCGGCGCACCGAACGGGCACGCATAGAAGCAGTAACCGCAGCCAATGCACAGATCCTTGGAGTGCAACACGATGCCGTCGGCAGTCTGATAGAAGCAGTCCACCGGACACACCGCCATGCAGGGCGCATCCGAGCAGTGCATACATGCCACCGAGATCGATCGTTCGCCCGGCTGGCCATCATTGATGGTCACAACCTTCCGACGGTTGATACCCCACGGAACCTCGTGTTCGTTTTTACAGGCGGTGACGCAGGCGTTGCACTCAATGCAGCGTTCAGCGTCGCAGAGAAACTTTGCTCTCGCCATGATCTATCTCCTCTTATGCTGTCCAGATTTTGCAGAGAGTCGCTTTGGTCTCTTGCATCTGGGTTACGCTGTCATAGCCATAGGTTTGCGCGGTATTGCTGGATTCCCCCAGCACATAGGGGTCGGCCCCTTCGGGATATTTGTCGCGCAAATCCTTGCCTTCGAAATGGCCGCCGAAATGGAAGGGCATGAAGGCCACACCGGCCCCGACACGTTCCGTCAGCATCGCCATCACCTTGACCTTGGCGCCTTCCGGCCCCTCAACCCAGACCTGTTCGCCATCCCGGACGCCAAGGTTGTTGGCATCGCGCGGATTGATTTCGACGAACATATCCTGCTGCAACTCTGCAAGCCACGGGTTGGAACGGGTTTCTTCACCCCCGCCTTCATATTCGACCAGACGACCCGAGGTCAGGATGATCGGATAATCCTCAGAGAAATCATTATTCTGGATCGAGCTGTACATCGTCGGCACGCGCCAGAACTTCTTGTCCTCATAGGTCGGATAATCGGCCACAAGATCGCGGCGGCTGGAATAAAGCGGTTCGCGGTGCAGCGGCACGGGGTCCGGGAAGGTCCAGACCACAGCGCGGGCCTTGGCGTTGCCGAAAGGCGCGCAACCATGCGCGATGGCAACCCGCTGGATACCGCCAGACAGGTCGGTTTTCCAGTTCACACCGCCAGACTTAGTGATGTAGTCCGAAGGGAGTTCGCCCTGTTGCGAGGTTTCGCCAACTTCTTCGGTATTGCCCCCGTCATCTGCAGGCTCGGCCGTCAGGGGCGCCCCATCGGGGAAGCCTGCCACGCGGTCGATGCTGGCGCGTTCCTCGTCCGTCAGATCGCCGTCCCAACCCAGATCACGCAGCATCTGCATGGTGAATTCGGGGTATCCATCCTTGATCTCGGACCCAGCGGAATAGACGCCTTCGGCCAGCAGGTTGTCACCGTCACGTTCCACCCCGAAACGGGCGCGGAATGTCAGCCCGCCTTTAGCCACCGGAACCGACATATCATACAGGATAGGTGTGCCGGGATGGTTCATTTCAGCCGTACCCCAACAAGGCCACGGCATACCATAGACATCACCGTCTGCAGGGCCGCCATTGGCGCGCAAGGTCGTTTTGTCGAACGTGTGCTGGTTGGCCATGTGCTTCTTCAAACGCTCGGGGCTTTGACCGGTATAGCCGATCGTCCACATCCCGCGGTTGAATTCGCGTGTCAGATCCTCAACATTCGGCTCGCCGCCCTCGTCAATCGCGATGTTGCGGAACATCCGGTCATGGAAACCGAATTTTTCGGCAAATTTCGCCAGGATCGTGTGATCGGGCAGCGATTCAAACAACGGAGCCATAATCTGTTCACGCCATTGCAGCGACCGGTTCGAAGCCGTCACCGAACCGCGGGTTTCAAACTGCGTTGCCGCCGGCAAAAGATAGACACCATCAGTGCGATCCTGCATCACCGCCGAGACCGTCGGATACGGGTCAACGACCACCAGCATGTCCAACCGCTCCATCGCGGTTTTCATTTCCTTCATGCGGGTTTGCGAGTTCGGCGCGTGACCCCACAGGACCATGGCACGGGTGTTGTCGGGCTGATCAAGATTGGCCTTGTCCTCCAGCACGCCGTCGATCCAGCGGCTGACAGGAATACCGGTCAGGTTCATCATCTTCGTATCGCCGACCGACGCATCGGAAAACTGCCCCTTGAGCCAGTCAAGATCTTCTTCCCAAACGCGCGCCCAATGCGCCCATGAACCAGCCGACAGACCGTAATAGCCCGGCAGCGTGTCGGCCAGAACCCCAAGATCCGTCGCCCCCTGCACGTTGTCATGGCCCCGGAAAATGTTGGTGCCACCACCGGCGCGACCCATGTTGCCAAGGGCCAGTTGCAGGATGCAATAGGCGCGGGTGTTGTTGTTGCCGTTGCTGTGCTGGGTGCCACCCATGCACCAAATGACGGTGCCGGGGCGGTTGTTGGCCAGCGTGCGGGCCACGCGTTCAAGCTGCTCACCGGGGGTGCCGGTCACGCGCTCGACCTCTTCGGGGGTCCACTTCTTTACCTCGTTGCGGATTTCGTCCATGCCCCAAACGCGGGTGCGGATGAACTCCTGATCTTCCCACTTGTTCTCGAAGATATGCCACAAGATGCCCCATACCAGCGCCACGTCCGACCCCGGACGGAAGCGCACATATTCGTCGGCATGGGCCGCCGTGCGGGTAAAGCGCGGATCGCAGACGATCATCGGCGCGTTGTTTCCTTCCTTGGCTTTCAGCAAGTGCAGCAAGGACACCGGGTGTGCTTCGGCGGGGTTCGAGCCGATCAGGAAGATCGCCTTCGAGTTATGGATATCGTTGTAGCTGTTGGTCATGGCGCCGTAGCCCCATGTGTTCGCCACACCTGCCACCGTGGTCGAGTGGCAAATCCGCGCCTGGTGGTCGACGTTGTTTGTGCCCCAATAAGCCGCGAATTTGCGGAACAGATAAGCCTGTTCGTTGCTGTGCTTGGCCGAGCCCAGCCAATAGACCGAATCCGGCCCGCTTTCGTCGCGGATTCTCATCATGCCATCGCCGATTTCATTAATCGCCTGTTCCCAGCTGAGCCGGACCCATTCGCCGTTCTCTTTCTTCATCGGGTATTTCAAGCGACGTTCACCATGGGCGTGTTCGCGCACCGAAGCGCCCTTGGCACAGTGCGCACCCAGGTTGAAGGGGCTGTCGAAGCCGGGCTCCTGCCCGATCCAGACGCCATTATCGACCTCGGCAATCACCGTGCAGCCGACCGAGCAGTGGGTGCAGACCGATTTCTTGATGTCGATCGCCCGTTCTGCCGCAGTCTGCGCCGTGGCTTGTGTAACTGTGCCGCCGGTCGCGGCAACAGCGGCCAAGCCGCCAATGGCAAGCCCCGATCCGCGCAGGAAACTGCGGCGATCAACCGTGGTGGCAGTATGGGTGGCGGTCGGTGTCGCGCTTCGGCGCGCGCTTCCGTTTGTCTTTTTTCTAAGCATCATCATTCTCCCTGGATCTGCGCTGCAGGCATCTTGGTATCAATGTGGGTTGCCCGTCCATGCAACGCTTGGGCGGGTGGCGCTTACCTTAAAAGCGGGTGCTTTTAAGGTAAGCGCGGGTATGTTCGGTGTCCTGCATCACTTGCGATGACAGATCGACCTGAGCGGGTTCGGCCTGTGCCGCAGTGGCGCCCGTTGCGACGGCGGCCACAGCCCCCGGCACAGCAGTGCCCGCGATCTTCAGGAAACTCCGGCGGGTCGTGCCCTGTTTCTTGTCCGTCATTTGAATGCTCCCTTTCTCCCGTTACGTGTGGCGGCGCCCTCGCCGCCCGATCATCGGCAGGCGATCAGCCCGCCATCATGCGAAATGCTTCTTGTTCGATGGTCAGCAACGCCGATCCAACCGCGCCGACAGAAGCATAAAGAACCGATCCTTTCGCGCCTTGCAAATCGGTGAAGAAATGCGGCGCCCAAGGCCCGATATGTTTGTTGAAAAACGCCCGTTGACGCGGCAGATCGGCGGCGTTGCCGAACCGGCCCACGATCATTCCGCCCATCATCTCCATCAACGATGCGATATTGTCCTCGGGCTCAAACGTATTGGGCGCCCGCGTGATGCCAAGGGCCGCCATGTCCGCGCGCAGATTGGCCAGCGGCTTTTCGTTCAGAAATCCGGTCATATAATAGCTGGCATAGGGCAGCAGCTCGCCCCGACCCAGCCCGATGAACAGCGCATCATATTCCCGTTGCGCCGCTTTGGGCTTGGTGACTTTCGCCACCCGTGCCAGACCGCCGATCGCCTGGCCCAGGGGCGACGTGTCGCCTGTAAGCCCCGCAGTCTGCGCCAGCAACATCTCGTCCGGCGGACCCGCCAGCATCAGCCCGAGATAGTTGTAAAGATCCGCGCGCAGCCGATCCTCTTCGGTGATCTCGGCCATCATCTCGGGTTGTGTTTGCGTCAGGGTCATGCGTCGTGTCCGTCGAAGTTAAACACCATTCTGCGCGGCTTTTGGTGGTCAGGTTCTGCCCCATCTTCCGTCGCGGTTTCAGGCGTCGTTGTGTCTGACCAATCCTGTTGATCGACTTGGTCACTGGTGCGGGTCGGCTCATCACCCTCGTCAAGCGGTGACGACTGGTCTTGCGGCGCGACTACATCGGCCACCCGATCTAACTCCAGAACATGCGCCAGCAACCCCTTGCCAACCTGATAACTGGTCGCAATCGCGGCGTTGCCATAGCTGCCCGCCAGATAATCATCGTCATAATCATTCAATCCGTCAACACATGCGAGCACCGGGTTGCTGCGCCAAAGCTTGCGCAGAGCACGTTTGCGGATGTGTTCCGGCACGGCTTTCGCCATGAAAGCGGTAAAATCATCGCCTTTCACAAGCGTGTCTGGGTCCGGCAAACCCAGTTCGGCCAAGATGTCATCGTCGCTTTTCTCAGCAAGCGTCTGCGCCTCAAGCGCGGCCTGTGCTTGGGCCTGTGCCTCGGCTTCTGCTTCGGCCTGAACGGCGGCACGGCGGCGGTCCCAGAATGTGGCTGTCTTGCTCATCACGATGCCTCACGGCGGCGGCGCGGTGCGCGATAAACGTCGCTATCCTGTGCGATGCGCGGATCACCGATACCATCCTCGTCGCCATCCACTTTCATATTCTTGCGCTTGCGCTTCACGAATACTTCTTCCTCGTGGTGCTGATTCACGAAATCCGCGATCCACGCGCGCATCCCGTCCGGCATCGGCAGCTTTTCCACCAAAGCTTCATCCGAGTCGCAGTAATCCTGTGCCTCGTAAGGCGAAGCGGTGGCCAGCGACACAATCCAAGGCGTGTCCGGCAGTGACGGATTAGGGCTCAGCACAACATAGATCGACGGCTCGCGGGTCTGAAGTTCGTGAACATAGGCCTCGGTATCCGAAGGATAGAGTTGCAACGGAACGGTCGCCGCAAGATACTCCGTCACCTGTCCTTCGCTGCGCAGAACGGTCCAGCACGCAGGCCCCGCGCCGGGCAGCATGTCCACCGCACGCCACGCCCATTTCGCCCACCGGGTGACACCGGGTGATTTGCGAATCACGACCCCAAGCGGGATGGATTGCGAATTGGGAAAGACGAAAGACAAGCTGGCACCTGCTGGCTGTGACGTTTTCAACTCTAGCGCCAATTGTAATGATACACACGTGAAAAGAAAGGGGAGGTCGACTGACATGCATTAAATGTGATCGGCGAATGTGCATAGATCGCCTTTCATCCCGCGCCGTTCCGTCCTACCTATGCAGGGTGAGGGGGCGAAATGAACAAAACTCTGCTGATTTGCGATTGTCTGGGCACCCAAGCGATTGATGCCGATGCGCTAAGCGCGGCGACAGGGCTTGAGTGTTCGCGCCTGCATACATCGCTGTGTGATGGGCAAATAGACCACGCAGCCAAGGCGATGGCCGGCGGCGAGGTGATGATCGCCTGCCAGCAAGAGGCCGCCCGCTTCGCAGACCTTGCCGACGATCTGGGCGTGCCGGTGCCGGATTTCGTCGACCTGCGCGACCGCGCGGGGTGGACGGCAGACACCGCCGACACGACCGCAAAGATGGCCGCACTGGTTGCAGATGCCGCGCGCCCTGCGCCCGCACCCAAGACAATTGATGTCACCTCGGACGGCGTGTGCCTGATCATCGGGGCATCCGGCCCGGCCTTCGAGGCCGCCGAGAAGCTGGCGGACACGCTCGCAGTCACCGTTCTTGTGCCGGATGCAAGCGATCTTCCGGTCACGTCGCGCTATGACATATGCGTGGGGCGGCTTGCCCGCGCGTCAGGCACGCTGGGCCAGTTTTCGATCCGCATCGACGCGTTTCAGCAGGTCATCCCCGGCGGGCGCGGGGCGCCGTCGCTGACCGATCCGCGCGATGGGGCACAATCGACCTGTGATGTGATCCTTGATCTGACCGGCGACACCCCGCTGTTTCCCGCCCCGGACAAACGCGACGGATACCTGCGCGCGGACCCCCACAGCATCCCTGCGGTGGCCGATGCCCTGCTTGCCGCCAGCCAGATGGTCGGCACCTTCGAAAAGCCGCTTCACATCCGGTTGCAGGAACCGCTCTGCGCGCATTCCCGCGCCGAACAGCCTGCGTGCTCGAACTGCCTGAATGTCTGCCCCACCGGGGCCATTCTGCCCGCAGGTGAACATGTCAGCATTGACCCCCTGGTCTGTGCCGGGTGCGGGGCGTGTTCCGCGGTCTGCCCGTCCGGCGCGATCAGCTATGACGCACCGCCTGTCGATCACGTGTTTCGACGCATCAGCACGCTTGCCTCTGCCTATCGCAAGGCTGGTGGGCAGGCCGGGACGCTTCTGGTGCATGACACGCACGGGGCCGAGATGATCCGCCTTACCGCGCGTTTTGGCAACGGTTTGCCCGCCCATGTGATCCCGCTGGAGATCGACGCCTTGGCCATGTTCGGCCATGCCGAGATGCTGGCCACCCTGGCCTGCGGCTTTGCAGACGTCGATATCCTGCTGGCCCCGAAAAGTGACCGCGATGTCTTGCAGGCACAGGCCGATCTGGCCGCCGCGATAGGGGCCGGTGACGGCGTGACGCTGCTGGATATTTCCGACCCCGACGCGCTGTCGGACCACCTGTTTGACCGGGCCGCACCCGCCAACCGGGTCGAGGCACCGATCCTGCCGCAAGGGTCACGCCGCCAAATCACCCGGTTGGCTGCCAAAGCCCTGCAACCCGACGCCGAGATGATCCCCCTGCCCGACCATGCACCCTATGGCGCCGTGATCGTGGACACTGATGCCTGCACGCTATGTCTGGCCTGCGCGTCGCTTTGCCCGTCCGGGGCGTTGGTGGACAATCCCGACAAGCCGCAACTGCGCTTTCAGGAAGACGCCTGCCTGCAATGCGGATTGTGCGCCCATGTCTGCCCGGAAGACGCGATCACCTTGCAGCCACAGCTAAACCTGACCGACGCCGCACTGTCCCAGACTGTTCTGAACGAAGAAGAGCCGTTTGCCTGCGTGGAATGCGGCAGCCTGTTTGGCGTCAAATCCACGATCGAACGCATCACCGAAAAGCTTGCGGGCAATCACGCCATGTTTGCCAACGCCGACGCCGTACGCATGATTCAGATGTGCGACAATTGTCGCGTGAAGGCGCAGTTTCATTCCCAAGACAACCCGTTCACGATGGGCGAACGCCCGCGTGTGCGCACCACCGAAGACTATTTATCAAAACGTAAAGATCACTGACCCTAAACAAGGAGAAAAAAGATGAGCGAAGATTTCAACATGTCCATGCGCAAGTTCCTCAAGCAGGTTGGCGTGACCTCGCAACAAGCCATCGAAGAGGCATTTCGCAAGGCCGACGGCACCGAGGGCAAGGAATACGAGGCCCGCATGGTTCTGACCGTCGACGGTGTCGACCTTGAACACACCGTGACCGGCAAGATCAAAGGCTGAGCCGACATGACAATTGGTCGTGACGACGTTCTGGCCGCGCTGAACACGCTGGCCGATCCGATCAGTGGTGCGCCATTGGTCGAGGCCGGCGTGATCAAGGCCCTGACGGTCGAGGACGGCACCGTGCGCTTCGTGATCGAGGCCACCGGCAGCCACGCCGACGCCTATGCCAAAGTGAAGGATGAAGCCGAGGCTAAGATCGGCGCCCTGCCCGGCGTTAAAAAACTGTCGGTTGTGATGACGGCACACAGTGCACCCGCCGCTCCGCCCGATCTGGGCTTGGGGCGACGTTCTGAACCGGCCGGGCCAGAGAAAGTCCCGGGCGTCGACCGCATCATCGCCATCGCATCGGGCAAGGGCGGCGTCGGCAAATCCACGATCTCGGCCAATCTGGCATGTGCGCTGGCCGCCGAAGGGCGGCGCGTAGGCTTGCTGGATGCCGATGTCTATGGCCCCTCGCAGCCGCGGATGCTGGGGGTGTCGGGGCGTCCCTCGTCGCCCGATGGCAAAACGATTCTGCCGATGCGCAACTATGGCGTCACGATGATGTCCATCGGGCTGATGACCAACGACGACCAAGCCGTGGTCTGGCGCGGGCCGATGCTGATGGGCGCGCTTCAGCAGATGCTGACGCAGGTGCAATGGGGCGCTTTGGATGTGCTGATCGTCGATTTGCCCCCCGGCACGGGTGATGTGCAAATGACGCTGGCCCAGAAAGCACAGCTTGACGGGGCGATCATCGTGTCGACCCCGCAGGATGTGGCGCTTCTGGATGCCCGCAAGGGTATTGATATGTTCAACCAGCTTGGCACATCCATCATCGGCATGATCGAGAATATGTCGACGCATATCTGCTCGCAATGCGGGCACGAGGAACACACGTTCGGCCATGGCGGCGTCGCCGGCGAAGCCGCCAAGCTGGGCGTGCCCTTGCTCGCTGAAATCCCCCTGCATCTTGATATTCGGACGGCGGCGGATGGCGGTGCGCCGATCGTCGTATCCAAGCCCGACAGCGCACAGGCGGCGGCGTTCCGTGAGGTGGCGCAAAAGCTGGTCGCAGCCGGTCACGCATGACGCAGCCGGTCTTTCCCCCCTTGTTCTCCGGGTTTGATGCCGACGGCGCGAACCCGTTTGCGCTGGCCTGTGCGCAGGCGAAGGCGGTGTGTGACGCAGGGCTTGTGACCTATGATCTGGCCCATGACCGCCTGCGCGCAGCCATCGTGTTCGCGCCCGAGGTGCCGCTGCGCCAAGCCGCCTGTATGTTGCCGCTGTGCGGGCTTGGCTTTCAAAACGCCCTTGGCGCCCTTGCCCCGCCCGAGGTTGCAGTGCATCTGGGCTGGGACGGCGGGATTTACGTGAATGGCGGGCGGTGCGGTGCGCTGACAATCGCGGCGTCCCGGCACGACCCGGATGCTGTGCCCGACTGGCTGGTGGTTGGCCTGTCGTTGGACCTGTGGCCACCTTCGGACGACACGGGGCACACACCGGACGCGACCGCGCTTTATGCCGAAGGATGTGGCGATGTGGACGCCGTGACGCTGCTTGAAGCATGGGTTCGGCACACCCTTGTCGCCCTAAACGACTGGGCCGAGGATGGATCGGCCCGCCTTCACGCCAGTTGGCTTGGCGTGGCGCACGGGCGCGATACGGAAGTGGCAGTCGCCGGGCAGCGTGGCACCTTCGTCGGTCTTGATGAAGACCTTGGACTTTTGTTGAAATCCGGTGATCAATCCCGTCTGATCCCCCTCACCGCCCTGTTGACGGAGCCCACATGAAACTTGCCCGCGCGATCCATTTTGACGAAAGCGACACTCGCGTTTTTCACAATCCGGTCCGCACCGGTGAATGGTGCATTTCCGGCGGGTTTGAGTTCTCAAACTGGAGCGAGGCCGATCTGGTCGGCAAGGCCCGCCAAGCCTTTTCCAACGGCTGGATGGGGTGTGAGACCTTCGGCCGTGTCAGCTTTGTCGCTGTCACCCAGATCGAACCCGCCGAGCATGACATGCTGGCCGATCGTCTGGCGCAGCATTTCGTCGACATCTACGGCGCACCATCATTTGAAGTCGCGCGCCATGTCGCCGTGGAAGAACTGTCGCAGATGGCCGATCTGTGCGAAGAACACGCAGCCAACACTCTGCTGACCGTGATGCGCGACCTGACCGAAGCCGGTGTGCGCGAAACCTATCGCGTGATCGAGGCGCAGGCCGCCGGGCTTGAGCAATTTGCCATCCACGCCACGCTGGACGACCCGCAGACCTAAGGCGTCAGCGCCCCAATACACCCATTTGTGACCATGTGATCCGACGCCGTTGTCAGTGCCATTCTCAACCTGTCGGGAATGGGGATGGATTCTTGCGTGTTCTTGTGCGAAATTTCCCAAGAGCGGGAGGAAATACATAAATGGAGAGCTTTTCAGCAATCTTGACCGAGGCGTTGGGCCTGATCTTGGCTTGGGATCCCGACGTGATCGAGATCATTGTGCTATCCTTGCGTGTAACGCTATCCGCGGTTGCAGCGGCCTGTTTGATCGGGTTTCCGCTGGGCGCAGTGATCGGCGCGTTCCGCTTCCCCCTGCGCACAGGTGTGATCGTGGCGATGAACACCATGATGGGCCTGCCGCCCGTCGTGGTGGGCCTGCTGGTCTATCTGATGCTGTCAGCCGCTGGTCCCTTGGGTGTTCTGGGGCTGCTTTACACCCCCACGGCCATGGTCGTGGCGCAGACCATCTTGGTGACACCGATCGTCGCCGCGCTGACCCGTCAGGTGATCGAAGACCTCTACAACGAATATTCCGAGCAGTTCACGTCGCTTGGCGTCGGCCCGTTTGATCGAGTGCGCGCGCTGCTTTGGGATGCGCGCTACAGCTTGCTGACCGTGGCGCTGGCCGGGTTTGGGCGTGCGGTTGCCGAGGTGGGCGCGGTCATCATCGTTGGCGGCAACATCAACCACGTCACGCGTGTGATGACGACAACGATCGCGCTGGAAACCTCGAAGGGCAATTTGCAACTGGCGCTGGCGTTGGGGATGATCCTTCTGACCATCGCAGTGATCGTGAACGGCCTTCTGATGGCCATTCGCGGCACAGCGGCAAGGGCGGCCTATGTCTGAGGCGGTTGTGAACATAAGCGAACGCAAGCGTGGCCCTGCTGCGCGCGCAGGGTCCGCCACCTCGGCCCCGTTATTGAAGGCGCGCGGCCTGTGTTTTGACGCAGGAGGGCACCGCCTGATCGACGGGATCGACCTGGATATCCACCCCGGTCGCTGCACCGTCATCATGGGCGCCAACGGCAGCGGCAAAAGCTTGCTACTGCGCCTTCTGCACGGATTGTTGACCCCAACCGCGGGCGAGGTTCTCTGGCAAGGTCAGCCCTTGGACGCCACCGCGCGCCAGCAACAGGCGATGGTGTTTCAACGCCCCGTCATGCTGCGCCGGTCGGTGGCCGCAAATCTGCGGTTTGCGCTGTCGGTACGCGGCGTGCGCGGCTCTGAACGCAAAACGCGCGAGGCCGAGACGATTGCGCTGGCACGTCTAGACGCGCTCAAAGACAAGCCCGCCCGCGTTCTGTCGGGCGGCGAACAACAACGCCTTGCCGTGGCCCGTGCCATGATCTGCACGCCGCGCATGTTGTTTTTGGATGAGCCGACCGCCAGCCTTGATCCGGCCTCGACCCAAGCAATCGAACACATGGTCCAGGACGCACGCGAAAGCGGGACGACAATCATCGTCGTTACCCACGACGCAGGGCAAGCCCGCAGGCTGGGCGACGATCTGATTTTTCTGCATGGCGGACGGGTGGCTGAAACCGGCCCCGTTGCGGAGGTGCTGGACCACCCCAGCTCTGAAGCTGCCCAAGCGTGGCTTGGGGGCCGCTTGCTTGTTCCATCCAAACCCTAACGAAACCAAAATCATAATAGGAGTATGATAATGTTTAGACGCAGTTTCCTTGGCTTTGCCACCGCCGGCCTTCTAGCCCTTGGCCTGACTGGCCCAGCCACCGCGCAGGACGATTTTATCGTTGTGCAATCCACGACCTCAACCCAGAACTCAGGTTTGTTCGATTATATTCTGCCGATGTTCACCGACAAAACGGGGGTCGAAGTGCGCGTGGTTGCCGTGGGTACAGGTCAGGCAATCAAGAACGCCGCCAATGGCGATGGCGATGTGCTGTTTGTCCACGCCAAACCAGCGGAAGAAAAATTCGTCGCCGACGGTCACGGTGTCAGCCGCAGCGACGTGATGTATAACGACTTTGTCATCGTCGGCCCGCCCGCCGACCCGGCAGAAGTCGCAGGCATGTCCGATGTCGCCGCCGCCTTGTCCAAGATTGCTGAAGCCGAGGCACCCTTTGCATCGCGCGGGGATGACAGCGGCACCCACAAGGCGGAGCTGAGCCTGTGGAACGAAGCGGGCGTCGATGTGGCGGCAGCTTCAGGCGGTTGGTATCGCGAAACCGGCTCGGGCATGGGTGCCACGCTGAACACCGGGACCGGAATGGATGCCTATATCATGACAGACCGCGCAACCTGGATCAGCTTTGGTAACAAAGGGGATTACCAGATCGCTGTGGAAGGCGACGAAAAGATGTTCAACCAATACGGCATCATTCTGGTGAACCCGGAAATGCACGCCAACGTGAAGGGCGATCTGGGTCAGCAATTTGTTGACTGGGTTCTGTCGGACGAAGGGCAAGAGGCGATCGCGTCCTACAAGGTGGACGATCAGCAATTGTTCTTCCCGAACGCGAAGTGACTTGAAACCACCCTGACAACCGGGCGCGCCCATCTTGTGGCGCGCCTTTTGTGAATAAGGAAGAGTCTCATGAAACAGATCCTTACAGCGGGCGTCCTTGCCATGTTTGCAACCACACACCCCGCCCTAAGCGACGAGGTGACACTGCACGCCGCTGGTAGCCTGAAGGCCGCAATGACAGATATTGCCGACGCATTTGAGGCCACAACGGATATGCAGGTCGCACGCAATTTCGGCCCCTCGGGCCTGCTTCGCGAACGTATCGAAGGGGGCGAACATGCCGAAGTTTTCGCCTCGGCCAATATGCGCCATCCGCAGACGCTTGCCGATGCGGCGCTTGCGGGCGACGTGACCATGTTTGCCCGCAACAGCCTGTGCGGGCTCGCCCAGCAGGATATCGCAGTGTCGTCCGACACGATCCTTGACGTGATGCTGTCGCCAGATACACGCCTTGGGACCTCGACCCCTAAAGCGGACCCGTCAGGCGACTACGCTTGGCAGCTTTTCGACAAGGCCGACGCCATCGCGCCGGGCAGCACGGAAACACTCAAATCCAAAGCCCTGCAATTGACGGGCGGACCAAACAGCGCCACGCCGCCAGAAGGCCGCAATCCTTATGGCTGGGTGATGAGCGAGGATCAGGCCGATCTATTTTTGACCTATTGCACCAACGCAGTGCTTGCGCAGCGCGATACACCCGGATTGCAGATCGTGCAATTGCCAGAGGCGCTGGCCGTAGGTGCCGATTACGGCCTGACGGTGATAAACGGCGCATCGGCAGCGGCAGACGACCTTGCCGCCTTCGTAACCGGGCCTGATGCGCAGAAAATCCTGTCCAGCTATGGCTTTAAGGCGCCAGATTAAAACGGTTTCGCGCGGCTGCTTGGGGGGGGGCGTCATTCCGGCAGCCAGCGCACCGCCCCCATGTCGCCAAGGTCATAACCACCCATCGCCGCCGCCTTGTCGTGACATGCGGCTGTGCGGGCGAATTGCAGAAGTGTCTGCACTGGTGGCGTGAAATAAGTGTGCTGGTCGATCAGCAGGTCGAACCGTTCTTCGGCCAGCGGCAGGAAGCCAAGGCTGAACTGTCGGGCCATTGCCTCGATCCCCGTGGCGGCATCGGCCTGTCCGGCGGCGACGGCAGCGGCAGCTTCGTGTTCGGTATGGGCCAGCTCGCTGACCAGCTCCAGATCGCTGGCATCAATTCCTTCGCGCTTCAACATCTCTTCGAAGAACGTGGCGCCGCCGGCCCCCGGCTGACGCCGCGCGACGCGCTTGCCTTTCAGGTCTGCAACGCGGGTGATCTTGTCAGCGGCATCTGGTGCCAGCACAAGTCCGCGCGCGCGGGTAGCCCATGCGATCAGAACGCAGTTCCTCACACCCTGCGCCGATACGATATCCACGTTCCAATCGGTCTCGCCCGGAATATGAAGCCCCGTCAGCGCAGCCTGCCCGTCGGTGAAACAGTCAAGCCCCGCCCGGCTGCCGTTGAACATGGTGGCAAGGCCAGATCCGCTTTCACGCACCGCCCATTCCAGAAGCGGATCATGCGATCCGGTCAGAACCGCAGGGCGCACGCTCGCCACTGGTGCCGCGTCGCTGTTGATCCAGTCCAGCAGTTCGGACCTTGGAAAAATCAGCTTGCCGGTGATGCGCCGATGCGGAATTTCCCCGGTGGCCGCAAGATCATAGACCTTGCGTTCCTTCACCCGCAGCAGCTCTGCCACCTCTTTGGTGGTCAGGTAGCTTGGATCATCGTTTCTGTCGTCCTGTGGCATTACCGCGCCCGTGGTTCAAAGCACGAAGATGGGCGATCAGGCCGTTTTTCACAAGACCAAAGGCACATGGCAATCAGGCGTCCGCCTTCTTGTCAGACGACGCAAACATCTTCTTATAGTCGGACTTCGACAGATTATAGGCCGCGTCAGATTTTGAAATCAGCGTGTAGAACATCGGCACCACGAACAACGTGAAGGCCGTGCCGATCAAAAGCCCGGTAAAGATCACCAGCCCCATCGTTTGTCGTGCCGCGGCCCCTGCCCCGTCAGCCATCATAAGAGGAACCACCGCCAATACCATCGCTGCGGTCGTCATCAGGATCGGACGCAAGCGTGTCTTGGCCGCCGCAACGATGGCCTGTTTACGCGACAGGTTATGTTCGTCACGCTGTTGGTTGGCGAACTCGACCATCAAAATGCCGTGCTTGGTGATCAGGCCGATCAGGGTGATCAGGCCGACCTGCGAATAAATGTTCAGCGTCCCCAACCCAAGGTTCAGGGGCAGGAGTGCACCAAAGATCGACAAGGGCACGGACATCAGAATGATGAAGGGGTCGCGGAAGCTCTCAAATTGCGCGGCTAGAACCAGATAAATCACCACGATGGCTGCCGCGAAAGCAAACAGGATCGTATTGCCCTGTGCTACCTCAAGCCGCGATTGGCCCGAATAGTCGATGAAGAAGCCTTCGGGCAGTACTTCGCGCGCGATCTCTTCCAGTTGGGCCAGACCGTCGCCGGTCGAGGTGCCGATGGCAGGCAGCGCCGTCAGCGTGGCCGAGTTCAACTGGTCAAATTGTTCGATCGAGGCCGCACTGGCGCCCGTATTCACCGATACAACCGATGACAAAGGCACCATTTCCCCGGTCGACGACCGCACGAAGAACTGGCCCAGACGTTCGGGATTGTTGCGCCATTCCTGCGGCACCTGGGTGATGATGTCATAGCTATTGCTGTCGCGATCAAACTGCGCCACCGCGTTGCCGCCGACCAGAAGGGCCAGCGTGTTACCGATTTCGGATACCGGCACATTCAAGCTGGCTGCCCGGTCGCGGTCAATCGTCACCGTCACCTGCGGCGCATCGAAGCTAAGCGAGTTCTGCACCACGATGAACCGGCCCGAAGCCATAGCTTTCTTGCGAATTTCCTCGGCCACCTCGACCACACGTTCGGGGTCATAGATCGACTGGATCACCAGCGACACTGGCAAACCGCCACCCGCACCGGGCAGGGTCGGTGGGGCAAACACAAAGCCCTCAACCCCGGTGTTCTTGTCCAGCACGGCCTGAATGTCGGCCTGCACCTCGGCCTGACTGCGGTCACGATCCGCCCAGTCTTGCAGCGACCAGATATAAATCCCCGTGTTCCCCGCCCCGCCAAAGCCGGCGATCGAGAACCCCAGATCGACCTCGGGCACCTCGCTTGTGTCTTCTGTCACCTTGTCGATGTAAAGCGCGGTATATTCCGTGGTCGCGTAACGCGGACCATTCAGGAAGGCAAACAGCGCGCCCTGATCTTCCTCGGGCGCCAGCTCTGTGGTGGTGTTCAAGAACATGAATCCCGTCGCACCCAGAAGCGCCACAACCATCAGCAAGGTCACGGGCCGGTAATCCAGCGACGACGCCACGCGGCGTTCATACCAGTTCGATACCTTGTCTGACGTGCGATCCACCAACTTCTCGAACCGTCCACCGCTGCCGTGCTTCAACAGCCGCGCCGACATCATCGGCGTGATTGTCAGCGCAACAACGCCAGAAATCAGCACTGCCCCCGCAAGTGTCAGCGCGAATTCCGAGAACAGCGCACCGGTCAGCCCGCCGGTAAAGGCAAGCGGCGCCAGAACGGCAGCGAGCGTCACGCTCATCGCGATAACCGGGCCGGTGATTTCCTGCATCCCGACAATCGCGGCACGGGCGGGTGCCATGCCTTCTTCGATATGGCGGTGGATATTTTCCACGACCACAATCGCGTCATCCACCACAAGGCCAATGGCCAGAACCATCGCCAAAAGCGTCAAAAGGTTGATCGAATAGCCAAGCGCCAGAAGGATCATACAGACCCCGATCAGCGACAATGGAATGGTGACAACCGGCATCAAAACCGAACGGAAAGAGCCTAGAAACAGGTAAATAACCACAATCACGATCAAAACGGCTTCAGCGATGGTCTTGAACACCTCTTCAATCGAGGCGCTGATCGTCTTGGTCGAATCGTAAACCATTTTGATCGTCATGCCTTCAGGCAAGCTGTCGTTCAGGGCCGGCAGTTCGTCCAGAACGGCTTCGGCGGTGGTCAATGGGTTCGCAGCAGGGGTCGCGGTGATGCCAATGAACGTGCCGCTTGCGCCATCGAAGGTCACGATCTCGTCCTGATCTTTCGACGCAAGTTCGACCCGCGCGACATCCCGCAAGCGCACAACGCCAGATGGCGTGTTGATCAATGGAAGCTCACCAAACGCTTCAGCGGTTTGCAGGGTCGATTCCAACGTGATCGAGTAAGTGACATATTCGTTTTCCGTCTTGCCGGGGGCTGACAGAAAGTTCGACGCGCGGATAGCACCCAAAACTTCGCTTGCCGTGACGCCACGCGCAGCCAGTTTCAGCGGATCGATCCAGACACGCATCGCATAGTTGGCCGCACCGATGATCTGCATGTCTGCCACACCTTCGATGGTCGACACGCGTGGGCGCACCACGCGCTCCAGATACTCGGTCAGCTGTTCTTGCGTCATGTTGGGGTTCTGGGCAGCCAGATACATCAACGCGAAGGTCTGCCCGGTGCCTTTGGTGATCACCGGGTCTTCGGCGTCACCGGGCAACTGCCCGCGCACCTGCTGAACCTTCGCCAAAACCTCGGTCAGCGCAACATCCGGGTCTGAGCCCAGTTTCATCTGTACCGACACAACCGACGCCGAGGGCCGTGATTGGCTGGTCACATAGTCAATGTTTTCAGTTGTCGCGACAGCCGCCGCAATGGGCGCGGTGACAAACCCCTGAATCAGTTCCGGCGCAGCACCGGGATAGACGGTCGTTACGGTAACGACGGTTTCTTCGACCTCGGGATACTGGCGCAGCGGCAGATTATAAATGGATTGCAGGCCAAGCAGGATAATCAGGGCAGCCAGCACTGATGACAACACCGGGCGGCGAATGAAGATTTCCGAAAAATGCATCTCGCGCCCCTATTCCAGCGCCGCGTCAGGCGCGACCTCATTGTCGATCTTGACTGCCGCACCACCGACCAGACGGTTCTGCCCGGCATTGACGACCCGATCGCCAGCTTCAACCCCATCAACAATTTCAACCATGCCGCCCGACCGACGGCCCACCTCGATGAACAATTGCGCAACGGTTAGCTTTTCTTCGTCACCGTCCTCGGACGCACGTACGACAAAGATAGCATCGCCATAAAGGGTCGAGGTGACAGCAGTTTGCGGCAAGGCCAATACGCCCTCTTCCTTCGGAAGGTTGATGCGAACGCGCAGGAACTGGCCTGGAAAAAGCTTGCCATTGGTGCCGTCTATCAACGCGCGGATTGTGACCAGGCGCGACACGGGATCAACGCGCGGTTCAATCGCGATGATGCGCCCGTCATAGGTCACATCGCCCACTTCTGTCGTTGTAGTGATCGGCGTGCCGATGGCGATCTTGTCGATATTCTGTTCGGGAATGGTAAAATCAACCTGCATCTGGTCAAGGTTCTGCAAGGTTGCATAGATCGTGCCGGGCGTCACATATTGCCCCGGTTCGATCTTGGAAATACCGATCACGCCGCTAAAAGGCGCCAACATTTCCTTTTGATCCAAAAGCGCGGTCAGCTTGGCAACCTGCGCACGCGCGCTTTTTTCTTGCACTTCGGCCGTGTCGACATTGCTGGTGGCACTGATGCCACGTTCTTTCAGGGTGCGGTTACGCTCCAACTGCGTGATCGCCAGATCAAGCGAGGCCTGCGCCGCCGCCAGATCCGCCCGTTCAATCCGTTCGTCGATCTGAACAAGTTTCTGACCTTCTTCGACCTTATCATTCGGTTCAAACTGCACCTCGCGCACCAGCCCGCCAGCCTCGACCGCCAGATCCACGCCTTGGGCGGACAGGGCCGTGCCGATGGCATCAATGCCGGATTTCCAGTCAATCGGTTCAACCTCGACCACGGATACGGCGACGGGCGGGGCGGTCATGCCGGCAAAGAAATCCGCGATCATCTTGTCGCGAAACATATTAAAGCCAACAATTCCCCCCACAAGCAGACCAAGCAGGACAATGGCTATTGCAAGACGCTTTTTCATATCATTCTCCGGCCAGTCGGGGGATAGGGACGCTTCTTATATGTCAATTCAGCGAAATCATCCGGTCTGATTGATACATCAAACCGGGATTGTCAATTTACCATGCGAACCCGGATACGTGCTGCAACCGCCGTTTGCCAGCCTTTCCTTCACGTTATCAGTTGATGTTCACGACAACTTTATCCAACCACATGACACCGACGAAAAAGAGCATCTTTCATGGTATCCGGCGCCATTATCAGGAAAAGCTTTCACCCTCGGTCTTTTGGGACGCAGCCGCCGAGCGGCTGATTGCAATGTGTCACGGGGATCTGGACATCAGTCCGCCGCGCTTCGACTGATCCGCAGGGACGAGGCCGACAAGTCCCGCGCGGCAAGCGCCCAGTCGCAAAATGCCCGCACTTGCCCTGCCATCATGTTGGTGGCTGCCGGACCGGTCAGCAGGTAATAATCGTGATCATCCAGAACGGTGCACTCTGACAGGGCGACCAACCGGCCAGTGTCCAGGTCCGGGCGAATCATTGCCTTGGCGCACAATGCGACCCCCTGGCCCGACAGGGCCGCGGCGCGCAGCATGTTGAAATCTTCATAGACCGGCCCCGCTAGGGTTTGCCGGGTCTCGTGCCCCGCCTGCCCCAGCCATTTCTGCCAGCCAGAGGCGTCACCATCATGCAGCAGACCCAGCTTTGGAATATCGGCGGGGTGCTTTGGCGCAGGCCCAAGCCGGTCAAACAAGGCCGGACTGCACACCGGCACGCTGGCGCCGGGCAGAAAGGGCTGGCTGGAAACACCCGGCAGGGTCGGACCGCGGTCGGCAAAGACGAACGCGATATGCACATCGCGAAAGTCGATATCACCACCGTGCAGGGCATAAACGATCCGTAGGTCCACCTCTGGGTGCGCAGCGTGGAAATCAGACAGGCGCGGGATCAACCAGCACATCGCGACGGACGGAATTGCCGCAATAATCAGCGGCTGCTGCGCCCCGCTCAGTCGCGCCCGTTGGCAAGCCGCCTCCATATCCGCGAAGGATTGAGTCAGAGTTTGTGCCAGTTCCTCGCCATGAGGCAGCAGAAGGGTGCAGTTGCCTTTGCGTTCGAACAGGCGCTGATCCAGCCAATCCTCCAGATGGCGGATCTGATGGCTGATCGCGGATTGTGACACAAAAAGCGCCTTCGCCGCAGCTTGAAACGAACCGGTGCGGGCCACCGCCTCGAAGGTGCGCAGGGCGGTCAGGGGAAGAGTTGCCATAGCTTGCCAAGTTTAATGGTGAATTTCATTCATGCTGGCATGAGAAACCATCTTTTGACAAGAGCCACCTTCCCGAAGGACGTTCAGTACAGCAAAAACACGCATCTTACATGATTCAAACGGACGGAGGATACCTTGGAGCGCGAGAGATTTCAGGACTACACCAACAATGGCGACAAGGCGACGCCGACCTTTTCAGACGCCGAGATGCAGCGCAGGCTGGACGCGATCCGCGCCTATATGAAAGACGCAAACATCGACGCGGCGCTGTTCACGTCTTACCACTGCGTCAACTATTACTCTGATTTCCTGTATTGCCAGTTCGGCCGTCGCTACGGGTTCCTGGTGGACCACGACATCGCGACGTCGATCAGCGCGGGCATTGACGGTGGCCAGCCTTGGCGGCGCACATTCGGTGGTCGAAACATCACCTATACGGATTGGCAAAAGGACAATTATTTTCATGCCATTCGCCAGCTGGCTGGTGGCGCCAAGCGGCTGGGGATCGAATTTGACCACGTCAATATCGACCTTCTGAACCTTCTGAAGTCCGAATTCCCGGACATGGAATTTGTCGATATCGCCGCCCCTTCGATGCGCCTGCGCATGATCAAATCAGCCGAAGAAATCGCGCATATCGAAAAGATGACCCGCATCGCGGACATCGGCGGCGCGGCCTGCGTCGAAGCCGCCGCTGTTGGTGTGACCGAGCGCGAAGTCGCCTTGCATTCCACCGCCACTATGATCCGCGAGATCGCGAAAACCTGGCCCGATGGCGAATTGCTGGACACCTGGACATGGTTCCAGTCGGGCATCAACACCGATGGCGCGCACAACCCCGTCACCAGCCGCAAGATCGAGAAGGGCGATATCCTGTCGCTGAACTGCTTCCCGATGGTCGCGGGCTATTACGTCGCGCTGGAACGCACCTTGTTCGCGGAAGAGGCCAGCGACGAACATATCCGTCTGTGGCAGGTCAACTGCGACGTGCATGACCGCGGCAAGGAGTTGCTGGTGCCTGGCGCCAAATGTTCCGACATCGCCAAGGAACTGAACGAGATGTATGCCGAAAAAGACCTGCTGCAATATCGCAGCTTCGGTTACGGCCACTCGTTCGGCGTCCTGTGCCACTACTACGGTCGCGAGGCCGGGCTGGAACTGCGCGAAGACTGCGATACGGTGCTGGAACCGGGCATGGTCATCTCGATGGAGCCGATGATCACCATCCCCGATCATCTGCCCGGCGCAGGCGGCTATCGCGAACACGACATTCTGGTGATCGAAGACGGGGGCAATCGCAACATCACCGGCTTCCCCTATGGTCCCGAACACCTGATCGTCAACGGCAACGCCTGAGACAAAAAACCGAAGCCCCCGTTCAATCATCGGACGGGGGTTTTTTTTAATCCAGACACAGCGAGAGGATGAGTTGGTATTTTTTGGTTCCGGACAAAGGAATACGGCTACGGAAAATAATACACTGATCATCAACTGGCTGATCATGCTTGCGTCGGTTGGCGTCTTGATCTGGCAGGCTGGATGGTCGGCCCACTGACGGGCCGTCGGATTGCGACCGCGCTTTATGTCTTGGTCAGCCTTGCAACAATGAAAATGCAAGCGCGGATCGAGCCGGCCTGACCCTCCCGCAGGCCGATGGGGCGGTCCCTTCGGGGGCCGCCCACCCCAAACCCATCAAAGGGTTTCAAGAAACGCGCTGGCGCTGGCGCGATAGGCATCCTTCTTATCGTCCCCCATCCTGTCCCACGTGTGAAACACCTGCCCCAACCGCGGGTTCTGGCGCAGTTTCTTTTCGTTACGGATCAGGAAATCCCAATACAGTGCGTTGAACGGACAGGCCCCGTCGCCGGTCTTTTTCTTCACGTCATACCGGCAGGCGCCGCAATAGTCGGACATCTTGTTGATGTAATTCCCGCTGGCGGCATAGGGCTTGGACGCCAACAGACCGCCATCGGCGAACTGGCTCATCCCGATGACGTTCGGCGCCTCGACCCATTCATAGGCGTCGAAATAGACCGCCAGATACCATTCATGCACCGCATGTGGATCAACGCCGGCCAGCATCGCGAAATTCCCCGTCACCATCAGGCGCTGGATGTGGTGGGCATAAGCCTCGTCCCGCGTCTGTGTGATCGCGGCGGCCATGCAGGCCATGTCGGTGTCGCCGGTCCAGTAGAACCATGGCAGATCGCGGGAGGCCTCGAAAAAGTTCTCGTCGGTGTAGCCGGGCATTTTCAGCCAATAGACCCCGCGCACATATTCCCGCCAGCCGATGATCTGGCGAATGAACCCCTCGGCTGCGTTCAGGGGCGCGTGGCCGTCATAATAGGCGCGTTCGACCCGGCGACAGACCTCCAGCGGGTTCAGAAGGCCCGCGTTGATGTAGGCTGAAAGGACCGAGTGATACAGGAACGGCTCGCCCTCCAGCATCGCGTCCTGATAGTCGCCGAAACACGGCAGCGCCTGATCGACGAAGGCCTCAAGCGCCTTTAGCGCATCGTCGCGGGTCACGGCGCTCCAGAACGGGCGAAGGGTGCCAAAATTGTCTGCAAACTCGGCTTCGACCAGATCAAGAACGTCACTGGTGATCTGATCCGGCGCGACGCGAAGCGGCTGGGGCATGAACAGGTCGCCCTTGGCGGGCTTGCGGTTCTCGGCGTCGAAATTCCACTGTCCACCCTCGGGCTGGTCGCCTTGCATCAACAGCCCGGTCTTGCGGCGCATGTCGCGATAGAAATATTCCATCCGCAACTGTTTGCGCCCCTTCGCCCAGCTTTGAAAATCCGCGTGCGGGCACATAAATCTTGTGTCCTCCAGCACCTGCACGGCAACGCCCAGATCATCGGCCCAACCGTCCATCTCGGCCTTCAGGCGGTATTCGCCCGGTTCGGTCACAACCACGCCCTGCGCGTCGTGGTGGGTGATGGCGCGCGCAACCTCGCCCTTCAGCGACCCGGTGTTGTCGCCGTCACCGTAACGGGTATAGCTGATCTGCCACCCTTGCGCCTGAAGCTCTGCCGCGAAATGGCGCATGGCTGAAAAGATCAACGCGATTTTCTTCTTGTGGTGGGCGACATAGGTCGCTTCGGTCGCGACCTCGGCCATCACGATCACATCTTTGTCCCGGTCGGCTTCCATCAACGCGTGCAGGTCGGGTGACAGTTGATCGCCAAGAATCAGGATGATGCGCGGATGCTCGGGCTTGTCCGTCACCACGGCACGGTCTTCCCCGCCCAGTCAAAAAAGCGCCCGCTGTCGTCCGGGGTCAATCCGTCGATGACGTCAAGCAGGTTGCGGGCGGCCTGTTCGGCTGGCACGGATTTGTGCTGGGGATAATCCTGCGTAAACGGCGTCGCCACCGTGCCGGGATGCAGCGCGACGCAAGTCAGGTGTTTGTGGGTCCGCCCCAACTCGATCGAAGCGGTTCGGATCAATTGGTTCAGCGCCGCTTTTGACGCGCGATAGGAATACCAGCCCCCCAGCCCGTTATCGCCGATTGACCCCACGCGGGCCGACAGGGCAGCAAAGACAGCGGGTTTCGTGCGCGGCAGCAGGCGTTTGGCATGTTTCAGAACAAGCGCCGGGCCGATGGCATTGACTGCAAACACAGCCTCCAGTTCCTGCGCGCTCAAGGCCCCAATGGATTTCTCGGGCCCGGTGGTGCTAGCCAGAACACCCGTCGCGACGATAACCAGATTGAACGGAGCCTCAAGCTGTCCGAGTACATCTGCCACACTGTCCTCGTCCGTGATGTCCAAACCATCGCCGGATCGTGACAGGCCCGTGACGTCGTAGCCGCGCCCTGTCAACGCGGCGGCCAGCGCCTGCCCCACCCCGCCTGATGCCCCGATAACCAAAGCGCGTTTATCCATGTCAGTTCCCACGTCAGTTCAAGAAGAAGATCGCGGCATTCAGGGCCGAGGCAAAGCCCACCCACGCCGCATAAGGGATGAACAGAAGGCCCGACACACGGTCCACGAGCCAAGCGGATTTGATGAACAGAAGGATCGTGACAAGCATGGCTGCGATCACGATCAGGGCAATCCCCGGCATCTGCAGCGCGAAAAACAAGGGCGACCACAGGAAGTTCAGGCCCATCTGAACCAGCCACAACCGAAACAGCGCGGGGTGGCCCGGCTGTTGCCAGACCCGCCAGCCTGCCACCGCGATCATTAGGTAAAGCACCGTCCAGACCGGCGCGAACACCCAGTTGGGCGGGTTGAAAAACGGCTTGTTCAGCGCCGCATACCATTCTCCGGGCGCAGTCAGGGTGCCAATCGCACTGCCTGCACCGATGACAATCACCACAAAAACCAGAAGAGAGATTGCGTTTTTCATATCAGTTTACCTTCGAACCAGTTTCGGTCGCGCGCAGCAAAGCGGCCTCGATATCCTTCGTAATGGTGGCCGACATGGGTTTGACCGGCGGACCATAGGTTGCGATCACCTTGCCATCAGGACCAATCAGAACTTTGGTAAAATTCCAAGCCGGTGAAAACCCCGTTTCCGCCTTGAGCGAGCGATAGAAGGCGTGCGCGTCCGGGCCGATGATCGTGGTGATCCCGGCCATCGGCAAGTCGATGCCAAACCGCATCTCGCAATATTCCTTGACCGCCTTATCGGTCGACAGCTCTTGCCGAAAATCGTTCGATGGCACCGCCAGCACGACCAGCCCGCGGTCGCGATAGGTGTCATACAAGGTCTGCATTCCGTCAAACTGCTTGGCAAACACGCAACGCGACGCGGTGTTCACCACCAACACGGGCTGCCCGCGCCATTGCGAGATCGACAGGCTCCCCCCGTCAATCGCCGCGAACGGCGTTGCAAGGTCCACCGCCCTTGCCTGCGACCCGAACATCACCGCCAGACAAACGATCAGCAATCTGAGCATGGTATCACCTCCGTTTAAGGCGTTACGGCCCGGCCCCGCCTGCGGATCAGAAAAAGGCGCGCTGCGGCAGCGACCATGCGTCGCGTCAGTGTCCGGTCGACAACCTGCCAAGCGAAGCCTATCAATCCCTTGATCCGCTTTCCGGTGCCTCGCACACCGGATACAAGCCATCACGTAAGGGGAAATCCCATGCTGAAAACCACTCTTGTCATCCTGACGCTGGGCTATGGCGGCACGACCCATCTGGCCGTTGCCGAGGCCGAAACCCAAGAGGATTGTCTGGCCAAGGCCGAAGTGCTGGACCAGATCCTGACCGGCGCCGGCGCAAAGATCACGGCCCTGCGCTGCGGCCAGACCGATCTTCGCCTTACGCCCTATAACCACAGCTATGCCGAAGGCGAGCTGCGCTGGCATTACCACATCAAGCTGCACGGAACGGAACGCGAGGACGGGTTCACAATGGCCCCGACCGCAGCAGGCCGCTGCTCGGCCGATGGGGCTGATGAGTTCTGCACGATTTCTGCACAGGCCCCGGTCGAAGAGTGAGCCAAGGCTGACTGGGCCGAGCGCACCGGATCGCGCGTGGTGAACGCGCCGCACGGTCAGTCGACGTCAGGAAGGCGCGGCATTTCCGCGCCCTTCAAACCCGCGCCTGCCGGATCATGTCTGCTGCTTTCTCGGCGATCATCACGACCGGCGACGCCGTATTTCCCGACACGATCTTCGGCATCACCGACGCATCCACGACGCGCAACCCGTCCAGCCCATGCACCCGCAGATCGGGGCCGACCACGGCGGCAGGGTCATGGCCCATCTTGCAGGTGCCGACCGGGTGGAAGATTGTCGTGGCAATGTTGCCCGCCTGCTCCAACAGGGCCGCGTCACTGTCATGGGCCGGGCCGGGCAGGATTTCTTCGGGTTGATAGGGGCGCAGCGCGCCCGTTTGCATGATCGTGCGCGCCTGCCGGATCGAGGCAACGGCCACCCGCTTGTCACGCTCAGCCGACAGGTAATTCAGCCGGATATCGGGTTGCACTCCCTGATCGGTGGACTGCGCATGGCAAGAGCCGATGCTTTCAGGGCGCAGGTTGCAAACCGACACCGTGATCGCGGGGAAGGGATGCAACGGATCGCCCAGACGGTCGGTGGACAGGGGTTGCACGTGATACTCCAGATCGGGCGTCTCAAGCGAAGGGTCGGACTTGGTGAAAATCCCGAACTGGCTGGGCGCCATCGACAATGGCCCGCTTTGGCGCAGCGTGTATTCCAGCCCGATCCGGGCCTTGCCCCACAGCGAATTGGCCATCGTGTTCAACGTCTTGGCATTCTGCACCTTGTAGACAGTGCGGATTTGCAAATGGTCCTGAAGGTTTTCGCCCACGCCGGGGCTTTCGTGAACTGGTGTGACACCCAACCCCGTAATCCTGTCTGGCTGGCCGATGCCCGACAGCTCAAGGAGCTTGGGCGAATTGATGGCGCCTGCCGACAACAGCACCTCGCCGGTGCAGCGCGCCTCGAACATCTTGCCCTTCCACGCAAAGCGCACGCCTTTGACCGATTTGCCCTCGACGATCAGTTCCTCGGTCTGGGCTTGCGTCAGCACCCGCAAGTTGGGCCGCCCCATCGCAGGGCGCAGAAAGCCGGTCGCGGTGCTCCACCGCACGCCGTTTTTCTGGTTCACCTCGAAAAAGCCCGACCCTTCGTTGTTGCCGTCGTTGAAATCCTCGCGCGGGTGAATGCCCATCTCGGCCGCGCCGTCCTGAACGGCCTTCAGGATGTCCCATTTCAGGCGCTGGCGCGTGACCTTCCATTCACCGCCCGCCCCGTGCAGGTCAGTCTGCCCGGCGTGGTGATCTTCGGATTTCAGGAAATAGGGCAGCACATCGTCCCAGCCCCAACCAGTGTTACCAAGCTGGCGCCAATTGTCGTAATCCGCGGCCTGCCCGCGCATGTAGATCATGCCGTTGACGGATGTGCAGCCACCAAGCACCTTGCCGCGCGGATAGACCAGCGATCGGCCGTTCAGCCCCGGCTCATGCGCGGTTTTCATCATCCAGTCGGTGCGCGGGTTGCCGATACAATACAGATACCCCACGGGTATCTTGACCCAGTGGTAATTGTCCTTGCCGCCGGCTTCCAACAACAGCACCCGGTTTTTCGGGTTTTCCGTCAGACGGTTGGCCAGCACACAGCCCGCCGTGCCCGCCCCCACGATGATATAATCATAGGTGCCGTCCAGCGTTTCAATTTGGGTCATCTAAGACACTCCAATAGCCACCGTACCCTTGTTGGTAGGCGGCAATTGGGTCAACCACAACTCTGTTTCTGGACCAATACGCCTAGTTCGACGCGATATAGAACGGCAGATCCTTGGCCGCGTTGCGATACCAGGCGATGATCTTCTTGCGCTCTTCGCCTTCCATGTAGGACACGTTGGCTGGCGGCATCGCGACCGAGACACCGGCTTGCAAATAGACCTGACGCGCGGCACGGGCGATATCGCCTGCGGTTTCCAGATGAATGCCCTTGGGCGCGCGGCGGATACCGTCATAAAACACCTCGCGCGCATGGCACATCGAGCAACGGCCCAGGACAATGTCCTGGACCTCTTCAAACCCTTCGGCGTTTGCGAAGATTTGCTCGGTTGTACTCAGCGGGCGGGCTTCGGCCTCTTCCAGCGTGTCATATTCCAAGGGCGCGGTGGACAGCCACATGATCAGGATGAACAGAACCGTCGTCACCAGCCACGTCCATTTCGGGTCGCTGGTCCCCGCGTGGTTCGAGTTGAAGTAGTGCCGGATCGACACACCCATCAGGAACACAAGGGCTGCGATGATCCAGTTATATTCCGAGGCAAACGCCAGCGGGTAGTGGTTGGACAGCATCAGGAAGATCACCGGCAGCGTCAGATAGTTGTTATGGGTCGAGCGCAGCTTGGCGATCTTGCCATATTTCGCGTCCGGTGTGCGGCCTTCCTGCAGGTCTTTCACCACGATGCGCTGGTTCGGCATGATGATGAAAAACACGTTGGCCGTCATGATCGTTGCGGTGAAGGCGCCAAGGTGCAACATGGTCGCGCGGCCCGTGAAGATCTCGTTATAACCCCAGCCCATTGCCACCAGCAGAATGAACAACAGCACCATCAGAACGGTTGGGTTCTCGGCCAGCGGCGACTTGCACAGCCGGTCATAGACGATCCAACCGATCGACAGCGACACAGCGGAAATCGCGATGCCTTGCCACAGCGCAAGGTCGGCTTTCTGCGCGTCGATCAGATAAAGCTCGCCGCCCACCCAATAAACGATCATCAAAAGGGCAGCGCCCGACAGCCACGTCGTATAGCTTTCCCATTTGAACCAGATCAGATGCTCGGGCATATTTTCGGGCGCCACAAGGAACTTGCGAATGTGGTAAAATCCACCCCCATGAACCTGCCATTCCTCACCATGCGCGCCGACGGGCAAATCCGGCGCTTTGCGCAGACCAAGGTCCAAAGCGACAAAGTAAAAGGACGAGCCAATCCAGGCCATGGCGGTGATGACGTGCAACCAACGGACCGCAAAGGCCAGCCAGTCCCACATGATAGCAAGATCTTGCATAGGGTTTTCCTCCGAGCTTTTGTAAAAAGGTAGCTCACGGGCTGATTATCGTATATTAGGAAAAAGTATCTAGCTGTTTCAAAAAAAGAAGAACAATCGAAAAATGGCTTACTTGGACAATGTGCGCACCTTCGTTCGGGTCTATGAACTGGGAAGCATGTCAGCCGCCGCGCGTGATCTGAGGATTTCGGCAGCCGTCGCATCGTCACGGATATCGCAACTGGAAACCCACTTGGGCATCCGCCTGTTTCAACGCACCACGCGGATGTTGAACCCGACCGAACAGGGCAACACGTTCTATAAAGGCGCAACCACAATCCTTGAGGCCGTCGCCGCCGCCGAGGCTGACATCAGCGACATCACCCAATCCCCGCGCGGCACCCTGTACGTCGCCGCGCCCCTCGGGATCGGCCAGCGTTTCATCGCGCCCGCCGTGCCAAAATTCAAGGAAGCCTTTCCGCTGATCAATATCCGTATGCGGACTTCGGATCGCAAGCTTGATATGGCCGCCGAAGGTCTGGATGTCGCGTTTTTTCTGGGCGTGCCGCAGGACAGCAACCTGCGCATCCGCAAGATCACCGATTGCCCGCGGGTGCTGTGTGCGTCGCCGGACTATATCAAAAGCCACGGAATGCCTCAGTCCAGCGACGAACTGCGCACCAATATGCACGATTGCCTGAACCTGCGCTATCCGGGTGCGCCGGAATTTCAGTGGCCGCTGCAAACCCCCGACGGGGTCAAGCGCGTGACCGTGACAGGCCCGTTCGAGGCCGACCACGGCGAGATCCTGACCAATTGGGCGCTGGACGGACAGGGCATCGTTCTGAAAACGGTGTTCGAGATTTCGGATCACCTTGCCAAGGGGCGACTTGTCCCGGTGCTAGAGGACGAACCGCCCCTGCCCATTCAACTGGCCTGTCTATACATGCACCGCCGCAGGCAAGACCCCAAGGCCCGCCTGTTCATCGACTTCATGGTGGACCACATTCTGGCGTCGATGCCGACTTAACTGCCGCGATAGGTCGAATACCCGAACGGCGACAGCAGAAGCGGCACGTGGTAATGGGCGGCTTCCGACATGCCAAACCGCAATGGCACGACATCCAGGAACCGGGGTTCTTCGGGCGCGGTGCCGGTGGCATCCAGATAGGCGCCAGCATGGAACACCAGTTCATATGTGCCCGTCTCGAACTCGGCAGCGGGCAGGATTTGTTCATCCGTGCGCCCGTCATCATTGGTCTTTAGGCTGCGCAAATGCGTACGCGTCTCACCTTCGATCCGATACAGGTCGATCTCAAGACCTTCCGCCGGGCAGCCCCGAGCAGTGTCCAGAACGTGGGTGGTCAGATATCCGGTCATGTGGCTTCTCCTTATGCGCTATGTATTCATGGCGCGTGTGCAAATTTCAATACATAGGGAAGTGTCAAAAAGCTCTTTCAAAAAAAATGTGAAAGTTACAAAGATTGTTTCGAGGTATAGGAAAGAAAAAAGGAGACCCAAATTGAAACGCTACACCCGTGACATGCGCGGCTACGGCCCGAACCCACCCCATCCCCAATGGCCGGGCGATGCAAATGTGGCGGTGCAATTTGTGTTGAATTACGAAGAAGGCGCAGAAAACTGCGTGCTTCACGGTGATGACGCGTCCGAGGCATTTCTGTCCGACATTCCCGGTGCCGCCCCGTGGCCCGGCAAGCGTCACTGGAACATGGAAAGCATATATGAATACGGTGCGCGCGCCGGGTTCTGGCGTCTGCATCGGCTGTTTACCGGCGCAGATATCCCCCTGACCATCTATGGCGTCGCCCGCGCGCTGTCGCGCAGCCCTGAACAGCTTCAGGCGATGAAAGACGCGGGCTGGGAAATTGCCAGCCACGGTCTGAAATGGATCGAACACAAGGATATGCCGGAAGATGCCGAGCGTGCCTCGATCGACGAAGCCATCCGCCTGCACACCGAGGTCGTGGGCGAACGCCCGCGCGGCTGGTATACGGGCCGTTGTTCGGAAAACACCGTGCGCCTTGCCGCCGAGGAAGGCGGGTTTTCCTATGTATCAGATACTTACGACGATGACCTGCCCTATTGGATGGAAGTCGGCGACCGTGATCAGTTGATCATCCCCTATACGCTGGAAGCCAACGATATGCGGTTTTCGACCTCGCCCGGTTGGGTTACGGGACAAGATTTCGGCGATTACCTGATCGACGCATTCGACACGCTTTATGCCGAAGGTCAGGCGGGTCGCCCGGCTATGATGAGTGTTGGCTTGCACTGCCGTCTTGTGGGCCGCCCCGGCAAGATCGCCGGGCTGAAACGGTTTATCGACCACATTCAGGCGCATGATAGTGTCTGGACTCCGCGCCGTATCGACATCGCTGATCACTGGGCGAAAACCCATCCACCCAAGCGGTTCGAACGTCCCAGTCAGATGGACAAGGAACGTTTTGTGTCGCTGTATGGCTCGATTTTCGAGCATTCCCCGTGGATCGCCGAACGCGCCTTTGATCTGGAACTTGGCCCGGCCCATGACAGCGCGGCAGGTGTGCATAACGCCCTTTCCCGCGCCTTCCGCACCGCATCAGAGGACGAGCGCCTTGGCGTTCTGACCGCCCACCCCGATCTGGCGGGCAAGCTGGCGGCGGCGGGTGAATTGACGGAAGAAAGCACGTCTGAACAAGCTGGTGCGGGTCTGGATTACCTAACCGACGAAGAACGCGAGACGTTCACCAAACTGAACACCACCTATGTGGAAAAGCACGGCTTTCCCTTCATCATCGCGGTGCGCGATCACGACAAGGCGTCGATTCTTGCCAATTTCCACACACGGATCGACAATGACCGCGACATCGAATTTGCCGAGGCCTGCCGACAGGTTGAACGCATCGCGCAATTTCGTCTGAAGGATCTGTTGCCGTGAGCCGCACGCTTACTGCACAGCCCCTGACCGCTGCAGACTTCGCCCCTTTTGGCGACGTGATCGAGGTATCGGGCGCCCCCGACAAGATCATCAACCAAGGCATGTGCGGGCGTCATCACGACCTGGCGACGCTGGACTTTGCAGACGGGCGCGCCGGGATCAGCCTGTTTAACGCCAAGGCGCGCACCTTCCCATACGAAGTCGACATGGTCGAACGTCATCCAGACGGCAGTCAGGCGTTCATCCCCGTGTCCGGCGTTCCCATGCTGGTCGTCGTGGCCGAAGATCAGGACGGCGCGCCCGTCAACCTGAAAGCTTTCATGACCAAGCCGGGCCAGACCATTAACCTGCACCGAGGCGTCTGGCACGGCGTTCTCGCCCCCATCGAAAAACCAGGACAGTTCATCGTCGTTGACCGCATCGGCGATGGACCCAACCTGCAAGAACATTGGTTTGACGATCCTTATGTCGTCGAGGCGATTGACTGATGCACTTGCCACAGAAGCAAGCCATCAAAACCAGTCAATAGGGAGGAAACCACATGGCTGACAATTCCATCGGGACAGCGGAGCAACTTCGTGACCCAAATTATACCCCGCCTTTGTACAAGGCGATTCCGCTGGGCATCCAGCACGTCTTGGCAATGTTCGTGTCAAACGTTACGCCAGCAATTATCGTCGCGGGGGCGGCAGGCTTCGGGTTCGGGTCAAACTCGCCCGATTTCCCCGAGCTTCTGTATCTGATCCAGATGTCGATGCTGTTTGCTGGCATCGCGACACTGCTGCAAACGATTACGCTTGGCCCCGTCGGGGCGGCGCTGCCCATCGTGCAGGGCACGTCTTTTGCGTTCCTGCCCATCATGATCCCGCTTGTGGCGGGCAAAGGCGTTGATGCGCTGGCAGCCTTGTTCACCGGCGTCATCATCGGCGGCATCTTCCACGCCTTCATCGGGACATTCGTCGGCAAACTTCGCTTTGCCCTGCCCCCGCTTGTCACCGGGCTTGTCGTCACCATGATCGGTCTGGCATTGGTCAAGACGGGCATCCAATATGCTGCTGGTGGCGTTCCCGCCGTCGGCACCGAGGAATATGGCAGCCTGCTGAACTGGTCAGCAGCCCTGATCGTGATTCTGGTCACGCTTGGTCTTAAATTCTTCACCAAGGGGATGTTGTCCATATCGGCGGTGCTGCTGGGCCTGATTGTGGGCTATGTTTATGCGCTCATGGTCGGCATGTTGTCGTTCGAGGCTATCGCAGGTTCGTGGGAAAACTCGGCCGCATTCGCCCTGCCCCAGCCGTTCAAATATGGCTGGGAATTGTCGGCCGCTGCAATCATCGGTTTCTGCCTGATGGCCTTCATCTCGGCCATCGAAACGGTGGGTGACGTATCGGGGATCACCAAAGGCGGTGCAGGTCGCGAGGCGACCGAAGAAGAAATCCAGGGCGCAACCTATGCTGACGGTGTTGGCACTGCGCTGGCCGGCTGTTTCGGCGCCTTCCCCAACACTTCGTTCAGCCAAAACGTGGGCCTGATCGCCATGACCGGTGTAATGAGCCGCCACGTCGTGACCTGTGGCGCGATCTTCCTGATCGTCTGCGGGCTGATCCCCAAGGTCGGCGGCGTCATCCGCACCGTCCCGATCGAGGTGCTGGGCGGCGGCGTGATCGTGATGTTCGGCATGGTTGTGGCCGCCGGTATCTCGATGCTGTCGGATGTGGACTGGAATCGCCGCAACATGGTGATCTTCGCGATTGCCCTGTCGGTCGGTCTGGGCCTGCAACTGGAACCCGGTGCGCTTCAGCACATGCCCGACACCGCGCGCATCCTGTTGACCTCGGGCCTGTTGCCAGCAGCGCTGATCGCCATCGTCCTGAACCTGATCCTGCCGGAAGAACTGGCGGACGAGGCGACTGAAGAAGTCTCGGGTGGCATGGCTGGCCACGGGCTCGGCTCAATCTCGCACGACGACCACGTTTGACCCAATTCCCGGCGCCCTGATCCGGGGCGCCGGGACCATCCGACAGTAGTTTCCTGACCAGAACCACACATAATCTACCGCTTCGACAGGCCAGTGACGCACCCCACGGAACGGCAGATCCGCGCCCCGGACGCCCAGAAAAAATCACAAACTGTGTGGGCAAGCCCCACGCAATAGATCACTATTGCCCATAGACACAATAAAACGGAGACCTCTCCATGGTTGATTTGCCCAATGACATTGATCCCATTGAATCGCGCGAATGGCAGGAAGCGATAGAAGACGTCATCGCCCGCGACGGCCCGGACCGTGCCCATTTCCTGCTGGACAAGTCAGTGCAACAGGCCCGCGCCGCCGGGGCAAACCTGCCGTTTTCCGCGACAACGCCGTATCAAAACACGATCCCCTCGGATGAAGAAGTCGAGATCCCCGGCGACATGGACATGGAATGGCGCATCCGCACGATCAACCGCTGGAACGCCATGGCGACCGTCGTGCGCCGCAACAAGGTATCGTCGGAATATGGCGGACACATTGCGTCGTTTGCATCTTCGGCGGTCATGTATGACATCGGGCTAAACCACTTCTGGCGCTCGAAATCCGCGATCCACGGCGGCGACCTTGTGTTTTTCCAAGGCCACGTGATCCCCGGCATTTATGCGCGATCTTTCATGGAAGGCCGCATTTCCGAAGAGCAGCTTGAAAACTTCCGGTCCGAGGTCGCAGGCGGCGGTTTGTCGTCCTATCCGCACCCCTGGCTGATGCCCGACTATTGGCAATTCCCGACCGTATCCATGGGTCTTGGCCCATTGATGGCGATCTATCAGGCCAGGTTCATGAAATACATGCACAACCGCGGTCATATCGACATGGCCGACCGCAAGGTGTGGGTGTTCCTTGGCGACGGCGAAATGGACGAACCCGAAAGCCGGGGCGCCATCGACCTTGCTGCCCGCGAAGGGTTGGACAACCTGATCTTCGTCGTCAACTGCAACCTGCAACGGTTGGATGGCCCCGTGCGCGGCAACTCGAAAATCGTGCAGGAGCTGGAGGGCGGCTTTCGCGGCTCGGGCTGGAACGTCATCAAATTACTCTGGGGCAAAGGCTGGGACGAGCTGCTTGAAAAAGACACCACAGGGCGTCTGCGTCAGTTGATGGATGAAACCGTCGATGGAGACTATCAGACATTCAAATCGAAAGACGGCGCCTATATCCGTAAGCATTTCTTCGGCAAATACCCCGAAACGGCAGCGTTGGTCGAAGATTGGACTGATGACCAGATCTGGGCATTGCGTCGGGGCGGGCATGATCCGCAAAAGGTCTATACCGCCTTCAAACGCGCCACGGACAACAAAGGTCAGCCGACCTGCCTGTTGGTGAAAACCGTCAAAGGCTATGGCATGGGCACCGGCGGCGAAGGGATGAACACCTCGCACCAGCAAAAGAAACTGGCCGAGGATCAACTGCGCGCCTTCCGCGACCGTTTCGACATTCCCGTCAGCGACGAGGATCTGCCGAACGCCCCCTTCGTCAAGCTGAACAATGCGCAGAAATCCTATCTTCTGGACCAGCGCAAGAAGCTCGGCGGCGACTTTCCCAAGCGCGACTGGCGCGAAACGCCCAAGCTGGAAATCCCCGGTCTGGACAAGTTCGCGGCCCAGTTTAAAGGCACGGGCGAGCGTGAAATCTCGACCACCATGGCGTTTGTTCGCATCTTGACCACGCTTCTGCGCGACAAGAATATCGGCAAGAACGTCGTGCCGATCGTGCCAGATGAAAGCCGCACCTTCGGGATGGAGGGTCTGTTCCGATCCGTCGGGATCTATAACCCCGAGGGCCAGAACTATACCCCCGAGGACGCCGACCAGATGATGTATTATAAGGAATCCATCAACGGCCAGGTGCTTCAGGAAGGCATCAACGAAGCCGGTGCCATGGCTGACTGGATCGCGGCGGCGACGTCTTACTCCAACCACGGCGTCCCGATGGTTCCCTTCTACATCTATTATTCGATGTTCGGGTTCCAACGGATCGGCGATCTGGCATGGGCGGCGGGCGACAGCCGCGCGCGTGGCTTCATGCTGGGCGGCACCGCCGGGCGCACCACGCTGAACGGCGAAGGGTTGCAGCACGAAGATGGTCACAGCCACATTCTGGCCAGCACCATCCCGAACTGCATCACCTATGATCCGACTTTCCAATACGAGGTCGCGGTGATCGTGCATAACGGTCTGCAACGGATGTATATCGATCAGGAAGACGTGTATTTCTATCTGACCCTGATGAACGAAAACTACTCGCACCCCGACATGCCAATGGGCGTCGAGGACGAGATCATCAAAGGTCTGTATCGTCTTGAAGAGGTCAAGAAGCCCGGCAAGAAACACGTCACCCTGATGGGGTCGGGCACGATCTTGGTGCAGGCCATGAAGGCCGCCGAGATGCTGAAAGAAGATTTCGGCGTCACGGCGGAAATCTGGTCGGCCACGTCCTTCAACGAACTGGCGCGTGATTGTCAGGATGCGGCCCGCTGGAACCGGCTGAACCCATTGTCCGAGCCGCGCGAACCCTTCGTGACCCAACAGCTGTCCAAGGCCAAGGGTCCGATCATCGCGGCGACGGATTACATGAAAAACTATGCCGAGCAAATCCGGTCCTGCGTGCCGGGGCGTTATACGGTGCTGGGCACAGACGGCTTTGGTCGCTCGGACAGCCGCGTAAACCTGCGCCGCTTCTTTGAAGTAGACGCGAACCACATCGCCGCAGCCGCCATGGTGGACCTTTATCGTGACGGCAACGTTACGAAGAAACAGCTGCAAGACGCGCTTTCCAAATATGACATCGACGGCAACAAGCCCAACCCGCGCTTGGTGTGAACGGACAGACAGGAGATTATACAATGACGATCGAAGTAAAAGTTCCCGACATCGGTGATTTTTCCGACGTGCCCGTTGTGACCGTTCTGGTCAGCGTGGGCGACGTGATTGCCGAAGAAGACCCAATTATCGAACTGGAAAGCGACAAGGCGACACTGGAAGTGCCATCGCCCGCCGCCGGTAAAGTGGCCGAGATTAAAGTGTCCGAAGGCGATAATGTATCTGAAGGCGCGCTGATCCTGCTGCTGGAAGGTGATGGCGCGGGCGCAGACAGCCCGGCGCCTGCAGCCGACGCGGCCCCCGCGCCCGCCGCTGCACCGGCACCTGCCGCCGCCCCGACCCCTGCCCCTGCGGCGGTGACGGATGCGGGCTTTGGCAAGGCCCATGCCAGCCCCTCGGTCCGTGCCTTTGCCCGCCAGTTGGACATTGATCTGGCGCAGATCAACGGATCAGGCCGCAAGGGTCGCATCCTGCGCGAGGACGTGACCGCGTTCCTGAAAACCCAATCAGCGCCTGCGGGTGGCGGTGCAGCTGCCAGTGGCGGCATGGGCATTCCGCCGATCCCCGCCGTCGACTTCTCGAAATTCGGCCCGACCGAAGATGTCGAGATGCCGCGCATCAAGAAACTGTCCGGCCCCGCACTGCATCGCTCGTGGCTGAACATCCCGCATGTCACCCATAACGAAGAAGCCGACATCACCGATCTGGACGCCTATCGTAAGGAACTGGATACAGCGGCCAAGGCTGACGGCTATCGCGTTACGCTTCTGTCTTTTGTGATCAAGGCCAGCGTCTCGGCGCTGAAACAGCATTGGGAGGTGAACTCCTCGATCCACCCTGACGGCGACAAGCTGATCCGCAAGGATTTCTATAACATCGGCTTTGCTGCCGACACGCCAAACGGGCTGATGGTGCCGGTGATCAAGGACGCCGACCGCAAGGGGATCATCGAGGTTTCCAAAGAACTGGGCGAGTTGTCCGCCAAGGCGCGCGACGGCAAGCTGAAGGGCGACGACATGTCTGGTGCGACCTTCACCATCTCGTCTTTGGGCGGGATTGGTGGCACGTCGTTCACCCCCATCGTCAATGCACCCGAGGTCGCCATTCTGGGTCTGACCCGGTCGAAAATGGCCCCGGTCTGGGACAAAGAGAAGGGCGAGTTCGTACCGCGCAACATGCAGCCGCTCAGCCTGTCCTATGACCACCGCGCCATTGACGGTGCACTGGCCGCGCGCTTCTCGGCGACATTGAAACACCTGCTCGGCGATGTGCGCCGGCTGATGCTGTAAGGGGGACGATCTGATGGATGTGAAAGTTCCTGATATTGGCGACTTCTCGGATGTGCCGGTTATCGGCATTCTGGTGGCCGTGGGCGACACGGTCGAAGCCGAAGACCCGCTGTTAGAGCTGGAAAGCGACAAGGCCACGATGGAAGTCCCCTCGCCCGCCGCTGGCGTGGTGAAGGAAATCAAGGTCTCCGAAGGCGATACCGTGTCCGAAGGATCGGTCATCATGGTGCTGGACAGCGCGGATGCGGGCGATGCGCCAGCCAAGGCTGCTCCGGCAGAAGCTGCGCCTGCCCCCGCACCTGCCGCGATTGCGGCAACGGGCACGGCGACCGGCCCCGGTGACGTGCATGGCGAAGTGGTTGTGCTAGGCTCTGGCCCCGGTGGCTACACCGCCGCTTTCCGCGCCGCAGATCTTGGTAAAAAGGTCGTGCTGATCGAAAAAGACAGCTCGCTTGGTGGTGTCTGCCTGAACGTGGGCTGTATCCCATCGAAAGCGCTTCTGCACGCCGCCAAGGTGATCACCGAAGCCGAGGAAATGGGCGATCATGGTATCGCCTTCTCGAAACCCAAGATCAAGCTGGACGACCTGCGCGACTGGAAATCTTCCGTTGTGAACGGACTGACCGGCGGTCTGTCCGGGCTGGCGAAAGCCCGCAAGGTGCAGGTCGTGACCGGTTATGGCCGCTTCTCTGGCCCGAACATGATCGAGGTGCAGACCGATGACGGCCTGACCAAAGTCAGCTTTGATCAATGTGTCATCGCCGCAGGCTCCGAACCCGTCACCCTGCCCTTCATCCCCCATGACGACCAGCGCGTGATCGACAGCACGGGCGCGTTGGAGCTTGAGGATATTCCCAAGCGCCTTCTGGTTCTGGGCGGTGGGATCATCGGGCTGGAAATGGCCACGGTCTATGACGCACTCGGGTCAAAAGTCACGATTGTCGAGTTTATGGACCAGATCATTCCCGGTGCCGACAAGGACATCGTGAAGCCGCTGCACAAGCGGATCGAGGGTCGCTATGAAGCGATCTTGACCAAGACGAAAGTCACTGCGGTCGAGGCGCAGAAGAAGGGCTTGAAGGTCACGATGGAAGGCCCGGACGGCGAGAAAACCGACACGTTCGACAAGGTGTTGGTCGCGGTCGGGCGCAAACCCAACGGCCATATGGTCGACGCCGAAAAAGCAGGCGTTGCCGTGGACGACCGTGGCTTCATCCACGTCGACAACCAGCAGCGCACCGGCGTTTCGCACATCTTCGCCATCGGCGATGTCGTCGGCCAGCCGATGCTGGCGCACAAAGCAGTGCATGAAGGCAAAGTGGCAGCCGAAGTTGCCGCCGGTCAAAAGCGCTTCTTTGACGCCCGCGTTATCCCGTCCGTCGCCTATACCGACCCCGAGGTCGCATGGGTTGGCCTGACGGAAACCGAAGCCAAAGCGCAGGGTATCAAGGTCGGCAAGGGCAGCTTCCCTTGGGCAGCCTCTGGCCGGGCGCTAAGCCTTGCGCGGTCTGAGGGCATCACCAAACTGCTCTTCGATGAAGAGGATGATCGCGTGATCGGCGCCGGCATCGTCGGCCCCAACGCAGGCGATCTGATCGCCGAGGTTGCACTGGCGATCGAAATGGGCGCCGATGCGGTCGATCTGGGTCACACCATCCACCCGCACCCGACCCTGTCAGAAACAGTGAACTTCGCCGCCGAGATGTTCGAAGGCACCATCACCGACCTGATGCCGCCGAAGAAACGCAAGACGTGACCCACGGCCCAGATCGGGCCAACCAAGCACCCAAGGCGCGCCCGTCGTGGCGCGCCTTTTTCTATGTTGCAGGGCCGCGCGCTGCGCCCTAGGAACCAAGGGACCGAAACACGAGCACCTTTCATGCAAGACTTCATCATCCTGGCCATCGCCGCCTATGCAGCGGGCGTTTTGAACACGATTGCAGGGGGCGGCACTTTCCTGACCCTGCCCGCACTGGTCTTTACCGGTGTGCCAGTGGTCGCGGCAAACGCCACCAGCGCCGTGGCGGTATTCCCCGGTTATCTGGGCGGCGCGTTGGGATTCCTGCCGGAATTGCGCAGCTTTGATCGCAAGCTGATGGTCAAATTGACCGTGGTCACGCTGGCTGGCGGAGTGGTGGGCGCGGGGCTACTGTTGATCTCGTCCGACAAGGCATTCTCTGCCGTGGTGCCATTTCTGCTGCTCGCCGCCACTCTGGTCTTCCTGTTTGGCAACCGCTTGCGGGAATGGAGCGCCAAGCACAGCCGCTCCGTCACCCCCTATGGCGCGGTCGGGCTGTTCTTAATCAGCATTTATGGCGGTTATTTCAACGGTGGGCTTGGCATCGTTCTGCTGGCGCTGTTTTCGCTGTGGGGCATGTCCAACATCCACCAGATGAACGGGCTGAAAAACGGGTTGTCCTTCGCGCTCTCCGCCATCTCGGTCGCGATTTTTGCGCTGGCGGGGCTGGTGGCATGGCCGCAGGCGCTGGTGATGATGGTCGCATCCACCATTGGCGGATACACCGGCGCCCCTGTCGCCCGCGCCATCCCGGTGCCAATGCTGCGCCTGATCATCGCCATCATCGGCTTCTCGATGAGCGCGGTGTTTTTCTATCGCTTCCTTGCAGGCTGACCTGTCACGGCATCACCCCGTGCAGATACAAAAGCCCCGGCAGCCAGCCGGTCAGAACGCCAGTGGCGAACGTTGCCGCGACCGTCAGCTTGCGAATGTGCCAGCCCAGCCCCAGCTCCAAGAAGTAAATGAACCACAGCGTCGACCACGCCGCCCAGCTTGCCGCCATCCACACCCCCCAAAGGGACGGTGACACGGCAACGAACGCCATCGGCAGAACCGTGATCGCGACGAACAGGCTGAACCAGCCCAGCCCCCGCCCGTCGCAACCCGTCGCGCGGTTATAGGCCACCCACCCATAGGTGATCGCAAACAACAGTGTCATCGCCGCGTTGCGCACCCCTTCTTGGTCCACAGCCCCCACAGTCAGCCCTAAAGCGACCGAGGTCGAAATCGCGGCAACCGCCACGTTGATCACGATGATCTCGCGATCTTCAATCCGACCGGCCAGCCAGATGCTGTTCAAAACCAGTACAGCGCCGACATATAACAACGTGATCCCCAGCAACATGCACGCGCCCTTCTTAAACGAGAAAGGGAAGGGACAAACGCCCCTTCCCCGGTTTTCAAAAGCTGTCAGATCCGCAGATCAGTGACCGCCATCGGACTGTTTCGCAGCCTCGACCATCTCATCTTCCGTGATCTCCTTGGTGCCGTTCAGCACGATGTTCAGCACGACCGACGCAATCGCTGCCAGCAGGATACCCGAGTGGATCAGCGGCTCGATCGAGTGCGGAAGCCACATGGTAAACTTCGGCGCGATCAAGGGGATCATGCCCATACCAAGCGAAATAGCGACGATCAGACCGTTGTTACGGTTGGTCTTGAAGTCAACGCCACCCAGAATACGAACACCCGTCGCGGCCACCATTCCGAACATCACCAGACCGGCACCGCCCAGAACGGCGACCGGCAGGGCCTCAACCAAGGCGCCCATCTTGGGCACCAGACCCAGCACGATCATGATCGCACCACCAGCCACACAGACATACCGGCTTCGGATACCCGTCACACCGACAAGGCCAACGTTTTGACTGAACGAGGTATAGGGGAAGGTGTTGAACATCCCACCGATCAGCGTGCCCAGACCATCGGTGCGCAGACCGGCCGACAGCGACGGACGCTCGATCTTCCGGTTGCACATCTCGCCCAAGGCCAGGAACATGCCAGTCGATTCAATCATCACCACGATCATGACAAGCGTCATGGTCAGGATCATGATCGGGTCGAAAATCGGCAGGCCAAAGCGGAATGGCGTGATCAGGGCAAACCACTTGGCATGACCGACCGTGTCGAAATGCATCATCCCGATCGAGGCCGCAAAGACCGCGCCCACGATAATCCCCAACAGGACCGAGATATTGGCAAGAAAGCCCGTTGCGTATTTCATCACAACGATGATCGTCAGCAGCACAAGGCCGGAAATCATCATGTTCTGCGGCGTTGCATATTGCGGGTTGTCCACCGTCGGCGCCACGGTCAAACCGTCTGGCACTGCCGGGATGGCACCGCTTGCCAGCATACCACGCACTTCCTCAAGCCACGCCGTATGGGTCGGATCAACGATCGCGGGCGCTGTGGGGCCAACCGGCAGGCCGAAGATCCAATTGATCCCGACGCGCATCAAGGTGACACCGATCACCAGAATGATCGTGCCCGTGACGACGGGCGGAAAGAACCGCAACATTCGGCTGACAAGTGGCGCGATCAGCATCGCGATAATGCCTGCGCCGATAATGGCGCCAAAGATCATACGCGCGCCATCCACGCCGGGATTTGCCACCGCGATCGACACCATCGGCCCGACCGAAGCAAAGGTCACACCCATCATGACCGGCATCTTGATGCCAAACCATTTGGACGCACCCATCGACTGAATGATCGTCACGACACCGCAAACAAACAGGTCAGCCGAAATCAGGAACGCCACCTGTTCAGGGTTCAATTTCAGCACGCGCCCGACGATCAGCGGCACCGCGATAGCACCGGCATACATTACCAGAACGTGTTGTAATCCAAGGGTAAATAATTTTGCGGGCGGCAGTTTTTCGTCAACCGGGTCCACGTCGGTGGTTATTGTTGTCATTTGGGTCTTCCTCCTCCAAATTTGTTTCAAGTCCGGGGAGCCGCGCCGACCCTACGCCCATTCGGCACCCCGGTTTGTTTTCAGCCGTAGCTTGACACCGCCGAGCCCGCCAACGCGGCGGTATTCAACAACCCACGCACAGTGATCGAGGGCGTGACGATGTGTACCCGGTTGCCCATCCCCATCAGGACGGGACCAACCTCCAGCCCGCCGGCGACGGATTTCAGAATGTTGCGTGTGGCGCCTGCGGCATCGGTGTTTGCATATACCAACACGTTCGCCTTGCCCGTCAGCCGCCCACCAGGGAACAGTCGCTCGCGCAGATCGGGGTCAAGGGCGGCATCGGTGTGCATCTCGCCCTCGTACTCGAAATCCAGACCTTGCGCGTCCAGGATATCCAGCGCCCCGCGCATCACACGACCTGACGCGCTGTCCAGATTGCCAAATTGCGAACCCGAGCACATCGCGATCCGCGGCTCGACACCGAACCGGCGCACGTGGCGCGCGGCGGCAACGACGATTTCCGAAAGTTGCTGCGCATCAGGTGTAATGTTCACATGAGTATCCGCGATGAACAGCGGGCCTTGATCCATGATAACCAAGGACAGCGCACCAACCGGGTGCAGTTCGTCTTCGGCCAGCAGGTTCGTGGCATAGTTCAGGTGCCAGCGAAATTCACCGAACGTGCCGCACACCATGCTGTCAGCCTCGCCGCGCCGCACCATCACGGCCGCAATGGCCGTCGTGTTGGTGCGCATGACCGCCTTGGCCAAGTCGGGTGTGACACCCTTGCGCGCCAGAACCGCGTGATAGGTCTCCCAATAATCGCGATAGCGCTGGTCACTTTCCGGGTTCACCAGTTCGAAATCTTTGCCGGGCTTGATCTTCAAGCCCTCCCGCTCCAACCGTGCCTCGACGACCTCTGGCCGACCGATCAGGATCGGCGTGTCCACGCCATCTTCGACCATCGACTGGGCGGCGCGCAGCACACGTTCGTCTTCACCTTCGGAAAAAACAATCCGGCGCTTGGAGGCCCGTGCGGCGTCAAACACGCGGCGCATGATCGTATAGGACCGGAACACCTCGCCCTGAAGGCTGATTGCATATTCCTCAAGGTCAATTTTGCGCGTCGCAACGCCGGATTCGACAGCCGCCCGCGCCACCGCGGTCGCAATTGTCGGCAGCAGCCGCGGATCGAAGGGCTTGGGGATCAGATACTCTGGCCCAAAGGTCAAACGCTCGCCGCGATACGCCTCGCCCACTTCGGCCGAGGTGGTTTCACGCGCCAGCCCCGCAATCGCTTCGACGCAGGCCAGCTTCATCTCGTCATTGATCTCGGTCGCGCCGCTGTCCAGCGCACCACGGAAGATGAACGGAAAACACAGGACGTTATTGACCTGGTTGGCATAATCGGATCGCCCCGTTGCGATCAGCGCGCCGGGCGCAACCTCGCGTGCGTCCTCGGGCATGATCTCTGGCGTCGGGTTCGCCAGCGCGAAAATGATCGGGTCATCCGCCATCTTCTTGACCATGTCCTTGGTCAGAAGACCCGGCCCAGAGACACCAAGGAACAGGTCCGCACCGACCATCGCATCATCGGTGTTGCGCATATCGGTATCGCGCGCAAATTCCTGTTTCTGCGGGTTCAGATCGGTGCGGCCCGTGTGGACAACGCCCTTGCTGTCCAGCATGGTGATATGCTCTTTCTTGACGCCCATCACCATCAGCATTTTCAGACACGCAATGCCGGCAGCACCAGCGCCCAACGCGACAACCTTGATATCTTCGGCCTTCTTTTCCGCAACGATCAACGCGTTATAAGCCGCAGCAGACGCCACGATCGCCGTGCCGTGCTGGTCGTCGTGAAACACCGGAATGTTCATTTTCTGCTTGCACAGTTCCTCGACCAGAAAGCAGTCGGGGGCTTTGATATCCTCAAGGTTCACCGCGCCGAATGTGGGTTCCAGCTTGGCGACGATCTCGGCCAGCTTTTCGGGGTCGGTCTCGTCCACCTCGATGTCAAAACAGTCGATCCCGGCGAATTTCTTGAACAGAACCGCCTTGCCTTCCATCACGGGCTTGGAGGCCTGCGCGCCGATATCGCCCAACCCCAGAACCGCCGTCCCGTTCGAGATTACGGCAACCAGATTGCCCTTCGAGGTATAGCGCGCCGCATCAGCGGGGTTCTTTTCGATCTCAAGACAAGCCTCGGCCACGCCGGGGCTGTAAGCGTTTGACAGATCGCGCCCGGTGGCCATTGGCTTGGTCGCCCGGATTTCCAGTTTTCCGGGCTTCGGAAACTCGTGATAGTCCAGAGCTTCTTGACGCTTGTCGCCGCTTTTGTTGTCCAGTGCCATAGTCTGTTCCTCCTCCAAGGTGCGGGCCGTCAGGGCACCGCGTTCAGCATGTTGTGGGTTTGCGCCACGTGTTATCATGCCGATACTAACCACAAACGCTTGGATCATGTTGCCCAGAGATCCAATAAACGTCGCCGACTGCCCGGCGACCTTGAAAAATACTTAGAAATCAACCTCGATCGCGATACCCTTTTCGATGGCCAGATCGACAACCTTGGATGCAACCGCGAGGTCTTGCAGACCAACACCAGTGCCGTCGAACAGCGTCACTTCAGCGTCCGAACTGCGACCCGGATGGTCGCCGTTGATCACGGCTCCAATCTCGGCGATGTCTGCCTGTTTCAGCGATCCATCGGCAATCGCGTGCTGGCCTTCGCCAATGCTGATCGACTGCGCGATTTCGTCGGTGAACACGGTTGCGCGCGCGACCAAGGCGGCCTCGACCTCTTGCTTGCCTTTTGTGTCGGTGCCCATGCAGGCGATATGCGTGCCGGGTTTGACTTGCGCATCCTTCAGGATCGCCGCTTGGCTGGACACGATCGTCACGATCACATCCGCCTGCGCGCCCAGTTCATCAAGGCTGACGCTCTCAAACGGCAGACCCAGCTCGCCCGCGACTTTCTCAAGCGAGGCGAGTTTCTCGGGCGTCCGGTTCCACGCGACAACTTTCTCGAAATCACGCTGTTCCGCCACGGCTTGCAGCTGGAACGGGGCTTGGTGTCCTGCGCCGATCATGCCCAGAACCTTGCTGTCCTTGCGCGCCAGATGCGCGACCGAAACGGCGGCGGCGGCAGCCGTGCGCAGGGCGGTCAACAGATTACCCCCAACGACCGCGCGGCATTTGCCGGTGTCGGCATCAAACAGAAACACGGTCGATTGGTGGTTGGTCAGGCCCTTGTCGGCATTGCCGGGCCAGTAACCGCCCGATTTCAGACCAAGGTTCAGCGCCGCGCGATCAAACCCGGATTTGAACCCGTAAAGCGCATCGGCATGACCAATCGCTTCGCGGATCACCGGGAAGTTATAGGCCGAGCGCTTGGCCATGGACGCGAACACCTGTTCAACCGCGTCAAAGTTGTCTTTGCGCGTCACAAGGGCGGCGATTTCTTTCTCGGGGACGATAAACATATGGTTCTATCCTTTGAAAATTGATGGGACCGACGCCCCACCAGTTTCTTAAAGTCGGCTTAGTAAGCCTTGCCGCGCGCCGACACCGGCCAAACGGTTTCAACCTTGCCGCCCCGCACGCCCACATACCAATCATGCACGTTCGCGGTCGGGTCGCAGTGGCCCGGCACCAGCTTCAGCTTGTCGTTCACCTTCAACACACCTTTCGGATCGGCCACGACGCCGTGTTCGTCCGAGCATTTGATGTATTCCACATCGTCACGGCCATAGATAAACGGCAGGCCGCTATCGACCGACTGCGCCTTCAGGCCCGCATCGACGATGGCCTTGTCTTTCTTGGCGTGGCTCATCACCGAGGTCAGAATGAAAAACGCGTTTTCCCACTCGCCCGCGTCGATGCGGTTGCCGTCCTTGTCCAGAATACGCCCGTAATCGGCATCCATGAAGGCGTATGACCCGCACTGAAGCTCGTTATACACGCCTGAATTGGCTTCGAAATAATACGACCCTGTGCCGCCACCCGAGACCAGATCACATTCGATCCCTTCGCCTTTCAGACCTTCGATCGCATCCGTGACCTGATCAATTGCCGCTTGAAGCTTGGCCTCGCGGTCCTCGAAGCTGTCCATGTGCTGCATCGCGCCCTGATAGGCCTGAATGCCGCGGAAGGTCAGGTTGTCGGCGTCGCGCACGGCTTTGCCGATCTCGACAACCGCATCAGTCGTGGTCACACCGCAACGGCCCGCGCCGCAGTCGATTTCGATGAACACGCCAAGGTCGGTGCCGTGCTTTTTCGCGGCTTCCGACAGGTCGGCGACGTTCGCGACGTCATCGACACAAACGATCACTTCGCCGCCGCTGACCTTGGGCATTTGCGCCAGACGGTCGATCTTGGCCGGGTCGCGGACCTGGTTCGAGACCAGAATTTCCTTGATCCCGGCGCGGGCGAACACCTCGGCTTCCGACACTTTCTGACAGCAGACGCCAACCGCGCCGCCCAGTTCCATCTGCAGCTTCAGAACGTCCACGGATTTGTGCATTTTGCCGTGCGCGCGGTGGCGCATCCCGTGCGCTTTGGCATAGTCACCCATTTTCTTGACGTTACGCTCAAGCGCATCAAGATCCAGGATCAGACACGGCGTCTGGATGTCCGCTTCGTCCATGCCGGGCACGGCGGGCACGTCGAACCCCACCTCAAGCTTCGAAAAATCAGTCGGTGCATTCATTGTTCAGTCTCCCAATCAGGTGTTCAGCCACGGCAGTTTGTCCAGATCGACATTGCCGCCAGTGATGATGATGCCGACGCGCTTGCCTTTGAACGTGTCGGGGTTTTTCAGGATTGCGGCCAGAGGCACGGCGGAGGATGGCTCCATCACGATACGCAGGTGCTTCCAGGTGATTTTCATTGCCTCGATGATCTCGGGGTCGGACGCAGTATAGATGTCGGACACGTGGTTCGACACGAAATGCCACGTCAGATCCTTAAGCGGCACCAAAAGACCATCAGCGATGGTCTTGGGCGCGTCGTCGGCAATGATATGCCCCGCCTTGAAGCTGCGGCAAGCATCGTCCGCCTGCTCGGGCTCTGCCGCGATGATCTTGGTTTCCGGCGCAAGGTTTGACACGGTCAGGCAAGTGCCCGAAATCATGCCGCCGCCACCGATGGGGGCCACCACATAGTCCAGCCCATCCACCTGTTCGATCAGTTCTTTCGAACACGTCCCCTGCCCCGCAATCACCCGCGGGTCATTATAGGGATGCACGAAATCGCCACCGGTTTCGGCCTGCACCTTGGCGAATGTCTCTTCGCGCGATGTGGTCGACGGCTCGCATTCAGTGATCTTGCCCCCATAGCGACGCACGGTGTCCTTCTTGGCCTGCGGTGCTGTGTGCGGCATGACCACGTTGCACGGAATACCGCGCAACATGGCCGCATAGCTCAGGCACGACGCATGGTTGCCGCTGGAATGCGTCGCGACACCCTTCTTGGCCTGCTCCTCATCCAACCCGAACACCGCGTTCGAAGCACCGCGCACCTTGAACGCGCCCGGCTCTTGAAAGTTCTCGCATTTGAAAAACAGCTCAGCGCCGGTCAACTCGTTCAGGTAATCCGAGGTGCGGATCGGGGTGCGGCGGATATGCGGTTTGATCCGCTCATGCGCCTCAAGCATGTCTTCATAGGTCGGAATATACATGATCTCAGCACCCTTCCCGATTAAACAGCGTTGTTACGATAATATTCCTGCGCCGCGGCAACACCGGACCCCAGTTTGATATCCAGCCCCAGATCGACCATCACCATTTCAGCGGTCGCAATGCCCGACAGCGTCATGACATCGGTCAGGCTGCCCAGATGACCGATACGGAACACTTTGCCCGCGACCTCGCCCAGTCCGACACCGAAGGCGACGCCGTATTTGTCGGCGGCATGGGTGACGATATCGGTGGCGTTGAAGCCTTCGGGCGTGCGGATCGCGCTGACCGTATCCGATTGCACGTCTTTCGACACGGCGCACAACTCAAGCCCCCAAGCGTTCACGGCCTGACGCACACCCTCGGCAATACGGTGATGGCGGGTAAAGACATTTTCCAAACCTTCATCCAGCAGCATCTTAACAGATTCATTCAAGCCGTTCAGCAAACCGACAGCAGGCGTATAAGGATAGGCATTGTTCGCATAGCCATTGCCCATGTCACGCACGTCAAAGAAAGTGCGCGGCAGGGTCGCGGTTTCCAGCGCTGCCATGGCTTTCGGCGAGAAGCCGACGATGGCAAGACCGGCGGGCAGCATAAAGCCCTTCTGCGATCCGGTGACAGCGATATCAACGCCCCATTCGTCCATGCGGAAATCCATCGACGCGATCGAGCTGACGCCATCGACGAACAACATCGCCGGGTGGCCTGCGGCGTCCAGCGCCTTGCGCACGGCCGCAATGTTCGACCGAACACCGGTTGCGGTTTCGTTATGCGTGGCCAGCACAACCTTGATCTCGTGGTTGGTGTCGGCTTTCAGGATCTCTTCGTATTTATCGGCAGGCAGACCGGCCCCCCAAGGGGTTTCCACGATCTGCACGTCCAGACCGTGACGCTGGCACATATCAATCCAGCGGTGGCTGAACATGCCGTTGCGGGCCGCCAGAACCTTGTCACCAACGGAAAGCGTGTTGGTCAGCGCGGTCTCCCAACCACCCGTCCCGGTCGAGGGGAAGATGAAAATCTTGGCCGTTTCACTTTTCAAAACCTTCTTCACGCCGTCCAGTGCCGGATGCAAGATTTGTCCAAACAAAGGCGAACGGTGGTCCAAGGTCGGCATGTCGACAGCCTTGCGCAGGCTTTCGGGCATGTTGGTCGGACCGGGAATGAAAACGGGGTTCTGGAAGCTCATGATTCTGCCCTCCTATTGGCGGTTTCTACACACATTAACGATCTGGCCCATCGGCGGATATATTTTTGAAAAAGTGTTTCATTTTGGGCTAAATGATGATATTATCATTTTGTTTCAGTTGTTTGACTTTTTCACTCGTGAAATACTACTTTCAAATTTTTACTGAAGGTCTTTTTTGTTACGCTGGCAGGAAAAGAAAATGGAACCGACACAACGGCGCATGGGGCGCCCCAAGAAGTTTCAGGGCAAGGATACGCAGCCAACCATTCTGGCTGTTGATCGTGCACTGGATGTGCTGGACGCGTTGGCCCATGCCAACGGCATGACACTGTCGCAACTGGCCACGCGACTGGACCAGTCACCCGCCACGATGCACCGGGTTCTGGCGACCCTGCACGCCCGCGAAATTGTCGAGATTGATCAGCAAACGCAGGCCTGGCATATCGGGTCCGCGGCGTTTCGCATGGGGTCCGCCTTCCTGCGCCGCAGCAGTATCGTCGAACGCAGCCGCCCCGTCATGCGCGAATTGATGGAGGCGACCGGAGAGACCTCGAACCTTGGCATCGAACGTAATGGCGAGGTCATGTTCATCAGCCAGGTTGAAACAAACGAGTCCATCCGCGCCTTCTTCCCCCCCGGCACCTTGTCACCGATGCACGCATCCGGCATCGGCAAGGCGCTTTTGAGTTGTTATTCCGACCACCGCACAAGCCAGTATTTTCGCAGCGCCGAACTGACCGGGTTCACCGACAAGACGATCACCCAACCCCTTGCCTTGAAGGACGAACTTATCGGCATCCGCGAAAAAGGGTGGGCGTTTGATGACGAGGAAAAGGCCGAGGGAATGCGCTGCATTGCCGCCCCGATCAAAGACATCTATGGCGAAGCCATCGCGGGCATTTCGATTTCCGGCCCGACCCAACGCATTCCCGAAAGCGCGGTCGACCGGATCGGGACGCTGGTCGCGGATGCGGCAGCGCGTGTGTCACGCGGCCTTGGGTCGTCCTAAATCTTCGCGGCGTTCAAGGTCATGTGCCGGTTCACGTCCTTGTAAAGCAGGTAACGGAACGGACCCGGCCCGCCAGCATAACACGCCTGCGGGCAGAACGCGCGCAGCCACATATAGTCGCCCGCCTCGACCTCGACCCAATCTTGGTTCAGACGGTAAACCGCCTTGCCTTCCAAGACGTAAAGCCCGTGCTCCATCACATGAGTCTCTGCAAAGGGAATGACGCCGCCCGGCTGGAACGTAACAATGGTCACATGCATATCATGGCGCAGGTCGTTCGGATCAACGAAGCGGCTGGTTGCCCATGCCCCGTCCGTGTCGGGCATCGGCGTCGGCGTAACATCGTTTTCATTCGTCACAAACGCCTCGGGCGCATCCAGCCCATCAACCGCCTGATACTGCTTGCGAATCCAGTGAAAACGAACCGTCGCAGACCCGTTGTTGCGCAGGCTCCACTTGGACTGCGGCGGCAAAAACGCGAATCCGCCCTCGTCCATCTCATGCGCCGTGCCATCAATGGTCAGGGTCATGCCGCCTTCGACGACGAACAACACAGCCTCGACGCCCGCCTCGGTTTCGGGCCGATCACTGCCGCCGCCCGGCAGCACCTCGGCAATGTATTGCGAAAACGTCTCGGCAAAGCCTGACAGGGGCCGCGACAGCACCCAGAACCGTGCGTCGTCCCAGAACGGCAGAAGGCTGGTCACGATATCGCTATAGGTCCCCTTCGGAATAACCGCATAAGCTTCCGTGAACATCGCCCGATCTGTCAAAAGCTGGGTCTGAGGGGGCAATCCCCCCTGCGGTGCGTAATAGCTTGATTTTGTCATACCGGGGCCTTTGCAAAGGGTTATGTCGTTTGTCCGCCCCATGATGAAACGAATACACCGAATAATCTGCGCCTAATGTCCCTGAAGGATTATCAAAATAACTTTGAAAATGCGGGGCGGCTTCTGAAAATCCCCATTGCCGCTAGGCACGCGCCACCCCACGCATGACGCCAGAGGTCAACAAGAAATACCCGATCACTGGCCATGAAATTTGAAAGGCCTTTGGTCGACAATACCCCACACGTGCAACACAATGGCCAAAACGATACCGCAAGCAACGAAAGGCGCACACCATGGCCACCGAAGTATTGGAGCAAGTCTGGATCACCCTGTCAGATGGGTGCCGCGTTGGCGCGCGCATCTGGCTGCCTGACGGGGCACGTGACGCGCCCGTTCCGGCGGTTCTGGAATACATTCCCTATCGCAAACGCGATGGCACCCGCGTGCGCGATGAACCGATGCACGGCTATTTTGCCGAACATGGCTATGCCTCGGTGCGGGTCGATATGCGCGGGTCGGGCGATTCCGACGGTCACATGGCCGACGAATACCTGCCGCAAGAACAAGACGACGCGCTAGAGGTGCTGACATGGATCGCCGCGCAGGACTGGTGCACCGGCGATATCGGCATGATGGGCAAAAGCTGGGGCGGCTTCAATTGCCTGCAAATCGCCGCCCGCAGGCCGCCCGAACTTAAAGCCGTGATCCCGGTCTATTTCACCGATGATCGGTTCCGCGACGATATTCACTTCATGGGCGGCTGCCTTTTGAACGACAACCAGTGGTGGGGGTCGATCATGCAAGCCTACCAGGCCCGCCCGCTGGACCCAGAAATCGTTGGCGACCGCTGGCGCGAGGATTGGCTGAAACGTATCGACGACCTGCCCTTCTTCCCCGCGCTCTGGGCCGAACATCAACGCTATGACGACTATTGGAAGCACGGCTCGGTGCAAGAGGATTATTCAGACATCACCTGCCCCGTTCTGGCCTTCGGGGGCTGGGCGGACAGCTATACCAATTCCGTCCCGCGTATGCTGGAAAACCTCTCGGTCCCCTGTCGCGGCGTCATCGGGCCGTGGGGCCATGTCTATCCCCATGACGGCGTGCCCGGCCCCGCGATCGGCTGGCTGCAAGAGGCCGTGCGCTGGTGGGATCAATGGCTCAAGGGCATCGACACCGGTGTGATGAACGAACCCAAACTGCGCGCCTATGTGAACGACGCGCTCCTGCCCGACGGCAGCCGCCCCATGCAGCCCGGCCATTGGGTCGGCGAGGCGGAATGGCCATCAGACGAGGTCAAACCTCTGCCCCTTTGGCTGACCAAATCGGGGCTTGCAGACGCACCCGGCACCGGCGAGGTGTCGATCCGCTCGCCGCAAAGCCACGGCAAGGCGGCGGGTGAATGGATGTCTGCCGGCGTGCCGGGCGAAATGCCCACGGATCAACGCCTTGACGATGGCGGATCGCTGAATTTCGACACCGACACCCTGACAGAAGAGGTCGAGGTCTTGGGCCGCCCCCATCTTGACCTGACCCTGACATCAGACAGTCCGGTGGCGCAAATCGTCGTGCGCCTGTGTGACGTTCTGCCAAGCGGAGAGGTCTTGCGCGTCAGCTATCAGGTTCTGAACCTGACCCACCGCGACGGGCACGAACACCCCGAAGCGCTGGAACCCGGCACGCCCACCAAGGTCCGTGTCGCGCTGAACATGTGCGGCCACCGGTTCGCCAAGGGGCACAAGATCCGAGTGTCGGTCGGCACCGCCTATTGGCCGATCATCTGGCCCGCGCCCTATGCGGCGACCCTGTCGTTTGGGCTGGACGATGCTTGCCTGTCCCTGCCCCGCCGCGCAGGCGGTGACGTGCACGAAATGACCTTCCCCGACCCGGCACATGGGCCGCTCACGCCCATCACTCAGGTCGATCCCGGCTCGGTCTCGCGCACCAGTATGCAAGACCACCTGACGGGCGAAACGGTCTATATCACCGATGGCGTCGGTGGGGTGTTCGGCGAAGGCGTCCTGCGCTTTGACGACATCGGCACACAGATCGCCCATTCCCTGCGGCGCGAGCTTCGCATCCGTGACGATGACCCCCTGTCGGCCCGGTCGATCATCGACCAAAGCTATGACACCATCCGCGACGGCTGGAACATCCGCACTGAAACGCGGCTGGAACTGACCTCGACCGAGACCGAGTTCCATTACGACGGCATGTTGCGTGTCTTGGAAAACGGGGAAGAACTGCGCAAACGCACTTGGCACAAGACCGTCCCCCGCAACCTGATCTGACCCGGCATCAGTCCGGCGCCGGGGGCGTTATTCCCCCGCCGCCGGGCGAAGATGGCGCAGCAGAAAGTCGATCTGCCGCCGCACCACATAGGGGTTTCTGGGGAACGTAAAATGATCGTCGTTCGGAGTAATCAGCATCTCGAACGACTTTCCGGCGGCGATCAGCGCGGCAGCCAATTTTTGCGTCTGCGCCGGATGCACGTTGTCGTCCAGGTCGCCATGCCCCAGCAACAGCGCACCGCGCAGCCCCTTGGCCCGGCTGGCATTATCGGCGGCATCGTAATTCGTGCTGCCATCATCGTGTTGCACCAGCCGCCCCTGCCATTTTTCCGGCCAACAACTGTTGTAAAGCCGCGGGTCATGGCTGCCCGCCGTCGCGATTGCCGCGCACCACACATCGGGGTAATCCAGAACCGCCCGCGCCGCCGCATGTCCGCCCGCCGAATGGCCCATGATCGCCACCCGCGCCGGGTCAATTTCGGGATGCGCCGCGCAAAGATCAGTTAACGCCTTAGCGTGATCGTCCAGATGCCCCGGATTATCCAGCGCCCCGTGACAAAGATCATGCAGCGCCTTTTCGCGAAACGGCGTTCCGCGCCCGTCCAAAATCACAACGCCCATGCCAAGACGCACCAATGCACCGGCAAGCGCGACCTTGAAGAACTCGGACGCATCTGCGGGAAAGGGTGACAGCGTTTGTTCGATACATTGCGGGCCGGGATATATCATCTCGACCAACGGGACCGAGGCGGGGGCGTGATCACCTTCGGGCAACCACACTTGCGCGAAAATCTCGGTCTTGCCATCCGCCGCCGTCGTGCTGAACGTGGTGGGCCAGATCAGATCATTCGCGGTGCTTTGTGCCGCGTCCAGATCGGCCACACAGCTTCCGTCCCGCCGCCGCAATTGCGACACCGGCAGGCTGTCCTTGGGGGCAAAGGTATGCACGAAATACGCACAATCAGGCGACAGGGCCGAAGGCAGCGGCCCCAACATGCCTGCCCGCGCGACCAGATCGGCCCAGCCAACACCCTGCATCGCCACATCATTATCGCCAGCATCAGGCGTCAAAACCGTCACGCCACCACCATCCAGATCGGCACGGCACAGGCTGCGTTGATAAGGCGTCGCGTTCTCGGCAATTCCGCCCGTCAGGAAAAACACCTGGCGGTTCACCTCGTCCACCGCCAGAAGATCGCGCACGACCCAATCGCCCTGCGTGATCTGCGCCTTGATCGTGCCATCGTGCAAGTCGATCAGATAAAGATGCGCCCATCCATCGCGTTGCGAGAACCAGATCGCTTCATCGGTGCGGTCGAGGATATGGATATTCGGACGCCGCCCGTATTCCATGTTCACATCCACAAAATGGTCCGAGGTTTCGGTGATGATCTCGCGGGTGGCACCGGTGGCGCGGTCCATTTCCACCAGCGCGATCCGCTTTTCATACCGGTCATGGTCGACGAAGAAAACACGGGCACTGTCGGCGCTCCACCACGTTTCAGCTCGTTCGATCAGGCTGGTTTCGGTCACGTGAACCGGCCCGCCCTGTTGGCGCACAATGGTGCCTGTCTCGGTGTCGATCACCGCCTGATGCGCCATCGGCACCTCGGCATCGCCGGTAAACGCGATGCGCAGGTCGTGCAACACGGGGCGGCGGCTGCCATCATCGGGGACGTTCTGCACCATCGGCAAAGACCGCACCGCGCGTTCGTCCAGTTGATAGGTCAGAACATGCCGCCCATCCGGCGCCCATTGGGCAATCGGCGGTAGCGTGATCCCAAGCCGCGCGATCCGTATGGTTTCAAGGTTCTGATCAGGCGATTTGGCCCATTCAAAATGCGGTTCGGCGCTGTGGGTCAGCCGACGCTCGATGCCCGTCGCCACGTCGCGCACCCACAAATCGCCGGCACGCCGGAACAACGCCCGCATCCCATCGGGAGAGGTCGGAACATCCCCCGACACGCGCGGCAGGTCGCGCAAGACAAGCCCCTGTCCGTCAAAGTCATAGGCCCGTCCGTCCAGCCCGATCAGCCCGTCACGGTCCAACAGCTCGACCCGTGCCAAAGCGGTATCAGGGTCAGTCGTCACTGCAGACAGCGCGCGACGCAAGGCGGCGGTATCGAAAGCGACGCGCGTTTTGCCGGTTTCGGCATCAACCAACATAAACGCAATATCCGCACCCGTTTCACGCCGATACCAGAACCCGCGCGCATCGGGAAACCAATGCGGGTCAATCCGCAGGTTTGTAAAGCTGTTGCGCAGGTTCCAAGGCATAGCTGGGGCAATCGCCGCCCACATGGCGTCGGTCAATCCGGTCAAAGTGACCTCCTTTTTTATCCGGTGGGGGCGCCGTCTGGACCCAAGGGAAAATGGCAGGTAAAGCGGCGCCCCGCCTGGGTCGTCGATACCTCGGGGACGACCTCGCGGCATTTGTCGCGTACAAAGGGGCACCGGCCATGGAATTCACACCCCGACGGGCGGTCCAACAAGCTTGGCACTTCGCCCTCCAGCCGGATGCGCTGTTCGGCAGCATCGGCATCCGTGGTCGGGTTGGCTGACAGCAGCGCGGCGGTATACGGATGGCGCGGTTCGTCAAAAATACGTTGCGTGTCACCGATTTCGACCACACGCCCCAGATACATGATCGCCATATAGTCAGCGACGTGACGCACGATATTCAGGTTGTGCGTGATGACCAGAAGCGCCAAGTCCAGCTTTTCGCGCAGATCGTTCAAAAGGTTCAGAACCTCGCCCTGCACCGACACGTCCAGCCCGGCTGTCGGTTCATCCGCGATCACCAGCTTTGGCTTCAGCGCCAGCGCGCGCGCCACACCGACGCGCCGCGCTTGCCCGCCTGACAACTCGTGCGGGCGGCGATCCGCCATTGTGACCGGCAGACCGACCAAAGACAGCATCCGGTCAACCTCGGCGTCCGGGTCGTCGGGCATCATGTCGTGTATCTGAAACGGCTCAAGCAGCAGCGCGCGCACCGTGAACCGCGGGCTAAGCGAACTGACAGCGTCCTGAAAGATCATCGCCACCTCGCGGCGCAGTGCCTTGCGGTCGGACCCTGCAAGGTTCAGAACGTCGCGCCCGTCAAACGTCACGTCACCGCTGACGTCTTCGCCCAGACCGGCGATGGCGCGCGCAAGGGTCGTCTTGCCCGACCCGGATTCGCCCACCAGCGCCAAAGTCTGTCCTGCCTCAAGATCGAACGAGACGCCGGCAACAGCCTCAATATACTGTTTTGCCGAAAACAGACTGCCAAGGCCGCCGCCAACGGGAAAACGCGATACCAGATCGCGGACTGACAGAAGATCCGTCATTTCGTTACCTCCGGGTCACGCAGATGGCAGCGCACCATATCCGACCCGCCCGAGGTCACGATGCGCGGGTGGATGTCCGCGCAGGGCGCAAATGCTTTCGGGCAGCGCCCTTCGAACACGCAACCGGGCGGCAGGTTAATCAAACTGGGAAGCTCGCCCCCGATGGTGGGCAGATGTCGCGTGCGTTCGGCAATTTGCGCCGGGTCACAGGCGAACAGAAGTTCGGTATAGGGGTGCTGCGGCGCGTCGAAAACCGCACGCGTGGGGCCGCTTTCAACCATTTCACCCGCATACATGATATTGACCGACTGACACAGCTCGGCCACCACGCCAAGGTGGTGGGTGATGAAAATGATCGCGCAGCCGATTTCCTTTTGCAACTCGCGCAGCAGGTCGATGGTCGTCAGCTCAAGCGTGGCATCCAGCGCGGTGGTCGGCTCGTCCGCCACCAAGACGTCCGGTTCCGCCATCAAGGCCATTGCGATGGCCACCCGCTGCCGCATCCCGCCCGAGAATTCGAACGGATACCGGTCAAGCCGCGATTCCGGGTCAGGAATACGCACTTTTTCCAACATCTCGACCGCCCGGGCGCGCTTTTCGCGCTGGCTAGCCTTGCTGCGGAACTGGATGTCCGTCATCTGCCGCCCAATGGTCAGAACCGGGTTCAAAGACTTCATCGGGTCCTGAAACACCGCCGACATCCGGTCGCCCAAAACACCGCGCATCTGCTTTGGCCCCAGCGTCAGCAAGTCGGTATCGCCAAGCATGATCTGCCCGGATTCGATCACCGCAGCCGAACTTTGCAGCCCTAAAATGGTTTGCATCAGGGTCGTCTTGCCACACCCGGATTCGCCAACAAGCCCGACAATCTCGCCGCGTGGCACGATCAGGTCGATCTGGCGCAGGGCGCGCAGTTTGCCGCCCGGCACCTTGTAACTGACGTTCAGGTCGCGGACCTCAAGTGCGTTTTTCTCGCTCAATTTCCGCCTCCAAGTTTGGGGTCGAATGTGTCGCGCAACGCCTCGCCAAGGAAGGTGAAACCCAGCGTTGTGATGACGATCGGCAGACCGCCCGCAATCACCGGCCACGCGCTTTCACGGATATAGGAAAATCCGTCGAACAGAATGCTGCCCCATGACGGGGTCGGTGGACGAACGCCAAGGCCCAGAAAGCTCAGCCCGGCTTCAATACCGACGACGACGGGAATATCCATCGCGGCGACGATCAGGATGGGGCCGACAATGTTGGGCAAAACATGGCGCAGCATGATCCGCGCCTGCCCCGCGCCCAAAGCCTGTTCGGCGTCAATGAATTCAGCCCGCCGAATGGCCAGCGTTTGCGTACGCGCCATCCGCGCATAGGCCGGCGCGTTCACCAGAACGACAACCAGCAACACGGCATAAAGGCTCGGCCCCGTGACCGTGACCAGCATCAGGGCCAGCATGACGGTGGGAATGGATTTCATCGCGTCGAAGATCAGCAACATCACGTTGTCCAACCACCGCGGCCCATAGCCTGCGATCAGCCCTGCGGCCACACCGATGACCATGGCAATCACCGTCGCCCCGATTGAGACCGTCAGCGCAATCCGCGCCCCATAAAGAACGCGAGTAAACAGGTCGCGGCCAAGGTTATCGGTGCCCAACCAATGCTCGGAGCTGGCAGGTTGGAAACGCGCCAGCGGGTTCAGGGCAATCGGGTCCCACGATGTCATCCCCGCACACAGCGCCGCCAACACGGTCAGGGCGATCAGCACGACACCCAACATCCCCAATGGGTCGGAAATCAGACGGCCAAACGCGCCACGTCGCTTTGCCGGACGATCACCGGCCGGATCGGGCTTCGGGGCCGCCCCCGGGGTCGGACTATCAGCGGGAGAGGTCATGACGCACCTTTGGATTAAGCCATGCGACCAAAAGATCCGCCCCCAGATTGACAACCACAAAGAAGATCGTCGTCACAAGGACCGTTCCCGTCACAATGGGATAGTTGCGCGATATAATGGCATCATAGACAAGCTTGCCAATGCCGGGCCGCCCGAACACCACTTCGGCGAAGACGGCGCTGGACAACATCTGCCCGATACCTATGCCCAGCACAGTGATCATTGGCAAAACGGCGATGCGCAGGACGTAGTCATACATGATCCGGTTTTCCGACAGGCCAAAGGCGCGGGCGGTGCGGACATGCCCCTCGTTCATCTCTTCCAGGATCGAGGCACGCAGGATTCGCGCGATATACCCGATCCATGCCAGCCCCAGCGCAAGCGACGGAAGCACCAGCCGGTGCAACCGGTCCCAGAACCCCGTCCCCGCGCCGATGGCGGGAAACCAGCCAAGCTGGATCGAAAAGACAAGCAGCAGGTAAATCGCGATCACGAACGCAGGCACGGACATCACCGACACCGACAGAACCGAACTGATCCGGTCGATGATCCCACCGCGATAGCGCGCCGACAGGATGCCAAGGATCACACCGGGCACCAACGCAACCAGAACCGACCCCAGCACAAGGTAAAGCGTGTCGGGGAACTGGGACAGGACGGTGTTCAACACCGGCTCGCCGCTGATCGCGTCGCGCCCCAGATCCCCCTGCAACAGCGATACGAAGAAGTTGTAAAGCTGCGTCGCCAGCGATTGATCCAGACCCATCCGCGCGCGGAACTCGGCAATCAGCTCGGGGTTGGCGCGCGGCCCCAGCGCGACCCGGGCGGGATCACCCGGAATCGCATAGGTCAGCAGGAACAGCGCGATGACCACAAGGATCACCACCAAAACCGACAACAGCAGTCGTTTCAGAAAATAAAGGGCCATGACAGGCTCGTGTCCTTCCGGGCATCAGCCCTGTTTTGGGCTGAACTCATAGAACACCGGCTCGCCATCGGGGCGCAGTGCGGTCTGGACCTTGTCGCTGTTCAGAACACCCACGGGCACAAAATTCAGGAACACGAAATCACCCGATTCCTCCATCAGATCCTGCATCCGCTTATACATGCCGTCGCGCTTTTCGGTGTCGATCTCGATCTGCGCGGCCTCTTGCAGCTCTCCGAATTCAGCATTGTCAAAGCCCTGCCAGTTCCAGATACCGATTTGCTGCGGCGTGAACCACATGGTCGCCCAGCTGGGATCGGGCTGCATGGAAAAGCGCATCAGGAACAGTTGCAGATCAAGATATTGATCACCCTCGTCCTTGCTGCCAAGGCTCCAGAACGTGCCGCTTTCATACTGGTTGATGGTCACTTGAATGCCGACCTCGGCCAGATTGGCCTGAATGACCTGCGCAGCGGCAAGGTTTTCCGCCGTCTGCTGGATCGAGATCGTCAAGTTGAGGCTGTTGGCCATCCCCGCCTCTTCCAGCAGACGCTTGGATTCTTCGACGTCGCGATCATAAAGGTTGGCCTCGCGGCTGCCGATCAGGGCCGGGGCGATAATGCCCGCGGCCGGCACAGCCCCGCCAAGCGACGACGCATCAACAACCGTCTTGCGATCCACCGCCAACTGAATGGCCCGGCGCACATTTTTGTCCGCCAACTGGTCGTTCAATTCGTTGATGCCCATCCAGTAGTAGTTCAGACCCTCGAATTTGTTGAACTCGGCCCCGGCGGGCAGGTTCGCTTCGTAACGCGGGATCGACGACACACTGATTTCCGAGAAATCAAGATCGCCCGCCTCAAAGCCAAGCTCGGCGGTCTTGGGGTCTTCGATCGGGATCAGGTGAAGCTCTTCATAAGGCGCGTCGGTCAGCGTCCAATCCGGGTTCCGCTCAAGGATCAAACGGGTCTTGGGCTGCCAGTCCTTGATCCGGTAAGGGCCGGAAAAACACGGCGGCTGAACCGAGAACCGGCCCCCCGCATCTTCGATTGCAGCTTTCGGAAGGATCACACCGCTGACCCCCGGAAGGGTCGTCGTCAGCAGCGGCGCGAAGGGCTGCGTCAGCACGATGACGCCGGTGTATTTACCGGTCACTTCCACATGATCTAGCGTCGCCCAATCTTCCATATAGGGTGAATTCAGCTCGGGGTTGGCGATGCGCTCGAACGAGTATTTTGCGTCTTCCGCCGTCATTTCACCATAATCGCCGGAATACATAATGCCTTCGTGCAGTTCGAAGGCGATATGGGTGTCGTCGATGAATTCATACGACTTCATCGCAGACGGCTGCGCCTCGAAAACGTCCGAGTTGGTGTCATACATCAGCGAATGTGCAAACAGGCAGCGAATGACCATCGCATCAACGGCCGACGTCCAGAACGCTGGGTCCAAGCTGGAAATATCCGCGTATACCCGCGCGGTCAGGATGCTGCCCTCGACCATGCTGTCAGCAATCGCGCTTGATGCAAATGGCAAGCCACCAAGCCCCGCCATCGCACCCAATGTTGCGCCTGAACCGATAAAGCTACGCCGTGAAAGACCGTTGGTTTTGGTTGTCTTGCGTGTCATGAGTTTGCCGCTTCCTGTCAAAATTTCGTTCCTCTGCAAGTGCAGAAATCCGTTGTCATTAAGCCCAAGGTTTCACTTATCCACCCGAGTTTCAACCGCTTTACCCTAGGTAATCATGCTTGCATCGGTCTTTTATAACAAGCCGAACACGGCTTTGACGCACGATACAAGGCGCTTCCGCGCCTCAAATGTTAGCGCCAAACAACGCAGAACTTGCGCGGCGGCGCAGCATGTTTTACCACCGCAGCGCGGCATCTGGGGTTTTCGCACCGCCCAAAGCCGTCATATCCAACATATCGCCAGCGGCCCAGACCGGCCCGCCGCTTGGGCGCCAATAACAAAAAAAGAAGGACAGAACCGTGAACAGCATTGATGAAAAACTCCAGCCCATCCTCAGCACCGTCCTTCACCGAAACTCCGGCGAGGCTGAATTTCATCAGGCCGCTCGCGAAGTGCTGGAAAGCCTTGGCCGCGTGGTTTCCAAGCATCCCGAATATTTCGACGAAGCCCTGATCGAACGCATCTGCGAACCCGAACGCCAGATCATCTTTCGCGTGCCGTGGATCGACGATAACAATCAGGTGCAGATCAACCGTGGCTTCCGGGTGCAGTTCAACTCGGCCCTTGGTCCCTATAAGGGCGGGATACGCTTTCACCCCTCGGTCAATGTGGGCATCATCAAGTTTCTGGGGTTTGAGCAAACCTTCAAGAACGCCCTGACCGGCCTGCCCATCGGTGGCGGCAAGGGTGGGTCGGATTTCGACCCCAAAGGCAAATCTGATCGTGAAATCATGCGCTTCTGCCAGTCGTTCATGATCGAGTTGCACCGCCATATCGGCGAATATGTCGATGTGCCCGCTGGTGATATCGGCGTTGGCGCACGTGAAATCGGCTATATGTTCGGCATGTATAAACGCCTCAACAACCGGTTCGAAGCGGGCGTTCTGACCGGCAAGGGTCTGGTCTATGGCGGCTCGCGCGCCCGGAAAGAGGCGACAGGCTTTGGCACCGTCTACTTCGTGCGCTCCATGCTCGCCCAAAGCGGCACCGATTTCGACGGCAAGCGTTGCGTCGTGTCAGGGTCCGGCAATGTCGCGATCTATGCAATGGAGAAGGTGCAGGAATTCGGTGGACGCGTCGTCGCGTGCTCTGATTCCAGCGGCTATATCTTGGACGAAGACGGCATCGACCTTGAACTGGTGAAACAGATCAAAGAGGTCAACCGCGGCCGCATCGCCGATTACGTCGAACTGAAGCGCGGCAATAGCAAGTTCGTCAAAGGCGGCTCGATCTGGGATGTGCCTTGCGAAATCGCCCTGCCCTGCGCGACTCAGAACGAACTGAACGGCGCCAACGCCAAGACGCTGATCAAGAACGGCGTGATCGCGGTGGCCGAAGGCGCCAATATGCCCTGCACCCCCGAAGCGGTGCAGTTGTTCCAAAAAGCAGGCGTCCTGTTTGCACCCGGCAAGGCCGCGAACGCGGGCGGGGTGGCGACCTCGGCGCTGGAAATGCAGCAAAACGCCAGCCGCGACAGTTGGAGCTTTGCCAAAACCGAAAGCCGGCTGGAAGAGATCATGACCAACATTCACGACGCCTGCCACAACACCGCCGAAGAATACGGCGCGCCGGGCGATTACGTGCTGGGCGCGAATATTGCAGGCTTCGTGCGCGTGGCAGATGCGATGCACGCAATGGGCGTAATCTGATCTGAATTGGCGTGGCGCGCCTTCTGGCGTGTCACATCACCCCGACAGGATCAGCGTCGCGACCGAGAAATAAAGCAAAACCCCCACCCCGTCGGAAATGGTCGTAACCAACGGGCCGCTGGCGGTGGCGGGGTCTAGCCGCAGACGGCTCAGAACAAAGGGCAGCGACATACCCACCAAACTGCCCACAATCACCACGCAGAACATCGTCAACCCGACAACCAGCGCCACATCCGGCCCACCACGCCACGCGCCAAGCGGCAGCACCACCAGCGCCATCGTCGCCCCAAGCGCAGCGGCGACCACCAGTTCGCGCAGGATAAGATTACGCCAGTCCGACAGTGCCACATCCCCCGTCGCCAACGCTCGCACCATCAAGGTGGCCGATTGCGACCCGGCATTGCCGCTGCTGTCGATCAAAAGCGGCAGGAAAAAAACCAGCGACACATAGGCCAGGATCATCTCCTCGAAATAGGCGATACCCGCACCGGAAAACAGGTTGCCAAACACCAAAAGCGCCAGCCAGACGATACGCTTGGAATACAAAACACCGACTCCCACCGCCCGCAGGCTTTCCGTAAACGGCAACACGGTCGAAATCCTTTGGAAATCCTCGGTCGTTTCCGCCTGCATCGCGTCGGTTGCGTCATCATGGGTGACGATCCCAACCAGCCGATTGTCGGCGTCCACCACCGGAACCGCCAACAGGTCATAGCGCGCGATGGTCTTCGCCACGTCCTCCTGCCCCATATCGGGGGTGACGGCGATGGGGGTCTTCTCCATCATTTCGGCAATCGGGTGGTCCTCGTCCAGCAAGATAAGTTCATGCAACCGCACCGACCCGATCAGCCGCCCGGCCTTATCCAGAATGTACGAGCGGTAAATCGTCTCCGACCCAGGCGCGGCGCGGCGCAGCGCGGCAATCGCCTGGCCCCCGGTCATCCCCGCGCTCAGCGTCGCGAAGTTTGATGTCATAAGCGCCCCCGCTGTCCCCTCGTCATAGGTGGACAGGTGGCGGATATCGGCGCGGTCGTCGCTTTCCAGATGCGGCTCCAGCGCCTGTTGTTCTTCAACCGTCAGCACATTGAACAGATCAACCCGGTCGTCGGCATCCATTGCGGAAATTATCTCGACCAATTCGGGGCGCGATGCCGCGCGTGCCAGATCGGCCTGCACGTCCAGCGGCAGGCTGGCAAAGACCTTAACTCTCCGGGACACCTCGACATCCGACAGGTATTGCCATGCGCCCTCGCGCGGCAACTGGTCCAGCCAGCTTGCCACATCCATCGGATGCGCGGACACTATGAAGGCGGTGATGGTGTCCGCGCCTGCGCCATGGGGCGGCGGCATCATGGTCGGCTGCGTGGCAGTTGTCGTCATGGTGTTGCCTCTTTACTGATTCACACGGGCGGGCCGGACAGGCGGAACAGACCCTAGCGGTCGTAACGCGCAGCGGTCAGACCATCGAACGAGATTTCGGGCGTCTTGCCCAGAACGACATCCGCCACTGCACGGCCCGACCCGCAGGCCATCGTCCAGCCCAAGGTGCCGTGGCCGGTGTTGACAAACAGGTTTTCGTACCGGGTCGGCCCCAGAACCGGCGTGCCGTCGGGTGTCATCGGGCGCAGACCTGTCCAACCCTCGGCACGGGACAGATCACCACCCTTGGGAAACAGATCGCCGATCACGTGCTTTACCGTATCGGTGGCATGGGGGCCAAGCCGGTCGGAATAGCCCGCAATCTCGGCGGTGCCCGCCACGCGAATACGATCGCCCAGCCGCGTAATCGCGACCTTGTGCGTTTCATCCATGATCGTTGATTGCGGGGCGAAGCCGTCGTCCACCACCGGCAAAGTGACCGAATATCCCTTGACCGGATAGACTGGCAGCTTGATCCCAATCGGGTTCAGAACACCCACCGCATAACTTCCCATCGCACAGACATACGCATCGCCCGTCACCCGCCCGGCAATTTCGGTGTCCACCCCCGCGACTTTGCCATTTTCAATCGCGATGGCCTTGATGGTCTGACCGTAAAGAAACTCGACCCCCATCTCGACGCATTTTTCGGTCAGCGCCATTGTGAACATACGGCAATCACCCGTGCGGTCCGCGGTCAGGCGCAACCCACCCACGAACTTCTCGCGCACCTGCGCAAGCGCCGGTTCGGTGGCAATGCAGCCGTCACGATCCAGCACCTCATAGGGCGACGCGTATTCATCCAGAATGTCCTGATCGGCCTTTGACGCCGCCACCTGTTTTTCCGTGCGAAACAATTGCAGCGTGCCTTGCGCGCGGCCCTCATACTCGATGCCGGTTTCCGCGATCAAATCCGGCATAACATCGCGCGAATAGCTTGAAATCCGCACCATTCGCCCCTTGTTCACGCGATAGCTTTCGTCGTTGCAGTTGCCCAGCATCTGCGCGCACCATTTCCACATGGTCGGGCTGATCAGGGGCCAGATGAACAGCGGGCGGCGCTTCATGAACATCCATTTCACGGCCTTCATCGGAATACCCGGCGCGGCCCAAGGCGAGGTCATGCCATAGCTTAACTGCCCCGCATTGGCATAGCTGGTTTCCAGCCCCGGCCCCGCCTGTCGATCAATCACGACTACCTCGGCGCCCTGCTTGGCAAGGTAATACGCGGTGGTCACACCAATGACGCCCGCCCCCATGACAACAACTTTCATAGCCGAAGCCCCCATGTGTGTTTGACGTAAGATGCGCCGCCAATCGGCGACACGCAAGGGGGCTGGTCGGCGGTATCACTTGATCTTGCCGGGCGGATTCGGCGCCTCGCCTTCCGGGATGTCACCGCGGGTCTGGCTCTGGGCAACACGTTTCATCCGATCAGCTTCTTTCAAGGGTAAGCAAGATCCATTTTCGTAGCGACTCGACATTATTGTAGTTACATTTTCGAGGCGCTATTGATCGTCTCATGACACAGGCCGACACCGTCATACTGCTCGTCACCCGGATCGCGCGGATCAAGGCTGGCGAAAGTTGGGGCAATGACCTGAACCCCGCGCAACAGGCGGCGCGGGATTATATTGGCCACGCCAACCAGCTTTCCCGCGCACCATCCCATGCGGCACCCCTTCCGCCACACGACACCCTGCAAATCTGCCATGAACAGGAACCCACATGACCACCCCCGACCTTCGCGCCACCATCACCGGGCTGTTCACCGGCCAGATCAAGCAGCACTGGCCCGGCAAAGCCCCGTCAGCCATTCACAAAATCCGCGCGGGTGGCCCGGTGTCGGTTGGGCCCCTTGGCTTCGATGGCGATGCCCAAGCCGACCTGACCGTGCATGGCGGCGCCGAGAAAGCCGTGCACCACTATGCCACCGATCACTATGCCTTCTGGCAATCCAAGGGGATGATACCCCCCGGCACCCAACCCGCCGCCTTTGGCGAGAATATCGCGACCTTCGGCATGGATGAAACCACGCTTTGCATCGGGGACATCCTGACTGCTGGCACCGCCATTCTGCAAATCAGCCAAGGGCGGCAGCCCTGTTGGAAACTGAACGCCCATACCCACCAAGACACGATGGCCGCTTGGTTCCAGAAAACCGGGTGGACGGGGTGGTATTACCGGGTGCTACAGCCGGGGGTCATCACCCAAGGCGATCAGATCACCCTGTCAGACCGTCCCTGCCCCGGCTGGACCGTCGCGCGCGTGACCCAAGCGCGCCTGACCCGGCAGATCACAACCGATGACGCAGCACAGCTTGCCGACCTGCCCGAATTGGCCCCCGGCTGGCGCGCCGCGTTTGCCAAAATGGCTCGCGGTGACAGGGCCGAGGATACAAGCGCCCGGCTGGGCCAGACCTGATCGGGCACCAATCCGGCGCCAGAATTTTTAATCATTCGCCGTATTGACATTTCTGACAAAATTACTCAGCTTTATCCCAACCTATCACAAAGGCACACGGATCAGGCAACGCGTCATGACACAACCCAACCATCAGCCCGTCCCAGACGCCCCCCGGACACCACTCACACGTCCGCCCGCGCGCCCAGCACGCCCGTCCCTGTCGCGGCGCGAGGTTCTGGGATGCGCCCTAGATGGCGGGTTCGACTGCGAAACTCTGCTGGAATGCCTCTGCGACCGCACGGACCGCCCGTCATGAAAAAGCTCACCATGACATCCGGGGGATCGGCGGACTAAACCAGCCTTTCATCCGCCCGCCGCATGGATGCCCGGCGCGTCAGAACCTGTCGTCGGATAAACGCCACGATGAACACGGCCGTCAGGATCAGGATAATGGTCGGCGCGGGCGCGCTGTCCAGAAAGAAGCTGACATAGGTGCCCAGCAGCATTGACGCCATGCACACCAGGACGGACACCCACAACATCGTTGAAAACGTCCTGACCAGCAAAAACGCAATCGCGCCGGGCGCAATCAGAAGGCCGATGGCAAGGATCAGCCCCGCCGCAGACAGCGTGGCCACAATGGTCAGCGACAACGCCGCCAGCAACCCGTAATGCAACCAATTGACCCACAGCCCCGACGCCCGCGCCTGCGCCGGATCGAAACTGTGCAACAGCCAGTCTTTCCACTTCAACACCAGCATCAACCCGACACCGGCCGAGATGATGGCCGCCGTCCAAAGCTCGTGCGCCTCGATCCCCAGCATGTTGCCAAACAGGATGTGATCCAGATGCGCGTTGGTGTCCACCGACACGAACAGCACAATCCCCACGCCGAACATGCCCGAGAACACGACGCCCATCACAGTGTCTTGCTTCACCCGGCTGTTCGACGCCAGATATCCCGTCGCAATCGCACAGGTCATCCCGGCCGCGAACGCACCGACAATCAAGGGCAAGCCAAAGATATAGGCCAACACGATTCCCGGCAGTACCGCATGGCTGACCGCATCGCCCATCAACGCCCAGCCCTTCATCACCAAAAAGCACGACAGAAGCGCGGTCGGGATCGACACGATTACCGAAATCAGAAACGCGTTTTGCATGAACGCAAACTGGAAGGGCAGTAAAAGGGTCTCCATCATTTGAACTCCGCCGCTACAGCGCCCGGCCCATGAACCAACGCCGCGCGCGCCTTGCGTTTCGCGGCCAGCAATCCGTGTTTCGGTGCAAGGATAAAGGCGATCAGGAAGATCACCGTTTGCAGGGTGACGATGATGCCCCCCGTCGCGCCATCCAGAAAATAGCTGACATAGGCGCCGGTAAAGCTGGTTAACGCGCCAATCGCCACGGATGTCACGATCAGCCTCGGAAACCGGTCACACAGCAGATACGCCGTGGCCCCCGGCGTCACCACCATCGCGATCACCAGAAACGCGCCGACGGTTTGCATCGCGGCAACCACGGACGCCGACAGCAGCACAAAAAACACCGCTTTCAGCAACCCGGGCCGCAGCCCGATGGCGCGCGCGTGGTTTTCATCGAAGAAGGTCACCATCAGGTCTTTCCACTTCGCCAGCAACACCGCCAGCGACACGAACCCGATGATCGCCAACTGCAACGTGTCTTCGGGTGTGATCGCCAGAATATTGCCCATCGTGATGGTCTGGATCGACACCGACATCGGGCTGATCGACACGATGAACAGGCCCAGCCCGAAGAACGATGTGAAGATCAGGCCGATGATCACATCCACCTTCAGCCCCGATCGCTCCGACAGAAACAACATCGCACCGGCGGCCAACCCACCGGCGATAAACGCCCCCAGCGCGAAAGGCAGCCCAAGTATATACGCCCCCGCCACCCCCGGCACGACCGAATGTGACAGCGCATCCCCAATCAGCGACCAGCCTTTCAGCATCAGATAGGCCGACAGGAAGGCACATACCCCGCCCACCAAGGCCGAGACCCACATCGCGTTGGTCATGTAATTGTAACTGAACGGCTCCAACAGATATTCCATCATGACGGAATATCCGTGCGCTGGGTCTTGTCGCCATATTGCACAAGGGGCCGTTCATCGTCGGTAAAGATCGACACCGCCCGCGCGTCCTCGTCATCATGCAGCGCATCGCCGCCAAGGGTGAAGTGGCGCAGCACGCCGCCGAATGCCTCTTCCAGATTTTCGCGGGTGAAGGTCGTCTCGGTCGGGCCGTAGCTCAGCACCGTGCCTTTGACCAAAACCGTGCGGTCGCAAAATTCCGGCACCGAGCCAAGGTTGTGGGTCGACACCAGCATCACCCGCCCCTCGTCACGCAATTCGCGCAGAAGGGTGATGATCTGTTCCTCGGTCTTGACGTCAACGCCGGTGAACGGCTCGTCCAGCAAAATCACCTGCCCGTCCTGCGCCAGCGCGCGGGCCAGAAAGACACGCTTGCGCTGCCCGCCCGACAGCTCGCCAATCTGGCGATGGCGGAAGTCCTGCATGTTGACGCGCCGCAGTGCCTGATCCACCGCGTCGTGATCGGCTTGTTTCGGTCGGCGCAGGAACCCCATATGTCCATAGCGGCCCATCATCACCACGTCCTCGACCAACACGGGGAAGGCCCAGTCGACCTCTTCTGACTGAGGAACATAGGCGACAAGGTTTTTCGACAATGCCGCACGCACATCCATGCCCAGAACTTGAATTTCGCCCTTGGCAACCGGCACGAAGCCCATGATCGCCTTGAACAGGGTCGATTTGCCCGCCCCGTTCACCCCTACCAAAGCGGTGATGGTGCCACGCGGAATGCCGAAACTGGCATTCCACAGCGCCGTGTGACCGTTGCGATAGGTCACGGTCACATCCTGCGCCATGATCCCCGCCCCTTGGGCCGGGGCGTTCACGTTTGATCTGATCGGTTCGTCGCGCATCTTCATTCCTTTGCCCAAAGGGCGTCTTTTATCCCGGCCGCCCGCCTATTGCGCCGCCGCTGTCAGCCCCGTCGCGACGGTGCTTGATGTCACGCGCAGCAGATCCAGATAGGTCGGCACCTCGCCATCCGGCGCGCTTAGACTGTCGACATACAGAACCCCACCATACTGCGCGCCGGTTTCGCGCGCGACCTGTTTGGCAGGCGCTGTGTTCACGGTGCTTTCACAAAACACCACCGGAATATCATTGTCGCGCACCCCGTCGATCACACCACGCACCTGTTGCGGCGTGCCGACCTGATCGGCGTTCATCGGCCACAGATACAGCTCTTTCAGCCCGAAATCCCGCGCTAGATAGCTGAACGCCCCTTCGCAAGTGACAAGCCAGCGGCGATCTTCCGGGATGGTCGCGATCTCGGCCCGCAAGGGTTCGATCGTGGCGCGCAATTCGTCCTTATAGGCCGCAGCGTTCTGCGCATAGACCTCAGCGTTGTCCGGGTCGTGCTGGGCAAACGCGCCCGCAATATTGTCAATATAGATCAGCGCGTTATCCAGCCCCATCCAGGCATGAGGGTTCGGCTTCCCCTCGTAACTTCCCTCGGCAATCGGGATCGGATCAATGCCGTCGGTCAGCGTGGCAGACGGAACGTCCTTCAGATTCGACAAAAACTGTTCAAACCACAACTCAAGGTTCAGCCCGTTCCACAGGATCAGATCCGCATCAAAGGCGCGCACAATATCCTGTGGCGTCGGCTCATACCCATGAATCTCCGCCCCCGGTTTGGTGATCGAGACAACCTCGGCCGCCTCGCCCGCAACATTCGCAGCCATGTCAGCCAGCACGGTGAAAGTGGTGACAACCTTCATCTTGTCCTCGGCAAAGGCGCTGGACGCCGCCATGACAGCCAGCGCCGCCACAGACGAGGTTTTCAGGAATCGGCCAATCATCTGCATCTCCTTTATATGGTGTCGGCTCTTGTAAATGCAAATCACTCGCAACTGTCAAGTACAATTGCGAACCATTCTCAAAAAGACACCCTAACGTGAGAATGCGACTGGAACGGTAAACCGGTGCGGCCCTTTTCCCAACCCTTTCGGCGCAGGCGGAATACGTGCGGTGCGGATCGCCGCCAACGCGGCCTGATCCAGCGCGGCGTGGCCAGAACTGCGCACGACGCCCGCCGACACGACCTGCCCTGCTGGCGACACCGTCAGCGACAGCGTGACCGTCCCTTCCGCCCGCGTGCCGCGCGGATAGCGTTTGCGCCGCTCGATCGCCGCGCGCACCTTGCCGCCCCAACGCGCAAGCAGGCGTTGACTGTCACCCTGCCCCGCGCTGCTGTCGGTCTTGGCCTTGCGCCCGGCAGCCTGCCCACCCCCCGCGCCCACCGCCCTTTGCGGTGCCCGCTTCACCGCCGGGGCGGGTTTGCGCGGCTTGGGCTTCACCGAAGCCTCAGGCGCGCTTGTCGCGGGTGGCGGTGTATCGGCACTTGGGCGGTCCACATCTGGCCGCGCTGGCATCACAGGCATTGCCATCCGCGCCTGCGCCTGCGCGTTAGACGGAGTATCCAGCACCGGCGGCTCTACAGGCATTGGCGGTGCCAGCTCCGGTGTGGCAACCGCGACATCCGGCGTGGTTTCCCACCGGGCCACCAACGCCTCAAGGGTGGCATCGCTGGCGCGCAGGGCCACCTGCGCCTGCCCGTCCGCCCCCGCCGCGTCGGACCCCACAGGCGGGGCCGAGGGCCACAGAACCACATGCCCCGACACCGCCAGCCCGAAGCAGATCAATATCTCGCGCAGCCCGGCACTCATTGGCGCACCGTCAAGGTCAGCGCGACCCCCTCGGGCATCCGTTGCAACAGCTGCGCCAGCTCGGGCGCCGCAAGCGCCCCGTCCGCCGTGACGGTCAGCCGCGCGCCCGGCTCCAGTGCCGCGATGGCTGCAAGCGCCGCCTCGCCCCGCGCCGCGCCAAACGCCATCTCACCGGCCGCCGAGACATAAAGCACCAGCCCCCCATCCGCGCCCTCACCCCCCACAGCCGTGGGCGGAGACAGCCTGAACGGCGGCGCCGAGGCGATCTGCGAGGTCATCATGAAAAAGACCAACAGCAGAAACACCACGTTGATCATCGGCACAATCGCCTCAGGTCTGGATCTGGTTCGAGGGCGGGGGAACTGCATCGGCTACTCCACCAAGGTCAGACCGGTGAAGCCCGCCGCGCCCAGATGTTGCATGACCTCGACCACGCGCTGCACATCGGCATCAGGCCCGCCGCGCAGCACGATCAGGTCGCCGGGGTCGCGCATCAGCCCCTCCAACGCGGCCACGCTATCGGCCAGCGCGATGGGGCGACCGTTCAGCCACAGCCCCTCGGCCCCGATCCGCACCAGACGCGGCGGGCCGTCATATTGCCCCGCCCCACCGCCACCCGTGCGCAGGGACAAGGTCGTGTCCCGGCTGAACTGCGCGGTCAGCATAAAGAACACCAGCAGCAGGAACACCACGTCGATCATCGGGGTCAGGCTGGGCCGGCGGCGCGGCCGGTCTGAGGCGAAGGAAAACATCACGCCACCTTTGCACGACCGGTTGCAAAACACGCAAACAGCCGCGTCGCGATGCCTTCAAGATCGGCTTGCACGCGGTCGGCGACGGCCTCGAACCAGCTATGCGCGATGGTGGCCGGGATCGCCACCGCCATCCCCGCCGCCGTCGTCAAAAGCGCCTGCCAGATGCCGCCTGCCAGAAGGGTCGCATCCACCGTGTCACCCGCAAGCTGCAACGCCTGAAACGCGTCGATCATGCCCAGAACCGTGCCCAACAGCCCGACCAGGGGCGCAATCGTCGCGATCAGGTCCAGGGGCCGCAGCCCATGCCGCAACCCGGCGATTTCCAGCATCGCCAGCCGCGTGATCTCGGCCTGTTGCAGGCCACGATCCAGCCCGGGCTCCGACAGCACGCCGACGCAATCCCGCACGAAGCGCGGCCGCACCCGCCGCGCGTCCAATGGCAGCGTCGCCGCATCCGCTCCGGCGCACAGGTCCGTCACCAACGCCTCGGCCCGTCCGCCGGACCACGCGCCCGCCAGCGACAGCCGCCAGATGCGCCACAGAACCAGCGTCACCATCAGAACCGACAGGGCAGCGATGACCCACATCGCCGGGCCGCCGCGCAGCAGGAAGCCCTCGATTGCCTCAATCCGTGTCATGTTGCAGCCTCCGTTTCGGTGTCATGTTCAGGCGGCGCGGCGCCGTCCGCTTCCGTCCAAGGTCCGCGCTTCACGTCGATCTTCCATTCCTGCACGCCGTCGGTCATGGCGTCGTAAACGCAGCGCCCGATAGCCTCGCCAATATCGGTATGCAGCCCGGCGAAACCAAGCGCACCCGGCGGTGCGGCAACCGCGATGCAATCGGTGCCGGTGCCCGTGGCAATCCCGACGGGCAACGCAATACCCTGATCCATCACCGCCGCCGTGCGCGCCTGCGCCACGATGCTTGTCGCCTCCAACAGGCCCGCATCGTTCAGCCCGCAATCCAGTTGCACGGCGATGTTGATCGTGCCCCACCGCGCCCCGTCATAGCGCATGCGCTGCCCGACCCGCTCGGCATTGGACAGGCCCACCGTCGCCACGCAGCGCGCCGTGATGTCTCCCACACGCGCCACCGCCTCTTTCATCCGCCGCACATCGCGCGAGGTCAGAAAGCACGGGCATTCCGACCGGCCCCGCGCGGCCAAAGCGTCCTCAAGCCACGCGGCCACATCCAGATCGGGCGTCAGATCGGCGTTGCGCACCTCGCGCCACAGAATGCGGTCGGCGGTGATGAAACCGGGGCGGTTCAGCACCCAACTGACCACCCTAAGCGGCGCGCCCAAGGTCAGTTCCATCCACGGACCATCCAGATCAACCGGGGTCATTCCAGTACCTCCAACGGTTGGAAAATGGGGCCATGCGGCGTATGTTCAAAATGCGCGGTGATTGCGAAATGGCGGCGCAGGTTGTCGGTGCTCAGAACCGATTGCGGCGGCCCATCGGCCACGATCCGCCCCTCACCCAGCAGCACAAGCCGCGTGCAATGCCGCGCCGCCAGCCCCAGATCATGCAGCGACACCAGCGCCGATTTGCCCTGCTTCGCCATCCCCGCAAAGATCTTCATGGTCGAGATCTGATGCCCCGGATCAAGCCCCGCAATCGGCTCATCCGCCATCACCAAAGGCGTGCCCTGCGCCAGTGTTCGGGCAATCAATACGCGGGCCTGTTCGCCGCCCGACAGCCGCGTGACCGTACGGTGGCGCATGGCGTCCAGCCCCATCTCGTGCAGCGCAGTATCGACCGCTGCTTGGTCAGCTTGCGTCGGCCTTTGCCCAGCCGCCAGATGCGGAATACGGCCCAGCGTGACCACCGTTTGCACATCCACCGGCCACGCCAATTCGCGCGCCTGCGGCAGCCACGCCGCCTGTTTCGCCCGCACCCGCAGCGGCATATCGGCAAGCGAGCTGCGGCCGTCGAACCCGATCAACCCAAGGGCCGCGCGCATCAATGTGGTCTTGCCCGCACCGTTGCCACCGATCAGGCCCACGACCTCGCCCGCGTCAATCGTCAAGGACACATCACGCAGAATACTGCGTCCGCGCCGCGTGACCGACAGATCCGATATCGCAAGCAAGCTCATACGCTCATCTTCCTGACTTTGTGGATCAGGTGCAGAAACAGCGGCGCGCCGATGATGGCAGTCAGAACGCCCAACTTCAGGTCTTTCGACGGCAACACCAGCCGCACCGTGATATCCGCCGCCAACAGCATCGCCGCGCCGCCCAAAGCGGAACTCCACAACAGGGCCGATGGGCGCGCGCCGACGAAGGGGCGCAGGATATGGGGCACCACCAGCCCGACAAAGCCGATGACGCCCGCGACCGCCGTCGATGCGCCCACCACCGCGGCGGTGCCGATCACCACCATCAGCCGCAGAACCATCAGGTTGATGCCCATCGCCTCGGCCGCGTCCTCGCCCAAGGTCAGCGCATCAAGACCGCGCCCCACCCCGCCCAGCAGCAGCCAGCCCATCACCATGAACGGCAGCGCAAGACCCACATGCACCATCGAGCGGTCGGCCAGCGACCCCATCATCCAGAACACGATCTCGTTCGCCGCAAAAGGGTTGGGCGACAGGTTCAGCACAAGAGAAGTCAGCGCAGCCGCCAATGACGACACCACGATCCCCGCCAGGATCAGCGTCAGCGACGAGCCGCGTGGCCCCGCCAGCGCCAACACCAGCAACACACCCACCAGCGCCCCAGCCAATGCCGATAACGGCAGTCCAAGCGCAAAGGCGGCGGCAAGGCCCGTCTGGATCGCCAAGACAGCCCCCAGCGCCGCCGAGGCCGACACCCCGATCAGTCCCGGATCGGCCAGCGGGTTGCGCAGATAGCCCTGCATCGCGGCGCCTGACAGGCCCAGACTGGCCCCGATCATCACCGCAAGCAGCGCGCGCGGCAGGCGGATTTCATACATCACCAGCCCCAGCAACGACTCCTCGCGGGTGATCAACGCCACAAGGCTCTGCCACGGGTCGGTATCTGCCGGACCCAGCAGAAGCGCCGCGACGAACAGCACCACCACCAGTGCGATCAGGATCAGGGCAAGGCGTCTCATTCCCCTGCCCCCCGTGCAACTGCTTCATAATCGTGCCGCAACCCGATCAGCCCCTCGACCGCGCGCAGCACATGCGGCGTGCCGCAGATCCAGTCGCGGTCAGCGATGGTGCCGCGCAACCGCGCATCCTGTAGATGCCGGACCACCGGGTGATCCAGAATCTCCTCGGACCGCGACGCGGCGGGGTAGCGTTGCCCGGTGATGATCACGTCCGGGTCCAGCAGCGCGAGCACCTCCAGAGGAATATTTCCGGCCACGGGAATACCCGCCTCGCGCGCGATGTTGTCAAAACCGGCGGTCGCCAGTATGTGCCCCGACAGGCTTTGGTCCCCCACACTATAGCCATTGGCATAGTAAATCGCCGCGCGCGGGCGGTTTACCACCTGTTCACGCAGCGCGGCCAGACGGGCCTCGAACCCCGCGACTTGGTCCGCAGCGCGCGCGTCTTGATGCAGCGCCGCGCCCATCCGGGTCATCGCGGCGCTGACATCCTCCAGCGACAGGGCGGGCTCGAACACCTCGACCGGCAAGCCCAGCTTGCGCAACATCTGAACGGTCGCCTGCGATGAAAACGCCCCGGCGACCACCAGATCAGGCTTCAGCAGAAAAATCTCTTCAGCGCGGGCGTGGTTGATGGGCCACCCCAGCGCCTCATCCGCCATGGCCGAGCTTTCGGGCTCGCGCGCCAGCACCGACACCGACACAAGCTGGCCGGGATCTGCCAGCATCATCGCCAGTTGATCGGTGCACAGGTTGATCGACACGACCCGCTTGGGCCGCACGTCCGGCGCATCCTGCGCGGTCGCAACCAGCGGGGCGATCAGGCCGATCACCCCGCCAAGGACCATATTGCGCAGGTGCGCCCGGATCATGTCAGAACCGGGCCTCTAGCCCGACATAGGCCGTCATCGGCCGCGCGGCATAGCCCCACGACTCCGACGCGTCCACGTCAAACAGGTTCTCGACCCGCCCCGTCAACGTCACCTCATCGGTCAAGGCATAGCGCGCGGCCACATCAACCGTGGTGAACGCGGGCATCTCGACCGTCTCGAACGCGCCCCAATACTGGGTGTCATAATTCCCCGCCACATGCCGCAGATCAGCCGAGATCGACCCACGCCCGCCAAACGCCGCCAGCGTCGCGCCCAGCGTCAGCTCGTGTTCCGGGCGCCGCGTCTCGACGCTGCCATCGGGGTTCTTGGCGTCCAGCCAAGTGTATCCAAACCGCAGATCCAGCGTATCCGTCGCCGCGACCTGTCCCCCGACCTCAAGGCCCTCGCGGGTGCTTTTGCCCACCTGGTTTTCAAACGAAAACGTGCCCGGCCCGGTTGAAATGTCCGTGATCTCGTCGCTGAGCCGTTCGTTGAAATAGGTCACATCCACCACGCCACGATCCCCGAATATCGGCAGCTCGATCCCGACATCGAAGCTCTGGTTGGTCTCGGGCATCAGGTTCGGATTGCCGGTATAACCGAACGCATCCGCATACAGTTCGAAATACGATGGGTTCACCGACCCGGTCCCGGCAGACGCGTGAAGCCGCACACCATTGTCAAACCCGTAAGACATCGCCGCATTCCAAGTGGTGATATCATCAAACGAGTCGTTGAAATCGCGCCGCGCACCCAGTTGCACGTCAAACCCGTTTGCGAAACTGCCGCGATACTCCACCGCGACCGAGGTCGTGCCACGCCCGTAAAGCGGATTGCTGTCACTGCTGTCTGTTTCATCCTCGACGATCAGGTTCACAAGCTGATCAGCACTGGCAACCGCCTCACCGCTCAGCGAATAGCTCAGCAGATAGGCCAGTTTTTCCGACTTGGTCTTCGTGAAAGGGCCACCGTCATAGGATTGATCGTTCCGCGTCCAGTCATAGGACAGACGATGCGACAGACGCCCGTCCAGCATCAGGTATTCGGCAAAGACACTGGCGGTCATTTCGTCCCGTTCGCCGTAAAGGTCGGGATCATCAACGATATAGCTGGCTGCGTCCGTCGGCGTCCAGGATGTCGCGTCGTAATCATATTCCTCGTTCGATTTGCGGAAGGTGAAACCCAGCTTCACATCGTCCGTCAGCGCATAATCACCCGACAGGATCGCGGTATTGCGCCGGGTGGCATCGCGTTCCCCCCCATCGCCCGAGAAATCATAGCCGTGATCATCGGCATGAGACAGCGACAGCGACAGCCCGCCCCGTTCGCCCCGTTGCGAGATAAATGCGGTCGCGGTGGTGCCGCCTCCGACCTCAATCGAGCCGCCATATTCCGTGCCCTCGCCCCCGCGCTTGGTGATGATGTTGATCACCCCCGCCGACGCGTTCGACCCGTAAAAGACCGATTGCGGCCCGCGCAGAACCTCGATCCGTTCGATATTGGCGGTCTCCAGCCCCGACAGCACATATGTCCCGTCGCCGCCCGCGGCCTCGATCCCGTCGATCAGGATCAGCGTGTGGCTCGCCTCGGCCCCACGAATGCGGACTTGGGTAAAGTTGCTACCCTGCCCGCTAACCGACAGGCCCGGCAACGCACGCAACGCCTGTTGAACCGTGGTCAGGCCGCGTTCCTCGATATCGGCGCGGGTCAGAACACTGGCAGACCGGCCATAGCGCGCAGCCTCGACCGGGGAAAACCCGCCCGACACGATGATCGTGCCCAGGTCATACGGGTCTTGCGCGAAAGCGGGTTGGGATAATAATGCGCACAGCGCAGTGGTGGAAAGAATACGGGCGGTCATGGCCTCGTCCTTCATCAAACGGGCCGTTTCGGCCCAAAGCAACAAATCATGAACCGAAAGGGTAAACCTTCGGACACGGCGAAATTGCCACCACGACGGAAGGGACCGTAGTTCATGACGCCCCTCGCGCCCGAACTGGGTGATCTCTTCGGCAGGTCTCCTGACTTGCGGGTCGTCGCTTGGCCGGACCTTCCCGCCGCACATTAAGCAGCAGTGGTATCTCCCGGCTTCGCTCGCCGCTTACAGTTGCGGGGGCAGTCGCGGAGTTGACGCCGTCACCGACATCGCACCGTGTTCCCTATTATCCGGGCAATATGCGCCCGGACCGAAGCAGCTTGGGTGTAATTGATCGGGGCGGGTCTTGTAAATGATGATTCGCACACGACCCCTTGGCGTGGAGCATCGCGAGCCTGTGACCCACACGACGGGGTTTTTCTGTGATATACGGGCTAGCACCGTGGGCTGCGCCGGTCCGAACACCTTCCGCGCCTGGTCTAAGTGTCCGGTGTGCGGGACTAAGATGCCGTTTGCTCTGGACCACTCTATGACTGGAGTCGGCCCAAAGCGGACACGTGTTACGTGTTGGTGGTCCCTTTAACCGGGCGGATCAGGCGGCTCTGGGTGCGGATCGGACATTCGCTTGGATCAGCGCCACCGTCCAGGGTTGGGGGGAACCCAACTCGACACTAAGACCATAGGCCTGTACGCATTCACTTGTATGTCTTTTGCAACGATTGGTACGAAAATGGATGTCTCTGAGTGGGAAAATGGTTGGCAACTTTGGGATTTGATTTCACACCTCAAGGACAGTGCGGTCGTAGGGCCAACCAACCTATATCGCGGCCAATCGGATGCTGAATGGGGGCTTACTCCGGCGCTGTACCGGCGAGAAGTACATATCTTCAGTGAACAGCTCTCCAAAGCAGAACTCTATCTACGCGCTGAGGAGGCAATGCTTCGAGCATTTTTCGATCAAGGCGCTTTGTTACTACCCGACTTTCAGCGTGCGCCTTTCATCGATCGCTTTGTAGCTCAGCACTATGGAGTTCCAACGCAATTGCTCGACTGGACACTTGATCCTCTAATTGCACTTTTTTTTGCAGTAAGCGGCGATCCTGAAAAAGACTGTGCTTTGTTTTATATGCAGCCGCTGAGCCGGGTTTGGAGTGATCGGACGAACATTAAGCTACCGTGGGATGGAAAGATCGCTGCGTTGAAACCGCCAGTGCTGGACGACAGAATTAGAACTCAAAAAAGCTTCTTTACTGTTCAGAGTTTTCAAGGCGCCGACACCTTTCTGCCCTTGGACCAGCGCGCTCTAAAGGTATCAAAGAAAAACGAGGGGACGCATCCAAACGATGAGGTTTCCACGTTCGGCAAGGTCATAGTTCCAGCTCGTCGAAAACAGCAAGTGCTCTTTCAGCTGCTTCAGCTCGGCATAGATAGCTCGCTTGTATACCCCGGGCTACAGGGAATAGGGCAACGCATCGCAGATATCGCAAACATCCAGAAATATGGGGGCCGCGACATCTATTGATGTTATCAGGGGTTTCTTCGGAATCAAGCTGCAACGACGTCCTATCAACGAGAAGCAGTGCACATCCGTCAGAAAGCGATAGGCGAAACGATTGTCGACTTTGCAGTGTCCGGATCCCGTGCCCCCGCGCCATTCCTACTAACCCGAAAAATTCATGAGGAGTCGGTGAGAGTGGCGTAAGATTCTGAAATCTTGTAGATTTTGAGTGTTGAAACCAAGACCTTGGATTTCGAG
>NZ_JALBYP010000023.1 GCF_022678485.1 Aliiroseovarius sediminis
GTGTTTCTGGACGTGGCGTTCGTCGACCTCGGCACTGCTGGCAAGGCCCGCGCGCAGAGAATGACCGGAGTAGAGCGCCAGACGTTCCTTTTCAGGCAGGTCCGCGCGCAGCCCGGCGTCCAGCACGCAGCGCTTGATCAACCGCGCCACGTGCTTGTCACTCAGCCGCGCATCCAGCGCGCGTTTCCCGTCGCGCGAGGTGCGGGTGAAGATGGGGCCGAAGTCGATCTTGGCGAAGTCCAGCCAATGTTCCAGCGCATGAACCGGGCAGGTCCGGTCCGACGATCCGCGGCCCACTTCGACCTCGCGCCAGCCGGTCTTGGCGTTCAGGGTCAGAACGGCGCCGTCATCAAAGATTTCGACCCAGCCGCCCGCGTCGGGCGTGTCGTCCTTGTGCACATCCAGGCTTACAATTTCACTGCGCCTGAGCGCGCCCGCGTAACCCAAAAGCAAGATCGCCCGGTCACGCAGCCCGCGCAGGTCGAAACCCAGCGTGGCGATCATCGCCAGAATATCGTCGGGCAGGATGGCGTCCTTCTGCACCGGGGGGCGGGCGTGTTTGCGCCTTATGCCGGCCAGCACGCTGGCGATGTGACGATCCGTGCGGTCCAGCGGCTGGCCGCGCTGCGCGCAGTTCCAGACAAGGCCGGACAAGCGTCGTTCGATCGTGGCCACCGACAGGGCCGGGGCGGCGTCCCGCGGCGCGGCCAGATCGGCCAGATAAAGACCAATCAGCTCAGACGAGGGGGGCAGGGGGTCCACACCCTTCGCGCGACACCAGCGGGTGAAGTGTTTCCAGTCCGTTCCATAGGCTGCAAGCGTATTGTCAGACGCGGCCGCGCGGGCATAGTCGCGGGCGGTGTCAACCAAACGATCAAGGGTGCCGGAGGGGGCGATATGGTCGGGCAGGGCGGTGTTTTCAGGGGTTTTGGGCATGGTTCAGAGGGTAAGCTTGAAAGGTCCGATAAGGCAAGCTTATTGGACATAGACAGAAACTGCAAGGCGGGGCGGTTTGTGCAATATTCACTGGCGCCAAGCGCCGCCATCCAGTACGCTTTCTTTATGAGCCATCCGCATCCCATTCCGAAAGACGCCCCGGCGGCAATGGCCGATACCGCCATTGGCAAAATACCCGCGCTTCCGCGCTGGGTCACGCGGGCGCGGGGTGAAACCCTTGAAGATGTGGCTTTTTTGTCAGGCGCGACGCTGGGCCATCTATGTCTTGTGGCGAGGCGGGATGACTTGCCCAACGCTTTGTGGCGTAGCCGTCTGGCGCTGGGTGCCACTGAGGCTTGCATGACCATCGCGGGCCGGTCTGAGCGCGTCGCCGATCTGCGCGATGCAGTGCTATTTCTGCGCCCCGGTGACACGCCTGACCCTGCTGGTGCGGTGTGCCAAAGCTGGCAACAGGCGGTGTCGCGACCGCTTTCGGCGCGAAACCTACAGCGCGCCTTGCCCGATCTGCGGGGGGACGAGGTTGCCCATTGGGTCGGCGCCCAGCAGGGGGCGGCGGTCGGCCGCGCGGCAGATGTGTTGCAAGCGGTGCTGACTGACCATCCCCACGCCGAGCACGCGGCGCTGATCCTGGCTGACGCGGCGCTGGCGCGGGCGATGGGTTGGGATCACGTCCTGCCGATCTTCGCCGCGGGGCTTGGCCCGCGTGATCTGCGCAAGACCGAAGATGAATTGCGGATGGCCTGCCACCGGGCGGTGGTTCGGGGCGCACAGGCGGCGATTGCGATGGCGGCGGATCTGGCGCGGCGGGCGTCGCGGTTGCAAGCGGTCGCGCCAAAGCTGCGCGCGAAGGGCGCGATGGCAGCGGTTGATATGTTTTTGACCCGCGATGCGGTGGTGCCCGCAGCCTTGCCCTTGCCCGACCGTGCGGCGCGACGGTTTTGCGACCGGCTGGTGACGCTGGGCGTTGCGCGTGAATTGTCGGGTCGCGACACTTTCCGCGTGTATGGAGTGTGACATGACCGCTGATTCACTGGACCGTGATCTTGCCCATTTGCCGGCTGATGCGCGTTGGCGCGAATGGCTGCTGCGGATCGAGGCGGTGCTGTTTGCCAGCGCATCGCCGGTGTCGCGCGACGATCTTGCCCGCGTGGTGGGGCAGGGGGTGTCGGTCGATTTATTGATCGACGATTTGGCCACCGATCTGCACGCCCGGCCGGTCGAGGTGGTCAAGGTCGCTGGTGGCTGGCTGATGCGCACCCGCCCGGCTTTTGCCCCGGTGATCCGTGCGGCGGCGGATGTGGGCGGACAGGCGCTGGACCTGCGCGAGTTCGATCTGGCTGTCTTGGCGGCGATTGCCTATGCCCAACCGATCACGCGCGACGGGTTGAAGGACATCTTCGGCAAAGAGATCAGCCGCGACCTGATCGGGCGCCTTAGCGCGCAGGGTTTGATTGCCACCGGCCCCCGCGCGCCCCGCCGCGGCGCGCCCTACACTTTCGTCACCACCAACCATTTCCTGACCGCCTTTGGTCTGCAAACCCTGCGTGATTTGCCGGATCGCGAGCAGTTGGAAGATGCGGGGATGAAAACAGGGTGAATTTTCACGCGGTATGTGGCGTTGCCGATTACTGTTCATGCAATGTTGCGGCACCGGTTATCCGAAGCAACCCGAAGACGCTGCGGTGATCGCCGTCTATCTTGTCGTCGCTGACGATCAGGAACAGGTCATCGGTAAGCTGCGTCAGGCCCTCGAAATCCGCGTCGGAAATGCCGGGAATTTCGATTTTTGCCACTTGCGTCGGGCATAAGCCACCATCCTTGCAGTCGGCGGGGTCGAGCAGCCGCAGCCACGGGATCAGGCGGTCGCTATCCGCTGCAACGTCGCGTTCAAGGATCATCAGGCGACCATCCGAAATGACGCCCATCGCCTTGATGCTGGTCGTTCCTATACCGGTCGTGTCATAGGCAAAGCTTTCACCCGTCGCGGCATGGATGGTCTGGGTCGTGCGCTTTTCGTCCTCAAGCGGTTCTTCGGGCGCGGTGAGCAAACCGAATGTCGGGTGCAGGGCAAGTGATTCCAGCCCGTCCTTTTCACTGCGCTGAGCAGCGGGATCGCGCAGGGCTTCGGGGACGGTCAGATCCTCGATCCATTCGCCTTGCAGCGAAAAGCGGGCGATGCGGGGGCCATCTTCGCTGACGATAGCAAGCGTTCCGTCCTGATCCAGCGCGATATCTTCGGCGTTGAAGCCCTGATCGTTCATGCGGGCGCCGTTGGGGTCAAGCAGTCGGTGGCCCGACAGAGGGGTCAGGGCGGCAATCCGGTCGCCGGTCAGATCAATGGCAAAGCGGAACAGCCGGCCCTTGTCGGATATCGCGAACAGCGCGTCTTCGTCTTGGTCATAGGCAAGGCCTGAGAGTTCAGAGATCTTCAGATCGTCAATGCGCGGTTCGGCCAAGGTCAGCGTATCCAGCACCTCGACCATAAGGCCGGGTTGTTCGGCTGTGGCGATTTGTGGGGAAAGCAGGCTTGCGGCGCAAAGCAGCGCGGCGGTGATGTGGGTCGTTTTTACCATGGGATATTCCTTTCATAGTTCCGAGTCAAAGCGGGCAGATCAGGGCAGCATGATCCCCCGCAAGGTGAAGTAGATAAGGCTTGCCATTGCTGCCGCGGCGGGGACCGTGACCAGCCACGCGGCGATGATGCGCAGGACCACAGCGCGGTCGACCAAAGCGTGTTTTGGCTTGGGTGCGGGCATGGTCTGCCCAGACAAGCCATTACGGGCCTTGAGGTCGGCAAGCAGCGCGGCACGTTCGGTAAATGGTGTGGCGTGAAACCGGTCGATGAACCTGTCGGCGGCCTGTTGACCAGCGCCGTGATTGGCGCGGATTTCAGCCAAAATGCCTTGATGCTGCGCCTTCAGACGTTCGCGCAGGAAGCCGACGCCAAGAATCGCGCCCACGGTGACGTGGGTGGTCGAGACCGGCATCCCAAGCTGGCTGGCCAGAATGACTGTCAAGGTTGCCGCCATCGCGATGCAATAGGCGCGGATTGCGTCAAGGCGCGTGATCTCGCCCCCGATTGTGCGCACCAGCCGCGGGCCGAACAGAACCAGACCCGCCGCCAGACCGATGGCGCCAAGTGCCATGATCCACAGGGGGATACCTGCGTTGCTGTTGATTGTTCCCGACGACAGCGCATCGAAAATTCCCGCCAGCGGCCCGATCGCATTGGCCACGTCGTTCGAGCCATGCGCGAAGGACAGCGACCCGGCCGCAAGCACCAGAGGAACGGCCAGAAGCCGGTTCACGCTGCCTTTGCAGTTGCGCAGATATGGCAAGCGGCGCGCCACATGCGCCCGCATCAAAGCCCAGACCGGCAGGGCGGCGACAAGACCGCCAAGCATGGCCTGCACCAACCCGATATCGGTGATTTTGGACAGGCCCTTCAGCATCAGATAGGTTGTAAACGCCCATGCCATCGCGGCGGCAAGCACAGGCACACCGCGCTGCGCGGCACTCAGTTTGTCGGGGCTCCATGTGATGCTGCGTTTGACCAGATACAGGCACATGGCGGCCAGACCTGCACCCAGGGCCGGTGACAGCACCCAACTGGCGGCAACACCGCCCATGACACCCCAATCGACCACGCCGAAGCCAGCGGCGGCAATACCTGCGCCAAGCACTCCGCCGACGATGGAATGGGTGGTGCTGACCGGCGCGCCGATCATGGTCGCGAGGTTCAGCCAAAGGGCCGCCGCCAGAAGCGCCGCGAGCATCACCCGGACATAGGCCATTGTGTTGGGGATCAGGGACGGATCAATGATGCCTTTGCGGATCGTGCCAACCACGTCGCCACCCGCGATTATTGCGCCTGCGGCTTCGCAGACTGCCGCCATGACCAACGCCGCCCCCAACGGGATGACGCGCGCACCGACGGTGGGGCCGATATTGTTGGCAACGTCATTGGCCCCAATGTTCAGCGCCATATAGGCGCCTACACCTGCCGCCAGACCCATCAGAAACCCCGTGGCACCGCCACCGGCCCCGGCCCAGACGGCGGCCGCGACCAGAAACGCGGCGCAGGCGGTCAGCCTCCAGATCAGGGGGCCGTGCTGTGCCAAAGCTGGAAACCAGCGAATAAGCGGCGGTTGTTTTGTGGGGAAATGAGCCATCATGGCGATCTCCTTTCAAGGATTGTGTTGGGCGGGTGGGGTCACGCGGCTTTGGCGACTTTGGGTTGCCATGCCGGTTCACGCAGATGCAGGCGGCGCAGGGCGGGCAGAAAACGGTTGTGCCGTCGAACCTGTCCAAGGGCGGCCATGCCCACGCAATATTTCGAACACCGCTTGGTTGGATGCAGGTGCAGCCCGCGCAGGATCTTGTCGGCAAGCCCGTTGCCACGCGCCGATTTCGTTTCGACGATGAACATGTCGGGCAAGACATCGCGGCTGGCGTCGTCCACCTGAAACCCAAGGGCGGTGTCGATGGTCATCCGCTCGCCGCCTTCTTTGGCAACCAGGGTGATACGTTCGTATTCCATCTCGATCACCGGAAGCAGCGATTGGCCCAGGGGTTCGCCGTAAAGGTCACGGTGGCAGGTTTCGATGAACGCCATGCAGCGCTGATCAAGCTTCGTCAGACCGCATTCGACTTTCAGCCGCTTCTTGATGGTCATGCCGCGCTTGTCTTTCAGTTTGACCTCAAGATAGCTGAAGCCGGCATCGACATAGCGACGGATACGCACCTTGCAGCGTTTGCGCCGCCCCTGATGGTGGTCGTAATAGGCGCTTCGATCCACGCTGTCGTAATAGCGTGTCGCGTATGTGAAGGCGCGTTTGCCGTCGATTTCAAGCACATCGAAATACTTGGAGAACGCTTCAAGGGCAGGGCGCAGCCGTGTGGCCGGAATGATGTATTTGTTGTCCAGCCGTTCCAACATGGCGGCCTTGCCGTTCAGGTCATCCAGCCCAAGGGGCGTGAAATGCGTTAGCGATTTATCGATAAGCGGGTCCATTGGGGCCTCCTTTATTTTCTGAGGGTTTGGGGGTTACTGGCGGTAAAAGACCTTCAGGCGCGCCATGTCGTTGATGTAGTCAAGCGCGGTGATCTGGAACGACATCACATCGACGCCCAGACGGTTGGACAGGTCATTGCGCATCCGTTCCGGGTCCGACAATGCATCCGTGTCGATCTTGTCGAGCGTGATCTTGACGCCGTGGGCCGAGCTTAGGATGCGCGGATGGTCCAGCGCCCAAGCGCCAACGACCACGATGCTGACCACGATGCCGGTGAACAAAAGCGTGGTGCCCTGCAGCGAGCAGATCACCGCGATGGCGATGGCACCGAAGAAATATGTGATCTCGATCTTCGAGATTTGTTCCGAGCGCAGGGTGAACAGGGCAAGGATGGCAAAAAGGCCGAAACCGGCGGTGATGCTGAATTCCACCGATGAAAGAACCGTCAGCACGCCAAAGGCAAAAACGTTGAACAACGATGCGGCGGTGACAAGTTCCTTATCGCGGTAGCGGCTGTAATACAGGCCAAAGATCAGGGTCAGCATGGCGGCGATGTTGATGCCAAAGCGCAGTAATGTTTCGGGGGCGGGCAGTTGATCCAACATGATGTTCTTCCTTCTTCCGGCAGTTTCAGCCGGTGTTGTCAGTGTGTAGGTAATGGGATTACGGCAGGCCCCCGGACTTATTCCCCGAAGTTGCAAATTCATTTCAGACAAGAAGAAATGGGCGGATTGTTGCGCAGGACAACCGACCCGCAGGCCAATGAAAAAAGGCCGCTGGCTTGAATATAGCCAGCGGCGCAGATTTACGTTTTCAACTTTCAGGGGTGTCTGCTTTCAGCAGCGGAGTGGGTTAGTCTGCCTGCGTCAGCTTGCGAAGGGCGGCGGCTTCATCCGCGACCGACATGGGTGCGCTGGCCTGCGACGCTGACAAATAAGCATCCAGTGTTTCAAGCGACGATGCGGGCGCATAGCCGGTGTCATCTGCCGTGGCGGCGGCGACGGCCAAGCGGACCGTCCAGCTTGTATCTTCGTGACACGCGACCGAGATGATAGTGCGGCCCCGAGCTGGGCGGAATTCTATCTCGCGGCAAAATTCGCCTTCGGCATTGGTGAATGACGCAACGGCCACCACTTCGCCCCCGCCTGCAATGTCACGGCTTTCACCCGAAGGCAGATCGTCCAACGCCTTGTGCAAAGCGGGCTGTTCTAACCCCGTGACGTGCAGCGGATGGTTTGTTTGGCCTTGTTGCAGAAGCAATGTCCCCGCCACTCCGACCGCCAGAAACAAGCTTGCGGCAACCGGGATCTGCCAGAACGGCACCTGCCGCGCTTTGCGATGCGCAGCCAGATTAATCACGGGTTCGGGTGCGGTTTCGGCGGCCAGGGCACGGATGTGATCTTCAAGCCCCGCGGGCACGTTCGCCTTTTGCGCTTGGGACAGGTCCGACAGTCGTGTTGCCGTTTCGCCAAACATCGCGACCCGCGCGGCCAGTGCGGGGTCGTTTGCAACGGCGGCGTCGACCTTGGCTGCTTCGTCATCAGGAAGCATTCCATCGGCATAGGCCATCAATGTTTCGTCTGTTATCGCGCTGTTTGGCATTCGGAGTATCCTTGCAACTGCGATGTATACGGGTGGGCCACTAACTTATTCCCAGTTTTTCTGCCAATGCCAAACGACCGCGGGCAAGGCGGCTCATGACAGTGCCGATTGGTATGTCCAAAATCGCGGATGCTTCTTTATAGGTCATCTCTTGCATACAAACGAGGATCATCACCTCGCGCTGTTCGTCGGGTAATGTTTGCAATGCGGTATTGGTCTTGTCCAGCATCAGGCGTGCCTCGATGTCGCGCACGCCATCAACGGCGGGCATGTCGAACGCGGTGTCCGCGTCCACTTCGACGCCCCGCGTCTGGTTGCGCCGTGTGATGTCGATCCAGGCATTGCGCAGGATACGAAACAGCCAGGGTTCCAGCCGGGTGGTTGGGTCATAGCTGGTCCGGCCACGAAGGGCGCGTTCGACGGCCGTTTGCACCAGGTCGTCAGCCAGATCGGGACGTCTGCACAACGAGATGGCGAAACGCTTAAGGTTTGGCAAAACGGCGATGATATCTTCGGCAAAAGGGTCAGACATAATGTAACAAGCCTGCAATCTCCCCAAGCCAATTGGAATAATTTATGGTTGGGTACGTAATCTAGACAACCACTAACGTCGTCGACGCCAATTCGAGGGTATAGTATGATGTTCAAAGCTGCTTACAAGCCATTGATCATTTTCGTTTTCATGCTGAGCATAATGACGCCGCCCACGTTTGACGGTCTGAGCTTCGTCGGGCCCGCTATGGCGGATGATGACGACGACCGGGACGATGACCGGGACGACGATGACGATGATGATGACGATGATCGCGACAGAAGCAGGGGCGACGGTCGATCCGATCGGGGTTCATCAAGTCGGGGTGGTGGATCATTCAAAGACGAAGTGAACAACTTTTTGAATTTGTTCAAGCGGCGAGGAGTTGAACAGCGCCCGCCAAAACCTGCGCAAACGGCGGGGCGTCCGGTCCCTCCGCTTGCGAAATATGCGAAGAACGAGATTGTCACCTTTGGACTGAACGATGACGACTTGGCCGAACTGCTGGCACAGAACTATACCCTGATTGAAGACCGCGAGTTGACGGGATTGGCCAGCACCCGTGCACAACGTCTTGGCGTTCCTGAAGGTCAAAGTCTGGAAGACGCACGCGCCCTTGTTCGTGCCTTGCCAAGCGGGCAGGCGGCGGATTTCAACCACTTCTATCGTGCGGATGAGGCGCTGCCGACGAACGCCGTCGCGCTGCCGCGTCCCAGCCCGTGCGACGGCCCGCATTGCGTCAATCGTGCCTTGGTGAGTTGGTCGCTTGATCTGGCCAAGCAAGGGAAATGCACCGGCGATGTCACGGTCGGCATGATCGACACCGGACTGAACGAAAGCCACGAGACATTCACCAAGGTTGACCTGACGGTGCATCGTTTGACCGCAGACAGCGCCGATCCGTCCCGTGCCGTTCACGGCACCGCTGTTGCGGCCCTGCTGGTCGGCGCGCCGGACAGCCGTTCGCCCGGTCTTCTGCCCGGTGCGCGCATGGTTGCCGTTGACGCATTCCACCGCGCAGGCCGGGACGAGCGGGCGGATGTGTTCACCTTGATCGACGGGCTGTCCTATCTGGCCGAGCAGGGCGCGGATGTTATCAACCTTAGCCTTGCCGGTCCGCCGAACACTGTTTTGGAACAGGCGATCACGGAGCTGGACCAGACCCACAACATCGTTCTGGTCGCATCGGCTGGCAACGCGGGGCCGCATTCTGATCCGTTGTATCCTGCCGCCTATGAGCCGGTGATCGCCGTCACTGCTGTGGACCGTAACAATAACGTCTATCGACGCGCGGTGCAGGGCGGACATATTGACCTTGCCGCGCCGGGGGTCGAGGTCTGGACGGCCGCATCGGTCAAAGGCGCTCGCTGGAAAACCGGCACCTCTTTTGCGGCGCCTTACGTGTCCGCCAGCGCGGTTTTGCTGTTGTCGCGCCAGCCGGAGCTGACGCCGACTGATGTGCGGACGATGCTAAGCGAAGGTGCCACCGATCTTGGAGCGGAGGGCCGGGATGAGGTCTTCGGCCACGGATTGGTGTCATTTGACGGTTTGTGTGAATAATTGCCCCAACCTGCGCCCGCCGCGCGCGGTCGTTGATTGTAGGCAGTAAAAAGCATGATTTCGTTTTAAGAAGGGATCAGCCGCGCCGCAAGCCGGACGCGGCTGATCTTTTAGTGTGGCATTAGGCCCAGTCGCCCGGCAGAAGCGCGTCGGGGAAGTTTTGATAGCTGACCGGGCGAAGGAAGCGGCGGATGGCCATCGTGCCGACCGAGGTGCCAGCGAAGGTGGACGCGGGGTAGGGGCCGCCGTGAACCATAGCGTCGCAGACCTCGACCCCTGTCGGGAAGCCGTTGATCAGAAGACGACCGGCCTTGCGTTCCAGCACGGGAACAAGGCGCTGCGCGGTCTCGGTGTCTGCGTCGTCCATATGGAGGGTGCAGGTCAGTTGCCCGGCAAGATCGGTTGCGACCGCAAGCATTTCGTCGGCGTCGGCCACGCGCAGGACGATGCCCAACGGGCCGAACACCTCGTGCGCGAGGTCAGGATTGGCGCGCCAGTCTGCGCCGCTGGTTACGAACAGGGCGGGGGCAGCGTTGCGACCGTCGCAGGTTTTGGACAGCACTTCGCGCGCCGCACCGGTCGCGTTGACGGTGTCGCGCCCACTGCGATAGGCGTCTGCAATGCCGTCGGTCAGCATGGTTTGGCCGTCAACCTGTTCCAGCCCGCGCGCGGTTGCGTCGATGAAGGCATCGGCGTCGGGGCCGTCCACAACCACGGCGACGCCGGGGTTGGTGCAGAACTGGCCGACGCCCATTGTCAGCGACCCGGCCCAGCCGTCGCCCAGCGTTGCCGCGCGGTCGGCCATTGCGGCGGGCAGCATGAACATTGGGTTGATCGAGCCGAGCTCTCCGTAAAAGGGGATCGGTTCGGGGCGGGCAGCGCACAGGTCATAAAGGGCACGGCCGCCGCGCAGCGAGCCGGTGAAGCCAGCGGCGCGGATCAGCGGGTGTTCGACAAGTGCCTTGCCCACCTCCAGCGACCCGCCGTGCACCATCGAAAAGGTGCCGGGGTGCAGGTCGCATTTTGCCACTGCTGCGGTGATTGCGTCGGCCACAAGTTCGGCGGTGGCGGGGTGGGCCTCGTGCCCTTTCACGACGACGGGGCAACCGGCGGCAAGGGCCGACGCGGTGTCACCGCCTGCCGTTGAGAAGGCCAGCGGGAAGTTCGACGCGCCAAAGACCGCGACCGGTCCGATGGGGCGCTGGATCAGCTTCAGGTCAGGCCGCGGCAGGGGTGCGCGGTCGGGCAGGGCCGCGTCGTGGCGACGGTCAAGATAGTCGCCCTTGCGGATATGGGCTGCGAACATGCGCAATTGCCCGGTGGTCCGCCCGCGTTCGCCTTCCAGGCGCGCGGTTGGAAGGCCGGTTTCGGCGTGACCCATCTCGGTAATCTCGGCGCCGCGGGCTTCGATCTCATCTGCGATGGTTTCAAGGAAGGCGGCGCGGGTTTCAATGTCGGTGCTGCCGAAGCTTGTGAATGCCTCGTCCGCTGCGCGCGCGGCGCGGTCGACCATGTCGGCATTGCCGGCCGAAAAGCTGTGCGATGCGCCGCTGGCTGGATTGGATTGGAAGCTGTCGTCTGTGCCGATGCGTTCGCCAGCGATCAGGTGTTTGCCGTGGGGAGTGTAGGACATTGTCGTCTCCTTTAGGAATTGGAAATTAAGATGCGGCGTGTTTTGCGATCAGGTCACAACGAAGCCGTGCGCATAGGGGTCGCGGTCGTCGATAAAGATCGTGTTGATCCCGGTCTGGCGGGCCCAGCCCCCGACGGAAGGGATAATGGCATCGCGGTCGCCGACTTTTGTCGTCGCCTCGACCCGGCCTTTGAACAGGCTGCCGATGATGCTTTCATGGATGAACTCGTCGCCGACTGCAAGCTTGCCCCGCGCCGCCCAATGCGCCATGCGGGCCGATGTGCCGGTGCCGCAGGGCGAGCGGTCGATCGCTTTGTCGCCATAAAAGACCGCGTTGCGGGCGGTGGCGCCGGGCTGCGTGGGCGCGCCGGTCCACAGGATATGCGACAACCCGTTGATGGCAGGGTTTTCAGGATGAATGAAGCTGTAGTTTTGGTTCAGGGCGGTGCGCAGCCTGGGGCTGAGGCCGACAAGCTCGCCGGCGGTGAAATCGGCCATGTCACGGAACGCCTTTTGCGGCTCGACGATGGCATAGAAGTTGCCGCCATAGGCCACGTCGACCGTCACCTGGCCCAGCCCCTCGATGTCGGCGGTCAGACCTTCGGCATACAGGAAGGCGGGCACGTTGGTCAGCCGCACTTCCTCGACGAAGCGGCCGTTTTGCCGGTATTCGACCGTGACCACGCCCGCAGGCGTATCAAGAACCAGCTTGCCGGGTTCGCGCGGGGTGACAAGGCCGTTTTCGATGGCCATTGTCACTGTGCCGATGGTGCCGTGGCCGCACATTGGCAGGCAGCCCGAGGTTTCGATAAACAGAACCGCCACATCGCAATCGTCGCGCGTGGGCGGATACAGGATCGCGCCCGACATCATGTCATGGCCGCGCGGCTCAAACATCAGGCCGGTGCGAATCCAGTCGAACTCGGCCAAGAAATGCGCGCGTTTTTCGATCATGTTTGCGCCGTCCAGACGGGGTCCGCCGCCCGCGACAAGGCGAACGGGGTTTCCGCAAGTGTGGCCATCAAAGCAGTTGAATGTGTGGTTGGTCATGGTCGGGCCTTCGTGAAACGGCTTGGGTCAAAAGGTGCAAGGTCAAGTGCTGTGGGCCGCCCTGCGATCAGGTCGACCAACAGTTCAGCGGTACCAGCCGCCTGGGTCAGGCCAAGATGCCCGTGCCCAAAGGCCAATACAAGATTGGGGTGGCCCGGTGCGGGACCGATGGCGGGCAGGCTATCGGGCATGGACGGGCGGAACCCCATCCACTGAACCCCGTCCGAGGTATCGAGGTCGGGCAGAAACGACTTGGCCTTGTCCAGCAAAATCTGCGCGCGTTTCATGTTGGGGGGCAGGTGAAGCCCGCCAAGTTCAACCGCGCCGCCCACGCGTACGCCATCGCCGATGCGGGTGACGACGAAACCGTGCGAGGAAAAGGTCAGATGCGTGCGCACGTCAAAGGCACCGGCGGGCAGGGTGGTGTTATAGCCGCGCTCGGTCTCTAATGGCAGCGACAGGCCAAGAGGGCGCAGCAATGTGTTGGAATGGGCACCAGCCGCCAGAACCACTTTGTCAAATCGCACGGTGCCGTTGTCATGGTGGACTTCGGTGCCGGACCCGTCGGGGTGCAGCGCGTGGACGGCTGATTGCTCGATCTGGCCGCCATTGCGGACCAAGTCTTCGGCCAGAGTTTTGACCCACAGTTGGGGATCGGTGGTGTTGATCCAGTCAGGCGTGAATACAGCCGAGGTGAAACGGTCGCTAAGACCGGGCTGGATATCGCGAATCGCCTCGCGCGTGGTCAGGGTTTCAAAACGGATACCGGCCGCCGCGCGTTCGTCCCAACCGGGCTTGCTGGCGCGCAGCTGGCGGGGGGTGTCGTAAAGCTGAAGCTGGCCTTCGCGGCGGATCAGGTCGTGGGTGTTCGTGGTGTCAAGCTGGCGGGTCAATGCTTCGGCTGACAGGCGCATCATGGCGGCTTGCGCGTCGCGCGCGGCCACGTACCGGTCGGGCGCCGAGGCGCGCGTGAAGCGGATCAGCCACGGCAGCAATTGCAAGGCATAGCCGGGGCGGATCGACAACGGGCCAAGGGGGTCGAACAGCCATTTCGGCGCCTGTTTCAGGATACCGGGCGTGGCCAGCGGGATAATGTCGGAAAAGGCAAAGGCGCCCGCGTTGCCTTTGGACGCGCCTTCGGCAATTCCCGCGGGATCAAACACCGTGACCTGATGTCCGTCACGCATCAGAGCATGCGCAGCGGTTATTCCGATCACGCCTGCACCAATGATGCCTATGCGCATGGTTTATGCCCCTTCTTCTGCTTCGCGATTTTGATACCTATCGGATTCGTCACTGTCGACAGAAATAATACATTTGGCAATCGGAAAAGCCCCGCGTATTAATCCAGGATGCTTTAATATGTGATTGGACAGGCGAATGAGTGGTGATGGGTTGGTTATAAACGCGACAGTTAAACCCGGCCGTAAGCGGGGTTCGGGTGTTTCCGTGGTTTACGAGACCCTGCGGCGCGAGATCATCGACCTGACCCTTGCCCCCGGCAGCCCGATCGACGAGGTGCAGTTGTCGGAACGGTTCGACATGTCGCGCACCCCGATTCGCGAGGCGCTGGTGCGGCTGGCGGCGGAAAACCTGATCACAACGCTGACCAATCGGGCGACCGTGGTGTCACAGATCGACTTTCTGAACATGCCGGCCTTTTTCGATGCGCTGACCTTGATGTATCGCGTGACTACGCGCGAGGCGGCAAAGATGCGCTCGGACGCGGATCTTGAGAACATCCGAAGCTTGCAGGCCGCCTTTGCCAAAAGTGTCGCGTCGGGCGATGCGCTTCAGATGATCGCCACCAATCGCGAGTTTCACAACGGCATCGCCGAAGCGGGCGGAAACAAATATTATACTGCGCTGTTTGCTCAACTTCTGGACGAAGGGCTGCGCATTTTGCGGCTTTATTATTCGTCGTTCAACGATGAATTACCACCTGAATACGTGACCGAACATGATGACATTATCGCAGCGATCGCGGCGAAAGATGTGGAACAGGCCGACGCTTTGGCGACTGCTCATGTGAATCAGATCGTGCGGCAAATTCAGTCTTATATCGCGACGGACCGGCGCAGCAGTCTGGATCTTGCGCTGTAAGTTCCGGCGCGTAACACGGTCGAACTCTCACTTTAAACAGCCATCTTAGTAAGCTTCGGCACCTGCCGGGGCGGTGTTCGTGGTGATCGGTGGCAGCGTGCCCTGCGCCGGGTGTCACCGCTGATTTCCCTTTGCGTCAAGCTTGTAAATTAAATCGGCGGTGGCTTTCCAAGCGGGTTGACAGCTTGCCAAACGCACATCAATGATGTCGACAAAGATTACACAAATGGGAGAGAGATATGACAAACACTGTCAGAAAGGCGCGCACAGCCGCCCTTGCAGGCACCGCGCTGTCGCTGGTGCTGGCTGGCGCAATGCCAGCATTTGCCGAAGGCCAGAAGGGGGGAGTTCTTAAGATCCTCGGATCGGGCGATCTGGGGCGGCTGGACCCGACCACCGTTGCGACCGTGACCGACAACAACTTTGTCCGGGCCACCGCGCGCACGCTGATCAGCTATGAAAGCTCGATGGACGAAGAGGTGCGGATCGCACCGAAGGGCGATCTGGCGACCGAGGTATCGGAACCCACCGATGACGGTCTGACCTATACGTTCACCTTGCGGGACGGGGCGACCTGGGATGCACCCGATGGCGCGCGCGCGATTGTTGCCGCCGATTTCGAACGCGGCCTGAAGCGCGCCTGCAACCCCGCGCTTGGGACGCCGTTCCTGACCTACTACGTGTCGCTAATCGAAGGGATGGAGGCGTTTTGCGACGGGTTCGCCAAGGTCGACCCGACCCCCGAGGCGATGAAGGACTATATCCAAAACAATGACATTTCGGGCATCGAAGCACCGGACGACAAGACGGTCGTCTTCAAACTCACGGAACCTGCGGGCGACTTTGTTTATATGCTGTCGCTATCCGCGGCGGCGCCCGCGCCGGTCGAGGTGCTGGATTATGTGCCCGACAGCCCGGAATATCGCGAGAATTTTATCTCGTCCGGGCCATACACGCTGACCGAGAACATCCCCGATGTGCGAACCCGGTTGGTGCGCAACCCGTCGTGGAACCCCGATAGCGACCCGCTGCGCGCGGGTTATGTCGACGAAATCGAGCTGGTTTTCGGGCTGCAAGCCGATGCTGCAATTCAGCAGATTCAGGCAGGCGATGCGGATATGCTTTACGACATTCTGGTGCCGCCTGCGCTCATCCCGATGTTGCAGGCCACCGGTGATGACAAGCTTGTCGCGATCGCAAGCGGACGCACGGCGTTCATCTTCATCAACTCCAAATCGCCCAACGCGGATGGTGCGCTGGCCGATGTGAAGGTACGTCAGGCAATCAACTATGCCATCAACAAGGCCGCCGTAGTGCAGCAATTGGGTGGACCTTTCGTGGCCGCGCCGCAGAACGGCATTTTCGGCCCCGGTCTGCTGGGCTATCACGACTTTGACCTGTACCCGTCCGAAGGCGCCAAGGGCGACCCGGAAAAGGCCCGCGAACTGCTGGCCGAGGCCGGATACCCCGACGGTATCACCCTGAAGATGCCGTTCCGTAACCTGAACAACGAAAGCGCGATTGCGCAGACGCTTCAGGCCAGCTTTGCCAAGGCGGGGATCACGGTTGAGCTGATCCCGGTGTCGGCTGCGGACTATTACTCGAAGTTCATGACCAACCCGCAGAACACGACCGAAGGCGGATGGGATATCGCTCCGGTCAGCTGGTCGCCTGATTGGGCCGGTGGTGCCGCGCGGTCGGTGTTCCAGCCGCAGTTCAGCTATGATGGGCGTCGTCAGACGTACAACTACACCGACTACAACAACGACGAGGCCAACGCCAAAGCCAAGGAAGCGATCAACGCGACCACGGTCGAGGAAGCTGGCCGTCTTTGGGGCGAGGTCGACGAGATCGTGATGGCAGATGCACCGGTTGCGCCGTTCATCTCGCAAAACGTGGTGGTGTATCACAGCGACGCGGTCGAGAATTTCGCACCCTATGCACTTGGGGCGAATGGCGACTGGACCAACGTCTGGCTTGATCGCTGACGACATGAAACGGCGCGCTGCGACCATCGCGGCGCGCCATTTTCGAGCTTTGACCGAAGCAGCCAACAGGGACATACCATGCCGCTGATCGAGGCACGCAACATCACCATCCGCATTCCGACTGAAGACGGGGTCGTCCACGCCGCGCGCGATTTGTCCTTTACCGTCGAAGCCGGCAGCCTGTTCGGCATTGCGGGCGAAAGTGGGTCCGGCAAAAGCGTTCTGATCCAGGCGATCATGGGGCTGTTGCCGCAGGCCGAGATCGAGGGGGAATGCCTGTTTCAGGGTCAGGATCTTCTGGCCATGACGCAACAGGAACTGCGCGCCCTGCGTGGCCGTCACATCGGCATGGTCTTTCAGGATCCTTTGTCCAGCCTGCACCCTTATTACAGCATCGGTCGGCAGATCACCGAGGTGATCCACACCCACGAATCTGTCAGCAAGGACGAAGCGCGCCGCCGTGCCGCCGACATGCTGGAAAAGGTCGGGATCGAGGACGCCGTTGCCCGGCTGAACGACTTTCCGCATCAATTCTCTGGCGGGATGCGACAGCGGGTGATGATTGCGATGGCGCTGGTGTTGCAGCCGCCTCTGATCTTCGCCGATGAACCAACGACCGCGCTGGATGTGACGGTGCAGGCGCAGATTATGGACCTGCTGAAACGCATGAGCGACGAGCTGGGCGTGACGATTGTGATGATCACCCATGATCTTGGGCTTTTGTCCTCGGTCGCGGATCGGGTGATGATCTTGTATGCGGGCCACCGGCTGGAATTTGGTCCCGCCGCATCGGTCTTCGGCACACCCGCGCATCCGTATACGCAAGGGCTGTTGCTGTCGTCGCCCGGAATTTCGGGCCCGGACGAGGCGCTGGTGTCGATCCCCGGTCGCCCGCCCAGTCTGCTGGCCACGCCGCGCGGGTGCATCTTCGCGCCGCGCTGTGGACAAGTGCAAGAGATATGCAAGACCCCGCCGCCCATCCGCCGATATGCCGATGGGGCCGAGGCCTTGTGCCATTTCGAACCCGAGGCGCGCGGCCCGAATGACGACGTAGCGATCGCGCATACTGCACCTGCGCCGGGCACCGCGCCGCTGGTGTCGATCCGCAATCTTCACATGACCTATCGCATTGCGACGGGCTTTGGCCGCAAGCGCGACCTTGACGTGATCAAGGGCATTGATCTGGACGTGATCCGCGGCGAAACGCTGGGTCTTGTAGGCGAATCCGGTTGCGGGAAATCCACGCTGGCGCGGATCGTCGCCGGGCTGACCCCGGCCACTGGCGGGCAGGTCAATTTTGATGGGACCGAAGTATCGGACCTGACCGGGCGGGAATGGCGCGATTTGCGCAAACGTGTGCAGATCGTGTTTCAGGACCCCTATGGATCGTTGAATCCGCGTCGCCGGGTCGGCTCGATCATCGGGGCGCCCCTGAAGATCCACGGTCTGGCGCAAGGTGCCGCGCTGAAGGACGAGGTGCGGCGGCTGATGGGGCTGGTGGGCTTGAATCCCGAACACTACAACCGGTTTCCCAACGAATTTTCGGGCGGGCAGCGGCAGCGCATCGGCATTGCGCGTGCGTTAGCTTTGAAGCCCGATCTGATGATCTTCGACGAACCTGTTTCGGCGCTTGATGTTTCGATCCAGGCGCAGATTTTGAACCTGATCAAGGAATTGCAGGCCGAGCTGAACCTGACCAGCCTGTTCATCTCGCATGATCTGACGGTGGTGCGCCATATGTGCGACCGCATCGCGGTGATGAATATGGGCCGCATTATTGAGCTGGAGGAGGCAGACGCCATCTTCGCCAACCCGCGCGAGGAATACACCCGTACCCTGCTGGCCGCGTCACATGTGCCGCCGCGCCCGGTCGAACCTGACCACCGCCAGTTGATCGCAAGCGAGCCGCAACAGGGGGCCATGTGATGGGACAGTTTCAAAGCCGGAACGAAGAAATGACCAATGAGATCGAAGAGGATGATGGCACCGAAGACCGTGGCCCGGTCGTCGTTCAACGCTCGTCCGCTGCGCTGACATTCCGACGGCTGGCCCGCGACCCGGCCAGTGTGATCGCATTTTTGTTCATCGTCGCGCTTTTCGCCTTTGCCATCGGCGCCCCGTTGGTCGAGACATGGACAGGCCACGGCGTGATCACCCAATACCGCGAAACTGCGTTGTCGCCGGTTGGCCTGCCCGTCGGCCCGAATTCCGAGTTTCTGTTGGGCGGCGACCAACTGGGCCGCGACGTTCTGGTGCGCATCGCATACGGCGCGCGCGTGTCGCTTTTGGTTGGGGTCATGGCATCGCTGATCGCGGCGACAATTGGCGTGACCGTGGGGATGCTGGCAGGATATTTCGGCGGTTGGGTCGATTTCGTGCTTGGCCGGTTCATGGATCTGGTGATGTCGGTTCCGTTCCTGCTGGCCGCGCTGGCGCTGGTGTCTGTTTTTGGCCCGTCGCTGCCCTTGTCGGTGTCGGTCATCGTCTTTTTTAGTTGGACAACCATCGGCCGGGTGATCAGGGCCGAGACAACATCCCTGAGCCGGCGTGAATTCGTGCAGGCCAGCCGGTCTTTGGGCGCGGGGCATGGATATATCCTGTTGCGTGATATCCTGCCCAATCTGGCGCTGACGATTATTATTTATACCACCATGCTGATCCCCAACGCGATCGTGTTCGAGGCCACGTTATCCTATCTGGGGATGGGCATTGTGCCGCCCACGCCGTCCTGGGGCGGGATGCTGGCCGAGGCCGGGGCGAACTCGATCTATCTGGTGGCGTGGTGGCTGGTGCTGTTTCCGGGTCTTGCGCTGCTGGCGGCCACGCTGGCGTTCAACATTCTGGGCGACGGGCTGCGTGATGCGCTTGATCCGTCCGCGCGGGGCCGTGCCGTGTTTCGTAAGAAAAAGAAATCCGAGGAAGGCTGACCTATGATTGTTTTCATTGCCAAGCGCCTGACATTCGGGCTGTTCGTCCTGATCACGCTTAGCCTGTTCGTGTTCTTCCTGTTCTTCGTGGCCCCTGGTGATCCCGCCCGTGTGGTGGCCGGCGACAAAGCGCCCGAGGCGCAGTTGCAGCAGGTGCGAGAAAACCTTGGCCTTGACCGACCAATGCCCGAACAATACCTGCGCTTTGTCACTCGGGCGGCGCAAGGTGATCTTGGCTTTTCCTATCGCAACCGCCAGCCGGTCACGGACCTGATCGTGCGGCGCATTCCGGTCACAGTGTCCCTTGTTTTTGGCGGGGTGTTGTTCTGGCTTTCCTTGGGGGTGCCGATCGGCATCATCTCGGCCCGAAATCCGGGGACGTGGAAGGACCGATTGGGGCAGGTGTTCATCCTGTTGGGCTTGTCCTTTCCGACCTTTGTTCTGGGGATGCTGGCGCTTTACACCCTGTATTTCCTGCCGCGCACGGCGGGATTCACGCTGTTCCCGCCGGGGGGCTATGCGCCGCTTCTGGACAATCCGCTGAAATGGGCGTGGCATCTGGCGCTGCCTTGGGCCACGCTGGCGCTGGTTGTGGCGGCGATCTATGCCCGCCTGACGCGCGGCCAGCTTTTGCAGGTATTGGGCGAGGATTACATCCGCACCGCCCGCGCCAAGGGTTTGACCGAACGGCGCGTCGTCTATCGCCACGGGATGCGCGCGACGCTGACGCCTTTGGTCACACAACTGGGCGCGGATATTGCGGTGCTTCTGGGCGGTGTGATCGTGATCGAGCAGGTCTATGGCCTGCAAGGGGTCGGAGCTTTGGCCGTGCAGGCGGTGCAGAATCAGGACCGCCCCATCATCATCGGGGTTGTCATGCTGGGCGGGCTGTTCATCGTGACCACGAACCTGATTGTCGATCTGCTGTATGCCGCGCTTGATCCTCGGGTCAGGTAAACCACCCACCACCGAAGAAATTGGAAGGAGCCAACATGCAACGCATTCCTGGTTTTGAAACTCGTGACCATATGGTGGATGTGCCGCTGGACTGGTCGCGGCCCGATGGCGATGCGATCAGCGTTTTCGCGCGCGAGGTGACGGCGCCGGGCCAGATGCAGGACGATCTGCCGGTGCTGGTCTTTCTTCAGGGGGGGCCGGGGGGGAAATCTCCGCGCCCCAATCGTGGGCCGGGCTGGCTTGAGGTTGCGACGAAACGCTTTCGCGTGTTGCTGTTGGACCAACGCGGCACCGGGCGGTCTAGCCCGGTGCAGGGCCGCCAATTCGCCGCGATGGATGCTGATGCCGGCGCCGCCTATCTGTCCTGTTTGCGGGCCGATAGCGTGGTGAAAGACTGCGAACATATCCGCAAGACCCTGTTTGGCGGCAAGCCGTGGTATACACTGGGGCAAAGCTATGGCGGGTTTCTGACGCTGTCCTATCTGTCCCATGCGCCCGAGGGGCTGGCGGGCTGTTATGTCACCGGCGGAATGGCGGGGATCAAGGCCGATGCGGCGACGATCTATCGCCACACTTATCCGCGCGTGGCGCACAAGAACGCGCTGTATTTCGCGCGCTATCCAGATGATCGCGCCAAGGTTGACCGTCTGGCCGACCGGTTGGCGGCGGGCGATGTGCTTTTGCCCGATGGTGACGTGTTGACAGTGCGCCGTCTGCAATATCTGGGGATGGAGCTGGGCACGGTCGAAGGGTTTGAAACCCTGCACTGGCTGCTGGACGAGGCGTTTGCCGCGGATGGCGAGGTTTCAGACACGTTCCTGGGCACAGTGCGCGGCATGACCGCGTTCGACGACAACCCGCTGTTTGCCGCGATTCACGAACAGCTTTACGCCCAGAACGGGCAGCATACGGATTGGGCCGCCGAACGGGTGTTGGGCGAATTTCCCCAGTTTCACGCCGACGCCCGCCCGCTTTTATTCACCGGAGAGATGATCTATCCGTGGATGCTTGACGATATTCGCGCGCTGCGCCCCTTCGCTGATGCGGCCAAACGGTTGGCACAGATGCCGATGGACGCGCCGCTTTACGACCACGCACGACTGGCCGGGAACGAGGTGCCGGTTTGGGCCGCTGTCTATGCCGACGATATGTATGTCGACATGAACCTGTCGATGCAGACCGCCCGCGACGTGGGCAATGTGCGCGTCTGGCTGACGAATGAATTTGAACATAACGGACTGCGTCATTCGTCCCGTGTTCTGGAACATCTTTTCGCGATGGAGGGTAATCTTGATGGACACCAATATCTTGGCTGAGCATCGCGACCGGCTGGCCGGGCTGCGCGCTTGGATTGCTGCACAAGATCTGGACGGAATGATCCTGACCACTGCCGACGCCTTTCAAAACGAAGACGCGCCGGAACATGACCGCGACATTGCGTGGCTGACCGGCTTCACGGGGTCATTGGCACATGCGCTGGTGATGGCCGATGGCGCAGTGTTTCTGGTCGATGGGCGCTATGGCATTCAGGCTGCCGCGCAGGTGGATGGTGCCGACTGGACGTTTGGGCATATTCACGATGCCCCGCTGGCGGGTTGGCTGCGCGATAGGGCGGATGGCAAGGTGGTTGGCTATGACCCGATGCGCTGGACCGTGTCGCAGATGGCGGCGCTGCGTGACAAAGCGCGCGGCGTCACGCTGTCGCCCTGCGCCGATCCCTATGCTGAGATCTGGGCAGACCGCCCGCCGATGCCGCAAGCCCCCCTGCGCGTGATGCCAGAGGGCGAAGCGGGGCGCACCACAGATGACAAGCTGCGCTGGCTGGCGGAACAGATCACCGTGGCCGGGGTCGATATGTGGGTCGAGACCCGGCCTGACAATATCGCGTGGCTGTTCAACATGCGCGGCGGTGATGTGGCGATGAACCCGTTGCCGTTGTCTTTTGCCGCCATCACGGCGGATGGGGCGGCCCATTGGTTTATTGATCCCGCAAAGCTTGTGGTGTCCTTGCCCGACGGCGTGACCCCGCACGAGGTTGACGCGTTTCTCCCTTGGCTTCAGAAGCAAAAGAAACGCTGCGCGTTTGACCCGGCGTTCACCCCCGACGCGGTGGCGCAGGCTTTGACGCAAAGCCAGCATGCGGATGGGGTGATCACGATTGAAAAGGCCCGCAAGACGGCGGCCGAGCTGGCCGGATTTCGCCGCGCGCATTTGGATGATGCCGTTGCGATGGCCCATTTCGGGCATTGGCTTGAACAGGTCATGGCGGGCGATGACTGGCCCGATGAATACGGTGCGGGCCAACAGCTAGAAGCGTTTCGCGCAGCATCTGGCGATTATCAAGAACCCAGTTTCGTCACCATTGCAGCGTCGGGCGGCAATGCGGCGATGTGCCATTATCATCCGCCCGCAGACGGCTCGGCCCGGCTGGATCGCGATGCAATCTTTCTGTGCGACTCCGGCGGACAATATGCGGCCGGGACGACCGATGTGACGCGCACCTTTGCGTTTGCGCCCGTGCCCGACGATATTCGGCGCATTGCCACCGCCGTTCTGCGAGGGTTTATTGCGCTGTCGCAGGCGCGGTTTCCCGTGGACACGATGCCACACCAGATCGACGCGATTGCGCGTGCGCCCTTGTGGGACATGGGGTTGGATTATGACCACGGGACCGGTCACAATGTGGGCCATAATCTTTTGGTGCATGAACATCCCCATCGGATCGGACAAAAGCCCAACGCTTTCGCGTTGAAGCCGGGCCACGTCCTGACCATTGAACCGGGCTTCTATCAGGCCGACACATGGGGCATCCGCGTCGAAAATCAGGTCGAGGTGATAGCGCGCGGCGATGGGTTCATCGGTTTCGATCCCATGACGCTCGTGCCGATTGACTTGGGCCTTTACGATCTGGACGCCTTGGACGACAGCGAACGCGCGTGGATCGACGCCTATCACGCCCGCGTCCGCGACGAAGTTTCGCCGCGGTTGTCAGGCGATGTGCGCGATTGGCTGATCGGGGCGACCGCGCCCGTGGATCAGCGCGCGCCCCAGGTGTCGGACAGTCGATAACCACCCGGCCAAGGATCATCGGGGTCCAGCATGTGCTGATGCGTCCCGGTGATCCAGCCGCGGCCTGAGATTTCGGGGCGGATGCCCGTGCGGTCACCAATCGTGGCATCGCCCAGAATGCGACCTGAAAAGGTCGATCGGATTAGTGATTCTGCGGTCAGCGTGTCATCCATACCCATCTGCCCGCGCGCGGCAAGGATCGCCATGCGGGCCGACAGGGCTGTGCCGGTGGGCGAGCGGTCGACCTTGCCGGGGCGGATCGCGACGGCCTGGCGGCTGCGCATTCCATCTGCGCCCTTGTCGATCGCGCCGGCGAACAGACAGAAGGAATAGTGGTTCCAGTCCGGGTTGGTCGGATGGCGGAAGGGCAGGGCGTCGGTGGCCGCTTGGGTGATGCGCACGCCAAGGCGCGCGATATCATGCGCCTCGTCTGCCTCAAGCGATAGCCCCAAAGCGGCCGCGTCGACCACCACGAAACTGTCGCCACCATAGGCGGTATCGACGGTCAGGGTGCCAAGCCCCTCGACCTCAAGCGTTTCGTCCAGCCGGTCGGCATAACTGGGCAGGTTTTCGACAAAGATGCGTTGTGCCTTGCCGTTTGCACATTCGGCGCGGACATGAACCAGACCGCCGGGTGCCTCAAGCACCATTTTCGTGACGGGTTCCTGCATCGGAATGATGCCGCCATCCAGCAGCACGGTCGAGACGCAAATGCTGTTGGACCCGGACATCGGGGGGGTGTCTTCGGGCTCCATTATGATGAAGGCGGCGTCGGCGCGGGGGTCTTTGGGCGGAACCAGAAGGTTGACGTGGCGAAACACTCCGCCGCGCGGTTCGTTCAGCACGAAATCCCGCAAGGTCCCGTCGCGCGCGATCCAGCGGGATTGTTCCCATATCGTGTCACCGGGTGGCGGGGTGACACCCCCGACGATAACATCACCGACTTCGCCTTCGGCATGGGCGGAAATGACGTGAACGACTTTGCTACTGCGCATTTGGGGATTCCGTTGGGTGGGGGGCGTGACCGGACAAGGCGGCGCGCGCGCAGGCAGACAGCCCGGCAAAGCGAACAGCGCGGCCCGACAGGCCGGGGGCATAATGGGCGTATTTGGCCGAATTGGTCATCAGGGTTTGTGCGGCAGGCGGGAACACCGGTTCGGTAATGGAACACCAGCACAGATCGGGAATGACGCGGACGCCTGCCGCGTGCAGCGCGTCCAGCGTGCCGTCGGCGGTGATGGTCTTGATCGTGTCGCGCGCGCAGGTCACGATGGTCGGGATCGCAACCTTTGCGCCCCCAAGTGCCGCCACCAGCGCCCGGCACTCACTGGCCGAGGCATGGGGCGAGCCGATGGCAATCAGATCGACCGCCTCGCCGCCCGTGTCCATCGACGCCCAATCGTCACGCAGCATCGCGGCGGTGACTTCGACAGTATCAGTATCCGGCGCGGGCGGCATATCGGCTTCGGGCGTGTGGCCGGTGATGTGCAACATTGGCGCGGCCGAGGTGGTGCCAAACGCGGCACACAACGCCTTGAGGTCATCGGCGGTCGGCGCGGCGTCGTTCAGACCGTCGATGCGTGGCACAAGGTCGGGGGCAAGGCGACCGGCAAGGTGGCCCAGCAGTGGCCAAAAGACATCATCCGCTGTCATTTCCACCGCCGAAGGGTCAAGCGACAGGATGCGGCGCGGTGCGCGGTTGGCGGTCAGATAGACACCCGATTCCGGCGCTCGGCCTGTCACAGCGATGCACAGGTCCAGAAAGTCGGGATGTTTCGCAGTCCGTGCGCCCAGTACGGTGTTGGCGTGAATGACCGCGTTGGATTCCGACCATGCGATGGCTTGCCCCAGCCCCGGTGCGTCGTCCAGAAGATAGGGCGCACAGGTGAAACTTGGCGCGCACCCCATGCGCAGATAGGCCTGCGCGAGCGCCGCCGCGGGCGTGCCGAAGGCCGGGTCGACGCCCTGTTCGCGCCAGTTCTCAAGATCGACCGAGATTGCGTTGGTGGTTGTTGGCACGCGCACCTGCGCGCCCAGATCGGCCATGCGTTCAGCAAAGGTCAGGTTGGCGGGGCTGGCATAGATGCAGCCATCGATATGGGCGCGGTCAATGTCGATCAGCTGCGTGGCGCCCTGAATGCGGGCCATGTCATGCACGACGCCCAGACACACCGCCGCCGCTGCGCCATCGGAGCCGTCAAGCATGGCCTGATCGGCGAGGCCTAGTGCGACCTCGCCTTCCGTGACCTGCGCGATGTCATGGTCTGTGCCATCAATCGTCACGCGGTCGGGCGTAATCTGGACCTCGGCACCGTTTGTCAGGGCGGCAAATTTGTCAGGGCTGGCGTGCAGAACGGGAAGCGGGTGGTCAAACAGCCGCGCGGCGATTAACGCGCCCAAGGTCAGCACATCTTCGGGTTCGGAAAAGATCAGCGCGGCAGGGGCGCAGCCGTTCAGTACAAGTTCCAGCAATACGCCGCTGCCGGTGCAAGACCCGCGGCTGGTGGGCATCGCCAGCACCCGCCCGGCAAGCGATTGCCCGTGCAGCGGATGAAGCGCGTCGATCACTGTGCCGGTGGTGGCATCGACGCCGCCCCAGAAGCTAAGCCCTTCGTCGCTGCGCAACAGCGCACCGCGCGCGGTGCCGGGCAGGATTTGCAGCAATCCGGTCATCCTACGCTCGATAAAAATGTCTTGGTTTCGGCGTTTTGCGGTGCGTCGAAAATCTGCTCGGGCGGCCCGATTTCGGCCAGAATGCCCTTGTGGAAATATGCCACACGGTCCGAGACCTGACGCGCGAATTTCATCTCGTGGGTGACGACGATCATCGTCATGCCCTTGTCGGCCAGCATTTTCAGCGTATCCAACACTTCGCCCACCAGTTGCGGGTCAAGTGCCGATGTCACCTCGTCCAGCAACATGTAGTCGGGCGACATGGCCAGCGCGCGGGCGATGGCCATACGTTGTTGTTGCCCGCCGGAAAGCCGCCCCGGATACACATCAAGCTTGTCGCCCAAGCCGACATTTTCAAGCTGTTGCACGGCGATATCGCGGGCTTCGGTCTTGCCCATGCCCAACACCTTGCGCGGAGCCAACGTGACATTTTCCATGACAGTGAGGTGCGGAAACGCGTTGAACTGCTGGAACACGATGCCCAGATGGCGCCGCAGCTTGTTCAGGTCCGTGGTCTTTGCATGGACTTCCGTGCCATCGACAAGAATGCGACCTTTCTGGATCGTCTCTAGCCCGTTGATACAGGTCAGCAGAGTGGACTTTCCCGAGCCTGATCCGCCGATGACGGACAGCACTTCGCCTTTTTCGACGGTGACGGTCACACCCTTCAGCACTTCAAGGGCGCCAAAGGATTTATGGACATTTTCAACTTCAATCATTCTCGCGCCACTTTCTTTCCAGATGCCCGCCGAGCCGGGCGATGGGAAAGCTGATGATGAAATAGATGGCACCGGCAATCAGCAAGATGGTCATCGGCTCTTGCAAGCGGGTGATAAGGATCTGCGAGGATCGCAGCAATTCGATGATGCCCAGCCAGAAGACAAGAGCAGAGTCCTTCAGAACACTCAGCACCAGCCCAATCCAACTGGGCAGGCCCACGCGCAGCGCCATGGGCCACACGACATAGGTCATGTCTTGTGTCCACGTCATGCCAAGCGATCGCGACGCGCGCCGGGTGGTGGTGGGCACCGCCCCGATGGCGCCGCGCACGATTTCACTGCACAGCGCCGCAGTATAAAGCGCAAGAACGACGCAGGCGGTTGTGAAAGGCTGAAGCCCCAGTCCGGCAATCGCCTGGAACGCGTTGGCCAGAATCAACTGGATCAGCAGGGGGACCGAGCGGAACACATCAAGGATCACCGCCAACAGACCCGAAACAACGCGCCCCAAGTTCATACGTGCCACGCCGAAAATAATGCCCAGCAGTGTGCCCCCTGCGACCGAAATCGCAGTGATCAGCAGCGTGACGCCTGCGCCCCGGGCCAGAAACATCATGTCATTGAGGCTAAGATCGGTTTCTAACATTACCGCGACCCCTCAATACCGGAACAGGCGCCAGGCCAGAAGCCGGGCACCCAGCATCACCACTTTGGCGATGACGTAATAAAAGACAGCTGCCAGCGCGAACAATTCGAACGTGCGGAAGGTGCGGGCGTTGATGTCCTGCGTGACACCGGTCAGGTCAGTGCTTAGTCCCACGGTGACACCCAGAGATGTCATCAGAATGGCCCAGACCATCTGGTTCGTGGTGGGCAGAAAGGCGATGCGGAACATCTGCGGCACAACGATCAGGCGGAAGGCTTGAATGGGCGGCATTCCCAGCGACCGGGCGGCGCGGGTCTGGGTTTCGGGAATTGCACGCAGGGCGCCGCGGAATGTTTCGGCCAGATAGCCTGCGTTGTTGAAGGCGATCCCGCCAAGCAGGGCCGCATAGGGCGAGATGTATATGCCGAACGATCCCAGCCCGAAATGTGCCATATAGATCTGGAACAAGGCGGGCGTGTTGCGGGCCAGTTCGACCCATGCGGTCGCGGGCCATCGCGCCCATGGCGATTGGGCTGTTCGCCCCACAGCCAACACGATGCCGATGGCACCGCCAATCAGCATCGAAAGCACGGCGATTTGCAGTGTCACCAACGCCCCGTCCATCAGGTCGGGCACGTAGCGCAGCGCTTGGCGCCATTGAAAGGTATAGTCGAACATGCGGTCCTGCCCGGGCTGGTGGCCTTTGGGGGTGACGGGGGCGATCAGCCCCCGCCAGTCCTTGGCTTAGCGGTAGGACTTGTCGATGGTCAGGTCAGGCGCGTCACCGCCGACCCATTTCTCATACAGTTCCTGATAGCGGCCTGTGCGCACCTGTTGGTTGATGAACAGGTCAAGATAGTTCAGCAGACCATATTCGCTGCGCAGCGTGATCAGGCTGACATAGTCAGGCAAATAAGGCGCATCGCCACCGATGGTCAGCCCCTCATACTTTCCGCTTTCCACAATGGATGATGCCACAGTCGAGGTCACGACGGTCGCGTCGATCTGGCCTTGCGACAGGGCCAGGAACACATCGGCCTGGCTTTGATACGGACGATAAGCGCCGCCTTCGCCCCATTTTTCGATGTCCGCGTCAAGCTGGATACCCTCATATGTGCCGGCGACCGAGCCGACAGTTTTGCCGGCAAGCGATTCGTAGCCGTCGATGCCGGTTTCTTCGCGCGTCAGCACCACGTTGGTGAACGCAAAATAGGGAATCGTGAAACCTGCGGTCTTGGCGCGCTCAAGCGTGTCCGAGGTCGAGGCGACGCCAACATCCGCACGGCCCGAGACCAGCGCGGGAATACGGTCGGGGAAGGGTGTTTCGACGATTTCGTAATCAACCCCAAGCGCGTCGGCCAGGTCGCTGCAATAATCGACATCAAAACCTGTGGGCTCGTTGTTTTCATCCCGTGACCCCATCGGCGGGAAATCCAACACCACTGCGCAACGCAAGGTGCCGCTGGCGATAATGTCGTCCAGCTTGTCTGCCTTGGCGATGCCCGCGGACAGGCCGATGGCAGTGACGCCGGATGCCACGAAAAGGGCGCCGGTGCGCAGGGCGGGGGAAGTAAAGTAATCAGTCATCTGGTATCCTCAGTCTGTTGCGCGCGCACCCCTTGTTCCGGGTCGATCCCTCGAGGTGTCGCGATACGAATCACCGTAGGACGGCATCGACCAGTTGTCGACAAAAAAAATACCACCTTGCCCTGACGCCTCGGGAACCCTATCCAATAGGTTGATTTTTCTATGCCGCAGGAGGGTTTCATGCGTGACGGGTTCGTTTCGATCGACGCTTTGACTGAACGGGTCACAGCCATTATTGCCAATGCCGGGTTTTCGGCTGACCATGCCGCCGCGCTGGCCCGCACCATCGTGGCGGGCGAACGGGACGGTTGCAAATCGCACGGGATTTATCGCATCGCCGGGTGTCTGCGCACCCTTGAGGCAGGCAAGGTCGTGCCCGATGCCGACCCCGTGGTTGCCGAACCGGACGGTGCCATCGTGCGTGTGGATGCCAAGGGCGGTTTTGCCAACCTTGCTTTCACACGCGGGCTGCCGGTGCTGGCCGAACAGGCGCGCAAAAGCGGTCTGGCGGCTATGGTCATTAATGACTGCGTGCATTTCGCCGCCCTGTGGCCCGAGATCGAGGATATCACCGCCGAAGGTCTGGCGGGCATGGCAATGTGCCCCAGCTATGCCACGGTTGCGCCTGCGGGCGGCACCCAGCCATTGTTGGGCACCAACCCCTTTGCCTTCGGTTGGCCGCGCGAGGGTCAGCCGCCCTATGTCTTTGATTTCGCCACCAGTGTTGTCGCGCGCGGTGAAGTTGAACTTTACCGTCGTGCCGGCGACCCGCTGCCCGATGGCTGGGCGCTGGATGCGGACGGCCAGCCCACCAACGACCCCGAAGCCGCGCTGGATGGTGCGATGCTGCCCTTTGGCGGGCACAAGGGGTCGGCAATCTCGACCATGATCGAGCTGCTGGCCGGGGCGATGATCGGTGATTTCACGTCAGACACCGCACTGGAATGGCTTGGAACCACAACCATCGCCCCGCGTCACGGCGAGTTGATCCTTGCCTTCGATCCCGCGCGTTTTGCCGGTGGTCGCGCCGACCCGCGCGCCACCGCCGAGGCGTTCATTGGCGCCATTGAAGGACAAGGCGCCCGCCTGCCCGGTCAACGCCGCTTCGCCGCGCGTGACAAGGCGATGAACGAAGGGATTGCCCTGACTGCGGCCGAGTTCGAAGAATTGGACCGTTTGGAAAAGGAAGGTGTCGCCTAAGGGCGGCGTCTGCGCAGAGAACCTGGCGCAAAAAAGCCGGAAACCACCCAAAGCGGCGGTTTCCGGCAAAGGTTCAGGCCGATTTCGACCAGTCAGCATACCATGCTTTGAACAGATCATACTGGGCATCAGCAAAGGCGCGCTGCGCATCGCTAAGCGTGTCTGTTTCGTTGAAATGCAGGCGGTATTCTTCGTCCCCACCGCGCACCATCAGATGCTTGTAATACAGGACCAAGTCGCCTTCTTCGTCGAATTTCGACAGGACGTGCATGGCCTTGTCCAGTTCATGCGCGCGAAGACGGGCTTGCGCGTCGCCGGTGGCGGCTTTTTGTGACAGCTCGACCAGATGCAACACTTCTTTCGGCAGAACGTTCCCGATGCCGGTGATCGAGCCGGTCGCGCCGCAGTTCACGAAGCCGTGGAATACGGTGGTATCGACGCCCACCATCAAGGTCACATCCGGATTGCCGCTTGAGATATGCTCGGCGGCATAGGTCAGCGCGGCGTTTCCGCCAAACTCCTTGAAGCCTGCCAGATTGGGGTGGTCGCGCTTGAGGTCAAAGAACAGATCGGCGCGTGTGGAAAACCCGTAATGCGGCGAGTTGTAGATGACGGCCGGCAGGTCCGGTGCGGCGGACAGGATGGCTTTGAAATGCGCCTTCTGCGCCGGGATCGAAGCGCCGCGCGACAACAGGCGGGGGATCAACATCAGGCCGGCGGCGCCGACGCGGGCGGCGTGGGCGGCGTGTTCGGCAGCAATCTTGGTGTTCACGGCACCTGTGCCGACGATGACGGGCAGACCTTCTTTCACCAGCGCCTCGACGCCTTCCATGCGTTGTTCGTCGGTCAGAAGCGGCCAGTCACCCATCGAGCCGCAATAGACCACAGCGGACATGCCAGCGTCGATCAGTTCGCGCCCCTTGCGCACAAGCGCAGGGATATCGGGCGTCCGATCTTCTTTGCAGGGGGTCATAAGGGCCGGCATCGTGCCGGTGAAAACGGAATCGTTCATCTGTGCGTCCTTTGCTTTTCCTGTTCGTTTTGTCGTCCACCATGCCTGCCCTTATTAAGGTGCAGGCAGGCGTTCACGGCCCATATAGCCACTTTGCATATCGTTTGTCGACAAGAGTTTGATGCGCGGTTGATTGCGCGCGCCAACCACGTTCTGCGTGAGCGGTGAGTTGGGGTTGTCGCTGCCTTAGCGAAAAAGCCGTAAGGCGGACACGGCGACATCTGCGTGGAATTCGCGACCTATCGCGATGATGCCGATCCGGCGCAGGTGGGCGGGATCGAAGGGGATGTCGGTTCTGTGTGGCGTGACATCAGCGAAGGGAAAACGTAGCGTGGTCCAGTCAGGGGGGGCTGTGAAGGTCGTGCGAAACGATTGCCACGGGCGCGTCAGTTGATCGGTGCGCAGGCGCAGTTCGTAGGATTCGCCATTGCCGCGCAGGTCCAACGCCAGTCCGTGCCAGTTGCTTACATTGCGTGCTGTGCCATCAGGGCTCAGGTCCGTTGCCATCTGCACAAAGCCACCGTTGTTGGCAAGCGATATGCGACCCGTCAGTCGGGTGGCGGGGCGTCCGTGAACATGGCCAGTCGTGACTGCCCCTTGCGACACGCCGCCCATCACGGTGTCAGCGACGAATTCCCATTTCGGCGCAAGATCTTGTGTATTTTCCATGCCATCGCCTTCCATGATCATTCGTATCCCGTCATCTCAAGATAACCCTGCCCTGTATGGGTTCCGGTCATTGTCACCGGCCCTTCCCAATAGGGGATGGTCAGCTCCATCCACGCGTCGGGGTTCAGCGCGGATACTGTCACGTCGACGCCACGTTGGGGCAGCACGACTTGCCAGCGCGTCGGGATAGTGCGGTCGGCCACCGTGCTCTGCGCCAGTGGGTCAGTGCGAAAGGCACCGTTGGGATAGGCCGTGGTCGCCCCGTCCGGCGCGATCCAGGTGGACGAGGTGAAATCCGTGCCATCGGCCTGGCGCAACTGGAACCCCATCAGCTTCGATCCGTCGTTGAACGACAGCGAAAACCAATCCCAGCCCTTCTGGTTGTCAGCCAGCGGTTGCGATGACCATTCGCGGTCCAGCCACGCGGTGCCGGTCACAGGCACATCGCCCGTGGGCAGGGTCAGCGTGCCCGTGATGCGAAAGAAGGGCTGGGAATAGTAGTAACTGGCCTGCCCTTCGACGGATTTCACGGAAAACCCTCGATCTCCGTGAAATACCAGCGGCCCGTCTGCGTTCAGCGTCATGTCATAGCCGAAATCAGGCCCGCGCGCGGTCAGGGACAGGTTGTCGAAATCCGCGCCCTCAAGCGCCCACTCGTCGATCCACGCCCGGAACGGGTCAGCCCTGACCCCGGCCTGTCCGATGCCGCCACGGGCAAACCGCTCGGTTGCCAGATGAGTGTCGGGGGTGGTGACGGCGGCGTGGGCGAACCAGATCTGCGGGGATTGCCAGCCCTTGTCTTCACCCGGCGCAAGGGCGGACCGGAACAGCGTCCATTGCAGGCCATAAGGCGTGCCATCCGTTCCGGTCAGGTTGGCGGTCAGATACCACCATTCGATGCGAAAATCCGGGTGCGGGCCATGATCGGCGGGGAAGGAAAATGTCGGGTTCGGCGCGGGCACGGCAAAACCTTCGGCATCGGTGCCAAGCCCGGAAAACCCCTGCGTGAAAGCGGCGAATGGCCAGAGGCACAGAAAGAGGACTATCCTAAGCTTCATTTGCAAACACTTTCAGCAAGGTAGAGGGCCGCGTGCGCATCATCCGCAGCGCAGGCCAGAGCGCCGCCAGAAAGGCCGCGACCAAGGCATAGCCGCCCAGTTTCAGATAATCCGCCGGGAACAGATACATGGGCAGTTGCCAGCCGAATGCTTCAGTATTGATGATGGTCAGCAGCACCCAGGCCAGCGCCAAACCAAGCGGGATGGCGCACAGAAACACCAGCGCCGCAAGGGCGATGGCGCGCAGAAGCTCGAACCAGCCCAGTTTCTGACGTGTCAGCCCCAGCGCCCAGACCGGCGCAAGCTGCGGCAGGCGCAGATCGGCAAGGGTCAACAGCGTCATCAGAATGGCAAAGCCCGCCACCAGAAGGGTCAGGACGTTAAGGGCGGCGGTGACGGTGAAGGTGCGCTCGAACACCTCAAGCGACAGGGCCTTGATCGCGGCCTGGTTGATCATGGCGCTGTCGGGGATGTTCAGGCGGGCCGTGATCTGTTGGCGCAACTGGTCGGCGTCATCGGTGCGCACCCCGAATTGCAGGGGGGAAAGGCCGGGGTGAAGCCTGTGGAACACGCGCTCGGACAGCACGACCTGCCCGTGCGGGTTGCCGTAGTCTCCGACGACCGCCGCGATGGGCAGGCTGAGGTCCGGGGCGATCTGCACCCCGTCCCCCACCCACAGATCGGCCCGCCGCGCGAGCTGTTCATTGACCACCACCGCAGCGCCAGCATCGACCGCATCCCAAGGGGCATCGGTGGCATCAAGGAACGCCCAGTTGTCGCGATAGGTCTGCTCAACCCGGACACCGAACAGGTCGGTCAGTTGCCCGGCGATCTGTGCCTCGGTGGACAGCAGCGGAAGCACCTCGGTCGCGTTTTGGGTCAGGAAGGCGTCAAGCCGTGCGCTGTCCGCGGCATTGTCGACCTGAACGAACAGTTCGGGCGCCAACCGTTGATCCAGAAACGCAACGAAGGTCGTGCGGAAGCTGGAGACCATGGTCGAGACACCGATATTGGCCGAGACCGCCAACAACAGCGCCATCAGCGCAAGGCTGAGGCCGGGCAGTTGTTGCCGTGTATCTGCCCAGAACCAGCCCCAGACCGGGCCTTTTGCCAAGGCTTGCACCTGCGACAGACCCCATTCAAACAGCACGGGCAGCAACAATGCCGCGCCTATCAGCAGGCACCCCAGCAGCACAAACCCCGCCATCAGCCCTTGGCCGAACACGGCCAGCACCAGCGCGGCTGTCAGCAATGCGATCGCCCCAAACGCCTGAAGGCGCAGCCGCGTGCCGGACGCCATGATCCATGCCCTTGGCCGCGCGCTTGCCAGAAGCGGCATCCGGGCAATCTGCCAAAGCCGCCCGGCCAGCGCGAAGGCGGTGCCAAGCACCGCGATCAGCAGCCCCGACAGCCACCATTCCGCGCGCAGTTGCAGCGCGCCCGAGATGTCGGCGCCGTAAAGCCCTCGCAACGTCGCGGCCACATCGGGCAGCAGGACCGCCGCGATCAGATAGCCCAGCACGACGCCGATGACCGCGCCGATGGTGGCCAAGCCCAACATCTCGCCCGTGATCAGAAGGACAAGGGTGCGCAGCGGCACGCCCAGTGACCTGAGCGTGCGGATCATCGCGCGGCGCTGTTCGAACGCCAGCCCGATCGTGCTGTGGACAATGAATAGCCCTACGGCGAAGCTGAGCAGCCCGAATGCCGTCAGGTTCAGGTGAAAGCTGTCGGTCAACTGCCCGACGCTTGTCCCCTGTTGCGCCGGTTGCAGCCGCAGGTTCGGCGCGACTGTGCTCAGATCAAGGCGGCCCAGAGGCTGCTCGGGCGCGACCGTCAGATAGGACAGGTCATCGCGATCAAGCAGGCGCTGCACCATGCCCACATCGCCAATGGCAATGCCGGGGGCGATGTCGGGGGTCCGGGTCACGTCAACACCTGCGCCAAGATCGCGCGCTGTCTGGGCATTTGCGAAAAGCTGCACCGGCCCTGTGAAGTCGAGCGCCAATGGCCCATCCGCGTTCAGCGCGCCAAGGCCGGTGGGGGATGTGATCGGGTCGATTCCCACGACCCGAACCGCGCCCAACCGCCCCTCGATCACTGGCGAGACAAGCCAGCCGGATCGTCTGAGCGCCAGATAGGTGTCTTGGGAAACCGACGCGCCCTGCCGGGGCATCAGACGGTCGAATTGCGCCTCGCCCAAGGTGGCTTCGGCGGCGTCATAGCTTGCGCGTGCCTCGGCGTTGATGGCCTGAACCCCCGACCAAAGCGCCGTCGCCAAGGCCAGCCCGGCCAGATAAGCGAATAGCTGCAAGGGGTTGCGCCGCCAATGCGACATCAGCGCCGACAAACAGGCGCGGATCATGCCAGACGCCCCCGGCTCAGGTGCAGTTGACGATCCATCCGCCCCGCGATCATCCGCGAATGGGTGACGATCAGCAGCGCCGCCCCCGTCGCGGATACAAGCTGCATCATCTGGTCAAGCACGTCGTCTGCGGTTGCCTCGTCCAGATTGCCGGTGGGTTCGTCCGCCAGCAACAGCTTGGGCCGCACTGCCAGCGCGCGGGCGATGGCCACCCGTTGCTGTTGCCCGCCTGACAGCGCCTCGGGATATTTTGCCATCTGATCGGTCAGGCCCAGGGCGGTCACGATCTGGTCGATATGGGCGTCATCCGTCCTGCCGGCCAGCCGGGCCTGAAACCCGATATTCGCCGCGACAGTCAGTGACGGGATCAGGTTGAATTGCTGAAAGACCAGCGCAAGCTCGGTCCGCCGGACAGCGGCGCGGGCGCGATCATCCAGCTGCGTCAGATCGCTGCCCGACAGAAGCACACGGCCCCGCTCGGGCTGCTCCAACCCGCTGACAATGTGCAAAAGTGTGCTTTTGCCGCTGCCGGATTCGCCGGTTAAGGCAAGTGTCTGGCCTGCCTCGAGCGTGAAGCTGACCCCTTGCAAGACAGGCACCCGGCCTTCGCTGTCGCGAAAAGATTTCTGCACGTTGTCCAACTCAAGCAGCATAGCATTCTCCTGTCCGGCCCGCAGGTTAGCCTTTTTTCACGCGATTGACAGGTATACGTGGCGGATGCGCGGATTGGATGACTCGGCGCATGAATTGTCAGGTCAGGATGTGATCGACTGGCTTCGCTTCGGGTGGGGTGGTTTGGTTCATCGCATCACAAAGCGTGCGCTCAATGACCCGGCACATGGCGTCAAGGGGCAGGCCGTTGGGGCGGAGGTCGAACGGGTGCTCAAGCTCGTTGGTGACGGCTTGCAGGCCAAAAAAGACATAGGCCACGACGACGGCAAAGACCGGGGCGAACCATTCGACCGAGCCAAGCAGTGCAAAGGGCAGAAGTGCGCTGTAAAGATAGGTCGTGCGTCTGACCAGAAGGGAATAGACGAAGGGTAAGGGCGTTGTTCTGATCCGCTCGCACCCTGCTTGTGACAGGGCCAGCCGTGACAAGGTATCGGCCAGCGCCATCTGCGCAAAGCCATCCACCACACCGGAGCGTTTAAGCTTTGCCACCTGTTCGGCAATGTGGCCAAGGGCGGCATCAGCAGGGTTGGCGCGGGCCAGAAGCGTCAGGGCCTTGTCCTTGCCGATCCACGCCGCAACATCGTCCTGCACATCGCACCGGCGCAGGCTGCCACGGTGTGCGTGGGCAAATGCGGCGGTCATGGTCAGAAGCGCGGGGCGATCAGAGGGTGGGATGCCAAACAATTCCAGCTGACGGGCAAGGGTGCGGGTGTCGGCGATCAGGCCACCCCAAAGCGTGCGTGCCTCCCACCAGCGGGCATAGGCGGCGTTGTTGCGAAAGCCCAGAAATAACGACAGGGCGACGCCAAAGACGCTCATCGCGGCAAGGGATATGCGAGGCAAGGGGGTCAGCAGCGTGTCGATCAGGACCACAGTAAGCGTCAGCACGAGGACAAAGCCCATCTTGCCGATGATGCGGGGCACGACCGAGCCTTGCATGATGAAAAACAGGCGCAATGCCGATGGGGGGTCACGAACGATCATAAGGTGGTTCTATCTGGTCGCATGTTGGGACATAAGGGGGCATGTTCGCCAAATGAGGGCAGAAATGCAGATTATCCGGCATCAAGATCTGGTGGAAACACCGTGGAAGAACGGCGGCGGCATCACCCGCAATATTGCCGAGCAGCGGGACGAGCGCAGCACCCTTTGGCGGCTGAGCATGGCGGATGTGGACGGCGACGGCGCGTTTTCCAGTTTTCCGGGTCTGACGCGTATTCTGACGGTGATCAAGGGCGACGGTATGGTGCTGCATGGGCCGCATGGCGATATGCAGGCGCGTTACGCGCAGCCCGTGCGGTTCGATGGCGGGGTGCCGGTCAGGGCCACGCTGACCCAAGGGCCGATCCGTGATTTCAACCTTATGTTTGATACCGCGCGTTGCGCGGGGGATGCGCAGACCATGCGCGAGGCTGGCCCGCGTGAGGTTGGGCAGGCAGGGCAGACCTGCGTGTTGCATGTGATCGCGGGCGCCGCGTTGGTGGATGGTGCGGAGTTGGGCGTGGGCGACACGGCGATCAGCCGGGACGCCCCTTTGCATTTTGATCTGGCGCAGGATGGGGTCGCACTGACCATCACCCTGCGCCCGCAAGGTTAAAGCGACGCCAGAAGGTCCGACACCGCGCTGCGATAGCGCGACACCACCGCATCGCGTGCGATGTGCCGCCCGCCGGTCACGTTGTGACGCCCGGCAGACCACAGATCTGTGATGACAGTGTCCTTGGCGGCGAAGCACAGACCGTCAAGGATCTGGTCAGGCGTCAGCGCGCACAGCGTCGGGTCAGTGCTGTCGATGGCGACCAGATCGGCAAGGCGGCCTTGCGCGATTTCGCCCGCGTCACGGCCAAGCGCCTGCGCTCCGCCACGGGCAGACCCGGTGTAAAGCGTCGCCCCGACCGACCCTTCGCCGACCACCATCACATTGCGGGCCATGTCGCGCAGACGTTGGGAATATTCCAGCGTGCGCAGTTCCTCGGTCAGGGAAATGTTGATGTTGGAGTCGGACCCGATGCCGAAGGCGCCGCCAGCCTCAAGATAGGTGGGGCCGTTGAAGGGGCCGTCGCCAAGGTTCGCCTCGGTGATCGGGCACAGGCCCGCGACAGCGCCCGAGGCCGCCATGGCGCGGGTTTCTGCATCGGTCATGTGAGTCGCGTGGATCAGGCACCAGTCTTTATTGACGGGGGCATTGGCCAGCAGCCATTCGACCGGGCGTGCGCCCAGCCATGTCTGGATGTCCTCGACTTCCTTGGGCTGTTCCGAGATGTGGATATGCACCGGCCCGCCCTGATGGTCCGCCAGCGCACGGGCCAGATCGTCGGGCGACGTGGCGCGCAGCGAATGCGGCGCGATGCCCACACGGGCGTCATCAGGTAGGTCCGCCAACCCGGCGCGCGCACCTTGAACCAGATCGGCAAAGCGGTCCACGTCATTGCCAAAGCGCAACTGGCCTTGGTCCAGCGGCTTTTGGCCTGCTCCGCCATAGGTGTAAAGCACCGGCAGATGGGTCAGGCCGATACCGGTGTCCCCCGCCGCCGCCATCACCCGCAGGGACAGTTCGGCCAGCGCATCATAGGGCGCACCGCCGCGTTGGTGATGGACATAATGAAATTCGCCCACGCTGGAATATCCGGCTTCCTGCATTTCGACGAAGACCAGCGCAGCAATCGCCTCGATCTGCTCGGGCGTCAGGCGGTCCATGAAGCGATACATCAGCTCGCGCCAGGTCCAGAAACTGTCGCGCCCGGCCATGCGAAACTCGGTCATACCAGCCATCGCACGTTGGAACGTGTGCGAGTGCAGGTTGCCCAATGCAGGCAGCAGAGTGTCAACGCGCACGTCATCCGGCTGGGCGGCTGTATTGACCGCAATCTGATCAATGCGACCATCGTGAAGGGTGATGCGAACATCCTGCGCCCATCCGGACGCGAGCAGGGCCTGACGAGCGTAGATCATGGTCTTTGTCCTGTGTATTTCATTTTATGTATAGACATATTACACATAAAATTATACTAGAAAAGATGAAACTTCGCTAAAAGGACTGATCTTATGACTGCTATGCCTCAGCTTTTGACCGATCTGCACGTAGCAACCATGGCGGACAGCGATGCGCCCTACGGGATGATCCGCGACGCCGCGATTGCCATTCAGGATGGCAAAATCGCCTGGGTCGGGCCACAAGCGGACGTGCCAGCCGAGTTCGCCGGATTGGATCAACGGTCGCTGGGCGGGCGTGTGGTGACGCCGGGCTTGATCGACTGTCACACCCATATCGTGCATGGCGGCGACCGCGCCGTAGAGTTCGAAATGCGCCTGAACGGGGCGAGCTACGAAGAAGTGGCGCGCGCCGGTGGTGGCATCGTGTCGACCGTCAAAGCAACCCGCACGGCCAGCGAAGAAGAGTTGCTCGGGCAGGCGCTGCGCCGCGTCGATGTTCTGATCGCCGAGGGTGTCACAACGATCGAGGTCAAGTCGGGCTATGGTCTGGATACTGAAACCGAGCTGCGAATGCTGCGCGTTGCGCGGGCGATTGCCGAGCAGCGCCCCATCCGCGTCAAAACCACCTTTCTGGGCGCTCATGCAACCCCTGCCGAATATGCGGGTCGCGATGACGAATATATCGACGAGGTGTGCATCCCCGCCCTGCGCGCGGCCCACGCCGAAGGGTTGGTGGATGCGGTGGACGGGTTCTGCGAAGGCATTGCCTTTCAGCCTGCTCAGATCGCGCGCGTCTTTGACGTGGCGCAAGAACTGGGACTGCCGGTGAAGCTGCACGCCGAACAACTGTCCAATCTGGGCGGCGCGAAACTGGCGGCAAGCTATGGTGCGCTGTCAGCCGATCATATCGAGTATCTGGACGAAGACGGCGTAAAGGCCATGGCCGATGCGGGCACCGTGGCCGTGATCCTGCCCGGCGCGTTTTATACCCTGCGCGAGACGCAACAGCCGCCCGTCGATCTGCTGCGCAAGCATACTGTGCCGATGGCCTTGGCCACCGATATCAACCCCGGCTCGTCGCCGCTGAACTCGATCCTTTTGACGATGAACATGGGCTGCACCCTGTTTCGCATGACACCCGAGGAAGCGCTGCGCGGCGTCACGCAACACGCCGCCGCCGCGCTGGGGCTGACCGATCTGGGCACAATCGCGCCGGGGCAGGTGGCTGATTTGGCGGTCTGGGATATCGCAGAGCCTGCAGAACTATCCTATCGCATCGGTTTCAACCCGCTGGCGTTTCGGATCACGGGGGGTGTGGCATGACTGCGCTGACCATGACCCCCGGCGCGACGACGCTGGCCGATCTGGAAAAAGTCTGGCGTGACGGATTGGCCGTTCGGTTGGACCCGGCATGCCATGACGGTATCCGTGCGGCCCAAGGTCGGATTGCCGATGCCGCCAATGGGTCGGACGCGGTGTATGGTGTGAACACCGGCTTTGGTAAGCTGGCGTCGGTTAAGATTGACCCGGCGGACACCGCGACCCTGCAACGCAATCTGATCCTGTCCCATTGCTGCGGTGTGGGTGACGCGATCCCCGAACCCCATGCCCGGCTGATGATGGCACTGAAACTGCTATCGCTGGGGCGCGGCGCATCCGGTGTGCGGATGGAGCTGGTCGAGTTGCTGGAAGGGATGCTCGCACGCAGCGTGACTCCGGTGATCCCGGTACAAGGATCGGTCGGCGCGTCCGGCGATCTGGCCCCGCTGGCGCACATGGCGGCGGCAATGATCGGTCATGGCGAGGCGACGTTTGAAGGCGAGGTTCTGCCCGGTGCCGAGGCGCTGAAGCGTGCGGGCCTGACCCCCATCGTGCTGAGCGCGAAAGAGGGGCTGGCGCTGATCAACGGCACGCAATTCACCACCGCCTATGCTCTGATCGGGTTGTTTGGCGCGTGGCGGGCGATGAACGCGGCGCTGGTCACATCCGCCATGTCGACGGACGCGATCATGGGATCAACCGCGCCGTTGCAGCCTGAAATTCACACTCTGCGCGGTCATGCTGGACAGATTGAGGCCGCTGCCACGATGCGCGCGCTGCTGGATGGCTCGGTCATTCGCGAAAGCCACCGCGAAGGGGATACCCGCGTGCAAGACCCCTATTGCATCCGCTGCCAGCCGCAGGTGACGGGGGCCGCGATGGACATGTTGCGCATGGCCGCCCGCACGTTGGAGATTGAGGCAAACGCCGCCACCGACAACCCGCTGGTGTTAAGCGAGGCGGGGCTGATCGTCTCGGGCGGGAACTTCCACGCCGAGCCCGTGGGTTTTGCCGCCGATATGATCGCGCTGGCGATTGCCGAGATTGGCGCGATTGCGCAGCGCCGCATCGCCCTGATCGTCGACCCGGTGCTGAGCCACGATCTGCCGCCGTTCCTGACGCCCAATCCGGGTCTGAACTCGGGCTATATGATCGCCGAAGTGACCACCGCCGCCTTGATGAGCGAGAACAAGCATCTGGCAAACCCCTGCGTGACGGATTCGACGCCGACCTCGGCCAACCAGGAAGACCACGTCAGCATGGCCGCGCATGGCGCGGTTCGCTTGTCGCGCATGGTCGCCAATCTGGAGCGCATCCTTGGGGTTGAACTTCTGTGTGCCGCGCAAGGGGTCGAGTTTCGCGCGCCATTGGCGACAAGCGCGCCGCTGGCGGCCGTGATCGCCACCCTGCGCGCCCAAGTCGAAACGCTGGGCGATGATCGTTATCTTGCGCCCGACCTGGAAAAAGCGGCGGCGCTGGTTGCGTCGAACGCGGTTGTGGCGGCCACCAACACCCAAATGCCGGAGCTTCACCCATGACCCCAGTTGAAATTCACCGGGGCGACGGTCCCATCGTGCTGGGCCTGCCGCATACCGGGACCCATGTTCCCGACGATATAAAGGCGCGTCTGAATGCGCGGGGGCAGGGGTTGGATGATACAGATTGGCACATCCACACGCTCTATGACGGGCTGTTGCCCGGCGCGACCACGGTGCGCGCGACGTTCCATCGCTATGTGATCGACGCCAACCGCGACCCGTCGGGTGGGTCGCTGTATCCCGGCCAGAACACCACCGGGCTTGTGCCGCTGACCGATTTCGACGGGCAGGACATTTGGGACACCCCGCCCAACGAGGACGAAGTTGAAGCCCGCCGCAAAACTTTCCATGCCCCCTATCACGCCGCGCTGGAGGCCGAATTGGAGCGTGTGCGCGACCGGCACGGCATTGCAATCTTGTACGATTGCCACTCCATCCGGTCGCATATCCCGTTTCTTTTTGATGGAATCTTGTCTGATTTCAACATTGGCACAAATCTGGGCACCACCTGCGCGGCGCAGATCGAAGCCGCCGTGCAAAGCTTGTGCGAGATGGCGGAGGGCTATTCGACTGTCACCAACGGGCGCTTCAAGGGCGGCTGGACAACGCGCCATTACGGGCGCCCGGCGGACGGCCTGCACGCGATCCAGATGGAGTTGGCGCAAAGCACCTACCTGAAGGACGAAGCCGCACCCTGGACCTATGACGACGTAAAAGCCGCGCGATTGCGCGGGCATTTGAAAACCATTCTGACAACTCTGGCCGATCTGGCACCTGACCTGAAAGGAACATCATGAGCGATCCGCGCAAAAACACCCGCGACATCTATCCCGCAACCGGCACCGAGATGACGGCCAAGCACTGGACGACCGAGGCGCCGCTGCGGATGCTGATGAACAACCTGCACCCCGACGTGGCCGAAAACCCGCACGAGTTGGTCGTGTATGGCGGCATCGGTCGCGCCGCGCGCACTTGGGACGATTTCGACAAGATCGTCGCGAGCCTGCGCGATCTGGACGAGGATCAGACGCTGCTGGTGCAATCCGGCAAGCCCGTTGGCGTGTTTCAGACCCACAAGGACGCGCCCCGCGTTTTGATCGCGAACTCGAACCTCGTGCCGCATTGGGCGACGTGGGACCACTTCAACGAGTTGGATAAGAAGGGTCTGGCGATGTATGGCCAGATGACGGCCGGTTCGTGGATTTACATCGGATCGCAGGGCATCGTGCAGGGCACCTATGAAACCTTTGTCGAGGCGGGGCGTCAGCATTATGACGGCGACCTGACCGGCAAGTGGATCCTGACCGGTGGTCTGGGCGGCATGGGCGGTGCGCAGCCTTTGGCGGCAGTGATGGCCGGGGCCTGCTGCTTGGCTGTTGAGTGCAACCCCGACAGCATCGATTTCCGCCTGCGCACCCGTTACGTGGACGAAAAAACCGACAGTCTTGATGAAGCGCTTGAGATGATCGAACGCTGGACCGCTGCCGGTGAAGCCAAATCGGTCGCCCTGCTGGGCAATGCCGCCGATGTGTATCCCGAACTGATCAAACGCGGCGTCCGCCCCGATATCGTCACCGACCAGACCAGCGCGCATGACCCCGTAAACGGCTATCTGCCGCAAGGCTGGACCATGGCCGAATGGCGCGAGAAACGCGAAAGCGACCCGAAAGCCGTTGAAAAGGCCGCCCGCGCGTCGATGAAGGTGCAGGTCAAGGCGATGGTCGATTTCCACGCCGCCGGTATTCCGACCGTCGATTACGGCAACAACATCCGCCAGATGGCGCTGGAAGAAGGGTTGGAGAATGCGTTTGATTTCCCCGGTTTCGTGCCCGCCTATATCCGCCCGCTGTTCTGCCGTGGCATCGGCCCGTTCCGTTGGGCGGCGCTGTCGGGCGACCCGGAAGATATTTACAAGACCGACGCCAAGGTGAAAGAAATTCTGGCCGAAGACAGCCACCTGCACAACTGGCTGGACATGGCGCGTGAGCGGATTGAATTCCAAGGTCTGCCCGCGCGGATCTGCTGGGTTGGTCTGGGCGTGCGTCACAAACTGGGCCTCGCGTTCAACGAAATGGTGCGCAATGGCGAGCTGAAAGCACCGATCGTGATTGGTCGCGACCATCTTGATTCAGGGTCCGTCGCATCGCCCAACCGCGAGACGGAAGCGATGATGGATGGCTCGGACGCCGTGTCGGACTGGCCGCTTCTGAACGCGCTTCTGAACACCGCGTCGGGCGCGACATGGGTATCGCTGCACCATGGTGGCGGGGTTGGCATGGGCTTCAGCCAGCACTCGGGCATGGTGATCTGCTGTGACGGGACCGAGGACGCAGATCGCCGTATCGAGCGTGTTCTGTGGAACGATCCGGCCACGGGCGTCATGCGTCACGCCGATGCAGGTTACGAGATCGCCAAGGATTGCGCCCGCGAGAATGGTTTGAACCTGCCGGGTATTCTGTAATGATCCGGGGGGCGAACATCGCCCCCCATTTCAACGAAGGAGATCCACATATGATCGAACGCATCGACACCGGCATCCGGTCGTCAAAGATCGTGAAACACAATGGCGTTGCTTACCTGACCGGACAGGTCGGGGAAGGCGCGACTATTCAGGACCAGACTGCCGAATGCCTGCGCCGCGTCGATGCGTTGCTGACGCAGGCGGGATCGTCGCGCGAACACATGCTGCGCGCCACGATCTGGCTGGCCGACATGAGCGATTTCGACGGGCTGAACGAGGTCTGGAACGCTTGGGTGCCCGAGGGCCACGCCCCCGCCCGCGCTTGTGGTGAAGCCAAACTGGCACGGCCTGAATTGAAGGTCGAGATCATCGTGGACGCGGCTTACTCCTGACGAATTGGCCCGTGCGGATTATCCCGCGCGGGCTTCTTCGTGGGCGGTCAATACTGCATCGTCACCCGGTGGCCACGGCGATAGGTCAGTTGCACAAAGGTGATCGTGCGGCCTTCAAGCCACGTGGTGCGCTCGGTCTGGAACAGGGCGTCGCCTTCGGTGCAATCCAGATAATCCGCGATCGTGGCATCGGCGGCAACGGCGTGAAAGCTGATCTGCGCATCGGTGAACGGCACCGTCGACACCAGCCATTCGTTGGGGCCGACATCCGAGAAATCATGCTGTTCGGCATCCGGCAGGGCGCTGAGGTTGATCCAGCGGTCCTCGTGCTGGTAAGGCGCGCCATCGGCGTAGTGCATGCAGGTCAGATGCAGCACCCGGTCGTCGCGTTTCAACGCCATGCGCGCGCGCAGCCAGTTCGGGGCGGGTTCGGCTTTGCATTGGACCAGCGCATAGCGGTAAGTGGCGCCCAGTTCCTCAATCTCTTGCCCGACGATGGGGATGTTCATGCGCACATGGCGGATCGGGTTTTGGCGCACGCGCGTGCCGGCCTTGCGGCGGCGTTCGATGATGCCGTCATCGGCCAGTTCGCGCATTGCCCGATTGACAGTAGCCCGCGCGCAGCCATAGCTTGCGGCCAGGTCGACCTCGTTCGGCATGGCGCTGCCGGGGGGCAGTTGGCCGCGGGTGATCTGGCGCAGGATATCGGCTTTCACCTCGCGATAGGTAACGGACATGATGCGCTCTCCGACACTGCGGTTAAGGGTGATCCCGGCGGATTGATCCCGAAAGATATAGACATAAAGCGTAAAAGGCCAGACATAGCGTCTCAGGCGTTGAAACTGTGCGCCGCGTGGTCCTGAAAGGCCGCAACCAGCGGCGCGGTATGGGGGTGCGGTGCGCGGGCCAGCGCGATGCGGTGGGGCACCAGCGGATCGGCCAGTTCCAACCGGGTCACGGGCTGGCCGTCACAGGCGGTGTCCTGCGCGATGTCGGTGGCCAGAAGCCCGACGCCCATGTGGTTGGCAACCATGGCGCGCAACATCTCGACCGAGCCGGTTTCATGTGCGATGCGCGGGCGGATGCCGTTCATCTGCGCCAGCGTCAGGAAATAATCGCGACTGTGTGGCAAGCTCATCAGGATCAGGGGGTCGGTCAGCAATTCGGCCATCGCAACCGCGCCGCGCCCGGCCAAGGGGTGCGCGCGCGCGACCAGCCCATAGGGGCGCACATCGGCCAGCGGGATGATGTCCAGCGACGAGGGCAGGCCGAAATCATAGATAAGGGCAAGGTCGATGCGGCCGTTTTCCAGCCAGCGGGTCAGCTGGCCCAGATCGCCTTCATGCAGCTTGATTGCAGCTTCGGGATTGGTCTTTCGAAAGCCATTGACCAGCGCAGGTGCGTAACGGGGGCCAAGGGTCGAGAAGACGCCAAGGTTCAATTCCTCTGCCCCACTGTCCTTGTGGTCAAGCACCGCTTGCGCTTGCAGGCGCAGGCTGCGCAGGGCGGCCAGCTTGCGCAGCCCGAAGGCGGTGGGCGCGATGCCTTGGCCTGCGCTGCGGGCAAATAGCGGGCGGCCAAAGTGGGTTTCGACCTTGGAAATGGCCAGCGATACCGATGGTTGAGACACGTTCAACGCCCGCGCGGCGGCGGCGGTGCTGCCCGCTTCTGCGGCGGCGATGACATAGTCGATCTGGCGAAGGCTGATAGGTATAGTTTGCATTTATTGATCTATCAGAAATGTATATTTCCGCTTATACCATGATCGCCCTTATGCTCAACCGATCATTATCGGAGGATCATATGTCCACGCAGCCCCCCAACCCCCAAGCGTCCCAACCCTTAAGCGGGGTGCGCGTGCTCGATTTCACCCGCGTTCTGGCAGGCCCTTATTGCACGGCGATGATGGCTGATCTGGGTGCGGATGTGATCAAGGTCGAAGCCGCACATGGCGACGATTACCGCCATATCGGCCCGTTCAAGGATGGCGAAAGCCTGTTGTTTCAGGCGATCAACCGGGGTAAACGCTCGATCGCGCTGGACCTGAAATCGCCGGACGCGATCGCGACGGTGAAGGCGCTGTTGGCCGATTGCGACGTGCTGATCGAAAATTTCCGTCCCGGTGTGATGGAGAAACTGGGGCTGAGCTATGACGCCTTGGCCGAGGCGTTTCCGCATCTGGTCTATGTCTCGCTGTCCGGGTTTGGTCAGACCGGCCCGAACACAAAAAAGCCCGCCTATGACATTATCGTGCAGGCGATGAGTGGGTTGATGGATGCCACCGGCGAGCCTGATGGCGCGCCAACGATGGTGGGCGAGGCGTTGGGTGACGTCGCGGGCGGCCTGTTTGCCGCATGGGGCACGATGGTTGCCCTGTTTGAACGCAGCCGCACGGGGCAGGGGCGTCATGTGGATGTGGCGCTGTTTGACGGGTTGGTGTCGATGATGCCGATCTTGGCTTGTCGCACCTTGATGGGCGGCGAGGCCCCTGTGCGCACCGGCAACCGCCATCCGCTATCCGCGCCCTTTGGCACCTATCCCGCCGCAGACGGACATTTCGCGCTCGCGGTTCTGAACGACCGGCTGTTTGCAACCTTTTGCGATGTGATCGGCCAGCCCGATCTGGTGCAGGACGCGCGGTTCACCACTGACACGCTGCGCCGTGAAAACGAACCTGCTTTGGCGGAATATATCGACCAGTGGGCGGGCGGATTGCCTGTGGACGCGGTGGTTGAACAACTGTCTGCGGCGGGCATCCCGGCATCCCCTATTCAATCGGTGGCCGAGGCTTGGGCGTCGCCCCAAGCGGTGGAGCGCGGGTTGGCGTCCACGGTCATGCATCCCGACTTGGGCGTTTTGAACGTGCCCGAACAGCCGGTGCATTTCAGCGGCGTTGGGCGCGGGGGGCGTAAGGCGGCTCCGGCCCTGAACGCGGATGCAGGCGACATTCTGAACACTTTGAACAAGGAGCAAGGCGCATGACCACCTATCCCATGAGCGACGACGAACGCGCGCTGGTCGCGCAGATCGAACGGTTCTCGGCCGAGGTGCTGGCCCCGAAAGCCGCGCAGATCGACGAAGAGGCGCTGTTTGCCATCGTCCACTTGGACGCGATGGCCGAGATGGGCCTGATGGGTCTGAACCTGCCGGAAGACCACGGCGGCATCGGATTGTCCGGCCCTGCGCTTTATGCGGCGGTCGAGGCGATCGCGGGGGCTTGCGGGTCCACCGCGTCGATGCTGACGGCGCATTTTCTGGCGACGGATTCGCTGCTGCTGGGTGCGGATGCCGACTTGCAGGCGCGTATTCTTCCGGGTGCCGCGGCGGGCACGTCTTTGGGTGCTTTTGCCCTGACCGAACCGCAGGCCGGGTCGAACCCCGCCGACATGCGCACGACGGCGAAGCGCGAAGGGGATGGATACCGGATCAAGGGGTCCAAATGCTTCATCTCGAACGCGGGCGCGGCGGATTTCATGGTGGTCTATGCCAAGACCGACCCAGATGCCGGCGCGCGGGGCGTCAGCGCCTTCATCGTCGAGCCGAAGAAGATCGAAGGTGTTTCCGTCGCGCCGCATGAAAAGACGATGGGTCTTAAGGGCGGGCATGTTTTCGGCATCAGCTTCGATTGCTGGGTGCCGGAAGAAAACCGTCTGGGCGACGAAGGCACAGGGTTCCGCACCGCGATGAAGGTCTTGGACAATGGCCGGATCGAGGTCGCCGCGCAAGCAACCGGCATTGCCGACGCTGCGCTGAAGGCTGCGATTTCCTATGCCAAGGAACGTCAGGTCAGCGGTCATGCGATTGCGGAATTCCAAGGGCTGCAGTGGATGCTGGCTGACAGCGCCACCGAACTGGCCGCAGCCCGTGCGCTGGCGATGCAGGCGGCGACCCTACGCGGGACCGGCGTTCGCTATTCCAGCGAATCTGCCTTTGCCAAGCTATACGCCAGCGAGGCGGCGTGGCGGATTGCGGATCGCGCGCTGCAAATTCACGGCGGCTATGGCTATACCCGTGATTTTCCGTTGGAACGTTACTTGCGCGATCTTCGGATTTTCCGCATCTATGAAGGGTCGTCCGAGATCCAGCGCACAATCATCGCGCGAGGATTACTGGCTTAAACAGCTTTTTGCGCCGCAGAGATTGACTCGCTTATGTATTTACATAATAGCAATAAGCATGAATTTGACCTTGGCAAGGCCAACCCCCCTGCCAAGGTCGCAATCGCCTGACTGGAGGAGAGGCACATGCAAAGACGGACATTTCTGACAACCGGCGCCATCGGCACCGCCGCAACGGCCCTGGCAACCCCTGCGATCGCGCAAGACGTGCGCCAGTGGAAGATGGTCACGGCATGGCCAAAGAACCTGCCTGGGCCGGGTGTGGCTGCGCAACTGCTGGCCGACCGTATCACCACCCTGTCCGGTGGACGGATCGAGGTAAAACTCTATCCTGCCGGTGAACTTGTGCCTGGTCGCGGCGTCTTTGACGCGGTCAGCGAAGGCACTGCTGAACTGTATCACGCCGTTCCCGCCTATTGGGGATCGAAGTCCAAAGGTATTCTGTTGTTCGGCTCGCAACCTTTCGGTCTGCGTGCGGATGAGCAAGTTGGCTGGATGATGCATGGCGGCGGGCAAGAGCTGTACGACGAAATGTATGGCCGCTTTGGCATCAAACCGTTCCTGTGCGGCAACTCTGGCCCGCAATGGGGTGGTTGGTTCCGCAACGAAGTCAAATCGGCCGAAGACCTGAAAGGCATGAAGTTCCGCACCACGGGGCTTGCGTCGGAAATGGCGGCGAAGCTGGGTATGGCGGCCGAGGCGATGGGCGGCCCGGACATGTTCCAGGCGCTGCAAACCGGTGCGCTGGACGCGGGTGAATTCATTGGACCGTGGACCGACAGTGCGCTTGGCTATTATCAGGTTGCCAAGAACTACTATTGGCCCGGCGTGGGCGAGCCGTCGTCGGCTGAGGAATGTGGCGTCAATGCGGATGTTTATAACGAACTGCCCGACGACCTGAAACTGGTTGTGAAAACAGCTTGCGACAGCCTGTATAACCAAGTTTGGGGCGAGTATTTCACCAAGCACGCTCAGGCTTTGGAAGCGATGGTGGCCGAACACGGCGTTCAGGTAAAAATGTTCCCCGAGGACGTCCTGATCGCCATGGGCAAGGCCGCCGCCGAAGTCATCGACGATTTGCGCAACGATGACGATGAACTGGTGAAGCAGATCACCGAAAGCTTCGTGGCGTATCGCGACTCGGTCGGCAAATACATGGTTTATGCTGACAACGGCCAGATGAACGCACGTAACCTGGTCATGGGTTACTGATACCTTCCGGACAAGGGCGCGGTGAAAGCTGCGCCCTTTCTGACCCAAGCGACGGGAGCAGGCGATGGAGCATCTGGCAAATGCCTTGGACAAGGTGAACCTGGGCGTGGCCTATGTGGTGCGCTGGCTGGCGTTGGCCATGATGCTGGTGCAATTTACCATCGTTGTCGGGCGCTATGCGTTCGGTGTGAACTCTATCGCATTGCAGGAAAGCGTTTTATACATGCACGCCGCCCTGTTCATGCTGGCGGCGGGCTATACGCTTCTGGTCGACAAGCATGTGCGCGTCGACGTGTTTTATGCCAAGGCATCGTCCGCGGTGCGGCGGCGGATCGACATTTTCGGGCATCTGTTTCTGCTGATGCCGTCGATGATCGCCCTGATTTACTGGTCATGGCCGTCGGTGCGCAATTCGTGGAAAATTCTTGAAGGGCCAATTTCCGTGGGCGGGATCGAGGCGGTGTTCCTGCTGAAATCCCTGATCCCTGTCTTTTGCGTCCTCTTGATTTTGCAATCACTTGCCCTGCTGATCCGCCTTCTGGCCGTGAAAGAGACCTGATGATCGAATACCTCGACCTTATCATGTTCGCCGCCCTGATGGGGGCGATCCTTCTTGGGTTTCCCGTGTCGTTCAGTATCGCTGGCGTTGCGGTAATCTTTGCCTATCTGGGCTGGTCATTGGGGCAGATGGATATCAGTCTGCTGGGCGCATTGGGCCAGCGGGTGTTTGGTATTTTGACCAACCCGGTGTTGATCGCCATTCCCCTGTTTGTGCTGATGGGTGCGCTGCTAGAGAAAAGCCGCATCGCGGAGGGGCTTCTGGATACAATGGGTCGTCTGTTCGGGCAGTTGCGCGGTGGGCTGGGCATTTCGGTCGTGCTGGTCGGCACCTTGCTGGCGGCATCCACAGGGATTGTCGGGGCGACCGTGATCGCGATGGGCATGATCGCGCTGCCGACGATGCTGCGTGCGGGTTATGACGCGCGTGTTGCGTCGGGGATCGTCTGCACCGCAGGTACGCTGGGGCAGATCATCCCGCCCTCGACCCTTCTGATTATTCTGGCGGACGTGATGTCGACCTCGTTCCAGCAGGCGCAATATGAGCAAGGCAAGTTTTCGGTCGAGGCGCTGTCGGTCGGTCAATTCTTCGCCGCCGCCGTGATCCCGGGGCTGGTGCTGGTCTGCCTTTACCTGATCTATATTCTTGTGCGCGGTTGGCTGCGCCCAGAGGATATGCCGCCTGCGCCCCTTGATCTGGCCAAGCCCGGCTGGCGCGAGGTGGTCGGCGCGGTGATCCCGCCCGTCTTGCTGATTTTCGCCGTACTGGGCGCCATTCTGGGTGGCATCGCCACCCCGACCGAAGCCGCATCCGTTGGCGCTGTTGGTGCCCTATTGATGACCGGTTATCGCTCGGGCACCGCGCCGGGTGTCATTCTGCTGGGCACCGTCGCCCTGATCGCACTGGGTATTCTGGCCGGGGCTTTCCCGGTGCGGTTTCAGCGCAGCGACCTGACCTCTGGGGCTTATGCGCTTGGCATTTTCTATGCCGGGCTTGCGGTCTTAGGCGGGTTGTCCGTGCTGCTGGCCTTGCGCGCTGCCCTGAAAAAGAAGGTCGTGCAAGCGGCTGTCAAATCCACGATGACCATGACCTCGATGATCTTTGCGACGATCATTGCCGCCGGGTTCTTTAGCCTTGTGTTTATCGGTTTGGGCGGCGAGGAACGCGTGGCGGACATTCTGGCCGAGATGCCGGGCGGCGCAAACGGCGCCTTGGTCTTTTGCATGATTATAATTTTCATCATGGGCTTCTTCCTTGATTTCGTTGAAATCTCGGTGATTGTTTTGCCACTGATTACGCCGTCGCTGATTTTGCTGGGCCACGATCCGATCTGGCTGGGCGTGTTGATCGCGATAAACCTGCAAACGTCGTTCCTGACGCCGCCTTTTGGCTTTTCGCTGTTCTATCTGCGTGGCGCGGCCCCGGCCGAGGTGTCGACGGGGCAGATTTATGCGGGTGTGTTGCCGTTCATCTGCCTTCAGATCGCGGGGATTTCCCTGATCTGGCTCTTGCCGGTGCTGGCAACGTGGCTGCCGTCGGTCTTGTTCTAGGGCCGCGGCAGGGTCAGGGCTGCGATGTGGTTGGGCGCGTCTTTCCCGGCGTCGTAGCCATCCATATCAACAGCTGCCACAAGCGAGTTCAGGATCGCTTCTTCCGTCGCTTCGATTGCGGCTTCGAACAGAGGTGACATGGCGTCATGCGCCAAGGACGGCCCATCGCCGGGATCGGTGCTGAACGCCAGCGCATAGTCGCCTGATCCGTTGCTTAGCGCCGCACCTGTCCGCGCAAGGCCGCCAAAGCAGCGCTGTGCAAGCCGTTCCAGATTGCGCGACGATAGCGGTGCGTCGGTTGCGGCGATGATCACGATGGACCCGTCCGTGTCGGCGCCCACCGGCCCCGCTACGGCTTGCCCGTCGATGCGCAGTGAGCCGCCGAAATTGGTTTGTACCAGCACGCCGAGGGTGTGTTCGCCCACCACCAGCCGAGAGGCGGTGCCAATCCCACCCTTCAACCCGAACGCCACTGTTCCCGTGCCAGCGCCGACAGCGCCTTGCGCCACGGGACCGTCTTGTGCGGCGTCAAGGGCTTGCGTCATCTCGGCCACGGTGGGGCGGGGTGCGCGGATGTCGTTCAGACGGCTGTCATTGGTTTCACCTACCACGGCGTTGATCGAGGTGACGCGCGCGTTTCCCGGCTGCGCCAATGTATGGGCAATCAACGCGTCAATCGCGCGCCCGGTGGCCAGAGTGTTGGTTAGAAGGATGGGGGTTTCGATCTGCCCAAGCTCTTGTATTTGGGTGGCACCTGAAAACTTGCCAAACCCGTTCAGAACCGCCAGCCCCGCGCGCGCTTTGCGGGTGAAAACGTTGCCACCGTGCGGGATGATCGCGGTGGCGCCGGTGCGGGTCCGCGTGCCCTCGATCAGTGTGCAATGGCCGACGCGCACCCCATCCACATCGGTTATCGCGTTCAAGGGACCAGTGGGATAGCGCCCGATAGACACACCGTGGTCGCGCAGGGTGGAGGGGTTTTGAGTCAATTCACAGCCTCTTCGCGATAGATGAACGTTTTGAATGCGCCATCCTGCGTGACCATGCCGCGATACATACCATCGCAGTTGAACGGCATCGTGATGTTGCCTGCGGCATCCACCGCGATCACGCCGCCCGAACCGTCATTGGGTGCAAGGTCGTGCATCACCACATGCGCGGCCGCATCGGTCAGCGACTGGCCGGCGTGGCGCATCCGGGCTGCGATTTCGGCGGCGGCTGTGTAGCGGATGAAAACCTCGCCGTGGCCTGTGGCGGAAACGGCGCAGGTTTCGTTATCGGCGAAGGTGCCAGCCCCGATGATTGGGGTGTCGCCAACCCGGCCCGGTGCTTTGGCGGTCATGCCGCCCGTCGATGTGGCTGCCGCAACCGCGCCTTGCATATCGCGCGCAACGGCACCCACTGTGCCGTGACGGCGGGCAGGGTCATCATCTTCGACACCATCCGCGCGCATCTTCAGCGTTGACTGAAGCGCGTCCCAACGGGCTTGGGTGAAAAAGTACTCTGCCTCTGCAAATGGCAGATCCGCTGCGCGGGCGACGTTCAGTGCGTTGGGACCGATCAGCATCACGTGGTCTGTCCGGTCCATCACCGCGCGCGCTGTGCGAATGGGGTTGCGCGGCCCGAATATGCCACCAACCGCACCAGCAGCCCGCGTTGTTCCATCCATGATGGCGGCATCCATTTCCTGTTGTCCATCTGATGTGAACACCGCACCACGGCCCGCATTGAACAGCGGCTCGTCTTCAAGCGCACAAACGGCGGCTGTGACGGCGTCAAGGGCTGACCCACCCTTGGCAAGGACCGCATGGCCCGCGTCCAGCGCTGCACGCAAACCGGCGTGGTATTGGACCTCTAGTTCAGGGGTCAGGTTCTTTTTCAGGATGGTGCCGGCACCACCATGAACAGCAAGGGAAAATTGGGTCATTTCGGGCCTTTCGGTGTCATACCGGCCTGTTGGGCGCAGTATTGGGCAATCTGAGCATGAGTTGCCACCCAGCAGTCACCTTTGGCGGCTATCTGGTGCAGAAGATCGCGCAGGATGAAAATTCGGCTGCGATAGCCGATCACATGGGGATGCATGGTCAGAAGGAACAGCCCGCCTTCGGCATAGGCGCCCTCGAACTCGCGGGTGAAGATGTCCAGCACATCGGTGGGCGGGGTATAGGGACGCTGCGCGCCAAAGCGGTTCATCATGAAATAAACCGCATCATCGCGTATCCATTCCACCGGCAGTTCAACGATGCCCGTGGGGTCGCCGTTTTGCACAATCTCATACGGATCATCATCCGAGAAAAGCGAGCTGTCATACAGCAACCCCATCTCGCGCGCGAGGGTCAGAGTGTTTGGGCTGTAATCCCAAGACGGTGTGCGCATCCCGACGGGCCGTATGCCGCTGATCTTTTCAAGCGTGTCGGCGGCGCGCAACATCAGATCGCGTTCGGTGGTGACATCCAAGCCCGTGTTCAACTCGTGAATCCAGCCATGCAGGCCAATTTCATGGCCCTCATCCGCCAATTCGCGTTGTTCATCCGGGTGCAGCAGGGCCGACACGGCTGGCACGAAAAAGCTGGCTTTCATGCCAAAACGGTCCAGCACTTTGCGAATACGCGGGATGCCGCGCCGGGTGCCGTATTCCCCCCAGCTAAGCCGCGCGGTCGACGCCCCACCATCGCGCAGTTCATTTGTTTCATGATCGCTGTCGAAGGACAGGGCGACGGCACAGCGCGCGCCGTTGGGCCATGTGTCGGGCAATAGATTGCGACCGGCGCGCACGGCCTCGACCTTGCCGCGCCATGTGGGTTCATCCCATGTGTGGGGATCTGTCATGAATGTCCTCCGTCAACTTGCAGGGTTTGGCCGGTGATCCAGCCCGCCTTGTCCGAGCAAAGAAAGATGACAGCATCTGCGATATCCTTGGCATGACCAAGGCGGCGCATGTGAATGCTGTTGATAATCTGCTCTTGCCGCGCTGCGCCAAAAGCCTGCCACTGCCGTTCCGTTGCGGGGTTGGACAGTATGAAGCCGGGGGCCACGGAATTGACGGTGATCCCAGCTGGCCCAAGTTCCAGCGCCAACTGCTTGGTCAACCCAATCAGCGCATGTTTGGCCGAGGCATAGGCCTGTATTCCCGTCAAGCTGGCTTTCAGACCCGCCCCGGACGAAATTGTGACGATCCGTCCCGCCCCGTGTTTTTTCATGTCCGGGGCGAAGGCTTGGGCACACCACATCGCTGCGTCAACATTTGCGGCGAAAATTGTCTGCCAATCGTCAGAGGAGATATCTTCCAGCGGGCGTCCCGCCTGACCCCGCACGCCGCCTGCGGCTGTGATCAGCCCGTCGATATGGCCATGGTGGGCGATGACATCAGCGCATAGCGTGTGGGCGTTCTTTTGGTCGCCAAGGTCGCCGGCGTGACAGGTGACGCGCGGTAGGGACGAAAAATGCTCTAACCCCTGTGCGTCAATATCAAGGGCGGCCACCGTCGCGCCGGCATCTGCAAGCCCATGCGCGATCGCAGTGCCGATCCCTTGGGCTGCGCCCGTCACCGCAAAGGTTTTTCCATTTAGGTTCAGATGCATACCGGCAACATCAGTTCAAGCAGATCGGTGGATTGTTCGCGGTTCCCGTCCTCGATATCGTGGATCAGGTCGCACAACATGGCAAGCGCTGGCGTCGCGACATCATGGGCCTGCCCGATTGCGATAAGCGCCCCGATCTGGGCGTCCACTTCGGTCTTGCGTTTGCGTATCGCAAGATCGCGATAGATGCCGGAATGGGTCTTGGCCGTCTGGCGGTTATGGGCGACCATTGCGTCGATGGATGCGTTTATTTTGGTGGGATCATTTGTGCGAAATGCATCCGGGTCGAAGCCGTTGAAGCCCAGCGGTGTAACGCCTTCAGCCGCGGCCAGTTGCATCGCTTCGGCACCTAGCTTGGCAAAAACGGGGCGGGTCTTGGCCGGGTCCATCGCGTCGGCCATTGATGCGGGCGTCAGCGCCGTTGCAAACAATAGCGCGCCATAGCCGCATTTACCCCAAAGATAGCCCCAGATATTGTCTGTTTTGACCGCTTCAGGCTCGACAATGCGAAAAAGCGTGTGCATTTCGCGCAGGCGTGTGCTGTCGCTGCCGTCAAGCTCTCCCAGTGCGACTGCTGCGCGATTGCCATATAAAATATGGCCCGGTTCCAGCCAGTCCGCGCCGAAATTGACAAAGCAGCCCAACACCCGATCCGCGCCGATACGGGCTGCGATCAAACGCTCGTTAAGCCCGTTTTGTGCAGACACGACGTAGCCATCATCGGCCAGATGCGGCAAGAGCATGTCCAGCGCGGCGCCGGTATGATGTGCTTTGACGGCAAGGATCACGCGACGGAATTTGCCGGTCAACGTAGTGGGCGTGTCGGCGCGAAGGGCTTGGGTGAAGGTTTCGACCGGGCCTTCGATATGCAAGCCGGGCGCGCGTATTGCGGTCACGTGATCTTCAACAATATCGACCATATGAACCGCGTGACCGGCACGTGCCAGATAAGCACCAAGGATTCCGCCGATGGCACCGGCGCCCCAGATCAGGATCGGGTCGTCGCTCACGCCCAATCCCCTTCAAGCAGCGCGCGGGTTTCGGTCACAGCGACCTCCCATATGTGGTGCATGTCGGTGTCTGGCTTTTGGTAATGGCCGCCGTAATTGCCGTCGCCAATCAACTGGCGCACACCCGCAGCGTTACGGTCGCGCAGGCGGTCGAAATCGACGTAAGGTTTCTGTTCGGGTGGAACAGGGCGGCCATCAAGCCGAGTCCAGGGAAAATTCTCCATCCATGAGGCGTGCGACGCGATAGGGTCAACCTTCTGAACCGCCGCCCATGTCTGCGGTGCGCGCCACCAGTCGTGAAACCGGCATCGCGCGCCGTCGCGGTCCTGCATCCATTCGGCGCATACCGGCTGCACCGGGCTGTTGCCACCGTGGCCGTTGACGATCAGCACACGTCGGAAGCCCGTGTCATACAAGCTGTCCAGAATATCGCGCACCAGCGCGGCATAGGTGCGCAACCGCAGCGTCACCGTGCCCGGAAACCCCATGAAATAGGGGGTCAAACCGTATGGCACGGCAGGAAATACGGGGATACCCAGCGGTTCGGCGGCGTCGGCTGCTATTTTGCCCGACAAGATGCTGTCAACCGACAAGCTAAGATGGGCGTGTTGTTCGGTGCTGCCCAAAGGCAAGACGCAGCGGTCATCGGTCCTCAGGTATTCCTCGATTTCGAACCAATTGCTGTCACATATTTTCATCTCGGACTTCCTTTTTCCCTTTCTTGGCCCGGACGGTTTCGATAACGGGTCGCAGGTCGGATTCGACCGAAAGACCGTCTGGCGTATGGCGATATTCGATGGCAGTCTGATCGGTGCGTAAGGTTTGCGTCAGATACCCCGCACCTGTGGCATAGATCAGCACATCAATGCGGGTCAGTAGATCATCAAGGCCATCATGGTCCCGTGGCACTGCCGTTACGCGGCGCAGGTGTGGTGCAAACCGGTTGATCCCACTTTTCAGCGTCGGCAGAAAATCGTCGAAATAGGACACGGCGACCGCTGTCGCCTCGGGCGAGATACCGGCAAGGGCGATGCGTGTTCGTTCGTTTGGAATCAGGGTCAGGCCAACCACCGGCTGCTCCGGAAACAGCCGTTGCGCATCGGAGGTCAGTGTGTGTGGGCAAATGACCAGATCGCAGGCCGGATGCGGGGTATCCTGCGCCTGCTCCAAGCTGATCGCAGTGACGGTGTCAGTCTTGCTCAGATAGGGGCGAAGGTCGTCGGCATAGGCCTTTGTTGCGTCTAGAAATGTGCCAAGCAGAAGGATGTGGATCGGTTGCGCGGTCTTATGTGGCGCGACCGAGACACGAAAGGCGATGTCTTGTCGTGACAACCCCAGTTCGCGGCCTGTCTTTACCAGATCAGCGATCTGCCGTTCGAAAGCGGCCAGTCGCCGCGTGTCCGACTCGGATGGTGGTGCGCGGTCGGTTACAAATGTCCCCGATCCTTTACGTCCTGTGACATGCCCGCGATCCTGTAGTGTAGCGTAAACATTGCTGACGGTGACGGGCGACAGTTTCAGCGTAGCGGCAAGTTTGCGGACGGACGGCAAACGCGTGTTTGCCGCAATCTCGCCGGTGGCAATGCCGTATTCCAGCGCCCCGCGCAGTTGCACGGACACGGGAATCGACGATTGTGGGTCAATCGCCGCCGCGACACGATCCAATGCCACCGAAATGTCGTCTTCGTCATCATCCAACATAGTGTATCATTGTGACATAACGATCTGGTTTGCAAGTCTGAATAAAGGTCATTGGCGCAGTAATATTACAGTTAAGGCATGTGTGGCGGAATTTAATTGCACCAAATCTGCCATATTTCCTTGACGCGAAAATTGTTCGGGGCCTAGTGTTACAGAACAGCATAACAGATGGAGGGTGATATGTTGAAATCGACACTGAGGTCCGGCATCGCCGCGATAGCGTTATTCGCGGCTGCGCCTACGGCAATGGCGCAGGAACTGATGATTGGTTTGCGCGCCGGACCGGATAGCATTGACCCGCACTGGTCCACGCTTGGCAGTCAGGCCGAGGCACTGCGACACGTATTCGACACGCTGGTCGATGTTGACGAAAAGCTACAACTCAAGCCGGGTTTGGCCGTCAGCTGGGAGCCTATCGACGACACCACGTGGGAATTCAAGATGCGCGAAGGCGTGAAGTTCCACGACGGCACCGACTTCACCGCTGAGGACGTGAAATTCTCGATCGAGCGCATCCCCCAGGTGACCGGCCCAATGCCCATGACGCTTTACACCAAGTACGTCGATTCAGTCGAAGTGGTCGATGATCTGACCTTGCGCGTGTCGACCAAGGGTATGGCGCCGTCGCTGCCCAACGACTTTACCCGCTTGTTCGTCGTACCCAGTGAAACCGGCATGGAGGCCGGCAACGAAGAGTTCAACTCGGGTGAGAAGGCCATCGGCACTGGCCCGTTTACCTTTGTCAGCTGGGAGCCCAAGGGCGACCTGGTGGTCGAGAAGTTCGATGGATACTGGGGCGAAGAAGTTGCCTGGGACAAGGTTACGCGCCGTGAAATTCCCGACGATGCCGCCCGTGTGGCCGCATTGAAATCCGGCCAGGTGGATCTGATCAACTATGTGCCCGCCACCGACTATCTGTCGATGCAGAACGATGACAGCGTCGAAACCTTCGTTTCGGATTCGGTCTATATTCTGAATATCGCGCCGGTGGTGAAGGACGAGGAACCACAGCCGATCAAGGTTGACGGCAAAGAGGTCGAGGGAAATCCGCTTCAGGATCTGCGTGTGCGCAAGGCGCTGGACCTGGCGATCAACCGCGACGTGCTTGTAAATGTCGTTCTTGAGGGACTGGGCACGCCCGCCAACCAGTTAATGCCCGAAGGCTTCTTCGGCTATTCTGACAAGCTGCCGAAACGCGAATACAACGTGGAAAAAGCCAAGGAACTGCTGGCCGAGGCGGGGTATCCCGACGGGTTCGAGATGGATTTCACCTGCACCAACAACCGCGTTCCCGGCGATGCCGTGGTGTGCGAAGCGCTGGCGCAGATGTGGTCGCGCGCGGGCCTGAAGGTCAACGCCCAAGCCCTGAATGGCACCGTGTTCTTCCCCGCCGCCCAGCGTGAGGAATACACCATGACCATGTCGGCATGGGGCACCCTGACGGGTGAGGCCGCCTATACCTATGGCGCGCTGGTTCACACCAAGGACCCCGAAAAGGGTTTCGGAAACTTCAACCGTGCCGGGTATTCCAACCCCGAGTTTGACAAGGTATTCCAGGAAGGCGCGCAGACACTGGATGCCGAGGCACGCCGGGAGCTTTATGAAGAAGCGTCCTATATCGCGATGGAAGACCGCGCGCTGATTCCGACAGTGATCTTGCAAAGTGTGTGGGCCGCCCAGGCCGACAAGTTAGACTTCACGCCGCGGATCGATCAGGAAACCCGCGCCTATGCGATAACGCCGGAATAATCCGGCCACTCCGGGCGGCGCATCCAACCGGATGCGCCGCCTGCCCCATTTCAGCCAAGCCCCTGACGGGGGCAAAACACGAGGTTGCGGATGTTCGGTTATCTGGTCGGAAGACTCTCACAGGCGGTCGTCGTCGTTTTCGTGATGTCGGTGATCGTGTTTGTCGGAGTTTATGCCATCGGCAACCCGATTGACGTGATGATCGACCCCGGCGCCACCGCCGAGATCCGCGAGAACCTGATCCGCAAGTACGGGTTGGACCAACCGCTCTGGCGGCAATACTTTACTTTTGTCGGCAATGTGTTTCAGGGCGACCTGGGCAATTCGATGGTCTACAACATCCCGGTAACATCTCTCGTGTTTTCGCGCCTGCCCGCGACAATCGAGCTGGTCATGGTGTCGGTCACCATCGCGGCCGTGATCGGAATTCCTGCCGGGCTTTACGCGGGTTATCGTCCGAACAGCTTGGGGGCCAAGCTGATTATGGCCTTGTCGGTGTTGGGCTTTTCGGTCCCAACCTTCTGGATCGGAATGCTCTTGATCATGGCCTTTGCGGTCGAGCTGGGCTGGCTGCCGTCCGGTGGACGCGGCGAGGTGGCCGAGTTTTTGTGGTTCAAAACCTCGCTGGCCACCACGAATGGCTGGTCGCATGTCATTATGCCCGCGATTAACCTTTCGCTGTTCAAAATGGGGTTGCTGATCCGGCTGACCCGCGCGGGCATGGTCGAGGCGATGGGCGCGGAGTACGTTCGTTTTGCCCGTGCGCAGGGTTTGGCCGACCGTCAGATCGTATTCAGCCACATCCTGCGTAACATTTCCATCCCCGTCATAACTGTGTTCGGGCTTGAGCTGGGGTCGACCCTTGCCTTCGCGGTGGTGACCGAGACCGTGTTCAACTGGCCGGGTGTCGGCAAGCTGATTATCGACAGCATTCTGCAACTGGATCGGCCGGTTATGGTGTCATATCTTGTGATGGTGGTGATCCTGTTCGTCGCAATTAACCTGATCGTCGATTTAATCTATGCCCGGCTGGACCCACGGGTTCGCCTGAAAGGGGGCTCGTGATGCCTGACACTTTGACGCCGGACAGCGAGGTTATCGCCACCCCATCCGCCCCGCCCGCCGAAACCCGCGCCATGCGCCTTCGCAACTTCTGGTTCGACTATCGCCAGTCCTGGGTTGCGATGGTTGCGTTGACTGTGATTGGTGTCTTGTTGGTCGGGTCATTTGGCGCACCTTATCTGGTGCCGCAAGATCCGTATGACCTTGCCAATCTGGATTGGATGGATGCGTTCCTGCCGCCCGGATCGGTCGGGTCTGGCGAATATACGCATCTGCTGGGCACAGATAATGCGGGCCGCGATATGCTGTCGGCAATCCTCTACGGGCTGCGCACGAGTTTCATGATCGGTATCTCGGCCGGCGTGTTGGCCTTGGCGGTCGGCATCACGGTTGGGCTGACGGCGGCCTATTTTGGTGGACGCATCGAAGCCCTTCTGATGCGCATCGTCGATTTGCAGCTGTCCATGCCTGCAATCCTTTTGGCGCTGGTGATGGTGGCCATGCTGGGGCAGGGCGTGCCGCAGATTGTTTTTGCATTGGTGGTGGCGCAGTATGCTTATTTCGCGCGCACCACTCACGGGGCTGCATCGGTCGAGCGGCGCAAGGACTATATCGAAGCCGCGCGATCAACCCCGCTGCCCACTTGGCGCATTATGTTCAGACACCTGTTGCCCAACGTGTTGCCACCGCTGATTGTCGTGGCGACCGTGCAGGTGGCCAGTGCCATATCGTTAGAGGCAACCCTGTCCTTCCTTGGCGTGGGCCTGCCGCTGACCGAGCCGTCACTTGGGTCGTTGATCTCGAACGGGTTCAAATACATTCACGCGGGGCGCTACTGGTTGTCCATCTATCCGGGAGTTTTTCTGATGATTACCGTTGTTGCAATCAATCTTGTGGGCGATCAGGTGCGCACGGTTATTGATCCAAGGAACAGCCGATGAATGCCGCTCTGGATGTTCAAGGCCTGACCACCCGGTTTGCAACGCGCGGTGATGCCGTTACGGCGGTGAACGATGTCAGCTTCACGGTGCAGAAGGGCCGCATTCTTGGCCTTGTTGGTGAAAGCGGATCGGGCAAAAGCGTAACAGGCTTTTCAATCATGGGATTGATAGACGCGCCGGGTGAGGTCGCCGCCGGGAAAGTCATGGTAGATGGTCAAGATCTGCGCGCACTGTCGGACGAGGATATGCGCAAGATGCGCGGTAACAGGGTCGCGATGGTGTTCCAGGATCCGATGATGACCCTGAACCCAGTATTGCGGGTTGGTGACCAAATGGCGATGGCCGTGCGTGTGCATCGCAAGATGTCGAAGGCTGCGGCGTTGAAGGAAGCGCAGCGCGCGCTTGAAACCGTTGGCATTCCGTCGCCCGAGGAACGGTTGCGTGCCTATCCACATCAGTTGTCGGGGGGGATGCGTCAGCGGGTTGCCATAGCGATGGCACTGCTGCATCGCCCCTCGGTCATCATTGCCGACGAGGCGACGACGGCGCTGGATGTTTCGATCCAAGGGCAAATCCTGGCCGAGGTCCGCGATCTGGCGGATCAGACCGGCGCAGCGATCGTCTGGATCACTCACGATCTTGGTGTTGTGTCCAGTTTGGCTGACGATATCTGTGTGATGTATGCAGGGCGGATTGTCGAACGCGGTACGGCGCAGCAAGTGATTGACCATCCGCGCCACCCTTACACCCAGGGGCTTTTGGATTCGATCCCCGCGCTGCACGAACCGGGCAAGCATTTGCCGCAAATTCCCGGTTCGACCCCGCAATTGTCTCGTTTGCCGCAGGGCTGCCCGTTTCGCCCGCGCTGTCCGCGCGCCACTGAGATTTGCGCGACCGTCCCGCCAGCCGACACCAAGGACGGCCAGACCGTCTTGTGCCATCATCCGTTGGAGTGACCATGACCGACCCTATTTTGAAGATCGAAAATGTCTCGAAACGATTCACACGGTGGCCGGGAATGGCCGAACGGCTGGTGGGCAAAATCACTGGTGGCGGCAAGCCGGTGACTGTTCACGCACTGTCTGATGTTACGTTGCACGTGTCGCAGGGCGAGGTGCTGGGTATCGTGGGGGAATCTGGCTGCGGCAAGTCCACATTGGGCCGTGTTGTGGCCGGCATCTATGCCCCAAGTGATGGCAGTGTGACGCTGAAGGGTGACCCTATCGTGCGCGAACATGGCAATAGGATTGATAAGTTGACGACGCAGGTTCAGATGATCCATCAGGATCCTTTCGCGTCGCTAAACCCGCGTATGAAGGTGGGTGAGACATTGGCCGAAGGGCCGCGCTATCACCGGATTATCCCGTCCGGCAAGGTGCGCGAAGGAATGCGCGAGCTGCTTGAGAAGGTCGGGCTTGAAGGCGCCTATGCCGACCGGCTTCCGCACCAGTTTTCCGGGGGGCAACGTCAGCGTGTCGCGATTGCCCGCGCGCTAGCGATGAAGCCCGAGGTTTTGGTGTTGGACGAGGCGGTTGCGTCGCTTGACGTGTCAATACAGGCACAGGTGTTGAACCTGTTTATGGACCTGCGCCGCGATCTTGGCCTGACCGCGCTGTTTATCAGCCATGATTTGTCAGTCGTGCGTCACGTTTGTGATCGTGTGGCAATCATGTATCTGGGCCGCCTTGTCGAACTTGCCCCCGCGGATGAATTGTATGCTGACCCGAAACACCCTTACACGGCGGCGCTTTTTGCCTCTGTTCCGACGGTGGGCACCGGAAAACGGAAGTTCGAAGCGATCAAAGGTGAAATTCCGTCCCCGATCAACCCGCCCCCGGGTTGCGCGTTTCATCCCCGCTGTCCACTGGCTGGCCCCCGTTGCCGGGTCGAGGCACCGCGTTTGACAGGCGCGGGCCCCGCGCGCACGGTCGCCTGTCATTTGAATGATGGCGGCGTGGACACCAAAGCAGAGACTGCCGCATGAAAAATGATTTGAGTATCCGCGTTGGGCGGTTGAATGATGTGCTGTGCACGGTGAATCTTTTGAACTGGGATGCGCGCACGCAAATGCCGTCGGACGGAGCCGAAACGCGAGGGCATCAGGTTGCAACCCTGATGGGTGTCGCGCGCGAGATGCTGTTGGACCCTGCGATGCAGGACGCGGTCGCGGGTGCCGGAGATGACCCAGCTGCCTGCGCCGTGCAGAACGCGATTGACCACCACGCGCGTCTGCCTGCCGAATTGCTACAGGCGCAGGCCGAACACGCAACCATTGCTGGCGCGGCGTGGGCAAAGGCGCGTGAGGCGTCGGATTTTTCCGTGTTTCAGCCCCATCTTGAAAAGATCGTATCCCTCGCCCGCGACAGCGCACAGGCGTTGGGTTATGATGACCATCCCTACGATCCGATGGTCCAGATATTTGAACCGGGCGAGACGGCACAAAGCCTTGCCACCTTCTTCGACGCCCTGCGCGCTGGCTTGCTGCCGGTGCTTAACGCCGCCCGCAATCGGCCCGCTCCGCGTACCGACTTTCTATATCGCGACTATCCACCCGAATTGCAGCACCGCTTCGCCGCCGACACGGCGCGGGCGCTTGGCTATGATTTCGACCGGGGGCGACTGGACACCGCGGTTCATCCGTTCGAGGTGAGTTGCACCCGCAACGACGTGCGTATTACCGCGCGCTGGCCACGAAATTATCTGCCCATGTCGATTTTCGGCAGCATTCACGAAGTCGGCCATGCATTGTACGAACAAGGTATTGATCCGGCGCATACGCGCAGTGCATTTGCAACCGATATGATTGGGCTTTATGCAGTCGGCGGCACCAGTTTTGGGATGCATGAAAGTCAATCGCGCCTGTTGGAAAATCACGTGGGCCGTAGTCCAGCATTCTGGGCCGCGCACTACGCCCGCCTGCGCGACACCTTTCCCGAGCAGCTGGCCGACGTCACCGAGGCTGAATTCGTTGCTGCCATCAACCGGGTCGAGCCGGGCCCGATCCGCGTCGAGGCCGATGAACTAAGCTATGATCTGCATATCATGTTGCGCGTTCGGATCGAGATGGCGCTGATGGATGGATCACTGGCGGTGCGCGACATTCCCGATGTCTGGAACGCCGCGATGCGCGATGATCTGGGGTTGGACGTTGCGGACGACGCTTTGGGTTGTCTTCAGGATGTGCACTGGTCGTCTGGCTACATCGGATCGTTTCCGACTTATACGATTGGCAATGCGACCGCTGCCGCGCTTATGGCGCATTTCGATGCAACCCAACCCGGTATCCGCCGCGCGCTGGACCACGCCGATACCGGACCGTTGCGCGCGGCGCTGTCGGATGTGGTATGGCGGCATGGCCGGTCGCGCAGTCGTGCGCAGTTAATGTCTGCATTGGGAATAAAGGCAAATGATCCGCAGCCATATCTGACCTATCTCGCCAACAAATTCTCTGGTTGATCGGCGCACGTGAAGTCGCTTGACGCTTCGTCATGGTAGCCTTGGTGCATATACTTCGGGTGCCGCGCTGCGGCTTGCTGTATGCTTCGGCGCAGAAAGAAGGGCCTAAGCATTTGGAATGTGGCGCTTAACTGGTCTGCAATCCTTAGGGTAGTAATACCTAAACCCCTTGTATCAGATCAAATCACCGATAGGATGCTCCAGCGGAGGAGGAAACCAGCATGATATTTCGTTTCATCGACGGCCTGAACGAGGCTGTCGGACGGGTCGTTTCCGTCGTTGCAGTCATATTCGCGGCGATCATTATTTTTGATGTGTTTATGCGATATGCGATGAATGCACCCACCCGATGGGCGTTTGATGTCACCAAGATGCTCTATGGCTTCTATTTCGTTCTGCTGGGCGGGTACGCGCTGCGTCACCAAGCCCATGTCCGTGTCGATCTGGTCACGGAAAAGCTGTCTCGCACCGCGCGCCGGTTTGTCGAGGTGTTGGGCTACCTGATCTTTTTCTTCCCCTTCGCATGGGTTTTCATGACGCGGTCTTATGAGTTTGCAATGCGATCTTATGTGCAGGGCGAGACCACATATGGATCGGTGCAGCTGCCTGTTTATCCGTTAAAAATGGCGATGGCGATCGCGGCCGCGCTGTTGATGATGCAAGGGATTTCCGAAGTCCTGAAACTTGTTTTTGACCACCGAGAGGACACGCCCAGTGACGCCTGAATTAATCGCAATTGCCATGTTCGGCCTGCTTTTGCTGGGCCTTTTCATGGGGCATCCGCTGGCTTTCGTGCTTGGGGGCACAGCTGTTCTGGGCACCTTGATCGCGGGTAAGCCGATGGTGCTGGGGATCGTGATCAACCGGATTTTTGGCGATGTGCTGGATAATTTCACGTTGATCGCCATTCCGCTGTTCATTCTGATGGCACGATTCCTGTCTGACAGTGGCGTGACCGACAAGATGTTCGAATCCCTGCGCTTGATGATGTCGAACGTACGGGGCGGGCTGGCTTTGGCGGTTGTTTTCATCTCGATCCTCTTGGCGGCGACGACGGGGATCATCGGGGCCTCGATCACCGTTATGGGCGTGATGGCGCTGCGCCCGATGCTGCAATATGGCTATAGCCCCACACTGACTACGGGGGTGATCGCGTCCTCGGGCTGTCTGGGCATCCTTATTCCGCCGTCGATCATGTTGATCCTGATGGCAAGCTATTCACCCCTGTCGGTGGGTGAGCTGTTCGCGGGGGCGATGATACCGGGCGTGCTGCTTGGGCTGCTTTATGCGGTTTGGGTGGTGATCGTCGCCATTGTGCGGCCCGATATGGCCCCCGCCGTCGAGCCGGACGAGCAGATCAGCAAACCCGCGCTGGCCCGTATGTTGGCGATCGAGGCTGTGCCTCCGTTGGTGCTGATCCTTGGCATTCTTGGGTCATTGCTGGCGGGCATCGCAACCGCGACCGAAGCATCGGCCATCGGCGCCGCGTTGGCTCTGGGCATTGTGATCCTGCGCGGCAAGTTCACCTGGCGCAGCTTTTATGGCGCGATGTTGGAAACGGGCCGGACCTCGGCGATGATCCTGTTCATCGTGGTTGGGGCGACCGCGTTTACCGGCGTGTTCAATATTACGGGCGGCTTGCGCGCGACGCAGGAAATCATCCGCGGTCTGGATATGGAGCCGTGGATGCTGATCACCATGATGCTGTTCATCGTGTTCATTCTTGGCGCATTTCTTGACTGGACCGGCATCGTTTTGCTGTCCTTCCCGATCTTTCTGCCGATCGTACAGGAAATGGACGTAAACCTGCTGTGGTTCGTGGTGCTGATGTCTGTGGTTCTGCAGACCTCGTTCCTGACGCCGCCCTTTGGATACGCGCTGTTTTACTTACGCGCGATTGCGCCATCATCCGTCAAAACGATTCACATCATCCTCGGGGTGCTGCCGTTCATCGGTCTGATCCTGATGATGTGTCTGGCCGTGGCACTGGTTCCGCAACTGGTGACGTGGCTTCCTGAAACCCTTTACAACAACTAAAACTGAGGAGGTATTCCGTTGACTGTAAAAACATCCATTCTCGCAGGTGCCGCACTGGCGGCCGGGGTGGCGACGCAAGCCGCTGCCCAAGAAAGCTGGACCATGACAACGACTTGGCCCACATCGCTTGAGCTGATCGAGATCGACAAGCATTTCGTGGATCTGGCCAACAAGCTGACCGGCGACGCCCTGACCATCGAATTCTTCGAAGGCGGCGCACTTGTGCCGGCGGGCGAAGTGTTCGGCGCTGTGGAATCCGGCACCATTCAGGCTGGCGCTGACTGGCCGGGGTACTGGGCTGGCCGTAACTCTGCCTTTTCGCCGCTGGCGACTACGGCAAGCCTGTTCAACGCAGTTGATTACGTCAACTGGATCGAACAATGGGGCGGCGCCGAGATCTATAACGAGATCTACGGAAAATTCGGTATGGTCTATCTGCCTTATGGCGTAACCAACAACGAATCCGGTTTCCGCACCAACGAAAAAATCGCCTCACTGGATGATCTTCAGGGCAAGCGCCTGCGCCTGTCCGGGCTAGAGCAAGGGCGCCTGCTTGAAAAGCTGGGTGGCAGCCAAGTCTCGATGGCCGGTGGCGAAATCTATCAGTCGCTGGAACGCGGCGTGATTGATGGCGCGGAATTCTCGACCCCGAACGTTGATTTCTCGGGTGGGTTCCATCAGGTGACGAAATACTGGGCCACCCCCGGTTGGCACCAATCGGCGTCGATCTTTGGCGTGATGATCAACAAGGCATCATGGGATGCGTTGTCGGATGAGACACGCGAAAGCCTGAAAGTTGCGGCGCAAGCCAACCTGGTTTGGTCGCTGTCGTTCACTGAAAAACGGGCCACCGAAGCCTATCAGCAATTCCAGGACGCGGGCATTGAAATCACTCGCTATGACGACGAAACGCTGGCAAAGGTTCAGGAAATGGCCAACGAGGTGATCGAACAGACCGCCTGCGAGAACCCCGATTCTGCCAAGGTGTATCTGAGCCAGCTTGAATATCTGGCAGATTACGCCAAATGGCGTGATGCGTCGGCGCCGTTCAATCTGGGACGCACGCCGAACGGGCCGGACATCGAAAAAATCCGCGCCTGCGCGAACTGATCGGTCCACAAACATGAAGATAGAAAGGCCCGCAGCGATGCGGGCCTTTTTCGTTGGTGGATATCCGTGGCGCAACAGCCGGCGGCTGCGATGCGAGGTCAACCGCTGCGACGTGCGCTGTCAGGGTCGTCGGATTGTTCGGACGGCACCAAGGCGCGAACAAGCTTGCGCATGTTCAGGAGCCCCACGGGTGCGCCGTCTTTTATCACACGATAGCTAAGCGTGGTGTCGCCTTCGGACAGGGCGATGACGGATTCGAGAGTGTCGTCATGGTCAATATCGCCTGCCGTTTCGGCAAGCGGCTTGGTTGTGCGTTCCATGACCGAGCGTACACGAAGCACGCGGGCGCGGTTGATGTCGCTGACGAAGTCTTCGATATATGGGTCGGCAGGGTTCAGCAGGATATGCTGCGGTTCGCCCTGTTGTACGACAAACCCGTCCTTCAGAATGACAAGGTGATCGGCAAGCTTTAGCGCCTCGTCCAAGTCGTGGGTAATAAAGACGACAGTTTTCTGAAGTTCGTTTTGCAGTTCAATCAGCAGGTTTTGCATATCGGTCCGGATCAGCGGATCAAGCGCCGAGAATGCCTCGTCCATCAGCATGATGTCGGAATTGCTGGTCAGGGCGCGGGCAATGCCCACCCGTTGCTGCATGCCGCCGGACAGTTGGTGCGGATACTGATCGCCCTGTCCTTCCAGGCCAACGCGGTCCAGCCATTTGCGCGCCTCGTCGGCATATTTGCGTTCCCGTTCGCCTTCGACCGATGGCGCAAGTCCTGCATTCTGCAACACGGTGCGATGCGGGAACAGCGCGAATTTCTGAAACACCATCGACATCTGGACCTTGCGCAGCTTGCGCAGCTGTTTGTCGTTGTATTCAAGGATGTTCTCGCCATCAACCCAGACTTCGCCCGCGGTGGGTTCGATCAGGCGGTTCAGGTGGCGGATCAGGGTCGATTTCCCCGAACCCGACAGCCCCATAATCACTGTCGTCTTGCCTGAGGGCACATCAACGTTGATGTCATTGAGACCCAGCACGTGCCCGTGCTTTTCTTGCAGCTCGGTCTTGCCCATGCCGTTCTTGACCTGTTCCAGCGCCTCTTGCGGACGGGCGCCGAAAATCTTGTAAAGATGGCGGATCGAGATTTTGATGTCGTTTTCGCTTTGCACGTCTTTCATTGGTCAATCCCCCTAGCGCGGCTGGCTGGCGTTGATGCGGGCAAGAGCCGCTTTGGTGACACGATCTAGGATGATTGCCAAAAGGACGATCCCCAGACCGGACAACAGGCCGACGCCCAGCTCAAGGTTGCGAATACCCCGCAGGACCAGAACGCCAAGACCGGGTGCTGACACCAGCGATGCGATCACGACCATGGCGAGGCTCATCATGATGGTCTGGTTGACGCCTGCCATGATGTTGGGCAGCGCCAGCGGGATTTGCACGCCATAGAGTTTCTGCCTCTTCGTCATGCCAAACGCATCCGCCGCTTCGATCACGTCCTTGTCCACAAGGCGGATTCCCAGATCCGTCAGCCGGATCACCGGCACCATCGCATAAAGGATGATCGCAATGCCATAGAGCTTGGGTTCTGTCACCGAGAACAGGAAGATCAGCGGGATCAGATAAACAAAAGGTGGTAGCGTTTGCAGCATGTCAAGGATCGGGATCATCACACGCTGCACCTTGTCGCTGCGGGACATGGCGATGCCCACGGGCACGCCGATGATGACACATATGACAGCACAGACAAAAATGATCGCCAGCGTTTGCATCGTGTAATCGTAATAATCAACGAACGCGAGGAACCCGAACGCTGCCGCAACCAGGCCGACCAGCTTGAACGAGCGTCCGACGAGATAGACGATCAGCATCAGCGCAGGGATCATGATCCACCACGGCGTCGCCTGCATCAGCCAAAGTGTGTTTTCCAGCGCCCAGCTGAGCGGCTGTGTGATCGGATCAACGACAATCTTGAGTGTGTCCTTGATGTCAAGGAACCCGCGTTCCAGCCCGAGGGTCAACTCACGTGACTGGGGGATCTTGTCGCAAGCCTCGTGCAGGGCGTCGAGCGACGGGAAGGGTGTGTCCCACGCCGAAACGGTTGCTTCCTCCCCCGAGGTTTCACTCAGAAGGTCGGCCATGGAGGAAAGTCCCCCGCCGCCCGCATCCCCGCACCAGTCGCGCAGGCCCAACCCGTCGAATACGAAGTCGTAAGTTGCCATCTATCCCTTATCCCTCATGTCGGCCGCGCATCGGCCTTGTTGTTTGCAATTTAGGTTTCGCGGCCGGCACATCACGTGATGCCGGCCACCGGTCGAAAGATCAGTTATCCAGCAGTGTCGACAGACGCGTGCGCGCCTCGTCGCTTAGCCATTCAGACCATTTTTCCTTGTTTTCAAGCATCCAGTGCACGGCGGTTTCTTCGGGCGAGGCGTTGTTTTCGCCTTTCCACGCCAAAAGCGTGCTCATCTCGTCGGTATCAAAGCTGATATGACTCATCAGGTCCGCAATCTCGGGCTTTTCGTCGACCAGACGCGTTGTCGCCACAGTATAAACAAGGCTTGGCGGGTATGCGCTGGGTTTGGGATCTTTCACATCCGGATCAAGGTTGGCTTCATGCACATCCTGAATTGCCGGACCGATATCAACCATGGTCATGTCATACCGACCCATGATCGCAGTTGGTTCCCAGTAATAGCCGAACCACGGCTCTTTCTGCTCGTATGCAGCGGCCAGCGATGCGGCTAGCGTCTCACCACCGCCATGATCGAAGATTTCGATCCCGGCTTCTTCAAGCCCGTAGGCGCGGGCGATGTTGTGGTTGATGATATTGCAGACCCATCCGCCATCGGGGCAGTTGTTAAAGCGGTTTCCAACCAATTCGGGATTGTCGAGAATACCTTGAATTGTCTTAAGCTCCGGGTGCTCTTCGGCAAGATAGGTGGGAATCCACCACGCTTCGACACCGCCGGGATCAAGCACTTTGGTCAAATCCTTGATCACGCCATCCGCCTTGAGCTTATCATAAGCGGCACCGGCAGAGTTGACCCATAGTTCGGTGACAATATCGGGTTCATTGTTTTCGGCCAGCGACGTCAGCGCCGGAATGGTATCCGATGGTACGCGCGTCACGGTGCAGCCATATCCCTGTTCCATCAGGAAAGAGGCAATTTCAGTGGTGATAATCGCCGAGGAGAAGGTCATCTCGGTAATGCTTACTTCGCCGCAATCCGCAGAGGCGATAGCTGGTGCCGCAACAGAAATGGCGGCGGCAGACAAAATTCGTTTTATCATGATCGCGTTACCTTTTATTGTTGGTCTATCGAAATAAAGCCAAGGGACGGCACTAGTGCGCCGTCCCTTTTATCTTTTCACATCAACTTACTTAAGCAACGCCGAAAGCTTCTCTTTCGCGTCGTCATTCAGCCAGCTGCTCCACTCGTCCTTGTTGTTTTGCAGGTAGTAAACGGCGGCCTCTTCGGCGGTCGCGTTGTTTTCATCCTGCCAGGCGAGAAGACTGCTCATTGTGTCGGTCTTGAACGTGATGTTGGTCAGCAGCTGCGTCTCTTCGGGATGCTTTTCGCTGAATTCTTTGGTCACGATGGTCAGGACCGGCGCGGTCGGGAAGGCCGACGGCTTGGGGTCGGGATTGTCGGCGTTCTGGTTGGCCGCGTGCGATTCTTCATCATAATCGCCCAGATCGACGCTGACCATGTCATACTTACCTAGGGGTGTGGTGGGCGCCCAGTAGTAACCGAACCAAGGTTCTTTGCTTTCAAAGGCCGATGCCATCGAGGTTGCCAGCGTCTCGCCCGAGCCGTGGTTGAACACTTCGATGCCATGCCCTTCCAGATCGAAGGCGCGCGACAGGTTGTCGCTGGCGATGCGACAGCCCCAGCCGTCGGGGCAGTTGTTGAACATGCCGCCGACCAGATCGGGGTTTTCCAAAATGCCCTCGATGGTTTTCAGCTCGGGATGCTCTTCGGCCAGATAGGATGGAATCCACCAGCCTTCGACCCCGCCGGGGTCCAGCACGCTGGTCAGTTCAACGATCTTGCCGTTCTGCTTCAGCTTGTCATAAACCACGCCAGCCGAATTGGGCCACAGTTCAGGAACGATATCCGGCTCGTTGTTTTCGGACAGTGAGGTCACAGCGGGCGTCGTATCGGATGGCACAACCGCAACGTCGCAGCCATACCCCTGCTCAAGCAGGAATTTCGAGGCGGCGACAACGATCTTGGCCGAGGCCCAGTTCATTTCCGCCATCGACACTTCGCCGCATTGGTCTTGGGCCAGCAGCGCCGAAGGTGCTGCGATGGTCGCGAAGACTGCGCCATAGAATGTGCGTTTCATCTTGTCTTTCTCCTTCATCTTCCTTGATGGACGGCGACTTTATGCCACCAACCATATGAAGCCCCTCAACGTCGGGCGGCTTCTGCACTTCGTTCAGATAACGTCATGCGCAAGCGAGCCACCCCAAGACTTGAAGTCGCGTTCAGGGATAAACCTATCGCTCTGACCGCAGAGTTCAACCAACTAATAGCCTGTTTGCGACATTGTACATGTCGCATTTATGTGGTTAGGGCGGCAATTTACGAGAGGTTTCAGGACGGTTTCCCCTAGCGAAACAGCGTATCGTTTCCCGGCCCCGATCCGTTTGGATTGCGGCGAAAAAATGATTGCTGAAGACAGGTGCTGCGAGGGATTAGAACCTTAAAAAGATATTAATATCAATGGGATATATATGTGAGTTAGTTGTCCGTTCGCCGATAAACCACATAAGCCCCGTGCGATGTCCAGAGCGCGTATTTACTAGCCAAGACATCCCGAACCGGCTGCCCGGCTGGACCATCTAGTGCCTTGTTTTGTTCAGGCTGCCAAAGAATGTACTTTGGTTGTTTTTTCATGGTTTCTTCGAAGATATCGCCATCAAACTTCCCGTTATCGCGCAGCAAATCCACGAATAAGGGTTTGAAAATGTTGGAGGGATGCGTGGCGTATTTGTTCAGCGGGGGCTGTTTCAAATACCAATATACAAGCTGCCCACCCAGCGCGAAAACCCTGTCATCAGCGGCTTGATCCTGCGCAATTTCGCGCGCCAAAGTGGCGATGGTCTGGTCCTGTTTTATCCCTTCGTAACCTGTGGACAGGACATGGACCGTGCCGGGTAGGGTGCGCAGCATTGTCGTGACGACCATCACCAGCACCAGCAGTTTGAACCGGGGGCGGTCGTCGTGTTCAATCGCCTGTGCCGCAGCGATGGCAAGAAACGGGACCAGCTGGATCAGGTGGTGCCACGTGGCGGCCCCGTTCATACTCATGCCCAGCACAACCGACGCGCCCGTGAGCGCGATCAGGAATGCTTCGCGATCTGCGGTGATGTGGGCGAAGGTCTGACGTGGCTGTTTCAATCGCTGCCATGGCCTCGTCCTCACGAATGCCCACACAGCAAGGAATAGAAAAATGCCCCAGATGTCAGGGTAGAAAATACCGACAACCGGCGTGACCAACACAATCGCCAAGAAGATGAGGAATGGCGACAGCTGGCCCGAGGCATATTCAAGCGGTGCCGTCACGTTGGCGAAGATGAATAGGTCCAACTGACCCGATAGCACATAGGGCGCAATAACAAGGCCCAACATGGTAAACCCGCCCACCGTGAACAGGGCAAGCGCAGTAGCGTCAGTTTTTGTGCGTGTCCGCACCGCCACGACGATCAGATAAATTCCCAGCGTCAGCGCAACAAACGCCATGTTCGTCCGCGTGACCGTTGCGGCCCCGATCAACAGCCCGGCCAGCGCGAACATCCAGACGCGATCACCCGCGCGCATCAGGGTATAAAGCCCAGCCAGCACCAGCGTGATGGCCAGCGTTTCGGTATAGACGCCCTGCGCCTCGGACACACTTTGCGCGCAGATGGTCATGACGGCGGCGGACAGGGCGGTGGCGTAGCTGCCGTGGCGTTTGCAAATCAGAAAGACCAGCACCGCCATTGCAAACACGCAGGCCGCACCGAACATGCGCACTGTCACCATCGTGTCGCCAAAGATCGCCAGCGCCGCGCCCAAAGCATAGGTCAGGCCGGGGGGTTTGATGTCCCAAGTCTCGGTATAGGGCAGGTGGCCGTGGGCGAAGCTGGAGCCGACAAGGATGAAGGTGCTTTCGTCCCAGTTGAACACCTCGGTTTGCAGGCTTCCGATGCGCGAGATCAGCGTCAGTGCCAGCAGGGTCAGGATGGTGACACTTGTGTGGGTCAGAGTCGGGGGCTGCTTTGTCTGAACGCGGTCGAACACAGCTTCGGCAGCATGAACCTTGGTTTCCAAGGCCATTTTGACGTTCTTCAGCTTGTCGATATGCCGCACGGAGCCAGACCTGATCTGATGGGGAGCCTTGGCGGGTGTTTTACGGCAGGCCAGACGGAATGTCCAAGTAATCGCCGCGCTTGGGGCGGGATCGTGCTGGATAAGCCACGGTTCAGGACGGCAGGTCGCAGAAGCTTGTTTTTAGATGGCCCAGCAGGTCCAGACAACGCGGGTCCGAGATGGTATAGAAGGTTTGAAGACCCTCTTTTTCGCCTTTCACCAAGCCTTCCATTCGCATTTTTGCCAAGTGTTGCGAAATTGCGGATTGTGACAGGTCGGCGACTTTGCACAGTTCGGACACCGTGGCGCGACCAGCCGCAAGGCGGCACAGGATGAGCAGTCGCCGCGTGTTGGCAAGCTGCTTGAGCAAGGTGGCGACTTCGTCGGCCTGAGCCTTGAGGTCGGCCATCGGATCGGTGTTGGTTGACGTCATCGCATCACTTCGCTTTGGTGGACGGAACTGGACTTGACACTATTTTAGTGTTTACTAAATTAGAAGTTGCTAATATATAAGTCAAGAGTACCCGGTGCCAACTTGCCGGGCGCACACACGGATACGCACAAACCCGCCCAAACCAAAGGCGCTGCCATGTTTAGAACACTTCTTCTCTCTCTTCTTCTTGCCGGGCCGGTGATGGCCCAGACCCATGACGTGACGCCCAGTGATCTGGCGGACCGAAAGGCTGTCTTCGCCACGGTTGAAAGTGTCGATACCCTGACTGCGCGCACGCGGATTGGCGGCACTATCGTCGATTTGATGGTAGACGAAGGTGATATGGTCGCGGCCGGTGATGTTGTGGCGCGGGTGGTCAACGAACAGATGGCCCCGCAGATTGCGGCCGCTACGTCGCAGGCCGCATCGCTGGACGCCGAACTGGCACAGGCACGCGACGATCTGAAACGGGCCGAGGATTTGCTGACCCGTGGTATTATCGCACAAACCCGCGTGGATCAGGCGCAAACCGCCGTAGCGGTGCTGGAAGGGCGTCTGGCGTCGGCCCGCCAATCGCGCGACGTGTTGGTGCAGCAAGAACGCGAGGGCGAAGTGCTGGCCCCCGCCGCAGGTCGTGTGCTGGATGTCAAAAGCCCGATGGGCAGCGTGATGATGCCCGGCGAGCCGGTGGCGATCATCGCGTCTGATCACTATCTTTTGCGGCTAAACCTGCCCGAACGCCATGCCCGGTCCATTGCTGAAGGTGACGAGATCGAAGTCGCAGGTGCCGCCTTGGGCGGAGAAGTGGGCCAGACTGGTGTGATCAGGCAGGTTTATCCCTTGATCCAGAACGGCCGCATCACGGCAGATGCAGAAGTGGGCGGGCTGGGCAGCTATTTCGTGGGCGAACGCGTGCGGGTCTATATCACCGTGGACACGCGGCAGGTGATCATTATCCCGCGCGATTTTATCACCACGCGGTTCGGCAATGATTTCGTAACATTGCAAACGGCGGATGGCACGCGCGAGGTGGTGGTTCTGCTGGGCGAAGAAACTGCGGACGGTGTTGAAATTCTTGCAGGGTTGTCGACTGGCGACAAGCTGGTGCAACCATGAAATTGGGTATTTCAGGGCATCTGACCAAGGCATTCATCCGCTCGCCCCTGACGCCGCTTCTGCTGCTTGCCTCGCTTGCGATGGGGCTGATCGCGCTGGCGGTGATTCCGCGCGAGGAAGAGCCGCAAATCTCGGTCCCGATGGTTGATGTGATGGTGCGTACCGACGGCCTGCGTGCGCCCGATGCGGTCGAGCTGGTGACAGAACCGCTTGAGGCGATCCTGGGGTCGATCAATGCGGTCGAGCATATCTATTCGCAAACCGAAGATGATCAGGTGATGGTCACGGCGCGGTTTGACGTGGGCACCGACCCTGACGCTGCGATTCTGCGTGTGAATGAACGCATCATGGCGAACATGGACCGTATCCCGCAGGGCATTCCGCAGCCCTTGATCATCGGGCGCGGCATCAATGACGTGGCCATCGTCGCGCTGACCCTGTCGCCCACGCCCGAAGTCGCCAAGCATTGGGACGACCGCGCACTGTATTCACTGGTCGAGGAATTGCGCGCCTCGCTTATGTCGGTCGAGGATGTGGGGCTGACCTATATTGTGGGTGGGCGCACCGATCAGATCCGCATCGAGCCTGATCCCGAACGGTTGGCCCTTTATGGTGTGACCCTGCAACAACTGGCCGCCCGTGTGGGCGAGGCCAACCAGACCTTCCCGGCCGGGTCCGTCACCGCACTGGATCAGAGTTTGACGGTGACGGCGGGGCAGACCCTGCGCGGCCCCTCAGACATTGGTCTGTTGCAACTGACCACCCGCGACGGGCGCCCGGTTTATGTGCGCGACGTGGCTGACATCCTCGTTGGTGGCGCGCCGGTGGATGCGCGCACCTGGACCATGACCCGCGACGATCACCACGCGGACTGGACGCGCTTGCCAGCCGTGACTTTGGCGATTGCCAAGCGCGAAGGTGCCAATGCGGTTCTGGTTTCTGAGCATGTGTTGGAGCGACTGGAGCTTCTGCGCGGCGGCCTGATCCCCGAAGGTATCATGGTCGAGGTCACCCGGAACTATGGTGAATCCGCCGATGAAAAAGCCGATGAACTGCTGTTTCACTTGGGTTTGGCCACCATTTCTATCGTGTTGCTGGTGACGTTTGTCATTGGCTGGCGCGAGGGCATCGTGGTTGCCATTGTCATTCCGACCACCATTCTGCTGACGCTGTTTGCCTCGAACATGATGGGCTACACGATCAACCGGGTGTCGCTGTTCGCGCTGATCTTCTCGATCGGTATTCTGGTGGATGATGCCATTGTGGTGATCGAAAATATTGCCCGCCATTGGGCCATGCGCGATGGGCGAAGCCGCGTCACCGCCGCGATTGAAGCGGTGGCCGAGGTGGGCAACCCCACCATCGTTGCCACCCTGACCGTGGTGGCCGCCCTTCTGCCGATGCTGTTCGTGTCGGGCCTGATGGGTCCATATATGGGGCCGATCCCGGTGAATGCGTCCGCTGCGATGATCTTTTCCTTCTTTGTTGCCGTCATGCTGACCCCGTGGCTGATGCTGAAGATCGCCGGACGCGGCGGGGCCGAAGCTGGCGGACACGATCATGAAAGCGAAGGCGTACTGGGCCGTCTGTTCCGCCGGGTCGCCGCGCCTGTGATCGCCAACCGTTGGCGGGCCGGTGTGTTTCTGGTTGTGGTGCTGGTTCTGACCGGCGGCTCGATGACCTTCTTCTTTGACCGCACCGTGGTCGTGAAGCTTTTGCCCTTTGACAATAAATCCGAGTTTCAGGTTATTCTGGACATGCCCGAAGGCACCAGTCTTGAGCGCACGGAACGCGTGCTGACCGAAGCCGCTGAACGGCTGGCGGCGCTGCCCGAGGCAACCTCGATCCAGCTTCATGCGGGCACAGCGGCACCCTTCAACTTCAACGGGCTTGTGCGGCACTATTACCTGCGCGCGCGGCCAGAGCTGGGCGATTTGCAGGTCAATCTTGAGGCCAAGCATCACCGCGACCGCTCGTCCCACGACATCGCGCTGGCGGCGCGTGAGATGCTGGCAGATATGGATATACCCGAAGGGGGGTCAATTCAGGTCGCGGAAATCCCACCGGGGCCGCCGGTGCTGGCGACCTTGCTGGCCGAGATCTATGGCCCTGATGCTGATACCCGGCGGGCCGTGGCGCGCGAGGTGCGCGAAGCCTTTGCCGCGGTGCCGTATGTGGTGGATATCGAGGACAGCTTCGGCCAACCCCGCCCACGTCTGCGGTTGGCAATTGATCAGGACAGTCTGGAGTTCTTCCGCGTCCGTCAAAGCGATGTTTATGACACCATTCGCGTCTTGTTTGACGGGATGCCCGTGGGCTATTCCCATCGCGGTGAGGGGCGCGATCCGATCGAAATCCGCGTGGCGCTGCCGCGCGGCGAGTTGAACTGGTCCGAACGTCTGGCCTCGACCCCCGTGCCCGCAAACCTGTTGCCAGGCGACCGGGGTGTGGTTGAATTGGGCGATGTGCTGACCGTCACGGAAGAGGCCGGAAGCTATCCCATCTTCCGCCGCAATGGTCGTTTTGCCGAAATGGTGATGGCCGAGATGGCGGGCGACTTTGAAGCGCCGATCTATGGGATGATCGCCGTGCAAGACGCGCTGGACGACCGGCCCTGGACCGCCGACGTGCCGCAACCGGAAATCAGCCTGCACGGCCAACCCGCCAGCGATGCAACCCCTACCCTGTTGTGGGATGGGGAATGGGAGGTGACATATGTCACCTTCCGCGACATGGGCGCGGCCTTCGGGGTGGCGATCCTGGCGATCTATGTGCTGGTGGTGGCGCAATTCGGGTCGTTCCGGGTGCCCTTGATCATCCTGACGCCCATTCCCCTGACCTTCATCGGGATCGTGTTCGGACATTGGGTGTTCGATGCGGCGTTCACCGCAACCTCGATGATCGGGTTCATTGCGCTTGCGGGGATTATCGTGCGCAACTCGATCCTGCTGGTGGATTTCATCCGGCACGGGGCCGAGGGGGATGAACCCCTGCGCGACACGCTGCTGCGCGCGGGTGCGATCCGGTTCAAGCCGATCCTGTTGACCGCAATCGCCGCGATGATCGGGGCCGGCGTGATCCTGACCGACCCGATTTTTCAGGGGCTTGCGATCTCGCTTCTGTTCGGGCTGGCGTCGTCCACGTTGCTGACGGTGCTGGTAATCCCGGCGATCTATGTGCTGTTCAAGAACGCGGATGCGCCCTATCGGCCCGTTTCGCTTGACGCAGAGTAACCGTAAGGGAAAACTGACGGAAATTAACGGCGATCAATTTGGCGGCCTGTGAAGGCGCTAGGATGCGCGGCGGACGCGACCCCCCGCGACAAAACCGGAGACACCACATGGACCGCAAGCAACAATTCAACATCTGGTATGTCCTGATCGCGTTCATGGGCATAGTGCTGCTGCGCGACCTGTGGGTGCAAAGCCAGACCATCGAGGCGATCCCTTACAGCCAGTTTGAAACCTATCTGGCCGAGGGCGCGATTGACGAGGTGGTTATTGGCAGCAACAAGATCAGTGGCACATTCGACATGCCCCAGGACGGTAAAACCGGATTCGTGACGACCCCTGTGCCGCCCGATCTGGCTGACCGGTTGAACGAAACGGATGTGACCTATTCGGGCGCGGTTGAAAACACGTGGTTCACCACGCTTTTGTCGTGGCTTCTGCCTGCGTTGTTTTTCGTCGGGATCTGGATGTTCGCGATCCGTCGTATGGGCGGCGGGCAGGGCATGGGTGGTCTTATGTCCGTCGGCAAAAGCAAGGCCAAGGTCTATGTCGAAAGCGACACGAAGGTTACTTTTGATGACGTGGCAGGCGTGGATGAAGCAAAGACAGAACTGCAAGAAGTTATCGATTTTCTGAAAAACCCCAAGGAATACGGCAGTCTTGGCGCACGGATGCCCAAGGGAATTTTGCTGGTCGGCCCGCCGGGTACGGGGAAAACCTTGCTGGCACGTGCCGTGGCCGGTGAGGCCGGGGTGCCGTTCTATTCCATTTCCGGCTCGGAATTTGTCGAGATGTTCGTGGGCGTGGGCGCGGCCCGTGTGCGCGACCTGTTTGAGCAGGCGCGCGAAGCGGCGCCTGCCATCATCTTCATCGACGAGCTGGACGCATTAGGCCGTGCGCGCGGAGCGGGGAATATTCAGGGCGGCAATGACGAACGTGAACAGACGCTGAACCAGCTTTTGTCGGAACTGGACGGGTTCGATCCGGCGGAAGGGCTGGTACTTTTGTCAGCCACCAACCGGCCCGAAATCCTTGACCCCGCGCTTCTGCGCGCCGGGCGGTTTGACCGTCAGGTGCTTGTGGATCGGCCCGACCGGGCGGGGCGGGTGCAGATCCTCAAGGTCCATATGAAGAAGATCGTCCTTGCCGCAGATATGGAACTGGACGACATCGCCGCGCTGACCACCGGCTTTTCGGGTGCGGATTTGGCCAATCTGGTGAACGAAGCCGCGTTGCTGGCGACACGGCGGCGCGGTGAAAAAGTGACCATGGCCGATTTCACCCACGCCATTGAACGCATCGTGGCGGGTCTTGAGAAACGCAACCGTCTGATCAACCCGCGCGAACGCAAGATCGTAGCCTATCACGAGATGGGGCATGCGCTGGTCAGCATGGCGCTGCCCGGGGTGGACGAGGTTCACAAGGTCTCGATCATTCCGCGTGGGATCGGGGCGTTGGGCTATACGATCCAGCGCCCGACCGAGGACCGGTTCCTGATGACCGAGGCCGAGCTGCGCGACAAGATCGCCGTGCTGATGGGCGGCCGGGCCGCTGAAACTCTGGTGTTTGGGCATCTGTCCACCGGGGCTGCCGACGATCTGGCCCGTGCCACGGATATCGCGCGGTCGATGGTGGCGCGCTATGGGATGGACGAGGGCCTTGGCTCGGTCAGTTATGAGGCCGAAAGGAGCAGCTTTCTGGGCGACCGCACGCCGGGGTATTACGAACGCACCTACAGCGAGGCGACAGCCGAGGCGATGGATCAGGCCGTGCGCGAAGTGTTGCGCGAAGTCTCGGAGCAGGCATTGGACATTCTGACCAACAACCGCGATATTCTTGAGCGTTCCGCCACACGTCTGCTAGACGTAGAGACACTGGACGAAGCCACATTGCGCGATCTGGCGAAAGGTCTGCGCGGGTCGGCACAGGGCAAGCCAAAGGTTGCAGCGAATGAGTGACGATCCCTACAAGGTTCTTGGTGTCGGCAAGGACGCCACACAAGCCGAAATCAAGAAGGCTTACCGCAAGCTGGCCAAAACCCTGCACCCTGATCTTCATCCCGGAGACAAGGCGAAGGCCGCCGAATTTCAGGCCGTGACCGCTGCGTATGACATTGTCGGTGATGCGGATAAGCGAAAACGCTTTGATGCGGGTGAGATTGACGCAAGCGGGCAAGAACGGCCTCAGCGGCAATATTACCGCGAATACGCAGACACCGACCCGCAGGGGCGATACGCGTCCGGCGCGGGCTATGGCGATTTTGATGATCTGTCCGGCGTGTTTTCCGACCTGTTCGGCGCGCGCGCTCAGGCACGGACAGGGCGCGCGCAGGGGTTCGCCGCGCGCGGTGCGGATGTGCGTTATCACCTTGAGGTCGATTTCATGGATGCCGTGCGTGGCGCGAAACGTCCTGTGCCCCTGCCTGATGGTAGCGCGATTGACCTGACCATTCCGGCGGGCGTGCGCGACGGGCAGACGCTGAGGCTGCGTGGCAAGGGGCAGCCGGGGTTCGGGGACGGGCCTGCGGGGGATGCCTATGTCTCGATCACGGTACGGCCGCACGAGGCGTTTACGCGGGATGGCAGCGACATTGAGATCGAGGTTCCGATCACCTTTGACGAAGCGGTTCTGGGCGCGAAGATTGAGGTGCCGACCCTGACGGGCAAGGTCGCGATGAGCGTGCCCAAGGGCGCGTCATCGGGGCAGCGGCTGCGGCTGAAGGGGCGGGGCGTGAAGCCCGCCAAGGGGGCGGCAGGCGATCAGTATGTGCGCCTGAAGATCGTGACCCCAACCAAACCTAACGCCGAGATGGAAGCGATTGCGCGACAGTGGCGGGACACCGTCGACGAAGACCCCCGCGCCAAGCTCTGGAGGGATGTGTGATGCTGAATGAACAGGATGTTGTCGCCACCGTGCGCCGGGTCGAACTGCGCGAGCTTCGGTTGTGGGTAAACGAAGGCTGGGTCAAGCCCGCACAGGGTGAAAGCGGCCCGGTGTTCGACGATCTGGATGTGGCGCGTATCCGGTTGGTGTGCGACTTGCGCACCGATATGTCGCTGCCGGATGACGCGGTGCCGGTGGTCTTGTCGCTGCTGGATCAGGTCCACGGGTTGCGGCGCGAGTTGCGCGGGCTGGTCGAGGCCGTCGAGGCCCAGCCTTCGGTGACAAAGAAGGCCGTGATCGAAGCGTATCGCGCACGGCTGCCTGACGACGACTGACGCACCCGCGCAGGGTCCTAGTGCAACATGACGCTGCCGCCATCGGCCATCACGGTTTGGCCGGTCATGTATTGGCTTGCGTCACTCAGCAAGAACATCACGATGGGCGCGATGTCTTTGTGGGGGTCACCGAAGCGGCCAAGGGGCACTTTGGCGGCGACTTCGTCATATTGGGCGCGGTGGGACTCTTTCCATTGGATGACCCCTTCGGTCAGGGCCAGTGGGGATACGATGTTGACCCTTATTCCGTCCTTGGCCCATTCGTTGGCGGCAACGCGGCTAAGGCCGCGGATCGCCTCTTTCGCGGCGGCATAGCTGGCTTGGTTCGGTTGCCCATACAAGGCAGCACCCGACCCGAAGTTCACGATGGCACCGCCGTTCTTGGCCAGCTCGGGATGAGCCGCCTGCATGAAATTATGCGTGCCCCAGAACCCGGTGTCGAAGGACAAGGCCCAATCCTCGGGCGTCTGGTCAAGCAAGGGCTTCTGCCGCGAGGCATGTGCGTTGTTGACCAGCCCTGTCAGCTTGCCGAATTTCGACACGGCAAGGGCGACGGCGTCGCGTGCTACCTGCTTGTCCGAGATATCGCCCTTCAGAAACGCGATGTGGTCGGGGTGGGCTTTGGTAATGGCCAGCCCGGCCTCGTCATTCAGATCGACGGCCACGACCCGCGCGCCGTTTTTCGCAAGCTCTGCGGTGATCGCACCACCAATACCAGCCGCGCCGCCTGTCACGATAATAACCTGATTTTTCATCCTACTATGCCTTTCGGTTACTGCAAATCTTGTCTGAACGGTGCGCTGCACCGAAAGGGGCAACATAGGGCAATCGGGCTGGTATGAATTAACCCTGATCAACATTGGCAGGTTGTTGCGCAAACCGGCGCGCTTAACGGACGTTAATGAAGCGATGAGCGGCGGTTCCTATTGTAGTGTGGTATGCGGCTCTCACCGCGCCCGGTGGTGTGGCCACGCATTGAACACGGAAGGGAAAGCAGATGGCACGACCCAAGACGAAAGACGCGACCGAGACAGACAAGGTTCTGCCCTTTCAACCCCAACGCAATACCGCTGGTGACGCGGCAAAACACAGTGACCCTGCCCGTCAGTCATTGCCGCCCGAGTTGTCGCTGCGATGCGACCATGTGCGGCCGGACAATTACAGCACCGAAAGTATGGATCACGCCTTCAAGGCGTATCTGGCGCGGTTTACCCAAGGCGTGACCCCCTTTGGCCTGTCGTCTTTGTTCTTCAACTGGTGGGTGCATCTGGCCGGTTCGCCCGCCAAGCATGTGCAATTGATGGAAAAGGCGCAGCGCAAAGCCGCCCAACTGGCGATCACAACCAGTCAGCAGATTCTGAAAGGCGATGCCGACCCGTGCATCCTGCCGCTGGGACATGACAAACGCTTTGATGCGCCGGAATGGCAGAATTGGCCTTTTAGCCTGATCTATCAGAACTTTCTGTTGACACAGCAGTGGTGGTATAGCGCCACCAACGATATCGACGGCATGTCGCGTCGCGATGAACAGGCGGTGTCCTTCGTGACGCGTCAGATTCTGGACATGATGTCGCCTGCCAACAGCATCTGGACCAACCCCGAGGTGATCGCCAAGACAATACATGAAGGCGGGGCCAACCTGATCCGTGGTGCGCAGAACATGATCGAGGATTGGGAGCACGCGGTGTCTGGCAAACCTCCGGTCGGGGCCGAAGATTACCTGCCAGGCCGCGATGTGGCCGTGACGCCGGGCAAGGTCGTCTATCGCTCGCACCTGTTCGAGCTGATCCAATATACACCGCAGACCGATACCGTCGCCGCCGAGCCGATCCTGATCGTGCCAGCGTGGATCATGAAATACTATATTCTCGATTTGTCGTCTCATAATTCGTTCGTGCGCTATCTGGTCGAACAGGGACACACGGTGTTCATGATCTCGTGGCGAAACCCGGATGCGGATGACCGTGATCTGGGGATGGCCGATTATCTGGAGGCAGTGGGCCAGGCGCTGGACGCGGTCGGCGAGGTCGTTCCCGACGCGCCAATCAACGCCGTCGGCTATTGTCTGGGCGGCACGCTTCTGGCGGCCAAGGCCGCACAGATGGCGCGCGATCATGATGACCGTTTGAAAACCATGTCGCTTCTGGCCACGCAGGTCGATTTCAAGGATCCCGGCGAATTACAGCTGTTCATCAGCGAAAGCGAGGTATCGTTTCTGGAGCACACGATGTGGGATCAGGGCTATCTGGACACCAAACAGATGGCGGGTGCGTTCCAGCTTCTGCGCTCGACCGACCTGATCTGGTCGCGTTATGTGCATGAATACCTGATGGGCGGCCGACAGGGGATGTTCGACCTGATGGCATGGAACGCGGATGCAACCCGGATGCCATACAAGATGCACAGCGAGTATCTGCGCAGCTTTTATCTGGACAACGCGCTATCGCAGGGCCAGTACGAGGTCGGCGGCAAGCCGGTCGCGATTACGGACATTTCGGCGCCGGTGTTCTGCGTGTCGACGACCGGGGACCATGTGGCGCCATGGCAATCCGTCTATAAACTGCATCTGTTGTCGGACACGGACATCACGTTTGTCTTGACCTCGGGTGGGCATAATGCGGGGATCGTCAGTGAGCCGGGGCATAAGGGGCGCAGCTATCAGTTGACGACGACGCCCCACGGCATGAACTATGTCGCGCCCGAAGACTGGCGCGCGCAGGCGCCGCTGAAAGATGGATCGTGGTGGCCAGAATTTGTAACATGGCTTGGCGCCCAATCCAGTGGCAAGGTCAAGCCGCCAGCGATGGGGCGCGCGGGTGTTGACACCACGGCGCTGGTGGATGCACCGGGGACATATGTATTTCAACGCTGACCTACTGGGCAGGAACAAGGACAGATCATATGAAAGTGATGGAAGATGGGGCAGGGCAGGTCACGGACCGGCCCACAGAAAAACCCACGGAGCAATCTCACGAAAGTTGGCGCCCTGATCGGTTGGAGCGGTTGGAGCAACTCGCTCGCGACCTGGGACCGGTCAAGGTCGCGGTGGTGTGTCCCGAAGATGGGCCAAGCCTGACCGGCGCGCTGGAAAGCCAGGCGCGCGGGCTGATCAAAGCCATTCTGGTGGGTGATGAGGCCAAGATCAGGCACGCGGCGGACGAGGCGGGGCTTGATCTGGGCGACACGCCCATCATTGCCGCCGCCACACCCAAAAAGGCGGCCAAGCGGGCCGTTGAAATGGCTGTTGCGGGCAAGGTCGATGGATTGAAGAAAGGGGCGCTGAAGACCAATATTCTGATGGGTGCCGTGATCTCGGAAAAGGCGATGCGGACCGAGCGGCGGATGAGCCACGTTTTTGCCATTGACGTGGAAAGCTATGCCCGGCTGCTATTCGTGTCGGATGCTGCGATCAACATTCGGCCTGACCTGACGACGCTGCGCGACATCACCAGCAACGCGATTGATCTGACCCATGCGTTGGGGATCGCGCGGCCCAAGGTCGCCCTGCTGTCCGCATCCGAGAATATCAACGAGGACATCGAGTCCACGATCTTTGCCGCTGCAATCTGCAAGATGGCAGACCGGGGAACGATCGTGGGCGCGGATGTGGATGGGCCTTTGGCGATGGATCTGGCGATCTCGCCCAAGGCGGCGGCGATCAAGGGAATTGTGTCGAATGTGGCCGGGCAAGCCGATATCCTGATCGTGCCTGATCTGGTGTCGGGTAACATTCTGGTCAAGGATCTGGACCATCTGGCCTATGCTGAAACTGCGGGCATCGTGATGGGGGCGAAAGTGCCGATCGCGCTGACCAGCCGGGCGGATACTGTCGCGCAGCGATGTGCCTCGGCGGCGTTGGTGCGGCTTGTGGCGGCGGCGCAGCGGCCTGCGGAGTCTGAGGCATGAGCGAACAACTGGTCGTGACGTTCAACGCGGGCTCGTCCAGCCTGCGGTGTGGTGTGTTCAAGCTGACGCCCGACGGGCCGTTGCAAATCCGAAACTTCCACATTCGTGGGCTGCCTTGGCACATGGTGCTGACGGAAAAAGACCCAAAGACGGGGCGCACGCAGGAAACCGATCTGGGCAACCCGTCCAGCGTTGAAAGCGCCCACCCCGAGGCACTGACCCATACGATGGCACGGCTGGACGGGCTATCTGATCTGGGCAAGATCGCCGCGTTTTCGCACCGCGTTGTGCATGGCGGGGCCGACTTCGCCGAACCTGTTCTGATCACCGACGACGTGATGACCCGGCTTGAAACATTGGTTCGTCTGGCCCCCAGCCATCAGCCGCACAACCTGCGTCCAATCCGGCAGTTGCGCACGCATTTCCCGGCCACCCCGCAAATCGCGTGTTTCGACACCGCCTTTCACCGCACTCAGCCGCGTGTTGCACAATTGTTTGGCCTGCCGCGCGAATTGGCGGATGACGGCGTGCTGCGTTATGGCTTTCACGGGCTTTCCTATGACTATATCGCGCACACGCTGGCGCGGCGCTTTCCCGATCTGGCGGACAAGCGGATCATCATGGCGCAGCTTGGCAACGGGGTCAGCATGTGTGCGATGACGGGTGGGCAAAGTGTCGCCACGACGATGGGCCTGACCGCGCTGGATGGCTTGCCGATGGGCCGGCGCTGCGGTGCGCTGGACCCCGGCGCCGTGCTTCACTTGATCATCGACCGTGGCTACAGCGCGGAAGAGGTGCACGCGATGCTCTATGAACGTTCGGGTCTTTTGGGGGTGTCGGGCATCTCCGGAGAGATGAACGACCTGCTGGCCAGCGACCGGGCCGAAGCCGCCGAAGCTGTGGACTTTTTCTGTTATCAATGCGGTCGCACCTTCGGGTCACTGGCCGCTGCAATGGGGGGCGTGGACGGTGTGGTTCTGACCGGCGGGATGGGAGAGTACATTCCGGCCCTTCGCGCCCGACTGGTACGTGAACTGGCATGGCTAGGCGCCGAACTGGACGAGGGCGCGAATGCCGAAGGCGGCCCGGTCCTGACCACGGGTGATAGCCGCCTGCCGGTGCTGATGCTGCCCACCGACGAAGAACGCGTGCTGGCGCGCCAAGCCTACGAGGTGTTGGGGGGCGACGGGTAACATAAGGCGCGGTCAAGCCGACATTAGGCAAAAGCAAACAATCCGGGAACCATCCGCGCCTGGCTGCGTTGACTTAGCCAACACAATCAAAAAGACAGGAGGCCCGCCATGTCATCGCCCGATGTCAATCCTGAGAAACAGAAACGCCGACACCGCCCCGTTCTGTGGCTTATTCTGGCCGGAGCGATCGTCGTGATCGTAGCTGGTATGATCTATAGCAACTATCTTGACGACTCATCCATCGGACAGCCGACAGAGGACAGCATTACAACCGATCAAGCTGACAGTGTGGATGATACGCAGACCGATAACTAGGCCGGATCATACCTGCGCGGTGTGTAATGGCAAAAACAAAAGCCATGCCCGACGGGTGCGCTAAAAAAGAGCGAGCGGTTGCAGGATGGCAGGTTTCTGTATTAGCCCAGAGCCCTTGTGTTGCAGGGATATCACCAGATATAGGTGTTCAAATCGAATTCGTAGTCGAACGGGAAAACGGGTGCATATTTGGGCTTTTGATCTCGAGTATCGCGGGTTTTCCCAGTTTCCGGGTCAATACACGAATCCTCCTGTTCTGGTGCGATCAGATTGTTGGGCGGACGGGGTGGACTGTTGCCGAAACGATCCGTGGTAACAACATGATGCCGGTGGCCAATCGTATAACCGACCGTCCCAATGTCCGGCCAGACCTTGTGATAGGCCGGGCCCAGACAAAAAGTATGAGCCTGATGATCTGGCAATCCGTACCAGAACCAACTGCCGAACTCATCGGATCTCACGATCTCGGCATAAACGACTTCCAGAGTGACGCAGAGCTTTTCGAAAAGAACTGTCAGTTTAGCTGTGTCTGAGGGACTGTCGAAAAGTTTGGGACGAATCTGGAAGCTGACACGCCCTAACAGGAACTTGCGCCTGATGAAGTGGTGCGGATGATACCGCTCGAATGTTTTGCGGCATGGAATCGTCAGAAGGATGTCGCCGAAAGGCGATCTGGATTTCATGCAAACATCCGTTTCTTTTTTGAACGATGAAATCAGTCCCGAGAAATCACCGCCTTCGATCCGGCACTGAAGCGGCTCGTAATAGCCGTATCTGTTGGGCATTGCCTCGGGTAGTGTGCTTGAAATATCCTGCAGCATATTCTCGAAACCATGTTCATAGAACGCTTCGCCATCCTGAAAGTAGAAGGTCATCCAGCCACTGTCACGGACCGGTTCGACCGACGCGTTCAGCTGCCCCGACTTTTTGGGCGTTTCAAACTGATTTGTTTGCAAATTGATCAAGACACCTTTTGTCCTGAGCACAACCTGCCCAAGCCATGCATCCACATGTGCCATTTCCTGCGTCGCCAGAACGCCCTCCAGGTGAATTCTGAACAGAAACCGTTTCTTTTCCACCAAGGGCGCATGGTTGTCAGGGATGTCGGCGGGTTCGAACAGGTAAGGGCCATCCACGTGGACAGCACCTTGGGCAAGAGTGGGTAATGGTTCAAGTTCAAGCGCCCGGCTTGTGTAGAGATCGAAGTCATAGCTCATATGCCCCACCTGCCCATACTGAAACTGCGTGACGGCGTCTGCGTCGGCGATTGGGGTCCCACATGCCTAGAACATCAAAAACGAGGCCACTGGTGTCGTGGCCCCGTGTTGGTCAATCTTGACGTTCGGCAGGCTCAGGAAAAGCGGGTCCAAGCACGTTTCATAGCGGCGTTCATTTCGTCCCACGCGGCTTCGGCCCCCGATTTCATATCTTCCCAAGCCTCGCCCTGCGCTTTTTGAAGGTCTTTCAGGCGCTCTTCGGCCTCTTTCTGGTGGCCGCGCAGTTCTTCGACTTGTTCCATATACTTCACGCGCGCGGAAGCTTGTGCTTCTTCAGCCTTGGCACGCATTTTTTCGATTTCTGCATTCCATTGGTCAATCTGGGCTTGCAGCTTTTCCTGATAGGCTTCTTTTTTATCCATCTTGATCTCTCCTTCCGTATGGGTGGAACAGGGCTATTTGCCCTTCTTCTTCGCCGTGTTGGTGTTTTCGACCTTAGCCACAGTCGGTGCATTTTCGAAAGTAAAAAGGGCACCGGCGCAATGGGCCATCAATTCAGAATAGTCTTTGGCATCCTGTGCGAGGCGCGCCATTGAATGCGCTTGCCAGTCGGCAATTTCCTTGATGGCGTTAGATGGGTCGGCGGCGCCCTCGGTCGTCATGCGCTGCCCAGCTTCGATCATCGTTTTTACGGCAATCTGGCGGCGGTCAAGCCATGCCGCAGAAAACTTTTCAACCTCGTCAAGAATATCGTCTGGCACCTCTAAGACGTGTTTCGTCATTGGGGCTATGAAGTTCGGGTTCAACGAGAATTCAACTTGCGCAGCGTTCATCTCGTCATCTTGGCCAGATGTCATATCACGGGCGTTTGCCATCGAAATGTCCTTTCAACTTGCCGTAGCGATTCGCGCAAATATTGCCTTGCACCACGCTGTTCTGCATTAACCGGCGTCAACAACGACCGCTTTGGGCGATGCTTTCCGTCCTATTGATGGCGGTTAATGCCCGGTTGTCACTGTGCGCTTAGGAAAGGATACTATTGGTTAGCCATTCCGATAAGGCGACAAAAAAGGATGACAAAAATGAACGAAATGATTGATTATCTGCAAAGCAGTTGGTGGATTTTCCTGCTGCGTGGCATTGCCGCCATCGTATTTGGCATCATGGCCTTTGTCTGGCCCGCGTTGACGCTGTCGGTCCTGTTGGTTTTGTTTGGCTTTTACGTGCTGATCGACGGTATATTTGGCCTGATTGACGCGGTCCGGTATCGTGATCGTCTGCCACGCGTATGGCCTTTGGTGCTGGAGTCTGTGCTGGGCCTTGTGGTCGGTCTGATGGTCCTTTTGTGGCCCGGCGTCACGTCGCTTGTGCTGCTGATGTTCATCGCCGCTTGGGCGGTGGTCGGAGGGCTGATCAGGATCGTTCTGGCTTTCCAGATCCGCAAGGAAATTACCGGCGAATGGGTTCTGATCTTGGGCGGTATTCTGTCGATCCTGTTCGGCGGTCTGCTGGTCGCATTGCCCCAAGTGGGGCTGGTCACGCTGGTCTGGCTGGTTGGCTTTTATGCGATCGCGTTCGGTGTGCTGTTTGTCATGCTGGCGTTCCGGCTTCGCAAGCTGGGCACTGCAGCAGACACGTTTGCCTGATAGATTGAAAGGAGACATGCCATGAAACGCTTGCAAGAAAAGATTGCCCTGATCACGGGTGGCGCGGCTGGCATCGGCCTGGAAACTGCCCGTCTGTTTTTGAACGAAGGTGCCAAGGTCGCGCTGGTCGATCTGGACGAGGATGATCTGGCCAAGGCCGCCGAGGCACTGAACGGGCAGGGCGAGGTTCTGACCATCGCTGCCGATGTGTCCAAATCCGAGGACGCGGCGCGCTATGTCCGCGAAACCGTGGACGCGTATGGCCGCATCGACGTGTTTTTCAACAACGCGGGGATCGAAGGCAAAGTCGCCCCGCTTGTCGACCAGAAGATCGAGGATTTCGATCGCGTGATGGCCGTAAACGTGCGTGGCGCGTTCTTGGGGCTTCAGCACGTTCTGCCGGTCATGATCGATCAGAAGTCAGGCAGCGTGATCAATATGTCGTCGATTGCAGGTCTTAAGGGCAGCCCCAATGTCGCGCCCTATATCACGTCTAAACATGCGGTTGTCGGGCTGACGCGGGCGGCGGCGATTGAAGTCGGCGCGACTGGCGTGCGGGTCAATTCTGTCCATCCCTCGCCGGTCAACACCCGTATGATGCGGTCGTTGGAAGATGGGTTCAACCCCGGCCATGGCGACGCCGTAAAGGATCAGCTGACCGCCGGAATTCCGCTGGGCCGTTATGGCGAATCCGCCGATATTGCCGCTTTGGTCCTGTTTCTTGCCTCGGACGAGGCGGCGTTCATCACGGGTGCGCAATATCCCGTCGATGGCGGTATGGCGGCAGGCTAGGTGGATCAGATGACCCAAACCCAGACCGGCACTGTGATCGCCATTCGCGGTGGCGTAGTGGATGTGGCGTTCGAAGGCAACGCGCCGGGCATTCACACGCTGCTGGATGCAGACGGTATACCGCTTGAGGTGGCGTCGCTGGTGGGTGGCGGCATGGTGCGCGCTATCGCGCTTGGCCCGGTGCGCGGGCTGGGGCTTGGGGCGCCCGTCACCTCGACCGGGGGGCCGATTACCGTTCCGGTGGGCGAAGGCGTGTTGGGTCGGATGCTGAACGTGTTTGGCGAACCACTTGACGGGTTGCCGCCGCCCTCTGCCGCCGTGCATCGGGGCATTCACCAGCCGCCGCCGCGCCTGTCCGACCGCGTGTTGCGCGCCGAGGTGCTTGAGACCGGCATCAAGGCCATCGACCTTCTGTCGCCCATCGAACGCGGCGGCAAGACCGGGCTTTTCGGTGGCGCGGGCGTGGGCAAGACCGTGCTGCTGAGCGAGTTGATCCACAACACAGTTGAACATCACCACGGCGTCAGCCTGTTTTGCGGCATCGGCGAACGCTCGCGCGAGGCCGAGGAGCTTTGGCGCGAAATGGGCGAGGCCGGCGTGCGCGACAAGATGGTGATGCTGTTCGGTCAAATGAACGAAGCCCCCGGCGTGCGGTTTTTGGTCGGCAATTCAGCCCTGACGATGGCCGAATATTTCCGCGACGACCGCGCGCAAGACGTTTTGCTTCTGATCGACAATATTTTCCGGTTTGTGCAGGCCGGGTCCGAAGTGTCGGGTCTGCTTGGCCGGATGCCGTCGCGCGTGGGATACCAGCCAACCTTGGCGACCGAACTGGCGGCTCTGGAAGAACGGATTGCGTCGACCCGCAAAGGGTCGATCACGTCAATTCAGGCGGTCTATGTGCCTGCGGACGACTTCACTGACCCTGCCGCGGCGCATATTTTCTCGCACCTGTCGGCCTCGGTCGTATTGTCGCGAAAACGGGCAAGCGAGGGGTTGTATCCTGCGGTCGACCCGCTGGCCTCGACATCCGTGATGCTGACGCCGGGGGTGGTCGGGCAGCGGCACTACGACATCGCCCGCGCTGTGCGCCGCACTTTGGCGGAATACGAAGATTTGCGCGACATCATCGCCATGCTGGGGATCGAGGAATTGTCAGCCCATGACCGCGCCGTTGTCGCCCGTGCCCGCCGGTTAGAGAGGTTCCTGACCCAGCCCTTCTTCACTGTCGATGCTTCAGCCGGCACGTCGGGCAAGATGGTGCCCATCGCCGATACGCTGGACGGGTGCGAGGTGATCCTGAACCAGACCACGTTCGATCAGCCCGAAAGCGCCTATTACATGATTGGTGCGCTGTCTGATCTGAAGGAGGAGGCTGCATGAACATGGCGCCCGACATGCACGTCTATCTACGATTGCCGTCGACGGTCCTGTTCGACGGGGTGGCCACACGCTTGCGGGGCGAAGCCGCCGATGGAGGTTTTGGCATCCTTCCCAACCATGTGGATTTTGTCACCGCCCTTGTGCCATCAGTCCTGTTGATCACGCAGACCGAAGGGGTTGAGCGGTTTTTCGGCATCGACGAAGGGTTGTTGGTCAAGAAAGGTCGTGTGGTCGAGGTCGCGGTGCGCCGTGGCGTAGAAAGTGCCGACCTTGACGAATTGCAAGACACGATCGGTAGTCAGTTTGCCAGCCTTGAGGATGAAGAACGCATCGCGCGCGCGGCCCTGTCGCGGCTTGAGGCCGACATGGTGCGCCGTTTTGCCAGCCTGCGGGAGCCGCACCCATGACCAACAACAAGGATAAATCCGCCGACGATATAGGCGGCCGTGCCCGCCGCATGAAAGCTGCCCGCGACAACCCCGGCCCCAGCCCTTTGCGCGGGATCGGGACCTTTGGGATGATCGGCTGGTCGATTGCCGTGCCAACTGTTGCGGGGGTTTTTCTGGGGCTGTGGCTGGACCGGATCGCGCCACAGGCGTTTTCCTGGACCATCGCGCTGCTTCTGGGCGGTGTGGTGATCGGGGCAATTATCGCCTGGGGCTGGATCAGCAAAGAAGGAAAAGGACAATGACGGCAATTGACTGGACATGGGTCGGATGGGGCGCCTTGGCGGGTGGTTTTGCAAGTGCCCTGTTCTTTGCTGGTCTGGCCTGGGGCATGACCCGCGCCTTGGCGTCGACCCGCCCGACCATGATCCTGATGATCAGCGGCGCGGTCCGGATCGCGGCCCTTCTGGCCGTCGGCTGGCTGGTGGCGGGGCAGGGGGCCTCGGCGCTTGGGGGGTTTGTGCTGGGCTTTGTGCTGGTGCGGTTCGCCATCCTTATCGTCGCCCGCCGCCCGGCCCCTGACAGGGGGGCGTCATGCAACTGACACCTGACGACAGCATCCTTTTTACGCTTCTGGGCCTGCCCGTGAACGCCACGATTTTCAACACGTGGATCATCATGGCGGTGCTGGCCGGCGTTGCCGCGCTGATCACCCGCAACCTGCGGCCTGACGTGCCGCCGAACCGCTGGCGCACGGCGCTTGAGGTGACGGTGAACGGCATCGTCAGCCAGATCGCCGAGATCACGGGTCGCCACGACCCGCGCGTGCTGTATTTCTCGGGCACGCTGTTTCTGTTCATCGTTACCGCCAACCTTTTGACGGCGGTGCCGGGCTTTGACACGCCCACCGCGTCCCTGTCCACAACCGTGGCGCTGGCGCTGTCCGTCGTGATCGCCGTGCCCATGTTCGGCATCGGCAGTCGGGGCATCATGGGGTATCTAAGAACCTATATCGAACCCTCGATCATCATGCTGCCTTTTAACATCATCAGCGAGTTTTCCCGCGGCATATCGCTGGCGATCCGCCTGTACGGCAACATCATGTCGGGTGCGGTGATTGCCGCAATCCTGCTGGGTGTGGCCCCCTTCTTCTTTCCCGTGGTGATGAACATGCTGGGGCTGCTGACGGGCGTCATCCAAGCCTATATCTTCGCCATTCTGGCAACTGTCTATATCTCGTCCGCGACGGCTGTTCCGTCGGCGTCCGACACGTCTGAAACAACAAAGGAAACACCATGAGCGATCTTTCCATCATTGCCGCCATTTCGATCTTCACGGCGGGGCTGACCGTTGCGATCGGCGCCCTTGGCCCTGCTTTGGGCGAAGGGCGCGCGGCGTCCACCGCGCTCAGCGCGATTGCGCAGCAGCCCGATGCCTCGTCCGACCTTTCGCGCACCTTGTTTGTCAGCCTTGCGATGATCGAATCCACAGCGATTTACTGCTTCGTCGTCGCGATGATCCTGCTGTTTGCCAACCCGTTCTGGGATGCAGCGCTGAGCGCGGCAAGCCAAGGGGCCGGAGGCTGACATCATGTCGATAGACTGGATCACGATCGGGGCGCAGATCGTCAACTTTCTGGTGCTGATCTGGCTTCTGAAAAAGTTCCTGTATCGTCCCATCCTTGATGGCATCGACGCCCGTGAGGCTGAAATCTCGGAACGGATGGGTGAAGCCGCAGCCGTTCGGACCAGCGCCGAGGTGAAAGAGGCCGAATACAAGGCGCAGATCGCCGAGCTGTCCGCCAGCCGGGCCGAGATGCTGGAAAATGCTCGTCGCAAAGCCGAGGACGAGCGCGACGCTCTGCTGGCCGAAACCCGTGCCCGGTTGGAAAAGGAACAGGCCGAGCGCGAGGCGCGGCGCGGCGAAGAAGCCCGTGCGTTCACCGAAGATCTGCACCAGAACGGCGCGCAGGCCCTGCTGGACCTTACGCGTAAGGCCTTGGCGGATCTGGCGGACGAAACGCTGGAACAGCGGATCGCCCTGCATGCAGCTGGACAGTTGAAAAACATGGCAGACAACCTGCGCGATGCGGCGGGCGATCGCCACGACGCAACCGTTCTGACCCGCGACCCTTTGCCCACTGACGTGCAGGACCGGCTGCGCGATGAATTGGCCGCGATCCTGCCCGATTTCACCTTGCGGTTCGACACCGATCCCGGTCTGTCGCCGGGGTTGAACCTGCGGCTTGGTGGGGCGCAAGTCGGTTGGACAACCGACAGTTATCTGAGCGGTCTGGACGCCGTGCTTGAAGACCGGGTGGGCCGGCCCATTCGAAAGGGGCTGACCGATGCGGCCTGATCTGAAGCCCAGCCAAACGGTGCGCGATCTGGTGCAATCGCTGCTGGACAGCCCACCCCCCGCGCCCGAGGTTAGTGAAGTCGGGCGCGTGGCCGAAGTGGGCGACGGCATCGCCATCGTGACGGGTCTGGCGCGCGCGCTGGCCGATGAACTGTTGGATTTCGCCTCGGGCGTGCGGGGGATCGTCTTTGATGTCGAGCCGGGGCGGCTTGGAGTCGTGCTGCTTGGCCCCTCGCACAAGGTCAGGTTGGGCGAAGACGTGCGCCGCACCAAACGGGTGGTCGGTGTGCCAGTCGGCCCGGCCTTGCTGGGCCGTGTCGTCGATGCGCTGGGGCGCCCGCGCGACGGGGGTGATCCTATCGACACCGCCACCCACGCCCCGGTCGAAGCCGAAGCCCCCGATATCCTGCACCGGCGCGCTGTTGCCCGCCCGCTTGCCACCGGGTTGAAGGCTGTCGATGCCGCCGTGCCGGTCGGGTTGGGTCAACGCGAATTGATTATCGGCGACCGGCAGACTGGCAAGACCTCAATCGCGGTGGACACCATTCTGAACCAGAAGAACACCGGCGTGATCTGCATCTATTGCGCCATCGGTCAGCGGGGCGATGCGGTGGCCAAGGTCATCGGCGCAATCCGCGACGGCGGCATGATGGGCCAGTCGGTGATCATTACCGCAGGGGACGAGGATGCGCCGGGGCTGTCATACATTGCGCCCTATGCCGCAATGTCGGTCGCGGAAAGTTTCGCCGAGGAAGGTCGCGATGTGCTGGTTGTGCTGGATGATCTGACCCACCACGCTCATTCCTATCGTGAATTATCACTGCTTCTGCGCCGCCCGCCCGGGCGCGAGGCGTTCCCGGGCGACATCTTCTATGTCCACGCGCGGCTTCTGGAACGGGCGGGCCAGTTTCGCGAAGGCGCCGGGTCGATCACCGCGCTGCCGGTCGTGGAAACGCAGGCGGAAAACCTGTCGGCCTATATTCCGACCAACCTGATCTCGATCACCGACGGACAGATATACCTGTCGCCACGGCTGGTCAGGACGAACCAGTTTCCGGCAGTCGATCTGGGTGTCTCGGTCAGCCGCGTGGGCGGCAAGGCACAGGCCCGCGCCTTTCGCGAGGTTGCGGGCAACCTGCGCGTGACCCTGTCGCAGTTCGAAGAACTGGAGGAGTTCGCCCGCTTCGGCACAAGGCTGGATGACGACACCCGCGCCCGCTTGGCCCGTGGCAGTGCCGTGCGCGCCGCCCTGCGCCAGCCCGAACGCGACCCGATGGCCGCGAATGAACAGCTCGCCGTCCTGATCGCCGCGATGGAAGGGCTGTTTGACGGCATGGATGAAGCCGGGACAAAAGCCGCGATCCAAGCCATTCGCGACAGGGTTCGCGTGGACGACGCGGGCCTTGCGCAGACGATTGCCGACAATGACAAGCTGACGGACGAGGTGCGCGCGCAGATCGTGGATATCGCGCAGGACGCCGTGTCGCGACAGGCAGGTGCGCATGGCCCAGACGCTTGAACGCCTGACCCACCGCACTCAGACAATGACCAGCATTCGCGGCATCGTGCGGACGATGAAAACCATGTCGGCAATCAACGCGCTGCCCTATGAGCAAGCCGCGCAGGCAATCGAGGCGTATCAAGACACCGTTCTGAAAGGGTTTCACGCCTTTGTGCGGTGTCACGGCCCGCTGCTGGACGATGATGCCCCCGATGCCGCGCGGATCATCATCGTGTTCGGTTCCGACCACGGCCTGTGTGGCAACTATAACGAGATTATCGCGGCCGAGGCTCAAGGCCTTTCCTGCCCAGACGCGCAGGTGATTTGCATTGGGGCACAGATGGAGGATGCGTTGTTCGGACAGGACATTCGCCCCGTCACCACCTTGCTACCGCCTGCGACAGCTGATGGGCTGGCGCGGCTGGCCGGGCGGCTGATTACGCTGTTGGACCAGATGCGTCCGTCGGGCCGATCAACCGCGATCAAGGTGTCGTTGGTGCATATGGAACGCGCTGCGCATGGATTGCAAAGCCCCGTGACGCAACAGCTCTTGCCGCTTGAACGCAACATGACCGAGGGCTTGGCACGTCAACCCTGGACCTCGCGCAGTCTACCGCAGTTTCGTATGCCGCCTGACCACCTGCTGGCTTCGCTGATCCGCAGCTACCTGTTTGCCCGGCTCTATCGATCTGCCGCCGAGGCGATGGTGACGGAAAACGCGGCCCGGCTGGCCCGGATGCAGCAGGCCGAACAGTCGATTGACGACCAGTTGGAGGTGCTGAACGCCGAGCTGCGGACCGTGCGTCAAAGTGAAATCACGACCGAGCTTCTGGACGTGATCATCGGGTTCGAAGCCTTGAAAAAGCGCGACAAACGCAATTCAGGGCGAAACGAAGAGGAGGAGTGCGAACATACCCCCAATCCCATTAACCGCGATTAACCCACGCCTTGGGATTGTGCATTAGACTGGAACCCGTGCAACACGAAATGGTCATATTAACCAGTGTTAATTCTAAATGGACTGAATGGGTTAGCTTGATTGGATAAGACCTTTTTATGCGTCGGAGAACAAAAAATGCTGGTCAGCCGCATTATGCGCACACCTGTCACGATCGTCTGTCCCGGGACCTCGGTGCGGGCTGCGGCGGCGTTGATGGCTGAACTTGATCTGGGCGCGTTACCGGTGTGTGATAATGGTCGCCTTGTGGGCATTTTGACCGATCGCGATATCGTAACCCGATGGGTGCCCAAAGCCATTGCCAGTCGTCACATCGAGCCAATCATGACGCCCGAGGCCGTGACCTGTTACGCCGATCAAGAAATTATAGAAGCGGCGCACCTGATGTCTGCATGCCAGATCAGGCGACTTGTGGTGCTGGATAGCGCAGATAACATCGTGGGGATCGTCACCGTGGAAGACATCGCCAATGATGCAAGCGAGGAACTGGCGGGCCAGACCTTGGGCGAGATCGTCGAGCAGCGGTGAGGTCAGGGCGCGCGTTTTGCCAGAATTTCGTTTTGAAAGATGGCCAGGTCAATACCTGCGATGTTGCAAAGGGCTTCAAGGTCATTCAGCACGATGTCGGTATGGGTGGGATGCGATATGATGCCGTCACGTTCAAATTGGCGCATGGTGCGGCAGACATGAACATTACTTAGCCCCGCAAACTCGCCGATTTTGTGCTGGGTGATCGGGAAGTTAAAGCGGTTATCCTTGACGAGCCCCGCTGCATCCAACCGCACATAGAATTCCAAAAGCGCATAAGCCAGACGATTGGCCGCCGCCCCCTTGCCCATCCGCAGCAAGATTTCTGCAACACGGGCCTGCGTGCGCACGACCTCGGCCGCGATCAGTTCGCGCAGCTTGGCCATTTCTGGTTCAGCCCCGTTTGCATCCGCGGGCCGGATGATGATGAAACGCGCATCACTCAGCGCTTCGACCGAGCAGGCAGCGACAGGCGCATTGGTCGCACCAATAAGCGCGAAATCCCCCGGCAACATCACGTCTATAATCTGGGTTTCGCCATCGGGCAGCATCTTGGACAGCGCCAACCAGCCATCCAATAGCAGGATTGAGTGATCGGCAAAGTCATCTTCGTGCACGATAGTCTTGCCTTTGGGGGCGGTCTCGATGGTCTGTTGCGGATGCAGGCGTAAAAAGGTCTGGACCAGTGCCTGCGGATCTCTGCTGACAGAAAGTTCTTTGACTCTGTTCTGAAATTCCATCTGAAACGCCTTGCCCATTTGATTGTATCAGGTACTTGGCGACCGCTTACAATCACAAGTGGTTTAACATGACAGGGCAAGGCAATTTTGTCCAGTTGCGGGCATAGGCGATTTGTCGCGCGACGCTATTTCTTCTTGGCCGATTTGCTGTCGTTCACTTGGCCTGCGCAACGCGAACACAAATCCACCCATTCCTGAAAATCGGCGGCCATGCGTTCCATCGAGTGTTGTTGCCACTCCGACATCACATTCAACACTACCGATGGTTCGGCTGATCCAGCATCAACTATATCACGCGCTGCTTGCATGGCTGTTTCCGCCGCCTGCTTTCGACGGTCGAACCAATGTTCCGAGAAGGTTTGCGCCTCTTGCAGAAATTTTTGCTGTGTCTCAAACACGTTGGTCATCTGGGCTCCCATCATCGGGTTGGCCGTCATCATGTCCTGCGTCTGCTTCATCATATCGGTGAACGCCGAAATATCCGGCGCGGGGTTGTTCTTTGTCTGTGCCATGTGTCAACTCCGTCTGTTAAGGTAACATCAGAAGTAATTATGACACGCTCAAAGGCTCTGCGCCTTAACGTTTGTTAAAGCAGCGTTGGGGTATTTGGGCGATCGTGCGCTGTCAGCCGCGTTTCGAAGGCTGTCCTGCGATGTAGACCTGATCAACTGCGCGGTCGTCGCCCATGATCATCAGCACGAACAGTTCCTCTGCCAGCGACATGACGCTGTCCATGCGCAGGGCCATCGCCTCGGTTGCGTGCGCGTCCAGGACCACTACATCTGCCTCGGACCCGGCTGCAAGCGTGCCGATCTTATCCTCAAGCCCCAAGGCCAGCGCGTTGCCACGGGTGATCCAGTGGAAGGCGCGCAACGGGTGCAGGGATTGGCCCTGCAATTGCAGCACTTTGTAGCCTTCGTTCAGCGTTTGCAGCATCGAATAGCTGGTGCCACCGCCCACATCTGTAGCAATTGCGTTTGTGATACCCCTTGCCCGCAAGCCCGCATCGTCAAACAGCCCGCTACCAAGAAACAGGTTCGATGTCGGGCAGAAGACTGGATGCGCACCAGTTTCAACCAACGCGTCGATCTCGCGCGGTTTCAGGTGAATCGAATGACCCAGCAACATCTTGGGGCCAAGCAGACCATAGGATTGATACACGTCCAGATAGTCACGGGCGGCTGGGTAAAGCTCGGTAGTATAGGCGATCTCGTCGTGATTTTCAGATAGGTGGGTTTGGGCATAGCAATCTGGGTGTTCTTGTACCAGCACCTGCGCCATTTCCATCTGTGCGGGCGTTGAGGTGATCGCAAAACGCGGCGTGATCGCATATTCGGCGCGGCCTTTGCCGTGCCATGCGTCAATCAACGCCTTTGTGTCGTCATAGCTGGATTGCGGCGTGTCGCGCAGCCCGTCCGGCGCGTTGCGGTCCATCATTACCTTGCCGCCAATCATCCGCATGTTGCGCTGCGCGGCCTCGGTGAAGAATGCGTCAGTAGATGTTTTATGAACCGAGCAATAGGCCACCGCCGTCGTTGTGCCATGTGCGGTGATCTGATCATAGAACCTACCCGCCATATTCGCGCTGTGGTCGGGGTCGGCAAATTGGGTTTCGGCCGGGAAGGTATAGGTGTTCAGCCAATCCAGAAGCTGTGCGCCCCAGGACGCGATCACCTGCACTTGCGGAAAGTGAATATGGGTGTCGATGAAACCCGCCATCAGAAGATGGGGGCGATGGTCGATCACGCGCGCATTTTTGGCCTGCGCGTTGACCGTGGCATGGTCACCTGACGCTACGATCAGACCGTCCTCGATCAGGATCGCGCCATCCTCGCAATAGTCATAGGCATGAGTGTCGTCCGGACTGTATGGTTCGGCAGTGAAGGTCAGCGTGCGGCCACGCAGAAGGGTTTGCAGCGATGTCATCGTGTCATCCGGTTCAGAAAAGGCACAGGACGCGGTGTGCGCCCTGTGCTGAGATGGGCGAAAAGGGAGGAGCTATTCGCCCGGAGTGGCTTGCGGCTCATCTGCTGGCAAGTTCTGGTTCACCAGCTCATCATCCTTGTGAAAAAGCGGATAGATGAACAGAAACGCTGCCGCGATCAGATAACCCATGCTGACGCCGCTGAAGCTGGGCCAATGCAGGCTGGCCGAATGGACGATGCCGATCAGCGACATGCAACAGGCCGCCAAGGCGAACCCACCAGCGTTGCGGAACCGTCCGTCGATCACACTTGCCACAATGGCGCCCCAGATCAGGCCGGTCAGGATGGCCCCTTGGCTGAGTGCAAGGTGGCCTTCGAAATGCGCGCCTTGTTGCAGCAGGGCAGCGGTCAGGGCTTCGTCACCAAGACGCGGCAGGCCCTCAACTCCCGTGCTACCAAGCGCACCCATCAGCGACCCCCATTTGGTCACAAGGAAGGATGATACATGCGGCATCATCGCGATGGTCACGGCGGCCATATGTTCGGTTTTGACGGAATGGGCGGTGTTGGTGATCAGGCTCAGCGCGACGAACACCAGAACCGGCGCAGCAGCAGCCACGGGGATCAGGTTGTTCAGAAACGCCAGAAGCCCAAAGAACGCGGCAAAAGGAATGACCAGACCAACCGCGATGATATAGCCCGAATGCGCGCCCATCCGCTTGTAAGCCGGGTGGCCAATATAAGCGGTGGTCGGGAATGGCGAGCCAAAGACCGCGCCGATCATCGTGCCTACGCCGTCCGTCACCTGACACGTGGCAACCGGGTAATGGTCGCCCGCAGCTTCCGCGCTTTCGACGTTGTTCATGGTTTCGATGAAGTTATAGATCTGCACCGGCACCAGAACCAGGAACAGTTCGGGGTTGGCGATCAGGTGTTGAATACCCGCGATCAGGTCTCCGAAATAGGGCAAGGGAGGATAGAAGCCGACGCCTTCAAAACTGATCGAGGCTTTACCCATACCCAACGCGACCACGGTGCCGACGATCAGGGCCAGCAGACCAGCGGGGATGTTAAAGGGCAGGCGGAAACGTCCGACCAGACCCCAAAGGATGATGATCATCGAGGCAAAGCCGATGAACGGGTCTTCGAACACGGTGGCCAGCGGCACGGTGCCGATGAAGACCAGCGCGATACCGCACAGCGTGCCAAGCATCCCGGCGCGGGGCGTCACCCGTTTCAGCCACGGGCCGACGATGGCCCCAAAGGCTGCGACAATGCCGCCCATGAAGCCCGCACCGATGCCAACTTGCCACGCGAGTATTGCGTCATTGGTGGACCAGTAAATCGGGCCGATCACGCCAAACAGATAAACGAACATGACGGGCGTCGAGATGCCATAGGGCAGGGCGGTTACGTCCCGCCCATGCCGCGCCGCGGCGCGTTTGGCAAGCCATGTATAGACCGCGACACCAGCCATGATCGCCACGGCCGCACCGGGCAGAATACGGCCAAAAACAATCTCGGCCGGCATGTTGAATACAAACTGGCAGACGCCTGCCAGCACGATCAGGTTGATCAGGTTGTCTGTAAACAGCGCCCAGAAGGCGCTGAAATCACTGCGGGCGAATAGCTTGTAGTTATATGTTGTGCCGTCCATGACGGTTTCCTCCTCTGTGACCTGTGGTCAATCCCGCCTTTGCAAGGCGGTGCTGTCCTTTTGGTCTGCTTGACTGCCCGTGACGGGCGCTCCCATGTCCCATTTCTGGGCGTTTTCGGCAGTTTCAGAGGTCAAATCAGCGATCACTTCCGCCGCCACGAAGGCCGCGATCACGCTGGGCCGCTTATCGCGGCTGCCGCTTGCCCCGATGGGGCAAATCAATTGTTCGGTACTATGGTCGTCGCCATGCAGGCGCACCCAATTGCGAAACTTGGCCCGCTTGGTGGCGGACCCGATCATGCCGACATAAGCTGCGTTGCCTTTTTCAAGGGCCGCCAATGACAGCAGAAAATCAAGTGCATGATCGTGGGTCAGCACGATGAAAGCGCTGCCTGCCGGGGCGTTGGCGATATCGACCTCGGGGATCACGCTCAGGCGGGTTTCGACATCTGCGCGGCACTGGGCCAGTTCAGCCTCGCGGGTGTCGATCAGGATGCAGCGCACGGGCATATGCTGAAACAGGTCCGCCAACGCGCGGCCCACATGGCCCGCGCCCATGACATAGACATGCGGCAGTTGGGCTGCCTGATCCTGTGCGTGGATGATGGCGTCGCGCTTGTCGGCTTGGCGCATCCGTGTCAGTGAAAGCTCGACCCGGCCACCGCAGCACTGGCCTATCTCCGGCCCAAGCGGCACGTCCAGGTCAAGGTGAAGAACGCCATCGCGCAGCATTTCGCGGGCGCGGTCGATGGCGATATATTCCAATTGCCCACCGCCGATGGTGCCCCACAGATGGTCGAGCGTGACGAACATCTCGGTCCCTTCGTTGCGCGGGGATGATCCGCGCACTCGTGTCAGGGCCACGCGAATAACCGGTCCGTTCAGGGACAAGAAATCGTCAAGATGGCGGACGATCTGACCCATCGTCTATCCCGCCGCTTTCAGGCGTTCGACCGCCATCAGCACACGCTCAGGCGTGGCAGGCGCATCCAGACACGGGCAGGTGCGATAATCCGCGACCGAGGCAACCGCCATCGACAATGCCTCGAGCACTGAAATGCCCAGCATGAAGGGCGGTTCACCCACGGCTTTGGATCGTTTGATCGTCAGCTCGCGGTTTTCCGACCAGTCGGCCAGCTTCACGTTGAACACGCGCGGCCGGTCAGACGCCAGCGGGATCTTATAGGTCGACGGCGCATGGGTGCGCAGACGGCCGGCATCGTCCCACCACAATTCCTCGGTGGTCAGCCAGCCCATACCCTGAATGAACGCGCCCTCAACCTGCCCCTTGTCCAACACAGGGTTCAGTGACCGACCCACATCATGCAGGATATCCGTCCGCTCGACCCGGTATTCGCCGGTCAGCGTGTCGATTGTGACCTCGGAACAGGCGGCACCGTAGGCGTAGTAATAGAACGGGCGCCCCTTGCCCGCCGCGCGGTCCCAGTGAATTTTCGGCGTCTTGTAAAATCCAGCAGCGGACAGTTGCACGCGGGCCATATAGGCCTCTTTGATGAAAGCGTCGAAGGACAGAACCTCGTCACCGATGCGCACTTGGTTGGGTTCAAACACAACGGCATCCGGGGCAACGTCCCATTTGGTGGTGGCAAATTCCACCAGTCGCGCCTTGATCTGCTCGACCGCATCCAGCGCGGCCATTCCGTTCAGGTCGGTGCCAGAGGATGCCGCGGTGGCCGATGTGTTTGGCACCTTCTCGGTCGTGGTCTTGGTGATCTTGATGCGGTCGAAATCCACTTGGAACGCCTCGGCCACCACTTGCGCGACCTTGGTGTTCAGACCCTGACCCATTTCGGTGCCGCCGTGGTTCAGGTGGATCGACCCGTCATTATAAACATGCACCAGCGCACCAGCTTGGTTATACCACGTCGCGGTGAACGAGATGCCGAACTTGACCGGCGTCAGCGCGATGCCTTTTTTCAGAACCTTCGAGTCCGCGTTGAAGTCAATGATGGCCTTGCGACGCGCGCGATATTCGGCGGTCTGTTCCAGCTCACCCACCAACCGATCAAAAATGTTGTCCTCGACTTCTTGGTGATAGGGCGTCAGATCGCGGCCCTTGCCGCCATAGAAATTCGCCTTACGCACATCCAGTGGGTCTTGCCCGGTGGCATAGGCGATCTCTTCCATGATGCGTTCGGCAGCGATCACCCCTTGCGGACCGCCAAAGCCCCTGAACGCGGTGTTCGAGACTGTGTTGGTCTTCATCGGATGGCTGACCAGCCGCACGTTCGGATAGAAATAGGCGTTGTCGGCGTGAAACAGCGCGCGGTCGGTGACGGGGCCGGACAGATCGGCGGAAAATCCGCAGCGGGCGGCAAAGACACCATCCACAGCCTCGATCCGGCCCGTATCATCGAAGGCCACGTCATAATCGATCACGAAATCATGTCGCTTGCCCGTAGCGGTCATATCCTGATCGCGGTCGGGGCGGATCTTCACCGCGCGACCCCATTTCTTGGCGGCCATCGCTGCAACAACGCAAAACAGGTTCATCTGGCTTTCCTTGCCCCCGAACCCGCCGCCCATACGACGAACGTTCACTGTGACCGCGTTGGAGGGCACACCGAGCACATGGGCGACCATATGCTGTGCCTCGCTGGGATGCTGGGTCGAGCAATGGACGATCACATCGTCATCCTCACCCGGAATGGCAAACGCGATCTGGCCTTCCAGATACATGTGGTCCTGACCGCCGACACTCATCCGGCCTTTGATGCGGTTGGTGGCCTGCTTAAAAGCCGGGGCAATTTCCCCGCGCTCCAGCTTCAAGGGTGCAGTGACATGGGGATAGCCCGCGTCTTGGGCGGCAATCGGGTCCAACGCGTGAGGCAAAACTTCGCAATCCACCTGCGCCAGTTCCGCAGCCCGACGCGCGGCGTCGCGGGTTTCGGCGATGACGGCAAAGAGCGGCTGGCCGTGAAACTGGATCTTGTCCGTCGGGAACACGGGTTCATCATTCAGGCCTGTAGGGCTGATGTCGTTATGGCCCGGAATATCGTTTGCCGTCAGCACACCTACCACACCGGGCGCGGCGCGCACAGCGCTCAGATCAAGGCTGCGGATATTGGCGTGGGTCACGTCCGACACGCCCAGATAAGCATGAAGCGTGCCTACGGGTTCGGCGATATCATCGGTATAGTCAGCCGCCCCGGTGACATGCTTGCCGGCGCTGTCGTGAATGCGGTCGGTATGGGCGGCACCACGGATCGAGACGTTGTCTTTCATATCATCAGCTCCTTACGCGGTGGCCAGTTGAACGGGGGCAGGGGTGGCATCGTCATGGTCCAGATAAAACCGGCGTAGCAGGTTTTGCGCCGACAGCATCCGGTAGTCAGATGACGCGCGCCAATCAGATAGCGGCTGGAAATCTTGGGGCAGGGCTTGGGCTGCGGCGTCGAATGCCGCTTCGCTCCAGGTTTGACCCAGCAGGGCGGCTTCGGCCGCGTCGGCGCGTTTCGGGGTCGCGGCCATGCCACCGAAGGCGATGCAGGCACCCGTGATGACATTGTCGGCCAGAGTGACGCTGATCCCGACGGCAACGGACGAAATATCCTCGTCTCGCCGTTTTGAGATTTTATAGGCCGCATCACGCTGACCCGGCGCAGGGCGCGGCACCCGGATGCTTTCGACAAACTCGCCGGGTTTGCGATCCTGCTTGCCATAGTCGATGAAGAAATCCTGCAACCGCATGGCGCGGCGCGTGGTGCCGTGGCGCAAAGTGACCTCGGCCCCCAGCGCGATCAGCACGGGCGGCGTGTCGCCAATGGGCGAGCCGTTGGCGATGTTGCCCCCCACGGTTCCCATGTTGCGCACCTGCCATCCGGCGATCCGGTCCCAATAGGGGGTCAGGTGGGGGAAGACCTTGGCAATTGCGTCCTGACAATCGGTATAGGTCGCTGTCGCCCCGATGACCAGGGCGTCAGCGTCATGATGCACCGACTTCATTTCGTTCAGATGACCGATAAACACGGCAGGGCCGATGGGGCGCAGGAACTTCGTGACCCACAGTCCGACATCGGTGGCCCCGGCGACGATGGTCGCCTTGGGGTGGTCCAGCAACACCTCGGCCAGATCGTCCACATCGGCGGGCAGAATGGCTTGGTTGTCGTCCGGACCAGTGATGACGCGTTGCCCGTCGCGCAGGGTGCGCAGCTGGGTGATTACCTGATCGCGTTCTATATTCAGATGATCGGCCGACGGGGTGCCATAACGACTGACGGCAACAGCGGCACGGATGATCGGCTCGTATCCCGTGCAGCGGCACAGGTTGCCTTGCAACGCTGTTTCAACCTGCGCCTCGGTAGGCTCTGGCGTTTCCATCCACAGCGCATAAAGCGACATGACAAAGCCCGGCGTGCAAAAGCCGCATTGGCTGCCGTGGTGGTCCACCATCGCCTGTTGCACCGGGTGCAAGCGACCTTGGGGGCCAGAGACATGTTCGATGGTGACCACATGACAACCATCCAGCGAGGCAAGAAACCGGATGCAGGCATTGACCGGTTCATAGGTCAAACCCTCACCCGTCAGACGCCCCACAAGCACCGTGCAAGCACCGCAATCGCCTTCGGCACAGCCTTCCTTGGTGCCCGTCAGACGCCGGTTCAGGCGCAGATAGTCCAGCAAGGTTTGATCTGCGGCCACATGGCTGATGGCCACAGGTTTGCCGTTCAACAGAAATCGAATTTCGGTGCGATATGTCATGTGGATTCCTGTAAGAAAGATGGGTTTTTAACTGGCACCAAATACCTTAGCGCCAGATATTAGGTGCAAAAAAGGGGTGCCGTTGGTAAAGACTTTCAACAGATCGTTGAAAAAGGGCTTGTTTTTTGTAAAGCTCTGCGCAGAGTTTCCCTCCAGCAATCGGGTGCCCATGTCTTACATCGAAAGCCTCCGCGTCTTTGTCCGCGTGGTCGAACTGGGCAGCATCACGTCGGGCGGTCGCGACCTGCGGTTGACACCCGCCGTCGCCAGTAAACGCATAAAAGAGTTGGAAAAACATCTTGGTGTGCGGTTGTTCAACCGTACCACGCGATCGTTGTCGCCGACCGAGGTGGGCAAGCTGTTTTACGATGAAGCCAGGGCGGTTTTGGAAACAGTCGATATCGCGGAAACCAAGGTCGCCAACTTTTCACACGCACCACGCGGGACAATCCGTGTGACCGCGCCGCTGGGGGCAGGACGTCGGATTATCGCGCCTTTGGTGCCCAAATTCGTTGAGGCCTTTCCCGACACACGCGTGCAAATGCGGCTATCAGACCGGAAAGTTGACATCCTTACGGATGGTTTGGATGTGGCCTTTTTCATCGGCACACCGCGCGATTCGAACCTGAAACTGCGAAAGATCAGGGATTGCGACCGCATTCTGTGCGCCGCACCCAAATATCTGGCCCAAAACGGAGCCCCCAAGACACCCGACGATCTGTTGCTGGATCAGTTCAACTGTCTGTTGCTCAGATACCCGCGTTCGCCCGAATATTTTTGGCAGCTGCAAACCCCCACAGGGGTGCGCAAACTGGAAGTTGCTGGGAAATTCGACGCAGACGATGGCGACGTGCTGACTGATTGGGCGCTGGACGGGCACGGTATCGTCAACAAACCCCGCTTTGATGTTGCCGAACACCTGCGCGATGGAACCCTGGTTGAGGTATTACCTGACACACCGCCCGTGCCAACAATCTTCGGGTGCCTTTATCCCCATAAGAAGCTGCAGGACCCGAAAGTCAGGCTTTTCGTTGATTTCGTGGTTCAGCAATGCGGGGCGCGATTGGATTAGCAGATTAACATAAGACGTATTATGCGAATTAGGGTTGCCCCAGGGTGGATTCACAAACGAAGTGCAAATTCTGTATTCAAACAGAGGTTTGCATGGAGATTGATGAATGGGAAGCCACTACTCTCACCTGACGTTCGAAGAGCGCCGCAAGATCGACAAATGGCATGACGCAAAAATGCCGGTTCCCGAAATTGCGGACCGGCTGGGCCGCGCACCGTCGTCGATCTACCGCGAACTGAAGCGCAATTACTATGACGACAAAGAAATCCCGGAGTTGAACGGCTACTACTCGGTGACCGCGCAACGCCTCTCCGAAGAGCGCCGTGCCGTCCACCGCAAGCTGATCGTGAACCCCGAGCTGAAAGCCGCCGTCGAAGACCGCCTCAAGGCCGGTTGGTCCCCCGAACAGATCGCCGGTCGCATGCGCCTGGAGCGCCATCCGGTCCGTGTCAGCCACGAGACGATCTACCGTTTCGCCTACTCGAAGGACGGCCGCGAAGAACAGTTCTATCGCCACCTCCCAGAGCATCGCAGACGCCGCCGACCGCGAGGGTATCGGCGACACAACCGAACCCACATCTTCGACAGCCAAAGCCTGTCACACAGGCCCGAACGTGTCTCCGAGCGCACCGAGTTCGGCCACTGGGAGTGCGATCTGATGATGTTCCGCAAGGAACACGGCAAGATCAACGTCACCTCCCTGGTCGAGCGCGTCAGCCGCTACACGGTGGTGATGCGAAACGAGGACCGCCAGTCCAAACCGATCATGGAAGCCCTGATCCAGGGCCTCGCGCCTCTGCCCGCGGATGCGCGCCAGTCGATTACCTTCGACCGAGGCACCGAGTTCTCGGCCTGGCGCAAGCTGAAAGACGGGATCGGCGCGGACAGCTGGTTCTGCGATCCGCAGGCGCCGTGGCAGAAAGGTACGGTCGAGAATACCAACAACAGGTTGCGAAAGTACCTGCCCCGCTCGACCGATCCGACGGCGTTGACAAATCGATATTTGAGGTCGATTTGCCACCGCCTCAATTCCACGCCGCGCAAATGCCTTGGCTATAGAACGCCTGCAGAGGTCTTTGAAAGCGAGCTGCTGGCAATTAGCAATGGGATAGAATAGAAACGATATCAGATAGTTGCACTTCGCCGTGAGTTCACA
>NZ_JALBYP010000024.1 GCF_022678485.1 Aliiroseovarius sediminis
GTGTTTCTGGACGTGGCGTTCGTCGACCTCGGCACTGCTGGCAAGGCCCGCGCGCAGAGAATGACCGGAGTAGAGCGCCAGACGTTCCTTTTCAGGCAGGTCCGCGCGCAGCCCGGCGTCCAGCACGCAGCGCTTGATCAACCGCGCCACGTGCTTGTCACTCAGCCGCGCATCCAGCGCGCGTTTCCCGTCGCGCGAGGTGCGGGTGAAGATGGGGCCGAAGTCGATCTTGGCGAAGTCCAGCCAATGTTCCAGCGCATGAACCGGGCAGGTCCGGTCCGACGATCCGCGGCCCACTTCGACCTCGCGCCAGCCGGTCTTGGCGTTCAGGGTCAGAACGGCGCCGTCATCAAAGATTTCGACCCAGCCGCCCGCGTCGGGCGTGTCGTCCTTGTGCACATCCAGGCTTACAATTTCACTGCGCCTGAGCGCGCCCGCGTAACCCAAAAGCAAGATCGCCCGGTCACGCAGCCCGCGCAGGTCGAAACCCAGCGTGGCGATCATCGCCAGAATATCGTCGGGCAGGATGGCGTCCTTCTGCACCGGGGGGCGGGCGTGTTTGCGCCTTATGCCGGCCAGCACGCTGGCGATGTGACGATCCGTGCGGTCCAGCGGCTGGCCGCGCTGCGCGCAGTTCCAGACAAGGCCGGACAGGCGCCGTTCGATCGTGGCCACCGACAGGGCCGGGGCGGCGTCCCGCGGCGCGGCCAGATCGGCCAGATAAAGACCAATCAGCTCAGACGAAGGCGGCAGGGGGTCCACACCCTTCGCGCGACACCAGCGGGTGAAGTGTTTCCAGTCCGTTCCATAGGCTGCAAGCGTATTGTCAGACGCGGCCGCCCGGGCATAGTCGCGGGCGGTGTCAACCAAACGATCAAGGGGGCCGGAGGGGGCGATATGGTCGGGCAGGGCGCTGTTTTCAGGGGTTTTGGGCATGTTTCAGAGGGTAAGCTAGAAAGGTCCGATAATGCAAACTTATTGGACCTACGGCAGCCTGGCAAGCCGGGGCGGTTTGTGCAATATTCACTGGCGCCAAGCGCCGCGATCCAATACGCTGTCTTTATGAGCCATCCGCATCCCATTCCGAAAGACGCCCCGGCGGCAATGGCCGATACAGCCATTGGCAAAATACCCGCGCTTCCGCGCTGGGTCACGCGGGCGCGGGGTGAAACCCTTGAAGATGTGGCGTTTTTTCGGGCGCAGCACTGAGCCACCTGCATCTTGTGTTGGGGCGAGAGGCGGTCCCCCAAGCCTTGTTACGGGATCGGCTGGCGCTGCGTGCAGCGGAGGCTTGTGTCGCGTTTTCGGGTCGTCTGGAGCGGGCAGGGGATCTGCGCGACGTGGTCCATCTGCTGCGCCCCGGCGATCTGCCCGGCCCGGCAGGCGAAAGCTGTCTGGCGTGGCGTCGCGCCACGGAAAGGCCGGTGACCGTGAAAGCTCTGGTCCGGGCGCTGCCTGAACTTCAGGGTGATCAGATCGCGAGTTGGCTCGATGCCGGGCAGGGGGCACCGGTCAGTCGCGCGGCAATGGTGCTGGAGGCGGTACTAAACGATGCCCCCCGTGCCGAGGTGCCCGCGCTCGTCCTTGCTGACGCGACCCTCGCCAAGGCGCTTGGTTGGGAACATGTCGTGCTGCTTCTGGCCGCAGGCCTGAAACGCGCCGACATGCGCAAGCGAGGCGAAGACCTATGGTCGGCTTGTCATCGTGCGCTCGTCTCATCGGCGGTCGATGCCGTGCGTCTCTCAACTGACCTCGCGCGGCGGGCAGCAGACCTAAAGGCGGTCGCGCCGAAGCTGCGCGCCAAAGGCGCGGAGGCCGCCGTCGCGATGATCCTGACTCAAGATGCCGTCGCGCCTGGGGCCCTGCCACTACCGGACCGGTCCGCACGGCGGCTCTGTGACCGGTTGGTCGATCTCGGCGCGGTGCACGAACTGACCGGCCGCGACACGTTCCGGCTCTACGGGATCTGAGCGATGGCCAAGGATCACGCCGAAACTGATTTCGATCAGGAACTGAACGATCTGCCAGCCGAATTGCGCTGGCGCGAATGGATGCGGCGGATTGAAGCCGTTCTCTTCGCCAGCGCATCGCCGGTGCCGCGCGAGGACCTGGCTCGGGTGGTAGGGCAGGGAGCTTCGGTTGAGCTTCTGATCGAGGACCTGGCCGCTGACCTTGACGGCCGATCATTCGAAGTGACAGAGGTCGCCGGCGGTTGGATGCTGAGAACGAGGCCCGCCTACGCCCCTGCGATCCGGACCGCCGCTGATATAGGTGAACAGGACCTCGATCTGCGCGAGTACGATGTCGCTGTTCTGGCCGCCATCGCCTACCACCAGCCGATCACACGGGACGGGCTGAAGGACATCTTCGGGAAAGAGATCAGCCGAGATCAGATCGGTCGGCTGCATGCGCGCGGCTTAATCGGGGCAGGGCCACGGTCGCCGCGGCGCGGGGCCCCCTATACCTATGTGACGACGGAGCAGTTCCTGGTCGCGTTCGGTCTGGAGTCGCTGCAGGACCTGCCCGATCGGGAGCAGATGGAGGAGGCAGGGGGCATCAATTCGCAGGCACAGCCATTGCCAATGATGTGCGGCGGTTTGAATGGAGGCGAACGATGACCTGTTGTAAGTCCGCCAAATCAGGATGTCTGGAGCGCGTCTTTGTTCCCGGTGTTATCTGTGACGGGCATTGCCAACTTGTTTGCCGGTCGGCTTTCACATAGGCAACCGGGATGAAGATACCTTGCACGATGCCTAGATTGAAAGGTTACCGCTTTCCTCGCGAGATCGTCGCCTATGCGGTCTGGACGTATCATCGGTTTGCGCTCAGCACGGCGGACGTTGAGGATCTACTCGCCGAACGTGGCGTGATGGTAAGCCGGAAAACCGTCCGGAACTGGGTGAACCGGTTTGGCCGCCATTTCGCCGATTGCATCAAGCGCGACCGGCCGGGCGCCAGTGACAAATGGCACTTGGATGAAGTCGTTGTTCCGATCAATGGCGTTAAATTCTGGCTCTGGCGTGCAGTCGACACGAATGGGGACGTGCTCGACATTCTCGTGCAAAAGCAACGCAATGCAAAGGCAGCCAAACGGTTCCTGAAGCGGCTGATGGACCGGTTTGGCGCGCCACGGGTCGTGATCACCGACAAGCTGCGGAGTTGCATCAAGCCAATCCGCAATCTTGCCGCGAATGCTGATCACAGGGCACACAAGGGCTTGAACAACCGGATTGAAGGATCGCATCGGCCGACCCGAAAGCGAGAGAAACTCATGGGCCGGTTCAAGTCACCCAGACAGGCGCAGAGATTTCTCGCGGATCACCACCAGATCAACACAATCTTCCGTCCCCGCCGCCATCTTCTCACCGCCACATCATACCGCCACGCTCGATCTGATGCCTTCGATCTTTGGAGCATCTACACACTCGAAATGACCGCCTGACGGGCGCGGGTCAGACCGCATTCGGGCGGATGCAAATAAGTTGGCAATGCCTCGCGCCTTTAACTTGCGACATATCCGGCAGCTTTGAAGTAGTTCCAGCACTCTTGGGGATCGTACAGATCACAGACTTCGGCAATCGCGTCGAACATTTCGGTGAAGGAGCGCGCACCGATGCGGCGCAGATGGGCTTTGAGTTTGGAGAAGGCCATTTCGATAGGGTTCAGGTCTGGACTGTAGGGTGGCAGAAACAAGAACCAGCACCCGGCGTCTTTCATGGCCTTTGCGGCCTCGGCGTTCTTGTGGGTGGCGAGATTATCGAGGATGATGATCGTTCCGGGAGCAAGTTCGGGCACCAGCACTTTCTCGATGTCAACGGCGGCGCAATATCCGGCCAGTGGGGCGGAGCGAAAGCGGGGCCGTCCATCGCCCCCTTTATCACCCAAGGCGCGATCATTGCATCGGCGCTCAGGCCTGCGATGAATGTCTGCGTGCCCCAGGCCCCAAAGGGCGCATTCATCATAAGTCGAGCCCCGCGCTGTGACCATCCGCATTGCCGGGTCAGGTTGGTTTTGACAGAGGTTTCGTCAATGAATACAATTCGTTCTGGAGCGGCCCGCATTGCGGGCATGCGACGCTGCTCCCAATCGGCACGCCGCCGCTTTACCCGTGCAAGCAGGCGTTCGGTGGCAACCAATGTCTTTTTTGTATGTATAGCCAAGCTTGCGGAGGAACTTGCCAATGGAGTTGGGGTGCGCTCGCTCGCATGTTGCCTCCAACAGGGCAGCACTCAGCTCCGGCATCCTGATGTCTGCATCCTGACCGATGATCTCGGCAAAGAAACCACGGTGCGGATCCAGCTTGCCCCGTCCTTTGGGGCGGCCTTGGGGAGCCGGGTCAATCCGCCCAGTTCGGTGAACCTGCCGCGCCCACCGTGCCCCTGTCGTAGGCGAAAGCCGCAAGCGCAACGCTGCCGCCCGCCCGCTAAATCCTTCTTCTACATATCTCTGAAACCGCGCACGAAGCGCATCCGGCAAAGGTGCTGACATGATCCATCCTCCCAAACAGGATGAATCACAAACTCAAGCTCTTGGGAATCCCATATGATTCAGGTTTTCGGCGGGACGCTTTAGGTCATGAATTGTTTGCGGCCTTTCGCCAGATGCCAATGGCTGCGCCAAAGACCAGAATTGTGGCTAGGGCAATCACGCCGACGAACGCCTCGTCGAAGGCGTTCCGGGCCGTGGCCGCCAGCTGTGCAGCCGCTCTGGTAGGCAGTGCTTCCGCTGCCAAAAGCGCTTCATCCAGACTGTCGGCTGCTGTTGCAGGTACGTTTGCAGGTACGCTCATCGAGCGCGTGTAAAGCATCGTCATGACGCTCCCGAGGATTGCGATGCCAAGAGCGCCGCCAAGCTCGAAAGACACTTCCTCGATTGAGGCAGCCATACCTGAATGCTCTTCCGGAGCTGACTGCATGATAACGCTTGAGGCGGCCGTCATCGTCGCCCCGATTCCCACTCCCATGACGGCGAGAACGGACAGCCACAACCACGCGGGACCGTGATATGTCAGGATGTAAATGGCCAGGGCAATACCTGTCAGGGCGAGGGTACCCGACAACACCCGCGCTGCGCCAAGGTGCGGCAGCGCCAGCCCGGTCAGCGGACCCGCGAGAAACGACGCGATCGGGATCGGCAGCACCATTAAACCCGCCTGTAGCGGGCTTAGCCCGAGCACCAGTTGCAGCCGCTGGCTGAACACCAGTTCAACTCCGATCAGGGCGGCCGAAGCCACGAGGGCCGCGACCACGCCGGAGGTGAATTGGGCGTTGCGAAAAAGGTCAAAGTCGATCAGGGGGTTGGCGCTGGCGCGCTGGCGGGACACGAAGGCTGTCATGGCAATCAGACCAAGTGCGAAGGTCAGACCGGCCAGCGACAGGGATGGCTCGGGCTTGCTGATTTCCTTGACGGCAGAGATCAGCCCCACCAGCCCCACCATCACCTGTACCGAGCCAATCAGATCGAACGGATGCGGGTGGAGGGCCCGCTTGTTCACCAGGACCAAGGTGCCAGAGACAAAGGCCAAAAGCACGACCGGCACGTTGATGAGGAAAACCGACCCCCACCAGAACCACTCCAGCAGCAACCCGCCTATTACAGGTCCCAGAGCCGCGCCGCCTGAGGCGACAGCGGCCCAGATTCCGATGGCGAAAGCCCGTTCTTTCTCGTCGGTGAACGTCAGGCGAATCAACGAAAGGGTCGCGGGCATCATCATTGCGGCGCCGATTGCAAGCACAACCCGCGAGGCGATCAGAATCGAGGGTGATGTCGAAAAGGCCGCGGCAAGCGACGCCAGGCCGAAGACAATTATTCCGTAGAGGAACATTCGCTTGTGACCCACCCGGTCGCCTAGGCCGCCCAGGCCCGGCAGCAGCCCCGCGACAACCAAGGGATACGCATTCACGATCCACAGTTTCTCGGTGCCAGTAGCGGCAAGGTCATGAGTCAGTCGCGGCAGCGCCGTGTAAAGCACTGTCATGTCGATCACGATCAGAAAAAGGGCGCTCGACACAATGGCCAACACGAGCCAACGGTTACGGGGAGACATAGTAATGATCCTTTTGGGGCATTGCGCGACAGGTTGCTTATCTGAGAGGAATGATATAAATACATTCGTATCGTATTGGAATTAAAAAATGGCAGGACGACCGCGCAAAATCGACCGTGACAAGCTACTAGACGCTGCTGAGGCGCTGGTGCTGCAGGCAGGCGCAGGCGCGCTCAGCTTCGATGCTGTAGCGAAAGCCGCTGGGATCACCAAGGGCGGGGTGCAGTATGCGTTTGGAACCCGCGACAACTTGATTCGGGCAATGATCACCAGGTGGGGGGGGGCGTTCGACGCCGATGTTGCCGAGCGGACTGGGCGGGACCCGTCACCGAAGGCGTTGATTCGCGGGCATCTGGCTGCAACGCGCGATGCGGACGCCGCAGATCATTCGCGATCCGCCGCCATGATGACGGCACTTTTGCAACATCCAGACCAGTTGTCGGAGACGCGCGACTGGTACAATTCTCGACTGGATGGCCTTGATTTGGCAGTCCCCGAGGACCGGCAACTGGCTCTCGCTTTTCTGGCGGGCGAGGGCGCGTTCTTGTTAAAAGCTCTGGGGTTGATGGCTTTTAGCGAGGCACAATGGAACGCTTTGTTCGAAGAGATGCTGTGCGTGTCCGCGTCGGGCGGTTCGGACGCGGCATCGACCGACGAGTGAGTTAGAACGCGCTAGAACCGAATGCCAGTTTTCCGCTGAACCGACTACATCCAAAGTGCGTCGCTTTTTGCCGATAGCTCAGGATCAACATAAAATACATGGATATGAAGCTATTCCATTCCTAAAGCGTTTCGCCTTTACCCGGAGGCATCAGCGAAGGGCGAAACGTGGGCAACGATCAAGCATCACGCAGCGTTTCACAATAAGCAGCGATTCAGATCTATCGAGAAACGCTTGAAGTTATTTCAGATTGGACCTGATAGCGCATGGCAATTGCAAGGCGGTTCCACAGGTTCATCAGACTGATCAGCATGGTCAAGTCCGCGATTTCCTTCTCGTCAAAGATATCGATCAAGGGGGTATAGGCGGAATCGGCAGCGCGGCTTTCACCAATTTTCGTCACGGCATCGGCCCAGCCGAGCGCGGCCCGCTCGCGATCGGACCAGACAGCGGCTTCATCCCAGCCACCGAGCAAGATCAGCTTGCGCTCTGGCACGCCTGCATTGATCGCCGCCGTGCTGTGCATGTCGAGGCAAAAGGCGCACCCGTTGATCTGAGAAATGCGAACTTTCACCAGTTCGATCAGGGGCTTGCCAAGAGAAGAGTTGTAGAGCTTCTGATCTACGGCAGCGATTGCCTTGTAAATCTCTGGTGAAACGTCTTGCGGTGAGATGCGGCCTGCTCTGATCAATTTTATGCTCCTTGAAGTCTTCAGGTGTAATCGAAAGGGATAGCAAAATTTCATACAAATTGGCTACAGGCCTGCTCACAGCTTTCTGGCAGAAAACTGATCGGCGTTCCCTTCAGCCCGATATCGGGCTGGTGCCAAAGCGCAGCGATTGCAGGAATTTTTACCTTTACGCTGATCCTGCGCGGGCATAACTCTCCTTTGAGAGAAGGGGTGCTTTTGCCTGATGCCATAGGCGCTGCGCCGCTGCAAGTCAGCTGACGGCCCTCTGCTCGACATGACTGAGTATCTGCGGAGAGAATGGATCTCTGGCTACCAAGGGCGTCAAGATTCGTTCAACTGGACTACCAAACACACACCATACGTCCCTCGCGGAAGGAGGTGTGCCCGCGCATTCTTGAAATCGCCGATGAAGCGGAACCAAATCAACGTTGGAATACCATCCTGATCATCAGGATGCCGGTATGCGGACCGGCATGAGGCCCGCGTCGCGGCCGGTGGCCGTGCGGTGGGAATGGCGGACCGTTGCGAGCGGCAACCCGCCCCTGTAATCGGGGAGGACACGCCGGCCAGGGCGCCTGGAGAGCGATGCGCATCGCCTGTCGCGGGTGAGCAAACCCGCCGGTGGAAAAGCCGGTCAGGCTGACGGGCATTCGCGGTCGCGATCGTCTCCGTTCCTTGCCCGTCCCATCTCCGCTCCATACGTCCCTTTCCAATGGCCTGATCTGGCCGAAGACCGGCTGTGCCTCGACTGGCTTGGCGCAACAGCGGCGCCATAACTTTCTTCCCTTGGGCTGCGCCCATTCCGCGCGGAACAAGAAAGTTCTTCCTCTGCTGTCCAGCCCCCGGCACGCCAGGGGTGCGCCGCCGGTCGTCTCCGGCCTGTCGATCGCCATCGGGCGCAATGGTGCGGACCCGGAAACGGAAAACGGAGACTAAAGCGCCCCGCCGAAAACCTGAATCTCTGGGATTCCCTTGAAGGCTGATCTGTGATTCATCCTGTTTGGGAGGATGGATCATGTCAGCACCTTTGCCGGATGCGCTTCGGGCGCGGTTTCAGAATTTGATTGAAGAAGGGTTAAGTGGGCGTGCGGCAGCGTTACGGCTGAAGGTATCGCCTGCCACCGGGGCGCGGTGGGGGCTTGCGATCCGCCGCACTGGTCAAGCCCGTGCCGGCCCTCAAGGTCGCCCCAGGGGCAAGGGCAAGCTTGATCCGTATCGCTCTTTCTTTGCCGAGGTGATCGCTCAGGATGGCGACATCACAATGCCTGAACTGGCGTCTGCCCTGCTTGACGCGACCGGCGTGTGCGCGCATCCGAACGCGATCGGCAAATTTCTTCGCAAGCTTGGCTATATGCACAAAAAAGTCGCTGGTGGCCGCCGAAACAAGGTGAGGCGACAGCGCGAAGATTGGTTCCGGCATCGCATTCCGGCGGTGTCAGCCCAACCCGAACGTGTTGTCTTCATTGACGAAACTTCACTGAAAACAAATCTGACCCGGTTGCGGGGATGGGCCCCGCGCGGGGATCGCCTGGTTATGGACGCGCCGTTCGGTTCGTGGGGGACACAAACCTTTATCGCGGGGCTCACCGCCGACGCCATGATCGCGCCCTGGGTGATCAAGGGCGCGACGGACGGCCCGGCATTCGCGGCTTACGTCGAGAAGGTGCTGGCTCCGGAACTGCCCTCCGGTACCGTGGTCATTCTGGACAACCTAGCCACCCACAAGAATGCCGATGCCGCAAAGGCGATGCGGGACGCTGGGTGTTGGTTCCTCTTCCTCCCGCCGTACAGCCCAGACCTCAATCCCATCGAAATGGCCTTCTCGAAACTCAAGGCACACCTGTGGCGGATCGGAGCGCGCACCTTTACCGACATGTTCCAAGCCATCGCGCAGGTCTGCGATCTCTACTCCCCACAAGAATGCTGGAACTACTTTAGGGCTGCCGGGTATGTCTCAGGATAAAGGCGGGATGCTTTAACAATGGCTACCATCGGCACCTTCAAGAAAACCGGCAACGAATTCACCGGCGAAATTGTCACCCTCAGCGTCCAGGCCAAGGGCGTGCGGATCGCTCCCGACACCCGGGCCACCGGCGAGAACGCCCCCAGCCACCGGATCCTGGTCGGCCGCGCCGAGATCGGCTCCTGGTCCAAGCGCTCGGCCGCGCGTGCGCTTCTTGGATGGATGTTCGGAACCCGATGACTAAGTAAGCAAACCATGGGCAAGCAGTTCGGTCAAGTGATGCCCTATAACGCAGGCGCTTTCTTGCCCGGCTCGGCAAAAGGCACAAGGATCGGACGTTTTTCAGGAAACGGCTTGCTTGCGCACTGCATGTTGACATGTGTGCTGTTCGAGAGTCTATATGGTGTTGTCTTGATGCCTGCGACGAATTCAATCGGTTTGTCCGTTGCCATAGAAACGCCCTTCGCTGTTGCCGGCACTAGTTTACCCGACGCCACGTCTTGAGAAAAACAAATAGCCTTGATTTTTTGGTTTTGATATTCGGGTACATTTTCAATGTGAAAGGTTGCTGTTGACACGCGCCCACCACTCCATTCAGTCTACGCGCACTCACCCGGGGGGTCTCGACAAGAGGCTGAGATTCTGCTGGCCGGCAAACACCGTGCAGCGCAGTGACCCGATGAACCTGATCCAGTTCATACTGGCGTAGGGATGGTGCACAGGCTGCATGGGCTGCTTGCCCGATACGTCACAGGCGTAGTCCGTTCAGCCTTTCTCCACTCAACGCGGAACTGGGTCTCCAATGCTTATCGCCATGGAGGCTCCGCCCGATGAAAGACCAAACCCCAACTGTAACCAAGGGCCCGCTGCCCGCCTCGCGCCGTGTCTGGCGCAAGGGCAATCGCTTTCCTGAGATCCACGTGCCGATGCGCGAAGTCGTTTTGCACCCAACATCAGGCGAACCGCCCGTCACCATTTATGACAGCTCTGGCCCTTATACCGACCCCAAGGCTGATATCGACCTTGACCGTGGCTTGCCGCGCCTACGCGAGGCTTGGGTCAGAGCGCGTGGCGATATAGAGAGTTATACGGGCCGCCATGTGATTCCGGCCGACAACGGCTTTGCCGAGGGCGCGCGGCTCGTGCCTGAATTCCCTGTCCGTCATATCCCACGCCGCGCGACGAAGGACCGGGCGGTGACGCAAATGGCCTATGCGCGTGCGGGGATTATCACGCCCGAGATGGAGTTCGTGGCGATTCGAGAAAATCTTGGCCGCGACGGTGCGAAAGAGAAGCTTTTGCGCGATGGCGAGAGTTTTGGTGCAGATATCCCGGATTTCATCACGCCGGAGTTTGTTCGCGACGAGGTGGCCAATGGCCGGGCGATCATCCCGGCGAACATCAATCACCCCGAGTCCGAACCGATGGCCATTGGGCGAAACTTTTTGGTCAAGATCAACGCCAACATTGGCAATTCGGCAGTGACCTCTTCTATGGCCGAGGAGGTTGAGAAAATGGTCTGGGCCGCCCGCTGGGGGGCCGACACGGTGATGGACCTGTCCACAGGACGCAACATTCACAACATTCGCGACTGGATCATTCGCAACAGCCCGGTGCCCATCGGCACTGTTCCGCTCTATCAGGCGTTGGAAAAGGTGAATGGCATTGCCGAGGATCTAACGTGGGATGTATTTCGCGACACGCTAATCGAGCAGGCCGAGCAAGGTGTGGATTACTTCACCATCCATGCGGGGGTCAGGCTGCATATGATCCCGATGACGGTTGATCGCGTGACAGGAATCGTCAGTCGCGGTGGTTCGATCATGGCCAAATGGTGCTTACACCATCACCGTGAAAACTTCCTCTACGAACATTTCGGTGAAATTTGTGATATTGCACGGGCCTATGATGTGTCGTTCTCCCTTGGCGACGGGTTGCGCCCTGGCTCCATCGCCGACGCCAACGATCAGGCACAATTTGCCGAGCTCGAGACCCTGGGCGAGCTAACCCAGATTGCTTGGGCAAAGGATTGTCAGGTTATGATCGAGGGGCCGGGCCATGTGCCAATGCACAAGATTAAGGCCAATATGGACAAGCAACTGGAGGTCTGTGGCGAAGCGCCGTTCTATACGCTGGGGCCGCTCACGACTGATATTGCGCCGGGCTATGACCATATCACCAGTGGCATCGGAGCGGCGATGATCGGCTGGTTCGGTACAGCGATGCTTTGCTATGTGACACCCAAAGAGCATCTTGGCCTGCCTAATCGTGACGATGTGAAGGTCGGTGTGATCACCTATAAGATCGCGGCCCATGCCGCTGATTTGGCCAAGGGGCATCCTGCGGCGCAGATCCGCGATGACGCGCTGTCGCGCGCGCGGTTCGAGTTCCGCTGGGAGGATCAGTTCAACCTGTCGCTCGATCCCGAAACCGCTCGTTCGATGCATGATGAAACGCTGCCCAAAGAGGCGCATAAGGTGGCGCATTTCTGTTCGATGTGTGGGCCGAAATTTTGTTCGATGCGGATCAGCCACGACATCCGGGCTGAAGCCCAGAAAGAAGGCATGGAAAGGATGGCCGAAAAGTTCCGCAAAGGTGGAGACTTGTACGTGCCACTGGAGGACGTGAAGTGAGCCAGACCCCCGCAACCCTTCTAACCATGATGCGCGCCAAACCGCCGCTGGTGCAATGCATCACCAACTACGTCGCCATGAACATAGCCGCCAATGTGCTATTGGCCGCCGGGGCCTCACCCGCGATGGTGTCGGATGTCGAAGAAGCCGGTGAATTTGCGCGCATCGCCGGGGCGCTCACAGTCAATATCGGCACACTTTCGCCGCCGTTTGTGTCTGGGATGCGCGCGGCCATCGAGTGTGCGCAGGAGGCGGGAACGCCTTGGGTACTGGACCCAGTCGCCTGCCCGGCGACGACATACCGTCGTGATGTCTCGACCGAGCTGGTGGCGCGGAAGCCGGCGATTATTCGCGCAAATGCCTCGGAGACCCTGTACCTTGCAGGCAAGGACAGCCGGGGGCAGGGCGTCGATGGGCGTGACAGTGTCGCGGCGGCCGAGGAAGGGGCGCGCTGGCTCGCGCTGCAGACCGGCGGCGTGGTGGCGGTAACGGGTGCAGTTGATTTCGTCACCGACGGCACACGCGCGGCGCGGGTAGGGGGCGGTTCGCCTTTCATGCCGATGAACACGGCCTTGGGCTGTTCGCTAACCGGACTGTGCGGTGCCTATGCGGCAGTCGCTGAAGACTCGTTCGACGCGACAATCACCGCGCTGGCGCACTTCGCCGTGGCCGGAAGCCGGGCGCATGAGGGCGCGCCGGGTCCGGGCAGCTTTGCGGTGCGTTTCCTTGACGCGCTCCACGCGGTTACCGCCAAGGCGCTAGAGGCAGAGACCAATATCCAACGGATCGAGGCCGGCCTGGCATGAGGCCGTCCTTCGACCTTTCGCTTTACCTTGTGCTTGATCCCGGCCTTTGTGCCGGGATCGGGATAGTCGAAACCGCGCGCCTTGCCGTGGCGGGCGGGGCGACGATGGTACAGCTGCGCGACAAACAAGGCGGCACAATGGCGATGGTCGAAACCGGACGTGCGCTGAAGGCGGCGCTTAGCGGCAGCGGTGCGCGGCTTATCATCAATGACGATGTTGAGGCTGCCGTCGCGATCGGCGCCGACGGGTTGCATGTCGGGCAGGGCGACACGAGCGTCGTAGAAGCCCGCGCGCGGATCAGTCACAATGCCATTCTCGGCCTGTCAGTCGAAACACCGCAGCTTGCCGCTGCGGTCAATCCGTCACTGGTGGATTACGTCGGCGTAGGACCGGTCTTCGCCACGCCCACCAAGCAGGACCACAAGCACCCGGTCGGCTTTGAGGGATTGGAGGCACAGGTTGCGGCCAGCCCAGTACCTGCGGTCGCCATCGGCGGGATGAAGGCAGGACATGTCGCCGAGGCACTCGGAGCGGGTGCGGCGGGCGTCGCTGTGGTCTCGGCCATTTGCGGACAATGCGACCCAGAAGCAGCGGCGCGGGATTTACGAACTGCCATCAATAGGGTGCGGGGTTGAGATCTTAGAAGACCGAATTCATCAGCGGTAACCGGACGGGTGCTGCAAAACCCGACGCTTGATCCCGCCAGAAACGGTCACGCAATACGGCGGGAAAGACATGACCATCAGGCAGGGCGTTTTGGGTTGCCCACCGGGCATCAACTATCCGCTCTTGTGGGTCGGGATTCGCTGCGGGGTCCAGTACCCCTGAAACCAGCCGGGCGACGAACCAGAACTTAGCCATCCGTCCAGACGCGTCAATCAACTCGTCGATATATGCCATCTGCTGCGCTTCTATTCGCAGGCCGGTTTCTTCAAGCGTCTCGCGCTCGGCGGTGTGTTCCAACGTTTCCGCACCCGCCACACCACCACCAGGCGGTGCCCAGAAATCGTAGAGGCCGGGCTTAAGGTGGCGCAGCAGCAAAACCCTGTCGCGATGCACAACAAGCGCCCCTGCGGAAATCCGATGTGGCATAATCACGGACACGAACCTTGCAAGCTGGGCCAGAGGGCGTGAAAGTGATGCACTGGCCCGCGGCCCTCGCCGACATCAAGCGCATCGCTCGCTGCCAGCGCCGCGTGCAAGTAGACTTTGGCCTGTGCCACCGCATCCGGCACCTCAAATCGAGGCAGAACTGCTGCGATGGCCGAGGACAGCGTGCAGCCGGTGCCATGATCGTTCTTGGTTTCAATACGCGGAGCGGGAAACGCGGTAACGCCGCCGGGTCCTGCCAATAGATCAGTGCTTTCCTGACTGGCCAGAAGATGTCCACCCTTTAGCAGCACCCATTTCGAGCCCAGTGCCAGCAGGTCGGGCATGGCGCTCTGCATTGTGTCTGCCGCCCAGTTATCGTCACGTCCCAGCAGCACTGCCGCCTCGGGCAGGTTCGGTGTCACCAGCGTCGAAAGAGGTACGAGCAACCTGCGCACTGCCGCAACCGCTTCAGGTGCCAGCAGGGCGTGACCGCTCTTGGCGACCATGACGGGATCAAGCACAATGTTTGGTGCGTTGTGATGGCGCAGCCTGTCCGCAACAGCTTCGGCAATTCCCACATTCGCAATCATACCGACTTTTACCGTGTCTATGCGAACGTCCTCGAACACAGCATCAATTTGCGCGGCGACGAACTCCGGCTCCAACGCGACGAAAGAACGGACGCCGCAAGTATTTTGCGCTACGACCGCGGTGATCGCAGCGCAGGAGTAAGCTCCAAGGGCCGAGAACGTCTTGATATCCGCCTGTATTCCGGCCCCGCCCGAAGGGTCGGTGCCTGCGATGCTGAGAACATTGGCAATCATGAATACGCCTCCAGCATCAGTGTGGCGGCCTGTGCCGCCACCTCGGCAACATCGAGACTCAGTGCAAGGTCGGCATCGGCAAGCCCGTCCAGATCAACCCAGCGCGCATCAAGCGCATCGTCTCCGGCAACTGGTTCGCCCCTCTTCCACTGGCACAACACTGCGATGAGGGCGAAATGTTGGCGCAGACCGCCCGAGGCATCATGGTCGAACGCATCCACGGCGGTGAACACGCGGAGTGCTTCTGCGAAAATTCCGGTTTCTTCGGCGAGTTCCCGCAGGGCGGCTTGCGGAATTGTCTCGCCACGCTCAATCTTTCCTCCCGGAAAACCCCAACGCCCGGCATCGGGCCGGTTTGCGCGGCGTACCAGAAGGACCTGCTTTGAACGAATAACCACCGCGATCGTTGCAGGGATTGGGAGGTCGGGTGTCGGGTGGGTGGGCATAGCGGCCTCGTATGTTGAGGCCGGCGAGCGGGCAAGAGAGCGTTACGGTCCTGTCCCTTCGCCGGCATGATCCGGATCAGGTTCAAAGGGTCACTGCGCTGCGTGCGCCAACAGTATCTCAGCCCCTTGTCGGGACACCCCTAGGTATCATCACCCTATCAAGAATTGGGTCAGATTCAACGTGTCTCTTGCGATGAGCGGTTTGATTCCAGCCGCTTGGGTGGACCTGTCGCGGTTTGATGCCGCTCCTTTGATAGCATTTACTGCACCAAAGGAGACTGACTATGGGACTGAAACGGACGGACGAATTTCGTCA
>NZ_JALBYP010000025.1 GCF_022678485.1 Aliiroseovarius sediminis
GCCCCCGGCACACCCGGCCTTTACGAACTGCGATACGTGTTGGAGACCGGCCGCCGCACCCTTGCGCGGGCATCCGTCGAAGTGGTGGAAAGCGAGGTCGGGATCCGCGGGCCTGCAAAGGTGCGCGCCGGAACGGATGTGGATGTGTCTTGGTCCAGCACGATCAACGGGCGTGATTTCATCACCATCGTGCCGGCAGGGGCCGAAGACAGCGCTGTTGCGGATCACAAACGGGCTGGCAGTGCCACCGAAACCCGTCTGAGGGCGCCCGATGATACGGGCCTTTATGAAATCCGCTATGTACTGGAGAATGGTCGCCGCATGCTGGCAAGCACCCCGCTGGAGGTGGTGGGAGAGGATGCGCCACTGGACGTTGGCGCAGGGCTGTCGGTGCCGAAGACCGCTGCGCCGGGCGAGACGATCACCGTGACATGGACTGGTGGTAGCGACAGCGCCGATCAGCGGATATCCCTTGCAGGAAAAGAGCAGGCGGATTTCGGTTGGATAGCTGTCTTTGCGATCGGAGAGGCAAAAACGATGGACATTATCATGTCCGAAAAACCTGGACTTTATGAAATTCGGTATCTCGATATTTCCGCTAAACAGGTGCTGGGTCGTGCAGTCGTGGAGGTGAAGTGATGCGTCGATTCATTGCCAAGCTGGCGATCTGCTGCGGGGTTGCATTTGCAGCCCCCCCGACATGGGCTGAAATCGACGGGCACGGTCCGGACGCATGGGCAGTCACCGGCGTTGCTGCTGATGACGTTTTGAATATGCGAATGGGGCCAGGGACGCAGTATATGGTAATTGACCACCTTGCGCCGGATGCGCGCGGGCTGGAACAAATCACCTGTGTGCCGCTGTTGATTCCGTCAATATATCACAGGCTGACCGATGAACAGCGCGCAAACCTGCCCCAGCGCTGGTGTCTGATGCGGACCGGCGATTTCAGCAAAGCAGGATGGGTCGCGCAACGCTTCTTGATGGAAGACGGGTTGGAGGAAATCACTGGTCCCGCTGGCGGATCCGACAGCGTAGGTGTCGTGCAAACCATTGGCGATGCGCTGATCGACGGCGCGGCGCATCTGGTGGGCGACCTGTACACCGCGTTTGAAGCGCAGCGCAGCACCGCTGACAACCCCTTCGCGCCAGACAATGCGAGCCGCTACTTCTTTTCCGATCTTGTACCAAGCCTGCGTGGGCATGGGGCTGATGTGCTTTATAATGGACAAGATTTTCAGGGCGAGGTCACACAGATCGCGCCCGATCCTAATCAGCCGATGTTGCGCGGCATGATCACCGTCAATGTTGATTTTACCAATTTCGGCTTGGCGCAGCGGGCTGTGTTCAACCTGCGCGCGGACATCTCGCAGCCCGATGCGCCCATGCGCATATTCCGCGTGCAGCATGGCGAATGGAGCTTCCCCCAATGAAATGAAAGTCCTTTGGGTTGGTGCTTGAGTGCAGCCCCTTGTCGAACTAGGGGCCTGCGCGTTTGACAAGGCGCTTTGGCGACAAAGTTTCAGGGCAGTTGGTGGTCCGTTGTTTGAAACTTTGCGGATTAATCTGTCCCTGACTGACCCCATTGCATCGGTTGTTGAAGAAATCCCCGTAAGCCCGGACAGTGCTCTTGTAAGCGCGGTTGACAGCTAATATTGGACGTTCAACCTCAATTGAAGCGCGGCCGAGTGTCGGGAAGAACACCTGATGAGCACAAAATCCATACCATTTCAAAATCGACGCCGCTGGCTTGCGGTGGCGTTTGCGTTTGCGCTTCTTGTCGTGTCGCTGCTGGTGGTTGGCTTCCCGTGGCTCAACCCGGACCCGCTGGGTATCTCTGGGTTGTTGTTTTTCATTGGGCTGTTGCTGTCGGGTGGGCGGGCGCTGTGGCAAGGGCCAAGCAGATGGATCGTCATGCTGCTGGGCGTTGCGTTAATCAGCTTCCCGTTTGTCGTGATTGCGCATGGTTTTGGCAGTGTCGACATCATGGCGTTTCTTTTTCATCTTGAGTTTGGCGTTGAAGGCGCGGGCATTCTGGAATTTCACAACGAAATCCTGATCGGAACGCTTTCGCTGGGATTGATCACGATGGCCACATACGCTTTGGCCACGCTTTTGCAGCGGCAGATATTACCGTATGCTGTGGTTAGTGCGCTGCTTCTGGCGCTGCATCCGCTGGTGCTTTACGCGGTCAGCCACGCGCAGGCCAGTACGCGCGATAGTGATCTGGCGCAACGGCTTGTCGCGGCGCCTGACTGGAACGGGCGCACGCCCGAAGCCGACCTTGTGGTGATCTATCTTGAGGGGCTTGACGCGGCCTATTTCAACCCTGATCGTTTCAACGATGCGCTGGCCCCGCTTGCGCCATTGCGAGACGAAGCGCTGAACCTGACCGCGATACGCGAGGTCGAGGCGACCGGCTGGACCGTGGCTGGTTTTGTCGCAAGTCAATGCGGACTGCCGTTGCTGCCAAAAGGGTTCCGCACCCACAACAATTATCGCGGTGTGGATGATTTTCTGGGTCACCACCGTTGCCTTGGCGATGTGTTGTCCAAAGCAGGCTATCAGCTTGAATTCCTGAAAGGCGGCGATACGCGGTTTGCCGGATTAGGCAGCTTTCTGCGCCAGCATGGCTTCGATAAGGTGATTGAATTTAGTTATTTCCGCGACACCTATCCGAAAAATATTCTGCAAAAGGCGCAAATAGATTGGGGGGTCGATGACCAACTTCTGTTTGCAGAGGCGCAGAAGCGTCAAGTCGCTCTTTTACAAAGCGATACGCCCTATGGTCTGTTTGTTCAGACGGTGACCACACACGGCGAAATTGTCCATGCCTCGCGCGAATGTATGGTGGACGGGCAGGCCGGTCAGACGCGCGATGTGGCGGGTGTGTTGCCGTGTTTTGGCAAACAGGTGCAACGGTTCGTGGATAATCTGCGCGCGCAACAGGGGGCGCGGCCCTTGAAGCTGGTGATCATGTCAGACCACCTGAACCATGATGACGGGCTAAAGGCCGAGCTGCCACTTGAAACCCGTGCCAATACCGTTTGGTTGATCGACCCCGAAACCCAGCCGCGCGCCATCGACCGCGAAGCCAGCATGATGGATGTCTATCCAACGCTGCTGGATTGGCTGGGGCTTGCGCCGGACGACGGTGGGGCCACGCGCGCCGGGCTTGGCGTTTCGCTATTTTCGCAGGTGCCGACGGTGGTCGAGGAAAAGGGATTTGAGCGTTTGAACGACGAGATTTACGCCAATCCCGAACTGGCAGATGCGATCTGGAACCAAGGTGCCACGGGCGGGACTGTCACAGACGGCAGTTAATCCGCATTTCGTAAAAGGCGCGGAAATTTTCCAAAATGGGGCTGTTTCCATACGTCAGATGGCGTTTGGGGCTGGCCGTCTGAGACGCCCTGCCAAGAGGGTCTCTTGCCCACAAGGCTTCGGATACGTTCTGATTTCCGGCCCCATTTATTTGACCTCATTTTCCTATGGATGTAGAACAAACAGTGAACATATATGGAATCAATGTGTCGTGTATGCGCTTGTTACGTCTTCAAAAGGATTTAGGCCGGAAGCGTCGTCAGCCCGGATCGGCGGCGCCAACCTTGTCGGAAATCTTTCCCGAACCTGCCGTCGACGCGGCTGCGATGGGGTATATGCTGGCGCGTTTGCCGCGCACGGATGCGCCGGTGCTGTGGGTGCAGGATCGTTTGTCGCGGCGCGAAGCCGGGCGTCCTTATCTTTCGGGGATCGGGGCATCGCGACCGATCATCATGGTCAATCTGTCGCGCCCCGCCGATGTGCTTTGGACGATGGAGGACGGGTTGCGCTGTCGCGCGCTTGCCGCTGTTATTGGCGAGGTGTGGGGCGATCCGCCCGCCCTCAACTTTACTGCCACGAAACGGCTTGTCTTGCGCTCGGAACTGGCGGGCGTGCCGTGTTGGTTGATCCGGCGTGCAGCCACACCAAACCTGAGTGCAGCACGGGATCGTTGGCGAATAGGGGCGCTGCCCTCAGCCACCAACCCTTACGACGCACGCGCACCCGGAAAACCGCGATGGGCGCTGGACCTGTTCCGCTCGCGTCAGGCGAAACCGGGCAAATGGGTGGCGGAATATGACCGGGCGACGGATCACCTCTGTCACACTGCCTCAGTTCGCGATGGAACGTTGGCAGAAGGTAAGGGAACGTCAAAGCAACGCGCCACCGGATGACATCCCCCTGATCCTTGCACGCGAAGGGCATCATGGTCCGGTGGTTCATGCCGCAAACCGCACCGCGCTTATGTCGGGCATCCGTGTTGGTGCGCGCGTCGTGGATATGCGTGCGATCTGTCCCGAATTGCATGTGGAATATGCCGACGAAGCCAGTGATCACGCGGCATTGGATCGCCTTACACTCTGGGCGCGACGTTGGTGCCCGTGGACCGTGCGCGATGGGGTCAACGGGTTGATTTTGGACACTACCGGATCAGATCATTTGTTTGGCGGTGAAGCCGCAATGTTGACCGAGATGGAAACTCAACTGTCTTTGCTGGGTCTGACATCGCGTTTGGCTGTTGCGCCAACTTGGGGTGCGGCTTGGGCGCTGGCGCGGTTCGGGCCGGTTCGGCCGATATGTGAGCCGGATCAGATACAGTCCAGACTGGCCCCTTTGCCCGTGGCAGGGCTGCGGTTAAGCGACGAGACTGTGCTGCTTTTGCAGCGTTTGGGCTTGAAAACCATCGGCGCATTAATGGAAGTGCCGCGCCTGCAACTGACCCGACGGTTTGTAAGGGCAGGGCTTGCGTCCAACCCTTTGATGCGTCTGGATCAAGCGATGGGCAAACTGGCCGAGCCGGTTTCCAGCGTCGATGCCAAGCCACGGTTTGTAGTGCAAAGCCGTCTGGCCGAGCCGGTTTTCGATCCAACACCTTATCTGCCGAAGCTGTGCGAGGATCTTTGCGACAGGCTTAGGCAGGCAGGTATGGGGTGTCGTCGTTTGCATTTGGCGGTTTACCGAACGGATGGGGATGTCAGCCATGTGGATATTGGCACCTCTGCCGGCACACATGATCCCGCGCATTTACACAGTCTTTTTCGTGACGAGGTTGAGCGGATAAACCCTGGATTCGGCTTTGATCTGATAGCACTTGAAGCATCCGAAGTTGAAGAAATGCAAGTTATTCAAAACCGTCTTGGCGGTGGCTCGGATGATGATTTGCATCTGACACAGTTGATAGATCGGCTAAGCGCAAAATTCGGACGCCAAGCCGTGTCACGCCCCGTGCTGCGGGAAAGCCATATACCGGAACGCGCCGAAATGCAGGCGCCTGCGCTTGCATCAGCGGCGCAAGCAGCGTCTTCGACTGTGAAAGAACGGCCGGTTCGTGTGCTGGATCACCCCGAAGAAATCCGTGTGCTTTATGCCGTGCCGGAAGGGCCGCCCACGCAGTTCATATGGCGCAGGCAGACACATCGGATCGCCCGTTATGCGGGCCCTGAACGGATCGCGCCAGAATGGTGGAAGGATCGCCCCGGCACCCGGCTTCGTGATTATTTCAAGGTCGAAGATCACAAGGGGCGGCGGATGTGGCTGTACCGCGAAGGGTTGCACACAGATGGGCGCGGCGGTGATCCACGTTGGTTTGTTCATGGATTTTTCGCATGATGAGACCGGCATATGCCTGAGATGGACAACCAGCACCCACGACGCACCCTGACGGGGGGCGGCTTCACGCCCAACGCCCGGGCGGATTTCGTCGAACTGGGCGTGACGACCTGTTTTTCCTTCTTGCGGGGGGCATCGGACGCGGTGGATCTGGCTGCATCCGCCTGGGCGCAGAACTATGACGCTTTGGGCTGTGCCGACTTGAACACGATGGCAGGTGTCGTGCGTTTTCACTCCGAAGCGTTGAAAGCCAATATTCGCCCGGTCATCGGGTGCAGATTGCAGCTTACGACTGACGAAGAATTCCTTGCCTACCCTCGCAATCGTGCAGCGTATGGGCGGCTATGCGCGCTGCTTTCCAAAGGAAAGATGCATACGCCGGATGGAACATGGCAGGCCAAAGGTCACTGTGACATCACATTGGATGATCTGGCAAACCACAGCGCCGATATTCAGCTTATCGCGATCCCCGGCATCGATCTGGAATATTTCAGCACCAACCTACGCCGCCTTAAACGCGCCTTGCCGACGCTGAAACATATCGCTGCAAGCTATCTGTATCGCGGAGACGACAGAATGCGGATCAACCGGCTGGATATGCTGGCAAAGGCGAATAAAATGACCATTCTGGCGACGAATGACGTGCATTATCACACACCGGATCGGCGCCCGTTGCAGGATGTGATGACCTGTATTTTGCACAAGACGACAATCGCCAAGGCAGGGTTTCTTCTAAACGCCAACGCCGAGCGACATTTGAAGTCACCTGCGCAAATGAAGATGCTTTTCGCCGACTGGCCCCATGCCATCCAGGCCACTCGACAGGTTGCGGATGCGTGTCATTTCGACTTGCGTGAATTATCCTATGAATATCCCAAGGAAACCGTGCCAAAAGGGCGCACGCCACAGGAATATCTGGAAGAATTGACATGGACAGGTGCGCAAAGACGCTATCCAGATGGTATTCCGAACAAGGTCAGAGCCGATCTTGCGAAGGAATTGGCTTTGATCGCCAAGCTCAGGATCCCGCAGTATTTTCTGACCATTCAGAATATCGTCAGTTTCGCACGGCATGATTGCACCCCACCCATCCTTTGTCAGGGGCGCGGATCTGCCGCTAATTCTGCTGTTTGTTATGTGCTTGGCATCACCGCCGTTGATCCTGCCCAGAATGACCTGCTTTTTGAACGGTTTATCAGCGAAGAACGGAAAGAGCCCCCGGATATTGACGTTGATTTCGAACATGAACGCCGTGAAGAGGTGATCCAGCACATCTATGACAAGTATGGCCGAAACCGCGCCGCGCTATGTGCCACGGTCATTCACTATCGCCCTCGCATGGCTGTGCGCGAGGTTGGCAAGGTCATGGGATTGTCAGAAGATATAACGACCGCATTAGCGAAAACCATATGGGGATCATGGGGGCGCGAAGTGGGCGCGAAAGAAGCCGCCGAAGCGGGTATTGACCTGAATGACCCCTTGATGTCGCGAACCATCAAACTGGCCGATCAAATGATTGGAATGCCCCGCCATCTTGGGCAGCATGTGGGGGGATTTATCCTGACGGAACATCCGCTAACCCAGACCGTGCCGATCGGCAACGGCGCGATGCCGGAGCGCAGTTTTGTTGAATGGGACAAGGATGACATCAACGAATTGCGCATCCTGAAAGTGGATGTCTTGGCGCTTGGAATGCTGACCTGTATCCGAAAAGCCTTTGACCTGATCGACGCGCATTACGGCAAAAAGCTGACACTGGCGAGCGTCGGACAAGGCGACGAAGCCGTCTATGACATGCTGTGCAAAGGCGACAGTCTGGGGGTGTTTCAGGTTGAAAGCCGGGCACAGATGAACATGCTGCCCCGTCTGAAGCCGCGCGAGTTCTATGACCTTGTCATTCAGGTGGCCATCGTGCGCCCTGGTCCCATCCAGGGGGATATGGTGCATCCTTACCTGCGCAGACGAAGCGGGAAAGAGCCTGAAGAATACCCCTCTCCGGGTTTTGGGCATGATCCGCAGGAGTTGGAGAAAGTTCTCAAACGTACCAAAGGCGTTCCAATTTTTCAGGAACAGGCGATGAAAATCGCGATGGTCGCGGCAGAATTCTCACCGGATGAGGCCAATCAGTTGCGCAAAGCCATGGCCACTTTCCGATCCCGCGGGACCATCGGCGCGCTAGAGGAAAAAATGGTCGGGCGCATGATCCGGCGGGGGTATGACCCAGAATTTGCGCGCCGTTGCTTTAATCAGATCAAAGGCTTTGGCGATTATGGTTTCCCTGAAAGCCATGCCGCCAGCTTTGCGCATCTGGTCTATGTCTCCAGTTGGATCAAATGCCATTACCCGGATGTTTTCTGCGCGGCCTTGCTGAACTCGCAGCCGATGGGGTTTTACGCCCCGGCCCAGATTGTGCGCGACGCGCGTGAACATGACACGACCATTCGCGCTGCCGATGTGAACTTCAGCAATTGGGATAATGTGTTGGAACCGGTCTGCCCCGGTGTCTTTGCCGTTCGTCTGGGGTTGCGGCAGGTCGATGGGGTCCGGCAAGGCATGGCACAACGGATCATAGACGCGCGAGACCAGCCATTCACCGATCTGGCCGATCTGAAAAAACGCGCTTGTGTCGATGCCAGAACCATAAGAAAGCTGGCCGCCGCGGATGCAATGCGTTCAATGACGCTGGACAGGCGACAGGCGCTTTGGGATGCGCGGGCTTTGCGGGATGCCCCCGACCTGCCCTTGTTTTACGAAGGACCGGACGAAGGCGAAGAAGTGCGGTTTGACCTGCCGCAGATGCCCGTCTGTGAACATGTTGTGGCAGATTATCAGACAACCCGGCTTTCCCTGAAAGCTCACCCGATGTCATTCCTGCGCAAAAGCATGCAGAAACAAGGGTATCGCGCGACGTCTGACCTTGAACAGATGCGCAATGGTCAGTCCGTGAAGCTGGCCGGCATCGTCTTGATCCGGCAGCGACCGGGAAGTGCCAAAGGCGTTTGTTTCATTACCTTGGAAGATGAAACGGGCGTTGCCAATCTAGTGGTCTGGCCAAAGGTGATGAAGACGTTTCGCAAGGTGATAATGGGTGCGCGGATTATTGATGTGCGCGGTATGGTGCAGCGGGATGAAGACGTCATCCATGTTGTTGCCCACGAATTAAAGGATCGCAGCGACGCTTTGGACCGGCTTGCAAATGATATGATGGCGCCCCCGCTGGCGCGGGCTGATGAAGTCAAAAATGCCTTAACAAACAGCACACATGGTCATCCTCGAAATGTGCGCGTGATCCCCAAATCGCGTGATTTTCATTAGCCATGCAGAAATCAAGTCACACTGCCGCACTTGGGTGATATGCGTCAGACAACCCAGCTTGCGGGAAGATAACTAGCCACGCCGTAAAGTGACAGCAGGCGAAGGCTCATAAAAAAACCTGCGCACGCTGGGCATTTGAGCAATCAGTGGGATTGTATCCGACTGGCTTGCCCAAAATAAAACTGGCAAATTCGACATTTAAAACCGCAAATTTGAAGTTGGAGCGCCCCAGCTCCTGTAACTCTTCAGTCATCCGGGGGCGGCCGTAGCTTTGCTGACTGAGAAGATGTTGGTCACGAATATCAGCCCGGATCACCATATCATCCATTGCCCGGCAGTCGTTGCTTGCAACGATGAGAGGGGGCTTTGGCTTGCATAGAAGATCGCCGCTTTTCTATCACTTCCCTCACCTCTCGCAGCCGACGGACCTCTTTGCAAATGCGTTCGTTGTCCCGTTCCACATCTTCATGAGGTCCCGACTTCAAATCATCATGCTGGTGCTTCTGAACCCACTTGTTCAGGGTCGAAAGCCCAACACCCAAATCAGCGGAAACCTGAGGGCATGTAAAGCCGCTGTTCGTGGCGACGCGCACCGCATCATGTCGAAACGCTTCAACGAATGGTTGGAAAATAATCCGCTGGTGAAATCTGTATTTGATTTAGGGTTTCATCTGCAGGGGTCAGTAGCTTGATGTCTGGACCAATTGGGGTTGAGGATACAAACATCCCATTCAGCGTCGCGGCCTGCCGGATCGCCATGACACCTTGCAAAGTCGGGTCATCAAAAGACGCAGCCACAACCCGACCGTTCATCAAGCCACGCATAATCGTGTGGCTGATATAGGTGGAAAGCAACAAGGGTTGCGGCAGATCGGTCCTGGTTGCACGCAACCCGATGGCGGCCTCAACAGCGGGAGCGCTGCCGATCAGATAATCAGCGTCAGGATGACGTTGAGCGCGGTTTCGACCAAGTTCAATTGTTGCCGAATGCCGGTATCTGCGCCGAACACGTCGAAAATTGTGACCGCGCTGTCGACAAGACCGTCGCGCAATCCTTTTTCAAGCGGTCCCGGCGGCCGCTGCCGGGGACCAAAGTGCGCCACAAAGCGCGAGGGCCACGATTAAACAGACCGCGGCTGCCCCGTAATGTCTTTTTATAAAACGAACGAGATTTGACACGCGGCTGATACAGATCCTTTCTGCCATGGCGGCGTTGGCCATCATGGTGGGTGTGGCTGCGATTGGCGTCAACCGCTACTTGGTGCGCACTCATGGTGATCTGATTCAGACCAGCCTGCCAGCGATGGAACTGGTGAGTCGGATAGGTGCATCAGTTGAGGTGGTTGGAACGCTTGCCACGGCTTTTGTTCAGGCGGACACGTGCGAAGATCTTGACCGCATTACTGTTGCCCTTCAGGCGACGGTGAAAAACATCGAAGCCGGTGCACAAGAGCTTGCAGCTATAAGCCCAATGCCGCCAGAGCCTGCGTTGGAAATACGGGCGGGCGTGATTGTCGCGCAGGTGGCAAGAAACGGTCACGAGGCGCTTCGGCTTGCCCGGCGACTTACAGAACAAACGCTAGAGATCGCGCGGGTCGGCGCACGGCTGGACGCCGTGATCGAGGCGGAAACCGACCTTGCCCGTCTCAGGATAACGTCGGGTATTATGGACATCTATTCGGAACTCAACGCAAACATGCGCCCGGCATTGGATGCGCTGATTATCCGATGGTGCGCAAATCCTATTTGGAAGGCTGGGAACCCGGCGGCACCAAACCGGAACTGCGCGGCAAGGAAGAATATGTCCGCGTCGATTGGGACACGGCTTGGAGCTTGGCCGCCAAAGCCCTGCTGGACACCGCCACAAACCACGGCAACGAAGCCATCTTCAGCTCGTCCTATGGCGGCTGGTCGAACGCTGGTTCGTTCCGCCCCAACGTGCTTCAGGGTCGTCCGATCAACCTGATCGGCGGTTGCACCAACACCGCTGGCGACTGGTCGGCCGGTGCCGGTCAGGTCCTTCTGCCCCGAGTGATCGACGATATGGAGGTCTATTCCGGCCAGACCGCTTGGGAAGTCATCCGCGACAATACCGAGGTCTTCGTGCTGGTCGGCTGTGACCCGATCAAGAACAACCGCGTCGAATATCGTGTGGCTGACCACGGCATGTACGGTCCTTGGGAACACATTCGCGATGCGGGCGTCAAGTTCATCTCGATCAACCCGCAGCGGACAGCATCGGACGAATACCTTGACGCCGAATGGCTTAAGATCGTTCCCAATACCGATACCGCGCTGTTCCTTGCCATGGCTTATCACGTTCTGGAAAACGGTCTTGAAGACCGCGAATACATGGACAGATACACCGTCGGCGCCGACAAGTGGATCGCTTATGTCAATGGCGAAGACGACGGCACGCCGAAAACACCGGCTTGGGCAGCAGCCATCACTGGCATTGATGAGGCCAAGATCAAGGAACTGGCCGAACGGCTTGCCACGTCTAACACGCAGGTTGCCGGCTCTTGGGCCATTCAGCGTACGCAGCACGGCGAAATGGCCTATTGGTCGCTTGTCAACTTTCAGGCTCTGACCGGCAAGATCGGCAAACCGGGCTCGGGCGTTGGCTTCTCGTGGCACTATGGCAACGACGGCATGCCGCAGGGCGGCAACCGCACACCGGTGGGCATGAGCCAAGGGCGCAACTTCGTCAAGAAGGTCGAAACCATCGTCAGTGTTGACGTCTGGCGGACGGCGGCAACCCGTTGGGTCGACATCGTTCTGCCAGCCGCCTCGACGCTGGAACAGGACGACATCACGTCGGGCGGGACCTACTCGAACGACAAGATCTATACGATGAAGAAGGTGATCGAGCCGGTTGGCGAAAGCCTGCCCGACTATGAAATCTTCGGAGGCCTCGCCGACAAACTGGGTCTCTGGATGCAGTTCACCGAAGGTGAAGACAAGATGTATCACATCAAGCTTGCCTACGAAGCTTCTGGCGCTGCACAAGAGGTGCCGTTCGAAGAATTCTGGGAAAAAGGCTATGCTCGGATGCCGGTGCCGGATGCGGCCCGCAAGTGGACCCGCCACGGCGCGTTTTACTAAGACCCCGAAGGCACACCGTTGCACACCGACTCCGGCAAGATCGAGATGTTCTCGGAAAGCATTTCGGGCATGGATATCGAGGATTGCCCCGGTATGCCGGTCTGGATGGAAAAACACGAGTATCTCGGCAACGCGAAAGAAGGGCAGCTGCATGTCGTCTCGCCTCACCCGTGGTACCGCCTGCACAGCCAGATGGACCAATCCGAGAAACTGCGTGGTCTCTATAAGATCCAGGGCCGCGAGCCGGTTCGGATCAACACCCAAGATGCTGCCGACCGCGGCATCGAAAATGGTGATCTGGTCGAACTTTACAACGATCGCGGCACCGTGATCGTCGGGGCTGTCATCAGCGATGACATCATGCCGGGTGTGGTCTCGCTCTATGAAGGGGCATGGCCGTCGCTTGACAGCAAGGGGCGTTGCAACTCGGGTCTGGTCAACTTCCTGACCTCGACGCAGCGGTCCTCGGGGCTGGCGCAGGCAACCACAGCGAACACCGTGCTGTGCGAGATGCGCAAATGTGAAGACGCCGAAGGTCCGAACATGGCCTATGAAAAACCGGCCATCATCGAGAACATGGAAATTGCAGCCATCGATGACGAAGCCGTTGGGGCCGAACGTCTGGAAGCGCTGACCGAGGCACTTTACGCCGACATGACCCCCGGTGAAAAAATGTTCTTCGAACGCTGCACCGTTTGCCACGCCCCGCGCGATGTGACGCACTAGACGAAGCAGCAATGGAAGGGCATGTGCCGTCCATGTTCGAACGGGCCGGTCTTGAACAAGGCGAACGAGATCTGGTCATGGATTACCTGATGAAGAACGCGGCCGACGCTGCGACCTGATTTGGCAAACAAAAACGAGAGGCCGGTATATCCGGCCTCTCACTCTGATCCCCCGACAGACAAATAAGAAGCGGCAGATACACCTCGTTCGTCTTGCCGGTGGCTGCGGTTGCGATAGCGTCTCGCCACCCTCCGACCTTATGAACGTTACCCAAGCTGCTATCCTTGCATTGGAACAAGTTTCGCAAATCGGGGATAACCATTCTGTTTTTCGGGAAAAATGCGCTGGGCCGGACCACCGCCAAAGCCATATTCCCCCCATGCCGGTAGCGTTGGCGCGTCAGGTCGACGTGGATGAGACCGAACTGGGAATTTCTCCGATGCCCCCAAGCCACCATCGCTGTCTTTGTTGGATATGCGCGCCGGATCATTGGTTGGTGTGCCCGCCGCACAGCACACGCAGGCTTTGTGCTGGGTGCCTTGGGACAGGCTATCCATCAACGCAGGTCAGCCCAGGATCAAATGGTGCATCTACTCGAAGCGCGAATGCAATGTTTACGATTAAGTATACCGAGCCATTGGTAGAGGCCAAAATCGCACGCTTTCGTTGGAAGCGTCGGGGGGGTCTAATGACAACACCTTGGCTGATACGATCAACAATGGCCTGTTCAAAGCTGCGGTCATCCACCGACGTGGTCCTTGGCGCAGCTTTGAGTCCGTTGAACACACTACCCTCCAAGGGATCGACTGGTTCAACAACCGCTGCCCTCTGGAACCTATCCGAAATACCCCGCCAGCAGAAGCCGACGCAAACTTCTACGCAGCTCTGGAACGATCAGACACCGCCGCTTAATGAACACAAATCCGCCTTCAACAAACTTGGCGCGGTTAAGTGTTGCAGGCGGCTGTCACCATCAAGATATTCTACGATGAATCCCTTGTTCTCCTTGTCGAGGTTTAGGTCGGCGGTCCATTCCGTTTGGCTTTCGAAGGTGCGCTAGATGGTCTCTTAGGCAAGGTTGCCTGTGGTGATGGTGGTGGTGCGTGCGCGTTGCAGTTGGTCGCGGTGGAGGCAGGCCTGCTCAACCAAGTTGCCGTGCCGCCCAGTTTGCTCAGGATGCGCACGTCTTCATTCGGCGAGGGGCCCACGACCTCGTCCGTTTCCTGTCCGAACTTGCGCATCTCGGCCATGACGATATAGGCAGACACCTCTGCGGCAGTGGTGCCTTGCCCTTGGTGACCCTATGCGGTCTTTCAGTTCAGTGGGTCAGGCGCTATTGATTGCGTTGGACTTATATCTGGTTGATGATGAAATCAGGCGTGATTGCTGACCGGCCGATGGCTGCGCCTGCGTCCATGCCAGCCAACAACCCGTGGTCCATCACCAGCGCCGTGGCAAAGCCCATGTGTCGTCCGCCCAGTACGTCGGTGTGCAGCGTGTCGCCCACCATTAAAACGCGGGCTGGGGGTAGGGCGGGGTCGTGGCGCGCCAGCGCCAGGTCGAAAATCTCGGGAAATGGTTTGCCCAGAAAACGTGGTGCAATGCCAGTGGCGTCCGCCAGTTGGTGCGCAAAGAAGCCCGGTTCGCGCGACAACCCGCCTTCGCGGGGGGCGACGATGTCAGGGTTCCCCACGATGACAGGGCGGGGACGCGCGCGCAGGGACGCGTCGAGCATCGCTTGCCGCGCATCGGTCCAGCCATCAGCGCCGATCAGCAAAAAGCCCTCGGCCGCATCATAGGCGGCGGGGTCATCGCCAAGAACATACGCGTCGATGCCGGTCAGGTCGTCGGTGCCGTTGGCGGCGTTCAGCATCATGCCCCACTTCAGCGGCGGTGCGTCGGCCAGATGGGCCAGCAGCGCTTCGCGGCTTGTGACGACCTCGGTGGGGCCGAAATCGAAACCCAGACGCTCGTAGCGCCCCATCATCCGCGACTTGGGATACCCGGCGGAATTAGACACTACCATGACCCGCTTGCCCATTGCGCGAAGGGCGGCGATCCTGTCTGCCGCGCCGTCAATCGGCGTCTCGCCTACGTTCAGAACGCCGTAAGCATCGAACAGGATCAGGTCGAACGGGGCCACAATGTTTTCCAGTGACAAGGCGATTTTGGGTTGTGTGTCGAACGTGGCGTCGGGCAGTCGGTGACGGACAGAAACATAAGCGTCAAACGCAGTGTCGGCGTCTGTTGTCATCATCTGATCCACGGCGCGCGCCCTTACAAGATGCGGCGGCGCAGGAAGGCCGACACGACCTCGCCCAGCACCACAAGCGCAAGGATAGCAAGCAGAACCATCGCCGCTTCGGGCCAGTTGAACGTATCAATCGCGCCCTGCAGGATGATGCCGATCCCGCCCGCGCCGACCAGGCCCAGCACGGTGGATTCGCGCAGGTTGATATCCCAGCGCAGGATTGCGACGGCCCAGAAGGTCGGCATGACTTGCGGGATGATCGCATAGACGATCACCTTGAAACGGGATGCGCCGGTGGCCTCAAGCGCCTCGACGGGGCGTTTGTCGATCTCTTCGATCGCCTCGCCCAGCAGCTTGCCGATAAAGCCGATGGACCGGAACATGATGGCCAGAATTCCGGCCACCACGCCGGGGCCGAAGATCGCCACGAACAGCAGCGCCCAGATGATCGTGTTCACCGAACGCGAGGTGACAAGGATCAACCGCCCCAGCCACAGGGTCGCGCGGTTGGGGGTGGTGTTCTGCGCCGCCAGATAAGCGACGGGCAGGGACACCACGACGCCAAGCGCCGTCGCAAACGTGGCGATGTTCACCGTTTCCAGCAGCACGCGCAGGATGGCGCCCAAATTGCTGGGGTCGGGCGGATACATCCGGCCCAGAAGGTCGCCCATCTGCTCGGGCGCGTCCCAGACCCAAACCCAGATCACATCAATTGAACCCAGCGCCCAAGCCAGCAGCAGAGCGCTGAGGGCGAAAGCCGCATATCGCTGCATTCGCTGCTTGAAGGTGAACCGCGACCAGTCCTCGCGCCCGAATTTTTCGGCAATCGTGCTCATCCGATGCGCTTTCTTATCATGCCGCTGACCCCTTCCGAGATCAGGATCGCACCCACTATGACAATGGTGATGGCCAGCGCGAAGTCATAGTCATAACGCCCGAAGGCGTTGGCAAGTGTCGCGCCAATCCCGCCCGCACCGACGATGCCCACCACCGCCGATGCGCGCAGGTTGGAATCAAGCTGATAGATCGACAGGCCGATCTGGCGCGGCATGATCTGCGGGAAGATCGCGTAGACTAAAGTCGAGAGATAGGGCGCACCGGCAGCGCGCATCGCCTCGACCTGGCCGAAGTCGATTTCCTCGATCCGTTCGGCCAGCATTTTGGCGACGAAGCCGATGGAGTAAACAATCAGGGTCAGCACGCCAGCGAAGGGGCCAAAGCCCACCGCCTTCACGAAGATGATCGCGACGATCACCGGGTGAAAGCTGCGCGCGATGATGATGATCGCCCGCCCAAGGTAATAGATCGGCAAGGGTGCGATATTGCGTGCGGCCATGAAGGCAATCGGGATCGACAATGCCACACCACCCGCCGTGGCCAGCAGCGCGATCTTGAGGCTTTCCAGAAACCCGTCGATCAACAGCCCGCTGCGTTCGAAACTGGGGGGGAAGGCGCCGCCGAAAATCCGCTTGGCCCGCCCCAAGCCGTCGGCGACCCGTTCCCAGTTGATCGGCATGCTGGCGCCCACCCAGACGATATAGGTGATCACACCAAGATAAACGGCCCAACGAAGCCAACGGTTGGCAATGAAGGGCGGTTTGCGCCATGTGTCGGGGGCATCGCTCATGACGCTTCTTTCATGTCCGTGCTGCGATCGGCATGGGGGCTGCCGGAATAGATTTGGTCCATTGCTTCTTGATCAAGGCTGTCGGGTTTGTCGTCGAAGATGATCCGGCCATAGCGCATCCCGACGATGCGGTCGGTGTAAATCTTGGCCTCATTCACGTTGTGGATGTTGATCAGCACTGGCAGTTTCAATTCGCCGGCCAGATCGCGCAGCAATCCCATGATCTGCTCGGACGTCTTGGGGTCCAGCGACGCGGTCGGTTCGTCCGCCAGCAGGATTTCGGGGTCTTGCATCAGTGCCCGTACCACGCCGACGCGTTGCCGTTCACCGCCTGACAGCTCATCCGCGCGCTTGTCCGCGTAATGGGCGATGCCGACCCGCTCCATCAACTCAAAGGCGCGGCGAATGTCTTTCTTAGGATAGCGCCGCATAACCGCCGCCCAAGTCGAGATATAGCCCAGCCGTCCTGACTGCACGTTCTCCATCACCGTCAACCGATCAACCAGATTGAAGCTCTGGAACACCATCCCGATCTTGCGCCGGGCGGCACGTAGCTCGCGGCCTTGCAGGGTGGTCAGTTCGGTTCCGTTCAACACGATACTGCCCGAGGTCGGCTCCACCAGTCGGTTGATGCAGCGCAGAAGCGTTGACTTTCCTGCTCCCGACGAGCCGATGATGGACACGACGCTTTCGCCCTCGATCGTCAGGTCGAGGTTTTTCAGAACCGGGTCGCCCTTGCCGTAGCGTTTGACCAGGTCGGTGATTTTCAACATATGCTGACTCCTTGATGGGGCCGATACCATTGCACCGGCCCCGGACATGCAGGTCTTATTCCGCCGCGAGGCCTTCGGGCGTGTATTCGACGCCATTTGCCCGTTGAATTTGGCGGATCACTTTCCACTGGTCCTTATAGGTGATCGGAATGAACTTGCTGACGCCAGTAAATTCCTCGCCCAAGGCCGTGCCTGCGAAATCGAAGCTGAAGAAGGCTTCTTCGATCTTCTCTTTCAACTCCGGTGCCAGATCGTGGGCATAGCCATAGGACGTCGTCGGGAAGGGGTCGCTTTCCCACACGATGCGCACATCTTCGGGGTCATAAAGCCCGCGTTCGGCCATCCGGTCGACAACCTCGGATGCCACCGGGGCCGCGTCATAGTCACCTGCCACGACGCCCAGCATCGACTGGTCATGCGACCCGGAATAGGTCACTTCGTAGTCCTGATCGGGCACAACGCCAAGATCGGGGAACAGGGCGCGCGGCGCAAGGTTACCCGAGTTCGACGTGGGCGAGGTGTGCGCGATGCGCTTGCCCGCCATATCCGGGACTTCTTTGATATCGCTGTCGGCTTGCGTGTAGATTTGCAGCTTGTAACCAAACTGCCCGTCATCCCCGCCCATGATCGCAAAGGGCACCGCACCGGCAAGGTTTACGGCAAACGGCGTGGGGCCAGTGGAAAAGCCTGCGATATGCAGACGGCCCGAGCGCATCGCTTCGACCTCGGCCGAGTTTGACTGCACGGCGAAGAACTGCACGTCCTTGCCGGTCACTTCCTCAAGATGTTCGATGAACGGGTTCCAGATGTCTTCGTAAATCGCCGGGTCTTCCACCGGCGTATAGGCGAAGACGAGCGTGTCGGGATTTTTCAGCGCGCTTTCGTCCGCCGGCGCGTCGGCGACCAGATCGCCGTCTGCATCCGTGTATTGGCTGTCCAGCGCCGCCATTTCGTCCTGCGCCATCGCCGCGCTTGCGACCAAGGCGGCCGCCGCCAGCAACGATGTTCCCAATGCTGTTTGTTTGTGCATTTTTATTCCTCCCAGTTTGTCGTGTCTGGGCCCGGCTCGCCGGGCTCAGTCGCAAGCGATGACACCACCGATATTTGCGATATGCAAGATAAATTCTCTGGAAATTTTGGAAATCCAAAGTAAACCTATGGCTGGACTGGCTACGATGGCGATACCTTGGGAGCGGCAGACCCTTGACCAAGCGGCGATATAAGAAGCAGGAGCGACACGACCAGATTCTGCTGGAGCTGAAGTTGAAACCCCATGTCCGGGTCGCAGAACTGGCCAGACAATTCGGTGTAACCACCGAAACAGTGCGTCGCGATATCGAGGATCTGGGGCGTGAAGGCCTGGTGCAACGCGCCCATGGAGGTGCGTCTGCGCATCATGCGGGCGCGCATCGTGACCTTGACGAACGCCGCCATGAACGTGTTGCCGAACGCGAACGCCTGGGGCGCTTTGCAGCTTCGCTCGTGGCGGACGGTGCGTCGATCATGGTGGATGCAGGCGCTACGACGATGGAGTTTGCGCGGTTTCTGGCCTTCGCGCAAACCCGCGTGACGGTAGTCACCAACAGTTTGCAAGTGGCGATGATTCTAGGGCAAAGCCCCGCATCGACCGTACGTCTGGCACCGGGTGATTATTTGCCGCGCGAGGCTGCCGTTATCGGCACCGAAACGGGTGACTATCTGGCGGGCTACAATGTCGACGCCTGCTTTATCGGCGCCGCTGGGCTAAGCGAGGCGGGCGTAACCGAAGCGGTTGCCGGATTCGCTGCGGTCAAACGCGCCATGATGGGCCAAAGCGCGAAGTGTCATTTCCTGATGGATGCCAGCAAATTCGGCCTGACCCATATGGAACGAGTGGCGAAGCTTGATGCTGTGGGCACCCTGATCAGCGACCAAAGACCGGCTATGTCTCTAGCCGATGCGCTTCAAGCGCGTGGCGTTCGCATGCTGGTTGCGTGACCCGATTGATTTACCAGCACCACGCGTGGTCATTGCGGTAACGGGCTGATCTTGCGCGACCCGTCTCGCCGCAGTTGACAGGTGCCTTTGAAAATGGCTACCGATAAGGGGATGGTTCCCAAACCGGATTGCCGGCGCGGGATTTAAAGGGAACACGGTGCGGTGTGCATATGCACCCAAGTCCGTGACTGCCCCCGCAACTGTAAGCGGTGAGCCGATACGAAGAGCGCCACTGGGCCAAATAGTCCGGGAAGGTTCGTATTCGGCACGGACCCGCAAGTCAGGAGACCTGCCATCGCAACCCAACTTAACCCGGGCGGGGAGTCCGGCATGGAGCATTGTGATGACTGACCGGCCCCGCCGCGAAACCTCAGATTTCCTGCGCCTCCTCACCCCATGCGCGGAGGGCGCCATGCATCTTCATCGAATTCTTCACCAGCTTCACTGTAGCCATCCCGACAAGGGCAGGGCGACCGAACTGGGGCAGCTTGGCTTCATTGAATGGCTAAGTCTTTTGCCGGGCGACAGTGACTTTCACCGCTGCGCTATGGTGGCACATGCTCAGGCCGCGCCGCTGCGACGCGCATCGGTTTCGGTCGCGGTGTTCTGCGATCTGTTGACCGAGGCGACACGGATGCCACCCACACCGCTGCGCTTGAACCTGCCCAAACCGCACCGACGCGGGGGGGCGAAGGCGCGGCGGCAGCTTCATTGATCCATGATCATCAAGCCGCAACGGCCTTGATGCGAGTCACCAAGTATCATGAACGATATCCTGAAAGGAATGTTTCGGCGGGGCTTTCCCCGTCGAACCAACATACACATGAAGAAATTTCCGCCTGAGCGTATCATCTGCCTGACCGAAGAAACGGTTGAAACCCTATATCTGCTAGGCCAGCAAGACCGCATCGTTGGCGTGTCAGGCTATGCCGTGCGCCCCGAAGGTGTTCGGCGTGAAAAGCCGCGGGTATCGGCCTTTACATCGGCCGATATTCCGAAGATTCTGGCGTTGGAACCCGACCTTGTCCTGACTTTCTCGGACCTGCAAGCCGACATTGCCGCCGATCTTCTGCGCGCAGGCGTTGCCGTCATGGGCTATAACCAGCGCGATCTTGCGGGTATCCTTGCGATGATCCGGCATCTGGGCGCAATGGTGGGGCAGGGCGTGCGTGCCGACAAACTGGCCGATCATTATGAACAGCGTCTGGCGGGCATCGCAGCGCGCGCGGATGGCAAGCCGCGTCCGAAAGTCTATTTCGAGGAATGGAACGATCCTATGATCACCGGCATCAAATGGGTGTCCGAGTTGATCGAGATCGCAGGCGGTCACGAGGCCTTCCCCGATTTAGTCGGCGAAGGGGCCGCCCGTGATCGCATTGTCAATTCGGATCAGGTGATTGCCGCCGCGCCGGATGTGATTCTTGCCTCGTGGTGCGGCAAGAAGGTCCGGCCAGAAAAAATCTCGGCCCGCCCCGGCTGGGAGGCAATTCCTGCGGTGCGCGACGACCGGATTATCGAGATCAAGTCCTCGATAATCCTGCAGCCCGGCCCGGCCGCCCTGGGTGATGGGTTGGACGCGATTGTGGCTGCGCTGGCGTAACCTGAGCACCCTTGCGCAAAGCGACCGGACAGCGCACGAAGCAGGGCGGCCAAGTTTTGCGGATCGCTTGTTCTGTTGTGCCCCGCAAATCAGCCTGCTTCAACGTCAGGACGTTGACCAGACCAGAGTTGCAGCGCCCCTTGCCGTCATAGGTCAGCGCTGCCCCTTTCACTGGTTGGGATCATTCTGCCGACCTAATAGGGACCGCTGGCATAGCAGGTCCGCAGGGCGTCTACCCATCGTTTCCGGCATAATCGCGCAGCATCTGCACATCGTCGATGATCGCGCGGCTTTTGTCGATTTTCACACCGAAGGTGCCCAGTCGGGAAAACGCACGCGACAGGCTTTCCGGCTTCATACCCAGACGTCCGGCGATCAGCACCTTGTCATAAGGTAGTTTGATCGAGCAATCTTGCGGCGACCCATCACACAGGCCCAACAGAAACTCAGCCACGCGCTGCGGTGCGGTCTTGGCTTTGAGCTGTTCAAGCTGTGTGACCAATCCATGCAAGTGCGTGAAGGTCGAGGACAGGATCGAAAGCGCGACTTCGGGGTCCTGCTTCACGATCTGAACCAGAACGTTGGTTGGAATGTGCATGATTTCGCAGCCAGTGGCGGCTTCGGCGGACACGGGGTAGGGCAGCTTGCGCAGAGCGACGGCTTCGCCAAAGCTTTCGCCGCGGGTGAAAACGCTGACAACCGCTTCGGTGCCACCGCGGGTCATGCGGTAAAGTTTGACCCACCCGTCCAGCACGATGTGGATTGCGTCGGCGGGGTCTTCCTGCATGAACAGGGTTTCACCACGCTCGTAATGCCGCCATGTGGCTTGCGACAGGATCGCATCCACATGCACGTCGGGCAGGGCGCGCATCAAAAGAGAATTGCGCGCAAGTATCTTGTATTTCTCATGTGGCACTTTGTGTTCCCTTAAACTGGCACCACGTCCGCAGCGGGCTAACCTGTTCCGGCGCGCATAATACCTGCCCTGCTCGTTGTCGTCCACCGGCTGCGTGAATCTGCCACGCTCAGTTCTTGTCTGGTGGTTGGTCGCTGTTGTTGCGTACTTCTGAGACGCGGCCCGCCAATTGTTGTTCCCAGATTTTCACCATTTCTTTGACTCGCTTCATGTAAGCTTCGTTTTCAAAGGTGGGTGTGTCCATATTGTGCAGCTCGGCCAGTTCCAGCATGACTTCGCGATCCGAGATGTCGAATTCGGATACAATGCGTTCAGCCGCAATCCGGCTGTAGCCAAGAGCCTCGAACGCGGATCGTGTGGCGCGTAATGAGCTGTCATAGGTTTCACGGATGACATCGCGACAGCCAACTGACCAAAGGTCATAGACATGATCACGGTCGATCGCGCGGGCGATGACATGCACGTGGGGGTGATGTTCGCATACATAGCGGGTCAGCTTGGTGATCGCGCTTCTTTCGTTGATTGCGACGACAAGGACTTTCGCATCCTCAATGCCTGCCGCATTCAAGACCTCGGGGCGGGTGGGGTCGCCGTAATGCACGGTGATCCCATATTGACGCAGAAGTTTCAGGTGATCGGACGAATAATCAAGCACGGTCGTATCATGTCCGGCGGCCCGTAATCCCCGGTTGATGATGCCGCCAAAGCGACCGTGGCCTGCGACGATGATCGGGGTGTGGGATGCGATCGTGTCCGCCTCGGGTTTGTCGTCTTTCAAATATCGCGGTGCGATAACGCGGTCGTAAAGAATGAACAGCGCCGGGGTCATCAGCATAGACAGGGCCACCACCAACAGAAGGATATCCGCGATATCCTTCGGGATGACGGCGTTGGATACCGTAAAGGTCAACAGCACGAAACCGAATTCGCCCGCCTGCGCCAACCCCAAAGCAAACAGCCACTTGTCGCCCCGCCGCAGCCGAAACGCGCGCCCCAACACCACCAGAATGATGGCCTTCAGTGCAATCAGGCAAAGTGTCAGCCCCAGCACCAGCACGATGTTCTGACTTAGAAGGCCGAAGTCGATGCTGGCACCAACCGTGATGAAGAATATGCCCAGAAAGATATCCTTTAACGGGTCAATATCGGCTTCCAATTGGTGTCGGTAAGAGCTGCGCGCCATAACCACCCCCGCCAAAAAGGTGCCCAAGGCGGGCGTCAAGCCGACCATTGTCATCAAAATCGCAATACCAAGCACCATCATCAGGGCGGTGGTCACGAACAGCTCGGGCAACCGGGCGCGAGCCACGAAGTGAAAGACCGGCGTGGTCAGATAGGTGCCAGAGACGACCACCGCCGCAATCGCTCCCAGTGTGACCATAGCGGTCTGCCACCCGTTCAACCCGTCGACCAGACTCAGATTGTGCCCGCCCAAACCACTGTCGACTGCGGCGGTAACGTCGGCGGTGGTCGGCGGTACGGTTTGAGCCAATTCAGGCACTGCCAGAAGGGGGATCAGCGCCAGAATGGGAATGACCGAAATGTCCTGCATCAACAGGACCGAGAAGCTGGCTTGCCCCCCGTCAGATTTAAGCAACCCTTTCTCGCGTAAGGTCTGATTAACGATCGCGGTCGAGGAAAGGGCCAACACCAATCCGATTGCCAATCCGACGCGCCATTGCAGCCCAAAGGCCAAGGCGACGGCCATTATGACCAAAGTCGTCACGATGACCTGTAAGCCGCCCAATAAGAAAATGCGGGTGCGCAGCGCCCAAAGCGTCTTTGGGTCCATGCCCAATCCGATAATGAACAACATCATGACCACGCCGAACTCGGCAAAATGCTGCAAAGCGACCACATCCGTACCCAGCCAATGCAGAATGGGGCTGATTGCGATCCCCGCGATCAGATATCCCAGCACCGAGCCAAGCCCGTACCTCGATGCAATCGGCACTGCCAAGACCCCAGCCAGAAACAGAGTGAAGGCGATCAACATGAACTCAGCGGTCATGGAGGCTCCTGTTTATGTCTACAATGAAAGGTGGCCCTCGCCATGCTGTTGCGATTGCCATGAAAACGACCAACCGTGTGTAACCCCGATTCCGGACGTGTCTTATTATGAAAATGCGCCGTATCCAGCGGACATTGAAACGCGTGCAGCCCGTGGGGTCAATAGAACGCGCACGCTGCTTTTTACCACGCATTTCATACGCTGCAAACCTTGCCATACCTGCACATTTTTTCCATTTGGCCCTTGCCCCGCCTATTTGAGATAGCTAAACGGGTCGACGGAGACGTGGCCGAGTGGTCGAAGGCGCTCCCCTGCTAAGGGAGTAGGCCCGGAAGGGTCTCGAGGGTTCGAATCCCTTCGTCTCCGCCACTTATTTTGGCTAAAGCGCTTAGATGGAATATCAAATTTGTAGTGCTTCGATTTAGGGTGCATTGTAAGGTGCCAAATTGAGCAAAGCGCTCGGTTTTGACCTAGGTTTGAGTATTGCAGCTTAGACTGATACGTTTGACAATTAAGTGGGCGAACCTTTCAATCCTGATGTTGATCCGGTGTTTGGTTTGGCAAAAAAGCATCTGTCACAGCGGATTTTCACTGCGCCTTCGGGAATGCAAAGTTTTTTGAGGCGGAAGCAACCGTTGGATTATCTTTGGTTCAATGGCGACATAAGCCGAACCGGCAACTCTAAACACTTCATACAAGCGGTTTGTCCATCTTGATTAGAGTTTTCGGTTATTTCCTGTGCCGGTCTTTCCCATTTGTTACCCGGTTAAGCGACCACAAAGGGCTTGCGATATGGCATAGGCGGAAGTGGGTAACCGTCGGTCACTCCTTCAGGCACTTCGTGACTGTGTTTCGCGGCAAACCGGTTGCCGACGCCACAGAAAGGATGCGGCGACCCTTCCGCGCTATCCAACGGCGGATCTTCGATACACTTTCTATCAATATCACCTGTTCTTTCCGCCGCGCTCTTCGGCGCGGATGCTAACGTGGCAGGTGGGTTAATTTCACTTGCTCATAACCCACCCAAGTGGGTCAATTTTGCATGCTGATTCAGACAATGCACTGTAGGGGCCAGAACGGACTCCGTTGCGGTTCAATCTATCCAAATCTAACACGCCAAGTTTTGGAAAATTAAAGCATATCCAGGCCCATACGTATTTCCATTGTCAGACCAGACGAGACGAAGCCACAGGGGTGGGCATCCCATCTGGCGGGCAGGAGCGTCGAGAAAACACTGGATGCGCATCATCAGGATTTTTACTACCGTGCAACCTTAGAGCAGTGGCTTGCGCAATCGGCACCGTGCGAAGCTGATCGGGGAGCGCCGACAGCTCGGTTCGTGAGACCGGTCTGAGTTGCTCAGCACCAAGTTTGACGTGTGAGACAGCGTCACATGACAAGCGGAGAAATGTCTCAAGCGCGGCTGCTATCCGGTCGTTCGTCGCTTCTGTTCTTGGCCGCGCCGTATGCAGTGACAGACACGGGCCAAACCGAACCGCCTCGCCATGATGGAGCACGAGGGCAAGCGTATCAATTGAAACTGCCGCTTAATCTTTTGCATCCATCATGTGCCGCCGTCCTGACCCATACCAACATCAAATCCTAAGGCTGTGAGAAAGACAGCACCAACGGCGGCTGTCGCCAAACCGAAAGAGGGTTGTCCAGCTAGGGGACCCTATAGCTCTCCCCAAGACTGCTCAGATCGGCGAACCGCCAAACGCCTACGAATGAAATTCACGGATCGATCTGGGATTAAGCGCCACTTACCGTCTACTCGGTGTAACTCCTGCGGAGCGCTCAGCGATACTCAAGCACAGCTCTGTTGCTTTGGCCATGTCCTGCACAGAGACCCATTCGAGCGGTCCATGTATGTTTTGCATGCCGGTGAACAAGTTAGGGCAGGGCACCCCTAGTTCGGTCAAACGCGAGCCGTCGGTTCCGCCTCGGATCGGGACGGAAATCTCTGCTATATCAAGTTCAGCAAGTGCTTCGCGTGCAAGGTTTACCGGCGTCATATCATCTTCCAGCCAGTACCTCATGTTGCGGTACTGCGGGGTGATCTGACAGTCGATCTTCGCTCGTGGCTCGGTGGCGGCGATTGTGTCACAAACCTGACGCAAGAGGGCACCTTTGGCGTTTAACCCGTCCATTTCGAAATCACGCAGGATGAAGCGGACAACCATCTCGTCAGCGTTTCCCTTCATATCGACGGCATGGATGAAGCCTTGACGGCCATCCGTGGTCTCAGGCGTCTGCGTCGATTTGGGCAGCGTGTCGACGATTTTAGAGGCAAGATAAATGGCATTGACCAACTGGTCTTTTGCGTTGCCAGGATGAATGGAAACGCCTTTCACTGTGACGACAGCGAAATCGGCCGAGAATGTTTCGTACACAATTTCCCCGACTTCTTTTCCATCGAAGGTGTATGCGAAATCCACGCCCAGATCGGCTGGCAGCCGGTCGTCCACTCCCCGACCGATTTCCTCGTCCGGGGTGAAAGCCAAACGCAGAGTGGGCCGCTGGATGTCAGGGTTGTTCAGTAGATGTCGCGCTGCGGTCATAATGATGGCTATGCCCGCTTTATCGTCGGCTCCCAAAAGCGTCAGCCCCGACGCTGTCACAATGTCGTCTCCGATCTTTTCGCGTAAATAGGGGAATTCCTCGGGTGTAAGCGCCAGATCAGGATCGTCTGGAAATGTTATTGTGCCGCCATCGTAGCGCTCGAGCACCCTGGGTTTTACACCGGTGGCATTGAATTGCGGAGCTGTATCGACATGCGCAAGAAATCCCACACATGGCCCATCAACAGTTCCGGGTATCGTTGCGATCACAGTGCCATAGGTGGTTTTGAACACGTCTTTTGCACCGATCTCGACCAGCTCTTTTTGTAACAGGTCCAGCATGTCATGTTGGCAGTCTGTAGATGGCGCGGACGCACCGTCTTGATCAGACTGACTGTCAATTGCGCAGTAGCGGATTAAGCGGTCTCTCAACTCGATGTCGAATGCGGACATTTGGGCTCCTCAACGGCTAAGCCGTCTGCTGTTGAATTGCGGGTTTATCAGATCGTCCGGTCAGTCGTTTCCCAAGGGATGAAAACACGCAACTGACGTTTTACCGTTGCTCTCGGACAAGGATGGAACCTCTGTCCGGCATCGCTCGGATGCGTATGCACATCGAGCTGCGAACGAACATCCAGGGGGCGGGTTCAATGGATCGGGCAGTTCGGTGTCTTTGGCTTCGGGCGCCTTCAGGGCGCGTCCCACCACTGGGGCGCTGTCGGCCAGAAGCTTCGTGTAAGGATGACGTGGCGCGCGAAATATGTCTTTGGCCGGACCGATTTCGACAACGGATCCGAAATATAGCACCGCGATTCGATCACTGACAGCTTCAACGACCGCAAGGTCATGACTGATGAAAAGATACGTCAAATCGAATTCAGACTTCAAATCCGCCAAGAGATTAAGGACCTGGGCCTGTATCGATACGTCGAGGGCTGATACCGGTTCGTCGAGTATGAGTATGCGTGCATTGGCCGCGAGCGCCCTTGCGATACCTATCCGTTGTGCCTGTCCGCCTGAGAATTCGTGGGGATAGCGGTCCAAGAATTCTTCGCGCAGATTTACACTGGCGAAAATCTCGGCAATGCGCTTGTTTCGCTCGGGCTTGTCCATGCCGTGGAGTCGCTTAAGTGGCGCCTCCATGATCTGGCGGATTGTCTTGCGCGGATTGAGCGATGAAATCGGATCTTGAAATACGTATTGGATGCGCTTGCCAAAGTCCGCCGGGTCTGCGTTGTCCAGCGCTGCTCCTTCGATTTCGATCTGCCCGGTCGTCGGGTTCAACAACCCGACAAGCATACGAGCAAGTGTGGATTTTCCGCAGCCGGATTCGCCCACAATACCAAGAGTATCTCCGTGTTCGACCGTTAGAGTAATGGGATGTACGGCCTTTACCGATCCCGTGGGACCACCGAAAAGAGTGCCGCCCAGGTAGAATGTTTTAGAGAGATCCGTGAGTTTCAAAGCGGCGGTCATTCAGCGGCCTCCTGTAGGGGTGTCACCGGATGCAGACACCGCACCGCGCGGTCGCCTTTGCGTTCGAGTGCGATCTCTCCGGTGCGGCAATCGGCCTGCACACGTTCACAACGATCTGCAAATGCGCACCCGTCCGGCAGTTTGTCGACCACTGGCGGCAGTCCGGGGATCGCTTCAAGACGTCGTTTGCCTTCGCCCAATTGGGGAACGCAAGCCATGAGGCGCGTGGTATATGGGTGGGTAGGCTTGTCGAGGATTGAGGCGGTCGGCCCTTCTTCTACAATGCGTCCCGCGTACATGACCGCGACGCGGTCGCACAGCTGCGCAACAACGCCAAAGTCGTGAGTGATAAAGACAATCGCCAACCCCCGCGAGCGACGAAGGTCATCCAACATCGCAAGGATCTGGGCCTGCACCGTCACGTCGAGAGCGGTTGTCGGTTCATCGGCAATGATGATGTCGGGATCGTTTGCCAGTGCCATGGCGATACCAACGCGTTGGCGCATACCGCCGGACATCTCGTGAGGATAATCCGAAATACGCTTGGCTGCATTCGGCATACGGACCGCTTCGAGAAGCTCGATGGCTTTTTTCTGCCCTTCTTCTTTTCCAATCGGCCGGTGGGCCCGGATCGCCTCGATCAACTGTTCACCCACGCGATAGAGCGGATGCAGCGTCGCAAGCGGATCCTGAAAGATATACGCCACGTTTTTGCCACGCATATCCCGTAGGCGACGATAGGGAGCTCCGATGAGGTCTTCGCCGTCATAGCGCACGGCACCGCCGCTGATGACACCGGGTGGAGAGGCAACCAACCCCATGACAGATAACGCGGTGACTGATTTTCCGGAACCAGATTCTCCGATGATGCCAAGGCATTCGCCCCTTTTGACATGCAGCGAAACACCACCAACGGCGCGGTAAACGCGATCTTTCACATGGAACTGGGTCTGCAAGTTCTGCAACTCCAACAGCCCGTCGCCGGTTGCTGCGGGAACTGGGCCGTCGCGCTTGACCATCGTCGCGGCCATGGGCCGCGAGAGGGCACCGGACTTCAGACGCGGGTCAAGAGCGTCCCGAACCCCGTCGCCCAGAAGATTGATGGACATGACGATAATCAGGATCATCACCCCCGGAACGATGGAGGTATGTGGATTGGTGATCAATGCCGAGCGGGCCTCACCCAGCATCGAACCAAGATCGGCCTGCGGCGGCTGGCTGCCGAGCCCGAGGAACGACAGACCGGCGGTTTCCAGGATCATCCAGCCGATCGTGGTCGACATGGCGATCACGATGACGGGAATCACGTTGGGCAGGATTTCGGTCAGGATGATCCGCGTATCCGAAAGCCCGGCGAGCCGCGCCGCATCCACGAATTCCTTATGCGCGATACCGACTGTGATCCCGCGTATGTTGCGGGCGAAGAAAGGGACATTCACAGCAGCGACGGCCACCAGTGCGTTGAAAAGGCCGGGTCCAAGAGCGGCGACAATTGCCAGCGCCAGAAGAATGTATGGGAACGCCATCAGCATATCGACACCGCGCATGATGACGTTGTCCGTGCGGCCCCCGTAATACCCGGCGATAATGCCGATGGTGGCCCCAAGGGTCGCGGCCACAATGGCCGCTGCGAATCCAACAGCGAGACTCAGTTGCGTACCCCAGAGAAGGCGGCTGAGAAGATCGCGACCAAGGTGATCGGTCCCGAGAATCGCGCCTTCCGAGAAGGGCAGTTTGAAGCGGTTGGCTGTGTTGGTGACATCGGGGTCAGCAAGCGGCAGGATTGGTGTAATCAGCACCAGAAAGACAACCAGCATCAGAACGATGCCACCAGCCAGCGCCAGACGATTGCGGGCGAGAAGTTTTAGAAACACCTTCATGTCTTGATCCTTGGATCGAGCAGACTCTGCGCAACATCGACGGCGATGTTGAACAAAACGTAGCAGGCCGCGACAAAGACGACACCGCCCTGCACCAGCAGAATGTCGCGTTTGAGGATTGCATCGACAAGCATTCGGCCGACACCCGGCCATTGAAAGACGATCTCGATATAGACCGCGCCCGACAGCACGAAGCCCGCCTGGATACCGAGAACAGGAATGATCGACACCATCGCCGCCTTGAGTGCATGGCGCCAGATGACACCACGCTCGTGAACGCCCTTGGCACGGGCCGTACGGATAAAGTCTTGCCGCAGAACCTCGAGCATCGCAGAGCGCGACAGGCGCGCGATGACGCCGGTGGCAACCACTGCCATGGCAATCGCAGGCAGTGTCAGGTGGCTGATCAGAGCACCAAGGTTACGGTCGCCGTAGATCGGCCACATGCCTGAGACAGGAAAGGCCCGCAAGTTCACGGCAAAGAGCAGAATCATCATCATGCCGAGGAAAAAGGACGGGATCGAGATGCCAAGCAGGACGACAAAAGTGATGGCCTTGTCGGCCGCCCCGTATTGATTGGCGGCAGAGATAACGCCAGCAACAATACCGAAAACAGAACACAGCAGAAAAGCGGTGCCGGCCAGGATCAAAGTTGCATTGAAACGCTCAAGAACTTCGTCGATGACGGGGCGGTTCAGGGCAAAGGATGTTCCGAAGTCTCCTTGCAACATATTGCCGAGCCAGATGAAATACTGCTGCACCAGCGACTTGTCGAGGCCAAGCTCGCGGTTCAGCTTTTCGACGTTTTCGGGCGTTGCATAAGACCCAAGGATAGCGGTCGCCGGATCGCCAGGGATCATCGCCATTATAAGAAAGACGATAACCGTGATCCCCAAAAGTACGGGAATCGCCGACAACAAGCGCTTCAGGATGTATCCGGTCATCAATTGCTCCGTATGTTGATAGGGGCGGGAGGGAGAGCCCGTGGCTCTTCCCTCTCTGGACGGATCAGTTCTTCACGACATCGTCGAGAAGCAGGAAGAAGGACGGCTGAAGCGAGAAACCTTCGACGCGGTCACTGGTCACCGCATTCTGTTTCCAGTTGGCCACGAACACCCAGGGCGCATCTTCCTGCACAATGGTCTGCATCTCCTTATAAAGTGCCGCACGTTCGTTCTGATCCGTGGCAGCACGAGCCGCTTCAAGAAGCTCATCCACCTTCGCGTTGGAATAATAGCCCGAGTTGAAACCGCCTTGATCCGGCCATGCGGATGTTCTCAGCGTAAGAAACGGCAGCGTATCGGGATCATTTGTCATCCACGCCATCTGCGCCATATCGGCCTTGCCTTCGAGCCCCGGATTCACGTTGCCAAGAAATGTGTTCCACTCATAAGTCTCGATTTTCACGTCGAACCCGACCGCTTCCAGATCGGCCTGCATCGCCGTGCCCATCGCAATCGGGTCCAGCATGCCCGAGCCACCTTCGGTCACATAAAACGTCAGCTCTGCGCCCTCCATACCGGCTTCGGCAATCAGTTCGCGTGCCTTGTCGGGATCGTACGGATAGGGCTCCAGATCAGGATTGTAGGCCCAGGCAAAGGCCGGCGGTGTGGGGCCTGCGGCAACCTCGGCTGTGCCTTCAAGCACGTCGTTGACGATGGCTTCCTTGTTGATGGCGTAGTTTGCCGCTTGACGGACGCGGACATCCGCGAAGGGGCCTTCTTTTGCGTTCAGTATTAGAAACCACACATGCGGCCCGGCCTGTTCATGAACGGTGTAGGCGTCGCCCTGGAACTCGCTCAGGGCGACAGGTGGAACCTCGACTATCAGGTCGATACCGCCCGCGAGCATCTCTGCCGTGCGGGTATTGGCGTCAGTGATCGGCCGGAAAACGACGGCTTGAAGCGACGGGGCGCCGTCCCAATAGTCAGGGTTCGCCTCGACGATCACGGCTTCGCTAGAGCGCCATTCGGCGAACTTGAACGGACCCGTGCCAGACGGATTACGACCGAATTCCGCGCCATGCTTTTCGACGGCAGCTGGCGAGACGATCAAGCCCGTTGGATACGCGAGGTTCGACAGGAACGGTGCATAAGGCGCATTAAGCGTGAATTTGATGGTAAAGTCGTCAACGACCTCTACGTTCTCTACTGCGGAAAAGAAGAACGACAGCGGAAACGGTCCGGTATCATAGAACGGGTGGTTTTCATCCAGCATTCTGTCGAAGTTGAATTTGACCGCGTCGGCGTCAAAGGTGCTGCCATCATGGAATGTTACGCCTTCACGAAGTGTAAAGATGTACTCTTTGCCGTCTGCGCTGACATCCCAACCGGTCGCCAAGGCAGGCTCAACTTCAAGCGTGCCGTCCTTGTAACGAACAAGACCGTCATAGACGTTCATCAGTATTCTGAAATCGTTGACCGCCGTCACCGCCGCAGGATCAAGCGCTTTCGGCTCGGCAATTTGGCCGACAATCAGAACACCCGGCGGGGTCTGCGCGACGGCACCGGATATACCGCCAAGTGCAAGAGTCAGTGCTGTGCCAGCGGCTATAAGCCCCCGGCGAGTAAAAGAATGAAGCGACATGTGCTTTACCTCCGCGCTGTTTTTTGGCATCTATTTATCATGATAAATTCCATCAGGCCAAATTTTCATGATAAATTCAAGTCTGAATAATAGGAGTTGCTCGCGTGACCATCTCAATCTTGGCATTTGACGAAAATACAAACACTTACGGTGGGGCGGCGGCGACCGGAAGCCTTTGTGTCGGAGGCTGGGTTTTGCGTGGAAATGCCGAATCAGGTCTCAGTGCTTCTCAGGGATCGCTGCCATCCACATTTTGGGGAGATGATGTTCTCGCGCTCATGAAGGACGGAGCAGCCGCGGACACAGCGGTTAATGCCGTCACGGGAGCAGACACTGGTCGGGATGAAAGGCAACTGTCGGCACTGGATAAAACCGGCGGAACGGCTGCCTTTACAGGAGCCGCAAGTATTCAGGTTGCGGGCGTTCGCCAGGCGCGCCACGCCATTGTCGCCGGTAACCTACTGGAGTCCGAAGCGGTGCTGGATGCGTGTCTCGCCGGATTTCTCAAATCCGAGCAACCTTTCGATGTGCGCCTGCTGAGCGCGCTTGATGCAGCCGCGAAGGCCGGGGGTGACAGCCGGGGTCTTTTGTCCGCTGCGCTCCTTGTTGTCAGGCCAGACGCCGCGCCGCTCAGCCTTCGCATCGATCATTCGAATAATCCACTTGTCGATCTGCATGCGCTGCACCGCAAAGCGACGACCGGGGCCTACGCAAACTGGGCGGCCCATGTACCCACGCTGAATGACCCGTTTCGGGCCGAGCCCTATTTAGAGAAAACCGACCAGCCAGTGTAGTCGGCGATCCGCTCGGCCGTCCACGTCTCGACTTTTGAATTTCTGTAATGGTCAGGCCCGGGAGGTCAGGCAGCGATTGATGCTTGCTCAGGCACGGTGATCAAAATACCGCTGCTGCCGCCACTTTCGCCAGACACGCCCACACGATACGCGTATTTTCTCGATCCGTTGTAGTGCCACAGGTCGTCATCAATGCTGCGATCCGGCGCGCACAAAGCCGGAAAAGTCCGACAACGCGACACTTGGCGGACGCACGGTCAGCATGGTGTTGGTTGTCACCAGCGCATCTGCATTGATGAATGGATTGAGCGGGCGCCCGGCCTTCTGTTCAAGCAAAGCCATGCTGTCAGACGCCGTTTGCGCGGGATTCACATTCGCCAATTCGGGGGATGTAGGACGCCACGTTTCCCAAGTGTTGACTGGAATGTGCCTCCTCGACGAGGCCTTCCAATACGGACTTCAATTTTTTCTTCATTCAGAGACAAACCGCTTCATCACCACCGCTTCCTGATCTTGCATTAGACGGCGCGCCATAAGCATGTGTTCTTTCATGATTCTGCGCGCACTTTCGCAATCGCCCGAACGCAGCGCCGATATCAGATTGCTTTGATGCCGATACCCTTGCCGCCAAAGCTCGTCGTTGGGTTCTGTGTAAAGACGCTGATACACCGTCAGGTCTGCAAGGATTTGGGTCATGAAATCCACAAAGAAACCAAGAAGCGCGTTCTCTCCGAATTCAGCAAGCCGGGCGTGGAATTTCAAAGAGGCAACATGCTGCTTCCTTTCTTCGGTGGCGTCCTTGGCGGGAGCGTCGTAGCTTGCCATGATCGCTTCCAGTTCCCCCAGTTGATCTTCCGTGAGCCTCCCGGCGAGAGACGCTGCAAGTTCCGGCTCGATAAGGATACGTATCTGATAGATGTCGTTGATCGAAATCTGCTTGAAGTAAAAATAATTGGCCAGCAGCGCATATGCCCGTTCCGCGCTCACCTCGCCCACGAAACTGCCACCGCCCGGACCGGTCTTGGTTACAACCAGTCCTTGAGCCTGCAAGAGCCGCATCGCCTCGCGGATCGTGCCTTTGGACATACCGAAACGCTTGATCAATTCGGTCTCGCCGGGCAAACGGTCGCCGGGCTGTAATCCCTTTTCGACGACCCAATCCTTGATGGCTTCAGCGACCCGGACAGGACGCGAACGCTTGGATGTAGCAATGGTATGGTTCTGTGACATCAAATTCCTTTGCCAAGTGGCTCGCTTGAGTTTATCCAAAGGAAGCAATTTATCATTATAAATTCAAGGGTGATCATGACGGACGGAGAGTTGGCGCAAGCACGCCTGCACGAAATCGCAGAAGCATCGCTGGAAGGACCGGGTGTTACACGGCTTCCTTGGACAAGGGAACACCGCGACGCAAATAGATTAATTGGTATCTGGATGAAAGATGCGGGTCTGGACGTTTCGCTCGATGCGGCGGGAACGTTGGTGGGACGCTCCCCAAACGCGGGCTCCAAGCCACTCATCCTGCTCGGGTCTCATCAGGACAGCGTGCGTCAAGGAGGACGCTACGACGGCATCATGGGCATCGCCCTTGCGTGTCTTGTTGCACGCCGCTTTCGGGATCGATGGAGCGACCTTCCCGTCGCAATCAGTGTTCTTGCCTTCGCCGATGAAGAGGGTGTCCGCTTTCCGACTGCGCTCATCGGTCCGCGCGCGCTGGCAGGCACGCTTGATCCGTCTGTATTCGAACTGGCAGACGTCGACGGCATCCGCATGTCTGACGCGATGCGCGACTTTGGTCTTGAGAGCGAACGTGCCAGCGCTCTGGCCATGCGAACTCCTCCGGTCAAAGCCTATCTGGAATGTCATATCGAACAAGGACCGATCCTTGAGGACAATGCACTTCCTGTTGGGGTCGTGACAGGGATTTGCGGCATCACGCGCATCGCAGTCACCTTCGCGGGTGAAACCGGGCATGCCGGCACGGTTCCCATGTCCGGACGTCGCGACGCCCTTGTGGGAGCAGCGCAGTTTGTTGACGAGGTCAACCGAACTGTGTCGAATCTTAGCGATCTTCGTGCGACAGTGGGCCAGTTTGATGTTCGCCCAAATGTCGTGAACGCGATTCCGAACGAGGTGCGCCTGACGCTTGAGATACGCGGAACTGATGATGTGAACAGGGCGTCTTTCAAACAGGAGATGCACCAAGTCGCCTCTCGTATCGCAAACACCGCTGATTTGAACCTGATTTGGACGCCCACCTATGACCAGCCAGCGATCGCATGCGACGCTGCGTTGCGCAGAGCGTTGGCTGCCGGAGTTCGACAGACGGGCCATCGCGTACTGGAGCTACCATCCGGGGCGACCCACGATAGCTCTGCCATGGCAGACCTCTGTCCGGTTGGGATGTTGTTTGTTCGGTGTCGGAACGGGGTCAGCCACCGACCTGACGAATTCGCCTCGGCTGACGACATGGCAGTTGCTATTGATGTCTGTGAGACAGCAATTAGGGGCATCGCCGATCAGACAGAGTGAACCGCCCCGGGTTTACCGGCGAGGGTTTGGTTCAATAGTTAGGCTGCTTTTTTCGGCGTGACGTATCCAATGGCGCTGTGGGGGCGGTCAGTGTTGGACCAGTCGACCCATTTCAGGGTTTCCCAAGCGACCTGGCCAACGGACTTCCAGGGGCCGAGGAAGTTGATGACCTTGGTCTTGAAGAGGCCAATGATGCTTTCGGCGAGGGCATTGTCGTAGGAACCCCCGACATTGCCTACCGAGGTATCGATCCCGGCCTCGGCCATCCGCTGTGTTTCGATATCTTGATGACCCGCGCGCTAACCTTATCGGATCGGTCGATGATCGCATTGGAAGAGCTCACGCTCGTCGAAAGTGGCCATATCAAGAAATGGGCTTGCCTTAGCTGTCTGGGCGGATGCGGGGAAGTTATCAGTTTTTCGCTTAGCCCAAACCAGCGACCGCGATGGCGGGTCACCGATGACGTCTGGTCCCGCCCCACTGTGAATCCCGCTATCCCCCAGAAGAACGCATGTGGATGTCATTTCTGGATCAAGAATAGGGAAATAAACTGGTGTCGGGCGGGCGCGGATCAGGGCGGTTCTGTTGCAATTATCGCGCGAAGGACTAGTGGATATCGTGCCCAACAGAGGCGCGCAGGTTGCCGCGCCCGACGTGCAAGAGGCGCGGGATGTGTTTTTTCTGCGCGCAACGGTCGAAGTGCGGATCGCCGAGCAATTATCAGGCAATCTGGACCATTCCGGCGCCGCGGCCTTGCGTGATATCATCCAGCGCGAACGCACGGCCATCGCAGAGGGACGCCTGGCGGATGTGATCCGCCTTTCAGGACTGTTTCACCAAAAACTGGCGGAACTTAATGGATCCAGCGTGTTGCAAAACATCCTGCGGGATTTAATTTCGCGAAGCTCTCTAATAACAGCAGTCTATCGCGACAGTGGATATTTCAACTGCGGTCCGGACGAACATGCTGCGATCGTCGATGCGCTAATGCGTGGAGACAAAGAAGAGGCGTTGCATCTTGTGACGGCGCACATCGAACATCTGCGTGCCGATCTGAACCTCAGCACAGAACAGCAACCTTCCCGGAATCTGCGCGACATTTTCGAATTATAACGGTTGGCAAGGATGCGTAGGCGCGCAGGAATGCCCTCCATCCCGACCCAAGGTCTTTTGCCGGACTTTTGTCCATCAAAGTCTGGCAAATCCAAATCGGCGACGGCAGATGTCAGCCCGTTTTGGTCAAAGCCAGAGATAGCAAGGTAAACGGTAGCTTGTCATATTTGACCCGATCCTGAGCGTCCTGTTCGGCCTCAATCTATTTGCTTGGCAGTGATACGAGCTCCACTGGAAAATCAGCCTCGGTTAATTGTAAGCATATCGATGCGCCCACCTTCCAACCTCATGTCTGACCTGCGATGCTGTGCCCGATAGAGATTGGTGCGGGAGTTCCCCGATGGCGACTACGGGGGAGCTTCTCATGGACTACAGAATGGACATGTCGAGCACCGGGCAGCGGCGCTGGTCGGATGAGATCAACGCAAGGATCGTGGCTGAGAGTTGGAAGCCGGGTGTGACCGTGAATGCAGTTGCGGTGCGGTATCGGCTTCGGGCAAACCTATTGTCGAAATGGCGCAGTCGGGCACGTGATGGTTGGTTGGTTTTGCCGGCGGGCGATGACGACGGCTTTAATTTCGCACCAATTGTGGTCTCGGATCGTGGCGGCGGTGCCATGTGCCAGCGGTTTCTGCGCAGCCGACGAAGCCTGACGCGTCGTCCTGGGCGGCCATAAAGACTGCGATAGGTCGCTTGGCAATCAGGCTCGATGGCACGGCCAGTTCTGCGGCTGCGGTATCATGCACAAGATTGGTGAGGATCGCAGCGAACGGCTGGACATCGTCCCGGCCCAGTTGCGGATGATCGTCACCGTGCGCCCGAAAGATGCCTGCCGGATCTGCACCGATAGAAGTCACCATCGCCTGCCGGTCAGTGGGTCAGCAAATATGCCGACCATCTGCCATTGTAACGCCAGAGCCAGATCCTGGCTCTGGCGGGCCTTGGTTGTGATGACGACGCTGGTGCGCTTGTAGAGCTTGCTCAGAAGGTGGAATAGCAGCGCGCCGCCGGATGGGCTGAACGGCAGATAGACAAGCTCGTTCAAAATGACCAAGTCGATCTTGATGAGCATCTAACTGGTGATAGGCAATCGCCTCAGTCAAGCTGAAAGCTCTTGTCGCACGATATTTGCACCCGCGCTCAATGCGGTTAACTTGCCCCTGGCCACGCTGCGGGACAGGGGCGCCATGCCGCAATTGGTGCAAGGATAAAGCTTGTCGGCATCCACGAATTGAAGCGCTTTTCTCAAGATGTCGGCGACGTCTTCGGGCGTTTCAATGGTATCGGTGGCCACATCAATGGCCCCCACCATCACCTTTTTCCCGCGGAGAAGCTCGATTAGATCCATGGGAACGCGGGAGTGCTGACATTCCAGTGAGATCATGTCGATGGTGGATTTTTGCAGTTTGGGAAAAACGCTTTCGTATTGCCGCCATTCCGCACCCAGGGAATCCTTCCAATCCGTATTGGCCTTGATGCCGTAGCCATAGCAGATGTGAACAGCCGTTTCGCATTTCAGGCCTTCGGCCGCCTTTTCCAAGGCCGCGATTCCCCAGTCGTTCACCTCGTCAAAGAAAACGTTGAATGCCGGCTCGTCGAATTGGATGATATCCACGCCCGCCGCTTCCAGTTCTTTGGCCTCTTGGTTCAGGATCTTTGCAAATTCCCAAGCCAGCTTTTCCCGGCTTTTGTAGTGGTCGTCGTAAAGCGTGTCGATCATGGTCATCGGACCGGGCAGCGCCCATTTGATGGGCTGATCAGTTTGCGCACGCAAGAACTTTGCATCCTCCACGAACACCGGCCTTTGGCGGGACACCGCGCCGACGACTGTCGGGACGCTGGCATCATAACGGTCGCGGATCCTGACGGTCTCGCGTTTTTCAAAATCGACACCGCTGAGGTTCTCGATAAATGTGGTGACGAAATGCTGGCGCGTCTGCTCGCCATCACTGACGATGTCGATGCCGGAATTCTGCTGATCGTGCAAAACCACGCGCAGCGCGTCCTGCTTGCCTTCGATCAATTCCTCCCCTTCCAGTTTCCAGGGCGACCAGAGGGTTTCGGGCTGTGCTAGCCAGGATGGTTTTGGCAGGCTTCCGGCGGTCGAAGTGGGCAACAATCTGTTCATGATGGGGTAACCTTGCATTTCTTGCTGATCAGGCAGCGTGTTGGGTGGACCATTCTTCAAGAATGTCCCGGTAGGGTTTTATGAGTTTTTCTTCAGCGAATTTGCCCTGTTCGGCAGCCAGCCGACCACGTTCTTCCCGATCATAGACGATTTGGGGCAACGAATAATCCAGATGCTTCAAGCTGGGCTGATAGCACTTCCCCGCGAGGGAATTCGCATTGTAGATTTCGGGCCGATAGATCCGTTGAAATGTCTCCATCGTGCTGATCGTGCCAATAAGCTCCAGGGTGGAGTAATCGTTGAGAAGATCGCCGGTGAAATAAAACGCCAAGGGCGCAACGCTGTTTTCGGGCATGAAATAGCGAACCCGTAAACCCATCTTTTCAAAATACTGATCCGTCGCGGAAAATTCATCTTGCCGGTATTCTACTCCCAAAATCGGATGCTCGTTTTCGGTTCGGTAATACGTTTTGCTGCTCGAAACACTCAGGCAGATAACGGGAGGTTTTTTGAAATGTTCCTTGTACCTGGCTGAGTTCACGAAACGCTTGAACAGGTTTCCATGAAGTTCGCCGAAATCCTTGGGTGCGCTGAACTGGGGCCGCCCCTCGTTATGCTGGGGCAGCAGGACGCTGAAATCGTAATCCCGCACATAGGACGAAAAGTTATTGCCCGCGATACCGTCTATGCGTGTGTTGTTTTTGCGGTCCAGGATGGTCGGCTTCAACATTTCGATCAAAGGAAACGCATCCGCGCGGCGTCCATCGCCGATGCTGATTTCGGCGGTGATGATGTCAAGCTCGACGGTGTAGCGATCGGCGTTTGGATTGTCCCAATGCGCCAGCGCGTTGAAGCGGTTGTTGATCATCGTGAACGTGTTGCGCAAGTTCTCTTGTCGACGATTTCCTCTGGCCAGATTGGCAAAGTTCGTCGTGGCGCGTGTGCTATCCGAAGGGTGATAATCTTCGTCGAAACGGATGCTTTTGATCGCGTATGCGAGGTCTCTTTTCATTTTGACATGCCTTCTGAGCGGCTTGAACAGACAAGCCGTGAAAACCAAATAACTCCCCGCGACCAAAGTCGCGAAGCGGCGATGTCACCTTGCGGATTGGCCGCTCCCGACGCGCCCACCGCGGCCGGAACAGGTGATTGATCCAGGCAGGTTTCCTGACTTGCGGATATTCGCCTTGTCCGGCCATTCCGGCGCGAACTTCGCGCCAGTAGCATGCCGGACAAGCGTTCCGCCTACAGTTGCGGGGGCAGTTCCGGATTCGGCGACAGCCTAACCGTATTCCCTTTCACCCGGGGTTTTCCCCGGCACCTTGATCTGCCCGCAAAGTCGGCCGGAATGGTCCTCATGTCAACGCAACCGAAGCGTGGAAATATTCATGTTAAATATGAGGTTAGCGAGGGTTTGGTGGAAATGACCGCGTCACGATCATTTCGTCTTCACCTCTTGATTGTTTTGTCCGATAGATCGACTGCCGCCTAAAAATCCCAGTCTTCGTCTTCGGTCGCGACCGCTTTGCCGATGACATAGGACGACCCGCTGCCCGAGAAGAAATCATGATTTTCACTGTCGGGCGACAATGCGGCAAGGATCGCAGGGTTCACTTCGCAGGATTGTGCGGGGAACAGCGCCTCATACCCCAGGTTTTGCAGCGCCTTGTTGGCGTTGTAATGCAGGAACGCCTTCACGTCTTCGGTCAGGCCAAGATCGTCGTAAAGCTCGGCCGTGTAATGCGCCTCGAGGTCGTAGAGGTCGAACATCAACGAAAAGGCGAATTCCTTAAGATCGGCGCGCTTGGGTTCGGGCAAATGTTCAATTGCGCGCTGGAACTTGTAGCCGATGTAATAGCCGTGGATCGCCTCGTCGCGGATAATCAGACGGATCAGGTCGGCGGTGTTGGTCAGCTTGGCGCGGCTGGACCAATACATCGGCAGGTAAAAGCCGGAGTAGAACAGGAAGCTTTCCAGAAACACCGATGCGATCTTGCGTTTGTAAGGGTCGGCAGTGGCGTTGTATTCCTGCAAGATCAAGCGGGACTTGGCCTGAAGATGTGGGTTTTCTTCGGACCAGCGGAACGCCTCGTCCACCTCTTTGGTCGAACACAGCGTCGAAAAGATCGAGGAGTAGGAGCGCGCATGCACCGCCTCCATGAACGCGATATTTGTCAGCACCGCCTCTTCGTGCGGGGTCTGCGCGTCGGGCAACAACGAAGGGGCGCCGACAGTGTTCTGAATTGTGTCGAGCAGCGTTAGCCCGGTCAAGACGCGGATGGTCAGGGTGCGTTCCGCATCGGTCAGCGTGGCCCAGCTTTGCACATCGTTGGACAGTGGCACCTTTTCGGGCAGCCAGAAATTGACGGTCAGGCGGTTCCAGACCTCAAGATCCTTGTCGTCCTGAATGCGGTTCCAGTTGATGGCGCGGGGCACGGCGGTGGTATGGGGCAAGTCTTTCATGTCAATTCTCACAATGTGCAGGAAACGCAGCCTTCAACCTCGGTTCCCTCAAGGGCACTCTGGCGCAGGCGGATATAATAGATGGTTTTGATGCCCTTCTTCCACGCGTAGATCTGCGCGCGGTTGATATCGCGGGTGGTGGCCTCGGCTGGAAAGAAAAGGGTCAGCGACAGTCCCTGATCGACATGTTCCGTTGCCGCCGCATAAGTGTCGATGATCGGCTCATAACCAATCTCGTAGGCATCGCGGTAGAAGTCCAGATTGTCGTTGTCCATGAACGGGGCGGGATAATAGACGCGACCGATCTTGCCCTCTTTTCGGATCTCGATCTTGCTGACGATGGGGTGGATCGACGAGGTCGAATTGTTGATGTAGCTGATCGAGCCTGTGGGCGGGACGGCCTGAAGGTTCCGGTTATACAGCCCGTGTTTCATCACGCTGTGGCGCAGTTTCGACCAATCGTCGCGGGTGGGCAGGCGCATGTCCTTGAACAGCGCCTTGACCGCATCGCTTTCCGGCAGCCAGTCGCGCGTCGTATACCGCACGAAAAAACTGCCATCGGCATATTTTGAGTCCTCGAAGCCCTTGAAACTTTCTTTGCGCTCTTGGGCAAGCAGGTTTGACGCACGGATCGCATGATAGGCGACGGCGGCAAAGTAGACTGAGGTGAATTCAATCCCCTCTGGGCTGCCATACTGGATGCGTTCCCGCGCCAGATAGCCATGCAGGTTCATTTGCCCCAGCCCGATCGCGTGGCTTTCATCATTGCCCTTGCGCACCGACGGGACCGAGTCGATGGCGGACATTTCCGACACTGCCGTCAACACGCGAATGGCGGTTTCCACTGTGGCGCCAAAGTCGGGACCATCCATCGTCTTGGCGATATTGAGCGATCCGAGATTGCAGGAAATATCGGTGCCCATGACGTCATAGCTCAGATCGTCGTGAAAGGTGCTGGCCTTGTTCACCTGCAGGATTTCTGAACACAGATTGGACATGGCGATGCGCCCGGCGATGGGGTTTGCGCGGTTCACGGTGTCTTCGAACATGATGTAGGGATAGCCGCTCTCGAACTGGATTTCGGCCAGGGTCTGAAAGAACGCGCGCGCGTTGATCTTGGTCTTGCGGATGCGCTTGTCGTCGACCATTTCAGCGTATTTCTCCGTGACGGAAATATCCGAAAACGGGGCGCCGTAGACATGCTCGACGTCATGCGGCGAGAACAGATACATATCCTCGTTTTTGCGCGCCAACTCAAAAGTAATGTCGGGAATCACCACCCCAAGGCTCAGCGTTTTGATGCGGATCTTCTCATCTGCGTTTTCGCGTTTGGTATCGAGAAACCGCAGAATATCAGGGTGATGCGCGTTAAGATAAACCGCCCCCGCGCCCTGTCGCGCGCCCAGTTGGTTAGCGTAGGAAAACGAATCCTCCAGAAGTTTCATCACCGGAATGACACCGGATGACTGGTTTTCGATCCCCTTGATCGGCGCGCCGTGTTCGCGGATGTTGGTCAGCATCAATGCCACACCGCCGCCGCGTTTTGACAGCTGCAGCGCCGAATTGATACCGCGTCCGATGCTTTCCATGTTGTCCTCAAGCCGCAGCAAAAAGCACGAGATCAGCTCGCCCCGGCTTTGCTTGCCCGCGTTGAGGAACGTGGGCGTTGCGGGCTGGAAACGACCCGACAGAATCTCATCCATGAACGCCATCGCTTGGCGCTGATCCCCGCGCGCCAACGTCAGCGCGACCATGACGACCCGGTCCTCATAACGTTCCAGAAACCGTTTCCCGTCGCGGGTTTTCAGCGTGTAGGAGGTGTAATATTTGAACGCGCCAAGGAATGTGGGAAAGCGGAATTTGCGCGCAAAGGCGGCCTTCCAGATCTGGTGCAGAAAGGCGCGTGGATAGGCCTCCAGAACAGCGGCCTCATAATATCCCTCGTCCACCAGATAGCCCAGTTTTTCATCCAGCGAATGAAAGAACACGGTATTCTGGTTCACATGTTGCAGGAAATACTGCCGCGCGGCCATGCGGTCGGCGTCAAAACGGATGTGGCCTGTTTCGTCATAAAGGTTCAGCATCGCGTTCAGCGCATGGTAATCCAACGCGGCGTCTATGCCATTATCGAGCATTCGGTTCTCCAGAATTTGTCCAGCCCGGCACGGATGCAGGCAATGTCGGTTTCCGTTCCGGCCATCTCAAAACGATAGAGCACCGGAACGTTGCATTTGGCGGCGATGACATCGCCCGACAGCGCAAAAGTTGCGCCAAAGTTGCGGTTTCCCGCACCGATCACACCACGAAGCAAGGCGCGGGTGGGCGGATCGTTGAGAAAGCGGATCACCTGTTTGGGCACGGCCCCGCGGCCCGCACCGTCAGCGAATGTCGGGCAGATCAGAACGTATGGGCGGGCAGGGGCTGGCATGGGATCTGCGGGGCGCACCGGAATGCGGTCTGCCTGGATCCCCAGTGCCGCAACCAGACGCGCTGTATTGCCCGAAACCGACGAATAATAGATCAGCCCAGCCATGGCTCAGGCCAACTGGCCGATCATATCGGGGCGAAAACCGGCCCAATGGGCATCACCTGCCACAACGACCGGAACCTGCCGGTAGCCCATATTGGTGACTTCCTGCATGGCGTTTGGATCCTCTGTCAGGTCAACGATGCGGTAATCCAGCCCCCGTTTGTCCAAAGCGCGGGTGGTGGCAGTGCATTGTACGCAAGCAGGTTTCGAATAAACGGTGATGGTCATGCCCTTGTCCTTTTGTTGTGCAGCAAAGGAATTAGGGGGCGCGCAGGATCTTGACCCGGTCAGGGGCATGAGCACAAACACGTCCCCGGACCCTCCGTCCGCGGTTGTCGTATCGTGCTTGGGCAGGTCTCCTGACTTGCGGCTCAATCGCTCTGGCCCGCCTTCCCGACGCGGCTGCGTCAGTGGATAAGGGCCAGAACTTGCCGCTTACAGTTGCGGGGGCAGCGCCGGGTTTGCACCGGCTTCCCTCTTAGCCTGCGACTCGCGCCACAGGAACCAAAGCAACTACATATTGGGGCGTTCAGGCTGAAGGTGTCAATATGCGGTTTTTCAAGTTGTGCTGTATTTTCGATTTCAGGCGAAATCATGTCGCGATTGATCCATCGGCTGAACGCATTCGGCCTATTATGGGGGCCAAGGTGCGGGCCATTGGTCCGATAATTGGGAAGCTGGTGAAAACCCGGCGCTGCCCCCGCAACGGTAACGGAGCATACGGGCGCGAAAATATTACCACTGGGGGAGAGGACCCTTGGGAAGGTATCGCGCTTTGATTGCAAGATCACTCCACAGCCCGGAAACCAGCCTTGTTCGATACGTCAAACCGCGGGTGGCGGGATGGGCGCTGGTATTGGTCTGCGGTTCCTCACCCCACCGCGGCCGGGCCTGGCTGCTCTGCTGTCACTCGCCCCAACCAACGCCGCGGGGCGCGGCAGGAGACACGGAAATGACAAACGCATCTCTGACAGAGCTGTTGACGCGGCGCGTGCCGGGCCATGCGCTGGAACAGGGCTTCTATACGGATCCTTTGATATTCCAGACCGATCTGAAAACGATATTCTATCGCGACTGGCTGTTCGCAATTCCGGCCTGCGAGCTGGAAAAACCCGGCAGCTATGTCACCCATCAGGTCGGGGAATATGGCATCATCATTGTACGCGGTGCGGATCAGGCGATCAGGGCGTTTCACAACACCTGCCGTCACCGTGGGTCGATCCTGTGCAAGGCGGCCAAAGGCAATGCGCCCAAGCTGGTTTGCCCCTATCACCAATGGACCTATGAACTGGATGGCAAGCTGCTCTGGGCGCGGGACATGGGGCCGGATTTTGATCCCTCGACGCATGGGTTGCGAACCGTCCATTGCCGCGAATTGGCGGGGCTGGTTTACATCTGTTTGGCCGATGAGGCGCCTGATTTCGACACCTTCGCTGATCTGGCGCGCCCCTATCTGAAGCCTCATGACCTGACCAACGCCAAAGTCGCCGTCGAGACCACCATCGTCGAAAACGGCAACTGGAAATTGGTCTGGGAGAATAACCGCGAATGTTATCACTGCGGCGCCAACCACCCCGGTCTGTGCCGCGCCTTTCCCGAAGATCCGGTTGTGACCGCCGGGGATGTGGCGTCGACCCCACCACATATCCAGGAACACTGTATCCGGATGGAGGAGCAGGGCCTGCCATCGCGGTTTCAAATGGCTGCGGATTATCAGTATCGCCTTGCCCGGATGCCGCTGCTGCCGGGGGCGAAAAGCCTGACCATGGACCTGAAACCGGCGGTCAACCGCCATATGGGGCGGGTCACGGACGACGGCGCGGGGACGCTGTTGAAATACCACTATCCCAGCACGTGGAACCACTTTCTGCCCGATCATGCGATTTTGTTCCGTCTTACACCGCTCAGCCCGACGACAACGCAGCTGACCACCAAATGGCTGGTCCACAAGGATGCCGTCGAAGGGCGCGATTATGATGTCGCGCGTCTGGCGGAGGTCTGGAAGGCCACCAATGACGAAGACCGACGCGTGGTCGAGGATAATCAGAAGGGCGTCAATTCACCCGCCTACACGCCCGGCCCCTATTCGCCGGTGCAGGAAGAGGCCGTGATGCAATTTGTTGACTGGTATTGTCACAGTTTGGAACGGCGGCTGGACCCCGTTTCATTGGCAGCGGAGTAGACCATGAATGATCTGAGCCCGGTTCCGCCACAGGCGATCTGGAAAGACGCAGAGATGCTGGAATGCGTCTCGGTTATTCCGGAGATGGCCGACACCGCCACCTTTACGTTCAGCGCCCCATCTGGCGCGCTGTTCGATTTTCAGCCCGGCCAGTTCCTGACGCTGGAATTGCCGGTGCCCGGCGGCACGGTGCATCGGACTTATACGGTGTCCTCGTCGCCATCGCGGCCCCGGTCGCTGTCGATCACGGCCAAGGCGCAAAAGGACAGTATTGGCACGCGCTGGATGCTGGACCATCTCGCGCCCGGCGTTCGGATCAGGGCCATCGGCCCCGCGGGACAGTTCAGCCACCTCAATCACGCGGCCGACAAATATCTGTTTATCTCCGCCGGGACAGGCATCACGCCGATGATGTCGATGACAACATGGATGTTTGATCTGGGGGTCGAGCCGGATGTGGTTTTCATCAACTGCGCGCAACGTCCCTCCACAATCCTGTTTCGGGAAAGGCTGGAACACATGGCCAGCCGCGTGCCGGGGATCGATCTGAAATGGGTGGTGGACGCGCCGGATCGCTATGCACCCTGGACCGGCTGTCAGGGCCGGTTCAATCAGTTGATGCTAGGGTTGGTGGCCCCTGATTATCTGGAGCGTGAAGTGTTTTGCTGTGGCCCGGAGCCCTTCATGCAGGCGGTGCGCGATGCCCTGTTCGGCCTTGGCTATGACATGGACCGCTATCACCAAGAAAGCTTTCACGAGCCCGCCGTGACCCAGGCGGATGTGCCCGAGCTGGATGACATCACCCCCGAAGCCGAAGCCAAGGCCGAGGTCTGTTTCGCCCGTTCGGACCGCAGGGTTGCCTGCGCCGAAACCGACACGGTTTTGGCCGCCACGCGCGCGGCGGGGCTGAACATCCCTTCGGGTTGCACCTTTGGGGTGTGCGGAACCTGCAAGGTGCAAAAGCTGTCCGGTGAGGTGCATATGGTCCACAACGGCGGCATATCCGAAGATGACATCGCCGACGGCTATATTCTGGCCTGTTGCTCTCATCCTATCGGGTCCGTGACGATAGATGTCTGACAGACGATGTGTGGCAATGGCTCAGTCGTGCGTGTGCGCCGGGTGGGGCGTTGCCAGCGTAAAATCGGTATAGACAAACCCATCCCGCGTGACCGTTTCGCCGCGCCGCAGATCAAGGGGTGCGGCGAAATCAGGGCTGTTGCTGACCAGCGTGTGGAATTCGCCGTTTTCACCACAAGGATCGACGCCTTGGGGCAGGCCATCCAGAAATGCGGTGTCAAAAGCTGTGCCGCATTGCGCATCGGACAGTTTGGCCGGGTCCAATGTCACGACATGCGCCGCGATCCCCGCTGACAGCATGTCGCGGGCAACGGTGGCTGTATCCAGTCCCCACAATGGGAAATGCGCGTTAAGGTCATGGGCGGTCAGCATCTTTTCGCGCCAGACACGAACGTCTTCAAGCAGGATATCACCAAAAATGTGGTCTTGAAGGCCATCTTTGGCCAATTGGTCCAAGGCCACGTTCATGCGCTCCAGATAGATCTCGTTCGTGCAGCCATAGGGCAGGGGCACCTCGATCAGCGGCAATCCCAGCGCGCGCGCCTGCGCCGCCAGAACGGCGCGGCGCACCCCATGAATGGCTACGCGCCCATGGGGTTCGTTGACCGTCGACAGGACTGCGCGGATGTCGAACCGCCCCGCGCGCCGCGTTTGGTGCAGGGCAAAGGTGGCATCCTTGCCCGAGCTCCAATGCATCACCGCCGGGATCATGCCAGCGCCGCCAGAATTGCATCCAACCCATCGGTCAGTGCGGCAGGGCCGGGTTGCAGAATGATCGGCGACTTGATCTCGACAATGCGATTGTCGCGCACTGCCGGGATTTGGTCCCAACCGGGGCGCGCAATGAACTTTTCAGGCCGCACCTTTTTGCCACACCAAGAGGCCAGTATCACGTCCGGCGCGGCCTCGATCACTTGCTCTGACGTCAAAATACGGTTCTTTGCCTTGGGTTCCGGCGTCAGATGCGGAAAGGCATCGCGCCCGCCCGCGATCTCGATCAATTCCGAAACCCAGCGGATGCCGGAAATCATCGGTTCGTCCCATTCCTCGAAATAGACCAGCGGGCGGGGCTTGCCCTCGGTCTGCTTGCGGATATCGGCGATCCTTTGTTCATACTGTGTCGCCAGCGCCTCGGCCTGCTCCGCCACGCCCACGGTCGCGCCCAAGTGTCGGATCATCGCTAGGATACCTGCCACATCGCGCTGGTTATAGGCCATCACCGTCACGCCTTCGCGCAGCAATTCCGCGGCGATATCGGCCTGTAAATCGGAAAAGGTCAGCACCAGATCCGGCTCCAGCGCCATGATCTTGGGGATGTCAGCCGAGGTGAACGCCGACACGCGCGGCTTTTCCTGACGCACGCGTTTGGGCCGCACGGCGTAGCCCGAAACACCCACGATCCGATCCTGCTGACCCAGTAAATAAAGTGTCTCAACCGTTTCCTCGGTCAGACAGACGATACGTTTAGGGGGGAACTGGCGCATTGGTTGGTCCTTGAAAGATATGTGTTCAGGGCGTTGTTTTGGCCGTGGTTAACCGAAGCACACCCGCGCAAAATACGACCGCCGGACACGTTCGGCCATCGCATATTCGCATCGAGCGGTGCAAAGATTGCGGCCCATATGGGCCATCGCGATCAAGTTACCTCCTCCGCACTCCCCGCCCGGTCTGGTTTCAACAATGTTGGCAGGTCACCTGACTTGCGAATCGCAGCTTGCGCTTGCCTTTCCCCCACTGCATTCCCTCTCTGGTCTTGGCTATTGTTGACCTTGGACACCATCAAGACGATAGAGCCAGAAAGCTGACATCAATGTCAATCTGCAGGGAAGTCGCATTGGGAGGACCGCTCCGTTGTGGCGAAACGCTTCAGGTAAGTAGCTGGTTTTAAAGTGATAATGACTTTAGGAGCTGGCTTGATGGCTGCGTTCGTCTCCGCCACCAAATTCGACAGTACGGAAAGTTGCGTATGGCCGTTTGCGTTTGCGAACCAAGAACCACGCTACTGCTACACAATGGCCCGCCTGATCGAGTGAGCAGGCGGGCCTTGTAGTATTGTCCGTCAAGCGGCTTGTGGTGCGGGGTCAGGCCGTCCATTTTTGGATTTTGGGGTCGTCCAAGAACGCATGCAGGTCGGGGATAGCGTCGTCTGACAACACACGGAAGGGCGCGCGGCAGGGGCCGCAATCGACGCCAAGGTGTTGAAGCGACAGCTTGATGCCAGGCATAACGCCCAGACGGAATAGAACCTCGACATAGTCGCGCGAAATGGCTTGGAGGTCGCGCGCTTGCTCCATATCGCCTTGGGTCATCGCTTCGTCCAGCGCCGCATAGAGTTTGCCAAACACGTTATAGGTCGAGCCGATGCCGCCATCCGCACCGGACAGGGCGCCGGTCATGAATGTCTCGTCTGACCCGAAATAGATGATTTTATTAGGGTGGCGTTTGCGCAGTTGTGACAGGACAAACAGATTCAGGCTGGAGAATTTGATCCCCGCTACGCCGGGCAGATCAAGGATGGCGGACAACTCGTCAACCGAGGATTCACGGCCAATCCGTCCAGGGACCTCATACACGATCAAGGGCAGGTCGGTAGACGCCGCCAGTGCCTTGTAATAATGGAAAATTTCGCCGCTGGTAAACTTGTAGGAATGCGGCGGCAGGGCAGACAGGGCGTCATAGCCAAGACGTTCTGCATTTTGCGCCAACAAGATCGAATCACGCAGCGCGGCCTGGCCCACATGGGCGATCAGCTTCGTGTCCGACCCAGCACACGCATCGGCCACGATCGCTTGTTGCAGGGCCAACTCATCGGTCTGCATCAGGCCGGATTCCCCCGTGCTGCCGCCGACATACAGACCGGCCAGACCTTGGCGCAGGTTGTATTCAACGATGTTGCGCTGGCGTGTTTCGTCCAGCGCCTCGTCATCCGAGAAGCCCGTCAGCAGCGCCGAATACACGCCCTTAAGATCGGTTTTCATGAGATTTTCCTCAGTTTGTATTGGGTGGTGGCGACCTGTGTAGGGCCGGTATCGTGATCTTTGGTTGCCCAAGTGGTTACTGCAGACAGGGCATTTGGTAAAGTATGGTTTGACAATAAAATAATCTGGCCTTACCAAAAGTGCCATCACTGGATCGGAGGACCCCACGTGATCCAAGGCACCACTGATATGGTCACGCCCAAATCCAAGGGCGTCGCGATGGAAGTCGCGGCAGCGTTGGAGGCCCGTATTCAGGCCGGCCTGATCGTCCCGGGCGATCCGCTGCCCACCGAACGCGCTTTGTGTGAAGAATTTGCGACATCGCGACCCACAGTGCGCGAGGCATTGCTGATGTTGCAGGGCAGGGGCTATGTCAGTCTTGAAGCAGGTCATCGCCCCCGTGCCACAAAGCCAACGCTGGATGGCATCCTGACCTCGGCGTTCAGCCATATCGCGAACCTGCTGGGCAACGCCGAGAGCGGTGCACATCTTGAGCAATTGCGTCAATTCATCGAGGCCGCCGCAGCCCGCATTGCCGCGGACAAGGCGACATCTGTCCAGTTGCACCAAATCCGGGCAGCACTGGAACACAACGAACGCAGCATCGGCACCGATCGGTTCGCCCAAAGCGACATCGCCTTTCATCGCGCGATCGTGGCCATCGTCGGCAATCCAATTATCCTGAAACTGCATGATAAATTTGCCAGCGCTATGCTGGCCAATCGCCCCGGTCGGGCCAATCATGACAGGGCAGATACGACATCCTATGAAGAACACCGGGCCATCTATGATGCGATTGTTGCAGGTGATGCGATGCGCGCGGCAGAGCTTACAGATTTGCACCTGATGCGGTCTTACCGCGCAAGACTGGCGGGTGTCAGTACGACATAGAGGGGTGGCGCAACGGCTGCGGCCTGTGACGCCCGTCTTTAAACACGACCCAACAAACACAGCGAGGAGAGAAGAATGCTGAACAAGATTGTAGGAGGAGTTGTCGCGACCCTGATGATGGCGGGCGTGGCCAGTGCCGAGAAGGTCCTGACCTTCGGCACACAGGAAAACGAAGCGTCGCCGATGTATCAGGGCATGGTCGCGATGAACGACGCGCTCAAGGATGTATCTGGCGGCGAAATGTCGCTGAAGCTGTTTGCATCCTCGACGCTGGGTGACTTCAAGGCGATGGTCGCGCAGGCACAGGCGGGCGAACTTGATCTGGTCATGACCGGCTATCCCGACATGAGCTATATCATCCCCGAGCTGAAGCTGATCGGCGCGCCCTATGTGGTGTCCGATTTCGATCACCTGAAAGAGCTGATCGCCGGAGAATTCGGTCAGAAGATGGACGAAGCTTTCACAAAGCAAGGCGTCAAGGTGATGGATGTCTGGTATCTGGGCACACGTCAGACGACCTCGAACCGGCCTATCAATTCGGTCGAGGATATGGAAGGCCTGCGTCTGCGCACGCCAAACGTCCCGTTCCTGATCGCCTTTGCTGAAAACACCGGCGCATCGCCCGCCCCGGTCGCGTTCGCCGAAGTATATTTGGCGCTGCAGACCAACCAAGTCGATGCGCAGGAAAATCCCCTGCCCACCATCGAGGCGATGAAGTTCTATGAAGTACAGGACCACATTGCGCTGACCAGTCACTTTGTTGCGTCGGCAGCCATTCAGGTCGGTATGCCCACATGGGACAACCTGACCGATCAGGAAAAGGAATGGCTGAACGAGGCGATCGCGAAGGGTGGCGAAGTTGCCAACAAGATCGTCATGGATAAGGAAGAAAGCCTGATTGCCGACTTCGAAGCTAAGGGACTGACAATCACGCGGCCTGATACCGGTCCGTTCCGTGATGCCATGCAGCCCTATTACGACGAGTTGGAAGCCCAGTTCGGCGAAGGCAGCATCAGCGCGCTGTTCAAGAAATAAGACAGTCGGCGCGCCGGTCCGTCCGGCGCGCTGCGACCCTTCAGGAAGGCAGGATCGGGCATGCGCGAATATCGGAAATACAGCATCGAGGGATATGCCGCGACGGTTCTGTTCCTTGGGTTGATCATAGTCGTTTTGTTACAGGTATTTGGCCGCACAGGCCTGTTTTCGGCCCCCGTTTGGACTGAAGAATTGGCCCGGTGGATATGGGTCTGGATGGCCTTCATCGCCACCGGCGAAGCCGAGAGGCAGAACGCTCAGTTGCGTATGGGCATTCTGGTCGAGGCCATCATGGGCCGATCCCGTTTCATCCTGTTTACGCTGATCGACCTTGTCTACCTGATCGTCACCTGCAACCTGCTTTGGATCGGTTACAAGACCGTCATGCGTACCTGGTATAACGAAAGCGTCACGCTGCCGTTCTCGGACGCGGTGCTTTACGCCTCTTATCCCATTGCGGCGCTGTTCATCATCTGGCGCGTCGCGGCCCGCATCCGGTGGCAGATCGCCAATCGTCGCCCGTTTAACTTCCGTGCGGAGGACGCCCAATGATCCTGCTTATCGTTTGTTCGGTCTGGCTGCTGATGGTGTTTGTCGGTGTGCCGATCGGGATCGCCATGATACTGGTATCCATAGGTTATTTCTATCACACCGGAATGGGAATGGCCTTTGCCGTGCAGCGCATGGTGGACGGGCTGAACAGCTTTCCCATGCTGGCGGTGCCGCTGTTCCTTCTGGCCGCGGCCATCTTGAATTCGGCCGGTATCACCAACCACCTTTTCGGCTTTGCGCGCGCCCTTGTCGGGCGGTTTACCGGCGGGTTGGGGCATGTGAACGTTCTGGCATCCCTGTTTTTTTCCGGCATGTCCGGGTCGGCTGTGGCCGATGCGGGCGGGCTGGGCAAGATGGAAATCAAGGCAATGCGCGATGCGGGCTATGACGACTCCTTCTCGGGCTCTGTCACCGCTGCGTCTTCGATGATCGGACCATTGGTTCCGCCCTCGATCACCATGGTTCTTTATGGCGTAATTTCAAATACTTCTATTGGGAAGTTGTTTTTGGGCGGTGTCGTGCCTGGCTTCCTCTGCGCCGGTGCGTTGATGGTGATGGTCTATGTGTTGGCCAAACGGCGTGACTATCCCCGTGATCCTATCCAGACGCGCGGCGAAGTCGGGCGCCTGTTCATGAAATCCTTCCCCGCGCTGCTGACCCCGATGGTTATCGTGGGCGGGATCTTCAGCGGTCTGTTTTCCCCGACCGAAGCGGCCGCTGTTACCGTGCTTTATGCCATCCTGATCGACCTGATCTTCTATCGTGAACTGACGTTCCGCCGGTTCTTCGACGCGGTGTACGAGACCGCCGTGACCTCGGCCACCATCGGCACGATCATCGCGGGCGTATCGGTGCTGGGCTTCGTGCTGGCCCGCGAACAAGCGCCGCAGCAAATCGCCAGCTTTTTTCTGTCTTTCGTGGATAGCCCGCTGAGCTTCCTGATTGCGGTCAATGTGATGATCTTCGTTCTTGGCGCGTTTATCGAGACTTTGGCGATCCTTTTGATCGTCGTGCCGGTCCTGATCCCGCTGGCGCTGGGCTTTGGCATCGACCCTGTGCATTTCGGCATCATCGTGGTGTTGAACCTGATGATCTCGACCCTGACGCCGCCGATGGGCATGTCACTGTTTGTCGTCGCCCAAGTGGGCGAGATCGAGTATCACAAACTGGCGCGTGCGATCCTGCCGTGGCTGATCCCGCCGCTGATCGTGCTGACGCTTGTGTGTATCTTCCCCATCCTCGCCACCGGCCTTCCCAACCTGATGCAGTGACCATGACAATTCTAAACGCTTTGAAGAACGGCTTTGTTGCCTCGTGCCAGCCTGTAACCGGTGGGCCGATGGACCACACCGACATCATAGTCGCCATGGCGCGGGCCGCAGTGGATGGAGGCGCCAGTGGCTTGCGCATCGAAGGGGCGGACAACCTGCGCGCTGTGCGCGCCGCTGTGTCGGTGCCGATCATCGGGATCGTCAAGCGTGACTTGGCCGATACACCGGTGCGGATCACGCCGTCCGTCGCGGACGCCGTTGCCTTGGTGCAGGCAGGCGCAGACATCGTTGCTTATGATGGCACCACCCGCCCGATGATTGACCCGCACGCGGATGTTCTGCGCGCGATTTCCAAGGGCGGGGCACTGGCAATGGCCGATTGTTCGACCGTGCAGGATGCAAAGATCGCCGTCGACGCGGGGGCGGCGATCATTGGCACCACATTATCGGGCTATACCGACGAGACACAGACCGACAGCACCGACCCGGATTTTGCACTGGTCGCGGAGTTCGCAAAGCTTGCCGCCTTTGTCATGGCCGAGGGGCGATACAACGCGCCCGATCTTGCCCGCCGTGCGATTGAAGCCGGGGCTGATTGCGTCACCGTCGGCAGCGCCATCACTCGTGTCGAGCACATCGCCCAATGGTTCGCGGACGCCGTTCGCAGCGCCACGGCATGAGCACAGACATGCCGAATGAACGCCCCAGCGGGATTGCGCTGGACCTTGGTGGCACCAAGATCGCGGCGGCTCGTATCCGTGATGGCGTGGTGATCCAGCGTTTGATGCAGTCGACGGATGGCGCGGGCACGCCTGAAAGCCACGTCGCGCGCATGTTCGAAATGGCCCGGGATCTGGGGCTGACAGCAGATGACCGCATCGGCATGGCCGTCACAGGCCGCATTGACGCGGCGGGCTTTTGGCACGCGGTGAACGCCGCGACGCTGACCGATGTGCAGAACGCCAATCTTCTGGACCTTGCACAGACGGCCTTTGGTCGCCCAGTGCCAATCCTGAACGATGCGCTTGCCGCCGCGCTTGCCGAATACCGGTTTGGGGCAGGCCAGGGCAGCCGGGCAATGGCATACATTACTGTCTCGACCGGGGTCGGGGGCGGGATCGTGATGGATGGGCGACCGCTTGTCACCGACAGCGGGCTGGTCGGCCATGTGGGGTTCAGCACCTCGCGCCTCTCGTCGCGTCGCTGCGGCAGCGGTCGGATCGGAACGGTTGAAAGCGTCGCCGGTGGCCGTGCCATCGCCGCTATCGCAGCCGGGCGGGGGCACCGGGTCAGCACCGCGAAAGAGGTGTTCGGCCACTGGCGTGCTGGCGACGCCTGGGCTGTCGAGATTGTCGATACCGCCGCCGCTGCGATCGCCGAATTGATCGGCAACTTGACCGCCATCCTGGGACTCGACCGTGTGGTGCTGGGGGGGAGCATCGGCCTGGCCGACGGGTTTGCAGGGCGCGTGCGCCACTTCATTGCCGACGAGCCCGTACTGTTCCGTGCGGAGGTCACGACCGCGGGTTTGGAACAGGATTCTGTGCTGTTGGGCGCGCTGGTCGGGCGGGGCGAAAGCTAGACCCAGTTACAAGACCGACGCCAGAAACGCCCGTGTGCGTTCTGTTTTCGGGGCCGTGAAGATCTGCTCGGGCGGGCCGTCCTCGATGATCTTGCCGCTGTCGAGTACGCAGACGCGATCTGCGGCCTCGCGGGCAAAGCCCATTTCATGGGTGGCCAGGATCATTGTCATTTTCTGGGCTTTCAGCTTCAAAAGCACATCCAGAACCTCGCTGACCAATTCGGGGTCAAGGGCTGATGTCACCTCGTCAAACAGCATGATACTGGGGCGCATGGCAAGGGCGCGGACGATGGCGACGCGCTGTTGCTGACCACCGGACAACTGGTCGGGATAGGCGTGCATCCGGTCTTTCAGATTGAAGCCTTCAAACAGTTGCGTGACCTCGGGCAGCAGGTCCTTCTTCGACTTCCTGAACACGCGTGACGGTGCCAAAAGCACGTTTTCCAGCGCGGTCATATGTGGAAACAGGTTGAAGCTTTGAAAGACCAACCCGATCTTGCGCCGGATGGGTTGCGGGGCGACATCAGGCAGCGAGATATCCTGCCCGTCGAACCAGATCGCACCTTCATCAATCGGTTCCAGCAGGTTGATCGTGCGCAGAAGCGTCGACTTGCCGGACCCGGACGCACCAATCAGGCAGATCATCTCGCCTTCACTCACATCAAGATCGACACCGCACAGCACCTCGGTCGGGCCGAAGGATTTTGTGACGTTGGACAGTTTAAGGATCGACATCAACTGCGCGCCTTGTTTTGCTTGGCGATCAGGTAATCAGCAAAGCGGGTCACGGGGATCGTGACTGCCAGAAAGATGATCGCAGCCCCAACATAAGGGGTGAAATTCGCCAGAAGGGATTTGTGCACGCCCGCTTGGCGCAACAGCTCGACCGGGCCGATGAACGACAGAAGCGCCACGTCCTTTTGCAAGGCGACCAGCATGTTCATATTGGCTGGCACCACGCGGCGGATTGCCTGAGGCAGCACCACATAGCGCATGATGTCAGTATGCGACAGACCCAACGACTTGGCCGCCGCCCGCTGGCTTTCATGCACGCTTTCGATGCCGGTGCGGAAAATCTCGGCGACATAGGCGGAATAGGTCAGGATCAGCGCGAGCGATCCCCAGATATAGGGGCTGTTCCAAGGGCGTTGCAGGCCCAGACCCGGCACCCCGAAGCCGATGAGGAACACGATCAGAATGACCGGAACGCCCCTGAAGATATCGGTGTAGAGCACCCCGAATATACGCAGCGGAAACAACGCGGGCGCCCGTGCGTCGCGGCACAGCGCAATCAGCAGACCGATGATTGCGATTATTGGGGTGCACCACAGGAAGATCGCAACATCCCAGCGAAAGGCGGCCAGCAGAGATGGGAAGGTCTTTACCAAGATCTCCCAATTGAAGAAACTGGCACGGACGCGGTCCCAACCCGGCGATAGGGGCACGATAACCATGATCAGCGTCACCACAATCGCGGTGCTGATGGTCGCCACCGCAACGGACTTTCGGCGCGCTTTCTGCTCGTGGATTTGGCGGGCCGTTAGGCCCGCGCTTGCATGTTTCATCGGTAAAGTCGTTATTTGATCAGCGGAACGCCGGTGGTTTCCTGCAGCCATTCGGCCTCGATTGCGTCAAGGGTGCCGTCGTCCTTCATTGCCACCAGTGCGTCGTCCACGCAGGGCTTAAGGGGGCTGCCTTTTTCCATCAGGATGCCGAACTGGTCGGGATTCTCGGTGCGGTCGGCGGGGAACTGACCCAAAAGCGCGCCGTCGTCCAACGTTACGGCGCTGAGGTAAAGCGCGGTCGGCAGATCAAACAGGGCCGCGTCGATTTGGTTGGCTTTCATCGCCTCGACTACGTTTACGTTGTCGTCGTAAAGCAGGGGCGTTTGATCGGGCGCAATCAACGCCATTACGGTTTCCAGCGCCGTGGTGCCCGCCATCACGCCCCATTTCAGCGACTTGAGCGAGTCGATTGCAGCCGTTGCGCCCGCCTCGATCACCGGTTGGCGCACCAGAACCGCCATTGCGGCGGAATAATAGGGGTCCGAGAAATCCACGACCTTTTCGCGATCAGCCGTGATCGAGACCTGTTGCAGGTTGATGTCGAACTCTTTCGCTCCGGGCTGGATCGACTGGTCGAATGAGGCGCGGGTCCACGCCACGGCGTCCTTGCCAAACCCCATCCGCTTGGCGACCTCATAGGCCACGGCGGCCTCGTATCCCGCGCCGCTGGCAGGGTCGTTATCCATCACCCACGGATAATAGGCCGGGTTGCCGGTGGCGATGGTCAGAACATCCGCTGTCAGGGTTTTTCCATCTGCGCATTGGGTGTCGGCGAACACGGGTGTCGCCCCCAGAAGGCTGAACATCAGGGCTGTCGTGAAAATCGGTTTCATATGAGTCTCCAATTGGATGGCAGGGCGAGTGTATGGCGGGGGCCTTGGAAGTGTCCAGATCAACCTGTCCGCTGGGCCGCGCATTTGGGGTGTTTTCGGCTCTGGTATTCGTAGCCTGGCGCGCTTTATGCTTGCCCGGTCGCGCGACTGGCGTGTGACGATTACAAGGGGCAGACAGACGGATGCGATGGATCAAACGGTGGACACGTTCGAAGCCTGCCAGCGATGCGGGCGGTTTCGATGCCCCAATTGCGCCGGCTGCCCCTTTTTGCGCGGTGGGCGACATTCACGGGCGGGCAGATCTGCTGGAGGCGGCCCTGGCCCGCATCAACGTGAGCTGTGCGGGGCAAACGATTGTATTCGGGGGGGATTACATAGATCGCGGCCCCGACAGCGCAAGGGTTCTGCATCGCCTGTATGCCCAGCAAAATAAGTTTCCAGCCGATGTGGTCTGCCTTTCTGGCAATCACGAGGATATGATGTTGGGCTTTTTGGATGACCCACAGCGCCTGCACGATGTCTGGCTGAGAAACGGCGGCGATGCGACCTTGCGCAGCTTTGGCGTCACGCCACCAGAGGGCGCTGCCAACCCCGAACAGGTGACCAATATCCGCGATGCGCTGCTGCATGCTATCGGGCCGGAATTGCTGGCCTGGCTGCGAAACCTGCCCACGCTTTGGCAGTCGGGCAACGTGTGGGTGACACATGCGGGCGCGGACCCTATGGTGGACATGGGCCGTCAGGACCGCGCGGCCCTTTTGTGGGGGCACCCGGATTTTCGCAAAATCCCGCGCAGCGACGGACAATGGATCGTGCATGGCCATACTATCGTGCCCGAGGTCCGCATCCGCGCGGGTCGTATTTCCATCGACACTGGCGCCTATCGCACGGCGAGGTTGTCGGTGGTTTGTATCACCGACAAGGGGATCGAGGTTCTAAGTTGACGCAGAGTTGCGACTGCCAATCGCCAACGGCGTGTCGAATTCAGGTTGCAGCGTACGGCAACTGTGCGAACATCGGGCTGGTTCACTGGCTTGCCACAAGCCGCCCCATGCAAAAGCGATCAGCATCATGAACGCCGATCACAGCGCTACCGACCGCGATCCGGTTTACCGGATGCAGGACTTGACCAAGACCTATCGCACCGAAGCGGTCGAGGTTCACGCCCTGCGCGGCGTCACGGCTGAGCTTCCGGCGGGTGAATTCGTCGTGCTGCTGGGGGCCTCGGGGTCGGGGAAATCAACGCTTCTGAACATTCTTGGCGGGCTGGATACGGCCACATCAGGCAAGGCGTGGTTCAATGGCCGCGAGCTGACCGCAAAAACGGAACGCGAGTTGACCCGCTATCGTCGCGACCATGTGGGGTTCGTGTTCCAGTTCTATAACCTTGTCCCGTCGCTGACTGCCCGCGAAAACGTGGCCCTTGTGACCGAGATCGCCGCCAACCCCATGACGCCGGAAGAGGCGTTGGAGCGGGTCAGTCTGGATCACCGCATGGACCATTTTCCGGCCGAACTTTCAGGTGGCGAACAGCAACGCGTCGCCATCGCCCGCGCCATCGCCAAGCGGCCCGAGGTGCTGTTATGCGACGAACCCACCGGCGCGCTGGACAGTAAGACCGGCGTTCAGGTGCTTCAGGCGCTTGACATGATCAACAAGGAACTTGGCACATCGACCCTTGTCATCACGCATAATGCGGGCATTCAGGCGATGGCGCACCGGGTGGTGTTCCTTGCCGACGGCAACATCTCGGAAATTCGGGAAAACACCGAACGGGTCGACCCCTCGAAGATCGAGTGGTGATGATGCGGGTGCTGGACCTCAAACTGCTGCGCGACCTCAGACGGCTTTGGACGCAAAGCCTGGCGATCTCGGCGGTGCTGGCGGTGGGCGTGATGATCATGGTCATGTCGAACGGGGCCGAACGCAGTCTGCGCGAAACCCGCGACACCTTCTATGAACGCAACCGCTTCGGGGATATCTTCGCCAGCGCCTCGCGGGCGCCTGATGCGTTGGCGACGGACATCCTTGCCATTGACGGCGTGGCGCGCGTGGACACGCGGATTTCGACCTTCGCGATCCTTGATATCGCGGATATGACACAACCCGCGATGGGGCAGGTCCTGTCCCTGCCGTCCAGTGGGCTGCCGGCGATGAATATTCCAACGATCACGCGGGGGCGGATACCCGAACCCGGACAGCGGGACGAGGTTCTGGTGAACCAGAACTTTGCCCAGGCGCATGGGTTTTCGATTGGCGACCAGTTCGGGGTCACGCTGAACGGGCAAAAGCGGATGTTGACGATAACCGGCACCGCGTTGAGCCCCGAATTCATCTATACGATCGGTCCCAACTCGATCATGCCCGACGACCGCCGCTTCGGCATCCTGTGGATGGACGAGGACGTGCTGGGCGCGGCCTTCAACCTCACGGGGGCGTTCAACGACGTGTCGGTCCAGCTTGGGCGTAACGCTGACCCCGATGCGGTGACGGACGCGCTGGACAATCTGTTGAAACCCTATGGTGGAACCGGAGCTTTTCCGCGCAAAGATCAGATATCAAACGCCTTTCTGGATGGAGAGCTGAAGCAGCTTCGCGTCATGGCCGAGGTCGTGCCGCCGGTCTTCCTAGTGATTTCGGCCTTTCTGGTGAACATGGTTCTGGGCCGGCTGATCGCGCTGGAGCGTGAACAGATCGGGCTGTTGAAGGCGCTGGGCTATCAGCGGACCGAAATCAGTTGGCATTATATCAAGCTGGCGCTGGTGATTGGCTGCGTGGGCGTGGGGTTGGGCTGGACCTTCGGGATGCTGGCCAGCCGCGGCATGGCGCAGCTCTATGCCGAGTTCTTTCATTTCCCTTATCTGGTGTTTGTCCAATACCCCTCGATCTATGCCATCTCGGCGGGGGCGGGGTTGATGGCGGCGGCGTTGGGTGCGGTTGGCGCGGTCCGGCGGGTGGTGGGGTTAAGCCCGGCGGTCGCCATGGCACCTCCGGCGCCGACGCGGTTTCGGCGCGGGGTGCTGGATCGGTTGATCCTGTGGCTGAAGCCGCGCCAGCCGACGATGATGATCCTGCGCTCGATCGGTCGCTGGCCATTCAGGGCGGCGCTGACGACCTTCGGCATCGCGACATCTGCATCGGTAATGATTGCCGCCCTGTTCATGTTCGACGCGATGGACGAGTTGCTGGATGTCAGTTTCGTGCAGATCAACCGGCAGGACGCGGTGCTGCAATTTGCCGAGGCTCGATCTGACCGAGTGGTGCAGGACGTGGCCCATCTGCCGGGAGTGATGGCCGCAGAAGGCGTCTGGTCGATCCCTGCGCGCCTGACCCACGGCCACCTGTCGCGCCGCATCGGGGTCGAGGGGCGGCGGCCGGGCGATACCCTGTCGCGTGTGATTGACACCGACAGTCTTGACTTGGTGCGGCCTGAACACGGGATCGTTTTGGCTCGACGTCTGGCGGATCATCTGGACGTTGGTGTTGGAGACGCGATTGAGGTTGAGTTCCTGACCATTCCCGACAGCCGCCACAAACTGATTGTGACAGGTCTGGCCGGGCAGTATTTCGGGTTGGGCGCCTATATGGAGGTGACCACGCTGGCCCGGTTGCTCGACCGTCCCGTGCAGGTCACGCACGCCAACCTGCTGATCGACCCGGCACGCGAAGAGGCGTTGTTTAACGCCATCAAGGGTGCGCCAGCCGTGGCCGGTCTGACGCTGTTGGCGCAGGTGCGGCAGTCCTTCACCGACACGATTGCGCAGAATGCTGGTATGACGACGACGATCAACTCGTTCCTGGCCGCATTGATTGCGATCGGCGTGGTTTACAACTCGGCCCGCATCCAGTTGTCCGAACGCGCCCGCGAACTGGCCAGTTTACGCATCCTTGGCTTCACGCGCGGCGAAGTCAGCTATATCCTGCTGGGCGAGCTTTTCCTGCTGACGCTGGCGGCGATCCCGCTGGGGCTTTTGATCGGGCGATTGCTGGCGGGGGCGATGGTGGCCAGCTTCGACAGTGATCTGTATGCGATCCCGCTGGTCGTGTCGCGCGGGACATATATGTGGGCGGCGGGGGTGGTTGCTGCTGCCTCGGTGGTGTCAGCGTTGATCGTGCGCCGGCGGATCGACAGGATGGACCTGATCGCCGTCATGAAAACAAGGGAGTAACCCGATGGGCTGGAATATGCGCAAGATCATACTGGCTGGTGCGGCGGTCGCAGCGGTGGCCGTGTTTGCTTATCTGGCGATGAAACCTGAACCAGTGCCGGTCGATATCGAAACCATCGTCAGCGGCCCGATTGAGGTCACGGTAAATGCGGACGGGCAGACCCGCGTGCGCAACGTCTATGACGTGTCCGCGCCGGTGTCCGGCCAATTGGCGCGCAGCCCGGTGTCTATTGGTGATCAGGTGGTTGCGGGCGAAACCGTGGTTGCGCGGATTGCGCCGGGCGACCCTGCATTTCTGGACGAACGGTCGCGCGCGCAGGCAGCGGCAGCGGTGGCGCAGGCCGAAGCGGCGGTGGCCGAAGCCCAAGCCCAAATCGCGATGGCCGAGGCCGATCTGGCTCATGCGCAGACCAGCCTGAACAGGCTGCACGATCTGTATGCGCGCGGAACTATCCCCCAAGCCCAACTGGACGATGCTGAACTTGGGGTCGATGTCGCGGCGGCAAGACTGGACAGCGCACACGCTGCCTATGACATGCGCGTGGCGGAGTTGGCCGCGCAGAAGGCCACCCTGATCGAGCCGCGCTCCCATGAGACGGTCACGCCGAACGAGGCCTGTTGCATCGACGTGAGGGCCCCCGTATCGGGCACGGTGCTGAGCGTTGCCAGCGAGAGCGAACGACCCATTCTGCCCGGCGCGCCGATCCTGTCCATTGGCGAAACCGATGATCTGGAGATTATGGCCGAGATCCTGTCCACCGATGCGGTCCGGCTTCAGGTCGGCGCCCCCGCCTATGTCGAACGATGGGGCGGCGCGGGCAATTTGGACGCCGAGGTGCGGATTATTGAACCGGCAGGCTTTACCAAAGTTTCGGCGCTGGGCATCGAAGAACAGCGCGTTCGTGTCGTGTTGGACCTGTTGACCCCAGCCGAAGATCGCGCTGCGTTGGGCCACGGTTTTCGCGTCTTTTTGCGCATCGTCGAGTGGCAAGGCGACGGCGTGATCGTCCCCTTGTCTGCGCTGTTTCGCGATGGCCCGGATTGGGCGGTCTTCGTGGTCGACGGCGACCGCGCGGTGTTGCGCAAACTGTCCGTGGGCCACCGCAACAGCGATGTTGCCGAGGTGGCTGGGGGGCTTGAGGAAGGTGCGCGGGTGATCACCCATCCCAGTGATCGTGTGAGCGATGGTGCCTTGGTGGTCGATCGCTCTACGCTTTAATCTCGCCGGTATGACAGTTGATCAGGTGGGGTTGCCCACGACATCGCGGCACGAGGCGCGGTTTTTTAACCAAGCCGCACTTATCCAATATGACGCGAAAATCACAAAATGCGTCGGCTGGAGTGCCGCCCGAGTAACAATAATATAGAAACTATCATTACCACGTTCTAAAGTTTCAAAATATCGTGCATATTTGCAGTTGAAATTCGTGTTAGCATCGTGTTGGCTTGCGCCGAACAGATGAAAAAAAAGAAAAATAGACCAAGGGGGGTCACTTGGCTGATACAGCTTCCAGCGACGGTTTCGTCGTTTTTGATCGTGTCCAGAAAAGCTATGATGGGGAAACACTGGTCGTCAAAGACCTGAATTTGTCTGTTGCACGTGGCGAGTTTCTGACGATGCTTGGACCTTCGGGGTCGGGCAAGACAACATGCCTAATGATGCTTGCGGGATTTGAAACCGCGACACATGGCGACATCCTGCTCGGCGGTCAGCCGATCAACAACATCCCGCCTCATAAGCGCGGCATCGGGATGGTTTTTCAGAACTATGCGCTTTTCCCTCACATGACCGTTGCCGAAAACCTCGCCTTCCCGCTGGAAGTGCGCAAGATGGGCAAATCCGAGCGTGAGGCCAAGGTAAAGCGCGCGCTGGATATGGTTCAGATGGGTGATTTCGGCGGACGCCGTCCGGCGCAGTTGTCGGGGGGGCAGCAGCAGCGGATCGCTCTGTCACGCGCATTGGTGTTTGAGCCCGAACTGGTCTTGATGGATGAACCCCTGGGCGCGCTGGATAAGCAGCTTCGCGAACGTATGCAGTTCGAAATCACGCGTCTGGCGCATGAGTTGGGGATCACCACGGTTTACGTGACCCACGACCAGACAGAGGCGCTGACCATGTCCGACAACGTCGCCGTGTTCGATGATGGACGCATCCAGCAATTGGCCCCACCAGATCAGCTTTACGAAAAGCCGGAAAACAGCTTTGTTGCGCAATTTATAGGTGAAAACAACACACTGGAAGGTGTCGTGACCGAGATTAGCGGCGACACCTGTATCGTAAAGCTTGACGACGGCGAGATCCTGGACGCAACCCCGATCAATGTCAGCAAGGTCGGCGACCGGACGCAGGTCTCGATCAGGCCCGAGCGGGTGGAATACAACAAGGATCGTTTGCAGGAAGGGGCGCACACCCTGAAAGCCGAAGTGCTAGAGTTCATCTATATGGGCGACATTTTCCGCACACGTTTGCGGGTGGCGGGCAATGACGAATTTGTCATCAAGACCCGCAACGCGCCTGACCAAGACCGTCTGATGCCAGGCCAACAGATCGAGATCGGCTGGCTGCCGTCAGACTGCCGCGCACTGGACGCGTAAGAAACCAGTCAGGGGTTCGCGGTGTTCCCGTTCATGCGAACCCGACCAATCAAGCGGGACAACTAGGGAGAATAAAGTATGAAGCTTGTGAAAACTCTTTTGGCCAGTTCGGCGCTGACGGTCACCGCCGGTGCGGTGTCCGCACAGGATATGGCCAACGAGATGACCCTCGTTTCTTGGGGTGGGGCCTATCAGGCCAGCCAGGTAAAGGCTTATGTCGAGCCTTATCTGGAAATGTACCCCGAGGTGAGCGTGACGTGGGACGAAAGCTCGGCCGAGGCTGTGGCAAAGTTGCGCGCCATGAACGAGGCTGGCAACGTCACATGGGATCTGGTCGACGCGGTGGCATCTGACGCCATGCGTCTATGCGACGAAGGTCTTGCAATCGAACTTGAGCACGATGAGGTGCTGGAGCCCGCCCCGGATGGCACGCCCGCATCGGAAGATTTCGGTGACCTGCTGGTGTCCGACTGCTTCGTGCCGCAGATTGTCTATTCAACAACCTTCGGATATCGCACCGACCTTATCGGTGACGAAGCACCGACCAGCGTCTGCGATGTGTTTGACCTTGAGAAATTCCCCGGCAAACGCGCGCTGCAGAAGCGTCCGATCGACAACATGGAATGGGCCTTGTACTGCGATGGCGTCGAGAAAGACGCGATCTATGACACGCTGGGCACGGATGAAGGCGTGAACCAAGCGCTTGATAAATTGGCTACAATCAAAGATCAGGTTGTTTGGTGGACCGCAGGTGCGGAAACACCCCAGCTTCTGGCCGATGGCGAAGTCGTAATGGGGTCGACCTATAACGGTCGTCTGTTCTCGGCAATTGCCGAGCAGGATCAGCCGATTGAAATGCTGTGGGACATGCAATCCTTTGACCTTGACGGCTGGGTGGTTCCCGCTGGTCTGCCCGAAGATCGCAAGGCGCGCGTGATGCACTTCTTGAAGTTCGCCACCGACACGCAGCGTCTGGCGGATCAGGCGAAATTCATCTCGTACGGCCCGGCGCGTAAATCGTCGGCTCCCTTGGTCGGCCAACATGCTGAACTGGGGATCGAGATGGCACCGCATATGCCGACCGATCCCGCCAATTCGGGCAACGTTCATATCTATGACTATGAATGGTGGGCCGACAACCGCGACGATCTGAACGCCAAGTTCGAAGCTTGGTTGGCCAGATAAACACGACATCGGGAGGGGCCGGGGGCGGCCCTTCCCACCCAAATAAACGACTTGCGCCCTTGTCAATCGTTGGCACACGGCGCGTCGCATAATTAATAAAAGCAAACGCTGACAGGGAAAATATGAGCGACATGACCGATACGGGCGGCCCCGTTCTGGCCGCAGATGGAACGCCGCTGAAACGCAGCCTAAGGAAAGCGCTGCGACGTCAAAAAATGCGCGCTTTGCTTTTGATCGCACCGCTGCTGATCTTTGTTCTGGTCAGCTTCATAATGCCGATCGGGGACATGCTGTATCGCTCGGTCGAAAACAAGATTGTCAGCCAGACGCTTCCCCGCTCCACTCAGGCTCTGTCGTCCTGGGATGCGGATTCGGGTGAGCTTCCCAGTGAAGCTGTGTTCGCCGCGATGGCTGCCGACTTGAAAGAGGCGGCTGAGCAGAAGATTCACACGAGGGTGGGCAGCCGTCTGAACTATGAAAATCCCGGCATGTCTTCCGTGTTTCGAACATCGGGACGCAAGGCCAAGAAGTTCGACTTGGAAAATGGCGGACCGTGGAAAGAACAGCTGATCGAGATCAACGAGGACTGGGCGGACACCGATGTCTGGCGCACTATCAAAACCTACTCTCCGCCGGTGACGGCCGGCTATTTCCTGAACGCCGTCGACATGCGTGTGGGTCCCGACGGGGCCGAGATGCGCCCGGAACGTGAACGCATTTACATGAATCTGCTCAAGCGGACGCTGTGGATGTCACTTCTGATCACCTTTTCCTGCATTGTGCTGGCATATCCGGTGGCATGGCTTCTGGCGAATTTGCCGACGCGCAAAGCCAACCTTTTAATGATCCTCGTGCTGCTGCCGTTCTGGACATCGCTTCTGGTGCGAACGTCGGCGTGGAAAATTCTGTTGCAGCAACAAGGGGTGATCAACGACGTTCTGGTCTGGATCGGCCTTGTGGATGACAATGCACGGCTGATCATCATCAACAACCAGTTCGGCACGATCGTTGCGATGACCCACATTCTGCTGCCCTTCATGATCCTGCCGATGTATTCGGTTATGCAGACCATTCCGCCCAGTTACGTCCGCGCGGCCAAGAGCTTAGGCGCGACGGATTGGACCGCGTTTTGGCGCGTCTATTTCCCGCAAACCATTCCAGGCATTGGGGCGGGGTCGATTCTCGTGTTTATCTTGGCAATCGGTTACTACATCACGCCCGCGCTTGTGGGTGGCACCAAGGGGACGTTTATTTCGAACCAGATCGCGTTCCACATCTCGACATCCCTGAACTGGGGCCTTGCCTCGGCGTTGGGGGCCATTCTTCTGGCGGTCGTCTTGGTCCTGTATTGGGCCTATGACAAGATCGTCGGCATTGACAACGTGAAGCTGGGGTAACTGACATGGCCAAACTTCCTCCTTATGCAACGACCGGCCAGCGGATCTGGCACTATACCTTTCTGGTAATCTGTGGCTTGATCTTCTTTTTCTTGATCGCGCCCATTGCCGTCGTGGTGCCGCTTAGCTTCAACGCCGAGAACTTCTTCACCTTCACGCCAGAGATGCTGCGGCTTGACCCGGACGGGTATTCGCTGAAGCACTATCGTGATTTCTTCTCGAACCCCGATTGGCAGAACGCCATGTGGAATTCGATCAAGATTGCGCCGGTGGCCACGGTGGTTTCGGTATCGCTGGGCACTTTGGCGGCCATCGGGTTAAGTCAGCCGCATGTGCCTGCGCGCCGTGCAATCATGGCGATCTTGATTTCACCGATGATTGTGCCACTGATTATTTCAGCAGCGGGGATGTATTTCTTCTATTCCAAGATCAATCTGGCGGGCACTTACTGGGGCGTTGTTCTGGCCCATGCCGCGCTTGGCATTCCCTTCGTCATCATCACGGTGACGGCAACCTTGGTCGGGTTTGACCGGTCGCTGACACGCGCTGCGGCGAATATGGGTGCGGATCCTGTGACCACGTTCTTTCGTGTGCAGATGCCGCTGATTCTGCCCGGCGTGATCTCGGGGGCTTTGTTTGCCTTCATCACCTCGTTTGACGAGGTGGTTGTGGTGATTTTCGTCGGCTCAGCCAAGCAGCAAACCCTGCCTTGGCAGATGTTCACCGGCCTGCGTGAGCAGATTAGTCCGACCATTCTGGCGGTTGCTACGCTTCTTGTCGGTGTCTCGATTATCTTGCTGACGGTGGTCGAACTGTTGCGTCGCCGGTCCGAGCGTCTGCGCGGAATGAGCCCCGGTTGACCCAAGCACATCTTTTAAGGACAACGGCGCCTGAAAATGGCGCCGTTTTTCTTTTCGCCGGGGAAGGCACTCTGCAAGTGGCAGGGTTTTATTAACCAATTTGCGGCATCTCGGAGCCAAACGTCGTCCCGCGGGGCAGACGGGTTGCGCGCCCCCCCTTGCAGCCCCTTTCCTGCGACTTTAACATCATGCGTCAGGGGCCGGATTGGCGGCCTTGGCGTGAACATGAAAGCAGGCTGAAATGCACGACCCACTCGAAATTTATAACAATACCCTTGTGCCCATGGTGGTGGAACAGACATCGCGGGGCGAACGGGCCTATGACATCTTTTCCCGCCTACTGAAGGAACGCATCGTTTTCGTGAACGGCCCCGTCCATGACGGCATGTCCAGCCTGATCGTGGCACAGCTTCTGCACTTGGAAGCCGAGAACCCGAAAAAAGAAATCTCGATGTATATCAATTCGCCCGGCGGCGTGGTGACGTCCGGGCTGTCGATCTATGACACGATGCAATATATCAAACCGGCGGTATCAACCCTTGTGATCGGGCAGGCGGCGTCCATGGGATCGCTTTTGTCGGTGGCGGGTGAAAAAGGCATGCGCTTCTCACTGCCGCATTCGCGGATCATGGTCCACCAACCGTCCGGCGGTTATCAGGGGCAGGCGACGGACATCATGATTCACGCCGCCGAGACCCAGAAGGTCAAGGATACGTTGAACCAGATATACGTAAAACATACCGGCAACACGTTGAAAGACGTTGAAAAAGCGTTGGAGCGTGACAATTTCATGTCACCGCAAGAGGCCAAGGACTGGGGCCATATCGACGAGATCGTTGAGAATCGCGGCAAAGGTGACGACGACGAATAAGCGCCACGCCCGGTGCGTATCGGGCTGGCAACACGCGGGCAGGCCGTTCGGAAAAACCGGATTGTGCCTGCCCGGCCACTGGCCTAGACTTGGGGTTGCGAAAGAAATTTACGGCTCGAATGGGCATAAACCGGATCCGACCACGGACCCAATAGGACGAGATGATGGCGAACAACTCCACCGGCGACAGCAAGAACACACTCTATTGTTCGTTCTGCGGCAAAAGCCAACATGAAGTGCGCAAGCTGATCGCGGGTCCGACCGTGTTCATTTGTGACGAATGTGTCGAATTGTGTATGGACATCATTCGCGAGGAAACAAAAACATCTGGGCTGAAAGCATCAGATGGTGTGCCGACCCCGATCGACATCTGCAATGTGCTTGACGATTATGTGATCGGGCAGGCCCACGCCAAGCGCGTGCTGTCTGTGGCGGTTCACAACCACTATAAGCGTCTGAACCACGCCGCCGCATCGGGCGACGAGATTGAACTGGCGAAATCCAACATCATGCTGATCGGCCCCACGGGTTGCGGCAAGACGTTGTTGGCACAAACGCTGGCGCGCATTCTGGATGTGCCGTTCACCATGGCCGATGCGACCACGCTGACCGAAGCGGGTTACGTGGGCGAGGATGTCGAGAATATCATCCTGAAGCTGCTTCAAGCATCTGAATACAATGTCGAACGCGCTCAACGCGGTATCGTTTATATCGACGAGGTCGACAAAATCACGCGTAAGTCTGACAATCCTTCAATCACCCGCGATGTGTCGGGCGAAGGCGTGCAGCAGGCGCTTCTGAAGATTATGGAAGGCACCGTTGCCTCGGTGCCGCCGCAGGGCGGGCGCAAGCATCCGCAGCAGGAATTCCTGCAGGTTGACACGACCAACATTCTGTTCATTTGTGGCGGAGCGTTTGCGGGTCTGGACAAGATCATCGCGCAGCGCGGCAAGGGCTCGGCGATGGGCTTTGGGGCTGACGTGCGCGAAAATGATGACCGCGGCGTGGGCGAGTTGTTTCAGGAACTGGAGCCGGAAGACCTGCTGAAATTTGGCCTGATTCCCGAATTTGTTGGCCGTTTGCCGGTGATCGCAACGCTGGAAGATCTGGACGCCGATGCACTGGTCACGATCTTGACCAATCCCAAGAATGCCTTGGTGAAACAGTACCAGCGGCTGTTCGAGCTGGAAGATGCTCAGCTGACCTTCACTGATGACGCGCTGAAGGCGATTGCCAAACGCGCCATTGAACGCAAGACCGGTGCGCGGGGTTTGCGCTCGATCATGGAAGACATCCTGCTGGATACCATGTTTGACCTGCCTGGGCTGGAAAATGTGGACGAGGTTGTGGTGAATGAAGAGGCTGTATCGTCGGACGCCAAGCCGCTGATCATCTATAGCGAAGGCGCGAAAGAAGAGGTCAGCGCAAGCTGATCGCGCCCGGGCGCGCAACGTGAAACTATCAAGCCATTGCCCACGCGGTGGCTTTTTTGTCCAGACTATCGCGGCGCCCGCCGCAATTTACCCAAACGCCGCCCAATTGGTTGCAAAGCACTGGACCTTCCGGGCCGCTTGCGCCATATGAAGTAAGAACCAAACCGGAGACTGACATGCGTTTCATCTTGTCCCTGCTGACCTGGTATCACCGTGAGACCATCGGCACCCGTCTGTTCACTTGGCGCAAAGGCGTGAAAGTGGGCGAAGACGAGCAAGGCAATGTCTTTTACCGCAATCGCGACGACAGCCGCCGCTGGGTGATTTTCAACGGCGAACCCGAAGCAAGCCGCGTCAGCCCCGCATGGCATGGGTGGCTACATCACACGTTTGATAACAGCCCGGCCGAAGCCCCATTGCCCCACAAGGCATGGGAAAAGCCGCATCAGGACAACCTGACAGGCACCGCGTTCGCCTATGCGCCGTCGGGGTCGCTGCGTCAGGCCGAACCTGCTGATCGGCGCGATTACGAAGCTTGGCAGCCGGAATAAACGGCGGCAGCCTTCATTCCTGTATTCCCTGTTCACGAGGGGCTTTTATGAGCGATAGCCACACAACCGAAGTCGTCACCGGCAGCATGGTTCTGGCCGCAGCTGTTGGTTTTTTTCTGTATGCTGGCCAGATCGTGGGTCTGTCGGGCAGCGGCGATAGCCACAGTTATAGCGCGTCGTTCCGCACGGCGGACGGGATATCGGTCGGCACCGATGTGCGGCTGGGTGGCGTCAAGGTGGGCGCAGTAACAGGGATCAACCTGAACCCCGAAACCTTCCGCGCGGTCACTTCATTCACTGTGAAATCGGATGTGGCCCTGCCCGAGGATACGGCCGCTCTTGTCTCTTCCGAAGGGTTGCTGGGCGGATCGTATGTTGAGCTTTTGCCAGGCGGATCGCCCTTCAACCTGGAACCGGGGTCCGAAATCGAGGACACTCAAGGCTCTGTCAGCCTTGTTCAACTTCTGATGAAATTTGTCGCTGGAAGCGAGGATGATCAGTGATCATACGCGCCGCCGCATTGGGCATCGTGATCATGGCGTCTGTCATGCCTGTCGCGGCGCAAACCGCTAAGGCAACTGGCGCGATGCTGCGCGGGCTGGACAAAGTTTCAGGCGCACCTATCGACTTTTCGATGAAGGTTGGCGACACTGTCGAACTAGGGCGATTGCGCGTGACGTTGGGGGAATGCAGATACCCCACCAATAACCCGTCGGGTGATGCCTATGCTTGGCTTGTGGTGCGCGACGGCAATGACGATCAGACGACGTTTGAAGGTTGGATGATCGCGTCATCGCCCGCCCTAAACGCGCTGGATCACCCGCGTTATGATGTTTGGGTGCTGCGCTGTACCACGGACTGAGCGTCTGGCAGGGGGCGCGATGTGATGTCTGCCGCACCATCTGACAACGCAGCCTCCAACATTTCGTGATACGTTTTGCGGGGGATTTTAACCGCGCCCAAGCTGGCCAGATGCGGCGTCAAGAATTGCGTGTCAAACAGCCGGAAGCCGGTGTTCGACAGGTGCCGGACCAGATAAGCCAGCGCGACCTTTGACGCATCCCGACGGCGGGAAAACATGCTCTCTCCGAAAAATGCCCGGCCCAGTGTCACGCCATAGACCCCACCAACCAGTGCGTCACCATCCCACATTTCCAACGAATGGGCGTGACCCATGCGATGAAGATCTTGGTAAAGGCTATATATTGTGTCATTGATCCATGTTTCGTCGCGATCTGCACAGGCGGTGACGACGCTCGCAAAATCGCGGTTCAATGTCACGGAAAACGGCGCACGCCGGATAGTGCGCGATAGACTGCGCGAGATGTGAAAATGGTCCAGCGGAAAGATGCCGCGCGCTTCTGGATCAACCCAGAAAACGCGCAGATCATCGCGCCGTTCAGCCATGGGGAACACACCCATTCCGTAGGCGCGCAACAGAAGCTCGGCGCAGAGCGGTGGCGGATCAAGGGACGGGGCCAATGGCCCTAACCCAGATTTTCGTCCAGCCAGCGTTCCAGCCAGTGGATGTTGTAGTTGCCGGTCTGGATGTCTTCTTCCGCCAGCAATTCGTGGAACAGCGGCACTGTGGTTTCGACACCATCGACGATCAATTCACCCAGCGCACGGTTCAGCCGCGCCAGCGCCTCGGGCCGGTCGCGACCATGCACGATCAGCTTACCGATCAGGCTGTCATAATAGGGCGGGATCGAATAGCCATCATAAAGTGCACTGTCCATCCGAACACCCAACCCACCCGGGGCGTGATATTGCGTGATCTTGCCGGGGCAGGGCGCGAAGTTGGGCAGGCGTTCAGCGTTGATGCGAATTTCGATTGCATGGCCGTTCAACACAAGATCGTCTTGCCCGAAGGACAGTGGCAGACCTTCGGCGACGCGGATTTGTTCGCGCACCAGGTCAACGCCGAAAATGGCTTCGGTCACGGGGTGTTCGACCTGAAGGCGGGTGTTCATCTCGATGAAATAAAACTCACCGTCTTCATAAAGGAACTCGATCGTGCCGGCACCACGATAACCCATTTCACCGATCGCGTTGGCACAGATGCCGCCGATACGGGCGCGTTCTTCGGGGGTGATGCTGGGGCCGGGGGCTTCTTCGAACACCTTCTGATGGCGGCGCTGAAGCGAGCAGTCACGTTCGGCTAAATGGACGCCGCCACCTTGACCATCGCCAAAAACCTGAACCTCGATATGGCGCGGTTTTTGCAGGTATTTTTCGATATAGACTTCGTCGTTGCCAAATGCCGCCTTGGATTCGGTTCGTGCGGTTGCGAAGGCAGTGTCGATATCCGCTTCGGTCTGGGCCACTTTCATGCCCCTGCCACCACCACCGGCGGTTGCTTTGACGATCACCGGATAGCCCATTTCGGCCGCCACTTGGCGCGCGGTTGCCACGTCAGGCACGCCGCCTTCGGACCCTGGTACAACCGGGATGCCCAGATTGATCGCGGTTTCCTTGGCGGTGATTTTGTCGCCCATCATGCGGATATGTTCTGCCGAGGGGCCGATGAAGGTGATGTCGTGATCTTCAAGAATCTGCACGAACTGCGCGTTTTCGGACAGGAAGCCATAGCCGGGGTGAACCGCCTGCGCGCCGGTGATTTCACAAGCGGCGATGATGGCGGGGATGGACAGATAGCTGTCGGTGCTGGATGGCGGGCCGATACAGACGCTTTCATCAGCCATGCGGACATGCATCGCGTCCACATCCGCAGTCGAATGAACGGCGACCGTCTTGATCCCCATCTCGCGAGCGCCGCGAATGATGCGAAGAGCGATCTCGCCGCGGTTGGCGATCAGGATTTTGTCGAAATGGGCCATTGGATGTTCCCTATTCGATGATCATCAGGGGCGCGCCGAATTCTACAGGGGCGCCATCTTCGACCAGAATCCGTTTTACTATGCCGGATTTGGGCGCGGGGATCTGGTTCATGGTCTTCATCGCTTCGACGATCAGAAGGGTTTGTCCTTCGTCGATCTTGTCGCCGACGTTAACGAAGGCGGGGGTGCCGGGTTCGGCTTGAAGATAAACCGTGCCCACCATCGGCGAGGGAACGGCGCCGGGATGGCTTGCAGGGTCTTCCACCGGGGCACCGGGCGCGCTGGTATCGGGGGATGCGACAGGCGCCGCGATGGGCGCGGGCGCCACGGTTTGCATGGGGGCGTGCACCACCTCTTTCGCGCGGCTGACGCGCACGTTCAGGCTGTCATTTTCGCCGTAATCGCGCATCACCTCGACTTCGGTCAGGTCGTTTTCCTGCAGGAGCTTTGCCAGTGCCTCGATGAAGGACACGTCGTTTTCATGATGTTTTTTCGTCATGGGTCCTCACCCTAGTTTGGTTGCCCGGAGTTAGCGCGAGCAATGCATGTTCGTCACGCTTATAGGACGCCACGGAAGGGGTGAAAAGCAATTAAAGCGGTTCGTCGGCGGTGGGGTGCGGTATCGTATCGTTCAGCATCCGGGCGTGGGTGCGCTGTGTTTCGATGCGCGCCAGTTGTTGTTGAAGTTTTTGGTCCAGCTCAAGCAGGTTTAGCCGAAAGCTCGGGGGTGGCCCGGCCAAGGTATCTGGGCTGACATCGTCTTCAAGCGCTGAGGGGGCCAGGTGACGGCGATCCTGCGCCGGGTCATGCTGCTTTGCCGAATTATGCAGGTCCGCTCGTGCCTTACCCGCATTTGGGGTGGCTTCCACCTTGGAAGTATCAGGCGCCTTGCGTGCTGGCGAATTGGCTATCAGATTGGCCTGCGCGCCCAGAGGCGCGGCGATTGTAAACTCCACGGGCTTGCTCCTGTCTGGCGACGTGTCTCTAAGGAAAAGAATAATTAACGTTTCCTACCTAATCGTTAATTTACTCGGCCTGTCATAACGTATGGTTAACGACTACAGCGGCATTCCCGAGAATTTGGCGACCAGTTCGGGCAGTTTGCGCGCGCCGAATTTTTGCAAAAGCCGAGCACGGTGTGCCTCGATCGTGCGATAGCTGAGGTTGAGTTGCAGCCCGATTTCTTTCGAGGTCCGCCCCTGACAGGTCAGGATCGCCACATCACGTTCGCGCGGGGTCAGTTCGACCACGGGGCGTTCGGCTGACAGATCTGCCAAGCTCCACACGCCTTTTCTGAAAGGGTCATCCGGGGTCAGGCTGGTGCCGCGCACCCGGCACCAGAAAAGCTCACCATCCAGTCGTCTCATCACCCTTTCGTCTGAATAACGCCCCGTCTTGCGCAAGCTGTCTCCGCCCACGCGTGCGACTTTTTCATAATCTTTGACAGACGGATATAGCCGTTCAAGCGGCATGTCGGTGAAGACACCGACGGCATCGCCAAACATTTCCGCAAACCGCAAATTGCATTGCCGCACGATCCGGTTTTCGGTCAACGCAAGCCCGGTGGGGGCGTGCATAAAGGCAAGGTCCATTGGCGTCATTCGATCATTTTGCCAAAGCTGGGCATGCAATTCAATCTTATGTGATGCAGAGCAGGTCGGGGATGTGTTCTGACAAGTGGGAAAACAAAAAGACGCGCCCGAAGGCGCGCCTTTCGTTGTGGTGTTATGTGTTGATCAGACGGGGCACGGCGCGGTGCGATAGGTCCCGTCACCATTCGAATACGCGCATTGGTTGGTATGTTGGTTGCGGGCAACCATGATACCTGCGGCGGCACCAGCCAATGTGGTCAGAACAGTCCAGTTTTTGTTTGCGCCAATCGCGTTTGCAGTGATCAGCCCGGCGCCGATCCCGGCCACACCGCCGACGATCGTTTTTTCTTGATCCGTCAGCGGGCGGTTACAGGCTGAAAGCGCCAGCGCGGCAACGCATGTGAGGGTCAGTAGGGTTTTCTTCATAGTATCCTCCTGGATGATTCATGGTTTCACCCTAGTGTGTAAGCATTTGTGAGGGCAAGGGAATGTTGGTCGACCGCCGAGGAGCAGAAGCGGCGGGAACTCGCCATGAAGCCGTTGCTGTAGCCTTCTTGGGCTAGTCTAGTGTGCTATTTTGGGTCTGACATAAAGTGAAATAATTGCAGATTGAAAACGTCCAAAAGCCTGCTTTCATGCGTTTACATGGGCTGTGGATGCCTGACGAAATTATGATAACCCCTTTCTCAACACACATGAATCTAACGGATTTCTTGTAAACGCGATCAGAAACCGGCAAGGTTTCTGTAAATGCGGCCGCATGTGGTCGCCTTGGTGTACAGTAAGGAAGCAGCGATGCCTCAGTCCCGTTTGGCAGGAAGCCGTATTCGCGAGCGTCGATTGTTTCTTGGCTATAAACAATCCGCCCTGGCGAAGGCGGTTGGTATCTCAGCAGCGTATTTGAACCTGATTGAACACAACCGCCGCCGCGCGGGTGCGCAGTTGGTTCGCGACTTGGCGCGCGAGTTGAAAACCGACCCCCGTGCGCTGACCGAGGGGGCGGAGGTCGCGTTGTTGGGCGCGCTGCGCGAGGCAGGGCAGCGGATGCCTGATCTTGCCCCGGAAACCCATCGGTCCGAAGATCTGGCGGGTCGCTTTCCCGGCTGGGCGTCCTTGGTCGCCGCCCAGCATCAACGTATCCGCGATCTTGAGCAGCTGGTAGAGGCTTTGTCCGACCGGCTGACCCATGACCCGGAACTTGCCGCGTCGTTGCACGAAGTGATCTCGGCCGTGACAGCGATCCGCTCGACGGTGGGGATTCTGACCGGCGGGGGCGAGATCGACGCTGACTGGCAGCAGCGGTTCATGCGCAATATGCGCGACGAAGGCTTGCGGCTGTCTGGCGCCGCGCAGGGGTTGGTCGGATATCTTGATGCAGGCGCGGATCAGGATATGGCCCCCGTAGTGCCGGGCGAGGAACTTGCCGCTTTTCTGGATCGCTGCGACCACCATCTGGACAAGCTGGAAGGGTTGGATGGTGCCGCCCGCGACGACATCTCTGCCCGGATTGAAACGTTGGTGGCACAGGTTGCAAGCGTGCAGACCGAAGCGGCCAAGGATGTGGCACGACGGCATTTCCAGCAATATGCCGAAGATGCGTGCGCCATGCCGCAGGGTGCCTTTCAAGCCGCGCGGCGCGACCTGTCTGGCGATCCGGGGCGACTGGCGGCCCGCTTTGGGCAACCGCTTCCGTCCGTCATGCGCCGGTTGGCCTTTCTTCCGGCGGGCAGGGACGTGCCGGCTGTTGGACTGGTGTCCTGCGACGGGTCAGGCGCTTTGATCTTGCGAAAGTCAGTGCCGGGTTTTGCCGTGCCGCGCTTCGGCGCCGCCTGTCCATATTGGCCGCTTTATCAGTCGCTAAGCCGACCGGGTCATCCGATACGAGCGGTTGTAGAAATGCCGGGTACCACGCCGCGCCGGTTTCTGTGCCAAGCGGTCTGCCTGCCGCGTGAGCCGTTGCGCTTTGACAAACCACCTGTGTTCGAAGCTGTAATGCTGATCGAACCGTTCGACGATGCGCAAGTCACGACGACGACGGACGGACCGATTTTGGCTGTCGGGTCGTCCTGTCGCGTCTGTCCACGCACCGAATGTGCGGCCCGTCGCGAGGCATCGTTGCTGGCCGCCGACCCCGGCTAGGGTTCAGAATGGCTTTGCGGTTGGCCGTATGGCGGCGTTCCTTGGGGTTTGCTTTTGACAAGGAACTGCGCATTGTCAATATTCAACTCAAAGAGGTCGGCACAGACCGACCCGAGCGGAGGGTGACATGACAAGACAGGTCCTGATCATTGAAGACGAACCGAATATTGTCGAGGCGATCAGCTTCATCCTCAGTCGTGACGGCTGGGCGGTTGCGACGCATGCCGATGGGAAAACGGCTGTCGATGCCGTATTAAACGCTGTGCCGGACGTGCTTGTTCTGGATGTCATGCTGCCGGGGCGATCTGGCTATGACATTTTGCAGGAGTTGCGCGGCCATGACCTGACCCGCCGCTTGCCGGTTCTGATGCTGACCGCCCGCGGTCAGCGGACCGACCGCGAACAGGCCGCGCGCCTTGGGGTAAATTGTTTCATGACAAAGCCCTTTTCGAACGCAGACGTGATAAGATCGCTGAACGAACTCGTGCCGGGATAGGTCGCAGATGTTGCGCATCCTCGTGCCCCCGCCGTTCATACCGGATCTGCCCCGATGAGGGCACGCCAAGAGCCTCTGTTCCTGGCGCGCCAAAGCTATCGCCGTCGGCGGCTGGAGGATGCGGCCCGGCTTTTGCCGATCCTTGGTGCGTTCCTGTTCCTTCTACCGCTTCTGGTTCCCGCGATTGGCACCGCGTGGCAGGGCGTGTATCTGTTTGTCGCGTGGTTCGGTCTGATCATCGCGACGGCCCTTATTTCGCGCGGATTGGGCCGGGCGCCTGAGCTGCCGCAAGATCCTGACACTGGATCTGCCGGGGACCTGCCCGCTGCCACCTCCACCGCCCCGACGGACGAGGGGCGCGACTGATGCTCAGCTTCAACACGCTGGTGGCGGTGTGCCTGATTTACGTGATGATCTTGTTCCTTGTGGCCTTCGTCGCCGACCGCAGTGCCGCGCGCAACAAGAACCGGCTGCTCAGCTCGCCGTTGATCTACACCTTGTCACTGTCGGTCTATTGCACGGCGTGGACGTTTTACGGTGCGGTCGGCTACGCAGCGCGGTCGGGGCTGGAGTTCGTCACGATCTATTTGGGCCCGACACTGGTCATGATTGGTTGGTGGTGGTTTCTGCGCAAGCTGGTGCGCGTCGGTCGCAGTCAGCGCGTGACCTCGATCGCGGATCTTCTATCGTCGCGCTATGGCAAATCGAACCTGTTGGGGGTGATTGTGACGCTGATCGCGGTTGTCGGCTCGACGCCTTATATCGCGCTGCAACTGCAATCCGTGACGTTGTCGTTTTCGGTCTTTGCGCGTCACCGTGCGGCGGGTCAGGAGTTTTTGGGGCTAGAGGCCACGGCGCTTTGGGTTGCGGGGGGGCTTGCGCTGTTCACCATTCTGTTTGGCACTCGTAACCTTGACGTAAACGAACGTCACCACGGTGTTGTGACGGCCATTGCGGTCGAAGCGATCGTGAAACTGGTCGCCCTTCTGGCGGTTGGCGTGTTCGTGGTTTGGGGTGTGGGGGGCGGTCCGGCGGGTATCGCCGCGTCGGTGCAAGACGCGATGCACGCGGCGCCCGATGGTGCATGGCGCCTGACCGGCGGGCGCTGGATTGGGCTGACCTTCCTATCCGCGGCGGCCTTCCTGACCTTACCACGCATGTTTCACGTGCTGGTGGTCGAAAACCTGGGCGAGCGGCAGCTGTTTGTCGCGTCCTGGGCGTTCCCTACCTATCTGTTTTTGATGAGTCTTTTCGTCCTACCCATCGCCGTGGTCGGATTGGGCACGTTGCAGCAAGGAGCAAACCCGGATCTTTTTGTCCTGACCATTCCCTTGCATTTTGAACGTGACGGGCTTGCGATGCTGTCGTTTTTGGGGGGATTCAGTTCGGCGACCTCGATGGTTATCGTGGCGTCGATCGCACTGGCGACGATGTTATCCAATCACATCATCATGCCCATCTGGCTGTCGATCCGGTCGCAAGAGGCAACGGTGTCTGGCGATGTGCGCCAAATCCTGTTGATCGCCCGACGCCTGTCGATCATCGGCGTGTTGGTGCTGGGCTATCTTTACTATCGCATTTCGGGCGGCGGCTCGGCGCTGGCGGCGATTGGCATGATCTCGTTTTGTGGGGTGGCGCAGATATTGCCGGCGATGGCGGGGGGGCTGTTGTGGCGCGGGGCCTCGCGCAATGGGGCCGCGGCAGGGCTGCTGGTGGGGTTCACGCTGTGGGCCTATACACTGTTTCTGCCCAGCTTCGGGGACGCGGGCGCGATGAGCGCATCTTTTCTGGCCGATGGCCCCTTCGGTATCGCATGGCTGAAGCCCCATGCCTTGTTCGGCGTGACGGGAATGGATCCGGTGGTGCACGCGATTTTCTGGTCCATGACCTTGAACACCTTTGCCTTCGTAGGCGTCTCGCTTCTGTCGTTGCCCAGCCCGCTTGAACGGCTGCAAGGCGCGCAATTCGTCAATGTTCTGGACCATACCCGCCCCGCGCAGGGTGCCAGCTTCTCGGCGGCGGCGGCCGAGGATCTGTTGATCATGGCCCAACGCACCATTGGTGCGGACGCCGCCCAGACGCTGTTTCAGAACCAGGCCCGCGCCCAAGGGAAAGAAGGCTATCTGCCCGACACCACGCCCGATTTCATCGCGCGCCTTGAACGGGCGCTGTCCGGGTCGGTCGGGGCGGCCACCGCCCACGCGATGATCGCGCAAATCATGGGGGGCACCACCGTATCGGTCGACGACCTGATGGCCGTGGCTGATGAAACCCAGCAGATGCTGGTCTATTCCTCGCAGCTTGAGGAAAAACAGAAAGAGCTGACCACTACGGCGCGTCAATTGTCCGTTGCGAACGAAAAACTGACGCAACTGTCGATCCAGAAGGATGCGTTTCTCAGTCAGATCAGCCACGAATTGCGCACGCCCATGACATCGATCCGCGCGTTTTCCGAGATTTTGCGTGATGGCGGGGCCGAGGATGCCGAGGCCGCCGGTCGCCACGCAGGGATCATCCACGCCGAGGCCTTGCGGCTGACTCGGTTGCTGGATGATCTGCTTGACCTCAGCGTGCTTGAACACGGGCAGGTGCAACTGAACCCGCAACGCGAGATGTTGTCCAACGTGCTGGATCGTGCCGTCGCCGCCACGCAGTCGTTGATCATGTCCGAAGACTTGCGCATCCATCGCGATCCTTCGCGTGAACAGATCGTCATCTCGACGGACACCGACCGGCTGGCCCAGGTTTTCATTAATCTGATTGCAAATACGGCGAAATATAACGATGCGAAGTTCAAGCGTCTGACCATCCGGGTGCGGGTGCGGGATGACGTGTTACGCATTGATTTCGTTGATAATGGATCCGGTATTCCAATCGAAAGCCAAGCGATGATTTTCGAGAAGTTCTCGCGCCTGACGGATACCTCTGCCGCTGGTGGAGCGGGGTTGGGGCTGGCCATCTGTCGCGAGGTCATGGACCGGCTGGGTGGTTCGATCACCTATCTTCCCGGCCAACGTGGTGCAGCATTTCGGGTAACTTTACCGTTGAAAAAAATGCCGCGAGGCGGGGAAACGTAAATCATTTTTAAACCTCGCGTTGGCAGGTGTGGGGTCATGCGACCAAAATGGACCAGACATGGCTGACCCCGACAAGAACAGCGTGTTGCGCCAAAAAGCCAACGCGCAACGCTCTGCGCCCGAGATCGCGCCGGTGACGGCGACGGGGGCGCTGGGTGATGCGCTCGCGCGTGCGGGTATGGCAACGAGCGAGCTGATGATTAACCCAACAGGTCTGTCTGATGACCGGGTCGTGTTGGCGGCTCTTGATGGTCAGATTTCGGATCATGATATGTTGGCCTTGGTGGAAGGGCCGGACAGCCGTTTCGGGCTGCTGGTCGCGGACCCCAATCTAATTGCGGCCTTGATTGAAATGCAGACGATCGGGCGCGTTCTGCCCACCCCCGCACACCCCCGACGCGTGACCCGCACCGATGCAGCCATGTGTGCCGATTTCCTTGATCGTGTATTAGAGGGGTGGGAGGCGGAGCTGACCGCGGCCGATCTGCCAATCGCAACCCTAATGAATGGATTTCGCTTTGCCGTGCGGCTAGATGATTACCGCGCGGTGACCATGACCTTGCCCGATGTACACTATCGCAGGTTTGACGCGCAGCTTGACTTGGGCGGTGACGCAAAGCAGGGGCGTTTGATGATGTTGCTGCCGTTGGTTGCGCCGCGACCCAACCCAACGTCGCTGGAAACGGCGAGGGGTGATAAACCCGGAAACCACACACCCCCGATTGTGATGGGCGCACGAGCGGAGTTGGTCGCGGTGCTGCATCGCGCTCGCATGACGCTGGATGATCTGACCGGCCTGTCGCCGGGAATGACCGTGATTGTCCCGCGCGAAGCGCTTAGCAATGTCGCGCTTGAGGATTTGACGGGTCAGGTCCGTACCGTATGCCGTCTGGGTCAGGCCAAGGGCCGCCGTGCCCTTCGCATCGGTAAGCAAAATGGGGGCGATGGGCTTTGTCCCGATGGCTCTGCGGCGCCGCCGGATGCTTTTGTTTCATCGACTATGGATCTTGGGCTGGGGCCCGCTGATCCGGCACAGCTTTCTGTAGGCGACGAAAGCCCGGCCTGACGTTTCCGGTGGCGTCTGGCGCCCAGCTTGACCTGCATCAAAGCAGTCGGGTACGCCCCGTTCCACTATCAGTTGGAAACGGAGGTATGTCATGGTTGACGTGAGCAAGTACAAGAAGATGCTGAAAACCCGCCTGAACGAGCTGAAAGCCCGCTTGGATGAGATTGAAGAAGAACTTGAAAGCCACAACTCCAAAGACTGGGAAGAGTTGGCAGTAGAGCGCGAAGAAGACGAAGTTCTTGAAGGACTGGGCACTTCCGGGCAGGATGAGATTATTAGGATAAACGCAGCGCTTGCCCGAGTGGATGAAGGCGAATTTGGCTTTTGCGTCACCTGTGGCGACGAGATATCATCAGAACGCCTTGATGTTGTGCCCCACACACCGTTCTGTCGCGACTGCGCTGCAAAACACGCCTGACGTGTGGACAGATCCGGGGTTCGAGTGTGATCAGCCCCGTGACACCTGTAAAAACCCTGGGAGGAAACGATGCCATTTGAAGAACTGAAAGCCGCGATCAGCATGATCCTGGACGAAATTGCCAAGCGTCCAGAAGACCGCCACGTGCTGCAGGAGCAATTGCGCGAAAAGATATCCGAGCTTGAAAAGACCGGTCAGCCAGTGCCTGCGGATTTCCGTAAGTTCGAAAGCGAACTGGAAGGTGACGACGCGGACGATCTGTTCGACAATATGCCGGTCTGACCCGTCACTGCCCACAGCACTGCCCGGATTGCGCCGCGTAGGCGGCTTGGTTGACCGCCGGATCGGCATCGGCGGTGTTTTGCCTCATAGGTCATTGACAAATTGTGTTAAAATCTGGCGACTTAACATAAGCTGCTGGGATGGAGGCACAGATGAAGGCAAAGGTTGAATACGATGTCACCGATGGCGTCGCGGTCATCAGCATTTCAAACCCTCCGGTCAATGCGCTGAGCGATGAGGTCCGGCAAGGTCTTTTTGACGCTTTTGAACGGGCAGACGCCGACGACCATGTAGGGGCTATTGTTCTTTCAGCCAAAGGCCGGACATTCCCGGCGGGTGCTGATGCCCGCGAATTTGGTCGCCCCCGTGCGGCGCCCACCCTGGCTGATGTCTGCGCCCGGATAGAGGCGTGCCAGAAACCGGTCCTTGCCGCTATTCACGGTCATGCGTTGGGCAGTGGGTTCGAACTGGCCTTGGCATGCCATTACCGGATTGCCCTGCAGGACGCGACGCTTGGTCTGCCCGAGGTCAATCTGGGCGTCCTTCCCGGTGGTGGCGGCACGCAGCGTCTGCCCCGTATAACTGGAGCGAATGCGGCGCTGGACCTGATGATCACTGGCAAGCCGATCACGGCCCAGCGGGGTGGCGATTTAGGACTGATCGACAAAGTGATCCAGAAAAATCTGGACCGGGCGGCGCGGCTTTCGGCTGGTAATATGATAGCCCAAAACAGTCCGCCGCGCCCAACCTGCAGCCGCGACGATGGCCTATCGAACCCCGGCGCCTATACTCAGGCGGTGAATTCGTGGCGCACCCGTGTGAAAGGGAATTTCGTGCCGTCGGTCCGCGCTATTGTTGATTGCGTCGAAGCCGCGTTGCTGTTGCCATTTGATGCCGGTATCGCGTTGGAGCGCAAGTGTTTTGATGATTGCGAAACGGGGGACGAGGCAACGGCCTTGCGCCACGCTTTTTTTGCAGAGCGGCGAACGGCTAAACTGGCCGAGCTTGAGGGGGCGACGCCGCGCAGCATCTCGTCCATCGGCATCATGGGTGCGGGTGGAATGGGGGCGGACATCGCGACCGCCTGTCTTGATGCAGGTCTGCTCGTGATCATTGTCGACAGCGATGACGACGGTCTGGCCCGTGGGGGCCAGCGGATCAAGGATATATATGAAAAGTCGGTCAGCAAGGGCCGGATGGGTCAGGCCGCTGCTGCAGATCGTCTGTCGCGTCTACGTGGAACAACTGACGTAACGTCCCTGTCAAAAGTTGATCTGGTGATCGAAACCATGTCGGAAGACGCGGCAGTTAAGCACGATGTTTTCGCCCAACTGGACAAAATCATGCGCCCCGGAGCAATCCTTGCCACGAACACCTCTCATCTGGATAGCGACGCATTGGCTGCGGCCACGTCACGCCCGCAGGACGTTGTTGGTTATCACTTTTTCGCGCCTGCGCATATCACAAAGTTGATCGAGGTCGTGGTGGGCGATCAGACCCATCGCGACGTGGCGGCGACCGGATTTGCGCTGGCTGCGATGCTGGGGAAGGTGGCTGTCCGCGCGGGCGCATCAGACGGTTTCATCGGCAACCGCGTTCTTGCCGCCTATCGTCAGGCGGCGGATTTCATGTTGGAAGACGGTGCAAACCCAGCGCAGATCGATGGCGCGATGCGCGCCTATGGTTTTGCGTTGGGGCCATATCAGGTGCTGGATATGACGGGGCTTGATACCGCTTGGAAGCGGGGCAAACACTATCAGGCCACATGTGATCGCGAAGAACGCTATGTCGCGATTAGGGACAGGATGTGCGACGAGGGCTGGCTTGGGCAAAAAACCGGGCGGGGGTTTTACGTGCACGGACATGCGCTTGGCCCGGTGGAAAATGATGATGCGCTAGGAATCATAGAAGATGAGCGTCGCCGGAAGAGCATCATACCGCGCCCCTTCACCGACGACGATATCCGCGCCCGCTGCCTGAACGCAATGGCGAATGAGGGCGCTAGATTGCTGGACGAAGGCGTGGCTTCGCGTCCGTCAGATATCGACGTGGTGATGATGTATGGCTATGGTTTTCCGCGGTTTCGCGGCGGGCCGATGATGTCCGCTGACCAACGTGGCCTTCTGGCGGTCAGAAATGCTTTGAAATCCTACCAACCGGACGCACCCGATTTTTGGACGCCGTCGCGTCTGTTTGATGAGTTGATCAAAAACGGTCGGCATTTCAGTGATTTGAACGGCGGTTAGGTGCCGCGATACTTCGGAATAGTCAGGACAGGGACACGCCCAAAATCACGCACATCAATCCGATCACCGATAAAGCCAACCCGCCCATGTTCAGCGCCATCGCCTTCTGAACCCGTTCACGCAGCGCCGCGTCGTCAAGATTTTCGCGTTTGGCCTTCATGACGCGGACAGCGCTGGCCAGCAAGCCGACAAGCCCCACAAGCGACAGGATCGCCCCGATTATGATAAGCCAGTCCATGGCGTTCTCCTATATTGCTTGGATCGCGTAGCGCGGGCAGGCGGCCAGCGCAACCCCCGGCGGTCAAGCGGTCTTGAAGCGGGCAGGGGGACGGGCTAAAGCGGTCTGCGCGAAACCTGAACAGCAGCTTTTGCGAAACGCTCTTGTCACGGGCACCCCCATTAAGAGGATCACATGGACGACAATCAGGCCGATAACAGCTATCGTGTAACCGCCAATGAACTGCGTCAGTTCGTCGAACGGATCGAACGGCTGGACATGGAAAAGAAAGACCTTGCCGACCAACAGAAAGAGGTGATGGCCGAAGCGAAAGCGCGCGGCTATGACACCAAAGTGATGCGCAAGGTCATCGCGCTTCGCAAGCGTGACAAGGACGACATCGCCGAAGAAGAAGCGGTGTTGGAAATGTACAAAGAAGCGCTTGGGATGTCGTAGTCACCGGGTGAATTATGATTGTATAGGGTAAATGTCCGGGCGTTGTGCGTTTGACGGCAGTTTCCCAGTGATCGATTCTGCGAACCGGTAACGGTCATGGGAAATCATCGACAAGCCGGGATGGCGATCTTCGAAGCCTTCGCTGCCTTTACAATTTGCGTCGGAGGCACCCGTAACGGAAGCCATTGGTAAAGCCTGATCTATGCTTTAGGTTGGTCACCAATGGCAAAACTATTGATCGTTTATCATTCCAAGACGGGTGGCAGTCGGCAGATGGCTGAAGCCGCTCATGCTGCGGCCAGCGACGAAATCACAACAGTTCTTAAACCTGCGACGGAGGCTGGACCTGACGATCTGCTGGAAGCGGACGGTTACCTTTTCTGCGCGCCGGAAAACCTTGCTGCGATTGCTGGGCTGATGAAGGATTTTTACGATCGTGCATATTATCCTGTATTGGGTCGCATTGAGGGGCGCCCGTACGCTCAGCTTGTATGTGCCGGATCAGATGGAGAGAACGCTGCACGTCAGACGGCGCGCATCGCCCAAGGGTGGCGGCTGAAAGAAGTTCAGCCGCCATTGATTATTTGCACCCATGCGCAAACACCCGAGGAAATTCTTGCCGAGAAAACCATTCCGGAGGATCAACTTGAGCTTTGTCGAGAACTCGGTGCGGCCATGGGGGCAGGGCTGAGTATGGGCGTCTTTTGACGTTCGCTGATAGAAGCTGACCTTAATGGGGTGCTTTCAGACCGAACGACACCGTTGTGCTTCGTGCGGGGGTTCGCTTGAAATGGGTTCTTTGGTCTGACCCCCGCGCTGCCAAGCGCGGGTGCAAACCATCTTCTCTATATTCCCCCATTTATGAACACGAACAGTAGGCCCGCACAGGGGGCTGACGGGCGTAAGTCGTCTGGGTAGCTATGGAATTTTCGGTTCAGGTCGATGGGCAAACTTGCCCCACGGGTTGATTGCGAGGGCCATGGATGCAAGAGTGACTGCGGCATATTGTACAATTCAGTCAAATTTTCGCGTGCTGGATGTCACAAGACTGCGTTCGCCGTGTTGTTAAAACAGGTGGGCAAAACGAAGCGGCACCGGCAGTGTCGCCAGAGAAAGGAGGGACGATGTTCAAGAAAATTCTTGCACCCGTTGACCTGTACCATGCGGATAAACTGGACAAGGCGCTGACTGCGACCGGTGAATTGGCCCGCGTGTATGGGGCCGAGGTGTGTTACGTCGGCGTGACCGGCTCCACCCCAAGCGAGTTGGCCCGCACGCCCGAACAATACGCTCGCAAACTGAAGGAATTTGCCCGCGAACAAGGCGAAAAATTCGGTGTTACGACCTCGAGCCATACGATTGTCAGTCATGACCCAGCGGTTCAGATGAACCACGAGCTTGCAGCCGCTGTAGAGGATGTGGGTGCGGATCTGATTGTGATGGCGACCCATCCGCCCGATGTGACCGACTATCTCTGGTCAGGTAACGGTGCACATCTTGCCGCGCACAGCGATGCCTCGGTGATGCTGATCCGCGGTTGATAAAGACCGAATTATAAAAAGAAAGGATGTTTGATGGCCGACCAATCAACAGAACCCAACGGGTTGGAGGGCATACCCAGCCCTGAAGGGACCACAAACCTGATCGATACCCAGTATGAAATCGGAGAGGACAACGTCGAAGGTAGTGTCGGACCTTTCGGCTTTGATATTCACAATCCGGTCTTTATGATCTCGGGCTTGGCGATCATGGCGTTCGTGTTTTATACACTTGCATTGCCGGATCAGGCGAACAGCCTTTTTGGCTGGCTTTTTAGCGCGGTGACGACAGGCTTTGACTGGTTCTTCATCGCATCGGCGAACATCTTCGTGCTGTTTTGTCTTATTCTGATCGTCACGCCTTGGGGCAATGTGCGACTTGGCGGGACCGAGGCGACGCCGGACTATTCCTATATTGGCTGGTTCGCCATGCTGTTTGCTGCCGGGATGGGCATCGGTCTGATGTTTTACGGTGTGTCCGAACCGATGAGTCATTTCTCGACTTCGTTTGGCGGCACGGCTGCTGAAGGCGGTGTGCGGACGGACTGGGCGCCCCTGAACGGCGCGGGCGGCAATGAAGAGGCGGCGATCCGGCTGGGTATGGCGGCGACGATTTTCCACTGGGGGCTTCACCCTTGGGCGATCTATGCCATCGTGGCCCTGTCGCTTGCGTTGTTTTCCTATAACAAAGGTTTGCCCTTGACGATCCGTTCGGCCTTCTACCCTATCTTCGGTGATGCGGTCTGGGGCTGGGTCGGTCACATTATCGACACGCTGGCGGTTTTTGCCACGCTGTTCGGGCTGGCCACGTCGCTGGGTTTTGGCGCGACACAGGCCAACGCGGGGCTGAACGAGCTGTTCGGCGTTCCGATCGGATCGACAACCGAGGTGATTCTGATTTCAGCCATCACGGCGGTTGCGCTGATTTCGGTCCTGCGGGGTCTGGACGGCGGTGTAAAAGTCCTGTCCGAGATCAATATGGGCTTAGCCTTCCTGCTGCTGATCTTTGTGCTGCTGGTTGGGCCGACGATCTATTTGCTGAAATTGTTCTTCAGCTCACTGGGTGCTTATGTTCAGTATTTCCCCGCACTCGCCAATCCCTTCGGGCGCGAGGATGTGAACTTCAGCCAAGGCTGGACGTCCTTCTATTGGGCGTGGTGGATCAGTTGGTCGCCCTTCGTCGGTATGTTCATTGCGCGCGTCAGCCGTGGGCGGACGGTGCGCGAATTCATCATCTGCGTTTTGTTGATTCCGTCGATGGTGTGTGTGCTGTGGATGACCGTTTTCGGCGGCACCGCGCTGCATCAGGTGGTTAATGACGGCTATACGCTGGCGCAGGATGCGGCACTGGAACTGAAGCTGTTCAAGATGCTGGATGTTATGCCGCTGGCTGGGATCACGTCGCTGGTGGGCATCTTGCTTGTGATTGTGTTCTTCGTGACGTCATCTGACTCTGGCTCGTTGGTCATCGACACGATTACCGCAGGCGGAAAGATCGACGCGCCGGTGCCCCAGCGTGCGTTCTGGTGCATATTTGAAGGCGCGGTGGCGATCGTGCTGCTGCTAAGTGCTGGCGGATTGCAGTCGCTTCAATCGATGGTGATTTCAACCGGGTTGCCCTTCACTGTGGTTTTGTTGGTGATGTGCATCGCCATCGGCAAAGGGCTGTCGTCCGAGCGCCACTCGGTCAAGGCAGCAGACGAATAGACTGATGAAGCTAAAGCAAGAAGGCCGTCCCAGATCGGGGCGGCCTTTTTGGTTGGGGCCGTCGTCGTATGACGATTACCGCCGCCAATATCGGTAGAGCAACCCAGCTGCCACCAGCGCCGCTGCGCCAAAGGCGATATGACGTGAGGTCAAGACGCGCCGTTTTGGCGTGCCGCGATCAAAGCGGGGATCAAACAGCCGAGTGTTGGCAAAAAACGCCCCGGCGCCATTGTCCTCTTGCAACTCCAGCGGTCGTAAACCGCGCCCCTTGTCCGGGTTCAGAGCCTCTATCGCGGTAAGAATGCGGCCGGTTTGGTCAATTTTGCGTTCCAGTTCTTCCGACGTGCAGTCCAGATGCTCGGCCAGCAGGTCGTTGCGCAGCCGGGCGATGATCTGGCGCGTGGCATCGTCTTGTGCCTCGATGGTCAGGTCGCATTCGGTATCAAACCCCATCGACCGACGGTCCACGTTGCTTGACCCCACCCGTAATGACCGGTCGTCAATCACACAAACCTTGGCATGGACATAGATCGGGTCTTCGCCGGCATTGACCGGCGACCAGATGCGAAATCGGTCTTCGTGATCGGCGGCTTGCAAATCTTCCACCATGCGGGTGCGGGTGACATGCATCGCGTCATCCTCGAACCCATTTTCGGCGCGGACGGGATTAATCACGATCACATCGGGGCCACCGTCCTCGCGCAGCCGAACAGACAGCGCCTGCGTGATCGCGTCAGACGCGAAGTACTGACTTTCAATATAAATCAAATACTTGGCCGAGGCGATAGCGTCCATCACCATCTTTTCGATTTCGTTGACCAGCGCACGGTCGTCTTCGGGGGGATGCGTGCGCGAAATCGCTGCGGCGATGTCGTGACAGCTGACACTGAGTGACGCGGGCCAGATATCGTGCGCCGGAAGATCCGGGGCGGCCAGTTCCTGATCCGTTGCACGGTGCCAGCGGGCGCGGGCCAGATCGCCCAGCTTGCGCGCCGCAGGGCCGGTTACGGCGGTGGTGACGTCGTGCCAAGGCGGGGCGGGGTCCCCGTTACGCAACACCCGGTGCGGGTCGTCGGGCGTATGCTCTGGCGTGTCCCAACGCGCATCCGTGACGTCGATTCCGCCGCAGAAGGCCAGCCGATCATCCACCACGACTATCTTCTGGTGATGACATGCCCCAACCGGGTGGCGCCCGTCCAGCGCCAGTTTGATCCGATCCGGCCCGGCCAGTTTCAACCGTACCGCCGGCACAAATCGGCCGGGCGCAATCACCGCCGACCCCGACCAGCGCAAAAGATAAATCTTGAGGTTGGGCTTTTCGTCCACCACGGCTTCGATAAAATCAATGACCTTGTTGGGATAACCGTCAGGCGCGTTGCCATCGCCGTCGCTTTCACCCGGACGCATCTCGATCTCAAGATCGAAGTCCCACCCGATCAGAAGCACCTGCGACTGTGCCTGAATCAGGGCCTCTCGCAGGGCAATGAAGTAGGCGGCGCCATCGACGATAAGTTCGAACTTCTCGGCAGTGCCCACCTTCCAGCAATTACGCCCCGGCTCGAATAAGCTGGGCGGATCTTGTAGGGTGCTGGGGCGTGACATGATGGATGAAACCTCGATTGAACTTGTGTTGTCAACGCATGTGAGTTGGCGTTGGTTCCCGACCATACAACACAACAGATCGCGGCTGCACTGCTTTGCAAAAACACTTTGGAACCAAATGCGGCGCCAGACGTTCCTTGACTGTGCGCTTGCCGCGCGCCTGTTACACACCAACGCAGGGAAGACAGATATGACACAGCATCATCCCAACAAAGCCTCGACACCCTCGGCCCGCCGCGCGCCATCTGGTCGCCAGCCTGTGGGGAACCTGACCAAGGCCGTCGAGATTTACCATCGTTTGCTGTCCCATATCGACCAGCGCAGCCCCGATGAGCGTGCGTCGACCATCTCTGCAATCGGCAGTGGTCTGCAAAGGATCGAAAGAACCGCGCCAGTTTTCATCTGCCATCACGGGCCGCAGCACCGGCAATTAGGCAAGCTGCGCGACCCCTTGAAGCGAGCCGACTAAATTAATCGTACAAACAGAACTGAAGGAGCCGTCAATGCCCAGCATTTATGACGCGATCAAGCAAGACCACAACAAACATCGCGAACTTCTCGATGCGATCAAGAACAGCGGCCAGGCTGAGCGTGGCAAGCTTTGGAACGACTTTTATTGCGATGTCAAAAGCCACGCAGCCGCCGAAGAAGAGACGTTCTATTCCAAACTCATCTCGAAAACTTGGGGCCAGGATGCTGCCCGCCATTCGGTGCATGAGCATCAGCAGTTGGATGATCTGATGGAAGAGTTGAATGTGATGGATCAGTCGACTGAACTGTGGATGCAGAAATTCGACCAGCTCGCGCATGACTACCACCACCACATGGATGAAGAAGAAAACGAGGTGTTCAAACGCGCCAAGGAAACGATTGACGAAGCCGAGGTTGAAGGCTTTGGCAAGAAATTCGAAGCGCGCAAGGAAAAGGAACGCAAGCTGATCGACGACAAGCGCGAGGACAGCTTGGAAGACTAGGCGATCACCCCCATATGAGAAGTAGGGGTAGGTGATTACGTCCCTTATCCATCCAGACGCGATGTCTTGGTCGCGACGTGCCAGTGTAAACGGAGGTCTTCATGACAAAATTGCGAAACGAAACGTGGGTGTTGATTGCCGACGGGGAAAAGGCGCTGTTCCTGATCAACGAGGGTGATGAGAAATATCCGAACCTGCAGGTGATCCGCAAAGACGAACAGGACAACCCGCCCAACCGCGAACAAGCCGCGAACCGCCGGGGTCGTGTGTACCAAAGCTATAACCACGGCAAATCGGCGTATGAAGACACGGATTGGCACACCCTTGGCAAAGAGCGTTTTGCCCAAGACATGGCCGAGTTGCTGTATAAACGCGCCCATGCGAACGAGTTTTCCCATCTGGTGATCTGCGCGGGGCCAGAATTACTGGCCACTTTGCGCGATGAATTGCACCAAGCTGTCACGGACCGCATCGTGGCCGAGATCCCGAAAACTCTGACCAATCACCCTCTGGATGAGGCCGAGAAAATCATTTGCGCAGATCTTCAAGAACAATCTCAGTCGGCCTGATTTTTCATGGAACCTAACACCGGACAGCACGTTGATTTCCTAATATATGACCGCATTTGGTCGGCATGACGTGAAAGGAACATCAAATGGGTATACTGTCTGGTTTAGGCGGGCTGATTGTCCTGATCCTAGATATCTGGGCGATTGTGTCCGTGCTTCGATCGGGCGTCCCGGCATTAAACAAGGTTCTGTGGATTTTACTTATTCTGGTACTGCCGTTGATCGGTTTTATCATCTGGCTGGTCGCTGGTCCCAAAGGAGCTTGACGCTTTGTGCCGAGTTACAGGCGTAACCTGCTTATCCCCGTTTATTCGCAGGATATCGCATTAAGCAACCGATAAGGCGCGCTGGCTTGGCCATGCGCGCCTTATTTTTTTATTGGATACCAACGCCCGATGTGTCCATCATTTATTGGAACGATTGTCTGACAACGGCGTTATCCTTTCGAACTGATTGACAACGAACGATAGGAGTTGACGATGAAAAATCTTCTTATGACCGCTGCTATTGCCGTGACTGCCGGCACTGCCGCTCAGGCTGACGTACTGGACAGAGCAAATATGCTTCGTGCAGACGATATTGAGGATGGCCGGGTTTATGCCGTCGATGCGACCCAATGGGGCGAGGATGTCACCTTTGACGGGGTCGACGACAATTGGGATGTCGTAGGCGAGGTCGAAGATATCGTTCTGAGCCGTGACGGCCAGATGGCCGGTGTCATCGCCGAGGTCGGTGGTTTCCTGGACATCGGCGACAAGGATGTCTTTATCGAAATGAAGGACCTTCGACTGATCCAGACCGACACGGACGAATATGGTGTCGTCATTTCGTTGACGAAAGATCAACTGATGGACAAGCCCGACCTTGAAGAAGGTTTCTGGGACTGAGCATCTGACGCTCCGGCGCATCGCCGGGGTGCTGCCGCCGAAGTTGCCCTGTGCGCCTCAAATGGCTTTTAATACTGACTTGGATGGAGGATAGGATGGCGAAATCAACCACACCCGCAAAAGCAAGCTCGAAGAAAGAGCAAGCGGCTAAGAAAATCGACGAGGCCGTAGATGAAACAACCTCGGCGCTGAAGTCTTCGGTCGAAAGTGTGAAATCGGGCGCCGAGGATATTGCAAGCTCGGCGCGTGAAACGGCAGAAGCGACCGCAGACACGGTGTCGGAAAGTGCGTCGCGCGCGTCCGACACCTTGCGCGGCGCAGCCCAATCCTTGCGCGACGGGTCCCTTCAGGAACGGACCTTCGGACAATTGGCCGCCAGTCTGGCCGATGCGTCCGATGCAGTTCGTGACAAGGATCTGGGGCAGCTTTCGCGCGATGTGTCCGACCTTGCACGCCGAAACCCACTGCTGTTTGCGGGTGGTGCGGCGCTGGTGGGCTTTGCCGTCGCTCGGATGATGACGAAGCCGGGGGATAAGTCATGAGAAAGGAACGCTCTACCCTTTCGCTGATCACCGACGTGCTGCGTCTAATCTCTAGTCTGGTCCAGAAGGAAATCCGTCTGGCCAAGGCTGAGCTAAGCGAAAATATCAGCCGCGCGGGTGCCGCCATCGGCCTGCTGGTCGGGGCTGCTATTCTTGGGATGGTCGCGCTGAACCTGATTGCTGGAACATTGGTCGCGGCACTCGCGTCTGCTGGCGTGTCCGTCGTGTGGGCGACGTTGATCGTGGCCAGCTTTTTCGGCGTCATCGCATTGATTATGGTGCTGAAGGCTCAAAGTGATCTGAAAATGGCAAGCCGCGCCCCCTCGCGGGCTGCGGATCGTATCCGACGTGACGCAAACGCTTTGAAGGAGGCCACTCATGACAAATGAATCTGACCATATCGAAACCGAAATTGAAGCGGAACGTGCGCAGTTGGAGCAAAAACTGTCTGCCCTCAGCGATCACGTATCCGTGGACGCCCTGACCGCCGAGGCCCGTGATCATATCCGCGCCGCCAGTGGCGATGTCGCCAATAAATTGATGGCCCGGTTCGGCCAGAACGCGCAGGCACACCCATTGGCCGTTGCGGCTGTGGGCGCTGGCCTGACCTGGCTGATGTCAGGCGGGGGCGGGGCTTCGGCGCCATCCTCTGACGAACCGGTGATGCGTCGCTCAATGGGGTCATATAATGGACCGAAACCAGCGGAAGGCGACCCGGGCCGTGAAACGCCCGTGTCAGTAGCTGCTCATTCCACGATACGTGAACCTGACCTGACCGAAAAGATGCAAGCCCGGGCCAAAGGGGCGGTTGAAACGGCTCAGGACCACCTGACCGACCTACGCAAACAGGCGGATGATGTGCGAAGCCGCATCGCCGAAGGCACGGAAGAGCTGTCGGCGGAGGCGCGCGCCCGCGTGGTCGCCGCCCGCGAACGTGCCTTGGATGCCGCCCAGACAACCGGGCGCAAGGTCCGCGAGGCAAGCCAGGCCAGCACCGAGTTTGCCAAAGAGAACCCGATGGTTGTGGGCGGTATCGCCCTGGCGCTTGGCGCCGCTGTTGCGGGTGCGCTTTATATGCGAAAATCTGCGCAAGACAATGAGGAGGATGAGCGGTTGGACGCGTTTACCGAAGCCGACCGGATCTTCGAAGAAGAATTGGCCCGCGCCAGGATCGAGCGAAATACCGCCGTCCAAGGCGACGACGGCAGCTGAATCAAAAGGAGATCCCTCATGGCCCGAGGTCGCGACGCGCAAACCCCGACCGACATTCCCAGTTCCGGCTGGATGGACATCGCAGCCCGGATCGCGCGGCGGGTTGGGCGTGATCGGATCAGCCTGATCGCCGCGGGCGTCGCGTTCTTCGGTATTCTTGCGCTGTTTCCGGCTATCACCGCGCTTCTGGCGGTTGGTGGGCTGGTACTGGACCCCGGCGTGATAGTTTCCCAGATGGACCGTTTCGAAGGGGTCATTCCCGCCGATGCCTTGTCGATCATCCGCACTCAGGCCACGTCTGTCACACAGGCAGAGGGGCTTGAGTTGACCCTGATCCTCAGCATCGGGTTGGCGCTTTGGTCAAGTTCACGCGGGGTCGCGACGCTTTGTGATGGGTTGAATATCGTCTATGAAGAGGATGAAAAAAGAGGGTTTTTCAAGAGAAACGCGATCTTTCTGCTTTTGACTGCACTGTTGATGATGGGCATTTTGGTGGCGATCGGTGTGATCGTTGCGCTGCCCCTGGTGTTGCAATTTCTGTCGCTCGATCCGATTGCCGACCTCGCCACGCGTGTCGGGACGTGGATTTTGCTATTGGGCATTACAATTGCCGGTATCTCGATCCTGTATCGGTTCGGGCCAAGCCGCAGCAACGCACGGTGGCGTTGGATCTCAACGGGTTCGATCTTCGCTTGTATCGGATGGATGGGGGCGTCTTTCGCTTTCACAATCTATGTGTCGAATTTCGCCAGTTACAACGAAAGCTTTGGAGCAATCGCCGGTGTGATCATTTTGTTGATGTGGCTTTGGCTGTCAGCGATGGTCATCCTGATCGGCGGCAAAGTAAATGCCGAGATGGAACACCAGACCCGCAAAGACACAACCACCGGCCCAGACAAACCGATGGGAGAGCGTGGCGCAGTGATGGCCGACACGCTTGGCCAAGCCCGTGGCGACTGAACCCCGGACAAAAGCGAACTGGGCGCAGATCGGCGTGTTCGTGTTTCTTGCCCTGTTTTTTCTGGATTGGGCCAGTGATTTCCTGATCCCAATCATCGCCGCTTTGTTGGGCTTTCTGATCATGCGACCGATCGAACGCAGAATGTCGCGCTGGGGTGTGCCGAGTGCGATAACGGCGTTTCTGATTTGTGCGGTCGCAGGTGTCAGCCTGACCTTTGCAGCGTGGAATTTCAGTCACCCGATTGCGCAACTGGCTGAAGATCTACCCGAAATGATCAACGATCTGCGCCGTATGCCCAACGCGGCGGCCGATACGTTGGACAAGCTGGGTGCGGCTGCAAAAGCTGCGGAAGATGCCGTCGACAGCGGCGATGACACCCCAGCGATGGAGGTGAAGGTGGTCGAAAACACCAACTTTATCGGCTCGTTGGTGGCGTCGGCCCCGGTCATGCTAGGGCAGATTGCGCTGACTATCGTCTTGATGTTTTTCCTGATCTCGTCCGGGTCGTCCTTTGTGCGCAAGCTTGTGGAAAGCTTGCCACGTTTCGCTGACAAGCGCGCGGCGGTGGGCATTGTTCAACAGGTCGAACAGAAGCTGGGGCTTTATCTGGGGGGGATTACCCTGATTAATTTTTGCCTTGGCATCGTGATTGGCGGGGCGATGGCATTGTGGGGGCTGCCCAATCCGGTGATGTTCGGGGTGATTGCGTTTTCGTTGAACTTCATTCCTTACGTCGGCGCAGTGTTTGGCGCGCTTCTGGCCTCGATCGTGGGATTCAACGTCTATAATGATGCGTGGACAGCGATCTTGGTTTTTTCGACCTATATGGCGTTGACCTCGATCGAGGGGCAGTTGATCACGCCCTATGTCATTTCCAACCGCCTGAAACTTAATCCGACGGTGGTATTTGTCACAGTGGCGTTCTTTGCGTGGATCTGGTCGGTGGTCGGGATGGTGATCGCGGTGCCGGTTTTGATCACTGTGAAGGTGATCCTGGATCAAAGCCAATCTACGCGCGCCGCCGGAATTTTCTTGGGTGGCGCGGGTGAGAACACCGAGGTCGAGACCGAGCTTTGATCTTTCCCACATGGCGCAAAATACCACCCGAATATTAAAAGGGCCCGCACAACTGGCGGGCCTTTGAATTCAATTTTGCGTATGATCGAGTTTATTTTTCGTTGTCGTCATCTTCGCCCTCAACCGCGTCGCGCATGGCCTCGGCCAGCTCGGTATCTGCTTCGACCTCGGCCACCGTATCCTTGAGATCATCAGCCGGCGTATCGTCGCTTTTATTGTGATCTTCATCACCTTTTTCGCCGGGCTGGTTCTTAAGCTTGTGATGTTGCGATGAACCTTTCAGGTTCAGCGGTTTATATGACGGTTGGGTCTTGGTCATGATACCTTCCTTTGCATTGTCGCCCGCAGGCGGTTGTATCTAAGAAGTCAACGCATGGCGCACCGGATCGTTCCACGGATCATTTGTCTTCAGACTCTTGCAAGTCGAAGCGGCCCCTTAGCCAACCGACGATGGCAAGGATACCGAATGCCATCAGCGTGGTGATTGCGGCCTCTGTGACATAGCCAAAACCCACCCCGATACCGATGATACCCACGACCCAGATCAACGATCCACTGCCGACACCGCGCAGCTTGCCATCGTCGCGGTTTGACATGATCGCGCCTGCGCCCAGAAAGCCGATGCCGCCCACGACGCCGCTGACGATGCGAGACATATCAAAGACGTAATCCTCGGTTCCGGTTTCCTCGGCGATATTCAGCGATACCATGCACAACGCGGCTGACCCAAGACAGACCAACATATAAGCGCGCATTCCAAGGGGCTTGTGTTTCAGTTCACGGTCAAGGCCAACCACTAATCCAAGCCCCAGTGCCACCAGACAGCGCAGCACGAAAGTTTCTGTTTCGATCATCCGACCATTCCTGTTTTTCGAATACAAAAAAGGGCACGGTGTGAACCGTGCCCTTTGACGTGTCATTTATTCAAAGGCACCGCGTTGCGGCACAAGATCAACTCTCTAACCACTTGTTGACTTCCTCGCGGGCCTCTTCTTTGGATTTTCCGTATTTTTCCTGCAGCTTACCTTCAAGCTGCTCGCGATCACCGTTGATCTGGTCCAGCTCGTCATTGGTCAGTTCACCCCATTGCTGCTGAACGTTACCTTTGAACTGCTTCCATTGACCTTGGATTTCGTCCCAATTCATAACGGATCTCCTTGCGTTTGTTACATCTGATTTCATAACGCAGAAGGTGGGGGATGGTTCCAAGACGAGGACAAAAAAAGCCGAAAAAAACGAAGGTAAGATTAGTCAATTTGGCGTGGCATGACAGCGTCATAAACTATCCCGGCATCGCCGTCGATCCATCGCGCGGTGGCCCGCAAATCATGCAGATAAACTTGCCGCAGCCGTTCGCTGACCGTGTCCGGGGCGGCAAGGGTTTGGACATCGGTCCGGATCGTCAAATGGGCCTGATCGCCTTCCTCTACAAGATCAATTTCGACATGCGTGGCACCCGATCGTGACAAGCGGTCCATTTTTTCAACGATCAGATAGCACAGGGCATAAACCCGGCTGACGCGCAGTTGCACGTCGCGATAGTTCTCGCGAATTTTAATGTGGTCGGCGACCAGTCCTTCGTGACGCAAACCTTGAACCAGCTGGCGAACGGCCGATCCCACCGGCAGCGTGGGCGCGTCGGTGGATCGGTGCATTGCGTTGTGGACAAGGTTGATCACCCGAATGCGCAGCGCCAGACGTTCGACCAGTTTCCGCTCGGCAGGTGTATCGACATCATTGGCATAGAGCCGCAAGATGGATTGGATGATTTGCAGGTTATTGCCCACACGATGAAATATTTCGCGTTGCAGGATGTTTGCGTTGTGCAGCCGATTTTGCGCCTCGGCTTCTTCATGCAAAAGCTGTTCGGACAAGGTCGAGAACTCGGACCGCATGGCTTCGGTCTCGCTGCTGTCCCAGGGGCCTGGCTCGGACCGGGGCAGGTCGCGGTCGCGGCGAAAGGCGCGCATTTCATCCGTTAGTTGGTTGATGTCGTCCAGCGCCATCTTGCGGATCAGAAGATCGGCCAGCATCAGGCTGATGGCCAGCAGCGCCAGCGGCACGAAACTGGCGTTGACAATGGTCAACCAAAGGGGTGGCGCGGCGATGCCGGAGGTTAATGTCGCAAAAAATCGGAGATCGAAAGCAGCGACCGGCAGGACGGCGATATCTTCGCCGGCAGGCCCGCTGACAATACCGCGAGCGGTGGGAGCGGGTAAGTTGGCCAATTGGTGATAGGTTGGGTGATCAGCGTCTGCAGCCATGGTTGTGGGCGACAGAAACGCATGGTCGGTCGCAATTTCTGGCGGTTCAATTGGGCTCAGCTCTGCCTCGATGGCGATGATGCGCGTCTGCACGGTTTGCGTGACGAACAGATCACGCTCGGACAGCGTGACATCGGGACGGATTGTGGTCGCGGTCGTGTCGGCCACCATGCCGGATCGCACGATCCCCTGCGTGCAGATTGGCTGCCCTTCGGGTGAATAAATTCCCGCCGCTACGACAGGAAACTGTGCCTTCAGGATAGCGCTGATGACCATATCGCATTCTTCGCCCTCAGATAAATCCTGGGTGCTTAGTTCGCTTAGGATGTCCAACAGAAGGTTGGTCTGAACGAGCGTTGATGTCACGCTGGCCGACCCATTGCCCAACGCGTCCAGCGCGGCAATCTCGCGGGTGTGATAACGGTCGGTCAGGATGCTGAACTGATAGACGCTGGCAAAAAGAGCAATCGGCGCCATTACGATCAAGTAAACCGCAATGAAGCGGCTTTGCAGTGAGCCAAGAAATTTTCGGCGTTTGCGGGTCACATATGGCCTGATTGATTGACGACGGACAGGGTTTCGCTGTCCGTCAATTCGGTGGGTTTATCGTCGTCCAGCTGCATCAGATGCCCCAGTTCCTTGCGTGCGCGGTTGGTGCGCGATTTCATCGTGCCAATTGCGACGCCGCAGGTCTCTGCCGCTTCCTCATACGACAAGCCCAAGGCGCCGATCAGGGTCAGGGCCTCGCGGTGTTCAGCCTTCAACTGCCGAAAGGCGTCGTTAAACTCGGCCATTTGCAGGTGGCCGTCATGGTCGGGTTTGACAGACAGGGCTGCGACGATCTCGCCCTCGGGATCTTCGGCTTCGCGCACGGCTTTGCGGCGTTCCGAATAAAAAGTGTTGCGCAGGATGGTAAAAAGCCAAGCGCGCAGGTTTGTGCCTTCGCGGAACTTGTCGAAATTTCCAATCGCCTTGACCATGCAATCCTGCACAAGATCGTCGGCCCGCACAGGATCGCGTGTCAGGCTTCGGGCGAAGGCGCGCAGCGCCGGAATATGTTCCAGCACTGCATCGCGCGGATCAGAAGCAGTCATTTTTCTGACTCCTGTGATGACGCGTCGGACGATGAGGTATTGGGGGCCGCGTCCTTCAGTTGGGCCAGCAAATCCTTAAACCGATCCGGCACACCTTCATCCAGCGTTTGACCAAACGCTTTCTTCAGGTTGTCGTCAATCAGGTCCTGTGATCGTTTATCGGCTGGCTCGTGCGCGGGCATTGTATTCACTCTGTTATCTCGATTTTATCCGGCATATCATACGGTCAACGGCTGGGATACCGATGGGTTCCCAACTTGCCATAAAAAATTGAATATAAGACGATGAAGGACTGTGAGATGAATCATATTGCAACCCACATCCCCTATCTGCGCCGGTATGCGCGCGCGCTGACTGGAAGCCAGCCGACAGGCGACGCTTATGCGGCAGCCGTGCTTGAAGCGATGATAGCAGATCCCAATACAATCCCCGAACAGGACGATGCGCGGGTCGCGCTGTACCACATGTTTCACACGATCTGGCACAGCTCTGGTGCCCCAGTGTCCGAGGCGGAGCGGGGCGTGGCGGCCACGGCGCAAAAGCACTTGTCGAAGCTCACGCCAAATTCACGCGAGGCGGTGTTGCTGAATGCGCTTGAGGAGTTTTCCGAAAGCGACGTGGCCCGGATCATTGACGTTCATGCCGACGAGGCAAAGGACCTGATCCGCATCGGACAGGCCGAACTGGCCGAGGCCGCGCGGGGCGCCGTGATGATCATCGAGGATGAGCCGATCATCTCGATGGATATCGAGGGGATTGTGACCGACGCAGGCCACCGTGTTTTCGGCGTGGCCCAAACCCGCGATGAAGCGGTCGAGATAGGCACCGATGGCCGCCCTGATCTGATCTTGGCCGATATTCAACTGGCCGATGACAGCTCGGGGATTGATGCGGTCAACGATCTTTTGTCCGCCCATGGCGATCTGCCAGTGATTTTCATCACCGCGTTCCCCGAACGCCTGCTAACCGGCGAACGCCCCGAACCGGCCTTTCTGATCACCAAGCCGTTCCGGCCCGAACAGGTATTATCTGCGATTTCGCAGGCGATGTTCTTTTCGTCCACTGACACGTTGAAGTAAGGTTCAGCGCCCGGCCTTCTGGAAAAGCTGGGCGTGACTTATCCGGTGTTGCGTGCGCTGCGTTGCATGGTGGGCCATGATCAAAACGACGCTGCCCAATACGGCTGCACACATCGATGCAAGCAAGACGCAAGCTTCACCCCCTTAAGCTGCGGTCCATGGAAAGGCCGAGTTCGAGATGAAGATCGACATCGTGAACCCCAGACCTGCGAAACAGCCCGCGCCCAGCACCTGCGTCATGTTGATCTCGGATGACAGGCGGCCCAGTCCCAGCCGAGCGGCAACATAGACGAAGACGAAAATACCGACGGGCTTGCCCACCACCATTCCTGGCAGCACTCGCAGGCTTTCGGGGCTGTGAAATTCACGTTGTCTGCATTGATCAAAAGCCCGGTGTTGAAAAACGCAAACAGCGGTAGGATCAGAAAACTCATCCAGTTTTTCAAGGCATGCCGGATATGCACACCCGGCACGCCCAGCCGGTCCATGACCATTTGAAGCTGGCTGAAGGTCGGCGCGGCCACGATGGTCTGCGCGCTGATCTGCTTGCCGCGCTTGAACAGTTTGGCGGTCCGGGCGGCAACGATCCGGCGCTCGGCCTTGGCGCGACTGGGTGGTGCGATGGCAATCAGCACACCGGCCAATGTGGCGTGCGGCCCGCTTTCATGGACGAAATACCAAAGAAACAGTCCCAGGATCAGATAAGGGGCACGCCAATAAATCCGGTCCATGTTCATTGCCATCATCATTGCGAAGACGGTCGCTGCGGCGATGGCTGCGTCCAAGTGAAAGCAGTGGCCGTAAAAGGCTGCAATCACCAGATTGCGCCCAAATCGTCAACAACCGCCAGTGCCCAGACAAATATTTTCAACGACGTCGGCACCCCGTTGCCCAACAGGGCCAGAATGCCCGGAGTAAACGCAATATCGGTCGCCATCGGGATACCCCAGTCGTGGCTTTGCGGCAGCCCCCAAGTCAGCGCAAGATAGAACCCGGCCGGCACGCTATCCACCCAACGCAGCGATCACAGGCATGGCAGCAGCGGATCGCTCGGACGGTTCGCCTTCGACAAATTCATGTTGTATTTCGATACCAACTAACAGGAAGAACAACGCCATCAGGGCGTCGTTGATCCAACCCAGCAGGCTTAGTTCCAGACGTTTTCGTAATGCACACCGTCAATAGAACAGATAGGGCGCGTTGGAGGGGAAGTCCTGCGACAGGGTTTCGCGGTCGCGCTGGACGCGATCTGCCACGTTCGACGCGTCAAGATCTGGCTCGAACTGTGCTATGTCCAGCCTCAGATTACGCGCGAGCTTCCGTACCGTCTTGTGGCGATATTTTGGTGGGGATTCGAACAACGCGGCCATCATGTCGAAAAAACGATCCTACCGCCCTGCAGCGAGTGCGGCCCGTGCGGCAAGATCGGCACTTTTGTTACCATCCGGATAGGTGAACCGAACAGCCACAGTGACCTTGTCAGGCGACAAGCGCCGCGCAAGGTGCAGGATCACATCGCGCAGACGCCGCGTGGGTCTGTCGGGGAAATCCACGAACCAGACAAGCCGCCGCGATGCGGTTTCATTGCCGATGACGAAATCATGGCTGGATCATAATCTTTTTTGCAGCGCCATCGCCTTGTCCGTTCCTTATTGCACCACGTTATTTTACTTGCGATCAGGTTGCCGCCATCACCCCCGTGCGCCCGTGCTGCGTGGCCCCAAAAGCAGCCATACGATGAAGCCAAGGATCGGCAATAGCAGCACGAAGATAGTCCAAAGAACCTTCGCCAATGCGGATGAACCAGAGCTGAGGATGCTGTATATCGCGTATATATCAAGAGCCAAGACGATGGCGCCGCCAAAGCTGGTGGTCAGGTTGTCCATGATTTTCCCTTTCGTGCTAAAACGCCACGTCAACGTCTTATCGTGCAACTCGGTTCCTAAAGGCGGGCGAAAACTTCTACTTGCGGGGGCTCGCGTCGATATCGCGATGCACTTGCCCCCAAGCAAGCATAGCGAAGATCACAGCGCCGCCCACCACGTTACCGGCCAGAGCGGGCAGAAAGAATCCAAACGTCGCCTGACCCCATAACAGCTTCCCGGTCACGATCAGAAAGGCCATTTCCACTGATCCCGCGACGATATGGGTGAAATCACCCGCGGCGATCAACCACGTGAACAACACGATGATCGAAATCGAGGACACGCCTGCTTCGGGCAGCATCCAGACGATGGCGGCGATCAGGATGCCGGCGGGGATGGCGCGGGCGAAGGTTTCGGCCGGCGGCATACCGGTTGCGTGGCGCGACAAGTCTTCGATCGCAACAAGAATTTCAGGGTTCAGCGCGCCGCCATGTGCATAGAAGGTCGCGATGGCAAAGGCGCCCACCACGTTGGCAGCCAATACGATTGACCATAGCACAATGATTCGGTTGAAAATGTCCCATGTGGGCGTTTGCAGAAACGGCAGGACTGTGGTGATCGTGTTTTCGGTAAACAGTTGCATCCGCCCGATGATCACCATCACGAAGCCCAGCGAATAGCCCAGATTCTCGATCAGAAAACTATAGCTCGCGTCGGGCAGGTGGCTGCGCAAAATGGCTTCGCCCAGCACCGAGAAGCTGATCACGATGCCTGCTGAAACGCCTGACCAGAACAATGAGCCATTGCTGCGGTCCAACTCCTCTTCCCCGCTTCGGCGAATGACCTCATAGACCGTGGTTGCGGGCAGTTTTCTGGCATCTTCGATGGTCTGCTCTTTGTTTTTTTCATCTTCTGTCATGGGTTAGCTATCCAAGAGGTTGTTATCTTTGTCACCTTCGACCTGCACCTGCATCTGCCGGTCCAGCTTCTCGACCTCGTTGGACAAATCGTCATCAACGACCGAGGTTTCCGGCTCGCTTGTCGCTTCGGGGATGCGTTGCGGTGCGGAGTGGGGGGCAGCAGTATCCGCGGCGCCCGCGGTGGCCAGCGGGATACCTTCGGGGAAAATGATTTCGCGCGCTTCGTCGGGCATGCTGATGCCTGCTTCTGTCAGGGCTTTTTTGACCCGACGGATCAAAACCGATCGCAGCTTGAGGGGCGAAATGGCGGCACCGTCGAACCAATAGTAAATCTTGATATTGACCGTCGCCGCCCCCAACGTATCCGCCAGAACCATAGGTTCGGGTTCGGCAGAGATGGCTTCATGTGCGAACAGTTCGGCCAAGATGATTTCTTGCACATCGCTGATTGCAGCATCATAACCGACGCCCACGTCAAACGATCCGCGACGGCTGGGACTGGCGGTGAAGTTCTCGATTGTTGCCTTGAACACGGCGGCGTTGGGGATCTGGATATGATTGCCTTCGGGCGAGACAAGGACGGTGCTGCGGGTGTTCATGCTGTGGACGACCCCCTGATGGCCGCCAACATCAACAAAATCCCCGCGCCGAAAGGGTTGGCGCAGGCTTAGCAGGAGGCTCGCAAGGAAGTTCTCGGCAATGTCACGAAAGGCGAAGCCGATGACGATGCCGATCACCCCCGCGCCGCCCAGAACCGAAATGGCAAGCTGAGTCAGCCCAGCTATTTGAAGAACGATGTAAAGCCCGATCAGAAAGACAGGCAAGGCGATGAACCGTGCTGTGATATCGCGCAGAAAAGGTGACCCAAGCCGATCCTGCAATACCCACCGGGCCATCCGCGCCACGCCCGTGGACAGGAAATAGGCTAGGGGCAGGATCAGCAAAGCCAGCACGATCAAGGGTGCCGCCGCGACCGTTTTGTTCCACAAGCCCTGCAATTCTGACAGGGCTGGATCAATGCTGAAATCGGAACCTTGCGTGACGACAATGCGGTTCACAACAGCAACCACCCCATCTGTTTTTGCTGCCAGATCACGCGCCCAGATCTGCCGTTTCGATGACGCGGCGGTGCCGTCCAGAAAAACGATCCCGTCCTGCACTTCCACCTTGATCCCCATATACCAACCGGTGGCTTTCAGAATGCTCTCGATCCTGTTCGCAATCTGATCGTCGCGCACGTTTTCCGTGACCGAGACCGTTTGATCGGTGTCCACGACCTCGGTCCCGACACCATCGGCGATGCCTTGGGTCGCTTGCTGCGGCAATGCAGGGGTGGCAGTGAGCGTGGCCGCCAGCCAGATAACCAGCGCAATCAAATGCATGTTTGTCTGTGTCATGAAATATCCCGTTCGTTCGATATCAACCGCAGGATGGCCCGAATGGTTCCGAAGGGCGATGATTTTTTTCGCATGGGGCGGTAAGAAGGTGGGAACAATATCTGGGGGGCTGCGTTAAACAACGGAGCGATAAGCAATAAAACGGGATCATTCGACGATGAGATTTGCAAAATACGGCCTTGTCTTTCTGCTCGCGTCCACCGCCTCGGCGGTGATGGGCGAGCAAGTGGGCAATGTCGACGTGGATTGGTTGGGCAATGATATTATTATCGAGGCCATTCAGGACCCGGACGTTCAAGGTGTAACCTGTCACGTGGCCTATTTCGAACGTGGTCTGATCGACAGGCTGTCCAACGGAAACTGGTTCGAGGATCCGTCAAACAGCGCCATCTCGTGCCGACAGACCGGCCCGATCAGCATCGGTGACATCAACCGCAGCGATGAAGGTGAAGATGTGTTCAGTCAACGCACCTCGATCATTCTGAAAAGCCTGCGCGTCAAACGCATTTTCGACGAGGCAAATCAGGTGTTGATCTACATCGCCCATGCCCGCGAATTGGAAAGCGGATCGGCGAAAATGGCGATTTCGACCGTTCCGCTGTACGGGCAGAAATGACTATGGATGAGGTTGTTTCATATCTGAACGCACAATGGTCCGGTTTTGTGGGCGGGGCCGCCGAGGTGTTGCCGGAATTGGCCGCCGCGCTAATCGTCATTCTTCTGACATGGGGCCTGTCACGCCTTGCCAAAATGGGCATCAGCCGGCTGGGACAGCGGATGCGTCTGCGCAGCAACCTGATCGAGGTGTTGGTGATGCTGGCCTCGGTCGGGTTTTGGCTGGTCGGCGCATTGATCGCCGTAACGCTGGTGTTTCCTTCGATCACGCCCGCCAAGGCGTTGACGACGCTGGGGCTTGGCTCGGTCGCAATCGGGTTTGCCTTCAAGGACACGTTCGAGAATTTTCTGGCCGGTATCCTTATTCTGCTGCGCGAACCCTTCGCGCTGGGTGATTTTGTGGAATGCGAGGATATCGAGGGGCAGGTTGAGAAGATCACCATTCGTGACACCCATATCCGGCAAACCGACGGGCAATTGGTCGTCGTGCCCAACCACATGTTGTTTCAAAACCCTGTCACCGTGCGCACCAGCCGCGACTTGCGCCGGATCACGGTGATCTGCGGCGTGGCGTATGGCGAAGATGTGGACAAGGCGCGCGAGGTTATTTCTGACGCCGTGCGCAATGTGCATACCGTGCGCGACGATGTGAAAGACGTGCAGATTTTTGCAAAGTCGTTCGGCGCGTCCTCTATCGATTTCGAGGTGACATGGTGGACCGGCTCGAAACCCATTGACGTGCGCCAAAGTCGTGACCAGGTGATCGCGGCTGTGAAAAGGGCGCTGGACGAGAAAGGTATTGAAATTCCTTTCCCATACCGCACACTGACTTTTGCTGAACCCATTCCTGTTACACAGGTTTCTGAATGACATCATCTGCCCTTCCCAAGAAACTTGCGTATGTCGGCGGTTATGATTGGCCACGGGCGCCGACGACAAGTTCGCTGAAGACGAATTATCGGCGGTTGTGGAAGAAGCTGCGCGTATTGGATGACCCGAAGGCGGAGCTGGTGCCGGATGATCTGGAGCGGATGTCGGGGTCGCTTATCCCTGATAATCTGTGGTCGGCGCTGCGTGAACACCAGTTTGAAAGTCTGGATCAGACCTATCTGGAATGGGCGCGCCGCACCGATGGGCCCGTCACCGTTTGCGCCTTTGTCATGATGCCCAGCGTACCACAAGGGCTGCTGGCTGATTGGGCCACTGATCGGGGCCTGGACGTTGTGGAAGGGGCCGCGGTGCCGGCTGGGCAGGGTGCGCTGATCGTACCCGATCTGTGCAATCTGGTACATCGCAACCTTGAGGGACGCGTGGCCATGCGCGCTTATTTGGCTGAACTCGACGGCGCATCGCGTAACATCCTTTTGGGAATTTCAAGCTGGGCTTGGACCTATTTCGCCCAGACCTCGGCGATTGAGGCGGTGGTGTCGGACGCGCGCAGCTTTGCCTCCTTTGATGGTGACGCCTTGGCAGAGCTGATCGCCACACATTTGGGCCAGGACACAAGGTTCAAATCTGCGGACACGGGTAACGATGTCGTAGAAACCGATGAAGATGACGCGCTGAAAGACAGCTATTTGAAAACCCTTGCCGCGCGGGCCTATGGCTGTCCTTGGGCGGCACTTCGACTGTTTGATGCTGCCGTTAAACGTCAGCCTGACGACGATGATGATGCTGATCAAGCAAAAAAAGAACAAGGCGATGATCAGGCGACGTGGTTGCAAGACCCCGCAGTGCCGCAATTGCCAGACCATATTGCGCGTGCCAGCCATTTCCTGTTGCACACGTTATTGATCAACGGCCCCCTGACAATGGCCGCAGTCAAGACCGTGTTGCCGATGACGTTACCCGTTGGTTTGCCCTCGGCGCTGGGTCGGTCGGGGTTGGTGCACGAGGATGGGGGAAAGATCGCCATTCAGCGCGATGCCTATCCGCATGTACGGCGCATTTTGTCCGAAGCGGGTTTTCCGCTGGATCAAATTTAGGACAGCATGATGGACAGTAACACAAACATGCAGGACCTTACGCGGCTTTTTAACGATCTGACCGGCTGGACGGTGGTGCAGATCGCGCTGGTCGTGGTGCTGAGCTTTGGCCTTTATCAAGGTCTTAGGCTCACGCTGCCGCGCGTGGCCGAACATCTTCCCGCCCGCTTTCGCCTGTTGGTCTTGAACCTGATCCCGTTGGCCCGCCTGACCTTGTTTGCGGTTGCCGTATTTCTGATCATTCCCTTGGTTTTCAATGTCACGCTGAAGAACTTCGTGCTTGTTCTGGGCGGTCTGGGCGTTGCGCTGGGCTTTGCTGTGAAAGATTGGGCGACCAGTGCGGTGGCGGGGGTTGTTGCGATATTTGAACGTCCCTACCGCTCGGGTGACTGGATTCGCATCGGCGAAGATTACGGCGAGGTGATCGACATTCACACCCGCTCGGTCAAGCTGCGCACGGCGGATGATGATGTGGTCACGATCCCCCACGCGCGCATCTGGACCGAGAACATTGTCAACTCGAACGATGGCGAAAAGACGCTGATGTGCGTGGCAGAGTTTATGGTTGCGCCCGACAAGCCCACCGGTGGCATTCGCGACATCCTGACTGACGTGGCCTGCACCAGCCCCTATCTCGACTGGAGCCGCCCGGTGGTCGTGGTTATGCGCAATGAGGTCTATGCGACACGCGTGCGCCTGAAGGCCTACCCCTTCGAGCTGCGCGATCAGTTTGTTTTTATCACAGACCTGACTGACAGGGGTCGCGATGCGCTGCTGGGGGCGGGCATTTCGATCATCTCGACCCCCGAATTTGGTATGGAAAACAACGGTCCTAACGCATGACGCCTCATTTTTTCCCACATTTTTCGGGAACCAATCCGGCCCCGACACGTTCTTCTTACAAGTTCTAAGATTGACAAAAGAAGGAGTTACCCCATGCTTGGCTGGTCCATTACATTTCTTGTTGTTGCCCTGATCGCGGCGTTCCTTGGCTTCGGTGGTGTCGCCGGTACTGCAGCCGGGATAGCGAAGATCCTGTTCTTCGTGTTCCTGATCCTGTTTGTGATTACCCTTTTCCGTCGCGCGGTATAGCGGGTCGTCGCCTGCACATAGCTGCGCTTTGAGCGCCCGAATTGATCCCCGCTTTGTTCCGATGGCATTCTGCGAACAAGGCGGGGGTCGCTTTTCGAAAACTCGTATTTGGCAGCCATTCATGCTTACAGATGTATATCGTAAAATCAGCGGCGGGCCTGCCAAAGCAGGCGGGCATCAGCCTGCGATCAAACGCCGTGACGCGATTAACGGACTGATTCATGTCGTGTCGCTGAGCGCGACCAAAACTGCCGATGCGCTAATTGACCCCAAATTGGTACTGAGCTGGGTGATGCACGCAATCGGTGCACCGACCTATCTGATCGGTGCGCTGGTTCCGGTGCGCGAGGCTGGGGCGCTGTTGCCACAATTGTTCATCGCACGACAGGTCCAGAGCCGCCCGACGCGCAGGAAGGCTTGGTCGCTGGGTGCGGCGGTGCAAGGGGTGATGGCGATTGTTATTGCAGCCACAGCCTTCACGCTGGGCGGCGCATCGGCTGGATGGCTGATCGTCGCCGCGCTGGGCGTTCTGGCGATTAGCCGGGCGATTGCATCCACCACCTATAAGGATGCGCTTGCCCGCTCGGTGCCGCAGGGGCGGCGGGGGGCCATCACGGGCGCAGCAGCCAGCATCGCGGCGGCCTTCGGGCTGGCCTATGGTGCGGCGATGGCATCGGGGGTGTTCGGCGGCGTATCCGTTGCTGTGGTCGCTGGCTTCATATCTCTGGCTGGGCTGTTGTTCTTGGCCGCATCGCTTCTTTTTCTGAACTTGCAAGAAGAGGTGGAAACACCAGAGGCGCAGGACAAACAAAGCTGGGCTGATTTTTTCGCCCCCCTCTGGTCCGACCGCCAATTGCAGCTCTTTATCCTGTCGCGCGGTTTTCTGACCACAACCGCGCTGGCGCCGCCCTTTATCGTTATGATCACGGTCGCCGCGTCCGAGAACAGCCTGACGCAATTGGGACCGCTCGTCGTCGCATCGTCACTGGCGGCGGTTCTGTCGGCGTTTGTGTGGGGGCGGGTGTCGGATCGGTCAAGCCGGTTGTCATTGATACTGTCAGGGTTTGCGGGTGCAGTAGTGTATGCTTTGGTCGCGATGCTGGCACTTGCGACAAGTGGTCCGTTGAACACATGGCTTGCCGCGATACTGATGTTCGCCGCACAGGTGGCCTATCAGGGCGTGCGATCGGGGCGATCGATTTATCTGACTGACATGACCCACGACGACACACGGCTGGGTTATACCGCGCTAAGCAATACGATTATCGGGCTTATCCTGCTGGCGGGGCTTGGGTTGGGTGGCGTGGCCCATTTCGCCGGGCCCGAGGTCACTTTGGTCGTCTGCGCCGTCATGTCCGCCATCGGCGCGCTGATCGCGATGCGTTTGGCGAAAACCTGAGGGCAGCGGATGACAACGGAACCCGAAACAGCACCGGACAACCAGATCGCCGATATCGTCGACACGATCGACGAGATCCGAGAGGATGACGAAACCTCCATCGGCGATATCGTTCAGCACCTGGGCGTCGCCTCTTTCACGCCGATTCTGTTGTTTGTCAGCCTTGTGATTGTCACGCCGCTCAGTGGTGTGCCGGGATTGTCGTCGATTTGCGGCATTTTGATCGCGCTGGTTTCTGGGCAGCTTTTGCTTGGGCGCAATGAACTTTGGCTGCCGGATTTCATCACCCGCCGCCGTATTCCGGGCCGCAAGCTGGACAAGGCACTGCTGCAACTTCAGGGGCCGCTTGGCTGGGTGCAAGAGGTGACGACGCGGCGGCTGGCGTTTCTGACCGTGCCGCCGGTGTCTTACCTGCTGTATTCCATCTGTTTTCTGTGTGGGGCAGCGATGCCGTTTCTTGAACTTGTGCCCATGACATCATCCTTGCTGGCGGCCGTCGTTGCCCTTCTGGCCATTGCACTGATCAGCCGGGATGGCGTCTTTACGTTGCTGGGGCTGACAAGCCTTGGCACTGCGGCCGCGTTACTGAGCACCATTGGCCAATTGATCATCTAGCCCACCGATGAAAAAGCCCACCTGACGCAGAGCCAGATGGGCAAGTTTGCCTTGGTCAGGCAAGAGGGAAACGGGAAGCGGAGGTCAGAAAGTCAGCACCTCGTGCGACCCGACATCAGGCGTGTTGCCTGTCATTCCAGCTTTTGCCATTTCGATCAGAAAGGCGGCGCTGCTGTCGGTGGCAATCCAGACCTCAGCGCTTTGCGGTTGCAATTTCAACAAACGAACGGATGGATCTGTCTTACCGTCTTCGAACCAAGCGGCGGCCATTGCGTTCCATACCTCCTCCAGTTTGTCCTGATCGGCCTCAACGCTGAGCTTACCGGTCACGTCGGCATAAAGCCCTTCCTTGTCGGACGACACAAGGTAGTGGATTTGTTCGTTCTTTACCGCGCAGTCATGCGCATCGGTGCCGTCTGCAGTCAGAAAATAAACGGCATTCTCATCTTGATGAGGGTAGTGGGTCATCGGAAGATGGCGACCATGAAGCCCCATCAGGCCGGTGCGAACCTTTTCCAGACGATCCCAGAATTCTTGCTGCTGATTGCTCATCTTGCTCTCCTTCTTCGCGGCAAGGCCGCTTGGGTGAATTCGGTTGCGGCGGGCAGGGCGCCCGCGCGCGTTCACTGACAAAACGCACACGACGCAAAAGCGTTCCTTGATTTCTTGATGTTAAGGGCCGGTGTAAGAGTCGGCGCACATCAGCGCGGAGCGGGAAACCAACTGACATCCATCTGGTCATGCCGGTCCTGAAAATCACACATCGCGGCCATGTCAGCGGGGTTCAGGATGGTGATGTCGCCGTTTTGGCGCGAAATAAGGCCTTCGTCCTCAAGCGCCACAAGGCTTTTGCTGACATAGACATTCGTCAAGCCAATCGTGTCGCCGATTTCCGATTGGTTCAGCGGCAGGGTGAAGCTGGCGTTTGAGGGGTGCGTCACGCGATGGCGCGCGTCCAGTTCCAGCAGGAAATAGGCCAATTTTTCGCGCGCGCTCATCCGGCCCGTCGCCTTTACAAGATCGGTCAAAAGCACCTGGTCGCGGACCGCTAGCGTGAACAAAAGTGCGGCGACACGCGGGGTGTCGGTGAACACCTTTCGCAAGTGCTGCTTTGGAAAGGGGCACAGAATACCATCGCTGGCGGCGACCAGCGTATCGCAGGCCTTGTGATAGGCGATATCGGCAAACCCCACCACATCACCGGGATGACAGATTGACACGATCTGCCGCCGCCCGTCCGGCAATAGGACAAAGGAATAAAACCAGCCGCTTTTGACCACAAACAGCTCGTCCGCACTGGTGCCAATTTCGCGCACCACCGTGTCGGCGCAATAGGGTTCTTCGTTCTCTTCCAACTGCGCAAGGACATCCCAACTGTTGTCATCAATTTCGACGTAATGCGACAGTTTATGATACAGACAGCTTTCGATCATGGCATCATCCCCTTTGACGGGAAGATAGCAGAGAACACACGCACCCGGTTAGCCTTTATCGCCCCCCGGCAGCGGTAATTCCAGCGAAACCGCCAAACCCGGCCCAGAGGTGTCGGTGCTAAGCGTGGCCGACAGCGTTTTTGCCATTTGTTGCAGGATCTTGCCACCCAAACCTGACCCAAGCGGGTCGGTCTGTGCGGCGCTGTTTCCGCAGCCGTCATCGGCAACGGTGATCTGGATGCGATCCTTCGTTACACGGCCGCGCAACGTGACATTCCCGCCGCTGTCATCGAATGCGTGTTGCATTGCGTTGGTCACAAGTTCGGCCACCATCATGCCAAGCTGGGTTGCGGTGTTCAGGTCGACCTCGATCGGGCCGGTTGGGACGTCACTGGTGAATTGGACGGCGTGTGTCAGATCGGTGATAGCTGCCCCGATCGCAGTCAGATGTGGAAACAGATCCACCACATCTAATTCGGCGGGGGCCACGTTGTCATGCTGCATTCCGGCATAGAGGGTCTGAAGCGACTGGATGCGGTTTAGGATGGCCACGAGCCCGTCGCTTTCGCCGTCTTCGCGGACTTGCAGACGTACCGAGGAATGGATCAGCGACAGATGGTTCTTAAGTCGGTGATGCAGTTCGGACAGGGCAGTGTTGGACTGGCGCTGGTTCTCCAGAAGGGTTTCATATGGGTGGTCTTCGATCAACATTAGAACACCGGTAAACCGTTGCAGTGTGCCGGCATCATCATAGGTGGGTTTGATCGACAACCGGTTCCAGAAGGTGCTGCCATCGGCGCGCCGGTTGAGGATGTCTGTCGCGATCTCGCGCCCATCTGTGATCGCTTCGCGCAAGCGTGCGGTTTCTTGCGGATCGGTCGCATCGTCCTGCAATAGACGGCAGTTGCGCCCAATAAGCTGATTGTGCGTGTAACCCGTCAGGTCGCAAAATAGATCATTGACGAACACAAGCGGATTGTCCGGTTGTGTGGGGTCGGTCATGCACGCTGCAAACGGCAGACCAGCCAGCGTTTCGCGCAACTTTGTGTCATCGAACGATTGTAACATTAAGCAGCCCGTTTTCGTGATCAAAGAACAGCCCTACACCGTTACGCGTTATTGGTCGTTAATGTGGATTAAGGTCTGCGGTCAATACTGCCGCCAACCTGAAGTTTTATTTTATAGGTAGCGTTCTCTCACGCTCCGCGCGATTAAAGAACTGTAATCATGCCCTTTTGTCAAGCTTTAGGGGGCGTTCAGCGGAGTGTGGTGGCCGCTTCCGCCAACGTCAACTCGCGCAAGCCCACCGTCCCGATCAGCTTTTCATTTTCCACCACCAGTGCCACGCCAAGATTCAGCCGCGTCAGCAGCCGGATGGCATAGCGTGCCTGCATATTGCCCGACAGATTGATCGCTGGCTTTTCCATGACCTCATAGACGCTGACGCGACAGGGCGCACGGTTCAGGGCAAAGACCTTCCGGGCAATCATCCCGATGGTCAGCACGCCAAACTCGTCATCTGGCGACCGTTTGTCGATGACCAACGTGTTATGGCCCGAGCTTTCGATAATCTTCAACGCATCGGTGACAGAGGCCAATCCGCTGATCACATGAGGTTCGTGCTGCACCGCATTGCGAACGCGAGTTTCTCCCGGCTGGTTCATAGCTCGTCCTCCTCCAACGCGGTTTTCAGGGCTTTGACTTGTGTTTCAAGGCCGATCGCATCCTCGATGTCGATCTGAAAGACAACGCCGCGCCCCGGTTCTTTCAGAAATTCACCCGCAGCGCTGATGGTTTCCAGAATATCAGTGGCGCGGTGTTCTTCGACCAGAAACAGCGCCATGTCGCGCTGCCCGGCGACCGTCAGGCCAAGAAAGGTCTTCTTTGTCTCAAGCCCTTCGCCACGGACGCTGGTAATCACGGTTGCACCAGTTGCCCCCGCGCTGCGGGCCGCGTCGACGATGGTATCCGTAAAGGCATCCTGCGCAAGCGATATGATTAGTTTGAACTTCATTCTGAATCCTCCGTTTCGGGGTCTGCCACCAGCCGTCTTTGTCGTCGCCCCTCGGTCCATTGGACGAGTTGGGCGTAACCCATGACGGTGATCATGGGAAACAGGCTGGCCAGCGCGATCAGGCCGAACCCGTCCAGTGCCGGACTGCGCCCCGGCACGGATGATGCGAGGCCAAGCCCCAGGGCCGCAACCAAAGGCACCGTCACAGTCGAGGTCGTGACCCCGCCGCTGTCATAGGCCAAGGGGACCATGACTTTTGGGGCGTAGACAGTTTGCATGATGACAATCGCGTAACCTACTATCATATATAGATAAAGCGGCGTTCCCGTAACGATCCGATAGGTGCCGAATACAAGGCTGAGTGCAACGCCAAAGGCCACCGCGATGCGCAGCCCCCATTCGTTGACCGCGCCGCCGGACACGTCGCGCGCCTTGATGGCAACGGCGATCAGGGACGGTTCGGCGATCGTTGTGGAAAATCCGATGGCGAAGGCGAACAGATAGGTCCAGCCGTGTGCCGTCCAGTCGGTCGGGTCGCCCAGAAAGGCGGGGTCTGTCAGTTGGCGGGCCATGGTTTCGCCCAGCGGAAACAAAGCTTCCTGCAAGCCGAACAGAAACAGGCCCAGCCCCAGCACCACATAGACCCCGCCCACCAGAACCTTGCGCAGATGTGGCACCGGTTTGCGCAGCACGACCGCCTGAAAGAACACAAGGATCAGCGCGATGGGCAGAACATCGGTAACCGTGGCGGCAATGGTTGTGATAAGATCATTGATCATTGCCAGCTTCCCACAATACCGAACCCCAACACAAAGACGATGGGCAGAAGGCTGGCAAACGCCACCAGCCCGAAGCCGTCAATCATTGGGTTGCGCCCTTTGATGACCGTGGCCAGCCCCACCCCCAGCGCGGTGGTCAGTGGCACCGTCACGGTCGAGGTGGTGACGCCGCCGCTGTCATAGGCGATGCCGATGATCTCGGGCGGGGCAAAGGCGGTCATGATGACGACAAGCACATAGCCCCCGATGATCAGATAATGGATCGGCCAGCCCAATAGAATGCGTAGCACGCCGATCACCAGTGACGACCCCACCGCCGCCGCAACCGTATAGCGCAGGGCGTTTGCATAACGAAGCTGCGCCGTGGGGCCTGGATCGACGGCTCCGATGTCGGACATGACGCGCGCCGCCTCGCCGCTGACGGCGATCAGGGCGGGCTCGGCCACAGTGGTGCCGAACCCCAGCGCAAACGCGAAGCTGAGCAGCCAGAACAGGCTGCCCTTGTTAGCGAAGGCGTCAGCAAGCGATTCGCCGATGGGAAACAGGGCAAGTTCCAAGCCGCGCACGAAGATCGCCAGCCCTGCCATAACGAACAGAAGGCCGACCAGTTTTTCGCCCACGTCTTCCATCGGTTGGCGCAGGATCAGAAACTGGAACACCGCCACCACGCCAACGATGGACGCCAGATCACGCGCTGTGCCAAGCGTCAGATAGGCGAGTGATTTGACCTCGTTCAGCAACGGGCACCTGTGGTTTGGGTGGCGTGGTCGGCAGGCCGGACAGCCGCGACGATAGCAACCAGAATGTGCTGGAGCGGATCATAGAAGCATGCGTGGGCCCGCACAATTCGGATCTGATTTTTCTGTCAGAAACGGTGTTCGTGTGGGTGAATTGCCACGCCTAAGCCTTTCGCGAGAAAGGGTCTTTCACGGTGTGTAGCCTGAGGTGACGCATGAAGGCCCGCGCAATGCCCGCCGTCGGGCTGTCATCGGGGGTGACGAAATAGCTGCGGTATCGAATTTCTGACGTGAAGGGGCGAAACGCCACGTCTTTTGCGCGGTACTGCACGATCGGAAACGGGTTCACAATGGTCAGGCCCAACCCCTCGTTCACCAGATCGACAGCGGCGACCGAGGTCGACACTTCGGCAACGATACGCGGAGTGCATCGGCTGGCGTGCAAGACCTTCTCAAGCTGGGCGCGGCGAGCGTGACGGTGAGTAAGCGCGATCAGGGCTGCGTCATGCAGATCTTGCGGCCGGATGACATCGAGCTGCGCCAGAGGATGATCCGGCGGCATGACACACACGGCGCTTGAGGTGCGATAGGGCGTCAGCGTGACCCCGTTTCGCGACAGCTCAACCCCGCTTAGACCCAGATCGTAATGGCGCTCCAAAATGCCGCGAATGACGTCTTCCGAGGGCGCGACATCGAGGCTGATGAAAAAATGCGGATTGGTTTTCAGGAAGCTGGCAATGTGACTGACCAGAAACCGGTGCGCGTATGTCGGGGGTGCGATGATGCGCAGGGTTTCGCGGGTGACGTCGGGTGGGCCGTCGATGCGGTCAAGGGCCTCGAACAGTGGGTCAAGGCGGCGGTTCATCTGCACCGCTTCGCTTGTGGGGCGCAATCGTCCGCCTTCACGTTCAAACAGAATGCGACCGGTCCGCGCCTCAAGGCTGGCTATCGAGCGGCTGATGGCTGATTGCGACAGCCCCAACCGAACGGCTGCTTTCGATGTCGTGCCACTTTCCATCAAGGCGCGGAGGGCTTGGTATTCGGGAAGGCTGTGCCAGGTCTTTGCAGTCAACAGGATAGGCCTTTTGCGAAATGATCATTACCAAATGAGAAAATATCAGCATTATTTCTGTCGTCTATGAGTAATCCTGACTTAAGGTGGCGGCGATTGAACTTTGGGAGGGGGCAATCAGACATGAGCAAGCAGACCACGCCCTTGGTCTTTGACGGGCACAATGATGTCTTGTTGAAGCTGTATCTTGCTGGTGGGAAATCCGCGGCGTCGACATTCCTTTCGGGGCGCGACGGGGCGATTGATCTGCCCAAGGCGCAGACTGGCGGGTTTGCGGGTGGCTTTTTTGCAGTCTATGTCCCATCCCCCATTGATGCCGACGACAAGATGGAGGAGATGGCGAAACCAAGCTACGACCTTCCCTTACCCGATCCGATTGACTGGGAAGACGCCCTGCCGGTCGCTTTGGCGCAGATCGCGATACTGTTTGACCTTCAGGATCGCGGCGCGCTGACCGTTTGCCGCACCGCCGGACAAATCCGCGAGGTTTTGGCGGCGGGGAAGATGGCGGCGATCCTCCACATCGAAGGCGCCGAAGCTATCGATCCTGATCTCTATACGCTTGAGGTGTTGTATCAAGCCGGGTTGCGATCCATCGGTCCGGTCTGGAGCCGCCCGACGATCTTTGGTCACGGCGTGCCGTTTCGCTATCCCAGCACGCCAGACATCGGTGACGGGCTGACCGATCACGGGCTGCGGCTGGTTAGGCGCTGTAATGAACTTGGCGTCATGATCGACTTGTCCCACCTGAACGAAGCCGGGTTTTGGGATGTGGCGCGCCATTCGACCCAACCATTGGTGGCGACGCATTCAAACGCCCAAGCAATCTGTCCACACAGTCGCAATCTGACCGACAAGCAACTTGCTGCAATTCGCGAAAGTGATGGTATGGTCGGGCTGAATTTCGCGGTGGCGTTTTTGCGCGATGACGGGCGAATGCTGGCGGATGTGCCGCTGACGCAGATGTTGCGCCATCTGGATCACCTGATCGACCATCTGGGCGAAGATCGCGTGGGGATTGGGTCGGATTATGACGGGGCGGTGGTGCCTAAGGACTTGACGTCTTGCGCTGGTTTGCCAAAGCTCATTCAGGCCATGGCGCAACACGGCTATGATGATGTGCTGATCACCAAGATCTGCCATGAAAACTGGTTGCGCGTGCTGGAAAAAACTTGGGGGGCATAACCCCGACAGCACGCGACCTGAATTCCAACTGAACAGGAGAGGTTCAAAATGAATGCTATCAACAGACTAATGACAAGTGCAGCGATAGGTCTTGCAGTGGGAGTGTCGTCTTTCGCAGCCTATGCCGAGACGCCGGCCAATATGCTGGTCATCGCCAACCGGATCGACGACGTGACTACGCTGGACCCGGCGGAAAGCTTTGAATTCGCGGGCGCCGATATCAGTCGCAACGTCTATAATCGTCTGGTTTACCTGGATCCGCTTGACCTTGCTGCGGGCTACCAGCCCGGCTTGGCCGAAAGCTGGGAGGTCAGCGAAGACGGCAAGACCATCACCTTCACGATGCGTGAAGGCGTGACCTTCCATTCAGGCAACCCCGTGCGCGCCGAGGATGCCGCGTTTTCACTGCAACGCGCGGTCATCCTGAACAAGACTCCCGCGTTCATCCTGACGCAATTCGGCTTTACCCCTGAAAATGCGGAAGAGACCATCCGCGCCGAAGGCAACAAGCTGATGATCACAACCGACAAGCGTTATGCGACCTCGTTTGTGTTGAACTGTCTGACGGCCACCATCGGCGGAATCGTCGATAAAGAAACCGTCATGGCGAACGAAGTCGATGGCGACATGGGCAACACATGGCTGAAAACCAACTCGGCCGGGTCAGGACCATACACGCTGGGAAGCTGGAAGCCGAACGAAAGCGTCACACTTGAGGCTTATGCCGACTATTACGATGGTGCGCCGACGATGGAGCGGGTGATCGTGCGTCACGTGTTGGAAAGCGCATCGCAACGTCTGCTGCTTGAACGTGGTGATATCGACATCGCTCGCAACCTGAACCCGGAAGACATTGCCGGTGTGATGGAAGCCGATGGCATCAAGATCGAAGACGAGCTGAAGGGCCGTCTGATGTATCTGTCACTGAATCAGAAGCACCCCGAGCTGTCCAAGCCCGAGGTCCGTCAGGCGATCAAGTACCTGATTGACTATGAAGGTATGAAAAACAGCTTCCTTAAGGGGCAATACACGATTCACCAGAACTTCCTGCCCGCAACCTATCTGGGCGCATCCGAAGAAGCTCCATTCTCGCTGAACGTCGAAAAGGCGAAAGAGCTTCTGGCATCCGCAGGTGTCGAAGGGCTTGAGATCGAGACAGGCGTGCGCGAGGCGCAGGAACGGATGGAGATTGCGCAATCGCTGCAAAACACCTTCGCGCAGGCCGGGATCACGCTGAACATCACAGTGGGCACGGCCAAGCAGATCCTTGCCCGCTATCGTGCGCGGGAACTGGACCTGTATCTTGGTGCATGGGGGCCGGACTATCCTGACCCGCAGACCAACGCCGGCACGTTCGCCTATAACCCTGACAACAGCGACGAAGCGAATGCCACCGGCTATCTGGCTTGGCGTAATAGCTGGGATACGGGCGGGCTGGGCGAAAAGGTCGATGCTGCCGTGACCGAAGGTGATCGTGATAAACGTGTTCAGATGTATCAGGACATTCAGGCCGAGTTCCGCGAAATCTCGCCCTTTGCGATCATGTTCCAGCAGATCGAACAATCTGCCCTGCGTGACAATGTCATGAACTGGTCGACCGGCCAAGCCGTGACATCTGCCGCCTATTGGCAGGTCACAAAGTAAATGACCATGAGCGACGACAATAACGAGAGGCGCCCGTCAAGGGCGCCTCTTTCCGCCACGATGTGGCCGGTTGCGCGCACCACGATCCGTACGCTTGGGTCCATCGCAGTGACGCTGTTGGGCCTGTTGTTCGTGACCTTCATTATCGGGCGGGTCATGCCCATCGACCCGGTGCTGGCCATCGTTGGCGAACGGGCGTCCCAGGCCACCTATGACGCAGTGTATCAACAGCTTGGCTTGGATAAGCCCCTGATTGTACAGTTCCTTTACTATATCTGGGATGTATTGCATCTGGATTTCGGCACCTCGCTTCTGAATGCGCGTCCGGTGTCCGAGGATATCGCTCGGGTGTTCCCCGCCACGCTGGAATTGGCCACTTTGGGCATCATCTTTGGTGTTGTCCTAGGGGTGCCGTTGGGGGTTCTGGCGGCGGTGCGCAAGGGCTCGTGGATCGATCAGGTTGCACGGGTGCTGGCGCTTGTAGGATATTCCATGCCGATCTTCTGGCTGGGTCTGATGGGACTTTTGATCTTCTACGGCATTCTTGGATGGGTCGGCGGGCCGGGCCGGGTGGGCATTTTCTATGTCGATGTGGTCCCCAGTGTCACGGGCCTGATCCTTGTGGATTCGATCATTGACGGAAACTGGGATGTGTTTCGGGACGCGTTTTCCCACATCATCCTGCCTGCCTCGCTTCTGGGCTATTACTCGCTGGCATATATCAGCCGCATGACGCGATCGTTTATGCTGGAGCAACTCAGCGCGGAATATGTCACCACCGCCCGCGTCAAGGGCATGTCGGAATGGGATGTGATCTGGAAACACGCTTTCAAGAATATCCGCGTCCAGCTGATCACCGTGATCGCGTTGAGTTACGCGGGCCTTCTGGAGGGTTCCGTGCTGACCGAGATCATCTTCTCGTGGCCCGGTATTGGCAGCTATATCACCACCGCGCTGCTGAGCGCGGACATGAACGCCGTTCTGGGCGGCACTGTCGTGGTTGGCCTGATCTTCATCCTGCTCAATATTTTCTCAGACCTGCTCTACAAGGTCTTTGATCCACGCGCGAAATAGGCGGGTTGTCTAAATGACCGAACAAACAATGAAACAATGGCTGCTGACGGACACGCCGACGTCACGCCGCCACGCCAAGATTTCCGCCTTCTATCAGGGCTGGTTGTCCTTTCGCAGTAACACGATGGCGATGATCGGACTGGGTATTTTGGTGGCTCTTGTGGTCATCGCTGCCGCAGCACCCCTGTTGTCGCCACATGATCCCTATGTGCAGGATCTAGGCAACCGGCTTGCCCCCTTGGGGACCGACGGGCATATCTTCGGCACGGATAGTCTGGGGCGGGATATCCTGTCGCGTTTGATCTATGGCGCGCGGATCACGCTGTATATCGTGGCGCTGGTCGCACTGATCGCGCCAGTTGCGGGTCTGCTTGTTGGCACAATCTCGGGTTATGTGGGCGGCTGGACCGATACGGTCTTAATGCGGATTACCGATATCTTTCTGGCCTTTCCCCGTCTGGTTCTGGCGCTGGCCTTTGTGGCAGCATTAGGCGCGGGGATTGAAAACGCGGTGCTGGCGATCTCGCTGACCGCATGGCCGCCTTACGCGCGCATCGCGCGGGCTGAAACGCTTACCATCCGGTCGTCGGACTATATCAGCGCGATCAAGCTGCAAGGGGCAGGGGCGCTTCGAATTATCACCAAACACATCTGGCCGCTTTGCATTTCATCGCTGATCGTGCGGGTAACGCTGGATATGGCCGGGATCATTCTGGCCGCTGCCGGTCTTGGTTTCCTTGGCCTTGGCGCGCAACCGCCCAGCCCGGAATGGGGGGCGATGATTTCCGAAGGGCGCCGGTTCATCTTGGATCACTGGTGGGTTGCCACCATGCCCGGCCTTGCAATTTTCACCGTGTCGCTTGCCTTCAATCTTCTTGGTGACGGTCTGCGCGACGTTCTTGACCCGAAAGCAGGTGAATGATGACAACGCTTCTCGACGTCGAAAATCTTTGGGTGCGCTTTCCCACCCGCCAGGGCGTTTTTGACGCGGTGCGCGGGGTATCCTTCACGCTGGGGCGTGAACGGCTGGGGATCGTGGGCGAAAGCGGGTCAGGCAAGTCGATGACCGGTCGCGCCATCCTGCGGCTGATCCGTCCCCCGGGCATTGTCGAGGCCGATCACATCAACCTTGAAGGCGTAAACCTGCTGGATAAGTCCGAGAAGGAAATGCGCGACGTGCGCGGCCAGCGGATCAGTATGGTGATGCAGGACCCGAAATTTTCGCTGAACCCGGTGATGACCATCGGTGATCAGATCATTGAAGCGTATCGGCTGCACAATTCCGTGTCCAAATCGGCGGCCTATAACAAGTCGCTTGAGATGCTTGAGGCCGTTTCGATCCGCGATTCCGAACGGGTCATGCGCGCCTATCCGCACGAGATGTCGGGCGGCATGGGCCAACGCATCATGATTGCCATGATGCTGATCCCGAACCCCGAGATCCTGATCGCGGACGAACCCACCTCGGCGTTGGATGTGTCGGTGCAGCGGCAGGTTCTGGACATCATGGACAAGCTGGTCAAAGAACGCGGCATGGGCCTGATCTTCATTAGCCACGACCTGAACCTTGTGGCGGATTTCTGTGACCGGGTGCTGATCATGTACGCGGGGCGGATTGTCGAGGTCTGCGATGCCGACAAGTTGCACGACGCAAAGCACCCTTATACGCGGGGACTGTTGAACTCTCTGCCGCGGCTGGATGCGCCGCGCAATCGTCTGGAAGTGTTACAACGTGACCCGGCCTGGTCGGACACCCCAAGTGTGAGTGGACGCGAATGAAAATGCTAGAAGTGCAAGACCTGAACGTTTGGTTCGGCAGCGGTCACGACCGGGTGGATGCGGTCAAGAACGCCACGTTTGACGTGGTGAAAGGTGAAAGCTTTGGTCTGGTCGGTGAAAGCGGGTCGGGAAAATCCACAATTCTGCGGGCGATCACCGGGCTTGCGCCCGATTGGTCGGGCAAGATCGCTGTTGAAGGGCAGGTGATCGGACACAAACGCCCGAAGACGTTTTTCAAGACGGTGCAGATGGTTTTTCAAGATCCCTATGCCTCGCTTCATCCGCGACATTCGGTCGATCAGGTTCTGGGCGAGACACTGCAACTGCATGGGTTCAAGGATATCGACGCCCGGGTCGTGAAGCTGTTGGACGATGTTGGGCTGGGTCAGAAATTCCGGTTTCGCTATCCGCATCAATTGTCTGGCGGGCAACGGCAGCGGGTGGCGATTGCTCGCGCGCTGGCGCCTGAGCCTGATCTGCTGCTACTGGATGAACCGACCTCGGCTTTGGATGTGTCGGTGCAGGCAGAAATCCTGAATTTGCTGGCTGACCTGCGCACCGAACATAACCTGACTTATGTAATGGTGTCGCATGACCTGTCGGTTGTCGGGCATATGTGCGACCGGCTGGCCGTGATGAAAGATGGCCAGATCGTCGAGGTTCTGGGTGTCGAGGCGTTGCGACAAATGAAAGCCACCCATCCGTATTCGCAGCACTTGCTGGCAGCGTCAGTCTAGCGCGTGCATCTTGATAAATAAACCCGACAAAATTTGTCGTGATTTCTTTACCTGACTAAAAAACTCATTTATACGAGCCTCAATTCCAACGAACGAGGTTTCAGATGATCCGGACAACTCTTCTTGCCACCACCGCCGTCCTGTTTGGCACGGCAATGTCATATGCCGCCACGCCTGCGGATATCCTGAAAAACTATGCCGACATCGCACAAGCCGGTTACGAAGACAGCCTGATCCTGGCGCAGGAACTGAACAAGGCGGTGGATGCCCTGATCGCCGAGCCCTCGGACGCAACCCTGACGGCAGCCAAGGACGCGTGGCTGGCCGCCCGCGTGCCTTATCAACAGACCGAAGCCTATCGGTTTGGCAATCCGTCGGTTGATGAATGGGAAGGCAAGGTTAACGCTTGGCCGCTGGACGAGGGATTGATTGACTACGTTGCCGATGGCTTTGGCTCGAACGACGAAAACCCGTATTCAGCCGCGAACGTGATCGCCAACACGGAACTGACCATCGGCGGTAAAACTATCGACGCATCCGAAATCAGCCCTGCGCTGCTGGAGAGCCTGCACGAGGTAGAAGGCATCGAGGCAAACGTCGCGACCGGCTATCACGCCATCGAATTTTTGCTGTGGGGGCAAGACCTGTTCGGTACCGATCACGGCGCAGGCCAACGCCCCGCTACGGATTTTGATACGGCGAACTGCACTGGAGACAATTGTGACCGCCGGGCTGCATATTTGAAGGCTGCGACGGATCTTCTGATCTCGGATCTGAAAGACGCGGTGGGAAACTGGTCTGAAGGCGGACAGGGGCGCACCGACGTTACCACCGATGCCAGCCGCGGGATCGTCATGGCTTTTACAGGACTGGGCAGCTTGTCTTACGGCGAACAGGCGGGCGAGCGGATGAAGCTGGGCCTTCTTCTGAATGACCCCGAGGAAGAGCATGATTGCTTCTCGGACAACACGCACAACTCGCACTATTTCGACGGGCTGGGCATTCGCAACGTCTATACCGGGCGCTATGTGCGCGTTGATGGATCGGTGATCGAAGGCCCATCGCTGTATGATCTGGTAAAAGAAAAAGACGAGACGCTGGCCAACAATCTGCTGGGCGACATGGACCGGACCATGATCGCACTGGGTGATATTCGCACAGTGGCCGAGTCGGGGACGTCCTATGATCAGATGCTGGGCGCGGGCCATCCGGGTGGTGCGCTTGTGGAAAACGCGATCGAGCATCTGGTCGCGCAGACCCGCAACATCGAACGTGCCGTGACGCTTGTGGGCGCCGAGGGCGTGGCGATCGAAGGGTCTGACAGCCTTGACAACCCGACTGCCGTTTTCGAGTAAGCCATTGTCATCGACAGAAACCGAAAGGGCAGGCGCGTCGCGTCTGCCCTTCTTTTATTTCGGCAGGCGCGGTGCGGATTTTGTTAGGTTTAGCGTGGCATCCGAAAACACCCACGGCCCCCGCACTCCCGGCACATTTTCAGGTGCGATCTTCATCCCGCGATGTTGGATCTGCGGGTTTGAGAATGTCTGCTCCATCGTGTTGATCGGACCAGCCGGTACGGTGGCACCTTCAAGCGCAGTCAGAATGTCGGCCATGGTCCAGCTTGCAAGTGACGCCTCAATCTCAGGCGTCAGGGCATCGCGGTTCGCCACACGATCCTGATTGGTGGCAAAGCGGGCATCCCCTGCGAGATCCTCGCGCCTGATCACCGTGCAGAAACGTTGGAACTGTCGATCATTGCCCACGGCCAGAATGATGTAGCCATCGCTGACCGGGCAAGCTTGATAAGGTGCAATGTTGGGATGTTCATTGCCCATCCGGGTCGGGCTGTTGCCGGTCGCCAGATAATTCATTGCTTGGTTGGCCATCATGGCGGTGGCGCAGTCCAAAAGGCTCATATCCACATGCTGCCCCCGTCCAGTGCGATGACGTTGTTCGACGGCGGCCAGGATGCCGATAGTTCCGTAAAGCCCGGTCACAATATCGGTGATCGCGACGCCTACTTTTTGCGGCTGCCCGGCGGGATTACCCGTCACGGACATGAGACCCGACAGCCCTTGCAGCAGAAAATCATAACCGGGCCGCGTTGCCCACGGCCCGTCCTGACCGAATCCAGTGACAGAACAATAGATCAGGCGCGGATTGAGTGCTGAGAGGCTGTTGTAATCCAATCCATATTTTTCAAGCCCACCGACCTTGAAATTCTCGATCAGAATATCGGCGTCCTTGATCAGATCAAGCACGAATTGCCGTCCCTCGGGGGTGCGGAAGTCGGCGGTAACGCAATCCTTGCCGCGGTTCGCGCAGTAATAGTAGGCGGCGGTCTTGTCGCCATCCCGTTCGATGAAAGGGGGCCCCCATGTGCGGGTGTCGTCACCATCGGGGCTTTCGACTTTCACCACATCAGCGCCCAAATCGGCCAGTGATTGGCCGATCCACGGCCCGGCTAGAATACGGGCGAGTTCAACAACTTTCATACCTTCAAGCGGGTGCATGGCGGCTCCTATAAATATGGGGGGGTGCAGGCGGACACGACGCGCGTGGCGCGGTCCGAGATGTTGCGAAAGCGGTGCGGTTCGCGCGAGTTGAACAGATAGGCGTCGCCCGCTTTCAGGACACGCGTGGCATCGCCGACGGTGATTTCCAACTCGCCTTCAATGATGATACCGCCTTCATTGGCTTCGTGTTCGATCATGGTCTGGCCGGTATCTGCGCCGGGTTCATACAGTTCTTGCAACACCTGAAGACCGTGCGCCTTGGCGTCGCCCACCTGTTTGATGGTGATCATCCGCTGTGCGGCTTCATTGTCCTGATACAGCGCAGATGTCAGGTCGCGCAGCTCAGAAGGCGTGAAGAAAACCTGATGAATCCCAGGGGCTTCGGGTTCAAAAAATTCGGACATGGACATGTTCAACCCGCCCAATATCTTGCGCAGAGATGCGACCGAGGGGGACGAGTGGTTCCGTTCGATCATCGAGATCTGTCCATGAGGCACTTGCGCTGCCTCGGCCAATTGCCGTTGAGACAAGCCAAATTGCTGTCTGAGCGATTTCAGTCGCGTGCCGACATCGAACTCCTCTTGCATATGGACTCCCTCGCTTTACCGTCATCTCTCAGGTCTCGCACTTATTTTCTTACGTGAATCCTGCGCAAATTTTTGATAGCATTGCTCATAATTTTGCGCAATATGGTGCGGAATCAAATTTCGAAATGGGGGATCGCATGTCGAATACCGAACAATTGAAGGCACGGCGCAGCGACGCTGTAGCCAATGGCGTCGCCAGCCGTGGCATCTATGCCGCCCGTGCTGACAACGCCGAACTGTGGGACGTGGATGGCAAGCGGTTCATCGACTTTGCAGTGGGCATCGCGGTGAACAACACTGGGCACCGTCACCCCAAGGTGATGGCGGCAGTGGCCAAGCAATCCGAAGCCTTCACCCACACCTGTTTCCACGTCGCCCCCTTTGAGGGCTACGTCGCGTTGGCCGAACGTCTGAATGCTGCCACGCCGGGCGATTTTGACAAGAAGACCATGCTGGTTACCACCGGCGCCGAAGCGGTTGAGAACGCCGTGAAAATGGCGCGCGCGCATACTGGCCGCTCAGGTGTGATCGCGTTCACCGGCGCCTTTCACGGGCGCACCCTGATGGGGATGGCGCTGTGTGGCAAGGTGACGCCTTACAAGAAGGCCTTTGGGGCAATGCCGCCCGAAGTCGTGCATGTTCCGTTCCCGAACGCCTTCCACGGCACGTCGGTTGAGGTGTCGCTGTCGGTGCTCGACAACATGTTCAAAAGCTCGATCGACCCCGAACGGGTCGCCGCGATGATCATTGAGCCTGTGCAAGGGGAAGGGGGGTTCAATATTGCACCGCCCGAATTCCTGCGCGCGTTGCGGAAGATCTGCGATGAACATGGCATCGTCCTGATCGCAGACGAGGTGCAGGCTGGGATGGCGCGGACCGGAAAGATGTTCGCCTTTGAACACTCGGGCGTGGCACCCGATCTTGTGACGATGGCCAAAGGTCTGGCAGGGGGCTTCCCCTTGTCCGCCGTTACGGGTCGGAAAGATATTGTGGACGCTGCCCCCGTGGGCGGTGTTGGCGGCACCTATGCGGGCAACCCGCTGGCCGTCGCCGCCTCGCACGCCGTGCTGGACGTGATCGACGAAGAAAACCTGTGTGACCGAGCTGCCGAGATTGGCGACAAGATCATGGCCCGTCTGAACGACATCGCTGCCCGACAAGGGATGGAAGCCATCGGCGACGTGCGTGGATTGGGCGCGATGGTCGCCTTTGAATTGGTGACGGATCGTGACACGAACGCCCCGGATGCGGCACTGACCCAAGCCATCGTCGCCGAGGCCGAAGCGCGCGGGCTGATCATCCTGCCCTGCGGCACCCGCGGCAATGCCGTGCGGCTTCTGCCCCCGTTGACCGTTCCGATGGATCAACTGGACGAAGCCCTCGATATCCTTGAAGCCTCGATCGAGGCTGCCATCAACGCGAAAGGAGCCTGAGACATGGCCGATCTTGCCCCGCAATCCCGCCCGGAACTGTCCAGCTTCAGCTGGGATGACCCGTTCCTGTTGGACGCACAGCTTGAAGAAGACGAACGCATGATCCGCGACAGCGCCTTTGCGTATGCACAGGAAAAGCTGTTGCCGCGCGTGACAAAGGCGTTCGAGAAGGAAGAAACCGACCCCGCGATCTTCGCCGAAATGGGCGAGATGGGATTGTTGGGCACCACCATCCCCGAGGAATACGGCGGGCTTGGCGCGGGCTATGTGGCCTATGGCCTTGTGGCGCGCGAGGTCGAGCGGGTGGACAGCGGCTATCGCTCGATGATGTCGGTGCAGTCGTCGCTGGTCATGTATCCGATCTATGCCTACGGCACGGACGAGCAGCGCAAGAAATACCTGCCGAAGCTTGCAGCGGGCGAATGGATTGGTTGTTTCGGGCTGACCGAACCCGATGCAGGGTCCGACCCCGGCAGCCTGAAAACCACGGCCAAGAAGGTCGATGGCGGCTATGTGCTGAACGGCTCGAAGATGTGGATTTCGAACGCGCCGATCGCGGATGTGTTCGTGGTCTGGGCGAAGTCCGACGCCCACGGCGGCAAGATCAAGGGCTTCGTGCTGGAGAAGGGCGCGAAAGGGCTGTCTGCCCCGAAGATCGAAGGCAAACTGTCGCTGCGCGCGTCAATCACCGGCGAGATCGTGATGGACAACGTCGAGGTGTCCGAGGATGCGCTTCTGCCGAATGTCGAGGGGCTGAAAGGGCCGTTTGGCTGTTTGAACCGCGCGCGCTATGGCATTGCCTGGGGCGTGATGGGCGCTGCGGAAGCCTGCTGGCACGCCGCCCGCCAGTATGGGTTGGATCGAAAGCAATTCGGCAAGCCGCTGGCGCAGACCCAGCTTTTCCAGTTGAAGCTGGCCAATATGCAAACCGAGATCACCTTGGGCCTGCAAGCCGCCCTGCGGGTGGGACGGTTGATGGATGAAGCGAAAGCTGCACCGGAGATGATCAGCCTGATCAAACGCAACAATTGCGGTAAGGCGCTGGAGATTGCGCGGCACGCCCGTGACATGCATGGCGGCAACGGCATCAGTCAGGAATTCCACGTGATCCGTCACATGGTGAACCTTGAGACTGTGAACACCTATGAAGGCACCCATGACGTACACGCGTTGATCCTTGGACGCGCGCAGACCGGGTTGCAGGCGTTTTTCTGATCACTAGCAGGGCAGGGGGCGTCATTCGCCCCCGCCCGCAAGACACTCAAAGATTGCCTGAGCCTGCGCGTGCAGCAACTCGCCGTAAAGCGCGGGGCCGGGCGTCAAGTTTGTGCCACTTGGGTCGAGCGTGCCGACCCGGGCCGCCGTACCCGCGACCAGATCGCGCATCATGTCCTGCCCCTCGGCCACCTCGGCAAAGGCGCAATGGACTTGCCCGCCGGACACCAGTTCCCTGATGCTCTTGACTTTGGCTGCAGACGGGGACGCGCTGTCGCTTTCGCGCACCGCCCCCAGCGTGGTTAGCCCGTAGTGATCGGTGAAATAGCCGTAAGCGTCGTGAAAAACGATGAAGCCGCGATCGCCGACGGGTGCCAGTTGGGCGTCGATCGCGGCATCAAGCTGGGCCAGCGCGGCGACTTCCCGCGCTGCATTTTCGTGATAGGTTTGCGCGTTGTCGGGGTCGAGGTCGGCCAAAACGTCGGCAATCGTGGTCAACCAAGCCGCACCATTGTCCGGCGATAGCCAGGCGTGGGGGTCATGTGCGTGGCCCTCGTGGTCATGGTCTTCTGCCCCGTGCGCGTGATCGCTTTCGCGCAGATGCGTGCCGGGTGCATCAAGAAGGGCGAACGACTGCGCGTCGCTGACCCCTTGCAAGGCGCGGTCAAGCCATGGCGTCAACTCGGACCCCACCCAGAACACCAGATCGGCTTGTGACAAGGCCCGCATTTGTGACGGGCGCATTTGAAACGCGTGCGGGTCCGCGCCTTGCGGCATCAAAAGGTCGGGACTGGCCACATCGCCCATGACCGCCGCGACTAGCGAATGGACGGGTGCGATATCGGCAATCACCTGCGGTGTTTCGGCGTGGGCCGGCGCGGCAATCAGAAGAAAGGTAGAGAGGAGCAGACGTTTCATTTTCAGCCTTGAGTGTTGTGGTGTAATGTTATAATATTGCAAATATGTGATAGTATAACAAAACAACGGTGTCAAACAAAAATGACCACACATGATCCATCATGCGCATTCCATTCACATGACCATGCTGCCTGCGCGCAAGATGTGTTGACCCGTGCCGATGCTTTGTGCCGCGCTTCCGGAGCGCGCCTGACCCCGGTTCGGCGGCGGGTGTTGGAAATCCTGCTGGAAGAACACCGCGCTATGGGTGCCTATGACGTGTTGGACCGGTTGGCGGCCGAAGGGTTCGGAAGCCAGCCACCCGTCGCTTATCGCGCGCTCGAATTCCTTGTGGACCAAGGGCTTGCCCACCGGATCCGCCGCCTGAACGCTTTTACCGCCTGCGCCACCCCCGGCGACCGGCACGCACCGGTGTTCTTCATCTGCAAGACCTGCAAGGCGGTCGCGGAAACACCCGGGCAGGAAGTGCGCAGCGAGATTGAGCAGGCGGCAGAGCAGCTTGGCTTCACCGTCGAACGCACCAATATCGAGGCGCTGGGCCTTTGCCCCACCTGCGCAGCGGCGCCTGTGTCATGAGCTTGATCACGGCACGGGATATCTCGGTCGCCCATGGGCGGCGTGTGGTGTTGGAGCATGTGGATTTCAAAATCGACCCCGGCGAGATCGTGACCATTGTCGGCCCTAATGGCTCGGGAAAGTCCACCTTGCTGCGCGCCTTATTGGGCATCCTGCCCGTGTCCGGCACGATCACACGCAAGCCCGGTCTGGTCGTGGGTTATGTCCCGCAAAAGCTTGCGCTGGACGGCAGCCTGCCGATGCCGGTGGGCAGCTTTCTGAACCTGCCGTCGCCGCACCCAGTCAACGAACGGGCCGATGTCTTGCGCCAGGTCGGCCTGCCGGACCTTCAGCACCGGCAGATCGCCGAGTTGTCTGGTGGGCAGTTGCAGCGTGTACTGCTGGCGCGCGCGTTGCTGTCCAAACCCGACATCCTTGTTCTGGACGAACCCACACAGGGTCTGGACCAGATGGGCGAGGCGGCGTTTTATCAGTTGATCGAAGCGGTGCGCAGCCAGACCGGCGTCGCGGTTCTGATGGTCTCGCATGATCTGCATGTGGTGATGAGCGCCTCGGACCGCGTGATCTGTCTGAACGGTCATGTCTGTTGCGAGGGCACGCCCCATGTGGTGCGTGACGCGCCGGAATACCGCGCGCTGTTTGGGCATGGCACCCAAGGGGCGCTGGCGCTGTATCAACACGACCACGATCATGACCATGAGCACGCGGGCTGTGATCACGACCTCTCCGCCACGAAGGACACCGCTGATGCTGGATGATTTCCTTGTGCGGGCCGCATTGGCCGGGGTGGGTCTGTCCATCGCGACTGGTCCGCTTGGGTCTTTCGTTGTGTGGCGGCGCCTGGCGTATTTTGGCGATGCTACAGCCCATGCGGCCATTTTGGGTGTCGCGCTGGCGTTGCTCATGTCGCTGCCGATCTGGCTGGGGACGCTGGTTGTGGCGCTTGCGATGGCGCTTGCGGTCAGTTGGATGGCCAGCCGCGGGCAGTCCTCTGACACCGGGCTGGGTGTTCTGTCCTATTCGGCGCTGTCGGCGGGGTTGGTGGCCATCTCGTTCGCGCCCGGTGTGCGGGTGGATCTGGCGGCCTTTCTGTTCGGTGACATACTGGCGGTCACCCGGGCCGATCTGGCGGTGGTGTGGGCGGGCGCGCTTTCGATCGCGGGCTTGATCTGGTGGCGCTGGTCGCGGCTGCTTCTGTCGACGCTCAGCCCCGATCTGGCAGCGGCGTCCGGCATCAACCCCGCGCGCGAGGGGATGGTGCTGACCCTGTCGCTGGCTGTTGTCGTCGCGGTGTCGCTGAAGGTGGTTGGCGCGTTGTTGATCGGGGCGATGTTGATCATTCCCGCCGCCGCGGCGCGCCAGGTTGCGATGACGCCCTTTGCCATGGTGGTGCTTGCCGTGGTGATTGGCTGGTGCGCCAGTCTGTCGGGGCTATTGGGATCGCTGTGGTATGACACACCGGCTGGGCCGTCGATCATCGTCGCGGCCGGGTTGATCTATCTGGCGCTGACCATCGTGGCCGCCGCCCGTCGCCGCCCGGTCGACTAAGCGCCCATCAGTATATCTGCCACGTTCAGACCTTCTGAGGCCGCATGTCGTCCTTGTCGATCCCCGCGACCACCACCGGCTTTTTCATCGCATCGCGGCGGAAAGGTTCGCCAAGCTCCTGGTTGATCATGGCTTCGATGAGCGTCGTCTTGCCGTCTTTCTGATCCTTGATCGCCTGATCCAGTGCGGCGGTCAATTCATCCATCGTGCGCGCGACGACGCCTTGCAGACCACACGCTTTGGCAATGCCGGCATAGCTGACCTGTTCATCCAGCTCGGTCCCGACGAAGTTGTCGTCATACCACAGGGTCGAGTTGCGTTTCTCTGCCCCCCATTGGTAGTTGCGGAACACAACCTGTGTGACGGCAGGCCATTCCTTGCGCCCTATGGCGGTCAGTTCGGTGACCGCAATGCCGAACGCGCCATCGCCAGAGAAGCCGACCACTGGCGTATCGGGGCAGCCGATCTTCGCGCCCACGACAGCCGGCAAGCCATAGCCACAGGGGCCGAACAGACCGGGGGCCAAGTATTTGCGTCCCGCCTCAAACGTCGGGTAGGCGTTGCCGATGGCGCAGTTGTTGCCGATGTCAGACGAGATGATTGCCTCTTTCGGAAGGGCGGCCTGGATGGCGCGCCAGGCCATGCGCGGGCTCATCCAGTCGGGCTTGGCGTCACGGGCGCGTTCGTTCCAAGTGGTTCCGGGGTCGTCCTCTTCGTGGTCCATTGACGACAATTGCTGCGCCCAGGTCGATTTGGTCTGCGCGATCAGAGCTTTGCGATCCTCGCGCCCCTCGTCCCCGGCAGCCGCCGATAGCCTGTGCAACAGCGATGCTGCGACCTTCTTCGCATCCCCGACGATGCCGACGCTGATGTTCTTGGTCAGGCCGATGCGGTCGTGATTGATGTCGACCTGAATGATCTTGGCGTCCTTGGGCCAGTAATCCAGCCCATAGCCGGGCAGGGTGGAAAACGGGTTCAGTCGCGTGCCAAGGGCCAGCACCACATCGGCTTTCTGGATCAGCTCCATCCCCGCCTTGTTGCCGTTATAGCCCAAGGGCCCGGCAAACAGGGGATGGCTGCCGGGAAAGGCATCGTTGTGCTGATAGCCCACGCAGACTGGGGCATCCAGCCGTTCGGCCAGCTCCATCGTCTCGGGGATTGCGCCGGCCAGAACCACGCCCGCGCCGTTTAGGATGACGGGGAACTTGGCCTTGGACAGAAGGTCGGCAGCTTCAGCCAACGCCTCTTCCCCGCCCGCGGGGCGTTCGAATTCGACGATTTGGGGCAGGTCGATGTCGATCACCTGCGTCCAGTAATCGCGCGGCATGTTGATCTGCGCGGGCGCACTTGCGCGTTTGGCGTTGATGATGACGCGGTTCAGAACCTCGGCCACGCGCGAGGGGTCACGGACCTCTTCCTGATAGGCGACGCAATCGGCGAACATATTCATCTGCTCGACTTCTTGAAACCCGCCCTGGCCGATGGTTTTGTTTGCGGCTTGTGGCGTGACCAGAAGCAGCGGCGTGTGGTTCCAGTATGCAGTTTTCACCGCGGTCACGAAGTTTGCAATGCCGGGGCCGTTCTGGGCAATCATCATCGACATCTTGCCAGTGGCGCGGGTATAGCCGTCGGCCATCATCCCACCCGACCCTTCATGTGCGCAGTCCCAAAACGTGATGCCCGCCGCAGGGAAATTGTCCGAGATCGGCATGAAAGCGGACCCGATAATGCCAAACGCGTGCTCGATCCCGTGCAGTTGCAGCGTTTTCACGAAGGCTTCTTCGGTGGTCATTTTCATCAGGCTGGCTCCTTGCGTATGACAGGCGTCGCGGACCGAACCGGTCTGGACGCAGGTGTTCACGCCACCAGTCTTAGGCAGCAGGGGGGGCGTTCTATAGGGCCAGTTCGGCGGGCTATTTGACGCCAGAACGCGGCGCGTCCGCGATGGCCTCGGCGATCAGCGCGATCCCGGTCGGAATGCGCGCGGCGGGGATCGAGCTGTAGGCGATGCGATAATAGTTGATGGGCGGCACCGCGTCGCCGAAGAACGGCGCGCCGGGTTCGATCATCACGTCCTTTTCCTGCAAGACAGCGGCCAGATCGCGGGTGTCGACCCCGTCGGGGGCCTGCATCCAGAATGCCGATCCGCCAAAGACGCCGTGCCCGGCGATGGTCAGGCCTTTGTCCTGGATCGCCTTAGTCATCACGTCGCGCCGGGCGTGATAGGCCGCACCGATGCGTCGGATCATGGCGTCGTAGTGTCCCAGCGACAGGAAATAGGCGACGGTGCGCTGGATCAGGCCTGGGGGGTGGCGCAAGACCGCAGATCGCAGCGCGCGGGCCTCGCGTATGAAGGGTTCTGACCCGACCAGAAAGCCCAACCGCAGCCCCGGAAACAGCGATTTCGAGAAGCTGCCCACATAGATCACACGCCCCTCGCGATCGAGCGATTTCAGCGCGGGCGAGGGCGGGTTGAGGAATGACATCTCGAAATCGTAATCATCTTCGACCACCACCGCATCCAGATCGCGCGCCCGTCGCAGAAGCGTCTTGCGCCGGTCCAGCGGCATGGTGGCCGTGGTCGGGCTTTGATGACTGGGGGTGGTATAGATCACGTCCGTCCCGTCGGGCAGGGCGTCGGGCAGCAGGCCGTCTCGATCCAAGGGAATTTTGACCACATGGCAACGGCTTTGCGTCAGGATATCCCGCAGCGAATAATAGCACGGATTTTCGATCGCTGCGGTTCGCCGTTGGGTCAACAAGACCTGCGCGGACAGCCACAGTGCATTCTGCGCGCCCAGCGTGATCAGGATCTCGTCCGGCCGCGCCTGAATGCCCCGGCGGGGCAGGATGTGACGGGCGATGAATTCGGTCAGTTGCGGGTCGTCCTGATCGTAATAGTCACGCATCATCGCCGGGTGATCTTTCTGACCCAAGGCGCGCAAGGCACACAGCCGCCACGCATTGTGATCAAACAGGGTCGGATCGGCTTGCCCATAGATGAACGGATATTTCATCTGTCGCCAGTCCGGCGGTTTCCTGGGCGTGCTGCCGCCGGTGAAGCTGGTGCCGATGGCGCGCTGCCAGTCCACCGTATCTTCGACACGTTTGTGAATTTCGAACGCTGGCGGTTCCGGCGCATTTTCCGAGACATAGAACCCGCTGCGCCCTTTCGAGGTCAGGTAATCATTCGCCTGAAGCTCAGTATAGGCCAGCGTGACGGTAATCCGGCTGACGCCCAAATGTGCCGACAGACGCCGGGTCGAGGGTAGCTTTTCGCCGCGTGGCAGGCGACCGGACAGGATCGCTTCGGCGATCATCTGCTGAATTTGAGCCTGTAGCGTGCCTTGGGCTTCGGGGTCCAGAAAGAAGGTTTCAACGGGTGCGGCCATGAAGAACACCCTAACGTGGACTTATGGCCGACGCAATCTGGATATATCACGCCATTCAGCGGTTTGATGAAATCCAGGCCGACATCAGACCTGCGTCGCGAAAGCACTCGTCCGGGATCGCGCGACGTTTGGCGCGCGCGATACGCTCGGCAAAAGCCACTTGGCGCGAGGTCGCTCGCGTGTCTCGGGGCTGTGCGGCAGTGGTTTTCAGCCGCGCCTGATGTTCCCCGATCCAACCCGACAGGGCGGCGCGGTCGCTGATTTTGTCTGCGGGAATGCTGGCACCCAAGCGGGTGGCGATGTGGCGGGCATAGTCGACCTGTTTTGGAGTGGGCGGCAAGATGCGGGCAGCGTGCATGGTCGATCCTCCTGTTCTTGGTTTGTCCATGGTTAACGGATAAGAACAAATATAGAACAAAATGAAGAAATGTCTAGTCTGTTGCGCGCATGACTGCGACTCATCGGGCGTGAGGCTGCACTATTGGCGCGGCTGTTCTAAATGCCATGTCAAGTTCGCGCGCACCGCAGGCCATTCCGAGGCGATGATGGAATAGACTGCCGTATCGCGGATTGAGCCGCGCGGCCCCAACTGGTGGCTGCGCAAGACACCATCCAGTTTTGCTCCCAGACGTTCAATCGCTCGGCGGCTTTGCTGGTTCATGAAATGGGTGCGAAATTCGACCGCAATGCAACTGAGCGTGTCGAACGCATGGGACAAAAGCAGGCGCTTTGCCTCGGTGTTCAACGGTCCGCGCTGCACCGCTTTTCGATACCAGGTAGAGCCGATTTCGACACGCCGATTGTCCGCATCAATATGCATGTAAGTGGTCATGCCGACAGGTTTCCGGTCGGGGGTCATGACGCAGAATGGCAGCATCACACCGGCATGCTGCAAGCCAAGCCGACGGTCGATGTCCGCCTTCATATCCTTGGGCGCCGGAACCGAGGTATACCAAAGCTTGTGCAGATCGCCATCCGCGCAGGCCTCGCGCAATGCAGGCGCGTGGTCGGGTGACAAGGGGGCTAGGATGACGTGATCTCCGGTCAAGGTGACGGGGGCGGGCCACATGGCGATTTCCTTGTTTCAAGCAGTGAAGGTCGTGTCGCACACCACCATGCAAAAAAGCGGGCCAAAGAAAAGACACGCTTTCTTGTCGCTTCCAAACAAGAGGTGTCAGCCAAACACCTTTGTCAGCGCGTTGTCCACGACGTCGGTGATGCGATCAACATCATCGGCGGTCACGATCAGGGCCGGGCTGAAGCACAGCACGTTGTTGCGACCAGGGATGGATCGGTTGCTGGCCCCGATGATGACGCCCTGCGCACCGCAATCCCCGACCACGGCGGCGATTTCCTTTTCAGACACCGGTTCCTTGGTGGTGCGATCCTTCACAAGCTCGGCGCCCAGAAACAGCCCTTTGCCGCGCACATCGCCAATCACCGCGTGCTTGTCCATCAGCGCGCTGAGGTTGGACAACATCCGTTCACCCATCTTGGTGGTGTTCTCCAGCAGCCCTTCGTCCTCGATGATGCGCATGTTTTCAAGTGCTGCGGCCGGCCCCGCAGTGCATCCGCCAAAGGTCGAGATGTCGCGGAAGTGATCCAGCACGTCATCGGCGTTGTCCTTGAACATATCGAACACCTTTTCGGTGGTCACACAACACGCAATAGCGGCATAGCCAGATGCAACCCCCTTCGCCATGGTCACGAAGTCCGGCTGGACGCCGTAGTGTTGGTATCCGAACCAGGTGCCGGTGCGGCCCAGACCGCAGACGACCTCGTCTATATGCAGCAAGATATCGTATTTCTCGCAGATTTCCTGCACACGATCCCAATAGCCTTCGGGCGGTTCGATCACGCCGCCACCGGCGGTGATCGGCTCAAGGCACAGCGCGCCCACCGTGTCAGGGCCTTCGCGCAAGATGACCTCTTCAATCTGGTCGGCGGCTGCGCGACCGAATTCTGCGCCGGACAGATGCTCCAGCCCCAATTCCTCTTTCCGGTATTCCATGCAATGTGGCACACGCACGAAATCGGGCGCGAAGGGGCCGTACTGCATGTTGCGTTCATCCTGCCCGCCCGCCGACATCGCGGCGAGTGTCGACCCGTGATAGTCGCGGTCGCGATACAGGATCTTGGTTTTCTTGCCGCCATAGCGTTTGTGCGCAATCTGGCGGATCATCTTGAAGGCTTTCTCGTTCGCCTCGGACCCCGAATTCGTCACATAAACCCGCGACATGCCCGGCATTTTCGAGATCAGTTTTTCCGAGAACATCGCCCCCGGAATGGACCCCGCCGAGCCCGCGAAATAGTTCAGTTTGACCAGTTGATCGCGCACCACATCGGCGATGCTTTCGCGCCCATAGCCGACATTGACGGTCCAGACGCCGCCCGAGACCGCGTCGATGTATTCCTTGCCGTTCTGATCCCAGACGCGCATTCCTTTGCCTTCGACAATGATGCGCGGATCAACGGTTTCAAACGGTTTGTGCTGCGTCAGATGGTGCCAAACATGGGCTTTGTCTGCCGCGACCACATGCGAGATGTCATTTTCCTTGAGTGCGCCGTCCATCCTGTCCTCCAACGCTGAATAACCTCTTGGGCGATCCCCTGAAAGAGGCACCCAAAAGGGAATCTTTGATCAAAAACAGGATCGCATTTTCGGGCAGGAACAATAGGTCCAGCGTGGTCTTGTTTTATGTCCAGACTGGCGTCTGGCAACCGTGCATTTTTGACTAGGCCGACCGGTCATGTTCAAAAAACCGAAGGATGCAGTCGGAAAACAGACCGTTATCGGCAGACAAGGGCAACGACGCGCGGGCGCGGTCTATCACCTTGTCAGGCAGCCGCGGGGCGAGCGTTTCGATCAATTCGGCAATGAATTCGTGGGTCATTTCCGGGTGGTTCTGGGTGGTGAAGATGTGATCGCCGATGATCAGGCCCGCGATCGGGCAGTGATCGGCGCGTAACGCGATTTGAGCGTTTGGCGGCGGTGTCGTGACCTGGTCGGCGTGGTGGCCGTATTGCCAGAACCGCCGGGCTTCCATCCAAGGGGGGCGGGCGCAGGCTTCGACCTCGATTGCGCCAAGGGCGGGGCCATCAGGGTTGGGGCCGACCTTGCCACCCAAGGCTACTGTGACAAGCTGATGACCGCTGCCCGCGCCGAACATTGGTTTGCGCGAGGCGGCGATGTCTGCGACCAGCATCTTCAGGCGCGTCTGCCACGGTGCGTGCTGCCTCTCTGCTTGCGGGCTGCCGGTCACGATCCATCCGTCGAAACGCTGTGGGCGCGGGGGGAATTCATCATTTGGGACGTGATACGAGACAAAGTCCCAGTGCGGACGTTTGGATGCCAGCAAGTCGCGCCAACGATCAGCCGAGCCCGCTTCTGTGCATGTCGTCAAGATTGCGATCCGCATAGGGTCCCTCGCTGCTGTGCTGACGTCAAGGTGGGCGCGACCATAAAGACGATGATTTTGCAGCCCTGTCCAGCCCGGACTGGCCGCGCCCAACGTCCGTCCCTGCGTCAGTTCGCCCCGGTTCAGACCCCTTCGTTTCATTCACAATCAATTGATTTTTACCGGCAACGCGGTATTTACTGCCAGTGTTAAGAAGCTCTGACCAAATCATTGCCGCCTGCTTAGATCCAAGGACCGTGCCGTAAGGCTTGGCGGGTGGGTCGGCGGTAAGGACAAATTGGCGTTATCTTGACGGCCCCCGATGGTTTGGGCGGTGGGGTTTGGTGATGCGCGACACCATATGCCTTGGCATTGCATGGCAGTGCCGACCGCTTGCACCTCTCATTGGGCCTGCGAACCGAAACCTGTCTTGGGTGTGAGCCAAGGCACCCTCCAAGCGGCTTGCCCGCGTTAAGGACCCGGAATGAAGAAACTTGAACGCGCACTTCCCATTGCCTTGCTTCATGCGCGCGAAGCAACCTTGAAACCCTTTCGTCTTGAACTGGACCAAGCCGATCTGACCGTCCAGCAATGGCGCGTCATTCGTGTGTTAGCCGAGGGAAAACCGTGCTGCGCGACCGAGCTGGCGGATCGCTGCGTGCTAATGCCGCCCAGCCTGAGCCGCATCCTGAAAAACCTGACCGAACGCGAATTCATCGAGCGTGTGGACGATGCCGATGGCCGCCGCCGGAAGGTGCAGATCGCCCCCGCAGGCTGTGCGAAATACACGCAGATGTCGGGCAAGGCGGCAAAGATCTATGCTGATCTGGAAGAACGTTTCGGGACTGAGAAGATGGAAACTCTGCTGGACCTGCTGAACGAACTGTACGAGGTTGCCGAGGCGCACTGACCCCGCATCCCCCACGGCCTGCAAATTTCCGGAGAGCATCATGAACGACACCCAGACCACCCCGCATGGCGACATTATCCTGCGCACCCTTGCGATGCCGAAGGACACCAACACGTCCGGCGATATCTTCGGGGGCTGGGTGATGAGCCAAATGGACATTGCAGGCGGCATCATCGCAGGCGAACGCGCAAAAGGGCGCGTGGCGACGGTGGCGGTGGACGCGATGAAATTCATCCAACCGGTGAAAGTGGGCGACGTGCTGTGCGTCTATGGTCGCGTTGGCCGGGTCGGCACCACGTCGATGGCAATTGAGCTTGAAGCCTGGGTCAACCGCGACCGCCTTGGTGAACGCCAGAAAGTCACCGAAGGGGTGTTTGTGTTTGTGGCGTTGGATGAGGATGGGAAGCCGGTGGCGGTGGGGTGAGTGAAACGCTCAAAAGTATGGATTTGGTCAGAGATATTCGGTGGCAAAGAACCAAGACATTGACTTTGATAGATTATAGGAGGCGTAAGTGAAGTTTCCCAGACTGGCTGTTGCCGCAGTCGCCGTTTCAATTTCCAGCATGGCCATAGCTGGACCTGATGACACCACCAAGGCACTGATGAACGAAAGTGTTTCGTTGCTTGATTGGGGAAATTTAAGGCTTCAACTCATACTTAACCGAAGGCCGTACAAAGGAAACTACTCATACGTAGATTATGATTTCGATGCAAACACGATAAAAATCGCGCATTTAGTTGATTATAAAGGTTCTGAGGAAGACGCCGAAAATTACTATCGCAGCTGGTTTGCGAGCGTTCGTGAGTGGGCAGGGTATGACAAAGACGGTACTGTGCAAGCGACCGGTTCGAATTATGGTTTGTTCGCAAACCTCTACGCTCACAATGGATATATTCAGGGATCAAGGGAAGATCTCGATTCACTATTGGCTGATCTAGAAAAGAAATTCCGCCTAGAAGTTCGGCACCCCCTAGCATCGGGACTTATGTCCTCGAGAACAATGATGAAATGCACCGGGAAGCTTCAAGGAACAGAAATTTCGATATCGGTTGAATAGATGAACAGAGCGGCAGCATGTTCATAAAAAACGGCCCCGAAGGGGACGCTCTCCTACCTCGTAAACTTCTTATGCTTCAACCGCTTGGGCTCCAGCGCGTCCGGTCCAAGCCGTCGCTTCTTGTCCTCTTCGTAATCCTCGAAGTTGCCTTCGAACCACTCCACATGCGCTTCGCCTTCGAAGGCCAGGATGTGGGTACAGATACGGTCAAGGAAGAAGCGGTCGTGCGAAATGACGACAGCGCAGCCGGCGAAGTCGACCAGAGCGTCTTCAAGGGCGCGCAGGGTTTCGACATCCAAGTCGTTGGTGGGCTCATCCAGCAGCAGCACGTTGCCGCCTTCTTTCAACAGGCGCGCCATGTGGACGCGGTTGCGCTCACCACCTGACAGCAGCGAGAGTTTCTTTTGCTGATCGCCGCCCTTGAAGTTGAAGGACGAACAGTATGCCCTTGAATTAACTTGCGCATCACCCAGTTCAATCAACTCGGCCCCGGCTGAGATCGCTTCCCACACGGTGTCATTATCGTTCAGATCGTCGCGGGATTGGTCGACATAGGACAGCTTCACGGTGTCGCCAATTTCGATCGTGCCCTCGTCTGGCGCCTCTTGCCCCGTGATCATCTTGAACAGGGTCGATTTACCTGCGCCGTTAGGACCGATGACGCCGACAATGCCACCGGGGGGCAGGCTGAAATCCAGCCCTTCAATCAACAGCTTGTCGCCCATGTGTTTTTTCAGGCCCTCAACCTCGATCACTTTGGACCCCAAACGCGGCCCGTTGGGGATGACGATCTGGGCGCGGCCGACCTTGTCACGTTCGGACTGATTGGCCATTTCGTTATAAGCGTTGATCCGGGCTTTGGATTTTGCCTGACGGGCCTTCTGCCCCTGACGCATCCATTCCAGTTCGCGTTCCAGCGTTTTCTGCTTGGACTTGTCCTCGCGTGCTTCCTGCGCCAGCCGCTTGGCCTTCTGCTCCAACCAAGCAGAATAGTTGCCTTCGTAAGGAATGCCGCTGCCACGGTCGAGTTCCAAGATCCAACCGGTGATGTCATCCAGAAAATAGCGGTCGTGGGTGACGATCAGGATGGTACCTTTGTAGTCAATCAGGTGCTGTTGCAGCCACGCGATGGTTTCCGCGTCAAGGTGGTTGGTCGGCTCGTCCAGCAACAGCATGTCGGGGGCTTCCAGCAGCAGCTTGCACAGCGCCACACGACGCTTTTCACCACCCGATAAGGTTGTCACGTCTGCGTCATCAGGGGGGCAGCGCAGCGCTTCCATGGATACATCAATCTGCGCGTCGAGATCCCAGAGGTTTTGGGCGTCGATCTCATCCTGCAGCTTGGCCATTTCCTCGGCGGTTTCGTCCGAGTAGTTCATGGCGAGTTCGTTATAGCGCTCTAGGATCGCCTTCTTCTCGGCCACGCCGTTCATGACGTTACCGCGCACGTCCAGAGATGGGTCAAGTTCAGGCTCCTGTGGCAGATAGCCGACGGTGGCGCCTTCGGCCGCCCATGCCTCGCCCTGAAAATCCTTGTCGATGCCAGCCATGATCCGCATCAGCGTCGATTTACCGGAGCCGTTGACACCGACGACACCGATTTTCACGCCGGGCAAGAAGCTGAGATGGATGTTTTCAAAGCACTTCTTGCCACCGGGATAGGTCTTGGAAACTCCGTCCATGTGGTAAACGTATTGATAAGCGGCCATAGGATGTGTCCTCGGGAAGATTGCGTCAGGATGTGATAGCCAAGGTGGACGGTGGGTGCAACACACGACACGAATGCTCAGGTACTGCCCAATCTGTTGGACGTTCAAACATTCAGTGCGTAACATAGTGCAAATGATAACATCGAATTACACCAGTATGGTCGTCGCGGTTTTGCTGTTCATGGCAACACCCGTGATATCGCAGGTCACGAACTTCTCAACCGAGGGGAATTTGCAGCCGCGTTATGACCCGCCCTGCTTGACCCTTGACGAGGTGCAGAACGATTATTCGCCCGCTGATCTGGCGGTAAGTCTGAGAAAGTGTTTTGCGGGGGGGGATGATGTGAAGGCCGCAGAGCTATTGATCCTTCTTCAACTGCGTGGGGAGCTTGATCGAAAGCGCGTCAAGGACGAAACGGCGCATGGGGCTTATCAAGTTCTGTCGCAGAATGTCGCGGGTGAATTCCCCGATGAATGGCGCGCGCGCATGGCGTCGGCTTTTGAAAGTTTCGGCGATACGGGTTCGCCAAAGCATGATGCGTTCTGCACGCTTATGCGCAAATGGGGACCACCCGCGCATTCGCCCGACTATATGATACAGCATGGCCTTGGTGCGTTTCGTGACACGACCGAAGGGAATGGATTGGTCGAGGGGTTCAACCCGGACGCTGCATGGAATGGCCTGTTGTCGGGCTATATTAAATGTTCCGGGTGACAGTTCCGGGTGGCTGAAACACGCAACTGCGTTTGACTTCCGCGTGTCTTGGCCAGACAAAGGGCGCAGGGCAATTTCGAAGGAGCACGCATGACCTATCGTCCGGCCGAAGATCGTTATGAAAAGATGAACTATCGGCGCTGTGGGGCGTCGGGGTTGAAACTGCCGGCGGTCAGCTTGGGGCTGTGGCATAACTTCGGGCACGACTTTGCGCACACGACCAAGCAGGCGATTTGCCGGGCGGCGTTTGACAACGGGATCACGCATTTCGATCTGGCCAACAACTACGGCCCTCCTGCCGGCAGCGCGGAAGAGGCGTTTGGCGAGATATTGCAGACGGATTTCGCGGGTTTTCGCGATGAGCTGATCATAAGTTCCAAAGCTGGATATGATATGTGGCCGGGGCCTTATGGCGAATGGGGCAGCCGAAAATATCTGATTGCGTCTTGCGACCAAAGCTTGAAACGGCTGGGCGTCGAATACGTTGATATTTTCTACAGCCACCGTTTCGACCCTGACACCCCGCTTGAGGAGACAATGGGCGCGCTGGATCACATCGTGCGCTCGGGGCGGGCACTATATGCCGGGATCTCCAGCTATAACAGCCAACGCACGCGCGAGGCGGTGGCGATCCTGAACGATCTGGGGACGCCTTGTCTGATCCACCAACCCAGTTACAATATGCTGAATCGCTGGGTCGAGCGGGACGGTCTGAAGGATACTCTGACGGAACTAGGGGTCGGGTCGATTGCCTTCACACCGTTGGCGCAGGGGCTTTTGACGGGCAAGTATCTGAAAGGCATCCCGGCGGATAGCCGTGCGGCCCAAGGCAAGTCGCTGGCGCCGGATCTCGTGTCTGACACGGTCATCGAAAACCTGCGCGCGTTGGCGGATATCGCGAAACGTCGCGGCCAGACATTACCGCAACTGGCGATTGCGTGGGTGTTGCGCAACGGCGCGATCACAAGCGCGCTGATTGGTGCGTCGCGCCCACAGCAAGTTCTGGATTGTGTCGGTGCTGTCGATAATCTGGACTTCACGCAGGACGAACTGGATCAGATCGACGCCTGCATCACCGAGGAAACCGTGAACCTTTGGGCGGCTTCGTCCGAGACTGATCGGGGTTGACCGCCGCAATCCGGGCTGGGTGAGTGAAGTCATATGCGTCATGAATTGCCCTATGCACGGCCCGGTCAGGTGATCGGACTTCTGGGCGGATCGTTTGATCCGGCCCATCAGGGTCATGCCCATATCACCCGAGAGGGGTTGAGACGATTTGGGCTGGATCGGGTCTGGTGGTTGGTCACGCCTGGCAACCCACTGAAGGCCAACGGCCCTGCGCCGATCGCGGACCGCATGGCCCGAGCACGCGAAGTGATGCAGCACCCACGCGTCTGCATCACAGATATCGAGAGGCGCACCGGCACGCGTTTCACCGCCGAGACATTGCAGGCGTTGCAGTTTCTGTATCCCGGTGTGCGGTTCGTCTGGCTTATGGGGGCTGACAATTTGGCGGATTTTCACCGTTGGGAGCGTTGGGAATGGATTATGGAAAACGTACCCGTCGGTGTGATCGCGCGTCCCGGCGACCGGGTCGCCGCGCGGATGTCGCCCGCCGCCAAGAAGTATCAAGACGCACGATTGCCCGGCTGGAAGGCGCGTCTGTTACCTTTCGCAACCGCCCCCGCGTGGTCGCTGATCAATGTGCCGATGGTGGATATCTCATCCTCTCAAATTCGTGCGCGCGGGGATTGGTAGGAAGAGCACCCTATAATCTGACAAGGCGCGCCCAGGTGGCCAAAATATCGACTTGCCCCGAACCTATCCGCGCGGTTTACTCGGCCCATGGTTAAGAAGATTTCAAGACGCGCGTTATTGGGCGGGCTGGGGGCGACTTTGGCCAGCCCTGCTTGGGCCAATGCGCCCACGCGCTCCATCCGTCCGGCGCCCAAATCGTCCGACTTTGTCAAACGCACGATACCCAGCGCCGAGGCGCTGATCGCGGACGCCAGGCTGGGCGGGAAAATCGGCTTTGTCGTGGCCGATGCGCGAACGGGCGAAATTCTTGAAGCGAAAAGCCCGGTGCTGCCCTTGCCACCCGCCAGTGTCGCCAAGGCGATCACGGCGGCCTATGGTATCTCGACCTTGGGGCTTGAGCATCGGTTCACGACCGAGGTCGTTGCGACCGGCCCGATCGAGGCGGGCGTGGTGCAAGGCGATCTGGTGCTTGTGGGTGGCGGTGATCCGACGTTGGACACCGACGCGTTGGTTGCGCTTTCCAAAGGCTTGAAAGAAAAGGGCATTATGGCCATCAAGGGCGATTTTGTCGTCTATGGGGGGCAGCTTCCCTATCAGCGGATGATCGATCCGGGTCAACCTGACCATTTGGGTTACAACCCGGCAGTCGCGGGTTTGAACCTGAATTACAACCGCGTGCATTTCGAATGGAAACGGACGGGACAGGATTTTGACGTGGCGATGGATGCGCGGTCGGGGCGGTTCCGCCCTGCCGTCAAAATGGCGCGGATGCAGATCATTGACCGCAAGGGGCCTGTCTATACCTACGAGGATGCCAAGGGCGTCGACAATTGGACGGTCGCCCGGGGCGCGTTGGGCAAGGGCGGGTCGCGCTGGTTGCCGGTGCGCCGTCCCGACCTTTACGCGGGCGAGGTGTTTCAGGTGTTGGCGCGTTCTGATGGCATCCGCTTGCCGGGCCCGGTGGTCAGCACCACGCCGCCAACAGGCACAACTCTTGCCGCCCATAGTTCGCGCCCTCTGATGGATGTGGCGCGGGGGATGTTGAAATATTCAACCAACCTGACCGCCGAGGTGATCGGGCTGTCGGCGTCGTCCGCCCGGGGCGAGGCACCGGAAAGTCTGGCGGCTTCGGGGGCTGCGATGGCCAAGTGGATGAACACCGAACTGGGTGCGCGGCGGGCCACGTTCCAAGACCACAGCGGGTTGAGCGATCGGTCCCGCGTGTCGGCTAACGATATGGTCAAGGCGCTGGTCAGCGCGGGGCCGGACGGTTATCTGCATGACCTGATGAAGGATCTGACACCGTTGGACCGTCTGGGGCGTCCCGTTTATGACTCCAGTTATTCTATCAAAGCAAAAACCGGGACGCTGAACTTCGTCAGTTCGCTTGCAGGCTATCTGACCGGGCCGGACGGCACGCCGCTGTCTTTCGCGATCTTCACCGCCGATCTGGACCGCCGCGCGGCCATCCCAAAGGCTGAGCGCGAACGGCCGAAAGGCGCGAAAGGGTGGAGCCGCCAGTCGCGCTGGCTGCAACACCAGCTTTTGTCGCGTTGGGCGCTGACCTACGGCGGGTGACGGGAACGCCGTGGGCGCCTTTGTTCATGACTGCGACGGGATATCTACCGCGGCTTGCGAGGCAGGGCGGTCAGCACAGCCCGTATGCCAGCGCAGCACATTCGCATAGGATTCAAGCCCCAGCACGTCGGCCGCCTTATATCCGGTGAACAACGCGCGCACCCAAGGCCAGATCGCGATGTCGGCGATGGAATACGCATCGCCTGCAACGAAAGAGCGACCTTCAAGCCTTTGATCAAGAACGGATAACAGCCGCTTTGTCTCGTTTGTGTAGCGCTGCAGCGGGCGGGGGTCTTCGATCTCTTTTCCGCCAAAGGCATAGAAGAACCCGAACTGCCCCAGCATCGGCCCCAAGCCGCCCATCTGCCACATCAGCCATTGCATAACCTCGGCCCGTTCGGTGGGGTCTTGGGGTATGAATTTACCTGTTTTTTCAGCTAAATATATAAGGATCGCACCGCTTTCCCATAAAGGTAGCGGGCGTCCGCCGGGGCCGTCGGGGTCGATGATCGCGGGGATCTTGTTGTTGGGGTTTAGCGACAGGAATTCCGGCGTGAATTGGTCATTGGTGGCGAAGCTGACCAGATGCGCTTCGTAAGGCAGGCCGGTTTCTTCCAACATGGCCGAAACCTTGACCCCATTCGGGGTCGGTAGCGAATAAAGCTGGATCACGCTGGGGTCTTTGGCAGGCCAGCGTTTGGTCACGTCGAACTGGTCGAGCATGTCGGTCCTTTCAGGGAGGGTATCGTCGTCCGCGCGGTGCGGGCGGGGTCACAAGGTCATATGTCGGGCGCGGGCGCCCCGTTCGATGGCCGCGGCGTGCAGGCGGTCGATGTTCAACTCGTATCTGATTTCCTCGAGCAGACGCAACTCGGTATTGCGCAGAGCGCCGTCTGCGGCGGCCACGTCGCAAGCCAGCGCATAGGCGGTTTCCCACAGCGTTTCCGGCAGGTTGTCGCGAACCAGCCCGAACAGCGCATCCAGCCCGTCTTCAACGCTGAACAGGTCGAATACGGTTTGCGATACTGTCTTGACCCTGTCGGCGTCATAGGTCGCAAACACGGGCAGATGATTGACGATTTCTTCGATCTTGACCAGTTCGGCCGAGTTGATCTGTTCGTCCGACGCCGAGACTGCGATCATGACAGCGATCAGGCAATCTTCGGGGGTCAGCGAATGGGGGATGCTTTGCACGTTGGAGGCTCCTGTTTGTTGCGGTGCAGAATATTGACCCGACGCCAACATCGCAATAGGGAGTGAGACGATCACCATGCGCGTGGGGCAGGTGCCCCGTGCCACGAAAGGAAAATGCACGATGTCCGAGATGCGAGACGCCGCGATGAGCTCCAAAGCCTGGCCCTTTGAAGAGGCGCGCCGGGTGCTCAAACGCTATCAAAAGGCACCGCCGGAAAAGGGATTCGTGCTGTTCGAAACCGGTTACGGCCCGTCGGGGCTGCCTCATATCGGCACCTTTGGCGAGGTGGCGCGCACAACGATGATCAAGCGCGCCTTCGAGGTGATTTCCGACATCCCGACCAAGCTGATCTGCTTTTCCGACGATCTTGACGGGATGCGCAAAATTCCCGGCAACGTGCCCAATGCAGAGGGGTTGCAGGAGCATTTGCAAAAACCGCTGACATCGGTCCCTGATCCGTTTGGCACCCATGACAGTTTCGGAGATCACAACAACGCCATGTTGCGCCGGTTCCTGGACACGTTCGGCTTTGAATACGAGTTCTATTCGGCCACTGAATTCTATCGCTCGGGTCAGTTCGACGAGGTGCTGAAGCGCGCCGTCGATAAATATGACGAGATCATGGAGGTCATGCTGGCCAGTCTGCGCGAAGAGCGGCGTCAGTCCTATTCCATCTTTCTGCCGATCCACCCCGAAACCGGGCGGGTGCTTTATGTGCCGATGAAAGAGGTGAATGCCGAGAACCACACCATCACCTTCGACGACGAGAACGGGCGCGAATGGACGCTGCCGGTGACTGGCGGTAATGTTAAGCTGCAATGGAAACCTGATTTCGGCGCGCGCTGGGCCGCGCTGGAAGTCGATTTCGAGATGTATGGCAAGGACCATTCCACCAACACGCCGATCTATGACAAGATTTGCCGCATCCTTGGTTGGCGTGCGCCGGAGCATTTCACATATGAGTTGTTTCTTGATGCTCATGGTCAGAAGATTTCGAAAACTTCGGGGAACGGGATTTCGATTGATGAATGGCTAACCTACGCGTCGACCGAAAGCCTTTCGTATTTCATGTATCTGAAGCCGAAAACCGCCAAGCGGATGCATTTTGATGTGATCCCGAAGGCAATGGACGAGTATCACCAGCAACTGCGCGCATATCCGACACAGGATGCGAAAGCGCAGTTGAACAACCCCGTGTGGCATATCCACGGGGGCGATGTGCCCGTGTCGAACATGGTGGTATCGTTCTCAATGTTGCTCAACCTTGCCTCGGTCGCATCTGCGGATGACAAGGATCAGTTGTGGGGCTTCATCAAGCGGTATGCGCCGGATGCCTCGCCCGATACCCATTCCGATCTGGATGCTGCCGCCGGGTATGCCGTTAAGTATTTTCAGGACTTCGTGGCGCCCGCGCGCACCTTCCGGGCGCCGACCGATCAGGAACGCGCGGCGATGGAAGAATTGGCGGCTGCTTTCCGCGATGGTGACACCGCGCTGGACGTGATCGCTCGCAAGAACGCGCAGATGGGAAATGATGACCCGGCGCCCGAGGTTGATTTCACCTCGGATGAATTCCTGCAATCCATCGTTTTCGCCGTGGGCAAGCTGCATGGGTTCGACAATCTGCGCGACTGGTTCAAGGCACTATACGAGGTGCTGATGGGCGCGAGCCAAGGCCCGCGTTTTGGCAGTTTTGCCGCCCTCTACGGTCCGGAAGAAACCGCCACTTTGATTGATCAGGGGCTGGCGGGCGACCTGATGAAATAGGATCGATCTTTAGATCTCGCTGACAAAGCGGCGCACCATCACGGTGCGCCGTTTTTTGTTGATGCAACGCCCCTGCGCACGGTGCTGTTAACCCTCGTTAAGCCCGGATTGCTAGCCCTGTCAGCGGTTTACCCCCGCACCCGACGCGATGGTGCAAGCGTGGCTGATGCGCGGCCACCGGGGGTTTGCATGTCTGGACCTGAAAGGGAAATCAATGAACAAGGCGATTACCGACGGGGTGGTGTATATGCCACCTGCATTCGAAGACGGGTTGGCGGTCTGGTCAAGCGAAGATGGCACACCGGGGTCGCAGACCTATACCGGAGCGGGCAACGCCGCATTGGTCCCGGCCGATCAGGATTTCGATGGTTGTCTGGAGCTTTTGAAGAACGAGACCACACAAAGGCTGCGCTACATGGGGCAAACGCCGTATGAGCAGGGGTGCTATTTGCGTGTGTCGGCGAAGGTGAAAGCAATCTCGGGCCCGCTTCCGTCGGTGCGTGTGGCGACCTGGGCGGCTCAGACGGGGGGCACCCATGCGAGTGGCAACCTGGAAACCGGGCCGGTGACCGCGCTGACCGCCTATGGCGAGGTGGTCGAAGTGTCGGCGATCATTGGGTCGGGCAGCCGCAACGGGGTCGATATGATCTGGGGCGGGGACGTGGCCTATGCCCATGTCGGGCTGGACCTGATCGGGTCAAATGGCGGCGTGGTGCGGATCGACGATCTGGTGGTCGAAGATGTCACCGGCGCCTATCTGCGCGACATGATGGATTGGGTCGATGTGCGCGATTTCGGGGCTGCGGGCGACGGGATCACCGATGACAAACCCGCGTTCGAGGCTGCAGATGCCGCATCAAACGGGCGCACCGTTCTGGTGCCCGAGGGCACATATCGCATCGGGTCGAACCTGACCTTGCATGCTGATATCCGGTTCGAAGGCACGGTCAGGATGGCCGATGATGTCTATCTGTCGCTCACGCGTAATTTTGACCTGCCCACCTATATCGACGCGTTCGGGACCGAACAGTTGGGCTTTCGCAAGGCGTTCCAGGCGCTTTTGCACTATGCCGATCACGAGATTCTGGACATGTGCGGGCGCCGCATCGATGTGACAGCACCGATCGACATGCAGGCTGCGTATAATGCGGGCGACACGTTCCTGATCCGGCGGGTGATTAAGAACGGGCAGTTCTATGTCATCGGTGGCCCGGCCTGGGACAGCGAAAATGCGTCGTCTGCAGCGAAATACAACCCCGCCAACCCCTACAAGCTTACCGATGTGGCGAACGTCGGGGCGGTGCAGGCCGGGTCGGTCGTGACTGGCGCCGGGGTGGGGCGCGAAGTCTATGTCAAAGCCGTGAATGTCGGCGCATCCGAGGTTGAGTTGAGCCAACCGCTGTGGGGGCCAGCCGCCAACCAGAACTATTCCTTCACCCGGCACAAATACGTGCTGGATTTCGGTGGGTTCGCGCAGGTCAACCGCATGAACCTGAGCCAAGTCGAATTTCAGTGCAACGGTCATGCGTCGGCCGTCATGCTTCCGCGCGATGGCGAGAACTTCGTCTTTCAGGACTGCTTTTTTATCAAGTCCAAGAACCGCGGCATCAGCTCGGTCGGGCGCGGCTGTCAGGATTTGCACCTTGACCGGTGTCAATTCATCTCGAACGAACAAAACCAGCCGGCGACCACGCGCCAATCGGTTGCGTTCAATGTCAACGCCAATGACGCGAAGATCCGCGATAATCGGTTCCAGCGGATGGGGACCTCGATGGTGCTGCATGGCTCGGGCCATATCATTCAGGGCAACCACCTGTTTCAAGGCGACGAGGTGACAGATGGCCCCCGCGTGGCTGGTATGGTGTTCACGTATGAGAACAACAAGACAGTCCTGAACGGCAACTATGTCGACAACTGCTTCATCGAATGGAACAACGAACATGATGCCTTCCCGGTGCACGGGTCGGAGTATTCGTTTGGCGGCATGACCATCACAGGCAATATCTTTACCGCAAACGATGTTGCGTCGTGGTTTAACTGGATACTGATCAAACCCTTCGGTCCGGGCCATTACGTGTCGGGGCTGCATGTAACGAACAACACGTTCCGCACGATTGCGGGTGCGATCAACCGGGTTGAAGGTGTCGTCACGACCCATGCCGATCTGGATTACTGGAGCATGAAGGACGTCACCTTTGAAAACAACGCGTTCACGGGGGTCAGCCAGAAAACGGTGTCGCCGGTCACGTTGGAGTTTAACCAGAACACGGTGTCGGCGACCTGGACACTGGATGGATCGGCCTATTTCCCGTTCGGTGGCAATGCGCGCACTGTGCCCAGCGTGACGATCGAAGGCGATCTGCGCGATGGTGCGAACAACCAAGTTTGGGATAACCCGCATGTGTTGGTGAACCAGGGTCCGGCTTTCAAACTTGCCCGCCTGAGGTGGTCGCGCCCGGTGCGCGGGACCGCTCATGTGACGATGCGGGTGGATCGCCCGGTTTAGGAAAGCTCGGTATGGCCAACAAAAGGCTCGCGGTTTCGCGGGCCTTTTTTTAATGGCGAAATCGGGCTCTTCGTTGATTCGGATCAAAGCGCGACAGGGCGCAAGATGCTAGCCAGACGCAGACCCTCAAAACAGGAGCCATGCGCATGACAGCGAAACAAACCCGTGCAACAAAAAATCCCGTGAAAGCGGCCAATAATGCGCCGGAAGCACCGGCTGCAAGTGCCATGGCAACACCCGAAAACCTGCCTGAAGGCGATGCCGTGTTTCCTACCGTTAACGATGACAAAATTCGCCAGACCTTCGAGAATGGCGAATACCCTTATACGGACAAGATGGGGCGCAAGGAATACGAAGCAACCAAGGCGCAACTGCAGGCCGAGCTTTTGAAGGTTCAGCGCTGGGTGGGTGAAACGGGTCAGAAATTTGTGATGTTGTTTGAAGGCCGCGATGCAGCCGGCAAGGGCGGCACGATCAAGCGTTTCATGGAACATTTGAACCCCCGCGAGGCGCGTGTCGTCGCGCTGAACAAGCCCACCGACGAAGAGCGGGGGCAATGGTATTACCAGCGCTACATCCAGCACCTGCCGACGGCGGGGGAAATGGTGTTCTATGACCGCTCGTGGTATAATCGTGCTGGTGTTGAACGGGTGATGGGCTTTTGTAGCCCGAACGAATACTTGGAATTCATGCGCCAGACGCCGGAATTTGAAAGGATGCTGACGCGGTCGGGTGTCCAGCTTTATAAATACTGGTTCTCGGTCACACAGGAAGAGCAGAAGCGCCGTTTTGATAGCCGCAAGGGTGACCCTCTGAAGCGGTGGAAGCTCAGCCCGGTCGATGTGGCGTCGCTGTCGAAATGGGATGACTACACCGAAGCGAAAGAGGCAATGTTCTTCTATACACACACGGCCGATGCGCCTTGGACGATCATCAAGTCGAACGACAAGAAACGCGCGCGTCTTGCTTGTATGCGCCATTTCCTGTCCACGATCGAATATCCCGACAAGGATCACGCGCTTGTCGGCCAGCCCGATCCACTGATCGTTGGCCATGCCAGCCAGGTTATTCACAACGCCGATCACATTTTGGGTGCCAGCCTGCATCCCGATCAGCGTCGCAGCAACTAGGGGCTTGCAACCCACCTAACGCCGAAAGGGGGCCAAATTGGCCCCCTTTTTTGCTTTTTCGCGCCGAGGCCACCGGACCACAAAACCGATGCTTGCGTTCATATCAAGGCCCGATAAGCTTGCGGGAAAACAAGAGCAGGTGATGTCCCATGTTATATTCCCGACGTGTCATAAGTTTCGGTATCGCCGGTCTGGTTCTAGCCGGCTGTGGCGCGGGACGCACATCGCGTCCGGTTGCCGGGGCGGGGATGCGACCCGCGCCCAACGCCGCCTTTGATCGCTGGATTCTGGGTGCGAGGTCACGGGCCAAAGCGCGCGGGATCAGCGAGGCAACCGTCGCCCGCGCGTTTCGCAATGTGGGCTATCTTCCGGGCGTGATTGAGCGTGATCGCAATCAGACCGAGTTCGTCCGCTCGTTCGAGGATTACATGGCCATCGCCGCATCAGACGACCGGATCGCCAAAGGCCGCGACATGCTGCGCCAACACGCGCGTCTTCTGTCGCAGCTTGAAGCCAAGTATGGCGTCGAAAAAGAAGTGATTGTTGCTGTCTGGGGCTTGGAAAGCCGTTATGGCGAACGGCGCGGGGACGTGCCCGTGATCTCGGCGCTGTCCACGCTGGCCTTCGATGGGCGGCGGGGCAAGTTTTTCGAAGGCCAGTTGATGGCCGCCCTGAAAATTCTTGAACGCGGCGACGTGTCAGCTGATCGTATGACTGGCAGTTGGGCGGGCGCAATGGGCCATACGCAGTTTATTCCGACCTCGTATCTGGCCTATGCCGTGGATCACCGGGGCGACGGACGGCGTGACATTTGGTCGGACGATCCGACGGACGCGCTGGCCTCGACTGCGGCTTATCTCAGCCGGTCTGGCTGGAATCGCGGACAACGTTGGGGGGACGAGATTACGGGCCGCGCGCCAACGGGCCGTGGCCGGGTCGTGAAGCCCGCAGGTGACAGTGGGCCCGTGTTCGAGGTCTATGACAACTATCGCGTGATCGGGCGATACAACAATGCGCAGAAATACATCATCGGTGTTGGGCATTTGTCGGATCGCCTGATGGGCCGCCCCGCGTTGCGCGGGACATTTGGCCCGGACGAATACGGTCTGACGCTGGAGGACCGCAAGGCATTGCAACGTGGTCTGACCCGCGAAGGCTTCGACGTTGGCGAGGCCGATGGCGTGATTGGCCAAAAGACCCTGAGCGCAATCGAGGGCTTCCAGCGCGCCCGCGGAATGCCCGTCACAGGCCAGCCATCCCGGGCGCTGCTGGGCCTGCTGGTTTAACGCAAACAGAAAGCGCAGGCTGCCGCGATGCGAAGGCTTGCCCCCCTCAGATTTCCGGCTTAGGTCTGGGTGATGATACAAAGCCTCACCCTTTCCCAGCACATGCGCGCGGTCCTTGTGCTTGGCCTGCCGCTGGTCGGGTCGCATCTGGCGCAATTCGCCGTGCAGATCATCGACACGATCATGTTGGGTTGGTACGGGGTCGAGGAACTGGCCGCTGTCACGCTGGCGGGGACCTTTTTGTTCCTGTTTATCATCATGGGATCCGGTCCGGCTTGGGCGTTGATGCCGATGATTGCCGAAGCGTCGGAAGAAGGCGATGACGTGCGGATGCGTCGCCTGACCCGGATGGCGATGTGGTTCTCGGTCGGATTTGCGCTGACGGCGCTTCCTCTTATGTGGATGTCGGCGCCGATCCTGCGGGCCATGGGGCAGGATGCGGAACTAAGTCTGATGGCGCAGGATTACCTGCGTATCGCAGGTGTGGGGTTGGTACCTGCGCTGCTGGTCATGTCGCTGAAAAGCTATCTTGCGGCGCTGGAACATACGCGCATTGTGCTGTGGGCAACGTTGCTGGCGGCGGGGATGAACGGCGTGATCAACTATGCCCTGATTTTCGGAAATTGGGGTGCGCCCGAACTGGGTCTGCAAGGCGCCGCCATCGCATCGGTGATCATCCAGATCGCATCGGGGCTGGTTCTGATCGTTTACGCCGCGCGGCTGAACGCCGAACACGGTCTGTTCCGCCGCCTGTGGAAGCCGGATTGGGAGGCGCTGGGCCACCTGTTGAAACTGGGCATTCCCATCGGTCTGACAACCTTGGCCGAGGTCGGTATGTTTTCGGCATCGACCGTGGTGGTGGGGTTGATCGGCACGCTTGAACTGGCCGCGCATGGCATCGCACTTCAGATCACTGCGGCCTTTTTCATGGTGCATCTGGGCCTGTCGAACACCGCCACCGTGCGGGCGGGCCGCGCTTTGGGCCGCAAAGACGAGGTCAGCTTGCGCCGAGGGGCGTTGGCGGTGACGCTCGCATCGCTTTTGGTTGGCGGGGTCACGGTTATCCTGTTTCTGGGCATACCCGACGTGATGATAAAGCTGTTTCTGCATCCCGACGAGGTGCAACGCGACCAGATCGTGGCGTTGGGCACCGTGTTGTTGGTCGTCGCGGCGCTGTTCCAGTTGGCAGACGGGGCGCAGGCGATTGCGATGGGGCTGTTGCGCGGCGTGCAGGATACGCGCGTTCCGATGATCATCGCCTCGCTCAGCTATTGGGGCGTCGGCATGACGATGTCTTACGTTCTGGGCATCACGTTGGGCTATGGCGCACTGGGCGTCTGGATCGGCCTGTTGCTGGGTTTGGTCAGCGCGGGGATATTTATGTCCTGGCGGTTCTGGACGCGTATGTCGCGCATTGCCCCTGGACAGCCAGTCGCCGTCACCAGCGGGTCACCCCTTCCTTAGGCTGTTGGCCTTCTTGCGCACCGACACAACGAGCGCGCCTTCGTATCATCGAAGGCTTCTGCAAAATTCTTGAATGCGGGTGCAAGCCTCGTTCAACGCCTCGTCCGAGGTCGCATAGCTCACCCGGAAATTCGGACTAAGCCCGAAGGCTGAACCAAACACGACCGCAACGCCTTTTTCCTCAAGCAAAGCCTTGGCGAACACCTCGTCACTGTCGATTGTCACGCCTGCGGGCGTTGTCTTGCCCATGCAGCCCTTGATGGACGGATAGACATAAAACGCGCCGTCCGGCACCGGGCATTCCAGTCCCTCGGCAGCGTTCAGCATTTGCACGACAAGGTCACGGCGGCGCACGAAAGCCGCGTTGTTTTCGGCAATGAAGTCTTGCGGACCATTCAGCGCCTCGACCGCCGCCCATTGGCTGATCGAACAGGGGTTCGAGGTCGATTGCGATTGGATCTTGCGCATGGCCGAGATCAACTCGACAGGCCCGCCGGCATACCCAATCCGCCAACCCGTCATCGCATAGGCCTTGGACACGCCGTTGCAGGTTAGGGTGCGTCTGTACAGGTCAGGCTCGATCTGGGCCGGGGTGCAGAACTGGAACTCGTCATAGACCAGATGCTCGTACATATCGTCGCTCATCACCCAGACATGGGGATGGCGCAGCAGAACATCCGTCAACGCCTTCAACTGATCACGCGTGTATCCCGCCCCCGTCGGGTTCGAGGGCGAGTTGAAGATCAGCCATTTTGTCTTGGGCGTAATCGCGGCTTCCAGTTGTTCGGGTGTTATGCGAAAGCCGGTCTCGATCGGGCATTCCACGGCAACCGGCTCGCCCCCCGCCAGAAGCACCATGTCAGGATAGCTGACCCAGTAGGGTGCGGGGATGATCACCTCGTCGCCGGGGTTCAACGTGGCCATCAGCGCATTATAGAGGATCTGCTTGCCGCCGGTCCCGACCGAGATCTGGGCGGGCGTATAATCCAATCCGTTTTCCCGTCTGAACTTGTCACAGATCGCCTGTTTCAACTCTGGCATCCCATCGGGTGCGGTGTATTTCGTCTTGCCCGCGTCAATCGCTGCCTTCGCCGCCGTTTTGATGTGGTCCGGCGTGTCGAAATCAGGTTCACCTGCACCCAGCCCGATCACGTCACGCCCTGCGGCTTTCAATTCGGCCGCCAAGGTCGACACAGCGATTGTCGGTGATGGTTTTACGCGATCAAGTGTCGCTGATAGGAAAGTCATGACGCCCCCGATTTGTAAGTTGGCCTTATGTCTTTTAGGGTCACGGGCGACCTCGATCAAGCTTGAACCCGGCGCCGGGCAAGGCGCCTGAACAGTTAGGAAACACAGATGGACGATACGGTGCAGGAAAAAGCCCAAGATACCGGCTCTGATACGGGCTCGGATATCGCACAGGACGATGACTGGTTTTCAGAAGACGCCGCGACATTCGGTGACCGGCTTGCTGGCGCCCGCGAGGCCGTGGGCCTGAACCAGTCCCAACTGGCGCGTCGGATTGGCGTCAAGATCAAGACGCTACGCGGGTGGGAAGAAGACCTGTCCGAGCCGCGCGCCAATCACCTGCAAATGCTTTCCGGACTTCTGAATGTCTCGTTGCGGTGGCTGCTAACGGGCGAAGGAAATGGGGTCAGCGAGCCCGCCGCCGTATCAGACGAAATGCCCGAGGTGCGTGACTTGCTGTTGGAAATCAGGGACATCAAAGCCCAGATGGCACGGTCAGCCGACCAGCTTGGGCGGCTGGAAAAGCGACTGCGGCGGCGGCTTGAAGGGGCGGTGACATGAGCGGGCTTTCTCTGGACCATCTGAAGGAAACGCCCGGCGCGCGTCCGGGTGAAACGCGCGAGAACCGGATCAAGCGGTTGGCAATGCGCTCCATGCGGCGCGGGATCAAAGAGATGGACATCATACTGAGCCGATATGCCACCGCACGGCTTGGAGAGATGAACGATCAAGATCTTGACCAGTACGAAGCGCTTTTGGGTGAAAACGATCAAGATCTTTATCAATGGGTGTCAGGGCAGCAGACGCCGCCCGCGCATCTGGCCGACCTCATCGAACGGATCGCCCAGCAGACCGCGCCACGATAACAAGTCCCTGTTTGAGTAAAATTCTTGGCAACTGCTGACTGCATTTAACTGATTGTTCTCTTTTCGACCTCAATAGTCACCGTAGTAACTGGGTCGGAGAGACGGATGAGCATGCATTCCCGCGTAGGGCAGACAAACAATCAAACATTTGTGCATCAGTATCTTGAGGCATTGGCATTGGTCGAACGGCTGCATCGGCTGCTGCTTGACGTGATCAAAGATGAATTCGAACGCGTCGGCGTGTTAGAGGTGAACGCGGTTCAGGCGCTGCTTCTGTTCAACATCGGCGATAACGAGGTGACGGCGGGCGAACTGAAAACCCGCGGCTATTACCAAGGCTCGAACGTGTCATACAACCTGAAGAAGCTGGTGGATATGGGCTATATGCATCACCAGCGATGCGACATTGATCGCCGCAGCGTGCGGGTGCGCCTGACCGAAAAAGGGCGCAGCATTCGCGACACCGTGGCCGGGCTGTTTGAACGCCACGCTGATGGGTTACAATCGCGCGATGTGCTGTCGTCAACAGGGATCGAAGATATCAACGGCGCGTTAAAGCGGGTTGAACGGTATTGGACCGATCAGATTCGCTATATCTATTGATCGCCGTCAGGCCGCGCGTCTGACACGACCACACCCATTAACTCGCGCAGCAGCTTGCGGGCCATTGCGTTCTCGTAATCTTTGAAATCAACAGCCTGTTCGACGAACCGGCCAATGCCGTGGATGACAAGTTCTTCATAATAAGCCGCCAGATCGGTTTCGCCGTCGCCTGCGCCGATCACCAAGCCGTTGATCGTGATGCGATCAAAGTTGGATAACTGGCGCACATCCTGCGGACGCGGGCCGGAATTTGCAGGTCCATCGCCCGAGATATCCAGAGTCCGCGTCCAGCAATCGCGCTGTGTGAGCAGTCGTTCGCCAAATAGCATTGCCGCCCCCAACGCCGTCGACGGGTCAGCTTTGATGCGCCGCGTCGCGCGCAGGCGATCAGCGACTGATGAAACGTCAGTGCGATCCGTAATATGAACCCAATCCTGCAACAGCCGTTGATGGCCCGGGCCGCTCCATTCAAAAATGGCAAGCGCGACTGGGCGATCGGGCAGGGCAACCAGGGCCCGCAGCACCTCGGGTTGCTCAAGTGCGGCGGCCAGCCCGTCCAGTTGTAACCGGTATTCCGCCGCATCGACCGAGCCCGAGACATCCAGCCCCAGCGCGAGCGCCTGCCGACAGGTCGCGCCGGATTGCCCCAGCGCGTCACCTGTCCACAGCGCGGTCAACGCGGCAAGGGCCAAACATCGCAGACGCGTCCGCGCCATCACCAGTGACCGATGTTTTCCATGCTGGCCCAAGGCTCGGCCGGCTCCAGCCGCTCGCCCGCCTGCAACAGCTCGACCGAGATATTGTCGGGCGAACGCACGAAGGCCATATGTCCATCGCGCGGCGGTCGGTTGATCGTGACGCCATTGTCCATAAGGTGCTGACACATATCGTAAATATTCTCGACCTCATAGGCCAGATGTCCGAAATGGCGGCTATCCGATGGCAAGCCGTCATCGCCATCCCAGTTATGGGTCAGCTCGACGGGGCATTCCGGTTGGCCGGGGGGCGCCATGAAGATCAACGAGAAACGGCCCTCGTCCGAATCCATCTGGCGGGTTTTCTCAAGCCCAAGCAGTTCGAAAAACCGCATGGTTTCCTCAAGGTTCTTTACGCGGACCATCGTGTGCAGGTAACGGATTTTCATTTATATCCTCCGATTTTCTTGTCCAGTTCGACGCCAGCCTATCAGGTCAGCCCCCGAGGAAAAGCCTAAAGCCCCGATCTACGGCATCTTGCTGTTTTGCGATCTGGCTCGACTATATATAGTGGCCGGGCAACCATGAGACGAGAGATTCGACATGCCCCTGAGCCCCGAGCAGATCCGCGAAATCGAAGAGCAACGCTTGACCCCGCAACCGACCCTGCGCGCGGTCAGCCCCGGCATGGAAAAGCACCTTTATACGGCGCATGAAGTGCTGGATCACGGCTTTGTCCGGGTGATCGACTATATGGGTGATGACGCTGCCATTTGTCAGGCCGCGCGGGTGAGTTATGGCAAGGGCACCAAGTCGGTGCAGAACGACGAAGGCCTGATCCGCTACCTGATGCGCCACTGGCATTCGACCCCGTTTGAGATGTGCGAGATCAAGCTGCACGTCAAACTGCCCGTCTTCGTGGCGCGTCAGTGGATTCGCCACCGGACCGCGAATGTGAACGAATACTCGGCACGCTATTCGATCTTGGACCGCGAATTCTATATTCCCGCGCCCGAACATGTCGCCGCGCAGTCGGTGGTAAATAATCAGGGCAGGGGGGCTGCGCTGGAAGGCGAGGAAGCCGCACGCGTGCTGGAAATCCTGAAGGCCGACAGCAACCGCGCCTATGATCACTATGAACAGATGATCTCGGACGAGGGTCAATTGGGGCTGGCGCGGGAACTCGCGCGGATGAACCTGCCCGCCAACATCTATACCCAGTGGTATTGGAAGGTGGACCTGCACAACCTGTTCCACTTCCTGCGCCTGCGCGCCGACCACCACGCCCAATACGAAATCCGCGTCTATGCCGACGCGATCTGCAACATCGTCGCCGACTGGGTCCCCGCCGCCTATGGCGCGTTCGAGGATTACCGTCTGGGCGGCGCCCACCTGTCCGGCCGCGCCATGGACTGCGTGCGCCGCATGCTGAAAGGCGAAGAGGTCACGCAGGAGAACTCCGGCATGTCAAAGGGGGAGTGGCGTGAGTTTGAGGCGGAGTTGAAGGGGTAAGTTTCATATGTCCATTGAAAAGGATATCAGCCCCAATTGACATGACTTAATGGACATGAGAATGTATCCGCGAAAGCGGGTATTGCAAGGAATCGTCATGTCAGAAATGATCTCAAAGAAAGCAGAATTCTCGGGTGAGTTAGAGCTCGGCGATGTCAAATTGAGTTGCTTTGTCACTGCAGATGGAGAGCGATACATATCAGGTCGGAGTATAACCGCGGCTATCGGTATGAAGGGCCGTGGGCCGGGGGTGTCGCGAATTTCATCTAGCTCAACTCTAGGTCCTTATTTGAACAACTCCTTAAGGATAGCTCTTACTGAGCCTGCTCAAATTACGGGTAAGACTCCTATTGCTGTTCATGGTTACAGGGCGGAAATCCTGGCAGATGTCTGTGACGCGCTATTGGAGGCTCGAAAAGATGGCGCTTTAGTTTCTGAGCAAGAACAACGCTATGGGCAATATGCTGAAATGCTGGTGCGAGGTTTCGCTCGTGTTGGCATAGCTGCATTGGTGGACGAAGCAACAGGTTACCAAGAAGTCCGCGAACGAAAAGCGCTGCAAAAGATCCTTGATAAGTTTTTGAAGGATGAAGCTAGGACATGGTCAAAGACCTTTCCTGACGAATTCTGGGAAAAGCTTGTTAGAGTCAAAGGCTATGACAGTTATTTGGCTTTGAAGCGGCCAGCGTTTATTGGGCATTGGGTGAACGACATTGTTTACGATCGATTGGCACCCGGCATTAAGCAAAAACTACGCGACGTGAATCCTAGGAGCGAAGGTGGATCGCGCAGACGAAAACACCATCAGCATTTTACTGAAGACTACGGTTTGCCAGAGTTAAAAGACCACTTGAAAAAAGTAATGGTTCTGATGGATGCATCTTCAAACAAAAGGGAATTTGAGCGCTTGCTTGATCGTTCGCTGCCCAAATATGGCGCGACGATTGAAATGGCATTGGACGACGAGAATTAATTGTCTTGAGGGCTAGTCTTTGCCCGTGCCGCGCACGGGCACCGCCCGACCCTCCCCACGGGAGGGCGCTTCGCACCCACCCAGGGTCAGGCGCTGCCCTACGCAATTTTTGCGCGTCCTAACCACTCCCCCCAAAGAAAAACCCCGCCGAGTTTTCACTCCGCGGGGCCTCTCATTTCCTCAGGTCCAACCGATCAATCGGCCAGTTCAAGGTCCACGGCGGAGGAGCGGCCGTCGCGGCCCTCTTCCAAGCCAAAGCGGACTTTTTGGTTGTCAGCAAGGCCTGTCAGCCCCGACCGCTCAACCGCCGAGATGTGCACAAACACATCGTTGCCGCCGCCTTCCGGGGCGATAAAGCCGAAGCCTTTTGTGGTGTTGAACCATTTTACGGTGCCGGTTTGTTTGTCGGCCATGTCCGTCTCTCCTTCATAGGGGCACCGCGATGTGCGGGGCCTTCGTCGTGCAGTCAGGTATCGTCCGACTACGTGAAAGGAGGCGGTAGATAGGTCTGTCTTACACATCCAGATTTGGATGCGTTTGGGGCAAATGCAAGAGTGTCGTGCGGGGTGCGCGGATTTTTGCACGGTATTGCGCGCTTCCGTTTGGCGCCCGATTGGGCGATGATGGGGCAGATTTGATTGGGGGAAAAGATGCGCGTTTGGGGGCTGAAGACCTGTGATACATGCCGCAAGGCGGTGAAGGCGTTGAAGGGGGCGGGTTTTGACCCCGACTATATCGACGTGCGCGCAGACGGGGCGGACCCGGCGGATTTGGCGCGGTTTCATGCGGCATTTGGCGAAGCGTTGGTGAACAAGCGTTCAACCACGTGGCGCGGGTTGTCAGATGCTGAACGGGCAGGCGATCCGCTTGCGTTATTGGCCCAGCGTCCAACCTTGATGAAACGCCCGGTGATCGAGGATGGCGAACAGCTGACCCTTGGTTGGGACGCTGCGACGCGCGACGTTTGGGTTGGAGGCGCAGGCTAGCGCAGGCGGAGATCGGTATAGTCTTATTTACTCACGCATTTCTGCCGACGATACTGGTAACGGACGGCAGCTAAAAAACCCCCGCGTAAGGCGGGGGTTTAAGGGCTGAAACCGACGATCAGGCCAAGTCAGGCGGTGTGGCTTCCACGGCCAGCGTGGTTGTGACATCGTCCAAGGGCAGAACTTTCGAGTGTTTTTCGCCCAAGCGGCGTATCGAAACGGTGCCCTCCTCGACCTCTTTCATGCCGCAGGCCAGGATGACCGGCACCTTGCCCACCGAATGTTCGCGCACCTTGTAGTTGATCTTCTCGTTGCGGATATCAGCCTCGGCCCGGATGCCTTTGGCCTTCAGCGCCGCGACCACCTGATGCACATAGTCGTCGGCATCCGATACGATCGACGCCACCACGACCTGACGCGGCGCCAGCCAGAACGGCAGCTTGCCCGCATGGCTTTCGATCATGATGCCGATGAAACGTTCAAACGATCCCAGCGTCGCGCGGTGCAGCATATAGGGACGGTGTTTCGCGCCATCTTCGCCGATATAAACCGCGTCCAGCCGTTCAGGCAGGTTTGGATCGACTTGGAACGTGCCACATTGCCAGATCCGGCCAATCGCGTCGGTCAGCTTGAAATCAAGCTTGGGTCCGTAGAACGCCCCTTCGCCCGGGTCGAGCGTATATTCATGCCCGGTCTTTTTGATCGCGTTTTCCAGGGCGTTTTCAACGTGATCCCACGATTCTTCCGTCCCGACCCGTTTTTCGGGGCGGGTGGCGAACATGATCTCGAATTCCTCGAACCCCAGATCCTTATAGACCGACGACAAAAAGTCGATGAAACGCGCGCATTCCTCTTCAATCTGTTCTTCGGTGCAGAACACATGGGCGTCATCTTGGGTGAAACCACGCACCCGCATGATGCCATGCAGCGCACCCGAGGGTTCATAGCGGTTGCACGATCCGAATTCAGCCATACGCAACGGCAAGTCGCGATAGCTTTTTAGCCCTTGGTTATAGACCTGAACGTGGCATGGGCAGTTCATGGGTTTGAGCGCATTGATGCTTTTCTCGCGGGCATGATCTTCGTCTACTTCGACAATGAACATATGCTCTTGATACTTGTCCCAGTGGCCCGAGGCCTCCCACAATTTGCGGTCCACGACTTGCGGCGTGTTCACTTCGACATAGCCGCCGGCGCGCTGTTTGCGGCGCATGTAGTTCTGCAACTCCGTATAGATCGTCCAGCCGTTAGGGTGCCAAAAGATCTGACCGGGAGCTTCTTCCTGCATATGAAACAGGTTCATCTCGCGGCCCAGTTTGCGGTGATCGCGCTTGGCGGCCTCTTCCAGCATATGCAGGTGTTTTTTCAACTGCTCTTTGTTCTGAAAGCCCACACCATAGATGCGTTGCAGCATCGATCGGTCGCTGTCCCCGCGCCAATATGCACCCGCGACGCTCATCAGTTTAAACGCGTCAGCGGGCAGTTGGCCGGTGTTTTGCAGGTGCGGGCCGCGGCACAGGTCTTGCCAGTGGCCATGCCAATACATGCGCAGGGGTTCGTCGCCGGGGATCGCCTCGATCAATTCGACCTTGAAGGGTTCGTTATTGGCCTCGTAATACTTGATGGCACGGTCGCGGTCCCAAATTTCGGTGGTCACGGGGTCGCGCTTGTTGATGATCTCTTTCATCTTTGCTTCGATGGCGCCCAGATCTTCGGGTGTGAACGGCTCTTCGCGATCAAAGTCGTAATACCAGCCGTTATCAATAACCGGGCCGATGGTCACTTTAACGTCGGGCCAGATTTCCTGCACCGCCCGGGCCATTACATGAGCAAAGTCGTGACGGATCAGCTCAAGAGCCTGAGCTTCGTCTTTCATCGTGTGAATGGCGATCTGCGTGTCGCCCGTGATAGGCCATTGCAAGTCCCAATGTGCCCCGCCCACGGTTGCCGATACGGCCTTCTTGGCAAGGGAATTCGAGATGCTGGCGGCAACCTCGGCAGGGGTCACACCTGCGTCATAGTCACGCGAATTGCCGTCAGGAAATGTAAGGGAAATCTGGCTCATTGGCCTTCTCCTCGTCGTTTTGGCGCCCACGGAACGCCCGGTTGCGGGTTATGTGTCAAGGCCTTTTGGACCCTTGCCCGCGCGCTGTCAACGGGTGGAGCGCCAAGTTGGGGATTGCAGTGCGTTTCATGCCCGGTATGGTTTGCCCGACACAGCAGATGGGAAAAACCATGTCCGAGATCCAATCGCTAAACACCGCCAATGGCCGCCGCATCGCTTATGCCAAAACAGACGGGCAGGGGCCGACCATCCTGTTTCTGTCCGGCCTGAAATCAGACATGGAGGGGACAAAGGCCGTCGCGCTAGAGGCTTGGGCGAAAGCCGAGGGACGGGCATTTTTGCGCTTTGATTATTCGGGCCATGGGCAAAGCTCGGGGACTTTTGCCGAAGGCTCTATCGGCGACTGGCACCAAGACACGCTGGCCGTGGTGGATCAGTTGATCGACGGTCCCGTGTTGGTTGTTGGCAGTTCAATGGGTGGCTGGCAGGCGCTGCTTTTGGCGCGGGCGCGTCCCGGTCGGGTGGTCGGTCTTGTCACCATTGCCGCCGCGCCGGATTTTACCGAGGATGGCTATTGGGCCGGATTTTCGGAAGCCCAGAAGGCCGAACTTGATCGCGAAGGCTTCGTGACCCTGCCGTCTGAATATGACGAGGATTACATCATCACCAAGCGCCTGATCGAAGACGGGCGCGACCATCTGGTGCTGCGCAGCGCGATGAGGCTGAATATGCCCGTGCGGTTCCTGCAAGGCACCGAGGATACAGCCGTGCCGACAGCACAAGCCGTCAAGCTGCTGGAACATGTCGAAGGCAACGACATCCGCCTGACGCTGGTCAAAGGGGCCGATCACCGGTTTTCGGACGACGAATGCCTGCGCACGATTCAGAAGATGGTGAAAGTCGTTCTGGCACGTGGCTGACATGCGCCGGTATTCAGACAAATGCTTGCGTACCTCTCGGGCAGGCGTCACTGTCCCGCGAAACGTAAAAGAGAGACGAGCGAGCGATGTCTGAGCCTGTGGTTCTGATCCCCGGAATGATGTGCGACGCGCGGGTATTCGGCCCGCAAATCGACGACCTGTCACGCGATCACATCGTGATCGTGGCCCCGCCGATCCACGGGGAAACCATCCGCGACATGGCCGGGCATATCCTTGACCAACTCCCACCGCGCTTTGCGCTGGCCGGGCTCAGCATGGGGGGAATCGTGGCGATGGAGATTGCCCGCCGCGCGCCCGAACGCGTGACGCGGCTGGCGCTTATGTCCACGTCGCCCTTGCCCGATACGCCCGCGCAGGCGACATGGCGTGAGCCGCAAATCGTGCGTGCCAGCGCTGGGCGACTGGCCGAGGCGATGGCCGACGCGCTGGCACCGGATAATCTGGCACCGGGTTGCGGGCGCGCGGCGGTCGTGGACCTGGTGAACGACATGGCGCATGGACTGGGGGGCGAGATGTTTGTGCGCCAGTCCCGCGCCCTTCAACGCCGCCCGGACGCGCAGCGCAGCCTGCAAAAGCTGCGTATTCCGACAATGGTTCTGTGCGGAGCCCATGACGGCCTGACCCCGCCCAGACGGCATGAAACAATGGCTGCGCTGATCCCCGGTGCCGAACTGGTCATCCTGCCCGGTGCGGGGCATTTACCTACTGTCGAACAGCCCCAGCAGGTCAATATCGGGATGCGTGCTTGGCTTGATATGCCGTCTGAACATCGCTGATCAACGTCCTGATAAAAAAGAAAAAAAGGCGCACTAAAAGCGCGCCTTTCTTGATAATTACCAGCGACAGTTACTCGCCCGCGGCTTTCACAACTTTCAGCTTGGCATTTTTCGCAGACGCAGTCTTGTTCCGCTTCTTGGCGGCTTGCGCGGCGTGGCGCCCGGCGTTCTGGTCGATGAAACTCAGCACCAGCGGGCGGATGTTGTTGCGCCAGCTTTTGCCGGCAAAGATCCCGTAATGGCCCGCACCTTCTTCGACATGGCTGGCTTTCTTGTCATCGGACAAGCCGGTCAGAAGGTCCAGCGCAGCGATACATTGGCCGGGGGCGGTGATGTCGTCGCGCGTGCCTTCGACCGTCTTGACGGCAACGTCGGTAATCGCAGCGATATCAACCTTGTGGCCGTTCACAATGAAACTGTTTTGCGCGATTTCGCTATTTTTGAAGACGCGTTCCACCGTGCTCAGATAAAACTCGGCGGTCATATCCATGACGGCCAGATATTCATCGTAAAAGCGGTTGTGCTTGTCGTGGTCGGATGCCTCGCCCTTTGCGACACGCATGACTTGTGACGAAAACGCCTTGCTGTGGCTTTCGGCGTTCATCGACATGAAACCGGCCAGTTGCAGAAGGCCGGGATAAACCATCCGTCCGACGCCTTTGTATTTGAACCCAACCCGTTGGATTGCCAATTCTTCCAACTGGCCCATCGTCACACGCCGGCCGAAATCGGTCACATCGGTGGCGGCAGCGTCAGGGTTGATGGGGCCGCCGATCAGCGTCAGCGTCTGGGGCTGCGCTTCTGGATCAAGTTCGGCCAGATAGGCCGTGGCGGCCAGCGTCAGGGGCGCCGGCTGGCAGACCGCGACCACGTTGATATCCGGCCCAAGATGGCGCATGAAATCAACTAGATAGAGGGTGTAATCCTCAATATCAAACTTGCCTTTGCTGACCGGAATATCGCGCGCGTTGTGCCAATCGGTGATGTAAACTTCGGCATCGGGCAGAAGGCTGACAACAGTCGACAGAAGCAGCGTAGCATAGTGCCCAGACATAGGGGCTACCAGAAGCACACGCCGCGATTTTTCGGGACGACCCACAACCTTGAAATGGATCAGATCACCAAAGGGGCGTTCGACGAGCGCGTCGACCTGCACAACATGATCGCGCCCATCTTCGCCTACAATATTTTCGATGTCCCAGTCTGGCTTGGTAACCATGCGGTCGAAACTGCGTTCTGTCACCTCGCCCCACGCTGCCATGATTTGGAAAAACGGGTTCGGCACCAACGCCGTTGCCGGATACGATCCAATGGCGGCTGCTGTGGCACCTAACCATTGATTCGTGTTCCGGATCGTCTCCATCAAGTCGTAGGTCGCCATATAGCGCATATGATATTAGCCTTTGATTTTTATGCGCTGCATTCGCATAGTTGGTTATATGCAGTTTTTGTTATGCTGCAGTTGCGAAAACATAGGGGGGAATTCATGCCATGACAACAGATCAGGAAAATAAAGGCCAAGACCTGAGTGAATTGAACGACAATGTCGCCCGCATCGAGGAACTGTCGCAGCGGCTGGCGAACATCATGGCCCATCGCAAAACCGTGCGCCCCAGTCTGCAAGCGCCAGGGCAGGAATTCTATGTCAAAACTGCGGGATCGGTCTGGGCCGATATGATGGCAAACCCGTCAAAAATGATAGAGCATCAGGTGTCGTTTTGGGGCAAGACACTGGAACACGCGATAGAGGCGCAGGCAGCGCTGGCCGCGGGCGACTTCAAGGCCCCCGAAGATCCCGGCCCGAAGGACCGCCGCTTTTCCAACCCGCTTTGGGATACTCACCCCTATTACAACTATGTCAAACAACAGTATCAAATTGCCTCGCAAACGATGGAGGACGCGCTGAAGGACGTCGAGGGGCTGGATGACGAAGGCACCAAGCGGATGAAGTTTTTCACGCAACAAATCATGGACATGATGAGTCCGACGAACTTTCTGGCGACCAACCCCGACGCGATGGAACGTGCGGTGGAAACCAAAGGGCAGTCGCTGGTCCAGGGCTTGGAAAACCTTGTCGCGGACCTTGAGGCCAATGACGGCGAGCTTCTGGTCAAGCTGGTCGATGAAAGCGCGTTCGAGGTGGGCAAAAACATCGCGACCACGCCGGGGCAGGTGGTCTTTCGCAACCGGATGATGGAGCTGATCCAATACGCACCCAGCACCGAGAAGGTGCATGAAACGCCCCTGATCATCTTCCCGCCCTGGATCAACAAGTTCTATATTCTTGACCTGAAAGAGCAAAACAGCCTGATCAAATGGATCGTCGATCAGGGCTACACGTTGTTCGTGGTCAGTTGGGTGAATCCCGATGCATCTTATGCGGATGTGGGGATGGGCGACTATATTGAAGATGGGTATCTGGCGGCCATGCGCGAGGTGAAGGCGATAACCAAGCAGAAAAAGGTGAATGTGGTGGGATATTGCATCGCGGGCACCACGCTGTCGCTGACCCTGTCTTTGATGAAAAAGCACGGGGATAAATCGGTCAATTCCGCTACCTTCTTCACGACGCTCACGGATTTCTCGGATCAGGGCGAGGTGGGCGTGTTTCTGGACGATGATTTCGTTGACGGGATCGAGGAAGAGGTGACGGAAAACGGCTATCTCGACAGTTTCTTCATGTCGCGCACCTTTTCGTTTCTGCGTCCGCGCGACCTGATCTATGGACCCGCGATCAACAGCTATATGCTGGGTAAGACCCCGCCTGCCTTCGACCTTCTGTATTGGAACGGTGACAGCACAAACCTGCCTGCCAAGATGGCGGTCGAATATCTGCGCGGTCTGTGTCAGAATAACAGCTTCGCGACAGACGGGTTCGATCTGCTTGGCGAACGCTTGTCGATCAAGGATGTGGATATCCCCCTGTGCGCCGTGGCGTGTGAAACTGACCATATTGCGGCGTGGAAGGCATCCTATGACGGAATTCGCAAGATGGGATCGAAGGACAAGACCTTCATCGTGTCGCAAAGCGGTCATATCGCGGGGATCGTAAACCCGCCATCGAAAAAGAAATACGGCCACTACACGAACGAGGACTGGCCCGAGTCATCAGACGACTGGATGGCAGGGGCGACCTTCAACGAAGGGTCTTGGTGGGGGCGCTGGGGCGCATGGCTTGCCAAGCGATCAGGCAAGCAGATTGACGCTAGGGAAGTCGGCGATTCTTCGCATAAGCCGCTGGCACCCGCGCCGGGAACTTATGTTGTGGCGAAGCCAAACGTCTGATCCTGAATAGATTTCCAAAATTATGCTGCAGTGCAGAAATAGGGGTTGATTTTCTGCGCCGCAGCATACATATTGTTGTCAGAACGAATTCAGGTGCCGATCTCCTCCCCGGTGCCAAACAACGGAGAAATGACAATGACCAATACACAAGACTTCACCAAGATGTTCCAAGACATGATGGGCAACATGCCGGTCGACATGACGTTCGCTCAAGACGCGTTCAAGAACCAAGCCGCTCTGGGCGAAAAGCTGTCGAAAGTCGCGCTGCAAGCTGCTGACAAATCGACCGAGATCTCGACCAAATGGACCAAAGAAACGTTGACCAAAATGGGCAATGTGGCCACGGCCAAAGAAGAAGCTGCCGACTATGGCAAAGCCATGACCGATTTCGCTTCGGCTCAAGCCGAACTGGCTGCCGAAAACATGGCTGCTTTCGCTGAAGTTGCGAAAAAAGTTCAGGCTGAAACCGTCGAACTTATGATGGCTGCCGGCAAAGAGATGGGCGACGAAGTCCAGAACGCTGCCAAAAAAGCGACTGACGATGTTCAGAAAGCCGCCAAAAAAGCGACAGCAAAGTAAGCGATTTACGTCAGACCCCCTCCCGTCTGATGTAATCTTTAAGGGCGAGCCTTGTGCTCGCCCTTTTTTCTTGCGCGAATACCGGCGCCAGTCCGCGAGAAGTTTGATCAAAACACTTGCCTTTGGTATCTGCGCTGTTAGGGTTTTGCAGTGCAGCATCTGAATTCGTTGCGGGAGGAACCATGGCACAGAAACAAGAACCGCTGCTGATCAAACGTTATGCAAGCCGGCGTCTTTATAATACCGAGACATCGGATTACGTCACGCTGGACGACATCGCAGGTTTCGTTCGTGATGGGCGTGAAGTCCAGATTATCGACTTGAAATCCGGCGATGATCTGACGCGGCAATATCTTCTGCAAATCGTGGCCGAACATGAAAGCCGCGGCGAAAGTGTTCTGCCTGTGGATGTGCTGACCGATCTTGTGCGCGCCTATACCACGCAGGCGCAAAGCATCGTGCCGCAGTTTCTGGCCGCAAGTTTTGAAATGCTGCGAGACGGGCAGTCGAAGGTGATGGGCAACCTTGATGCGATGGGGCACCCGCTTGCCAAGATGCCCGGTTTCGATGCAATGCAGGCGCAGCAAGAGGCGTTCATGAAAGCGATGATGAGCAGCCTTCCGGGTGCCGCACCCGGATCGGATGATAACGAAGACGGCGACAAGCCCGAAGCAGGTTCGAAGGAAGAGCTGGACGCGATCAAGAAGCAGCTGGCCGATCTTCAAAAGAAGCTGTCGGGGATGGGCTGATACCCTTGCGACCGGGCGACACGTAAAAGGGACGCGCGATGGCGGCGTCCCTTTGTTGTATTCAGGTTCGTGTTCCGGGCGGTTGCGCCCAGTCGATCGCGGGTCAATAGGTGCGGATTAGACCGACCAGTTTGCCCTGAACCTTGACCTGACCTTCCGGTAGCAGCCGAGTTTCATAGGCCGGATTGGCCGCTTCCAGCGCGATCATGCCGTCGGTCTTGCGAAAGCGTTTCAACGTTGCCTCGTAACCGTCAACCTGTGCCACGACGATATCGCCATTCTGGGCCTGACTGGTTTCGCGGATGACGACCACGTCGCCGTTGTTAATGCCCGCGTCGATCATTGAATCGCCCTTTACCTCAAGCGCATAATGGCGCCCGTCGGTGGCCAGCATCGTGTCGGGCACAGACACTTGTTGTGCGCCATCGGTGATCGCCTCAATCGGTTCACCAGCGGCAATTCGGCCCATCAGGGGCAGGTCGCTGACGCCCAGACCTTGCAGCGGTATGGCGCTGGGCGGCGTGCTTTCGGGGCGGTCGCCGTCGATCACGCGCGGCTCGAACCCGGCGCGACCGGAGTTTTCCAACGGTTCGGGCAGTTTGACAATCTCGATCGCGCGAGCGCGATGGGCGAGGCGGCGGATAAAACCGCGTTCCTCAAGCGCCGTGATCAGGCGGTGGATGCCAGATTTCGATCTTAGGCTCAGCGCGTCTTTCATTTCATCAAACGAGGGGGGGACACCGTCCCGTTGAATCCGCTTTTGGATGAAGTCCAGAAGTTCCAACTGCTTGCGTGTCAACATGCTCTCGCACCTCCGTCATGTCGTGATCCGATTGCGTGGGTTGTGACACAGATCGGGATCGCCCTCGTTGCGGGGCGTTCAGTCTATGTTCTATCCATGTTCCCCTTTTGTGTCAACCGCGCACGTCAGGTGCGCGCGGGCAACTGTCGCTCGGCTTAGATCGGCAGATAGTCGATCCTGTCGCCCATGTCCCGCGCTGGGTCCCCGGCTGGGCGAACAGCAAGGGCGTTGGCTTGCGCCAGAACGCTCAGAAGCGCGCTGTCCTGACGGTCAAATATGGTAATCTTCCCGCCGTCGACGCGCGCGCGCATGTAATGTTCGCGTGCCCCGTTGGCTTTCACAGGGGCGCCAAGCGAGGCGCTGCGCCGTGGGGCAGGGGCCGCGCCCAGCCCCAGCATGGCGCGCAGGGCAGGGACCAGAAACACGTGGCCGCAAACCATTGATGATACAGGATTGCCCGGCAAACCGATCATGGCCGCTTCGCCTATCCGCCCGGCCATCAAAGGCTTGCCGGGGCGCATCAGCACTTTGTAAAAGCTCTGCTCCATCCCCAGTTCGGCCGCGACGACCCCGACAAGGTCATGATCGCCGACCGATGCGCCGCCGATCGTCACGATCAGATCGGCGTCCGATGCCAAATCGAATGCTTTGCGCAGGCTTTCAGCATTGTCGCGCGCGATGGGCAGCATGCGGGCATGGCCGCCATTGGCCTCGATCAAAGCTTTCAGCCCGAATGAATTGGAGGCGATGATCTGGTCGGGGCCAGGCGCTTCGCCGGGCATCACAAGCTCGTCCCCCGTGGCCAGAAGCGCCACCTGCGGTTTGCGTGTCACAGTGAGGTCCGGCACGTTCATCGCAGCGGCCAGCGCCAGATCGGCGGGCGACAGCAAACGCGGCGCGGGGATCGTGTCGCCGGGGGCAAAATCGGCACCCGCCGGGCGCACGTAAGGGCCTTTGTCCAGCTTGCGAGCGAGCGTGATCAGGTCGCCTTGGCGGTCGACATCTTCCTGAATGATCACGCGATCGGCTCCGTCAGGCATCGGCGCGCCGGTGAAAATTCGCACGCATTCACCGGCACCCACGCGCCCTTGAAACCCGTGGCCTGCGGCGCTTTCGCCGATCACCCGGAACATCGCTTCGGGATCAGCCTCGACCCCGTTCAACGCATAGCCATCCATTGCGGACGCAGCAAAAGGCGGTTGCAACCGCGTGGCAGTGACGGGGGTGGCCAGAACACGCCCGGCAGCCTCGGCCAATGTGACATCTTCCGTGCTCAACGGTTCCAGCAGATCAAATACGGCGTCCAACGCCTGAGTCACGGTGATCATCAGATTTCTCCGGAATCGTATGTGTAGGTTCCGGATTTGCCGCCTTCTTTGCGAAGCACGCGGATGCCGGTGATTTCCATCGACTTTTCTGCCGCTTTCAGCATGTCGTAAACGGTCAAACATGCCACTGAGACTGCGGTCAGTGCCTCCATCTCGACCCCTGTTTGGCCGCCGGTCTTAACGGTGGCGGTGATGTGGACGCCGGGCAGGTCGGGCTGTGCGGCAAGCTCCAGCGCGACTTTGGTGATTGGCAGCGGATGACACAGCGGGATCAGGTCCGAGGTCTGCTTGGCCCCCATGATACCCGCCAGCCGCGCAACGCCCAACACGTCGCCTTTCTTGGCCGAGCCGGACATGATCAGCGCCAAGGTTTCCGGCGTCATCTTGACGAACCCTTCGGCCAGCGCCTCGCGGGCGGTCACGGGTTTGTCCGAGACATCGACCATGTGGGCCTGTCCGTCCGCGTCGAAATGGGTGAGGGGTGAGGATGTGTCTGTCATGCGGGCACCGGATTGGCTAGTAGGTTGCGAGTAGCGGCTTCGACATCATCCTGACGCATCAGGCTTTCGCCGATCAGGAACGACCGCGCGCCATGGGCGGCCATATCGGCCAGATCCCGTGGCGTCGACAGCCCGCTTTCACAGACCAGATGGCGCTCAGACGGGACCAGTTTCGACAGTTGGCGGGTGGTGTCCAGCGTCGTCTCGAACGTCTTGAGGTTGCGGTTGTTCACCCCCAGAAGTGGGGATTTCAACGCCAGCGCACGGTGCAGTTCGTCTTTGTCATGCACCTCGATCAACACGTCCATGCCCCAGGAAAAGGCTGCGTCCTCAAGTTCTTGCGCCTGCGCGTCCTCGACCGAAGCCATGATGATCAGGATGCAATCGGCGCCTAGCGCGCGCGCCTCGGCCACCTGATAGGTGTCATACATGAAGTCCTTGCGCAGGGCGGGCAGGCGAACCGCTTCGCGCGCAGCGACCAGAAATTCATCGGCCCCCTGAAAGGACGGCGTGTCGGTCAGCACCGATAAGCATGTCGCACCGCCAGCCTCATAGGCGCGGGCAATCGCGGGCGGGTCGAAATCCGCGCGGATCAACCCCTTCGATGGGCTAGCCTTCTTGACCTCGGCGATCAGGCCATAGCCTGTCTGGGCGGCCTTGATTAAGGATTGTGCGAAGCCCCGTGTCGGCGATGCGTCACGCGCGGCGGCCTCAACCTCGGACAACGGACGGGCGGCTTTGCGCGCGGCGACCTCAACTAGCTTGTAGGCTTTGATCTTGTCTAGAACGGTGCTCATGGGCGTGGTCTATTCCCTCTGGGTTGGCTGGGCAAGGTGAAGCTGGCGTTGCGATGATCAGGCGCTCGACGTCAGCTTTGCCAGCGCGTCGATCTTTGCCTTCGCCGCGCCGCTGTCGATGCTTTCGGCGGCCAGCGCGACGCCCTCTTTCAGATCGTGCGCCTTGTCCGCCACCACCAGCGCCGCCGCGGCATTCAGAAGCACAGCATCGCGGAAGGCTGACGGCTCGCCCGCCAAAAGCGCGCGGAAGGCCACTGCATTCTCGGATGGCTCGCCGCCAAGGATCGTGGCCAGCCGGTGCACGGGCAATCCGGCATCTTCGGGGTGGATCTCGCGGGCATGGATCTTGCCATCCTCAAGTGCTGCCACCGACGTGGTTCCGGTGATCGAGATTTCGTCCATCCCGTCCGCCCCGTGCACCAGCCAAGCTTTTTCGGACCCCAGCGCCTGCAAGGTCTCGGCCATCGGGAAAATTAAGTCGGCGGCAAAAGCGCCGGTCAACTGGCGTTTGACGCCTGCGGGGTTGGTCAGCGGACCAAGGATGTTGAAGATTGTCTTGCAGCCCAGTTCCTGACGCACCGGCATCACATGCTTCATGGCGGGATGGTGCATGGGCGCCATCATGAAGCCCACGCCCACCTCGTTGATTGCGCGTTCGGCGATCTCCGCGGTGACCATGACGTTGACGCCCATTTCGGTCAGCGCGTCTGCTGCGCCAGATTTCGACGACAGGTTGCGGTTGCCGTGCTTGGCGACGGTCACGCCTGCGCCCGCCACCACAAACGCTGCGGCGGTCGAGATGTTCAGCGTCCCCATCCCGTCGCCACCTGTGCCCACGATGTCCATCGCACCCTCGGGCGCGCTGACCTTGGCGCATTTGGCGCGCATCACGGCGGCAGCGGCGGCGTATTCTGCGACGCTTTCCCCACGGGCGCGCATGGCGGCCAGAAGTGCGCCAGTCTGCGCTGCGGTTGCCCGCCCGTCGAACAGTTCCTCAAAGGCCATCTCGGCCTGAGCACGGCTAAGCGGCCCTTCGGTTGCGGCATAGATCAAGGGTTTCATTGTGTCGCTCATGCCGGGACCTTTGTTCTGTTCAGGAAGTTTTCAAGCATCTTATGGCCGTGCTCGGACCGGATGCTTTCGGGATGGAATTGGACGCCTTCGACCTCAAGCGTCTTGTGGCGCAGGCCCATGATCAGGCCATTGTCCAGCTCGGCCGTGATTTCAAGGCAGTCAGGCAGGGTGTCGCGATCAACCACCAGCGAATGATAGCGCGTCGCAAGAAGGGGCGATGGCAGGCCTGCGAACACGCCCTGACCGTCATGCTTTACCTCGGCAATCTTGCCATGAACGATCTCGGGCGCACGGACGACCTTGCCGCCGAAGGCCTCGCCAATGGCCTGATGGCCAAGGCAGACCCCGAACAGCGGCACGCCCGCTTCGGCGGCGGCCAGTGTCAGAGGCAGACAGATCCCCGCCTGGGCCGGATCGCAGGGGCCGGGGGACAGAACGATTCCATCTGCGCCCATGCCCATCGCCTGTTGCACATCCAGCGCGTCATTGCGTTTGACGACCACATCCGCGCCCAATTCACCGAAATAATGCACCAGATTGTAGGTGAAGCTGTCATAATTATCGATCAGCAGGATCATTGTGCGGCCTTTCACCTAGAATGTCATCGCAGGGGTTACGCGCTGCGATTGTCGGGCTATACATGGTCCACGCAGGCGCCGACGGTCAAGAGCCGCGCGTATATTCAGACGAGGTTACGAGGAGAGACAGCCATGCCAAAGGGCTTTCTGTCAGGTGTGTTTTGGGGATCGGTCGTGTCGGCCCTTGCGTTGGCGGCAGTGTCGTTGCAGTTGTCGCCGGTGAACCGGGATCGGTTTGCGCCGGCGGCAGTGGACGCGGATCTTGCGACGGATGCGGACGCAGCCGCGGTGTCGCCCGACACGCAAGACGCGCCAGTGACCGCCCCCGTGGCGGATACAGACGAGCCCGCCCAGTCCGAAGCGCCGCAGGCCCCCGATACGGCGCCCGACGCGATCAGCGCGCCCGATGCGCCCACAGACCTTCAGATCGCCGAGCCGCCAGAGCAGGCAGCCCCCCCGGCGCCCGACCAGCCCGTTGCAGATGAGCCTGCCCCGGACCTGCAAGAGCCAGAGACAGGCCCGACGTCAGATGATACCTCACAGAGTCAAGGGACCGCGCCCGCTGAGGCTCCGGTTGAAGACGCGCCTGTGTCTGATGAAAAAGGCGCTGCTGCCGCCGATACAGATGCCGAAGCCCCTGTGACTGAAACCCTTGTGACTGAAACCCCTCAGCAGGACGAGGCCACCGCACCTGACACATCTGAACCCATGCCTGATACAGCCGATACGCCTCAGATCAAGAGCGATCCTGTCGCCCCGATCGGTGATCGCGCCGAGGGGGTGACGACGAACCGCCTGCCCACCATTACGGCTCCTTCAACCACTGACGAGTCCGGGCCGGATCAAGGCTCCGTCCTGACCGACATGCCGCCCCTGGCAATCGACCAAAACGCCACCCCATTCGACAACCCTGAAGGCCGTCCGCTGATGTCAGTGGTACTGGTCGATCAAGGGGCTGGCCGCGAGGCGCTTGGCGATCTGAATAACTTGCCGTTCCCGGTCAGCTTCATCGTGGATGCCCGCGCCGACGACGCCGCCCGTGCCATCGCTTTTTATCGCAACGCAGGGGCCGAGGTAATCATAGCGCCCACGTTGCCCGAGGGGGCCACCCCCACGGACGCCGAAGTGATTTTTCAAGCCCAGACCCCGCTTCTGGACAAGGCGGTCGCCGTGTTCATGGATGACGGCAGCGGGTTTCAAGGCGACAGCCAGCTTGCCGCTCAGGTGTCCGAGATATTGGTCGCCAGCGGGCATGGTCTGGTGTCGCAGCCTCAGGGGCTGAACACCGGCCACAAGACCGCGCTGAAAACCGGCGTCGCGTCTGGTGTCGTCTTTCGCGAGTTGGACGGGGACGGGCAGGATGCCAAGGTTATCGGCCGGTTCCTGGACAACGCCGCCTTCAAGGCCGGGCAAGAGGACGGGGTGATCATGCTGGGACAGGCGCGCGTCGAGACCCTGCAGGCCCTGATCGAATGGAGCTTGGGCAACCGCGCGAAATCGGTCGCGTTGGCCCCGATCTCGGCGCTGCTGCTTGGGGGCTGACGGGCAGCTTAGCCGCGCGGAATGTCGAACCCGCCGGGCGCAAGGGTGAAGCCTTCGAACTGGAAGCCCGGCGAAACCGCGCAACTGACCAGCGTGTAGGCTCCGGTTGTGCGTGCGGCCTGCCAATAGTCCTTGGGCACGATCAATTGCGGCGATTGCCCTGCCGCAAGGTCAGGGCCAAGCACATGGTCCGTCGCAGGCCCCGTATTCCCCTCGGCCATCGACAACACCAGCGGCGCGCCCGCGTGGTACAGCCAGATCTCGGTCGCATCGACCTTGTGCCAATGGCTGCGTTCATCCTTTTTCAGCAGGAAATAAATGCAGGTGCCCGCAGGGCGCCCATCGCTGTCCGCGTCCACCCAAGTCTGACGATAATGCCCGCCTTCCGGGTGTGGGGACAGGTTGAGGTGAGCGATAATTTGGTCGGGGGTCATTGGGAACCCTGCATAAATTGACTTTGTTCTACACGAGGTAATAGCAGATACTTATGGTTATTCGAAGGAGGTGTTAATGGCATTACGATTTTGGGTTATCGTTGGTGAAAGTGAAACTGGAAAGTCGACAACCATTGGGCACCTAGTTGGGCAGTTTGGCCGATCGCAGTCTGGTTTGATAAAAAATGGTGAAGATTTCGCACATGTTCCCCTTAGCGCTGGAGGGTTGTTGCGCGTGTTCTCAATGAGATGTGCCCTGCAAGAGAATCCCGATGGGAAAGAGGGACCCGAAGGGGCTGTAGAACATTGCGAAAAGAAGTGGGGCAAATCCGAAGTTAGTTCACAATACCATAATTGCTTGATTGCTTTGCGCCACTTTGAAAACAACGGACAACCAAATGCTTTTGGATATCTAAATAAGTTCGTTGAATACGGATCGTCAATTGAGCGGCTGGTGTTATTTGACCTGCTCCCCTGAAAAGTCCTCGCTTTGAGGTTAGCCTGTTCTCCAACTGAGGAGACAGACGATGAAGAGAAGCCGTTTCAGCGAAGAGCAGATCATTGGCATATTGAAGGAGCACCAAGCTGGTCTTGGTGCGAAGGAGCTGTGCCGCAAGCACGGGATCAGCGACGCCACGTTTTACAAGTGGCGCTCGAAGTATGGCGGCATGGAAGTGTCTGACGCCCGGCGGCTGAAGATGCTGGAGGCCGAGAACGCCAAGCTCAAGAAGATGCTTGCCGAGCAGATGCTCGACGTGGCGACGTTGAAGGAGATGCTGGGAAAAAACTTCTGAGGCCCGGTTCGAGGCGACGTGCCGTGGACTGGGCCATGAAGGAGAAGAGCTATACCCAACGGCGGGCCTGCGCCCTGGCTGGGATTGATCCGCGTGTATATCGGCGGCAACCGAAGCTGTCGGAGGACAAGGCGCTGCGGGCGCGGCTGCGGGAACTGTCGGCTGAGCGTCGTCGGTTCGGCTATCGGCGCCTGCACATCCTGCTGAAACGAGAGGGCTGGGAGCTGAACTGGAAGAAGCTCTATCGGATCTACCGCGAAGAAGGGTTAACAGTGCGTAAACGGGGCGGACGCAAGCGGGCGATTGGGACCAGAGCACCTATGGCAATCCCGCAGTGGCTGAACCAGCGGTGGTCGCTCGACTTCGTCTCCGACACGCTCTCCGAGGGGCGCAGGTTCCGTATCCTGAACGTGATCGACGACTTCAGTCGGGAATGCCTGGCCTCGGTGGTCGACACGTCGCTGTCGGGCATCCGTGTCGCCAGGGAGCTGGATCGGATTGCCGAGATGCGGGGCTATCCTTGCATGGTGGTATCCGACAACG
>NZ_JALBYP010000026.1 GCF_022678485.1 Aliiroseovarius sediminis
GGGCTAACCCCGTGGGAGTATCACCAACGGTCAAGAGAGGACCAAACCCTGAACAGAGCTAACCAATAAACGCGGACTCCAAGGGGAGCAGGTCACAAGCATTACTCAAGTGACTTAACTAACTGCTACGATTTGCTGCTACAATCTCAGAGCAGCAAGCTTCATAAGTCATTGATATTTATCAGTTTGGCGGAAATGGCTGGGGTGGTAGGATTCGAACCTACGGTACACTGTACCAAAAACAGTTGCCTTACCACTTGGCTACACCCCAGTGATGCGCGCCTAACTAGCCAAAGCCGATCAAAGGCGCAACCCCAAAATAGGGGAAATTGGCCCAGAACCAATTTGTAGCAAACAATCGTCTGTTCGGGTCACGCACTCAATGAAGGTTTGCCCCTTGCTCAGAGGTCAGGGGGCCGGTCTTGATCCGGCAATGTTTGATCATATGGTCCCACAATTGACTGTTGCCGCAGGATCGCGTCGATGCCATTAAATACAGCGCCCAAGTCTGATGCGCTGGTGAAACTTTCACAGACAACCACAAGATTAGGCGTGTTCGACGACGCGCGCACAAGCGCCCAGGCACCGTCTTCCAGTTGGACCCGTGCCCCGTTCAAAGTCAGGATATCCTCGATGTTGCGCCCTGCGATCCGCTGGCCGTCGCGTTGCATTTGAAAAAGCGTTTCCGTCAGCCGATCCACGACATCGTATTTCTGATTGTCTGGACAGGCCGGGGATAGGGTCGGCGAGGTCCAGCTTGCTGGAAGCTCGGCCATAAGGGTCGATAAGGTTGCGTCAGGGTGGTGATCCATCAACCGGCAAAGCGCGACCACGGCCCCCAAGGCACAGTCATATCCCCGCCCAAACGGCGAGCCGAAATAGAAGTGGCCGGACTTTTCAAATGCCGCCTGTGCGCCAGTTGCGCGAAGCTGTCGTTTCACATGGCTGTGGCCGGTCATACAGTACTCAACCGTCGCGCCATGCGATTTCAGCACCGGATCGGTCGCAAACAGACCGGTGGATTTCACATCCGCCAAGAACCGCGCGTTAGGGTGCGCGCCAGCCAGATCCCGCGCCATGAGCAGCCCCAGCTTGTCGGCAAACACCGGTGTGCCTGTTTCGTCGACCACGCCGATCCGGTCGCCATCGCCATCCATACCGATGGCGAAATCCGCCCCGCTTTCGCGCACTGCCGCCGCCATATCAGCCAGCATTTCAAGCGCTTCGGGGTTGGGGTTGTAATGCGGGAAGCTGTGGTCAAGCGTGCAGTGACATTCGACCACCTCGACGCCAAGACGGCGCAACAGGTCGGGCGCAAACGCGCCTGCCGTCCCATTGCCCGTTGCACAGACGACGCGCAGGGGCCGTGTGATCGGCTCGCCGGCCAAGAGGTCGTCAAGATAGGCATCCTGAACATCTGTCACGGATTGCGCCGCGCCACCATCTGCCCGGTCGAAATCCCGCGACAAAACAATATCGCGCAACTCGGCCATGTCTTCTGGGCCGTGGGTGCAGGGGCGGTCAAAACCGATTTTCAAGCCTGTCCACCCGTTTGGGTTATGGCTGGCCGTCACCATCGCCACCGCACCTACATCCAGATAAAATTGCGCAAAATAGGCCATCGGCGACAGGCACATACCGATATCCAGAACGTGCGCGCCTGCCTGGCCTAGCCCCTTGATCAGCGCTGCCTGCACCGCGGGAGAGTAGCAGCGATAGTCCCGCCCCACGATAATTTGAGGCCCAAGACCGCGCCGCGCAAGCTGCGTCCCAAGCCCCAGACCAACTGCGGTGATCCCCTCCAGATCAATATCCTGCGGGAAACGCCACCGGGCGTCATATTCGCGAAATCCACTGGGGCACAATCGCATGATCACACGTCCAAAGGCCGTTCTTTTGCCAGCCGGTCAAAGGCGGCCAGGTCGGCGACAAGCTTCGCCATCTGGTCCAGCGGCACCATGTTTGGCCCATCCGACGGCGCGTGGTCTGGGTCAGGGTGGGTTTCGATAAATACACCTGCCACGCCCAACGCCACAGCGGCCCGCGCGAGGGCAGGTGCAAACTGCCGCTGACCGCCCGAGCTCGCCCCTTGCCCGCCCGGCATCTGGACCGCGTGGGTGGCATCCATAATTACCGGGTGGCCGGTCGCGGCCATCTGCGGCAACGCACGCATATCGCAGACAAGCGTGTTGTATCCGAATGCGGTGCCCCGCTCGGTCAGCATTACCTGCTCATTGCCTGATCGGGTGATCTTGTCGACGACATACTGCATGTCCCAAGGGGCCAAGGCCTGACCTTTCTTGATGTTGATCGGCTTGCCCGTGCGCGCCGCGGCGATCAGCAGATCAGTTTGTCGGCACAAAAAGGCGGGAATCTGAAGAATGTCGACGACTTTGGCAACAGGGATGCATTGGTCAGGCAAGTGCACATCAGTCAGCACGGGCACGCCAACCTTGGCCTTGACCTCGGCCAAGATCGAAAGCCCATCAAACATGCCCGGACCGCGCGCGCCGGACAGGGACGTGCGGTTGGCCTTGTCAAACGAAGCTTTGAACACGTAACCCAGCCCGTTGTCAGCACATATCCTTGCCATATGCCGCGCAATCGCGATGGCATGGTCGGCCCCCTCAAGCTGGCAGGGGCCAGCGATGATCGTCAGCGGGCGGTCATTGCCGATACGAACGTTGCTGACAACCACTTCTGCCATGTCAGGACGACACCTGTTCGCGCAGAATTGACACGGTGATTGAGGCCATTAGGTAAACGCCTGAAAAGATCAGGAACGCCAGCAACGTATTCTCGAACGCGCGGGGATAGGTCGGTTCGTCTGGTGCGACGGGACGCACACCCAGTTCCAGATAGCGGGTCTGCTTGTTCGCCTCGATCCGCGCGTTTTCAAGCTGTTGCAAGGACTGCTGCATAAGAAGAGTGCGCGTCTCAAGATTGGTCTGGGCGATCCGCAGCCGTCCGCTGATCGACGCAAGCGACCCGTTCTCACCTGCCGTTTCCGTCAGCCGGCCACGCAGTTCAATGATCAATGTTTCTAGCCGTCCGATATCGCCGCGCAAGCCATCAACCCGCGCCTGATTGGGGCGAGCATTGTCCATAAGCTGCTGCAGGGCCAGTCGCTTTTCCTGAAGCTGGCTTTCAAAACCCGTGATCTGCGACATTAACGCGGCAGCGTCCGACGTGGCATCGAACACGCCCATTTCCTCTTGCAGACGCAGCACCTCAGCCTGTGCGTCCAGCATGTCCTGTTCGGCCTTTTCATAGCTTGCGATCGCGCCTTCCATCTGGTCTTCGCGCAACCGCTGGGTCAGATTGTCGACCCGTTCTTCAGCGTACGACACCAGCACCTCGGAAAACTGCGCACTTTGTTCGGGCGCCGGGGCGATGACTTCCATCTTGACGATGCCTTCGGTGGGGTCGAACCCGATTTTTACGTTCTTCTTATAAAGCTTATAGGCCGCTTCGTTCGATGCCCCCTCCTCCAACCGCTGTATGGGGTCGATGTTATCGTCTGAGAAGATCGACTTATATCCAAGGTCGCCATCCAGCCTAAGCATCGCATCGCGCGATGTCAGATAGCTTTGCACCGTGATGCTGTCTTGCGACGTAGCAAGGCCCGAACCTGCAAACAGGCTGCCCAGCCCACTGCCGCCCTGCCCGTCCGCCTTCTGGATCACGAACTCGGTCTTGGTGGCATACATCGGAGTGGCGTAGTTATAGTAGTAGAGTCCAGCGATCACGGTTGGCAGAAAGACGAAAAACGCCAGTCGCAAGAACAGGAACCATAGCTTACGCCGACGGCGACGGGCGATGTCCACCTGAATGGCGCGCACCGATCGCGCGCGATCCGCATCATCATAGACATGGTTGGCGGGCAGGCGCGGCATTTGACGTGGTTCAGGCAGGTTGTTCGCCCCACTGCCATCTGCCCCCACAAGGTCGAGCATATTTGTGCGTTTGAACGGGTCGATGCCAGCTTTGCGCAGCTTGTGCACCGCGTCGAACTCTGTTTCGAATGCGATGCCGTGTTTTTGCGCGACCCGCCGCGCCATGCGCAGTTGTCGCCCGGTCAAACCCTCTTTGCGGATCGCCTCGACGGCCGGGTCAGCATTCTGATCGGCGGAAGTGTCGGGCGCACGGTCGTTGGCTACAAACCCTTCCTTGGGGAAGCCATCTTCGACACCCGCTTGTGCCATTTCTTCGAACGGGTTTGGTTTTCGCGCGGGTGCCGCGGGTTGGTCGGCGTTGTGTGCAGGTTGGGGCGCGCCACTGGGTTGCGCCGCGTCGGTCGGACGGGGGCGCGATGTGCGGGTGATGCGAAATTTCTTAGCCCTGGGTTTGGTAGTCATAAAGACGCTTCGCTTCTTCCAACGTTTCAAACATGTATAACTGACCATCCCGCAGCACGGCTGCCGACTGGCAGAATTTCTCAAGCGTCTGTGCCTGATGGGACACGATGACCACGGTGGATTTCGCCAATCGTTCCCGCAGCACGTCGCCCGCCTTTCGATTGAACTGCGCATCGGTGCTTTGTGGCATGCCTTCGTCAATCAGATAGATGTCGAAGTCCAGTGCCAACAGCAGCGCAAAGGAAAACCGCCCCCGCATACCCGCGCTATAGGTCGCAACGGGGAAGTCGTAATATTCCTCAAGCTCGCAAAGCCAACGGGTGAAAGCTTCGACATAATCGGCGTCAAGCCCATAGAGCTTGGCAATGTAGCGCGCGTTTTCCTTTGCCGACAGTTTCCCGATGATACCGCCCATGAAACCCAGCGGAAACGATACCCGACAGCCACGGCGAACATCGCCTTCGTCCGGCTTTTCCAGCCCGGCCATCATGTTGATCAACGTCGTCTTTCCGGTGCCGTTCGGCGCAAGGATGCCCAAGGATTTACCCAGTTCGACCCGAAAGGACACATGGTCAAGGATGACCTTGCGCTGGCGTCCCGTCCAGAACGATTTGCTGACATTGTCGAATTCAAGCATGGTTGTCCCGACATGGCTGCGGCCTGACGCGAGTAGATCAGTATTCTTAACGTCGCACCATAATCGCATACTTGGGCAGCATTATGTCCGACAAAACCGCGACACACCAACGGTATGTCGCAGTTTATATCGAAAACTTTTCACATCGGCCCCGATCATGACTGATCGGTGGCCAGTGCATCAACCCTCTTGCTTTTGCACTTTCAGCAACTTTCCTGCCGCAAGCGAAAGGAACACGGCGCCAAAGCTAAACAGCGCACCCATTTTGGCGGCATCCTGCACCGGACCGGGCGCAAAGGCGACGGACGCAACAAACAGCGATACTGTGAAGCCGATGGCGGCAACAAAACCAATCACCACAAGGTCGATTGGGCGCATGCCAGCTGGAAGGCCCAGCTTCATTGGATAGGCCGCAAGCCAGCCCATCAGAAAAATTCCCACCGGCTTGCCGATAATAAGGCCCGCAAGAACCAACCATGTGGCCTCGGAAATCGCACCAAACTCAACGCCGGCGTTCAGAAGGCCGAAGAAGAACAGGACCACATCGACAGGAATGGCCAAGCCGTGCTCCATCTGGTTCAGGGTGTCGGACAGATATCGTTCAGCATCGGCGAAGATGCCAAAGGCACGGTCGGCATGCGGGATCGCGGGAATGACCGGCAGAAGACCCAGCGCCGGGTGAATGCCCGCCTGCGCAAAGCCATACCAACTCAGGCAACCCGCGATGGCATAGGGATACCAACGCAGCTTCTTGCGCGCCCAGGTCGAGCGGGTGCGCAGTTGATCGCCCCGGTCCATGCGGCGCGGCAACCAGTTGAACACCAGAAACACCCCGGCAGACGCGGCCACTGACAGCAACAGCCACACTGGCGCAAGTTCACCCGAGGGATAGAAGATCGCCAGAATGATCAGCCCCGCCGCATCATCGGCAATGGCCAGCAGAAGCAGGAACCGCACCGCAGGGTGGCCCGCGCCAAAGACCATCCGCCCGACCAGATAGCTGAACGCGATATCCGTGGCCGTCGGAATGGCCCAACCGCGCGACACCGCGTCAAACGTCGTCGAGCCAAGAAAATAGGCAATACCAAGATAAACAGCGATTGGCCCCAGCATACCGCCAGCAGTCGCAACCAACGGCGTGGCCGCTTTCTTGCCACGCAGCGAACCGTTTTTCAGTATCACCGCCTCCCAGACCTCTTTGCCCGCAATCGCGAAGAACAGGGCCATCAGCATATCGTTTATAAGGTAGTGGAAAGTCACCACGCGCTCCACATCGCCGTATTCGAAGTGATACGCGGCCTCGCCATAAACTTTTTCCCAATAGCCGATGTCGATTCCGATCCAGCTGTTGAACCACAACGGGTATTCGACCACGTGGTGATAGGAATGCGGATCTATGTTAGCCCAAACCAACGCCAGCACGGCCCCGCTGATCAGAAGAATCGAGTAGGTCGTGATAAAATTCCACACGCGATACATAAGGATGCCCCGTCTAGTTCCTGTTTAGAAACAGGCCGCGCCCCTGCAACAAGTGGCTGGGGCGCGACCGTTTTTATTCGTGTATTTTCGGAAATACGGCAACTGCCCCCAAACGACAATGGTCCAGCCTGAAGTTCAGGTTTTTCAACGGGTCAGGCGATACCTCTCCAACTTAGTCCCGCAGCGTTGGCTCTGACCTTCAGCCCTATTTGGCGTCCGCTTCAGGTGACGCATCTGGCGCGTGTGGTCTGGCCAAAAGTCGGTTATACATCGTGTTCCAGCAACCGCGTCAGTTGGGGTAGCCGGAGGAAAGAGCCAAACAGATGTTCGACCTACATTCAGATGACACCGAGCAGTTTCCACCACAGATAATCCACCGGTAGAAGGACGAGCACGGTAACAACGAACAGAGCCACTGTAACCTTCAAGAGGGGCCGCGTGCTTTCGCCAGCCAATCCCATAGCCACGATCAGCGGACCGACCTGATAGGGAAAGACAACAGTTGAAAATCCGATAACCTGCGTCATCAAAACCGCATTGAGCGAGAATCCCGTGGTCTCGGCCAGGTCGGGTGCAAGGGGCGTCAGAACGGCAGGAACTCCCGGCATTGTGGTGAAGATCGAGGTGCCAGCCCCCAAAAGGGACAGCGAAACGAAATTCATGAAATCCTGGCCCGCTTGCAGGGGCAGGATGGAAAATGCCTCGGTCGCGATGATATCACCCAGGCCGCTTGAACTGACGATCGTTCCAAGCGTCAAGGCGCCCGCCACGAACAACAGCATCGAAAAATCGACCGATGACTTGAAAACCGGCGGTGGCACAAAGCCCAGTTGTGGTACCATCAGGACAAGGGACGCACCCAAGCCGATCCAGGCTGCGTTGATCCCGTGGAGTTGATCCGTGGCCCAAAGCCCAAGTGTGATCAGAAGGATCGCCATCAACGCCACCTGATGACGCCCCGAGCCTGCGCGCTGCTCGTCCTGCGTGTCATCTGGTTGCACTTGTGCGGGGAAGAACAGCAGCACGAGGCCCACGATAATGGCTGATTTCAACAGCCCCAGCACCGGGTAGTGTAGCAACAGGTAATCGGCATAGCTGAACTGCAGTCCAAAAGACTGCTCGGCCACACCTGATAAGATGATATTGGGGATATTCGACGGCAGGATCGCAAAACTGGGCATATTTGTCCCGATGGCAATGACAACGGCGACGCCTGTGCGCCCGGTTGATCCCTTCCCCAGCCCCAATGCATCCGCCAGCGCCATACCCACAGGCACCAAGACAGCGGCGCGCCCAAGGGATGAGGGCATAACAAAGCCCAGCGCCATGCTCAGAAGCATGAGCCCAGCGATCAAAGTGGCATAGCTTTTGGACAGATGCGGGTGCGCCACCGCCCCCATGCGTGCGCCCAGCCCCGAATGGGTGATGGCCGCGCCGATGACAAAGCCCGCCACCACAAGCCAGATCGCAGATGATGAAAAGCTGGCGAAGACATCCTGCGGGGTGGCCAGCCCGCCCAAGATCAGCGCGGTGAACAGAAAGGTCGACCCGACATATCCCGGAACCAGACCCGTGCCCCAGATCGCCAGGGTGACAAGCATGACGCCGAAGGTCAGCGCTTGTTCTGTCGACATGCCTGCGGGTTGGGCAAAAGCGCTCCAAGCGGCCAGCAGAAGTGCCAATGCAAAGATGAGTTCTTTAGCGCGTGTCATGGTGGACCCCTTCATTCCTTGCACTCAGAGGTATGCCTTCATCGCGCCATGTAGTAGGATGACAAAATGACAAAAGATGTCGAGTTTCCGCCAAATCCACCTGCACGGCTCATTGCGTGGTCCGGACAGCTGGATAAGGGTGCGCGCCCCGCCACGCGTTACAGCGACAGGGCGCAGGTATTGTTCTGTTATGACGGGCTGATGCGGATCGATGCGGGACAGGATCGTTGGTATATTCCGGACCGTTTCGGGATTTGGCTGCCCAAGGGCCTGAACGCGCAAATCGAGGTGGCGGAGCAGATCGAGTTTCAAAGCTTCTCGCTCCATGCGCAGGTGGCGCAGAGCCTTGGCATGCCCGATCGGCCCACGGTTTTGCGTGCCACGCCGCTTATCCGTGGTATCGGGCGGCGCTTGATGGATGGCGATGCCCTCACGCCCGCCGCGCAACGGCGTCTGGGGGTGGTCGCTCTGGACGAAATCGCGCGGCTTGAGCGCCCTGATCTGCATTTGCCGGGAAGCCGAGAGCCGCGCCTGTCGCGTGTGATGTCCCATCTGCTGGAACGCCCTCAAGACGCAGGCAGTCTTGCGGCACTTGCGGCCCGCGTAGGCACGAGCGAACGCACACTCAGCCGCCTTTTCCAGAAGGAAACGGGAATGAGCTGGCGCGCGTGGCGCGACAGAATGCGCTTCGTTCTGGCGTTGGAAGGGCTTCAGATTGGGCGCAACAGCACAGAGCTTGCGGCAACACTGGGCTATTCCAGCCCTTCAGCTTTTGTCGCGGCGTTCAGACGCCAAAGCGGGATGACGCCAACACAGTGGCGTCATCAGCGCTAAGGGCTGAAGCTGGTCAGCGGCTTTCAAAGTAGTTCAATGGCACCGTCAGATAAGACCGGCCATTGCTCTCCGCGTCGGGAAGACGACCGCCGCGAATGTTGATCTGCAACGCCGCCAGCATCAATTTGGGAAGCGGTAAGGTTGCATCCCGGGCATCACGCAGGGCGCGGTATTCTGCCTTTGTCGGGGCGTCTTTCCAATGGATATTTGCGGCGCGGTGTTCGGCGACTGTTGCTTCGCATCGCGCCTCGCGATCTGGGGCGTAATCGTGGCCGACGAAAACCCGAGTCTCGTCCGGCAGCGCAAGGATGGCCGAGATGCTGTCATAAAGCGCGGCGGAACTGCCGCCCGGAAAATCGGCGCGCGAACTGCCGCTGTCGGGCATCATCAGCGTGTCATGCACAAAGGCCGCATCCCCCGCGACATAGGTGATCGACGCCAACGTATGCCCCGGAGAGAACATCACAGTGACGGGCACGTTGCCGACCATGAACGTGTCGCCGTCGGCAAACAGGCGGTCCCATTGGCTGCCGTCGGTCGGGAAATCGTCTGGCAGGTTATAGATGCCCTGCCACAGCTTCTGAACGTCTGTGACGTTTGCCCCGATGGCCGTTGGCGCACCCGTCTGCGCCTTCAACCATTGCGCCGCCGAAAAGTGATCAGCGTGGGGATGGGTGTCGAGGATCCATTCAAGCTTGATCCCGGTCTTGTTCACATAGTCCAACAGGCGTTCGGCATTCGCGGTCGACGTCGCGCCCGCCAACGGGTCGTAGTCAAGAACCGGATCAACGATGGCGCCTTTCATCGTGTCGGGGTCGTGAAAGACATATTGCCAGCTTCCGGTCGGTTCGTCCCAGAGCCCTTTGACGATTGGATTTGTCATTTTCCTGCTCCTTCTCGGTCTTTTGTGGGGCGCCGCGCCGATGGCACGGCACGCAAAGCTCAGCGCAGGCTGGCCTTCATCATCCACAGCTCTTTTTCGTGCCACTCCAGACGGTCGGTTAACAGGCCCGCAGAAACTTCGTCACCTGCATCGCTGGCAGTCGCGATCGTATTGCGCAATGTTGCCGCAAGCGCTTCGTGACCTGCAACCAGTTTTGCCACCATGTCGTCGGCAGATTTCGCCAGGTCGTCTTCGGCGCTGGCCTTTGCCATGAGGCCGGCAACAGTTCCCGGAGCATAGGCCCCCAGAATACGGATACGTTCGGCGATCTCATCCAGCGCGCCCCAGAGGTTTTGGTATTGCGCTTCAAAGACTTCGTGCAACTGGCGGAAATTCGGCCCCTCGACGTTCCAGTGGTAACCATGGGTTTGAACATACAAGCGAAAGGTTTGCCCCAGAACCGTGTTCAGCGCCTCGATATTGTCTTGGGTCGTGGTGGTCATGGTTTTAGCTCCTGAATTAAATGTGGGGGGCGAGCCGCAATGGCCCGCCCATTTGCGTCACAGCATACGGGTCGAGAAATACCAGTCGACCGTGTCGTAGCCTTCGCCCGCGCGCGCCATTGCGGCCTCGGGCGTCGCGGGTGTTGGCACAATGACCGGCTGGCCGGGTGTCCAGTTTTCCGGCATCGCGCAGGCGTTCTCGTCAGCGGTCTGCATCGCAACCAGCAGGCGGTAGATTTCATCAACCGAACGCCCCGCGTTCATCGGATAATAGACCATGGCCCGCAGCACGCCTTCGGGGTCGATCAGGAAGGTCGCGCGCACGGCTGCCGTGTCGGATGCGCCGGGCTGGATCATGCCATAGGCTTGGGCCACCGCCATGTTCAGGTCCGCGATGATCGGGAACTTGATCTCGACGCCGAACTTCTCTTTGATGTTCAGCATCCACGCGATGTGGCTGTAGTGGCTGTCGATGGACAAGCCCAGAAGCTCGGTATTGCGCGCGGCAAACTCCTCATGTTTCTTGGCGAATGCGATGAACTCGGTGGTGCAAACCGGTGTGAAGTCGGCAGGGTGCGAAAACAGCACCAGCCATTTGCCACGGTAATCTTCCAGCGTTTTACGGCCATGGGTCGTGGGCGCGTCAAATGCCGGTGCGGGTTCATTCAAACGGGCGACGGGTTGTTGTATTTGGTCGGTCATTTTTGCTGTCCTTCTTTTCAGCGTCTTGATGACACAGAGATAGTGGATGGACAGTTATAGGTGAAATTGAATATAAAGATCATAGTTATAGGATTTGTCTATCAATGCTGACCCTTCGCCAGTTGCGCTTTCTGACCGCCGTCGCCGAGACGCTGAACTTCTCGCGTGCGGCAGAGATGTGTTTTGTCACACAGCCAACGCTCAGCGCAGGGATAAAAGAGCTTGAAGACCGTGTGGGTGTGCAGTTGGTTGAGCGGACCCGGCGCAGCGTCATGCTCACCCCGCTTGGCAAAGACATCGCTGCGCGCGCAAGGCGTCTGCTTCTGGATGCCGCCGAGATCGAAACCCTCGCCCGGGCGCATCAGAACCCCTTGGAGGGCGATCTTAAACTCGGGTCGATCCCGACAATCGGTCCTTACCTTTTACCTCGTACCTTGCCTGCGATCCGCAAGGCCTTTCCCGATCTGCGCGTCTATTTGCGCGAAGAGATGACCGAGAGCCTGATTGATGGGCTCAATGCCGGTCGGCTTGATCTGATCCTGATCGCGCTGCCGTTTGAAACCGGTGCATTGGATATTCTGCCGCTTTTCGAAGATGGGTATCAATTGGCCTCGCCCGCCGATTGGCCCACCCCGCAGGACGCCAAAACACTGACCCAAAGCGGGCAACTGATGCTGCTTGAAAAGGGTCATTGCCTTCAGCGTCATGCACTGGAAGCCTATCCCGGCCGGATCGTGTCCGCGGAAGACAGCTTTGCCGCGACCAGTCTGACGACATTGATTGCGATGGTGTCCGAGGGGTTGGGCGTCACGCTTTTGCCGAACCTCGCGGTGTCCGCGGGGGTTGTTGGAAGCAGCGATGTGCGTCTGACCCCGCTTCCCGACGCCTGTCCGCGTCGTGTCGTTCTTGCATGGCGCCCCGGATCGGCACGCCAAGAGCTGTTCAAAAAACTCGGCAACCTGTTGCAGCGCGAAAGTCGGTCCAGTTCAGGAACACCAAGGGCATCCCCTTAGCAGATGCCCGCCAAGGCTTGCGCCAAGCCTCATTTGGAAAACGGCTGATGGCCGATTGCAGCAGCGCGCCATACAGATATTCCAATCAAAACCGCGCCGTCTTGGTTATCGCGATACCCCCGCGCGCCGACTCTGCGGTCAAAGCGCAGGGCTGGCTAATGCCGTCCCACAGCACGGTATATGCCATTATCGGCGATCTGGCGGAACCAGAACCCCGATTGGCCGACCTATGACATCCCTGCTGTTTTCTGTGTCGATAAGGGCAGCGTTTTCACATCCGAGCAGCTGCAGGAAGGCAATCAAAACAGGATGAACGGCGTTATGTGCAGCAGCGTGGCGAATTGCGCGGCTGCGATATCGACATTGACCGGTCCAACAGTTTTTCTCATGTTGTTGGACATCCGATAATGAAATGACGGGCAAGCCTTACTTCAACATTTCTTGAAGTATTGCATCACGACTCACGCGCTTCTAAGCTAAACTCATGACCAGCCTGCCCCGCGAGATTGCCGCCTGCCGGATATGTGCCGACCGCTTCGCCGCAACCGCGACAGGCCACACCCCGCGCCCGGTCGTTTGGTTCCAACCCGGCGTGCGGATACGCATTATTGGTCAGGCGCCGGGGATGCGTGTGCATAAATCCGGCCTGCCCTTCGATGATCCGTCCGGCGACCGGCTGCGCGATTGGATGGGGGTGGATCGCCACAGCTTTTACGATATGTCGACGATTGCCATCACGCCAATGGGATTCTGTTTTCCCGGCTATGACGCAAAAGGCTCTGACCTACCGCCACCCAAAATTTGCGCGCAGACATGGGCGGATCGTGTGGACGCCGCCCTTGCCGATGTGCCCTTGACGCTGGTGGTGGGCGGATATGCCCAAGCGCGCCATCTGGGCCGCGGCAAAGGCGTGACCGCCACCGTTCAGGGCTGGCGCGATCATGCGCCGCGCCTCTTCCCCTTGCCACATCCGTCCTGGCGCAATACGGCATGGCTGAAGAAAAACCCGTGGTTCGAGGCCGAGCTGCTGCCGGTTCTGCGAAGCCGCGTGGCCCAGGTTCTGAGCGACCCAAACACAAAGTCCGACCAATGACCGACACCACCCGTCTTGATGATGCCCACGCCGCCATGCAGGCGGACCTGAATGACGACACTGCCCGGCTCAGGTTTTACGAACGACTGGCGGATGGCGAGCTGTTCGTGCTGTTGACCGAAGAACCCGAGGGCGACGATATCACCCCGGATATTTTCACGCTCGAAGAAGCCTCGTTCATTCTGGTGTTCGACCGCGAGGATCGGCTGGCCGATTTCGTCGGCGCCCCTGCCCCCTATGCCGCCTTGCCCGGTCGGGTGATCGCGGGGATGCTGGCGGGTCAAGATATCGGGCTGGGGGTCAATCTTGGCGTTGCGCCGTCCTCGATCCTGATCCCGGCCGAGGCCGTCGCGTGGCTGGCCGACACCCTGAAAACCGGCCCCGAACAAATCGAGGCTCGCATCGCCGAAGTCCACCGCCCCACCGCGCCCGACGCCCTGATCACCGCGCTGGATGCCAAGCTGGCCAGCGCGCAAGGGCTTGCCAGCCACGCCTGCCTTGCGGGCGTGACCTATACCGATGGGCGAAAGGGGCATTTGCTGGGTTTCGTCGATGCAGCCCAAGGTGCCGAACGCGCGCTGGCCGGTGCCGCGAACGAGGCGCTGACCTTTTCCGGGCTTGAGGAAGGCGAGATGGACGTGGGCTTCTTTGCCGGCAGCGATCAGGTCGCAGGGAAGCTTGCCGCGCTGGGCGTGCGGTTTGACTTGCCCGCCCCGGCCGCACCTGAACCGGTGCAAAGGCAGGCACCGGGGTCAGACCCCGAAAAACCACCGATCCTGAAATAAACGTCCATCACAGCCGGTCAGCGGACACAAAAAACCCGCGGATCCGGGCAGATCGACGGATCAGGATGGGATTTGTGCACCCTATTTCTTCGTCTTTTTCGTCTCAAGCGCGTCCAGACGGGCCTTCAACGCCTCGTTTTCTTCGCGCGCTTTTTGGGCCATCGCGCGCACGGCGTCGAATTCCTCGCGGGTGACGAAGTCACGGTCGGCCAGCCAGCGGTCCATCCAGCTTTTCATCGCGGTTTCGGCTTCGTCTTTTGCCCCCTGCGCCACGCCCATGGCGTTGGTCATCAGTTGGGACATATCGTCCAGTATCTTGTTGCGCGTCTGCATCGGCATCTCCTCGCTTGCTGGGGCCTATATGGGGATTTCCGCGGGCATAGACAAGGTTGACTTGTCCCGCCTGTCAGGGTCAGGAAGGCGCCATGTTTTTGGCGATCCCCTTTCCCGCCATCTCGCCCGAGATCTTCTCGGTCGAGATTGGCAATTTCACCCTCGCATTGCGCTGGTATGCGCTGGGCTATCTGGTCGGCATCGCGGTTGGCTGGTGGATTATCGCGCGGGCCATTGCGAATGCGTCCCTGTGGCGCGGTGATGCGCCGATAACGCGTCCGCAGTTAGAAGATCTTGCCACATGGGCGATCCTTGGCATCGTTCTGGGCGGGCGACTGGGCTATGTGCTGTTCTATGACCCCGTGCATTTCATCCAGAACCCGCTGGATATTCCGAAGATCTGGACGGGCGGCATGTCGTTCCACGGCGGGTTCCTTGGCATTGTCGTGGTGACGTGGCTGTTTGCCCGGAAGCACGGCATTGCGGTGGCGAAGCTCGCCGACCTTATGGCGATTGCCGCCCCCGTCGGCATCGGGCTGGTGCGCGTTGCCAATTTCATCAATGCCGAGCTTTGGGGCCGCCCGACCACCGCGCCTTGGGGCGTGATCTTTCCCGGCGAGGCGGCGCGAACCTGCCCCGGCTGGGACGCGGCCCTTGGCGCATGTGCCCGCCATCCCAGTCAACTCTACGAAGCGGTGCTTGAGGGGCTTGTCCTTGCCGCTGTGCTTCTGATCCTCGCCTTTCGCCGTGGCTGGCTGAAACGTCCGGGGATGCTGACAGGGCTGTTCTTTCTTGGCTACGGGTTGGCCCGCTTCACGGTCGAGTTCTTTCGCCAGGCCGATGACCAATTCATCACCCCCGAAAACCCATTGGGTCATGTGATCGGGCTGGGTGACTGGGGGCTGACGATGGGTCAGACGCTGACCCTGCCGATGATCATTGTCGGGGTCCTGACCCTGATTTGGGCCGCCAGACGCACGCCAAAGGCCACCATGTCATGACCCCACTTGGCGACATTCTGGCGCGACGGATTGCGGCGACTGGCCCGATATCCATCGCGGATTACATGGCCGAATGCCTGCTGCATCCCGAACACGGCTACTACGCCACCCGCGACCCGTTGGGCGCGCAAGGGGATTTCATCACCGCGCCCGAGATCAGCCAGATGTTCGGTGAAATGCTGGGACTGGCTTTGGCACAAGCCTGGATGGACCAAGGCGCGCCGCATCCCTTCACCTTGGCCGAGCTTGGGCCGGGTCGTGGCACCTTGATGGCCGACATCCTGCGCGCAACCAAGGCCGTGCCGGGGTTTCACGCAGCGGCTGATCTGCACCTTGTCGAACGGTCCTCGGTGCTGAAAGCCGCGCAAGCCCGCACACTTGCCCCGCACGCGATCACCCATCACGACACCACCGCCACCCTGCCCGACGCTCCGCTGTTTGTGGTCGCAAACGAGTTCTTCGACGCTCTGCCCATCCGCCAGTTTCAACGCGATGGGGAAGGCTGGCGTGAACGGCAGGTGGGACTTGACGGGGACCTTCTGACGCTTGGCCTGACCGCCCCCCTGCCCGTGCAAGACCTTGCCTTCCGGCTGGACGACACGCGCGATGGAGACGTGGTCGAGCGTTGCCCCGCCGCCGCCGCCATCCTTGCCGACCTGTCATCCCGAATTGAACCCCGTGGAGGTGCCGCGCTGATCATCGACTATGGCGACTGGCGCTCGGTCGGCGACACGTTGCAGGCGGTGGCGCAGCACGACCATGTCGACCCGCTGGCCGTCCCCGGTCAGGCCGACCTGACCGCGCATGTGGATTTCGAAGCACTGACCCACGCAAGCGCCCCGCTGACACCACACCTGCTGGCGCCCCAAGGCGTGTTTCTTGAGCGTTTGGGCATCACCCAACGCGCGCAAACGCTGGCGCAAAATCTCAGCGGTGATACGCTGGACGCCCATATCAAGGCGCACCGGCGCTTGACGCACCCGGACGAAATGGGGACGCTGTTCAAAGTGCTTGGGCTGACTCGCGCGAAAGCGCCGGACTTGCCCGGCCTCACCCGAAACCGACCCCACGCTGACGCTTCATGACCTTGGAAATCATCACCTCAAACGCCCTTTTGCCGCTGAAACATGGGTTCTTTACCCGCCGGGGCGGAGCGTCTTCGGGCGTCTATCAAGGCCTTAATTGCGGTGTCGGCAGCCAGGATCAATCCGAATTGGTGTCGATCAACCGCAACCGAGTGGCGCAGGCCCTTCAGATTGATCACGATAATCTGTGCGGGGTTCATCAGGTGCACTCCCCCGATGTCGTCACGCTGGACGGGCCGATCACCGGCGACAAACCCAAGGCCGACGCACTGGTTACGGCCACACCCGGTCTGGCCCTGACAATCCTGACCGCCGATTGCCAGCCGGTGCTGTTTGCCGACACGGAGGCAGGCGTGATCGGCGCGGCCCATGCAGGCTGGAAAGGCACCATCGACGGCGTGCTAGAGGAAACTGTGGACGCCATGCTGGCCCTCGGCGCCAAACGCAGCTCGATTACCGCCATTATCGGCCCGACGATCAGCCAGCGTGCCTATGAGGTTGGGCCTGAATTCTTCGACGAATTCATGGGCGCGGATCCCGACTATGGCCGCTTTTTCGCAGGCGGACAGGGCGACCGGGCAATGTTCGATCTGCCGGGCTTTGGCCTGCACCGCCTGCGTGAGGCGGGCATAGACCGGGCCGAGTGGATCGGGCATTGCACCTATTCCGACCCCGACCGGTTTTATTCCTATCGGCGCAGCTGCCATGCGAACGAAGCCGATTACGGGCGCTTGATCTCGGCCATCAGGCTTTAGCCGCGCAGACTACGGTCAGGGCGCTGCGTTCATCCGCGCCTCAAGCACATCGAAGGGCACGCCCGGTTCATCCTTTGCGCCGCGAATGACCAATGACGTCTTGACCGACGCCACGTTTTCGGCGGCTGTCAATTCCTCGGTCAGGAAGGTCTGAAAGGTGGACAGATCAGGCGCCACGCATTTTAGCACGAAATCTACCTCGCCGTTCAGCATGTGGCATTCGCGGACCAGTGACCAGCCTTGGCATTGAGCTTCGAACGCGGACAAATCCGCCTCGGCTTGGCTAAGAAGCCCGACCATGGCGAAAACCTGAACTTCAAACCCCAAGGCGCGCGCGTTCACATCGGCGTGGTAGCCACGGATCAGCCCTTGTTCTTCCAACGTGCGAACCCGCCGCAAACAGGGCGGCGCCGAGATTCCAACCCGCTTAGCCAGTTCGACATTGGTCATACGACCATCTGCCTGAAGCTCAGCGAGAATCATGCGATCAATCGGATCGAGTTTACTTGCGGACATTGGAAACCTTTTTCAAAGGAAGCTCTGATCCCGGCAGAGCCAGCGTTATCGATGGAAGTTGCGCAGAGATTACCGCTGGCAAATCAAATGCGCAACAATCTTTCACAGATGCGCAACTTAATTTCTTGGACGGCGGCGCTGTGCGCGTCCATGGTGCGGCAGATGGTCGGTTCAGGCGGGGTTCCAACCTGCCGCGTGGCGTCCTATATGCGGGGGAACGCTGACCGCTCAAGGAAATTCGCATGTCCGATATTCGCAACACCAAAGTCCTTATCATCGGCTCAGGCCCGGCAGGTTATACCGCCGCTGTCTATGCCAGCCGCGCCATGTTGGAGCCGATCCTTGTACAAGGCATGGAACCCGGCGGCCAGCTGACCACCACAACCGACGTCGAAAATTGGCCCGGCGAGACCGAAATTCAAGGCCCTGATCTGATGATCAACATGGAAGCCCATGCCAAAGCCGTCGGCACGGAAATCATTGGCGACCTGATCACCGATCTGGACCTGTCCGAACGCCCCTTCACGGCAACCGGCGATAGCGGCATGATCTACAAGGCCGACGCGGTCATCCTGGCCACCGGCGCGCGCGCCAAATGGCTGGGGCTGGACAGCGAAGAGAAGTTCAAGGGTTTTGGCGTTTCTGCCTGCGCCACCTGTGACGGCTTCTTCTATCGCGGACAGGAAATCATCGTCATCGGCGGTGGCAACACGGCGGTCGAGGAAGCCCTGTTCCTGACCAACTTTGCGTCTAAAGTGACGCTCATCCACCGCCGCGACGAATTGCGTGCCGAAAAGATCCTGATCGACCGACTGATGAAAAACGAAAAGATCGAACCGCTCTGGGATCACGTGTTGGAAGAGGTCGTGGGTGACGAAGACCCACTTGGCGTGACCGGCGTTCGGGTTAAGCATGTGACCACCGGCGAAATCACGGAAATCCCCGCCAAGGGCGTTTTTGTCGCCATCGGCCACGCGCCCGCGAACGAGCTGGTCAAGGACGTGCTGGAGACGCATATGGGCGGCTATGTTGTGACGAAGCCGGACTCGACCGCAACCTCGATCCCCGGCGTCTTTGCTGCTGGTGACCTGACCGATTACAAATATCGGCAGGCCGTGACGTCCGCAGGTATGGGCTGCATGGCTGCGCTGGAGGCCGAGCACTTCCTGGCCGAACAAGAATGACATCTGACACCGGCAGTGTCGATCGCCTGATTTTTTGCGGTCAGGACGTGACACTGCCGGTGTAGCCCTCCAAGCGGCCGCGATCGCCGGATCACCCATTCCGATTCCCTAAGCGCGCCCGACCGCGTTGCGGCCGGGCCACGGTTGATAAATTCCCGTCGATTCTGGTGTTTCCGCTTTGCCTTTGCGGCAATCTGTGCGATGCGTTCATCCGTGAACACACCTTGAGTCGTCAGCCATGTCGTCACCAGTGACAAAACCCAACCCGGAGGCGGAAGATCAGCTCTTCCGGCTTCTGCGCCAGCTTGATTCGGCGCCGGACGCCTCGCAGCGCGCGACGGCGGTGGCCATTGGCATCTCGCTTGGACGGTTGAATGCTTTGCTGCGAAACTGTGCCGAACGTGGGCTGATCAGGATCAGCGAACGCGCCGGACCAGACAAACGACAGCGCTTTGCCTATGCAATCACTGCACAAGGCGCGGCGGAAAAGGTGCGGCTTCGTGATAAGTTTCTTGCCCGAAAATTCGCTGAATACGACGCCCTACATGCGGAACTGACTGGCACCTCCAGCGGTCTTTCGCCCCTTAAACACAGGACACATCCAATGCAAAACAACCTCTCACCCATCCCCGAACTATATGTCTCGTACGAAAGTGCGCAGAAGCTGAAAGTTGATGCCGCTGACCTGATCAGCCATGACCTGACCCCGCGCCAGACCTGCGATCTGGAGCTTTTGATGAATGGTGGCTTCAACCCGCTAAAAGGGTTCCTTTCCGAGGAAGACTATAACGGCGTCGTCGACAACATGCGCTTGGCAGATGGCACGCTGTGGCCAATGCCGATCACGCTGGACGTGTCCGAGGATTTCGCCGCCTCAATCGATTTGGGTCAAGATATAGCCCTGCGCGATCAGGAAGGCGTTATCCTGGCGACGATGACCGTCACCGATCGCTGGGAGCCGAACAAATCCCACGAAGCTGAAAAGGTGTTCGGCGCCGATGACGACGCGCACCCGGCGGTAAACTATCTGCACAACATGGCAGGCAAGATATATCTGGGCGGGCCGATTGTCGGCATTCAACAACCCATCCATTATGATTTCCGCGGTCGTCGCGACACGCCCAACGAATTGCGCGCCTATTTCCGCAAGCTGGGCTGGCGCCGTATCGTGGCGTTCCAGACCCGCAACCCGTTGCACCGGGCGCACCAGGAACTGACCTTCCGCGCCGCAAGAGAAGCGCAGGCCAACCTGCTGATCCACCCTGTTGTGGGCATGACCAAACCGGGCGATATCGACCACTTCACCCGCGTGCGGTGTTACGAGGCCGTGCTGGACCAATACCCCGCTGCCACCACGACGATGAGCCTTCTGAACCTTGCCATGCGTATGGGCGGTCCGCGCGAAGCGGTCTGGCACGGGCTGATCCGCAAGAACCACGGCTGCACCCACTTCATCGTCGGTCGCGACCACGCTGGCCCCGGCAAGAACAGCCAGGGCGAAAATTTCTATGGCCCCTATGAAGCCCAAGACCTGTTTCGCGAACATCAGGACGAAATCGGAGTCGAAATGGTAGACTTCAAGCACATGGTTTATGTGCAGGACCGCGCCCAATACGAACCGGCGGATGAAATTCTGGATAAGGACGACGTGACGATCCTGAATATTTCGGGCACAGAATTGCGTCGCCGCTTGTCGGAAGGTCTTGAAATACCTGAATGGTTCAGCTTCCCCGCCGTTGTGGAAGAGCTGCGCAAGACCAAACCGCCGCGCGCCGAACAGGGCTTTACCGTCTTCTTCACCGGCTTTTCCGGCTCGGGCAAATCCACCATCGCCAACGCGCTGATGGTCAAGTTGATGGAAATGGGCGGACGTCCGGTGACGCTTTTGGATGGCGACATCGTACGGAAAAATCTGTCAAGCGAGCTTGGCTTCTCAAAAGAACACCGCGACCTGAACATTCGCCGCATCGGCTATGTCGCGTCTGAAATCACCAAGAACGGCGGCATCGCCATCTGCGCGCCCATCGCGCCCTATGCGACCACCCGCCGGGCAGTGCGCGAAGATGTCGAGCAATTTGGTGCTTTTGTTGAAGTGCATGTCGCCACCTCGATCGAGGAATGCGAACGCCGTGACCGCAAGGGGCTTTATAAGCTGGCGCGCGAAGGCAAGATCAAGGAATTCACCGGAATTTCCGACCCCTATGACGTGCCAAAAAACCCGGAACTCCGCGTCGAGACCGAAAACGTGGACGTCGACAACTGCGCTCATCAGGTTCTGCTAAAGCTGGAAAACATGGGCCTGATCCGGGGCTAAGACCCACCCACAAAAACGCGAAAACCCGGGGCATGTCCCCGGGTTTTTCATGTTTTCAACGAGTTGGCGCAGCTTAGTGCAGCGACACCGGCGAAAAATCATTTTCGCGCGCCAGCGTATAGGCCAGTTCGCGGTCCACGACCAACGCCAATTGCTCGCCATCTTCGCGGTGCACGGCATAAAGCGTGTCGGCCCCATCGGCTTGCGCGCGGGCTTCATCCTGAATGGCATCGGGCAGGTCGTCAATCGCGACCGGCTTGACGTAAACGATGTTCCCGATCTCGGCTTCTCCGAACGGTAATTTATAGTTCATTTGCTCACCCCTTCTTGATCTGAATGGTCTGCACGACCTTTTCGGGCTCGGCGCGCTCAAGGTCGATGTGCAACAGCCCGTTTTCCGTATGCGCGCCCTTCACATCCACGCCGTCCGCAAGCACAAAGCTTTTGACAAATTGGCGCGCTGCAATACCGCGATGCAGGAACACACGTTCATCCCTAGCGTCCGCTTGCGCCCCACGAACCACAAGCGTGGCATTTTCAACCGAGATCGACAGGTCATTATCGGCGAACCCGGCCACCGCAAGCGTGATACGATACGCACGGTCGCTGACCTGTTCGATATTGAAGGGCGGGTAGCCATCTTTGCCCGACTTCGCGGCTTGCTCGACCATGCGTTCAAGCTGTTCAAATCCCAGCAAAAAGGGATGGGTTCCCAAGTTCATCTTTGTCATCGACACGTCCTTGATAAAGCGACACGTTTCAAGGCCCCAAACCCGGCGACCTTGATGAAAATATGGGGGCTGGCGACAATGCTTGCAAGGGGCGCGTTTTCCTTGGCGTTAGCGCGGGCTTGACGCTAAGCTGCGCATGCATGTGCCAAAGAAAGAATGACCCAAGAAAATGAGCAACGCCAAAGAGATGAAGACCGAAGACGTGCTTCGCGTCGAGCTGGAGGTCTTCCGCGCCAAACACCGCGACTTGGACGATGCCATTCACGCACTGGAAGAACGCGGGCGCGCCGATCAACTGCAACTCAGGCGGCTAAAAAAGGAAAAGCTGTGCCTGAAGGACAAGATCGCGCAGATCGAGGACAAACTGACCCCCGATATCATTGCCTGATTGCATCACGGCGACAGGCCCTTATAAAGCGGGCTTCCAAGACGCGAGGTCACTATGACAGATGTGAAAGTCGGGATCATCATGGGCAGCCAATCCGACTGGCCCACGATGAAAGAAGCCGCGACCATTCTGGATGAACTGGGCATTGGCTATGAGGTCAAGATCGTTTCGGCGCATCGCACCCCGGATCGGCTTTGGAGTTACGGCAAGGCTGCCGCAGACCGTGGCCTTCATGTGATTATCGCAGGCGCAGGCGGTGCGGCGCATCTGCCCGGTATGATGGCGTCGAAAACCCGCGTGCCTGTTGTGGGCGTGCCGGTGCAAACCCGCGCACTGTCGGGCGTCGACAGCCTGTATTCCATCGTACAGATGCCCAAAGGCTTTCCAGTCGCGACGATGGCCATCGGCGCGGCGGGCGCGGCGAATGCGGGTCTTTTGGCAGCGGGCATCCTTGCGGTGTCTGATGCAGAGTTGGCAAAACGGCTGGATGCGTGGCGCGATGCCCTGTCCGCCTCTATCCCGGATGAACCGCACGATGACTGATCCCCTTACACCCGGTGCAACGATTGGCATTCTTGGGGGCGGTCAATTGGGCCGAATGCTGTCAGTCGCCGCTGCGCGCCTCGGCTTCAAGACACATATTTATGAGCCCGGAGCCAACCCACCCGCCGGGCATGTCGCCGATTGTGTGACGACTGCGGATTACAACGACACTGCGGCGCTTGAGGTATTCGCCGCTGCGGTCGACGTCATCACCTATGAATTTGAAAATATCCCAACAGCTGCGCTGGATGTGCTGGAGGGCAAACGCCCCATCCGCCCCGGACGCGAATCGTTGCGGATCAGCCAGGACCGGCTGACGGAAAAGGACTTCTTGTCCGACCTTGGGATCGCAGTTGCGCCCTATAAAAACGTCGAGGTGGTTAACGACCTGCAAGACGCAATGGCGCATGTGGGCACGCCTGCTATCCTTAAGACCCGCCGGCTTGGATATGACGGAAAAGGACAAGTCCGTATCACCGCGTCCGGTCAGGCGGAACAAGCCTTTTCCGACGTTGGCAAGGCACCTTCGGTCCTGGAAGCTTTTGTGGATTTCACGCACGAGGTCAGTGTAATCGCCGCACGCAGCTTGGGTGGTGACATCGCCTGTTTCGACCCCGGTGAAAACGTTCACAAAGATGGTATCCTTGCAACGACGACCGTGCCCGCCCGCCTGACCAGCGCCCAGCGCACCGATGCGGTTTTGTTGGCGGCAAAAATCTTGAACGCGCTGGATTATGTCGGCGTGATGGGGGTCGAGATTTTCGTTACGAAACAAGGCCTTATCGTGAACGAGATTGCTCCGCGCGTGCACAACTCGGGCCACTGGACCCAGCAGGGATGTACGGTTGACCAGTTCGAACAACACATCCGTGCGGTTGCCGGATGGCCGTTGGGTGACGGCACACGCTATGCCGATGTAGTGATGGAGAATCTGATCGGCGAAGACATAAACCGCGTGCCAGATCTTGCACAACAGGCCAATACATCGTTGCATCTTTACGGCAAGGTCGAGGTCAAGCCGGGTCGCAAGATGGGGCATGCAAACCGCGTCACCTCGGTCTTGAAATAGCAGTTTTACGCTATTGCTCAGTCAAGCCACCGCTTGCCCTTCCACCACTCAATATTGAAATATTGCAAATTCAACCTGCCAAGCCCGTCTTGCGATACAGCCCACTTCACCCCACCAGACCAAACGCCGCGCCCGTCCTTGTCAGGCAGTGATGTGCCGACACAAAATCTGTGCTTGAAAACAGTTTCGTCCGCAAAGTTTTGTGGATACACAAAGGACATAATGACTATTTTTATTCTGTGGATCGGTATCTTGTCCCATTTAAGCCCCCGCAAACTCGCCATTTGTCTGCCCCTAATCATGTCGTCGCAACCGGCCCTTGCCGGAAGCCTGTCCGACCCGATCATCGACACCCCCGTCGAATTGACCCTTGATAACGCTCGTCCTTATTGGGAGGGCGCTTATGTCGGTGGCACGCTAGGCTATAACTTCAGCGGAGGCGATCGGATCGGCGTCACCCAACCCACAGGTGGACGCGCGGCCTTGGGCAACTATGACATCGAAGGCTGGACGGGCAGTTTGCGCGCTGGCTATCGCTGGCAATTTGATCAATGGGTGTTCGGCCCCGAAATCGCGGTCGAGGGCGGCCAGGTCAAAGACACGTTTTCCAACGGCGGCTATCAAGGCACAACGCGTTTGAACCATGCGCTATCTTTGCGGCTGAAGGCCGGGTATGTCTGGCCGGTTCTGAACTCGATTTTCTTTGGCACGGTCGGGGTTTCGCGTGGGGATTTTGACTATAGCGTGACCGGATCAGGCTCTGCCGGTCCCATCGCGATTAATGATAACTATGCCACCACTGGTTATGTTCTGGGTTTGGGGATCGAACAGCCGTTGACCAAGCGTCTGTCGGTGACTGGCGAATATGAATACGTCAATTACGGCAAAGACACACTGTTTGACGGGCTGGGTAACAGCACGTTGGCGACTCCGTTGTTTCATTCGGTCAAGGTCGGGCTGAACCTGCGGTTCTAGGCGCCTCAGGCAGCGCGACGAAACGGACGCAGAAGCGCGCCCAGAAGCAGCGAAACCAGAAGCCAGCCGCTGACGAAGCCGATGCCGGCACATAAAAGACCATCCGCTGTCATGGGAATGGCCGGGCGAAAATCGTCCCAAGTGCGTTTGACAATATCAGTGTCGCGGAAGTGCCAGACTTTCGCCAGCCGGGCCAACGGTTCAGTTCCTTTCAGGGCGGTGTAGGCGGTATCCAACCGCTCGTACCGAATGAAATTGGTTTTCATCTGGTCGCGCAGCCGGTCCTGAAAATTCGTGCCACCCATGTTTTGTAAGGCTTCTTCGCGAGTATATCCGGCGGCTTGAGCGGTCAGATCAAACCCTGCGGTGACGATCTTCAGCTCAGACCGCGCACCGGAAAGCCGCTGCATGTATTGCTGGGAAAACTCGGGGAACTGGCTGAACACCACCGCGCCACAAAGTCCGCCGACCATCGCCAATGTCCGGATCATGACTGTCACCTGCTCATATTTATTCTTGACAAGCAGCCTTCCAAACAGGGGTGATCAGGTCAAGGGAAACCAACAGGACAGCCGGAAACGAAAACGGCGCGCCTGGACGATCGCGCCATTTGAACCTTACCAGACGCGTTCACAGCCCGCGCACATGGTGCGGTTTGAAAATTTCCACCACTTTGGCAACGGCAGCTTCTGGCGTCAGTTCTTCGTTTTCACCGGTCCGGCGGCAGGTCAGTTCGACCACACCGTTTTTAAGCCCGCGCGGCCCCACGGTAATGCGCCACGGCAACCCGATCAGGTCCATGGTCGCAAACTTGCCGCCCGCACGTTCGTTACGGTCGTCGTACAGCGGTTCCAACCCCGCATTGGTCAACTGGTCATACAGCGCCTCGCACGCTGCGTCAGCCTCTTCGTCGCCCTGTTTAAGATTGACAATCCCACAGTGGAACGGCGTCACGCCTTCGGGCCAGATGATGCCCTTGTCGTCATGGCTGGCTTCGATGATCGCACCCAGCAGGCGGCTGACGCCGATGCCGTGCGACCCCATATGGACGGACACCTGTTTTTGATCCTTGTCGACCACGGTCGCGCCCAGCTTGTCGGAATAGGTTGTGCCAAAATAGAAGATTTGTCCCACTTCTATCCCGCGTGCGATACGGCGGCGGTCTTCTGGCACCTCATCGAACGCTTCGGCGTCATGGGTTTCGTCTGTGCGGGCATAGCGGGCGGTGAATTCGTCCATCACGCCCTGACATTGTGCCACATTGTCATAATCAATATCGCGATCGCCGAAAGTCAGGTCGGTGACTTCGCTATCATAGAAGACCTCACTTTCACCGGTTTCGGCCAGCACGAGGAATTCGTGGGTATAATCGCCTCCAATGGGACCCGAGTCCGCGCGCATCGGGATCGCTTGCAGCCCCATACGCTCATAGGTGCGCAGATAGCTGACCAAATGGCGGTTATAGGCGTGCAGCGCGTCCTCTTTCGTCAGGTCAAAATTATAGCCGTCCTTCATGTAGAATTCGCGGCCCCGCATCACGCCGAAGCGCGGGCGGATTTCGTCGCGGAACTTCCACTGGATTTGATACAGCGTCAGCGGCAGGTCTTTGTAGGAATTCACATGCGCGCGGAAGATGTCTGTCACCATCTCTTCCGCGGTGGGCGAAAACAACATGTCGCGGCCATGCCGGTCCTGCATCCGCAGCATTTCCTCGCCATAGCCATCGTAACGATTGCTTTCGCGCCACAGATCCGCGGATTGAATGGTCGGCATCTGCATCGGGATATGCCCCGCCCGCATCTGTTCCTCGTGTACGATATTCTCGATCTTGCGCAAGACCTTGAAGCCGAGCGGAAGCCAGGAATAGATACCGGCAGATTGCTGTTTGATCATGCCGGCACGCAGCATGTAGCGGTGCGAGACGATCTGCGCCTCGGACGGGGTTTCTTTCAGCACGGGCAGAAAATAGCGGGACAGGCGCATGTGGACCTCTGATCAATCGCGAAAACGTCCCTAGCGGTCTATGCCATCATGACGCGCGGGGCAATCAGGCAATAACCGGACGTGCCCCATTAACATGCGGGGGCTAGATCGAGCCACCAACACCGATAGTCAGTTTGGTTTCGGTATGTGGTTTGACCGCGCCATCCTTATAGACGACGCCCACCCCGGCCTCACCGGAATAGGTGACGCCTGTCTGTTGCGGCGGTCGATCGTGGCCGGTGCATCCGGCCAGCACGGCACAGACAAGGCTGATCGCAATGATACGCATTTGATGCTCCTTTCAGGCGCCGGATAAGGCCCAGCTCCGCTATCATCCACTCCGCAGCCTGCAGGGACAAGCCGAAAATTTCGCCAAAACCCAAGGACGGCCACATTCACCACGCCCTTGAAAAATGAAGGAACTTGCGCAACATAGGAACCTGCACCAGCAGGAGCGCGCATGTCCCTACCCATTTCGACGCAAGTAAAATACTGGTCCATCTCTATCGCCTTACTGGCGCTGGTTCTATGGTATCTGGGCGATGCGATCATGCCCTTCATCTTGGGCGGTGCGATTGCCTATTTCCTTGACCCAATCGCGGACCGTATTGAAAAATTAGGGCTTTCGCGTGTTTTTGCGACCATCATCATCTCGGTCCTGATGCTTTTGATCTTTACCATCGGCGTCTTGCTGGTGGTGCCGACCCTTGTGTCGCAAGCCGCCGATCTGGCGGACGCCGTGCCCGGCCTGTTACGGCGGCTGCAAGGCTTCCTGACCGAGCGGTTTCCGGCGTTGATCGACCAGGATTCGACCCTGCGTCAATCGCTTGAAAGTATTGGCAAGACGATCCAGGAACGCGGAGGAGAGTTGGTCGGAACCGTTCTCAGTTCGGCGATGGGGGTGTTTAACGTCGTGATCTTGCTGGTCGTGACGCCGGTCGTGGCGTTTTATATGCTGCTGGATTGGGACCAGATGGTGGCCAAGATCGACAACCTGCTGCCGCTCGACCACCGCCCTGCCATTCGCCAGATCGCCTCGGATATTGACCACACGCTGGCCAGCTTCGTGCGTGGGCAAGGCACGGTCTGCCTTGTGCTTGGCACCTATTACGCCGTTTCGCTGATGCTGGTCGGGCTGCAATTCGGGCTGGTCATCGGGTTCATTGCCGGGCTGATCACCTTCATCCCCTATGTCGGTGCAATCGTGGGCGGCGCGCTGGCGATCGGCCTTGGCCTGTTCCAGTTCTGGGGCGAATGGTGGAGCTTGGGCGCCGTCGCCGGTATTTTCTTTTTCGGCCAGTTCTTCGAAGGTAACATCCTGACGCCGAACCTGGTGGGAAGCTCGGTCGGGTTGCACCCGGTCTGGCTGATGCTGGCCTTGTCGGTCTTTGGCTATCTGTTTGGCTTCGTGGGCATGTTGGTGGCGGTTCCCGTGGCCGCCGCAATCGGCGTGGTCGCCCGGTTCTTCATTGGAAAGTACCAAGAGGGGCGGCTTTATAAAGGGCTGACCAGTCAATCATTGGCTGATAAAAGCGACGCCGACTGATGGCAGAACAACTGACATTCGATCTGCCCGCCCACGCGGCGCAGGGACTGGATGATTTTTTGGTCACGCCATCGAATGCCGCCGCGATGGGCGCGGTTGAAGGCTGGCAGGACTGGCCCAACCGCAAGCTGGTTCTTGTGGGCACCGAAGGCACGGGAAAAACTCATCTAACCCATGTCTGGGCCAGCCTGTCCGGCGCCCGGATCATCGATGCTGCAGCCCTTGCCGACGCGGACATCCAAAGCTTCGCAGGCCAATGCGTCGCGGTCGAGGACGCAGAGCACATCGCAGGTCACGCCAGCGCCGAGGCCGCGTTGTTTCACCTGCACAATCTGGTGCTGGCCGAAGGCGGCGCGCTCTTGGTCACGGCACACTCTGCCCCCTCGCGCTGGGGCATCTCGCTGCCGGACCTGAAAAGCCGGTTGGAGGGCACAACGCTGGCCCGGCTGGACGCCCCCGACGACATGCTGCTGTCGGCCGTGCTGGTCAAACTGTTCGACGACCGCCAGATCGCAGCACCTGCCAACCTGATCGACTATCTGTTGCCGCGCATGGACAGATCACTTGCGGCAGCAGCGCGCCTGGTCGACCAACTGGACCGCGCGGCACTATCTCAAGGCCGCCGTTTGACGCGCACGCTCGCCGCACGGGTGTTGGATAACAGTGCCGGGTCAGGGACATAACGCCACCTTCCCGTCACGCGCAGACGTGGTAAGATAGTGTCATGAACAAAAGCGACACACCCCATATCCCGCTTGCCGATTTTCTGGCGTCAGATTTCCCTGCAGCTCAGGACCTTCCCGCCGAAAGTTTCGCCGGCCCGAAACGGTTTTTCAATCGCGAGCTTAGCTGGCTTGGCTTCAACTGGCGCGTTCTGGAGGAAGCCGAAAACTCTCGTGTACCTTTACTCGAACGGCTGCGGTTTCTGTCAATCTCGGCTGCCAACTTGGACGAATTTTATACTGTCCGCGTCGCGGGCCTGCGCGAACTGGTGCGGGAAGACGTGACCACCCCTGCCGCCGACGGCCTAAGCCCGAGCGAGCAGTTAAAGCTGATCAACTCGGACGCCCGTGCGCTGATGACCCATCAGCAAAACGTGTTTGAGCGGCTGGCGACCGAAATGCAGGACGAAGGCATCACCATTTGCCGCCGGGACGACCTGTCCGACGATGATCGCACACGGCTGGACCAGGTATTTCTGAGCCAGGTATTCCCCGTGTTGTCCCCTTTGGCGATTGACCCGGCCCACCCGTTTCCGTTCATCCCCAACACCGGCTACACACTGGCGCTGCAGCTGGAACGCAAATCTGACAAGCAGAAACTGACCGCTCTTCTGCCCATTCCGCAGCAGATCGACCGCTTCGTACCCCTGCCCGCCGCCGACGGTCAGTTCCGCTTTCTGCCGCTTGAGGATCTGTTGCTGGAAAATCTGGGGTCGCTCTTCCCCGGATATGTTGAAAAAGGAAGCTGCGCCTTCCGCATTCTGCGCGACAGCGATCTTGAGGTTGAGGACGAAGCCGAAGACCTTGTCCGCGAATTTGAAACCGCCCTGAAACGTCGTCGCCGTGGCGAGGTCGTGCGTATGAAAATCACAAAAAGCGCCCCGCGCGGCCTGTTGTCGGTGATCATGCGCGAATTGCGGGTCTCGGACGATGAAATCGTCGAAATCGAAGGCATGATCGGCATGGCCGATCTTGACCAGCTTGTTCTGAAAGACCGGCCCGATCTTCTGTGGCCCAATTTCTCGCCGCGTGTCCCGGAACGTGTGCAGGACCATGACGGCGATATGTTCGCCGCCATCCGGCAGAAGGATATGCTGCTGCACCATCCCTATGAGACATTCGATATGGTGGTCCGCTTCCTGCATCAGGCAGCACGCGATCCGAATGTGGTGGCGATCAAGCAGACGCTCTATCGAACCTCGCATGACAGTCCCATCGTCACCGCCCTGTGCGAAGCCGCCGAAGACGGCAAATCCGTCACCGCGCTGGTCGAACTGAAGGCGCGCTTTGACGAAGCCGCAAATATCCGCCAATCCCGCCGGTTAGAGCGCGCAGGTGCGCACGTCGTTTATGGTTTCATCAACTACAAGACCCACGCCAAAATTTCGACCGTGGTGCGACGTGAGGGGGACGAGCTGGTGACCTATACCCATTACGGCACTGGCAATTACCACCCGATCACCGCGCGCATATACACCGACCTCAGCCTGTTCACCTGCGACCCTGCCCTTGGGCGCGACGCGACGCGGGTGTTCAATTATCTATCGGGCTATGCCGAACCGCAATCGCTGGAAAACCTCGCCATCTCTCCTCTCGATCTAAAATCCACGCTGCTCGCACGCATTCAAACCGAGGTCGACTTCGCCGCCAAGGGCAAACCAGCCGAGATCTGGGCAAAAATGAATTCACTGGTCGAACCCGATGTGATTGACGCCCTGTATGCCGCCAGCCAGGCAGGCGTAAAAATCAGCCTTGTCGTGCGCGGCATTTGCGGGCTGCGCCCCGGTATCAAGGGCCTGTCAGAGAACATCCGGGTCAAATCCATCGTCGGCCGCTTTCTGGAGCATTCGCGCATCGTGTGTTTTGGCAACGGGCACGGCCTGCCATCGAAGAAGGCACGGGTTTATATGTCGTCGGCCGACTGGATGGGACGCAACCTGAACCGGCGGGTCGAAACGCTGGTTGAAATCCAGAACGCCACCGTCAAGGCCCAGATCGTCAGCCAGATCATGGCGGCAAACCTTGCGGATGTCGCCCAAAGCTGGGTCATGCAGGCCGACGGTGATTTCAAACGGGCCGATTTCAGCACCGTTGAACGACCATTCAATTGTCACCGGTTCTTCATGGAAAACCCGTCCCTGTCGGGCCGAGGTTCAGCGGGGGCATCTGACGTGCCTGAATTGACACACTCGCAAGATTGATCACGACCAGTCGCGCGGCTAGGATACTGGCAGAAGATAGGGGAACATTCATGGACGCAGGCGGCGATACCGGCGAAGATTGGGGGCCGTTCGGGCGTCCGTTATTCAATGACCCATCGGTGCGGGCGCTTAGTCGTGTCGGGGTTGTGGATGTCGGGTCGAACTCGGTCCGGCTGGTGGTGTTTGACGGCGCAGCACGCAGCCCAGCCTATTTCTTCAACGAAAAAATCTTGTGCGGGCTGGGCACGGGGCTGGCAGAAAGCGGGCGTCTGCACCCCGAAGGCCGCGTGCGCGCCTTATCCGCGATCAAACGGTTTCAGGCGCTGGCCAACAGCATGAAGCTGCCTCCCTTGTCTGCTGTTGCCACCGCCGCCGTGCGCGATGCCAGCGATGGTCCCGATTTCTGCGCCGATGTGCTACGCGAAACAGGTTTGAACATCTTCGTCATCGACGGCAAGGAAGAGGCACGTTATTCTGCGCAAGGTGTTCTGTTGGGCTGGCCCGAAGCCAGCGGCCTGATGTGTGATATCGGCGGCTCGTCGCTGGAATTGGCCGCCATCACGGATGGAAAGGTGGGGCACCGAGTGTCCTCGGCACTTGGGCCGTTGAAGCTGGCGGGCGTTCCCGGCGGCAAGAAAGGTGTGAAGGCCGAGATTGCGCGCGTGGTCGGGCAACTGGCTGATGATTTCGGCACCAATCACAAGCGACTGTATCTTGTCGGGGGGTCTTGGCGGGCCATCGCACGGCTGGATATGGAGCGGCGCGGCTATCCTTTGACCGTTTTGCACGAATACCGCATGACGCCCAAATCCCTTGGCACCACCCTGAAATGGATAGATGAAGTCGATCTGGAGGAGGTGCGCCAGCGCACCGGCACATCAGCAGCGCGGATGGCGCTGGTGCCGATTGCCGCGTTGGTTCTGAAACGTCTGGTGCGCGAATTTCGCCCCAAGGAAATCGCCGTCAGTTCCTATGGCATCCGCGAAGGGCTGCTTTATGAGCAGATGCCCGACCAGCTGCGCAAGCGCGACCCGTTGATGGAGGCGTGCTATGTCGCCGAACAGAAAGACGCGCGCATTCCAGGCTTTGGCAAACGACTGTTCAACTTTCTTCAACCGGTGTTCAAATCGTCCAAGCCTTCCGAATTGCGGGTGATCAAGGCGGCCTGCATGTTGCACGACGTCAGTTGGCGGGCGCACCCCGATTACCGGCACGAGGCTTGTTTTGACAACGCCACACGCGCCAACCTTGGCGGGTTGACACATGAAGAACGGATTTTTCTGGGGCTGGCGCTGCTGCATCGTTACAAGAACGGTCGCCAAGGGTCACGATTCGAGCCGTTGTTCGATATCCTGTCGGAAAAAAGCATGCGGCGCGCCGAGGTCTTGGGCAAAGCGATGCGCTTCGGCGCAATGCTGACGATGAAAGACCCGACAAAGATCGCCACGCTGAAGTTGTTTCCCAAAAAACATGTGTTGACACTAACCCTGAACGAACAAGGGGCAGACCTGTTCGGCGAGGTTGCTCAGGCCCGATTTCAAACTTTGGCGCAGGCGCTAGAGGCTGAAGGCGTCGTGAAATACCGCCGCTGACACGGGATTATAGCTCGGTTTCGCCCGGCAGTGAATCGTTCGGCGCAAGGGGGGTCCGTCGCCGAATGATGATGTCACCGTTGGGCAATGTCTCGGGTGGGTAATAAACGCTCATATCCCCAAATCGCTCAACCAGGTTGGCCCAACCTTCGGCCCATTTGTCTGCCATCGGCTCAACCTCTTTCGACAAACCTTCAAGCAAAAGTTTGAAACCACGGTTCAAAAGCTGGGTCCCCTCCGAGATGTCGGGATTGTCAGACAAGCCCTCGCTTTCACCTTCGGCCCAGACGGGCGTGGTGGCAATCGCAGCGACCAAGATGGCAGCAGCCGTTGTTTTCGCAATCTGTTCCATACACCACATGTAAGCGCGATCCGTCGAATGTGAAGATCAGAGCATCAAATCCATCGACACCGGAAAATGATCCGAGGCCGTCAGAAGCGCGTCGCGCAACCGCGGCGCGTCGTAGCATTCCAGGTCATCGAACGGGTGCCAGATACGCCAGCACGGCGACATCGCTGCCAGATCGGGCGACACCATGATGTAATCCAGAAGCGCCTGAAGATACCGTTTTTCGCTTGCAATATAAAACCGCGACGACGCTGGCCGCGCTCCGGCCTTGCGGGTCAGGATCATGCGAGCGTGCGGGTCATACATACAGGTCGCGTCATCCTCGCCCATTACAATCTCGATACCCGAACGTCCGAACAGCTTTTCATATTCGTCCAGCCCCGGGCCATCGTTGAAATCGCCCATCACGATCAGCGATTCACCTGCCGCAAGGTGTTCATCCACCCGCTGGCGTATCCAGATGCACTGTGCCATCTGCTTGCGGCGATTTTCGATTGCAACGCGCATGATTTCAGCTGGGCCGCGCGCACCGTGCGGGGCTTTCGACTTGGCGTGAACGCCGATAAGCCGCAGAACTTTGCCGCTGTCTCGGTGGATCAGCTCGACTTCAAGAGGCGGCTTGGAAAAGACGATCGGCTCGGGCGCGGCATCGGTATCAAGGTCAAGCTGAAAGGTCGTGTCGAACCGCGGCGCAAAGAGCGCGCCCGCCTCGCCGCGCGGATCATGGCGGGCGAAAAACACGTCTGGATCATACAGAAGGGCAATTTCCTGCTGCGTGTCATTGGCGAACCCAATGATCGCCTTGCGCGCGCGCAGATCAAAGATATTTGCGAAATTTTCAAGGGCCAGAACCGTCTGGCGGCGGCTATTGTGATCCGGTGCCTCAATCACCATCACGGCGTCGGCGTCCAACATCTTGAACACAACGCCAACAGCCTGAAACTGCGCGCGCCGCGTCACGTCATGGCGGGCAGACCATTCATTGTCGATCAACGGGCGGCCTTCATCATCAAAAAGGGCATTGAACCATTCGACGTTATAGGTCGCGATCCGCATCAGGCACGTTCCCGGCTGATCTCGTCCCAGGCACGATTGACGGCGATCAGCCGTTTTTCGGCCATCTTCACGGCCTCTTGCGGGACGCCACGCGCAACCATGCGGTCCGGGTGGCTTTCGCGCACCTCGTTTCGCCAGACAGCGCGGATATCGTCCAATGCCATGTCCGGGGTCACTCCAAGAACGGCATAGGGGTCTGGATGGGCGTCCGGCACAAGCCGCGACCGAAGCGCGGCGAACTTGCGCGGAGGCAGACCGAAAATCTTGGCCACATTTTTCAGGTATTCATCTTCTGCCGGATGATATTCTCCGTCGGCGGTCGCGATGTGGAACAACCCCTCCATCAAGTCGCACAGCGCAGGATCGGCGGGGCCGAACATTGCCGCGACTTTTTGGGCATAAAGTTCAAATCCCGCGACATCGGTGCGGGCCAGATTAAACAGGCGGGCTGCGTTCTTTTCTTCGTCTGGCGGAATATGAAACACCTCGCGAAAAGCCGAGACCTCATCACGTGTCACCTGCCCGTCGGCCTTTGCCATCTTGGCCCCCAGTGCGATCACGGCAATCGCAAAGCCCGCCGACCGTTCAGGCTGGGTGCGCAGATAAGCGAAGACGTCCGAGAGGCTTTCGCCCTTGGCAAGCGCAGACAGCGCGTCAGTGATACGGGACCAGATCGACATATCAGCTTGTTACACAGTCCACGCCCCGAAAACGAGTGCAAACCGCACCATGCACAAGATGTTTCTTGTCGCAAAAGCATGGGGTTGCACTTGGTTTTTGTCGGCTTTCCCAGTTGAATTTTGTACTCAGGGCACCATCCACTAAAATTCTACCAAAACAGTAGGATACGTGAATGCTTCTCAGAACGTTTGACCGCTTCTTTCGTCATGATGCTTCCGGGGCATACTTTTGATGGTATCGGCGGTCGCGGCCATGATTGTGGCCAACTCACCCATCGCGGGGCAGGTCAGCGACATTCTGGGGTCTAAATTTTCCATCCTGATCAATGACGAAGGACTGCCCAAGCCTTTGATTCTTTGGATTTATAGCGATCTACTTCCTGCTGATCGGGTTGGAGTTGAAGCACGAGCTGATGGAAGGTGAACTGCGCAACCTCGGTGACATAATTCTGCCGGACATGGCGGCGGTTGGCGGTATGGCGGTGCCTGCAATCATCTATGCAGCGATCAACTGGACCAATCCGGCCGCTTTGGCGGGGTAGGCCATACCGGCGGCGACCGATATCGCCCTTGGCAGTCTTGCGCTGGTCCGGGCGCGCGCCTGTTGCGTTGAAGTTTTTTCTGCTGACCCTTGTCATTCTGGACGACCTTGGTGCGATCATCATGATCGCCCTGTTGTACACGTCAGAATTAAAGGTGGTGTATCTGATCTATGCGTTGGTGCCGCTGGATCTGATGTTCTGGCTAAATATGCGACGCTCTCCGACGTGGAGACTGCGTTTTTCATTCCGATGACGAACCGCTGGGGCAAGTCGCCCTTGCACAGCTTTGAACACGGCTTGTCCCCTTATGTCGTATTTCTGATTGTTCCTGTCTTTACCTTTGCCAATGCGGGCATGTCACCTGATGCGCTGCTTCAGCCGGTGCCTATGAGTGTTGTGGCAGGGCTGGTCGTCGGCAAGCAGTTGGGGGTGTTCGGTCTGACGTTTCTGACCGTGAAACCTGGCTTTGCGCGGCTTCCTTATGGCGTGAACTGGGTGCATGTTTATGGGGTGTCGGCACTGGCAGGCATCGGGTTTACCATGTCGCTGTTCATCGGCGGACTAAGCTTTAGCGATGCTTCGCTTATGAACGATGTGCGTCTGGAGGCTTGTCGCGTCGGCCTTTTCAGCGGTGACTGGGGCAACCGTGTCGCTGATGGCTGGGTAACACTGACGAAGACGCAGCCGGGGTCGAGGCGGAAACCGCCTGCCCCGCCGTACCCGTCAAGGCAGTTCAACCATCCCGCGCGGCGTATCCAGCCATGCCACCAGACCCGGCGCACCACCGTGCAACGTGATACGTCCATCCGCAACCAAAGGCGCAAGTGCGACCGACAGCGCGTCGGCCTCGGGGTGGGTGATTTCCAGCGCGGCAAGGCGCAGCCCGTGATCCGCAAGATCGGGCGCAGGCTGCGCACCCTTCCAACTCAGCAGTCCGGGCGCACAGCCCGAAAACGGCAGTCGGCCATCAATCGGGATCGCCATATCCCATGCATAGGCCCCACGTTCCAGCGCGACGGCATCACCCATCCCATTCGGCGCACGGTGCAACGCGCCTTGCAAATCCGGCACCCGAAGCGCCCAGTTTGTCAATCGGGCGGGCCCCGTGAAATAGTCCAGATCGAACCACCGGGCGCGGTCCGGTGCGGGCGCGTCGGGGTTGATCGCGATCACTTCTAGATACGTCTCGGGCCCCAATGACAGAAGGGCGTTGTGGGTGCCCATGAGCGGGTGTTCTCCTCCCCCGGTCATGGGCACCGCCAGCAGGTCCTCAATCAACGCGACGCCTTCAGCAAGGGTCGCGGAGGACACCACAAGGTGATCAATCTGTCCCAGAGCCAATGCGCCCTCCTTCTGGTCCACGGGAACGGTGGCGGCAAACCCGGCCAACCGCAAGGGGCTTGTCGATCAGGCGCGCACTTTACGAACCAGTTTCAGGATATCTTGGGCCGCCTCAGGAATGTTCGTGCCCGGCCCGAAGATTGCCTTCACGCCGTTTTCATAAAGAAAATCATAGTCCTGCTGCGGGATGACCCCGCCACAGATTACGATGATATCCTCGGCTCCCTGTTCTTTCAGCGCATTCACCAATTGCGGGGCCAAAGTTTTGTGACCCGCGGCTTGCGAACTGATGCCAACAATGTGCACATCGTTGTCGATAGCGTCCTGTGCGGCTTCCTCCGGGGTCTGGAACAGTGGGCCAACATCCACATCAAAGCCAATATCAGCAAAAGCAGTCGCGATGACCTTAGCGCCCCGGTCGTGACCGTCCTGCCCCATCTTCACCACCAGCATACGCGGGCGGCGGCCTTCGGCTTCGGCAAAATCCTCGACCGATTTCTGGATGGCGGCGAAACCTTCGTCACCTTCATATGCGGCGCCATAGACACCGGCCAGCGTCTTCACTTCGGCGCGGTGACGGCCAAATTCTTTTTCCATAGCCATAGAGATTTCTCCGACGGTTGCGCGCGCGCGCGCGGCTTCTACGGCAGCTTCAAGCAAGTTGCCGCCTTCCTTGGTGCGACGGGTCAGTTCGGCCAATGCAGCGTCGCAGGCAGCGCCATCCCGCGTTTCGCGGATCCTCTCTAGACGGGCGACTTGGCTTTCGCGCACGGCCACATTGTCCACGTCCAGAATATCGATCGGGTCTTCTGTTTCCCGCTTGTATTTGTTCACGCCAACGATGGTTTCCTCGCCACGGTCGATCATAGCCTGACGCTTGGCTGCAGATTCTTCGATCCGCAGCTTTGGCATGCCGCTGGCAACAGCCTTGGTCATGCCCCCCATCTCCTCGACCTCCTCCATCAGCTCCCACGCTTTGTTGATCAGATCATCTGTCAATGCCTCAACGTAATACGACCCGGCCAAGGGATCGACCACGTTGGTGATACCCGTTTCTTCCTGCAAGATGATCTGCGTGTTACGCGCAATCCGGGCCGAGAAATCGGTGGGCAGCGCGATGGCTTCGTCCAGCGCGTTGGTGTGCAGCGACTGCGTGCCACCAAGGGCTGCCGACATCGCCTCATACGCCGTGCGGATCACGTTGTTATAGGGGTCTTGTTCCTGCAAGCTGACGCCCGAGGTCTGGCAGTGCGTGCGCAGCATCTTCGAGCGGTCCGATTTGGCACCGAATTCGGTCATGACACGATACCAAAGCGTGCGCGCAGCGCGCAGCTTGGCGGCCTCCATGAAGAAATTCATGCCGATGGCGAAAAAGAAGGACAGACGACCTGCAAACTTGTCCACGTCCATGCCCGCTTCAATCGCGGCGCGCACGTACTCACGACCATCCGCCAGCGTATAGGCCAGTTCCTGCACTAGGTTCGCGCCCGCTTCCTGCATGTGGTAGCCGGAGATCGAGATCGAGTTGAACTTCGGCATCTCGTTTGAGGTATATTCGATGATGTCCGAGATGATGCGCATCGACGGTTCCGGCGGATAGATGTAAGTGTTGCGCACCATGAATTCCTTGAGAATATCATTCTGAATGGTGCCAGACAGCAGCGCTTTGTCATGGCCCTGCTCTTCGCCTGCCACGATGAAGCTGGCAAGGATCGGGATCACAGCCCCGTTCATCGTCATCGAGACCGAGACCTTATCCAACGGAATGTCATCAAACAGGATTTTCATATCCTCAATGCTGTCAATCGCAACGCCCGCCTTGCCGACGTCGCCCACCACGCGCGGGTGATCGCTGTCATAGCCCCGATGCGTCGCAAGATCGAAGGCAACCGACACACCCTGCTGACCTGCAGCAAGGTTGCGGCGATAAAAAGCGTTCGATTCCTCGGCGGTGGAAAAGCCCGCATATTGCCGGATGGTCCACGGTCTGCCCGCATACATGGTGGCTTTGACCCCACGCGTAAATGGGCCAAAGCCGGGCAGAGTGCCCATATGATCAAGCCCCTTGGTGTCGTCCGCAGTATAAAGCGGTTTGACGTCAATCCCTTCCAGCGTGTTCCAGGTCAGGTCATCAAGGGCGCGGCCGCGAAGTTCCTTTTCGGCCAGTTCCTTCCACTTGGCTGTATCGCTCATCACGTGATCCTTTTCATCTTTCTGTATCCGCCCTGTCACGGCGCATCCTCAACCCACATTTCTGCGGCACCGACGACGCGCGGGGCGAAGTCGGCAATCTGTTTGCGTAATTCGGGCGCGGCCTCGGCGGTGGTCGCGTAGAAGCTAACATTCCGCCCGCCCAGAAACCCTCCGGCGCCTTGGTATTGCAGCGTGCCAACCTTGATCCAATCTGCCCCGATCCCGCTGCCAATTAATTCGTCATAGATCATCGCAAGCTTGACCCCAGCGTCCTGCACGATCTCGTCCGCCCAGCCATCCTGCGGGTTGTCCAACCGGGTCGACAATGCGCGATAAGAGGCAAGGCCCCAAAGATCCAGCACGTAATTGGGGTTGTTCCACGCAACATAGCCCAAGTCATTCACCGCAACGGGTTTTTGATAAACCTCTTTCGCAAAGCTGCTCATGTTGCGCTGTTGCGAATAGATGGCCAGCGCGCCGTATTTACCGTTTTGAACCAGCCATATTCCATAAGAAAAAGCCAGATACGCGAAGCCGACCAGCAACAGCGCGCAGGCGGATTTCATGTCATCGGCTCGAAAAAGGCCAAGCATCAACATGCCCAACACGAAGCTGAGGGCATAAAGCTCGTATCGGTTGAACCACCCAAACTGCCCCAGCAAAAGATGCCCGGCGCCAGCAAACACCGCCCCGGCGATCAGCGCGCGGGCCCGCCCCGCGACCCGCACCAACGCGACCGCACCGATGATAACGGCGACAAGCATGACGATGGCCTTGTCGGACGCGGCGACCTGCGCCACCACTTTCAACGGCAGCGTCGTCAAGCTGAACCGGCTGTCCTGCCCGCCACCGGCCAGCTTTGCCATGACCGAATTGGGCAGAGGCTCCAGCCCGATCGAGGTCAGAAATACCATGAACCCGGCGACCAGCGCCGCCGCCGCCCCGAACAGCGCCGTGCCTGTTTTCCAACGCCCCGTCATCGCCAGCGCAAGCGCGGCGCCGCCGGTCACGGCCAAGCCTTCGAAGCGGATCATCGGCCCCAGAACCATGCCCGCAACCAACAACCAGTGCAGCCGACCTTGGTCGAGCTGTATTTGCAAACCGCGCAGCACAGCCATCCCTGCCAGCACATGCAGGGTATGTTCCATCCCCACCTGGGCAATGCCGGCAAGGTTGAAGGCCAGTGGACCAAGGACCGCCAACGCGAGCGCCGCGAGCCGATCCGTGACTGCATCCTGCACAATCCGGCCCCACAGAAACGCCACCAGCACCAGCGCAACCGCGTTCCACGCCAGCGGCAGATACACATGCCAAGCTGTTCCAGCGAAGGGGACAAGCAACAACGGATATATTGGCGACGACGCGGCCGAGGTGTATTCGCCGGGGTTTACCCCATACCCCCCGGCGGCGATCTGCTCGGCCACAGCCAAGTGGATATAGACATCATCCAACGGATACTCAAACGTCCCCACCAGTTGGTAAGCCATGGCCTGTACAAGGATGAACATCGCCACGCCAACACCTGCCGCAATCGCGGGCTCAAAGCGTCTTTCGGCTGTTAGTGTGGCGGCGTAGGCCATCCTTATTCGAACTCCATGATAACTTCGTCGACGCCAAGGCTGTCGCCCGGTCCCGCGTTGATCTTGGTGACGACACCCTTCTTTTCAGCGCGCAAGATGTTTTCCATCTTCATTGCCTCGATGGTGCACAAAGGCTGGCCTTCCTGCACCTCTTGGCCCGCTTCGACATCCACTTTCACCATTAGGCCCGGCATTGGGCACAACAGCATTTTCGAGGTATCAGGCGCGATTTTTTCCGGCATCAGCCGGGCAAGCTCGGCTTGACGCGGCGTGTAGACATGAACGCTCATATCCGCGCCGCGTGATCGCATACGGAACCCATTGGTGATATCGTCAACCTTCAAGACCAGCGGATCGCCATCGACAGTCAGGCGCGCCAAGCTGTCGCCCGGCGTCCAGTCGGATTTCACGCGCAGCTTCGATCCATCTTCGAATTTGACAGTCGATCCTTTCTTGTCCGCCTTTATTTTCACGGCAAACTCGGTCTCTTGCAGCACGACAACCCACTTCTTGCCCACCTTGCGTTCGTGATTATCCATCCGGCCGGTGACGCGCGTGCGGCGAATTTCTTCCACCCGGAACATTGCAGCCGCCGACGCGGCGATGCGCTTCAGAATATCCGGCGAAAGCTCGACCCCTTCGAACCCATCGGGATACTGCTCTTCGATAAAGGCTGTCGTCATCTCGCCCTTGATGAAGATCGGATGATCCATCACCGCCGACAGGAACGGCAGGTTGTGGCCGATGCCTTCGACCTCGAAACTGTCCAGCGCCACGCGCATGGCTTCGATTGCCTCGTCACGGCTGGGCGCCCAAGTGCACAGCTTGGCGATCATCGGGTCGTAATACATCGAGATTTCGCCGCCCTCGTAAACCCCCGTGTCATTGCGCACGGCGATATAGCCGTGGGGCGCATCGCCCTGCCACTTGTCGTTTTCCTGCAATGGCCCCGCTGCCGTTTCCGCAGGCGGTCGATACTGCGTCAGGCGCCCAATCGACGGCAGAAAGCCGCGATAAGGGTCTTCGGCATACAGCCGGTTCTCAATGGCCCAACCGGTCAGCGCCACGTCGTTTTGACTGATCGACAGTTTCTCGCCTGCCGCCACGCGGATCATCTGTTCGACCAGATCGACGCCGGTGATCAACTCGGTCACCGGATGTTCCACCTGCAGGCGGGTGTTCATCTCTAGGAAATAGAAGTTCTTGTCCCCGTCCACGATAAACTCGACCGTGCCAGCGCTGGCATAGTCCACCGCCTGCGCCAAGGCGACTGCCTGTTCGCCCATCGCCTTTCGGGTCGCCTCGTCAAGAAACGGGCTTGGCGCTTCTTCCACAACCTTCTGATTGCGTCGCTGGATCGAGCATTCACGCTCGCCCAGATAGATGCCGTTGCCATGAGTATCGCACAGAACCTGAATTTCGATATGACGCGGCTGGGTCACGAATTTCTCGATGAAGATGCGGTCATCACCGAACGAGCTTGCAGCTTCGTTCTTCGATGATTGAAACCCTTCGCGCGCTTCGTCGTCATTCCAGGCGATCCGCATCCCCTTGCCGCCGCCGCCAGCCGAGGCCTTGATCATCACCGGATAGCCAACCTCGTTCGAGATTTTCACGGCCTCGTCCGCATCTTCAATCAGACCCATGTAGCCGGGCACGGTCGACACGTCGGCTTCCTGAGCGATCTTCTTGGAGGTGATCTTGTCGCCCATCGCCTCGATCGCACCTTTGGGCGGGCCGATGAAGGCAACACCGGCCTTTTCCAGCGCCTCGGCGAATTTCGAGTTCTCGGACAGGAAGCCATAGCCTGGATGCACTGCTTCGGCGCCCGTCTCCTTGACCGCCTGCATGACCTTGTCGATTACGATATAGGACTGGTTCGCGGGTGATGGGCCGATATGCACCGCCTCGTCCGCCATGCGCACATGAAGCGCGTGCTTGTCCGCATCCGAATAGATGGCAACCGTCTGGATGCCCATTTTGCGGGCGGTCTTGATCACGCGGCAGGCGATTTCACCGCGGTTTGCAATCAGGATCTTCTTGAACATGTCCTGTCCCTTCCGTTCATATCTGTGCGCGGCGGGCATGGCCGCCGGACGAATTGGCATAGAAAAGCCCACCGGATTTACGTCCGGCGGGCTGATTGAAAAACTCGGAGCCGCCCGAGGCGGTGATTTGATCAGTTACAGATGCGCATACCGACATCGTCGCACAGCGCACCCGCGCCGGCACCGATGACCGCACCTGTAAGAAGGTTGCCGCTGGCCGCTTTCGCAACCACCGCACCAGTTGCTGCGCCGACGCCGGCGCGCTGAATGTCGTTCCACTGGCATCCCGCCAGCATGACAAGGGCCAAAGCCCCCACGAAGATTTTGCTGATCTGCATTTTTGACTGCCTCTGGTTGTGTTCTTATTGCAGAACATTGTGCCGCGCTTTGCTTGATTTCGAAAGCGAAATCTTGCGTCATACGGCAAAGCAGCCGTCCGCAGCGCAAAGCCGCGACCAAAAAAGAGGCCCGGTTCCGTTGCTAACGCAAAGAACCGGGCTAAAGAAGGGGAAGGGTAATGGTTTTGACAAACCATAGCGAAAAACGGGGATATGTCTTCCGCTTGAGAATGACATTGGCATGCTTCACCCGCTCTGCAAGAACGTGATTCCGTGGCACCCGCCTTTTGGGCTGGAATTTGCCGGTTCGACGTAAGGAGGGGCGATTTCATGCCGATCACCGCTCGAAAACATCAGGAAAAGAGACTGACGCGCGCGTCACGTCGATCACCAGCATAGCCTCGTAGCTTTCGGGGTCGAACGGATCTTCGGCGGCGATGACCTCGCGCCCGAACAGCCATGACAGGCGCCCGGCATCCAAATTTCCGCGTTCAAAAGGCTGATCGCCGAAATAGTCCCACAGCGCCTCCATGAAACCAGCATCCGCACGCCGGTCCGCTGGCCTGCGATCAGCATAGCGTTCGCGCGCAACAAGGGGAGTTGCGCCAATTTTGCTGGGGCGCCGGATGGTAAACTGATAATCCGTGCTGGGCAGACGTCCGGGAAAGCCCTTGTGTTTGGTCATATATGGCAAGGCCATCAGAACCCCTCCCAGATGCAATGGCCGTCCTCGGGACGGTAGGCTTCGAAAAACTGCGTGGCCTCGGGGTCGGCGACCCCAAATTCCACCACACGGTCGGACAGGACAATGATGATCTGCGTGGGCAGGTCCGCACCCATTGTCGTCAAAAGCGGCAGGGCATAGTCCTGACACAGCGCCGCCATGTCGTCTTCGGCCTGCATGAACGCAACGTCGCCCTTATCACGCGCAATGCGCGGGGCGAGAAAGCGAAAGCGAACCGTTGGGCCAAACGTGCCCTCATCATCTTCAATCATATCCAGAACGGTGATTTCTTGCCCGGATGGGACGGTGATCGAAGCGCCCTCTTCAACGAGGGTGTTGGCGGCGCAGGCCGCGCTTGGGGCGTTAAAAGCCAACGTGGCGGCAAGACCAGCCGCCCCCGTCAGACCCCCAAAGCCCTGATATCCCCCCGTGCAACCCATCACTACAGCGGAATATTGTCGTGCTTTTTCCACGGATTCTGCAGCTTCTTGTTGCGCAGAGATGCAAAAGCACGACAGATCCGCATCCGCGAAGACCGCGGCTGTATCACCTCGTCAATAAAACCACGCTCGGCAGCAACGAAGGGGTTGGCGAACCGATCCTCGTAATCCTGCGTGCGTTGAGCGATCTTCTCTGGGTCGCCAAGTTCCGACCGATACAGGATTTCCGTGGCGCCTTTTGCGCCCATCACCGCAATCTCGGCGGTTGGCCAAGCATAGTTGAAATCCCCCCGAAGGTGTTTTGATGCCATCACGTCATAAGCCCCGCCATAGGCCTTGCGGGTAATCAACGTGACCTTCGGCACTGTCGCCTCGCCATAGGCGAACAGCAATTTAGCGCCATGCTTGATCACGCCACCAAATTCCTGGCTGGTGCCCGGCAGAAAGCCCGGCACATCGACCAGGGTCAGGATCGGGATTTCGAACGCGTCACAGAATCGGACAAATCGCGCCGCCTTGCGCGAACTGTCGATATCCAGACATCCCGCCAACACCATCGGCTGGTTGGCGACAACGCCTACGGTCTGCCCTTCCAGCCGGACAAAGCCAGTAATAATATTGCGGGCGAAATCCTCTTGTATCTCATAAAAGTCGCCTTCATCCGCCAGCTTGGCGATCAGTTCTTTCATGTCATAAGGCGCGTTCGCATTCGCAGGCACCAAAGTATCAAGGCTTTCGTCAATCCGAGCCGGGTTGTCAAAGAAGGGCCGCGTGGGCGCTTTGTCGCGATTATTCAACGGCAGGAAGTCGACCAGTCGCCGGATTTCTGCCAACGCCTCGACATCGTTTTCAAAAGCCCCGTCGGCGACCGACGATTTCTTGGTATGGGTTGAAGCGCCGCCAAGCTCTTCGGCAGTCACGACCTCGTTCGTGACGGTCTTGACCACATCGGGGCCCGTCACGAACATGTACGAGGTATCTTTCACCATGAAGATGAAATCCGTCATCGCAGGTGAATAAACCGCCCCGCCAGCACATGGCCCCATGATGACCGAGATTTGCGGCACCACACCCGACGCCATGATATTGCGCTGAAACACCTCGGCATAACCGGCCAGCGACGCGACACCTTCCTGAATGCGCGCACCGCCGGAATCGTTGATGCCAATGACGGGTGCGCCGTTCTGCATGGCCATATCCATGATTTTGCAGATCTTTTCGGCGTGGGTTTCAGACAGCGAGCCGCCAAAAACGGTAAAATCCTGACTGAAAACATAGACCAGGCGCCCGTTGATCGTGCCCCATCCGGTGATCACGCCGTCGCCTGCGGGGCGTTCGGCCTCCATCCCGAATTCGGTGCAGCGATGGGCTTTGAACATGTCAAATTCTTCGAACGAGTCTTCGTCCAACAGCAGTTCAACCCGCTCGCGCGCGGTCAGCTTGCCTTTCTGGTGCTGGCTGTCGATCCGGCGCTGTCCGCCACCCAAGCGGGCGATCTCGCGGCGGTCCTCAAGTTCCTGAAGAATATCTCTCATCTGGCGCACTCCTTGATTTCGCCGCAAACTAGCGGTTTCCGGGACGTCCTGAAAGAGAAATCAGGCGAATTTGCAAACCCACTACAGAAGGCTGACTGCAAATTGAATATTTGCAAATACTCAACAGCACAGCATGGACAGTCCGCGCCCGTTTGCCTAGCCATAGCTTATGTCGTCCGCGCCCCCCTCCAGGTTTCTTGACCCCACCACACCGCCGCATGTCTTCACCCTGACATTCGTTGCGGCGGCCGCGACGGTGTCGATGAATGTTTTCTTACCCTCGCTGCCTGGCATGGCGGTCTATTTCGACGCCGAATATCGTATAGTCCAGCTGTCGGTTGCGCTTTATCTGTGCATGAACGCGCTGATGCAGGTTGCGGTCGGACCGCTATCCGACCGGTTTGGGCGGCGGCCGGTTATTCTGTGGGGCTTCGGCATTTACATTTTGGCAACGTTGGGTTGCCTTTATGCACCGAATATTCAGATATTTCTAGGATTTCGGATGGTGCAGGCGGCGGTCGTAGTCGGCGTCGTGCTATCACGCGCCGCGATCCGCGACATGGTGCCCGGAGATCAAGCGGCATCACTGATAGGTTATGTCACGATGGGCATGTCGATTGTCCCAATGATGGCCCCAACGATCGGTGGCGTTCTGGATGAAGCGTTCGGGTGGAAAGCGAACTTCTGGCTGCAAGCCGTCGCGGGCGTGGCTGCGATGGCGCTGACCTGGCGCGATCTGGGCGAGACGATCACCCCGCAGCCGGGCGGCTTCGCTGCGCAGTTCCGCGCCTATCCATCGCTGCTCAGATCGCCGCGTTTCTGGGGCTATTGCGCATCTGCCGCGCTGACCTCTGGCGCCTTCTTTGCCTATCTGGGTGGCGCGCCCTTCGTGGGCAGCGTCATTTACGGGATGAGCCCGGCCCGCTTGGGCTTGTTCTTCGGCGCACCCGCGGCAGGGTATCTGGTCGGGAACTATCTGTCAGGCCGATATTCGATGCGGCTTGGGATGACGAAAATGGTCTACTGGGGCGCGCTGATCACAGCCACAGGGCTGAGCATCTCACTTGCACTTTTCCTGCTTGGGCTGGGATCCGAGTATATCTTCTTCGGCTTCATGACCTGGGTTGGCGTTGGCAACGGGATGACCTTGCCCAACGCTAATGCCGGCATGATGAGCGTGCGGCCAGAGCTTGCCGGAAGCGCCTCGGGTCTTGGTGGCGCGATGAATATCGGTGGCGGCGCCGCGTTATCGGCACTTGCGGGATGGCTGCTTGCGCCGGGGTCCACCGCACTGCCGCTTCTGATTCTTATGTTAACCTCATCGGCTCTGGCAGTGGTTGCGATCTTGCTTGTGATAAAGCGAGAAAAGCGGCTGAACCTTTGACGGCACACATTTGCAAATGGTACAATACAGCGACAGCAAACTTTGCAAATCAAACACAGGATTTTCCCGTCAATGGCAACGCAAAAGCTTTATGCCGGCGTAAAACTTCGTGAAATCCGGTCACGCCTTGGGCTGACGCAGAAGGCGTTTGCCGAAAAACTGGGCGTCAGCCTGCCCTATCTGAACCAGATGGAGAACAATAACCGCCCCGTATCGACCGGCGTTGTGCTGGCACTGGCGCAAGAGTTTGGCTTTGATGTGGCCGAGCTGTCGACCGGCGACTCCGAACGTTTGGTCAGCGACATGCGCGAGGCGTTCGCCGACCCGGTATTCTCGGACGTGCCCCCATTGGCAGACATGCGCCTTGCGGCTTCGAACGCGCCTGCGCTGGCGCACGCGCTTTTGGAACTGCACCGCGCCTATCGCATGGGGCACGAGCGGCTGGCATCACTGGACGAAAACCTTGGTACTGACGAGCCGGGATCAAAAGCAAGCCCATGGGACGAAGTGCGCGACTTCTTTCACTATTGCGATAATTACATCGACGCGGTCGATCGTGCTGCCGAGCATTTCGCGAAAACTGGCAAGTCGCGTGGGCTTGATCCCGGCAGCATGGCCGAGGCAGTCTTGGGCGACCGCGGCATCACCGTCGAGCGGGCCAATCAAGACGCTCTGCGGACTTATGACCCTAATCACCGCGTCCTGACCCTATCGACCCGCCCGCCCCGCGCCACGCAACAATTTCAACTGCTCATGCAGGTCGCGTTACTGACACAGGATGCTTTGCTTGAGGCAACACTGGATTTCGCCCGTTTCCAGACAGACGAAGCCCGCGCCATCGCGAAATTGGGGCTCGCTAACTACTTTGCGGGCGCCGCCCTTCTGCCTTATGAGCAGTTTCTTGCCGCAGCCCGCGACACCCGCCACGACCTTGAACGGTTGGCTGTTCTGTTCGGCGCCTCGATCGAGCAGATCGCCCACCGTCTTTCCACGCTGCAACGCCCCGGCGCCAAGGGCATTCCTTTCTTTTTCGTTCGGGTGGATCAGGCGGGAACGATCACGAAACGCCATTCGGCCACGCGGCTGCAGTTTGCACGATTCGGTGGCGCGTGCCCTTTGTGGAATGTCCACCAAGCCTTTGAAACTCCGGGGCGTTTTCTACGCCAACTTGCTCAGACACCCGACGGGGTGAGGTATTTCTGCCTGTCGCGCAATGTCTCGAAATCCGGTGGCAGTTTTGATGCACCGGTGCGGCGCTATGCCATCGGGTTGGGATGCGAAGTCAAACACGCCCGCGCCTTGGTCTATGCCGACGTTCTTGATGTGTCGAACGACGCTGCGTTCGAACCCATCGGCGTGTCTTGCCGGATCTGCGAAAGACAACATTGCCACCAACGCTCAGTCCCCCCCCTTGAACGTAAGTTGCAAGTCGATCCATATTCGCGTGGCATGCTTCCCTACGAGATTAAAAGATGAAACGGTTTTTCTATTCGGTTGTTTTGGCAGTCTTCGTAATCGCGTCACTGCCCGGCAGTCCGGCAACTGCGCAGTCGGCGCAGACATTGTTGGAACGCCGGGTCTTTTATCAGTTCAATCCAAAATGGACCCATCCCAAAAACGTAGACGAACGGCTGAAACAACACAGGTTTGAGGGTCTTATCCTGTGGGTTGGCCAGCCTAAACCAGGCAAGCCAACGATCCTTTATCTGCCGGGATCTGGCGGCAACCTTGCATTGAGGCGTTACAAACTGCCCTGGTTCCTTGATCGCGGCTACGGCGTTGTTGCGATGAGCTATCCCGGCATGGGCGGAAGCGAGGGTAAACCAAGCCACCAGCGCATTCAGACGCTGGCGAACAAGCTGTATCAGCGGCTTCCGAAATATGTCGGTGACAGCCCCACGATCCTGTGGGGAGAGAGCCTTGGCACCGGCGTCGCACTTGAAATCGCCACGCACTCGGTCGCTCGGAAACGGCCACCACTTGGGATTGTATTGCAGGCACCTTATACGTCGATGGTCGATCTGGTTGCGCACAAAAAACCCGCGATGCTACCCTTGTTTCAATCGCGATCTGATCTTTGGCCTTCAAAAACTACCATCAAGCAGACCAAAGCACCGTTGTTCATCTTGCATGGTGGAAAAGACGACACTGTTCCCGTCTCAATGGGTAGGACGCTATACAAGCTGTCACCCAGCCCCAACAAAGTGTTCGTCACTGATCCAGAAGCCGGTCACACATCCATCTGGCGCAAAGACGCATTGGCCAAGATGCTTGATTGGATCGAAGCCCTTTATTAGGCTGCGACAGCGCCCCAGAGCTTCCTCTGGGGCGTATTGATCGACCATCTCGCGGCTTACGCTGAAGTCAGCATTCGATAGATTTCATCCTTCAGGGTTGCACGTTTCTTGCGCATATCCTCTTCGTTGAACTGGTCTGTCGGCTCCAGATTGGTTTCGGCGCGGTGAACGGCATGGTTCACCTCGTGATATTCATCGGCCAGTTTGGCGAAATGCGCGTCCGATTGTTTCAACGCGGCCATTTTTTCCACCATTTCGGGGAATTCTTCGTTCAACTCGTGCGGGGTGTGAGCCATTTGCAATCTCTCCTATCCTCATGGGTTAAGTTCAGAATGCTAGGGTTCGCCTGTCGACGCCTTGACCGGGATCAAACCCGAGGGCGTCTAACGCTGTTTCTCGTGCCAATTTGGGTGAATCCAAGGCGCGTCATTGGCCGATGCAAGCCTCTTGCCCAAAATATGGTCTGATGCTTTCTCGCCCACCATGATCGACGGGCCGTTCAGGTTCCCATTGGTGATCCGCGGAAAGACCGAGCTGTCGGCGACCCGCAAGCCATCGACGCCGATGACCCGCAGGTCAGGATCAACCACAGCGTTCGGATCATCGGCCCGACCAATCCGGCAGGTGCCGCAGGGGTGATAGGCGCTTTCGGCCTCGTCCCGAATGAAGCTGTCAATCTCGTCATCAGTTTGCAGCGCCTCGCCCGGTTGGATTTCATGCTTCACGTACTCTTTGAACGCATCCTGCGCGAAAATCTCGCGGGTCAGGCGAATGCAGGTGCGGAAATCCTGCCAATCCTGATCGGTGGACATGTAGTTGAAAAAGATGCGCGGCGCCTCGCTCGGGTCGGCGCTTTTCAACGTGACTTCCCCGCGCGAGGGCGAGCGCATCGGGCCAGTATGGGCCTGAAATCCGTGCCCCTCAGCCGCGGCTTGCCCATCATAGCGCACTGCCATCGGCAGAAAATGATATTGGATGTCCGGGTATTCCACCCCGGCGCGCGACCGGATAAAGGCGGCACTTTCAAACTGGTTGGATGCACCCAACCCCGTCTTGGTAAACAACCACTGCGCCCCCAGAATGCCCTTCCAGACCATGTTCCAATAGCGATAAAGCGTGATCGGTTTTTTAGAGGCATATTGGATATAGACCTCAAGATGGTCCTGCAGATTTTGCCCAACCCCCGCACGGTCGGCGATCACGTCAATGCCATGCTCGGACAGATGTGCGGCGGGACCGATACCCGATAACATCAGAAGCTTGGGCGAATTGATCGGGCTGGCGGCGATAATCACCTCGGCCTCGGCACGGATCACTTCAATCTTGCCGCCTCGCTCAACCTCAACCCCCACGGCGCGACCGTCTTCAATCACAATTTTGCGCGCAAGGGCGCGGACCAGGTCGCAATTATCACGCTTCAGCGCCGGACGCAGATATGCGTTCGCCGCAGACCAGCGTCGCCCGCGCCAGACGGTCTGTTCCATCGGGCCGAAACCTTCCTGCTGCTGGCCATTATAGTCATCCGTCGTGGGATATCCGGCCTCTTTTCCGGCCTCGACGAAAGCATGGAACAGCGGGTTGGCGCGCGGCCCGCGCGTGACATGCAGGGGGCCATCGGTGCCGCGCCAGTCCCTGTCGCCGCCGTGTCCGCCATCATGCCAATGCTCCATCCGTTTGAAGTAAGGCAGCACGTCGGCAAAGGCCCAGCCATCCGCGCCCATCTCGGCCCAGTGGTCGAAATCGCGCGCATGGCCGCGCACGTACACCATGCCGTTGATGGAACTGGACCCACCGATCACCTTGCCGCGCGGCGTGACCAGTCTGCGCCCGCCCAGATGCGGTTCGGGTTCGGTTTTGAAGCCCCAGTCATACTGCGGCATGTTCATGGGATAACTGAGCGCCGCGGGCATCTGGATGAACGGTCCCGCATCCGTTCCGCCATGTTCGATCACCAGCACACGTTTGCCAGCCTCGGCCAGCCGATAAGCGATTGCACAGCCGGCACTACCTGCGCCCACGATAATATATTCTGCTTGCATGTTCATTCCGTCGTTTGCCGCCGGTCATTCCCCGCGGGGAAACCGTTGACCATTCTCCAAAGTGTCCAGATTCATGTGGTTGCGCATGTAGCGTTCCGATGCTTTTTGCAGCGGTTGATAGTCCCACGGGAAATACGCACCGTTGCGCAAGGCTTCATACACCACCCAGCGTCGCGCTTGGCTTGCCCGCACATCTGCGTCGAAGTCAGCCAGATCCCAGCGCGCGTCAGCGTGCGCGCGCAGGCCATCCAGGGTCTCTTGATACACAGGATCGTCTGCGAGGTTCGTCAACTCGTGTGGGTCGACGTTAATGTTGAATAACTGCTCGGGATCAAGCACACAGCGGGTATATTTCCACGGCCCATGTCGTAAAAAGACAAGTGGGGCATAGGATGCCTCGGCCGCGTATTCCATGGCAACCGGGCTTTCACGCCCCCCACCGGTCGCAACCGGCAACAGGCTTTCCCCATCGACCCACGGCGTCACCTCGTCCAATGACACCCCCGCCAGATCAGCCAAGGTGGGGGTCACATCTAAGGTCGAAACCGGCGCATCAACCACCCCCGGCTCAAGCCCCGGCGCGGCAATCATAAGGGGAACCCGCGCGGACCCCTCATAGAAGTTCATTTTGAACCACAGCCCACGTTCACCCAGCATATCGCCGTGGTCCGAGACAAAGACGATGATCGCCTCTTGCCGGGTGCGTTCCATCACGTCCAGCATCTCGCCCACCTTGTCATCCAGATACGAGATGTTGGCGAAATAGGCCCGGCGCGAACGGCGGATGTCCTCGTCCGTGATGTCGAAACTACGCCAGTCATTGGCATCGAAAATCCGCTGCGCGTGCGGGTCGTGGTCGTCGTAATCCATCGCGGGCACGTCCGGCAGAAGGTGTTCGCAATCCTCGTAGAGATCCCAATACTTGCGGCGCGCCACATAGGGGTCGTGCGGATGCGTGAAGCTGACGGTCAGGCACCACGGGCGGTCGTCATGCCCCCGCGCCAGATCGTAAAGCTTGGCACAAGCGTGGTAAGCAACTTCGTCATCATACTCCATCTGGTTCGAAATCTCGGCCACGCCGGACCCAGTGACGGAGCCCATATTGTGATACCACCAATCGATCCGTTCGCCCGGCTTGCGATAGTCCGGCGTCCAGCCGAAATCGGCGGGATAAATGTCAGTGGTCAACCGCTCCTCGAACCCGTGCATCTGGTCGGGACCGACAAAGTGCATCTTGCCCGATAACGCGGTTTGATAGCCCGCGCGGCGCAGGTGGTGGGCATAGGTCGGGATATCGGACGCAAATTCTGCCGCGTTGTCATAAACGCGCGTGCGGCTTGGCAACTGGCCCGACATGAAACTGGCGCGACCGGGCGCACAAAGGGGGCTGGCGGTGTAGGCGTTGGCAAACCGCACGGATCGCGCGGCCAATTTTTTCAGGTTGGGCGCGTGTAGCCAATCGGCAGGCCCGTCTGGAAACAGGGTGCCGTTCAACTGGTCAACCATGATGATAAGGATGTTGGGTTTGGTCATTGGTGTGCCTCCAGCAGCGCGTCAAGACAAGCCAGCACACGATCGCAGGCGCGGCCAGCGTTGGGCGGAGCGTCACGCAGGGCGCGGCGGATATAGAGACCGTCGATCATCGCCGCCAGCGTATCGGCCACCTCGTGCGCCGCATCCCCCACAAGGGGGCGTAGGTCGTAGACAAGGTTGGAATGAAGTCGGCGCTGATAGACGCGCAACAGACGCCGCGCGCCATCGTTGCTTTGCGACATGACATAGAAATTCAGCCATGCCGACACAATTTCGGGGCGGAAGTTGCCCGCTTCGAAATTGGCGCGGATGATCGCCTCGACCCGGTCGCGCGGCGCGACTGCCCCCAGAAGAGCGGCCCGCACCTGCGCGCCGTAAAGCGACAGGATATGCCGCATCGCCGCAAGAAATATCTGATCCTTGCCGCCAAAATAGTGATGTGCCAGCGCACTGGACATGCCCGCGCGTTTTGCGATCTGCGTGACGGTCACATCCAGACTGCCCGCGCGCCCGATCTCGTGGATCGTGGCCTGCACCAGGGCGCCGCGCCGGATCGGCTCCATTCCTATCTTGGGCATAATACCTCCTGATCAAAAACGTACTATGGATTTGCGGGTTTTTGATTGACTCGTCAATCAACAAAAAGCACCCTAGTCGAAAATTATGCCGGTTTCACCTGTGCGCCTGCTGCGCTAATGTCACCACGAGCGGTGTAAGGGTCCACGCCTTTGCGCAACGAAACCGCACCAATATAACAGGGAGCAAAACATGAACCTCAAGACCACCCTATCCGCCATAGCACTGACGACCGCCGCGACAGCCGCGTTCGCCGACGAGCATTGCAAAGAAATCGTATTCTCGGATGTTGGCTGGACCGACATTACCGCGACAACCGCCGCGACAACCGTTGTTCTGGATGCGATGGGGTACGAAACCGATATCAAAGTGCTGTCGGTGCCGGTTACATATACCTCAATGGCCAATGGCGACATTGATGTATTCCTTGGCAATTGGATGCCCACGATGGAAGCCGATATCGCCCCGTATCGCGAAGCTGGCACCGTCGACACCGTCCGCATAAACCTTGACGGCGCGAAATACACGCTGGCCGTGAACAAGGCGGCGATGGATATGGGCATCAAGGATTTCGCCGATATTGCAGCCCAAAAAGATGCTCTGGACGGCCAGATTTATGGTATCGAGCCGGGCAATGACGGCAACCGCCTGATCCAGTCGATGATCGACGAAAACGCCTTTGGCCTTAAGGGGTTCAAGGTTGTCGAAAGCTCGGAACAGGGGATGCTGGCGCAAGTGGCGCGCGCTGATAAGAAGGACGATCCGGTTGTGTTTCTTGGTTGGGAACCACACCCGATGAACGCCAATTTCGACATGGGATATCTGACCGGTGGGGATGATTATTTCGGCCCCAATCTGGGCGGCGCGCAAGTGTTGACCAACACTCGGAAAGGCTATGTCCAGGAATGCCCCAACGTGGGTAAGTTCCTGCAGAACCTTGAATTCACCTTGGCGATGGAGAACGAAATCATGGGCGCCATTCTTGATGATGGCGAAACCCCCACCGATGCTGCCCGCGCGTGGCTGAAAGCCAACCCCGATGCGTTCACCGCATGGCTTGACGGCGTCACCACCGTCGACGGGGCTGACAGCACAGCGGCCGTGAAGGGCGAACTGGGGCTTTGATCTGACCCCACCCAATAATGCGCCGGGGCTGTCCCCGGCGCATTTCTTTGACCGACCAACAGACAGAGATGGACACAGATGGAGTGGCTGACGGACACGAAGATTCCGGTGGGCAAAACCGCCAAACGGCTTTTCGACTGGCTTCAGGACGCGGGCGAGCCGTTCTTTGATTGGCTCAGTTGGTTGATGGACCTTTTGATCGAAGGCATCCTCTGGGTGCTTCAGACCCCGCACCCCATCTTGGTCACATTGGTGTTCGTCGCCATCACATGGATTTTGCAGCGCAACTGGAAAACCTGCGCGTTGGTGTTCTTTGGCTTTCTGTTCATCCTGAACCAGGGGTATTGGGAGGAAACGACAGAAAGCCTGACGCTGGTCCTGTCAGCTTGCGTCGTATGCATGGCCATTGGTACCCCAATCGGCATCGCCGCAGCGCACCGGCCACGCCTGTTTCGCGTCATGCGCCCGGTTTTGGACCTGATGCAAACCCTGCCGACCTTTGTGTACCTGATCCCCGCCATCGTGTTTTTCGGCATCGGCATGGTGCCCGGCCTGATCGCAACGGTGATCTTCGTGCTGCCCGCGCCGATCCGCCTGACCCACCTGGGCGTCAGCTCGACCCCTTCTGCGCTGCTTGAAGCGGCTCAGGCTTTCGGAGCAACGCCGCGCCAGACGTTATGGAAAGTCGAACTGCCCTATGCGCTTCCGCAAATCATGGCGGGCCTGAACCAAACCATCATGCTGTCGCTGTCCATGGTGGTGATCGCGGCCCTTGTCGGGGCTGACGGCTTGGGCGTACCCGTGGTGCGGGCGCTGAACCAGGTGAACACTGCGCTTGGCTTTGAAAGCGGTATCATCATCGTGGTCGTCGCCATCATGCTTGATCGCATTCTTCGGGTGGAGCGTTGATATGACCCATCAAGAAAACACGACCGCCCGTGTTGCGGTGAAATTCGACAATGTCTCGATTGTTTTTGGCGAGCAGCCGAAAACCGCCCTGCCCCTGATGGATCAAGGGCTTAGCCGTGAAGAAGTGCAGCAGCAGACCGGCCAAGTGCTGGGCGTGCATGATTGTTCGTTGACGGTTCAAGAAGGGGAAATCCTCGTTCTGATGGGCTTGTCCGGGTCCGGCAAGTCGACGCTATTGCGGGCGGTGAACGGGCTGAATCCGGTGGTGCGTGGGTCGGCGCATGTATCGGATGGCGAAACCCTTGTCGATGTCACACACGCCGACAAGGCCACGCTGCGCCGCATCCGGGCGCGCCACGTCGCCATGGTGTTTCAGCAATTCGGTCTGCTGCCTTGGCGCACGGTCCGCCAGAATGTCGGACTTGGGTTGGAACTTGACGGCATCTCGGCCGCGGATCGCAAGGAGCGGGTGGATGCCCAGCTTGATCTGGTCGGCCTGTCCGAATGGGCTGACCGCAAGGTGGGCGAGCTGTCGGGCGGGATGCAGCAACGCGTGGGCCTTGCCCGCGCCTTCGTGACCAACGCCCCGATCCTTCTGATGGACGAGCCATTTTCGGCCCTGGACCCCTTGATCCGCACCCGCCTGCAAGACGAGTTGATGGAGCTGCAACAGACCTTGAAGCGCACGATCATCTTCGTCAGTCACGACTTGGACGAAGCGTTCAAACTGGGTGACCGGATCGCCATTCTGAAGGGCGGCCGGATCGTACAATGCGGCACACCACGCGACATTTTCACCGCGCCCGCGGATGATTATGTCGCTGATTTTGTGGCACAAATGAACCCGTTGGGCGTTCTGACCGCGCGCGATGTGATGACGGCAGGCGTCAGTCAAGGCAATGTCAGCATCGATACCCGCGCGCGGATGCCTGATGTCATGACCGCTCTGGACGGACAGGCCGAGATTTCCGTCACTGACCAGGGCACCCCCGTCGGTCGGATCACCGCACATGATGTCATGCAGCGCCTGCTTGACCCGCGCGGCGACGCCTAGTTCACAGCGACGCAATATCGGCGCGAAGGTTTCTTGCCCACCGCCTTGCGCGGACAGGCGGCACCGGTCAAGGCAGGCGTTGCCGCATTACCACTGCTGCGAACCGCGACAACCTCGTGCGCCCACCCGAACGGGCGGGCCTGCAACACCCAGCCAGCCAAGACCGGCGAAGCATCACCCGCCGCGCGCCCCAAATGCCGGTCATCGGCGGGCAGCAACACCCAATAACTGCGCGTGCGTAGACGGGGATGGACCTTTGCGACCTTCACCCAGACGCCATCGCCCGCAGGCTTGGCGCAGACCTCGGCGCGCGTGACTGCCCGTTCGGCCTCTGGCTCGCCGTTGATCGGTTGCCATCCCACGACGCGGTCGCAAAATGACGCAGCCCCGCGCGAAGTTTGGGCGTTGCTTTTGTCTGATTGGCACCCTGCCAAAGCGATGGTTGCCGCCGTTGCGGCAAGAATGGTGAAACGGCGCATCAAGGCCCCCTGTTTGATTATCGAGACCTTACCGCGCCCGGTAATCTGGTCAAGCGGCACGAACATCGGGCCGGACTTGTGCGGGGGCACGCTTACGGCGGGCGTTAATGCGCTTCAGCCCAGTTCATGCCAACGCCAGCATCAACCGTCAGCGGCACGTCCAGCTTGACGACTGGGGCCGCCGCGCCCTCCATGACGCCGCGCACGACCTCGATCACATCGTCAATGGCGCCGTCTTCGACTTCGAAGATCAATTCGTCATGCACCTGCAACAGCATCTTGGCGGGCAGCTTGACGATGGCGTCGGGCATACGGATCATCGCCCGGCGGATGATATCGGCGGCAGTCCCTTGAATAGGTGCGTTGATGGCGGCCCGTTTGGCAAACCCCGCTTGCGGCCCCTTGGCGCCGATTTCCGGCGTGTGGATGCGACGTCCAAACAGGGTCTCGACCCGTTTGTGCTCCTTGGCGAACGCCACCGTGTCATCCATGTATTTGCGAATACCGGGAAAGCGTTCGAAATAGCGGTCGATGAAGCCCTGCGCTTCGGACCGTGGGATGCGCAGGTTGCGGGCCAAACCAAAGCCCGAGATGCCATAGATCACCCCGAAGTTGATTGCCTTGGCTTGGCGGCGAATGTCCGGCGTCATCTCGTCCATCGGCACGTCGAACATTTCAGACGCGGTCATGGCGTGGATATCCTGCCCGTCGCGGAACGCTTGTTTCAGTGCATCAATCTCCGCCACATGGGCCAGGATGCGCAGTTCAATCTGGCTGTAATCAAGGCTGATAAGCTTCGTGCCTTCGGGGGCGACAAATGCCTCGCGGATGCGACGCCCTTCTTCAGACCGGACGGGAATGTTCTGCAAATTCGGATCGGTCGAGGCCAGCCGCCCTGTGTTCGCCCCGGCAATCGAATAGGACGTGTGCACGCGCCCCGTATCGGGGTGGATGTGGTCTTGCAGCGCATCGGTATAGGTCGATTTCAGCTTCTGAAGCTGTCGATAATCCAAGACCCGAGCGGCAAAGTCATGTTCGGTGGCAAGGTCGGCCAGCACATCGGCTGGCGTGGACCACTGGCCGGATTTTGTGCGTTTGCCGCCCTCAAGCCCCATTTGTTCAAACAGGATTTCACCCACCTGCGCGGGGCTTTGGACATTAAATTCGCGGCCCGCCATCTCGTGCAACTCAGCCTCGAACCCCGCCATTTTCTGCGAGAACGCGTTGGACATGCGCGACAGCACCTCGCGGTCGACCTTGATGCCGTTCATTTCCATCTGTGCCAGAACCGGCACCAGCGGGCGTTCAAGCCGTTCATAGACCCGCGTGACCTTGGCGCTGTGCAGGCGGGGCTTCAAGTAATGCCACAGGCGCAAGGTGATATCCGCATCTTCAGCAGCATACTTCACCGCGTCCTTGACCGGCACACGGTCAAAGGTGATCGCCGATTTGCCCGACCCCAGCAGAGGTTTGATCGGTATCGGCTGGTGCCCCAGATAGCGGTCGGACAGCGTGTCCATCCCGTGATTATGCAGGCCCGCATTCTGCGCGTAAGACATCAGCATCGTGTCATCAATCGGCGCGATATCGACCCCAAGGCGCGCCATGATCTTCGCGTCATATTTCATGTTCTGACCGATTTTCAGGATCGCAGGGTCTTCAAGCATCGGCTTAAGGATCGCCAACACCTCGTCCAGTGTCATCTGCCCGTCGGCCAGATCGGTGCCGCCGAACAGATCGTCGGTCTGGCTGGTCTTGTGAGTCAACGGGATATAGCACGCCTGCCCCGGTTCGACCGCCAGCGAGATTCCCACCAGATCGGCCCGCATTTCATCCAATCCGGTGGTTTCCGTATCAAACGCCACATATCCGCGCGCCTTGATCCGGTCGAGCCAGACGGTCAGCGCATCGGCATCCTTGACCCATTCATAGGCGCTGGCGTCGATTTCGTGCATTTCGGGGGCGGTTCTGGCCTCGGGTTCGGCGATCTTGATCTCGGGGGGCTCCACCCCCATTTTTTTCGCCACGCGGTTGGTCAGGGTGCGAAATTCCATCTTGGCAAGGAAGTCCAGCAGAGTGTCAGCCTCCGGCTCTTTCAGCTCCAGTTCCTCGAACGGCAGGTCCATATCCATCCCGTCGTCCAGCTTCACCAGATCGCGGCTGACGCGGATCTGGTCGGCGTAGTCGATCAGGGTCTGGCGGCGTTTGGGCTGTTTGATTTCGTCCGCGCGGGACAAAAGCGTTTCAAGATCACCGAATTCGTTGATCAGAAGCGCCGCAGTCTTGACGCCGATCCCCGGCGCGCCGGGCACGTTGTCTACGCTGTCCCCGGCCAGCGCCTGCACGTCCACGACCCGGTTGGGGCCGACGCCGAATTTTTCTTCAACGCCTTCGGTATCAATGCGCTTGTTTTTCATGGGGTCCAGCATTTCAATGCCACCGCCCACAAGCTGCATCAGGTCTTTGTCGGACGACAAGATGGTGACGCGCCCGCCCGCCTTGTCCGCACGTTTGGCAAGGGTTGCGATGATGTCGTCAGCCTCGAACCCTTCGACCTCGATGCAGGCCACGTTGAAGGCACGGGTGGCATCCCGGGTCAGGGGAAATTGCGGCACAAGGTCTTCGGGGGCCGGGGGTCGGTTCGCCTTGTAGGCCGGGTAAAGGTCATTGCGGAACGTCTTGCCCGAGTGGTCAAAGATCACCGCCACGTGGGTCGGCGCGTCGGGGCCTTCGTTATCCTCGATAAACTTGAACAACATATTGCAGAACCCGGCCACCGCACCAATCGGCAGACCATCGGATTTGCGCGTCAGGGGCGGCAGCGCGTGATAGGCACGGAAGATAAAGGCCGACCCGTCGACCAGATGCAGATGACAACCTTTTCCGAAGCTCATCGCCCCCTCCCATTCATTCACGCGCGGTTGGGCCTGCAAGGACGGCAAAGGCCGCGAAGCCCCTGCCCGCGGCCCAGTCAATTCCAGTCATCTCCGGTCCGGTCAAGTGTCACGGATGGCACGACCGCTTAGGCGGCGTGCCCGCCACCCAGCTTGTCGGCGAAGTCTTTATGAACGTATTTGCAGTCGCAATAGGGGCATTCGACCCATCCATCCTCGGCCGGAATAAGCAAATAGACGCGCGGATGGCCAAGGGCGCCTTCGCCCCCGTCGCACGAGACCTTGAAGCTGTCGACGATCTTGGTTTCCGGTGGGGTGTGGGTCATCTGTGACACCTCGTTCATTCGTTTCGCGCCATGATACCAGCGCCGCAACTCTCTGCAAGCCAGAACCGATCAATCGGCGGCGCGTTCCAGCATTCGGCCCAGCGGGCGACCGCCCAGAATGTGAGTGTGAAGATGTGGCACTTCTTGCACCCCATCCTCGCCCGCGTTCGAAATTGTGCGAAAGCCCTGCCCCCCCGTGCCCGGCTCGACCCCCATCAACGCGCAGACCTTGCCGATGGCGCGGGTATAGCCAATGATCTCGGCATCCGTGGCGGTGTCGGCGAAATGGTCATAGGTGACATAGGGGCCTTTGGGAATCACCAGCACATGCACCGGCGCTTGGGGCTGGATGTCACGAAAGGCCAGCGCATGTTCATCTTCGTAAACTGTATCGTTGGGGATCTCACCCCGCAGGATTTTCGCAAAGATGTTCTGGTCGTCATAGACATAGGTCATGGGTCTTCTCCGTATTGATGGGGTTAGTCCAAGAACAGGTGGCTCAATCCGGCAATCTCGCGCGCCCGATCCTCGGTCACGGACAGAAACCGCGAGATGGCGATGGTGTTTTCTTCAAGGCTCGCCGTTTCACTCATCCGGTAGTATTCCGCAAATCCCGCATCCCTGATCTGATCGCTTTCGAACGCCACATCCGACCGGATCGTCGGCAGCAGACGGGCAATGGCCGTCGGGGGCGTATTGTCCCCAGCCAAGCCGACACGTTTGGCGTGACCAAGCAGGTAGTCATCCGAGAACTTGCAGTCGATTTCAAGTAATCGCGTCGTCGAGCGGTCGGCAAAAAAATCCTGCATCAGATCAAGGTTGTCCGGGTCCATGCAGACAACCAAACGATCCGTATCGTAATAGTCAAACAACATCCGCATCAACGCCCGACGGTGCCGCGTGCGTTTGCCCAGACGGGTCTGAATGCCGCCCAGATCGGGCATCGGGCAGCTTTCTTCGTCAAACAGGTATTCGATCGTCGGAAGGCCAGTCACCTGCCCGATCTTGTGCACAAGCCGTTTGCCCACGTGCCATTTCTTAGCAACGATGATCAGTAATTCCCGATCCCGGCCCAGCGTGCTTTCGGCTTCCCAGAACCGAGGGGCGAAACGTTGGCCAATGCGACCACGCCCGGTCATGAACTTGAACAGGCTGCGCCCCTCGTTCGAAATCTGGAAGCTGACCCCTTCGGCGGCATACAGGTCGCCAAGGCGGCTTTTCAGCTCATGCGCTTCGGGGCTGATCTTGCGGGCGAACAGGAAATCCTGGCTTAGCAGCAGGTCATAGTGATCATCGTAAAACGTCACCGGCATCCCGTAATCCGTAAACATCAGGAATGTGGGCGTACGCGAGCGTATTTCATGTTCGGGCACCAAATGACGCACAAGGGTCTGAAAGAATGTCTCGTCCGGTATCCAGGTGGTGCGGAAGAACCGCATCACGTCCTTGCGCTTGCGGGTGAAGTCGACGATCCATTCCACCGTGCGCCGCCTCAGGCACCACCACTGGCTGCCGATCATCACCTGCACATCATGCGGCACATCGCGCGTCAGACCAAGCTTTTGTTGCAGGTTGAAGCTGGTATAGAAACGGCGCTTTTGCGTACGTTCGTTGAAGAAATGGCGATAAATCAGCCGCTCTTCCTTCATGCCGGTCTTGATCCAATCGCTTTCGAAATAATCGAAGCTTTCGATGTAATCCACATCAGAGGCATCCAGAAAGTTATGTGTGTATTCGGCCGATTTGATCGCCATACAGTCGCCCGACACCATGTAGAAATGCGTGGCGCGGGGAAAAGCGTCCAACGCGGCCTCGACGGCATTCAGGGTGGCCTGCACCAAGGACCATTCTCCCCAACCGCATTTCACACGTTTGCGCGCGAAGGTAACGTTGGGGTTATCGGCCAACGCTGCGCGGATCTTCTGGTAATGCTCGGCCTTGGCGCTTGCATCGAAATGGATCGCCATGCAATCGCCCACCGCCGTCAGCTGGATCGCCTGGTTGATGATGGCATCAGGGTCCTTGTGACAAAGCAATATGAAGGCGATTCTGGCCATGAGGACGTGACATATTCCTGAAGAACACGAAGACTGCGATTCTTTGATAGCGTGAAAGGTGTTTGAATAAACAGTGTTTCTTTGCTTTTTTCCCACTGATATAGCTATCATCTAGATTGACGGTCGTCGATCCCGCCAAGAAGGAACTAAACATATGGGATTTCCCGGCACATGGATGACCGAAAGCGAAAGCGTCGTATATCGGGTCGTTCCCAAATGCGCGTGCTCGACCATTGGTCAGATCATGTATTATTCCGATCACGGCCAATTTTTCGACGGTGACATTCACGACAGCACGGATCGGCTGCACAAGTGGGCGCAGGACGAATCGCAACCGCTGATCGAAGCGAATGTTCTGGCGCACAAAAGCTATGCGTTCACCTGCGTGCGAAACCCGTATACCCGCATTCTGTCCAGCTTCTTTGACAAGATTTGCGGCATCCAGCGCAACGGGCGGCGTTATCGTGGCAACCTGGTGCCGCTTCTGATCCAGAAATACGGAATCGAAGTTGGCGACCCCGACAATGGCTTCGAATTTGACCAAATCCAGAGCTTTCGCCGCTTTTTGCTGTTTGCCCGCGACACCATCCGCTGGCGAAAGCCGATGGACCCCGACATTCACTGGTCTGCCATGTCAGGCCATGTTGCGACGTTCATCGCCAATGGCGGGCATTATGACAGGATTATCTGGACCGAGCAGTTCAATGACGGGATGCAGCAGGTGCTGGACGCGATCGAGACACCGCATGACGTCACGCTGTCCGACATTCCCCGTTTCAACGAAAGCGAAGGCCACGGCCCCAAACGCGCCCACCCCGTAGAAGATTATTTCGACGACCTGTCGATGCACTTGGTTTACGAGATATACAAACGCGATTTCGAGCTGTTCAAATATGACTTTGAAAATCCCGCCAACAAGATGCCGGTGGGCGAGGTCGATCTGGACGAGGTGCACGCCAAGCTGGGCGACTGATCCGAAAGCAAGGGCGCGCGGCCTAGGCCAGTCCCTTGTCGCGCAAAAGTGCCAGCAGATTGCGGTCGGCACGCGGCCCGATATGGCGGATGACCTCGCCTGCGATGGTGCAACCCATCTCGCCGCAGGTGCGCATGTCGCGACCCTGCGCCAGCCCATACAGGAACCCGGCAGCAAAGCCGTCCCCCGCCCCGGTCGCATCAACCGGCACGATGCGTTCTACGGGCACGTCCACACGTTCGCCATGCGCCAGAATGGCCACGCCATCGCCCGAACGGGTGCAGACCACCATCGAACAGATCGCGGCGGTCTTGGCAATCGCCTCCTCCCTGTCGTCGGTCTGAAACAAGGATTTGATCTCTTCCTCGTTGCCGATGACGTAGTCCAGTTCATGTTCGATCAGGGTCAGGAAGTCAGCCCGGTGACGCTCCACGCAGAAGGGATCGGAAATCGCGATTCCCGCCAGCCCGCCAGCCGCCCGACAGGCCCGCGCCATGGCAATAAACGCGTCCTTGCCCTTGTCCTTGTCGAACAAATAGCCTTCGAGGAACACTATTTCGGCATCGGCAGCCACCGCAGGGTCGACGTCTTCGGACCCAAGCTCTGCCGAAATGCCCAGATACGTGTTCATCGACCGCTCGCCATCCCCCGACACAAAGATCATCGACCGCGAGGTCGGAAGCTCGCCCCCCGGCACCGGCGCGTTGATGAACCGGGTGCCGTCCATCTCCATCGCGTCGGCATAAAAGTGCCCCAGCGCGTCATCATGCACCCGTCCAACGAACCCGGTCGGCAGACCCAGCTTGCCGATCCCGGCCAGCGTATTGGCCACCGACCCACCCGCCGCCTGCTTTCGGTCTTTCATCGCGGCATACAGCACCTCGGCCCGGTCACGTTCGACCAGCTGCATGATGCCTTTTTCAATGCCCATCAGTTCAAGAAAACTATCATCGGCCACGGTCAACACGTCCACAACGGCATTGCCGATGCCGACAACCTTGTACTTTTTCGTCATATGTTCTTGTCCTCGAAGGGGCAAAGGTCCCGGATAATGCAGTTTGCGCACATTGGCTTGCGCGCCTTGCAGGTATAGCGGCCGTGCAGGATCAGCCAGTGATGGGCGTGTTGCTGGTAATCGGCTGGCACGTGATCCTCGATCGCGCGTTCAACCGCATTTACGTCCTTGCCCACCGCGATACCGGTGCGATTGCCGACGCGAAAGATATGCGTGTCCACCGCCTGTGCAGGCACGCCCCACCACATGTTCAACACGACATTCGCGGTCTTGCGCCCCACCCCCGGCAGTGATTGAAGGGCGGCGCGGGAATTGGGCACCTCACCACCGTAATCTTCCGCCAGAATGCGGCTTAGCTTGATGACGTTCTTGGCCTTTTGCCGATACAGGCCGATGGTCTTGATGTGTTCGGTCAGCCCTTCTTCACCCAGTGCTAGCATCTTTTCAGGCGTATCGGCGACCTTGAACAGCGCGCGGGTGGCCTTGTTGACGCCGACATCGGTGGCCTGCGCCGACAGCGCCACCGCCACGACGAGGGTGTAGGCATTCACATGCTCAAGCTCGCCTTTCGGCTCTGGCTCGGCTTCGTGAAAACGGTCGAAGATCGCGCGGATCTGGTGATAACCAAGTTGTTTTGCCATGCAAACGCTATGCCTGTTTCTGGCCAAGGCGACAAGATGCCAGCCGCCCGTTTTTTCGGATGCGCAACTTCCGGGTCGCTTTGGCAGGCCGATCTGCGCCATTGTGAAGGAAGAAAAAAGGAACAGGCCCATGACCGCGCATGACAACAGCTATCATTACAACGTGATCCGCCGCGCGATTGACGAAATCGACGGTGCCGGAGGCGAGGCACTGTCGCTGGACGCACTTGCCGCTAAAATGGACATGTCGCCCGCCCACTTTCAGCGGGTCTTTTCGCGCTGGGTCGGTGTGTCACCCAAACGCTACCAACAATTTCTGACGCTGGGACATGCCAAGACGCTGCTGCAAGATAGGTTCTCGACCCTCGACACCACGCAATCGGTGGGGCTGTCGGGCCAAGGGCGCCTGCACGATCTTTTTCTGCGGTGGGAGGCGATGAGCCCCGGCGCCTATGCAACGGGCGGCGCGGGTCTGACGATCCGCTGGGGGTGGTTCGACAGCCCCTTCGGTCCCGCGCTGGTCATGGGGACTGGCAAGGGGATCTGCGGGTTGGGGCTGGCATCCGAGACAGGCGAAGCCGCAGCGATGGAGGATCTGCGGTCGCGCTGGCCCAACGCTGAGTTCATCGAAGGTTCCGCGCAACTTGCCCCTTGGGTCGAACACGCGTTCAAGGCGCGTGGCATGACCCCCCTGCACCTGATCGGCGCCCCTTTTCAGATCAAGGTATGGGAGGCCCTGCTGGCCATCCCCTCGGGCCACGTGACGACCTATTCGCAAATCGCAGAGAAGATCGGATCGCCTCGCGCGGTGCGGGCTGTCGGCACGGCGGTCGGGCGCAACCCGGTCAGCTGGCTGATCCCCTGCCACCGGGCGCTGCGTAAATCCGGCGCATTGGGTGGTTATCACTGGGGTCTACCCATGAAACGCGCACTTCTGGCATGGGAAAGCGCGCAGGCGGATGCGGCAGACACCGCCTGAGCGCGGCCATTCACCGCCCGTTTCGGGGCTTGTTATTTGATATCAAAGCGCATTCATATAAACCAAATGCGAATAACAAACCCGAGGAACGCAGTATGCACCTGAAACACTCTGTATTGACGATGGCCGTTGTGGCCACAATGACCGCCACGGCTTGCACAGCCCCGATGCAAAGCCCCACCAGCAACGTCGGCCCACGCACGCAAAGCGGCGCAGCTATGGGCGCGGTCGCGGGTGGGCTGCTTGGCGCGACGCGCAAGGGCGACGGCAAGCTTGGCAAGGCAGCCGTCGGCGCCGTAATCGGCGGCATTGTTGGTGGCGCCATCGGTCAGCAACTGGACAAGCAGGCCGGCGACCTGCGCCAGTCAATCGACAACGACCGAGTTCAGATCGTGAACACCGGCAATGAGCTGATCGTCACCCTGCCCCAAGACATCCTGTTCGCGACCGACAGTTCGCAGGTCGGACCGGCCCTGCAAAGCGATCTGCGCGCGGTGGCGCAAAACCTGCGCGCTTACCCCAATTCGGTTGTCGAAGTCGTGGGCCATACCGACAATGTGGGCAATGCCGACTATAACCTGGCATTGTCAAAACGTCGCGCTGCTTCGGTGGCCTCGGTTCTTTTGTCAAACGGCGTACCCTCGTCGCGGGTGGTTACAATCGGCTATGGCGAAGATCGACCAGTTGCCTCGAACCTGAACGAATATGGTCGCCAGCAGAACCGCCGGGTCGAGATCATCATTCGTCCGATTCGGAACTGACGCCTGCCAAATCCACGTCAAAAGCCGGGCCTCATCGCCCGGCTTTTTTCGTTGAAATTATACCCTCATTGGGTGTGTTCCGCTGTGAAAAGTCAAATCGAGCAACAAAAAAACCCGACCACTTGGGCCGGGTTCTTTAAGTGCTTTTTTTAAGACGTGCTTAGTGCAGCTTGGTTTCGACCGTCTTGATCGCGTCGTCAATCAGGCTATTGCCCTCGGTCGCGGTCATCTGTTTGGCGATCACTTCGCGGGCTGCAGCAACTGCCACCTGTGCGGCGGTGTCGCGCACCTCTTTCACAGCGGCGGACTGGGCCGATGCGATCTGATCTTCCGCCGCGGCCAGACGGCGCGCGATTGAGGTTTTCAGGTCTTCCTTGGCGGACACCGCAGCATTCGCGGCCTCGTCCTTGGCGTGGGCGATGATGCGTTCGGCTTGCTCTGCCACTTCCTTTTGCTTGCGCTCATAAGTTGCCAGAATGGTCTGGGCCTCTTCCCGCAAGGCGCGGGCTTCATCCAGTTCAGACTTGATGCCGTCCGCACGCTTGTCCAGCTGGTCACCCAGCATCTTGTGAACGCCCATATAACCCAGGAACGTCACGAACAGCAGGAATGCCAGCGTGACGACCATGTTGGTATTCGCCAAGTCCGTCCAGCCTGCATCCCCCGCCGCAAGGGCGGGTGACGTCGCTGCCATCACGGCAACCGGGACAAGGATGTAATTTTTCATCATGCTCTTACCCCTTCATCCGTGCGTTGACAGCCGCGGTGACGCTTTTGGCATCGGCCTTGTATCCCATCGTCGCAAGGATTTCCTTGGCGGCATCCTTGGCAACAGTCTTGACGCTGTCGACCGCACCGGCGCGGATTTCGGCGATTGCGGCTTCGCTTTCGGCGGCCTTGGCAGCGATTTCCGCGTCTGCCTTGGCAGCGGCGGCATCAACATCAGCCTGAATTTCGGCACGCGCTTCGGCGACGATCTTGTTCGCTTCCGCACGGGCATCAGCCAGCGCCTTGTTGTAAGCGTCTTCGGCCTCGACGGCCTTCTGCTTCAGGTCTTCGGCCGCAGCCAGATCACTGGTGATCGTGCCCCGACGTTCGGACAACACGGCCTCGATCCTGGGCAGTGCGACCTTTGTCAGAACGAAGTAGATGACAACCAGCGTCACAACGAGCCAGAACACCTGGTTCCCGAAGGTCGAGAAATCCAGCTGAGGCATACCCGTCGCTGTTTCCATGCCTTCTATCTCGCTTGCATGACGCGCGGCGTCGCCTGCAACCTCTTGCGTAGTATTTGCCATGTCTTCTCTCCCGGAACCGGACTACATCGGGCGGCGGATCAACCCCCGCCCGCGCGTAAGGATGGTTCAGGTCTTAGACAGCAAACATCAGCAGAAGTGCGACCAGGAACGAGAAGATGCCCAGTGCTTCCGCAAATGCGATACCGATGAACAGGGTCGCCGTTTGTGCAGCAGCAGCCGACGGGTTGCGCAGGGCGCCCGACAGGAAGTTACCGGCAACGTGGCCCACACCGATAGCGGCGGCACCCGAACCGATAGCTGCCAGACCTGCACCGATGAATTGACCCATTTGAGCGATATTGCCTTCCATTGTGATTTCTCCTTACGTTGGAATGCTAGAATTAGATGGATGAGCGGGCTGCACCCAGCCGCTTAGTGCGACGGGTGCAGGGCGTCTTTCAGATACACGCAGGTCAGGATCGTGAACACGTAGGCCTGAATGAAGGCCACCAGAACCTCCAGCGCATAGACGGCCGAGATGGCCAGGATCGGCAGGAAGCTGAACAGGCCCAAGGCCGCAGCAAAGCCGGCGAAAACTTTGATCACCGCGTGACCGGCCATCAGGTTGCCCGCCAAACGAATGGAGTGGCTGACCGGGCGCACGAAATACGAGATCAGCTCGATCACAGCCAGGATCGGGCGCAACGCCAAAGGCGCAGCCGTTACCCAGAACAGACCAAGGAACCCCGCGCCGTTTTTCACAAAACCCAGCACGGTCACGAAGACGAATACGATCAAGGCAAGAACACCTGTGACCGCGATGTGGCTGGTGGGGGTGAAGCTGGTGGGGATCAGACCAAGGACGTTGGCAAACAAGATGAACATGAACAGGGTCATGATGCCGGGGAAATATTTGACGGCATCCTTGCCCGCCACATCCTCGACCATCTTGTATACAAAGCCGTATGCCAGTTCGGCGACCGACTGCCCGCGTGTCGGCACGATGGCGCGACCGCGCGACCCGACAACAAGCAGGACCACGACACCGACGATGGCCAGAACCATCCAAAGCGTTTGATTGGTAGGTGTGAAGAGGCCCAAATTATCACCGCCGAAAAGCGGTTTGATTTCAAACTGGTCCATCGGATGAATGGCAAGGCCGGGATGTTCGGGCGAAAAAATTAGCCCCGAAATCAGGACCAACGCCAAAACGGCAAAGAATGCAATCTTGATGATCGGGCCGCCACCCTTGTTTGCGCCTTGTTCAGCCACGTCCGTTACCCTTTTCTTCTGCGGCGGTCTGCGCGTCCTGCGCTTCTGCCGCTTTCTTCTGCATCTGGGCCGCAGTGGACAGCATGACCTTAACGCCCGCCGCAAAACCCAACATTATGAACAGCACCATGAAGATAGGTTTCGTGCCAAACAGCGTATCCAACCCAAATCCGATGCCGAAGCCGATCAGCAGACCGACCGTAAGCTCGATGACCATCTGCCAAGCGAAGGATGCCTGGTTATAAGCCGCGTCACTGGTGTCTTCTTGCTTGACTTCACCCGCCGCCTTTTTCAAGCGCGCCTCGAGCTGTTTCAGCCGCTCGGGATCAGGGTTGTCGGACAAAAAGGGCCTCCGATGACAGTTGGGCATTAGCTAAGGCCATGGCGGCACCGAGTCAACGATGTTTAGCGCCAACATGAACCTTGCTAATTCACTGTAATCATTCGAATTTCGTTACGCCCGCGAATCTAGGGCGCCTGCCATCCGGTGATCCACCAGCGTTTCGCGACGAAACCCCTTATTCAACCATTTGGTTGACGATTGCCGCGTCCCGACCTAACCCGATGGCATGGACACCCGCCTTGACCTTGCTTTCGCCGCCCTGTCAGACCCGACCAGACGCGCCATTCTGACCATGCTTCTGGAAGATGACATGGCAGTGACGGATGTGGCCCAGCCCTTCGATATGTCGCTGGCGGCGGTGTCAAAGCATCTAACGATCCTGACCCGCGCCGGGCTGATCAGTCAGGAAAAGCGCGGGCGGGTCAAATGGTGCAAGCTGGAGCCCGACGCCCTGCGCGATGCATCGGTCTGGATGCAGGGCTTCGGGCAGTTCGAGCCGGTCAACCTTGACGCCTTCGAACGCTTTCTGGAAGCCGAACTGGGCGACTAGGCCACCCCCTATCTGATCAGGATGGCGCGGAAATCGTTGACATTGGTGCCGGTCGGCCCCGGCGAAAACAGATCGCCCAGCGCATCGAACGCGCCCCATGCGTCGTTGTCCGACAACAGCGCCGTCGGGTCATAGCCCATCGCGCGCAGCCGCCTAGCGGATTGACCGTCTGCAAAGGCACCGGCGTTATCTTCCGATCCGTCAATCCCGTCTGTATCGGCTGCCATGGCAGTGAAACCCTCCAGCCCGTCGCAGGTGATCGCCAAGGACAACAGAAACTCGGTGTTGCGCCCGCCACGCCCGGCACCTCTTAATGTAACGGTGGTTTCACCGCCCGAAAGCAGAACACACGGGGTGCGGAAGGGGCGGTTGTGGGTCAGAACCTCGCGCGTCATGGCGCCGTGCATCCGAGCCACCTCGCGCGCTTCGCCCTCAATCGCGTCGGACAGGATGACCGCCGGGACGCCGAGCGCTTCGGATCGCGCCGCCGCCGCTTCAAGGCTTAACCGGGCCGAGGCGACGACCTGCACTTCGTTTTGTGCGAAAATGGGGTCGCTTGGTGACGGGGCCGGGTTGGCGCGAATGTGGTCAAGGATGCGGGTGGGCAGATCAATGTTCCATGCCGAGATTGCCGCCAGCGCCAGCGCCTGATCGGCACCATCCGGCACCGTGGGGCCCGAAGCAACCTGCGCGGGCGCATCCCCCGGCACATCAGACACGATCAGCGTGACCACCCGCGCCGGCGCCGCAGCCATCGCCAGCCGCCCGCCCTTGATACGCGACACATGCTTGCGGATCGCGTTCATTACAGAAATCGGCGCGCCCGACGACAAGAGCGCCTTGTTCAACTGCTGCTCGTCCTCAAGACCCAGCCCGTCCGGCGGGGCTGGCAACAGGGCCGAGCCGCCCCCGGTGATCAGGGCGACCACCAGATCATCTTGGCCCAAGCCGCTGACCGCTTGGATCAACGCCTTTGACGCCTCTATCCCGGCCTTGTCCGGCACCGGGTGCGCGGCTTCGATCACACGAATGTGCTTGCAGGGCGCAGCGTATCCATAGCGCGTTACCACAATGCCCTCGACCGGGTCGCCCCACAGGTCTTCGAATGCGGCGGCCAGTTGCGCGGCCCCCTTGCCAGCACCGACTACGACGGTGCGACCCTTGGGTTTTTCAGGCAGATGCCCTTGCAGCACCACCCGTGCATCCGCGGCCGCGACGGCGGTATCAAACAGGTCTGTCAGGAACGCTTGGTCGGCTGCATCAATCATTGCACGACCATAGCCGCGCATCGGAATGTGCCGCAAGCTGGCAACGCACTGCGTTGAAGCGATAATTGATTTTTTGGGGGGATGGTGCGGTCGGTGGGACTCGAACCCACACGAGTGTTACCTCACAGCGACCTCAACGCTGCGCGTCTACCAATTCCGCCACGACCGCGAGCCCAGGCTTGGTGACGCGCTTCATAGCGAAGGGGTTTGGGGTTGTGAAGTCCAAAAAACATCCGCGGGACGGAAATCGCCATGCGCTTTGACAAAGCGGCGGCGCGGTGCCAAATGATGCCCATGAAAGCCCCGCCCGATATGCCGCCCGTCACATGGGAAACTGCCGACACGCTGGTCGACTATGACGCCGCCGTTGCAAGGATGGAGGCACATGCCGACGCCATGGCCCGCGGTGAGGCGGGCGAGATGATATGGCTGCTGGAACACCCGCCGCTTTACACCGCCGGCACGTCGTCCGACCCCAAGGATCTGGTCGCGCCGGATCGGTTTCCGGTCTATCCGTCCAAGCGGGGCGGGCAGTATACCTATCACGGCCCCGGTCAGCGCGTGGCCTATGTCATGCTGGATGTGGGCAAGCGCGGGCGCGACGTGCGCGCTTTCGTCGCCGCCCTGGAAGAGTGGGTGATCCGCACGCTTGCGGAATTCAACGTCACCGGCGAACGGCGCGACGGGCGCGTGGGCGTCTGGGTCGTGCGCGACGACAAACCGCTGACCGCTCTGGGTCAATCGCCCGAAGACAAGATCGCCGCTATCGGCGTGCGGCTGCGCAAATGGATCAGCTTTCACGGCATCTCGATCAATGTTGAACCTGATCTTGAACATTTCTCGGGTATCGTGCCCTGCGGCATTTCCGATCACGGCGTAACAAGTTTGGTTGATCTGGGTCTACCTGTGACCATGGGGGATGTGGACATTGTTCTGCAGCAGTGTTTTGATAAGGTGTTCGGCCCGATCGGCGACAAATAGCCAAAGGGCAACCGTGGACGATATGCGGCCGTTCGGTATCTTGTTATCGGGTCGTAATTGTTGCAGGGTCCGCGCGACCAAAAAACGTATGATACGTAAAACAGATCTAGCATGAGGACACACATGAAGACGATTATTTCTTCCGCCGCCATGATCCTTGCCCTGTCGGGCACCGCATTTGCCGAAGGCGATGTCGAAAAGGGCGAAAACGATTTTAAGAAATGTAAAGCCTGCCACATGATCGTCGATGATGAAGGGGAAAAACTGTTCAAAGGCGGTCGCACCGGCCCGAACCTTTACGGTATCCTTGGCCGTCAGGCTGGCACCATTGAGGACTTCAAATATGGCGATTCGATCATCGCCGCAGGCGAAGCTGGCTTGGTCTGGACCGAAGAACTGCTGATGGATTACATCAAAGATCCCAAGACGTTCCTGAAAGAGCAGTTGGACGATCCGAAAGCCAAGTCGAAGATGACCTTCAAATGGGGCAAGCCGGAAGATCTGGTCGCGTTCCTTGCCACCTTCTCGCCCGAGGATGCCGGCGAAGGTGAAGCAGCTGAAGGTGAAGCGACCGAAGGCGAAGCCGCCGAAGACGATTCGGCCAAGACTAACTAATTGCCCCGGCCCCATGGCCGATCGCATACCTGAATACGACGCCCCGCCCGGTAAAACCCCGTGCGGGGCGCTTTTTTTGCGACTTACTGTCATTGTGACATTGCCCCGACCCCGCCCCGCATATTACACACGTTAAAAAGCCGGGTGGAAAATTCCCCACCCCGGCCACGTAAACCCTAAAGGGAGGGAAGCATGGCGGACGCAGCCATTCACGACCACGACCACCACGACGAGCGCGGGTTCTTTACCCGGTGGTTCATGTCGACCAACCACAAAGATATCGGCATCCTGTATCTGTTCCTGGCCGGTGTGACCGGTTTCATCTCGGTCTGTTTCACCGTTTATATGCGGCTAGAGCTGATGGACCCGGGCGTTCAGTATATGTGCCTTGAGGGCGCCCGCTTTATTGCCGACGCGTCGGCCGAATGTACGCCGAACGGGCATCTGTGGAACGTTCTGATTACCTATCATGGCGTTCTGATGATGTTCTTCGTGGTCATTCCGGCGCTGTTTGGCGGGTTCGGCAACTATTTCATGCCGCTGCAAATTGGCGCACCGGACATGTCCTTCCCGCGGATGAACAACCTGTCTTTCTGGCTTTACGCGGCTGGTGTTGCGCTGGGCGTCGCTTCGCTGCTGGCGCCGGGGGGCAACGGTCAGTTGGGATCGGGCGTTGGTTGGGTGCTGTATCCGCCGCTGTCAACGACCGAAGGTGGGTATTCGATGGATCTTGCGATCTTCGCAGTGCACGTTTCGGGTGCGTCGTCGATCCTTGGGGCAATCAATATCATCACCACCTTCCTGAACATGCGTGCCCCCGGCATGACGCTGTTCAAGGTGCCGCTGTTTGCATGGTCGATCTTTGTCACCGCGTGGCTGATTTTGCTGTCGCTGCCGGTTCTGGCCGGTGCCATCACCATGCTGCTGATCGACCGCAACTTCGGTGGGACATTCTTTGACCCGTCCGGTGGCGGCGATCCGGTTCTGTATCAACACATCCTGTGGTTCTTCGGCCACCCGGAGGTGTATATTGTGATCCTGCCCGGTTTCGGCATCATCAGCCATGTCATCGGCACGTTTGCCCGCAAACCGATCTTCGGCTATGTGCCGATGGTCTGGGCGCTGATCGCCATTGGCTTCATCGGCTTTGTCGTGTGGGCGCACCATATGTACACGGTCGGTATGTCGCTGACGCAGCAATCCTATTTCATGCTGGCGACCATGGTGATCGCGGTGCCCACGGGGATCAAGATTTTCTCATGGATTGCCACGCTATGGGGCGGCTCGATCGAGTTTCGGACACCGATGCTGTTTGCAATGGGCTTCCTGTTCCTGTTCACCGTTGGCGGTGTAACCGGCGTGGTGCTGTCGCAGGCGGGCGTGGACCGACTGTATCACGACACCTACTACGTCGTGGCGCACTTCCACTATGTCATGTCGATTGGCGCCGTGATGTGTATCTTCGCTGGCATCTATTACTGGATCGGAAAAATGTCCGGACGCCAGTATCCCGAATGGGCCGGCAAGATCCACTTCTGGACCTTCTTCGTCGGTGTGAACCTGACCTTCTTCCCGCAGCACTTCCTGGGTCGTCAAGGTATGCCACGCCGGTATATCGACTATCCCGAGGCTTTTGCTTATTGGAACAAGATCAGCTCTTACGGTGCGTTCCTGTCCTTTGCATCATTCGTGTTCTTCATCGGCATCGTGTTCTACACGCTCTTCAAGGGCAAACGTGTGACCGAGAACAATTACTGGAACGAATACGCGGATACACTGGAATGGACCCTGCCCAGCCCGCCGCCCGAGCATACGTTCGAGACCCTGCCAAAGCAGGAAGATTGGGACAAAGGTCATTCACACTAAGACAACCTGACAGACCAAGAAGGCCCGGACAGATCGTCCGGGCCTTCGTCGTTTGCCGCCGCATCTTACTGTTTCGCAGGCAGGTTCAGCCGATACCGCGCTTCGTCCGACCCATCCGCGCTGATGTGGCCACTTAACTCTCACTCTCACTTTTTCCTTGCCTCATGTCCCACGCCGGGTTTTCTTGAGGTTTCTCACGACGATGGACCCTTGCGCGCCATGCCCTATGAATGGATGCCCACCGATGCCCCCGACAGCCCACAGGCCGAACTGCACCTGTGGCCGTTTCGGTCCCTGCCTCGGCGTGGCTTTGTGTGGGTGATGGGGATTGGGTTTTCCATGATGCTTATCCCGTTGCTGGGTTTGCTTGGGTCAATCGCGCTTTGGTGGCTTCTGCCATTCGCGTTGGGCGCGATGGGCGCGCTGTGGTTCTTCATCGAGAAAAGTTACAAGGATGGCGAGATCCTTGAGGAGCTTCTGATCCAGCGCGACCTCATCACACTGACCCGCCATGACCCGCGCGGCGACGAACAGCACTGGAACGCCAACCCCCATTGGGTCACCGTCGAGATACACAAACGCAGTGGCCCCGTGCCGAATTACGTGACCCTCAAGGGGAACGGGCGCGAGGTCGAGATCGGCGCGTTTCTGTCCGAAGACGAACGCCCCAAGCTTTACGAAGAACTGCGCGAGGCTCTGTTGCGGGTAAAGTCGTTCGGTTGAGTTGTTCAGCCACGACGCAAATGTCATCTCTGCGGTTGCAACACACGATGATACATAGATCTTCGTTATCACTTCCCAGCTAGATGGATGACCGGGAATTAATAAGGAAAACCTAAACCACCGGATAGGAGGTATAGTGGCTTTGAACGATCGGCGCCTCCGGTCCGTCCCGATGCCGCTTGCGCACGGCATAAAAGATAAACTGAGGTTTTTTGAACGACTGTTCACCTCCTCGCGGTTTGCCCGTCGGGTCTGGAATTTCCTGGAAGTCGCCCGAACTGCGATTATACACGCAGCATTCCATCATTTCGTATCCTAAACTTGCGACCCAATAGCGCCAGGGAATATCTGGCCCGATCTGATAGAACCCATGACCAAACCAACCGTCTGCACCAACGTTCGAGATAAACACCCCGTCGTCAGTCAGCATCTTGTCAATATTCCGAAATGCTTGCGCGATGTCAAAAATATGCTCGGTGGTACCGCCGTCATAGATCAGATCAAATCGGCCTTTCAGGTCATCAGGAATGGGTTGCCCGAGATCATGAACATACTCGGCACCCTCCATAGGAGTGAAATCCAAACTCTCCATCTTTGGCCATCCGATCGCGTTCAGATAGGCCTCGCAAAATTTGTCCTCCTGAAACAGATCGTCCTGTTGCACGTCATACCCTAACGCATTCAGGCGTTTGGTAATCTCTTCTTTCCATCCGGGTCTTTTGAAATGCATCTTCTGCCGACCAAGCATCAGACCATTGCGACACTGACCTAGCTTTGGAGATATCCGCGCGAGTTGCGTCGCAATGTTCAGACTTATGCCCATACCTTTATGCCCATACCGGAATCTCTATTGGTTGTCCCCAACTGCAAATGAGAATGTTTGCCAAGTTACTCAACCAAACGGAAGTTGATGCGACATGATATAAGGGCCACCGACGGCAATGCACGTTTGGCCGTTACGATGTTCCTTCGCGCCCCTCGCGGTCACATTGTTTCGGACGGGTCCAATCAGGCCCGCAACCTATCCCAGCTTTTCCTTCACCATTGGGCCGACCTTGCCGAAATCCATCCGGCCAGTGTATTCGGCTTTCAATTCGCCCATCACCTTTCCCATGTCGCGTATGCTGTCAGCGCCCACATTGGTAATTGCTTTTTCGACGGCGACATCAGTCTCGTCTTTGGACAGTTGCTTGGGCAGAAAATCCTCGATCACCTCGATCTCGGACAATTCCTTTTCGGCCAGTTCCAGTCGCCCGCCTTCTTCATAGGCGCGCGCGCTTTCCTGGCGTTGCTTCACCATCTTGCCCAGAATCGCCAGGATGTCGTCATCGGTCAGCTCACGCTCGTCATCCGAGCCGCGCATGGCGATGTCGCGATCCTTGATGGCGGCGCAGATCAACCGCAGCGTCGACAAACGCTCGGCATCCTTATTTTTCATGGCTGTTTTCAGGGCATCATTTACCCGGCTTCGCATGTCCATGGCACCATCCGTTTGCTGTGACCGTTACGAAGCTCGCAATTTACCGAAAAGGGGGCAAGCATTCAACCGGGCTTCAACACATGTAAGTCATTGAAAATAAACGATCAGTGAAAATGGTTGTGGAATCGACCGCCCCTTGACCTTACCCGCCCGCGACACTAGTTTCACGCAGATTTGACGTTCGGGAGTCGCCCCATGACCGCTGCCACCGCCCCAGTTGGCGCAAAACCCACCGCCTGCTTGGCCCTTGCCGATGGCACCATATTCTATGGTCACGGCTTTGGCGCCACCGGCATCACCACCGCCGAGCTGTGCTTCAACACCGCGATGACAGGGTATCAAGAGATCATGACCGACCCGTCCTATGCCGGTCAGGTCGTCACCTTCACCTTTCCGCATATCGGCAATGTCGGTGTGAACCCCGAAGATGATGAAGCCGGCGATCCGGTCGCGGCTGGTCTGGTGGTCAAGTGGGACCCGACCGAACCTTCGAACTGGCGGTCAACCGAAAAGCTGGTGGATTGGCTGGCAAAACGCGGCCGCATCGGGATCGGCGGGATCGACACCCGCCGCTTGACGCGCATGATCCGGCAGCAAGGCGCGCCGCATGTGGCGATTTCGCATGATCCGGACGGGAATTTCGACATTGACGCCTTGGTGGCTGAAGCCCGCAACTTTGCCGGTTTGGAAGGGGTGGATCTGGCGAAAGATGTCACCTGCGCGCAAAGCTATAAATGGGACCAGATGCGGTGGGCTTGGCCTGACGGCTATCCGACACAAACCAACCCACGCCACAAGGTTGTCGCGCTAGATTATGGTGCGAAACGAAACATTCTTCGCTGTCTTGCCTCGGCAGGGTGCGACGTGACCGTTTTGCCCGCGACCGCAACAGCAGATGAGGTTCTGGAGCACCAGCCCGACGGGATCTTCCTGTCGAACGGCCCGGGCGATCCTGCCGCGACCGGCGAATACGCCGTCCCGATGATCAAGACCATTCTTGAGACAACGGACCTGCCAATTTTTGGAATTTGCTTAGGTCATCAGATGCTTGCGCTTGCCTTGGGCGCCAGCACAATCAAGATGAACCACGGCCACCACGGCGCGAACCACCCGGTGAAGGATCACGATACCGGCAAGGTCGAAATCACGTCGATGAACCACGGCTTCGCGGTGGACACCGACAGCTTGCCCGACGGGGTGATTGAAACCCACGTGTCCTTGTTCGATGGGTCGAACTGTGGGCTGCGCTTGAAAGATCGCCCGGTCTTTTCGGTTCAACACCACCCCGAAGCCAGCCCCGGCCCGATGGACAGCTATTACCTGTTCGAGCGGTTCGCCAAAGCGATGGAAGACCGGGGCTGAAACGCCTCAAATCGCACAGAAAATTCTTGCTCAGGTGGCTTGGTTAACCTTGTGTTAACCAATAGTCCGCAATGGTCCTCTGGTCTGATTGCGCAAAGAGCCTCTGATGCCCGCCACCAACCTGCGTCTAGTTCCGTCTGATGCCCTGCCCGCAGGGGGTGATCGTCGTTCTGCGCGCGCCGGGTCGGGGCGTCACCGCCGCAAGCCGCTGGGTCAGATTCTGGTCGAGATGGGGGCGCTCACCCCTGAAAACCTTGCCATGGCGGTGTCACTTCAGTCGCGTGAGGACGCGCGGTTTGGCGACATCCTTCTGACCAATGGCTGGGTCCGCGAAGCCGATCTGTATGCAGCGCTCGCACAGCAATATGATTGTCAGATCGCGAATTTGCAGGACGATCCCCCCGACGTCCGGCTGATCGACCGGCTTGGGGCGACCTATTGCATCCGGCACGGGATCGTGCCGTGGAAACAAGCGGGCGGCGCGACCGTCATCATTTGCTCGCATCCAGACGAATTTCAGCGCGTGCAAAAGGACTTGCCCAGCGATTGGGGGCGCTGCTTTTTGGCCATCGCGCCAGAAGGCGATATTCAGGCCGCGTTGGTCTCGATGCGTCACAGATCACTGGCCGCGCACGCCGAAAACCGGGTGACGCAGGCCGAAAGCTGCCGGGGGTGGCGTACCGGCGCGGTGGCGCGCTTTGCCGCCGCGCTGTTTATCGCGCTGGCTGGCTTGTTCGTCGTGTCGCCCTTCGCGGGATTTGCAACGCTGGTCGCGTGGGCTGTGGTGACATTGCTGCTGAACTCGACGCTGAAGGGTATTGCGGCGCTGCAATATTGGCGGCGGGGTCGTGCAACCGATGGCACGGACGTTCCCCCCGACGCCGACCGCGGGTTTCTAAAACTTCCTACTGTGTCGATCCTCGTCCCCCTTTATAAAGAGCGCGAGATTGCCGGGCGACTGGTAGAACGGCTCGCCCGCCTGTCTTACCCGCGTGAACTGCTGGATGTGTGTTTGGTGGTCGAAGAAGACGACACCCTGACCCAGCAGACCCTTGCCCGGTCAAACCTGCCGCGCTGGATGCGCCAGATCGTCGTGCCGCGCGGGGTGGTCAAGACCAAGCCGCGTGCGATGAATTTCGCGCTGGATTTCTGTCGCGGTTCGGTGATCGGGGTCTACGATGCCGAAGACGCGCCGGCACCGGACCAGATTCACAAGATCGTGCGCAGGTTCGCCCAGCGCGGACCAGAAGTCGCCTGCCTGCAAGGCAAACTGGACTTCTACAATGCGCGGACGAATTGGCTGAGCCGTTGTTTCACGGTTGAATATGCGACCTGGTGGGGCATCGTCCTGCCGGGCGTCGAACGGGCGGGCTTTGCCATTCCACTGGGCGGCACGACGCTGTTTTTTCGCCGCGACGCGCTTGAGGCGCTGGGTCGATGGGACGCCCACAATGTTACCGAAGACGCCGATCTGGGCATTCGGCTGGCCCGCCATGGTTATCGCACCGAGCTTGTCGACACCGTCACCGAGGAAGAGGCGAATTGCCGTGTTTGGCCATGGATCAAGCAGCGGTCCCGTTGGATCAAAGGCTATGCGATGACCTATGGCGTGCATATGCGCCACCCACGCAAGCTGTGGCGCGATCTGGGGTGGTGGAAATTCCTGGGCTTTCAGATCCTGTTTCTGGGAAGCCTGTCGCAATTCCTGCTGGCCCCGATCCTGTGGACTTTCTGGGCCTTTCCCCTTGGCCTACCCCACCCGTTGCGGGGTGTCATGCCGAATGAGCTTCTGATCATCCTGGGCACGGTATTCATGGCGACCGAGCTATTGACGATCACAGTGGGCGTGCAGGCCGTCAGCAACGCAAAGCTGCGCTGGTTGCGGTTCTGGGTGCCGACCTTGCATTTCTATTACCCGCTGGCATCTCTTGCTGCGATGAAAGGCTTTGTCGAGATCGTGACAAAGCCGTTTTACTGGGACAAGACCCAGCACGGGAAATTCGACGCAACTGTTTCCGGGGGCGATGCACCAACCGACGCCCTGCCCCACACGGACGCAGTCATTCCCCCGCCATTGAATCCAGCTTGATCCGCGTCTCGAATGCCTTGGAAATATGTGTTTTCAGGGCCTCGTGCGCTGCGGCCTGGTCGCGCGCTTCGATCGCGGCGACGATGGCGTCATGTTCGGCGATCGCCTTTTCGCTGCGCCCTTCGGCGGCCAGCGACGTGGTGGCCAACAACGCCATGGTGCGATGCACAAGGTCGAGTTGTTGGACCAGATACCGGTTGTGCGACGCCAAATGCAATTGCTTGTGAAACCGTCGGTTCGACCGAGACAGGGCGGCGGGGTCGGACAGGCGTTTTCGATCATCCTCGACCATTTCGCGCAGCACGCGGATTTCTTCCGGCGTGGCGTGTTGCGCGGCCAATGACGCCGCCAGCCCCTCAAGCTCGGACCGCACGACGTAGAGTTCGGCCAGTTGATTATGGCTCAGCGATGCGACGATCAGGCTGCGCCCGTCGCGGGTCAGAAGCGATTGTGTCTCAAGCCGCTGCAAAGCCTCGCGGATGGGGGTGCGTGACACGCCGAACCGATCGGCCAGTTCACTTTCCACCAGACGGTCGCCCGGTCTGTAGGTGCCGGTATCTATCGCGTCGAGGATCAACTCGTATGCGTCTTTTTGTCCCTGCTTGGCGTCTGCCACGGTGTCCTCGTTTCTTGGTCGTGCGTTCTAATGCGCCAACATAATCACGTGCATCACGCCAAGGCAAACACGAAGGCGGCAACAGACTATCACCTGCAGTCGATTTCCCGTCTGCCCCCTTTCCCCCACCAGCCAAGCCGAGTAGTTTGGGACCATGATTGCCGATAATTTCTCTCATGTCAGCGCGTGGGTCTTTGATCTGGACAACACGCTTTACCCGCCACATGCGCGGCTGTTTGACCAGATCGAGGTTCGCATGACCAACTGGGTGATGGACGAACTTGGCGTGGACCGCGACCGGGCAAACCATCTGCGCCACCATTACTGGCAAACCTACGGCACGACGCTTGCCGGGTTGATGCGCGAACACGGCGTTGACCCGGCCCCTTACCTGCATGACGTGCACGATATTTCCATGTCGGGGTTGGAGGTCGATCACGGCCTTGCCCAGAATATTCGCGAATTGCCGGGGCGCAAGATCGTCTATACCAACGGCTCGGCCCCCTATGCCGAAAGGGTGCTGGCCGCCCGCGGGCTAAGCGGCCTGTTCGACGCGATCTATGGGGTCGAACATGCGGACTTCCACCCTAAGCCCGACCGTGCCGCCTTTGACAAGGTCTTCGCCCGCGATGGGCTGACCCCCAAAGTTGCCGCGATGTTCGAAGATGACCCCCGCAACTTGGCCGTGCCCCACGAATTGGGGATGCGCACCGTGCATGTTGCCCCGGACCCGCACTCGGCGGATCATATTCATCACCATACCGACGATCTGACCGGGTTCCTGAACGATCTTATCGGTGGCCAACGCGCGGCAGACACGAAAGACTGAACCATGACAGACCATCATGCAGACATCTTCATCTCGGGCGGCGGGATCGCCGGACAAGTCAGTGCTGCGGCCTTCGCCGAAGCTGGATTTACCGTGGTCATGGCGGACCCGTTCACACCCGTCGTAACGTCGGATGACGAAAAATCCGACCTGCGATCAACGGCGTTTTTGCAACCCGCCCGACAGCTTTTCGACCGGATCGGTCTTTGGCCACTGCTGCAACCCCACGCCAAACCGCTGGAGCAGTTGGCGATCATCGACACGGTGGGTTGGCCACCGGAAATTCGCGACCGGCGGGTTTTTCAATCCGGCGATATGGGGGACGAGCCATTTGGCTGGAACCTGATGAACTGGGTCGTGCGGCGCGAAATATGGGGGTATCTGCAACAGCAGCCGCGGATCACGGCGCTTTATGGCACCGGTTTTCGGTCGATTGTGCAGCGCACGGGCGAGGTGATCGTCACCCTGACCAATGGTGACACGGTGCGCGCCCGGATGGCGGTTGCGGCCGACGGCAAGATGTCACCCCTGCGCGAGGCGGCGGGCATTTCCGTTTCCACCACCCGCTATGGCCAGAAATCGCTGGCCTTTACGGTGACGCATGATCTTCCGCACGACAACATCTCGACCGAGATCTATAACGAAGGCGGCCCGTTCACCATCGTGCCCCTGCCGGATATCGACGGGCAGAATGCGTCCGCCATCGTGTGGATGAACAAGGGGCCGCGCGCGGTTGAGTTGTTAAATATGCCCGTGCCGGAATTCGAAGAGGTAATGTATGCCCGCTCGACCGGTCTTTTGGGCCGGATGCGGCTGAAAGGCCATCGCTCCAGCTGGCCGATCATTACCCAGACGGCGGACCGGCTGACATCGGGCCGCGTCGCGGTAGTGGCCGAAGCCGCCCATGCCCTGCCGCCCGTTGGGGCGCAGGGGCTGAACACCTCGTTAAACGATGTGATCGCCCTGCTTGAACTGGCCGAGGCATCGCCCGGCACGCTGGGCAACCCGGGCATGATGCGATCCTATGAGAAAGCCCGCAGCGGCGACATCGCCAAGCGCGCCCGCGTGATTGACCTGTTCAACCGGGTCACGGGGTCGGGCGACAGTGTGGTGCAGACGATCCGATTGCTCGGATTGAAAGCCGTGCATGACGTGGCCCCAATGCGCAAGCGCGTAATGCGCGCAGGATTGGGTCCGGGTTGACCCGCCTGCGACATCCCGCCGCACTGCGGCTTTGTCACATTTCAATATGAACGGCGCCAGTGGATACCCGGCGTCACGCAGCGAACAAGGAGAACCCGATCATGACAACCGAACAGACCCCCGAACAGAAAGCCGCCGAATCCCGCGCCGAGAAGATCACTTTCGGGATCTTCGCTGCAATCATTGTCGCGCTCGTGTTTGGTTGGGCCGCCCTGGGACTGGTCGGTGTAGGGTTGGTGGCGCTGGCAACCGTTCCGGTGATCTATGTCCTGTTGATCATGATGGCGGGCGGCAAGGGCTGAGACCTGCGCAAGACTGGCGCGCAGGGCGAACCCCGCGCGCCTGTTCGTTACAGCACTTTTGACAAGACCGCATCCAGCCGTGCGACGCTTTCGTCCACGTCATAGAGCTTGTCCAGACCAAACAACCCAAGACGGAAGCTGGAATAGTCGTCACCTTCATCGCACATCAGGGGCACTCCGGCGGCGATTTGCATACCTTCGGCTGCAAACGCCTTGCCGGCCTTGATATCCGGATCTGACGTATAGGCCACGACGACCCCCGGCGCGGTGAACCCGTCCGCCGCCACTGATTTCACACCCTTTGACGCCAGCAATTCGCGCACCCGACGACCCTGTTCCCACTGCGCATCGCAAAGCTTGTCGAAGCCGTATTCCTTGGTCTCCAACATCGTATCGCGGAAAGCACGCAGCGCATCCGTGGGCATTGTCGCGTGATAGGCATGGCCTCCGCCCTCATAGGTTTCCATGATGGACAGCCATTTGCCCAGATCAACGGCGAACGAGGTCGACGTGGACGCCTTCGCCAGTTCGCGGGCCCCTTCGTCCATCATCACCAACCCGGCAGAGGGTTGCGCCGACCAGCCTTTTTGCGGGGCCGAGATCAGCACATCGACGCCGGTCGCTTTCATATCGACCCAAGCGCAGCCTGATGCGATACAATCCAAAACAAAGATGCCGCCCACAGAATGCACAGCGTCCGCGACGGCTTTCAAATAGTCATCCGGCAAGATCATGCCGCTGGAAGTTTCAACATGCGGCGCGAACACCACGTCTGGGCGTTCATCCTTGATCCGGGCGACCACCTCGTCAATCGGGGCGGGTGCGAAGGGGGCGTCGGGCGTGTTGCCGACGCGACGCGCCTTCATCACCGTTTCTTCCGCCGGGATCGACCCCATCTCGAAAATCTGGCTCCACCGGAAGGAAAAGAAGCCGTTGCGGATGACCATGACGCGTTTGCCGGTGGCAAACTGACGCGCGACAGCCTCCATCGCATAGGTCCCGCCGCCGGGCACAACGGCCACGGCATCTGCATTGTAAACGTCTTTCAAAATGGACGAAATGTCGTTCATCACACGCTGAAAGGCCGCCGACATGTGGTTAAGGGATCGGTCGGTGAACACGACCGAGAATTCCAGCATTCCATCGGGGTCAATATCGGGCAAAAGGGCTTTCATTTCGGGCTCCTATCTCATCCATGTGTTGTCGTTACCGTGACGTAAATCGCGCAGGATGGGAAGGTGTCAAATCGGGCCGGGCCGACGTTCTTCGGACATTACGACGTTCGCTTCGACATCACCTACGCCAGGCAACGGCATGATGCGACGGCGCAAGACCCGTTCGAAATCGGCAATGTCGCGGGCCACGACACGCAGACGAAAGTCGTAAAGGCCCAGCACATGCTCGACCGTTTGCACCTCGGGAATAGCGCAGACGGCGCGTTCGAAATCCTCAAGGCTCACCCGCCCCTTGGTGGCCAGTTTGATGCCCAGAAAGACGGCGACGCCAAAGCCCAAGGCCTCGCGATCAAGATCCAACCGCCGCCCAGCGATCACGCCGTGATCGGTCAGTCGCTTGATCCGACGCCATGTTGCCGGTTGGCTCAGCCCGACATCACGCCCCAACGCCCCCGCCGATTGCGTGGCGTCCTTGGACAAGGCGCGCAGCAACGCGCGGTCGATATCATCCAGATCAATCACAGCGGCAAAGCCTCGTCCGACTTGATGCGTGCAACATGCATTAGCGCCTCGATATCCGCGATATGGGGTAGTGATAGCAGTTGGTCGCGATAGATCGCCTGATAATGCGCCATGTCGCGGGCGATGACGGACAAGCGGACGTCAACGCGGCCCAGAAAGGTCTGGATCTCGATCACCTCGCGGATGTCACGCGCGGCGGCGATGAACTCGTCAAATGCCCGCGCCTGTGTTTTGTCCAGCGTGATGCGCAAGCTGACCTCGACCGTGTAGCCCAAGGCGCGCCAGTTGATGACGGCCCGCGGCCCTCGCAGGATATTGCGGTCTCGCAGCCGTTCAATGCGGCGGGACAGGCGTGCGGTGGACATGCCTGTTAGGTGTGCAAGGTCGGGTGCGGCCATCGCCGGGTCGCCTTGCATCTGTCTTAGAATGCGCCTGTCAGTGTCATCAAGCATGATTTCATCATTATCAGCACCTATAACGAATTGAAATATCCATCTTGGCTAAAGAATATGCCGGTTCTCATATCGCCACCCCGCCCCCGCATCCCTAAGATGCCCAGCAGAATGAAACCGATGGAAGGAGCGCCCAATATGCGCGTTTATTATGATCGCGATTGCGACATCAACCTGATCAAAGACAAGAAGGTGGCCATTCTAGGCTATGGTAGCCAAGGCCACGCCCACGCGCTGAACCTGCGCGACTCGGGTGCGAAGAACGTTGTGGTCGCCCTGCGCGAAGGGTCGAAATCCGCCAAGAAGGCCCAGTCCGAAGGGCTGGAAGTCATGGGTATCGCCGAAGCGGCTGCCTGGTGTGACCTGATCATGTTCACCATGCCCGACGAATTGCAGGCCGAGACCTACAAGAAATACGTGCATGACAACATCAAGCCGGGTGCCGCCATTGCGTTTGCTCACGGCCTGAACGTCCATTTCGGCCTGATCGAGCCGAAAGAAGGCGTCGACGTCATCATGATGGCCCCCAAAGGCCCCGGCCATACTGTGCGCGGCGAATACCAGAAAGGCGGCGGCGTGCCCTGCCTTGTGGCCGTTGACACCGACGCCACCGGTAAGGCGCTGGAAATCGGCCTGTCCTATTGCTCGGCCATCGGTGGCGGGCGCTCGGGCATCATCGAGACGAACTTCCGCGAGGAATGCGAAACCGATCTGTTCGGCGAACAAGCCGTTCTGTGCGGCGGCATTGTTGAACTGATCCGTTGCGGTTTTGAGACCCTGGTCGAAGCAGGCTATGCGCCCGAGATGGCATATTTCGAATGTCTGCACGAAACCAAGCTGATCGTGGACCTGATCTATGAAGGCGGGATTGCCAACATGGATTACTCGATCTCGAATACGGCGGAATACGGTCAATACGTCTCTGGCCCGCGCATCCTGCCCTATGAGGCCACCAAGAAAGCCATGAAAGAAACGCTGACTGACATCCAGTCGGGCCGTTTCGTTCGTGACTTCATGCTGGAGAACGCTGTGGGGCAGCCGACCATCAAAGCGTCGCGTCGCGCCAATGACGAGCACCAGATCGAGGTTGTCGGCAAGAAACTGCGCGACATGATGCCTTGGATCTCGGCTGGCAAGCTGGTCGATCAGGAGAAGAACTGATCCGGATCAAGCTTCGCGGCGGGTTGCAATCGACCCGCGCATCAGATCAGGTGGGGCGTCGAATACCGGCGCCCCATTCACTTTTTGCACGGGCCACAAGATGACCGACCAACCCACACGCCGCGATTGGGGCGGCGTCATATCGTTGGGCCTGATCTGGGGTGCGACCTTCATGGTGGTGACCATTGCGCTGGACGGCTATGGCCCGGTCACAGTCGCAACCGCCCGCACGACGTTGGGGGCAGTGGCACTGTTGGCCGGCATGATCGCAACCGGGCGCCGGATACCGGGCTGGAACAGGACGCTTTGGACAGCGATCATCTGGATTGGCATTCTGTCGACTGCCCTGCCCTTCGTTCTGCTGAGCTGGGGCCAGCAATATGTGCCGTCGGCCTTTGCTGGGCTATCGATGTCGGCCATCCCCTTGATGGTGCTGCCATTGGCGCATTTCTTTTCGGACGAACCTTTGAACTTGCGCAAGTTCATTGGCGTGTCGTTGGGATTTTGCGGTGCCTTGGTACTGATCGGGTCGGGATTGGCACAGCTTGGGCAAGGGTCCGAACCGCTGGCCCAGCTTGCCTGTGTCGGCGCGGCGCTGTGTTATTCAATCGCGTCAATTTTCACCCGACGTTGTCCACCCGTTGACCCGGTGGTGTTGGCCGCGATGACGCTGGTGGTTGGCTCGGTCCTGCTGCTGCCGCTTATGTTGATCACTGAAGGCGTGCCCGGTTGGGCTGGTGCGCAACCGGGGCTGGCCATCATCGCGCTGGGGCTGATCCCCACTGCGCTGGCCACATTGCTGAGGGTGTCGGTTATCCGCAGCGCCGGGTCGGTGTTCATGACACTGGTCAATTATCAGGTGCCCGTCTGGTCGATGGTCTTCGGTGCCTGGGTCTTGTCCGAGGTGCTGCCCTTGCGCTTTTTCATCGCTCTTGCGCTGATCCTGACGGGGCTTGCGATCAGTCAATGGGCCAGCCTGAAAAAGATGCTCGGCGGTCGGGACGCTTAACCGGTCGCAGCGACGGCTTCGACCTCGGCCACGATGCCGTCGACGATCTTGCCCAGAAGCACGTCATCCTCGCATTCCGCCATCACGCGTATCAGGGGTTCCGTGCCTGACTTGCGGATCAGCAACCGCCCCTGCCCATCAAGCTTCGCCTCGGCGTCCGAGATCACGGCTTGCACGCTGTCCGCCTCAAGCGGGGTTTGCCCCGCGGAATAACGGACGTTCTTGAGAAGCTGCGGCACGGTGTCGAACATCTTGCACAGCTCGGACGCAGGTTTGCCGGTTTCGACCATGCAAGCCAAAAACTGGATGCCAGCCAGCAGACCATCGCCTGTCGTGGCAAAATCAGTCATCACGATATGACCCGATTGTTCGCCGCCAAGGTTATAGCCGCCCTTGCGCATCGCCTCGACCACATGGCGGTCGCCGACTTTGGTGCGCAGCAGCTGCAAGCCTTGGTCGGACAGGAAACGCTCTAACCCAAGGTTCGACATTACGGTGGCCACCAGCGCCCCGCCCTTCAGGCGACCGGCGCGCGCCCAGTGGCTGGCAAAAAGCGCCATGATCTGATCGCCATCCGCCACCTGCCCCTTTTCGTCGATGATCATGATGCGGTCGGCGTCGCCATCCAGACAGATGCCCAGATCAGCGCCAGTTTCGACAACGGTGCGCGCCGCCAGCGCGGTGTCGGTCGACCCGCAGCCCTTGTTGATGTTCTTGCCATTGGGTTCCACCCCAACGGGCACAATCTCGGCCCCTAATTCCCAAAGTGTTTCCGGTGCGGTGCGATAGGCCGCGCCATTGGCGCAGTCGATCACGACCTTGATCCCGTTCAGGCGCTTATTGTCGGGGAAGGTGGTTTTCAGATACTCGGTATAGCGCATCCGCCCTTCGTCGATCCGCTTGGCCCGGCCGATATTGTGGTTCTGCACGGGTTCGACCCCTTCATGCACCAGCCGTTCGATCTGGGCTTCATCATCATCGGACAGTTTGAACCCATCGGGGCCGAAGAATTTGATACCGTTATCGTGAAACGGATTGTGCGAGGCGGAAATCATGATCCCCAGATCCGCGCGCATCGAATGGGTCAGTCGGCCCACAGCTGGCGTTGGCACCGGGCCAAGCAGCAACACGTTCATCCCCGTCGAGGTCAACCCGGCCGTCAGCGCGTTTTCCAGCATATAGCCCGACAAACGTGTATCTTTGCCGATGACAACCCGGTGGCCGTTCGACCCATCGCGGCGAAAATGGCGCCCCGCAGCGGCCCCAAGGCGCAACGCCATATCGGCGGTCATCGGCCAGTTATTTGCCAGACCACGCACGCCATCGGTTCCGAAAAGCTTATCAACCACTGCTCAAATCTCTCTTTCCATCATTGCCTGTTGCAGGCGGATGGCCTGCCGGGTTTCATACGTGTCGTGCACCCGCAAAATTTGTGCGCCCTGCTGGGTGCCATGCAGCGCAACCGCCAACGACCCCGCCATCCGGTCTTTTGCCTTGTCCGCCCGCCCGATGGTTCCGATGAAGCGCTTGCGCGACACGCCAAGAAGGACCGGCAGGCCCAGATCGTGTAACAGCGACAGGTTCCTGAGCAAAGTCACATTGTGTTCCAGAGTTTTACCAAAGCCGATGCCGGGATCGGTCACAATCCGCTCACGCGCGATGCCCCGGCTGGTGGCAAAGGCGATGCGGTCGTCCAGAAACTCCATCACGTCGAGCAGCACATCGTCATAGCGCGGGTCGTTCTGCATCGTGTCCGGGCGGCCTTGCGCGTGCATCAGGCAGACCGGCACATCGCGTTCTGCCACAAGGTCCGCAAGCTCTGGATCAAAAGTGAAGGCGGCTACGTCGTTGACCATGTCGGCGCCAGCGTCCAACGCAGCCTCGGCTACGCGGGCCTTGCGGGTGTCTATGGAGATTGGTGTCTCGACCCCTGCCGCGCGCAAAGCCGCGATCACGTCAGATGTGCGGCGAATCTCGTCGGCAATGGTGACATCGTCGGCGCCGGGTCGGGTGCTTTCGCCACCAATATCAAGGATATCGACGTCGCCAGCCATCTGTCGCGCGCGCGCCACAGCGGCGGTCAGCGTCGCATGATCGCCACCGTCCGAGAAGCTGTCCGGCGTCACGTTCAACACGCCCATGATCCGGGGCCGGTCCATTGCCAACCCACAGATCGGCGCGCGGGGTTCGGTCAGGCGGGTCTGAGCGTCCGGGGCGCAATCAGCCAAGGGCACCGGGCCTGTCACTGACTCACGCCCGCGTAAGATCACCTGATCGCACCAGACCGTCGCCGATCCGGCCAACGGCGGCCCGTCGAACGGCGCACCGCTGCGGGGGATCGGTTGGCAGCGCCGGGTCATGGCCGCCCCGTCAGAAAGGGGTGATCGAGGGCGATGACCTGAGGCGCGTCCGCGCCCAGCGTCATGGCAAGCCAGCCGGCAAGCGCGCGTGCATCCGTGTCGCGCGGCCCGTCAACAGCATCCAGAACCAGTTTCGAGGGCGCCCAGACACTGATCTGGTCGTTCTTCACGCCCCAGTCCAGCTCGGTCCGTGTGCCGACGACCACGCAGCGCGGGTCAATAGCCGCCAGGCGCCATGCGTTCTGTTCGATGGCCAGAAGGTCGATATGCCGCTGCGCCGTCGCCTGCCCCACCTGCGGGACGGTATGCGCGCCCGTGCCGACACACAGGACAAAGGCGTGCGGGTCAGCACGCAGCCGGTCGACAAGGTCCGGCAGTTTGGCGTCCGTGAAGACCGCATCCTCGACAAACAGGATCACCGGAGCGCTGACTGGATCATCGGTCGCGCTTGGCGCGGCTGCTTGGCGCGTGCGCACGATCTCAACCCCCAGCTTGCCGGGGCCGCGGTCAAGTTTCTCGATCCGCAGAAACACGCGGAGGGGTTGCGGGGCGGTTAAGATCCGGTCCGCGATCCGCTCGGCCAGTGTTTCCAGCAGGTTCAGACGCTCGGCCGCAAGCTCGGCCGCAATAGCGTCGGTGATCGTGTCATAGGAAAGGATATCGTCCACGTCGTCGGTCTGCGCGCCGTCACTGGGCGCGACTTCGACCACGACGCTGAAGCTGAGCCGTTGGGTGGTGTCGCGTTCGGACTGAAAGGCGCCGATCTCGACTTCGACGATATGATCGCGCAGGGAAATGCGGTCGGGCGGGTTGCCCGCGTCGCCCTCTTGGCTTGCGCGCTGGTCAAGTGCAGCAAAGGCGATGGATGTGTCGTCCGTCATTTTGACCCTCGTCCAGAATGGGGGCACATTGCCCTTATCCGGCACCCGATGACCAGTGCAAAACGAACAGGTCCAAGCCGTTTCGGGCCAGAAACACGCTAGCGATAGAAGCGATGAATGCCGATCTTGGTCGTATGGGTCAGCCTTTTGGCCCAGACGGGTGCGACGGCGCTGGTGTGATAGTGGGTTGCCCCGCCGGTCAAGGCGCGTTCGGTCCCATCCAGCATGGCGCGGGCAATCTTACCCAGACGGGCGAAGGACGCGGGTTCGTTGATCACCTCGGGTCGCCCGTCACAGGTGAACGTGAACTGGCACGCAAACTTACGTCCCGTTCCTTGCTTGATCACCCCGCAGACCGAATTGGGATAGCGCGGATTGTCTACCCGGTTCAGGATCACCTCGGCCACAGCAAATTGCCCCTTCAGCGTTTCACCACGGGCTTCGAAATACAGCGCCTCGGTCATGCAGCGCCATTCGGCGTCTTGCTGCGGGCGGGGCTGTGTAGACAACCATTTGGTGGAGTATTTGGAGGATAGGACCTCGCCCCCCTGTTTGACTGACCGCGCGGTCGGCAAGGTGCCCAAAGCGGCGATCCGGTCACCTGTCATCGCCCCTACGCCTGCCCGGTCTTGCGACAATAAAAGCCCGAACGGATTAGCGTTCGCTTGGGCCACACCGTCTGTACCAGCCGATGCCGGAGCCGTTAACATGGTCAGCGCGACGCAAACTGACGCCGCCATCTTCATAAGAAGTTGGTTCATTTCGTTTCCCCCACACCTTTTGGGTTCAGGTGACGTGCGGTTGAATAGCAAAAAAAGCGCCAATGCGTCCAGCCCGGCAGGTTGTCACAGTGTAAAGGCGCAGAAACACGGCGAAACCACGTGTATATCACCGTTTTTATTGCTTTTTTAAATCAATCAGTTGCAAGATCTTTTCGCACATAATCTTCCAACGCCAAATGGGCAGCGGCGAGCCGCGCCACCGGCACGCGGAAAGGGGAGCACGAAACATAGTCGAACCCGGCATCACGGCAGAATCGGATTGATTCTGGGTTGCCGCCATGTTCGCCGCAGATTGATAGGGTCAGGTCGCGGTCCACGTCCCGTCCGCGGGCGGCACCGATTTGCAAAAGCTCGCCCACACCATCGGTGTCCAGCGTGTGAAACGGGTCCTCTTCATACACGCCTTGCGACACATATTCGCCCATGAACCGACCCGCGTCGTCGCGCGACAGACCATAAGTCATTTGGGTCAGGTCATTGGTGCCAAAGGACAGAAACGCGGCGTGTTGCGCAATCTCGCCCGCCCTAAGCGCTGCGCGCGGAGTTTCGACCATCACGCCCAACCGATAGGTGAAATCCGCACCGGTTTCGATCCGCACTTCGGCGGCAACCGCATCAACACGGGCTTTCACGATCTCGACCTCGCGCTTGGCTGACACAAGTGGGATCATCACCTCGGGCACAACCGGATCACCGCGCTTTGATGCCTCGACCGTTGCTTCGAAAATGGCGCGGGCCTGCATATCATAGATCTCGGGCACAGTGATGCCCAGCCGCACACCGCGCATTCCCAACATCGGATTGAATTCGCGCAGGCCCGCGACACGCCGTTCGACATCGCGCAGGGGCAAGTCAAGTGCCTCGGCCAGTTCGCGCAGACCTTCGCGCCCATGTGGCAGGAATTCGTGCAACGGTGGATCGAACAGCCGGATGCAGACGGGCAGACCCTGCATGATCTCGAACAGCTCGGTGAAATCGGCGCGCTGCATGGGCAGCAGGCGGTCGAGTGCCGCGCGGCGGTCATCGGCATGGTCAGCAAACACCATTTCGCGCATGGCCAGAAGGCGGTCATCGTCGATGAACATATGTTCGGTGCGGCACAAGCCGATCCCTTCGGCGGCAAACATCCTTGCGTTGCGCGCATCGGGCGGCGTGTCGGCATTGGCCCGAACGCCGATGTCGCGAAAGTCATCCGCCCATTCCATAAGCGTCTGAAACGCGATGCCCAGTTCTGGCGACAACATGGTGACGGCGCCTGCATATGCCTCGCCGGTAGAGCCATCGATGCTGATCACATCACCTTCGGTGAAGCTGCGCCCATCACGAGTGGCGAGCTTGCGTTGCTTTTCGTCGATCATCAGATCCTGCGCCCCAACCACGCAGGGCAGACCCAGCCCCCGTGCAATCACCGCTGCATGGCTGGTGATCCCGCCGCGAACGGTCAGGATACCCCGCGCGGCGTGCATGCCGCGGATATCCTCGGGGCTGGTTTCGCTGCGCACAAGGATGCAATCGTCCCCCTTCGCCGCCGCAGCCTGCGCCGCGCGGGCGTTGAACACAATCTTCCCAGTCGCCGCGCCGGGACTGGCGGCGATGCCCAGCCCGAAGCGATCACGTTTGTCCGTGGGGTCGAACTGGCTGTGCAACAGTTCGCTGAGCGCGCGGGGCGGGATGCGCAGAACGGCATCTTCACGGCTAATGATCCCGTCATTGGCCAGTGACACCGCGATGCGCACATTTGCGCGTTCGCTGCGCTGGACTCGCACGGCGTCAAGGATAAACAGCTCTTCATTATCGATGGTGAACTCGATCTCCATCTCTTCGCGCAGGCGGGTGCGACACAGATCACCGAATTTGACAAGGTTCGCGAAATTCTCGGGCAGAACCTCTTCGATCGAGCGTCCGCGCGAATCTTTCGTCAGATACATGACGTCGCGATCACCCTCTTCGGCCAAGGCGTCCCGACCTTGGCTTTTGCACAGATACCGCCCACGGATTTTGCGATGCCCGGTACGGCCATCCACGAATTTGATCACACCCGAGCCGCAGGTATTCTGCCCCACGCCCAGCGCCATTTTCTGAACCACAAGCCCCAGCCCCGCATCCGCCGGCGCCCCCTTGGCCTGCCTGAGCAGACGCGCAGTGGTGCCTTCCCAAGCGCGTGCCATGGAGCGCAGGATTTCGGCCAGTTGCTCTTTCGGGTCTTGCGGAAAATAGCTTTCCGTTTCCTCTTCATAAAGCTCAAGCGCGGCGCGCAGCGCGTCATCGGTGGCAATCGAAAAAGTTTCGAATTCGTCCGGGTCAAGGCGGCCAACATGCACCGCATAGGCTTGGATAAACCGCAAATAAAGCGCGTTCGCCGCCACCTCGCCATGGGTACTTGTCAGCTTGGCATGCACGGCGTCGTTCATCCCGATATTCAGAATGGCGCCGGGGCCGCCCCAGTCGGGGTCCTCTGACGACGGCCGCACCGAGACAAGAGGATCGGGGCCGAAAAGCGCCAGCATCGCGTCCAGATCGGGCATATCGCCCGTGGAAATGCGGTGAACGGCATCAAAGCTCAGCGCGACGGTGCGCGGTACTGGCATATCAAGCCGGATCAGACGTTGCAGGCACTTTGCCCGCCCGCCGTGGCGCGCATCTTCAATGGTCGCCGATGGTGTGATCTCTGTAAAGGTCATGTTACCCGATTTCTGCAACGCAGCACTCAGATTACCATAACGTGCAGATCGCATCGCACAAGAGTTAGCCTTGCACCCCGCGTCAGCCTTCGATGCGCGACAGGTCCGCAACCCCCGCACTGATGACACGGATGCGCGCCAACAGGTTCAAACGATTGCGACGGACGATCTGATTGTCAGTGTTAATCTGGACCGCTTCGAAAAACGCATCAATGGGGGCACGCAGCGCGGCTAGGGCGGCCATAGCGGCCGCGAAATCCTCGGCCTCGATCGCGGGTTTGATGGCCGCCTCGGCCACGTCAAGGGCCGCGAACAGGGCTTTTTCCTCGGCCGCATCAGCGAATTTGACATCCGCCCCATAGGAGTATTCGACCCCGTCCTTCTGCTCGGCCTGCGCCAGAATATTGGCCGCGCGTTTGACCCCTAGCAGCAGGTTTTCACCATCGTCCGTGGCAAGAAACGCGCCCAGCGCCTCGGCCCGTTTGACCAGCAGGGTCAGGTCGTCATTGCCTGGCATCGCAAGGCAGGCGTCGATCACGTCATGGCGCACGCCCTTGTCGCGCAGGTGCACCTTCAACCGGTCATGGAAAAAGTCCAGCAGGTCATGCGCGATGTCGGGCAGGATGTCTTTCACCTTCTCAAGATGTTTGGACAGAGTGCCATCGAAATGATCCAAAACCGTGCGGATGGCCGCGCCGAACACGCCGTGTTTCGCGATTTCGTTGTCCAGATCGCGCAGCAACGCCTGCCGCACCGACCCGTTTTCGTTCAACGCGATCTCATGGCGTAAGACTTGGGCATCGAAAAGCTTGACCAGCGACAGGCGCAGGTCGTTGTTCAGGATCAACCGGATCACCCCAAGGGCCGCGCGACGCAGCGCGAACGGGTCTTTCGATCCCGTAGGCTTTTCGTCGATGGCCCAGAACCCGGTCAGAATATCCAACTTGTCAGCCAGCGCGACCGCAACAGACACGGGCGCCGAGGGCACATCATCCGTCGGCCCAAGGGGGGAATAATGGTCCAGCGCCGCATCTGCGACCTGCGCAGAATAACCCGCCGAAGTGGCATAATACTTGCCCATCAAGCCCTGAAGTTCGGGGAACTCATACACCATTTCGGACGAGAGATCGGCCTTGGCCCAACGCGCGGCCTGTTCTGTCAGGTCCGTGTCGGCGTCAACCAAGGGCGCAATAGCGCGGGCCAATTGGGCAATACGTTCGATCCGTTCGCCCTGCGTGCCCAGTTTGTTATGAAACGTCACGTTTGACAGGCTGCCCAACCACGCCTGCCCGCCGGTTTCCGCGATGCGCAGGTCATTTTCCCAGAAGAATTTCGCATCGGCCAGACGGGCCGACAACACCTTCTGATTGCCGGCCAGAATAGTGGCCCCGTGGTCGGCGGTTTCACGGTTAGCGACGGTCACGAATTTCTCGATCAGGTCAGATTTAGGGTTCTTCACCGAAAAGAACTTCTGATGTTCACGCATCGAGGACTGAAGCACTTCAGGCGGCAGTGGAATGAATTCATCGTCAATATCGCCGATCAACACGACGGGCCATTCGACCAGCCCCGCGACTTCGGCCAGCAGACCCTTGTCCTCGACGATTTCCAGCCCTTGGGCGAAGGCAGCGTTCTGCGCTTCGGCCCAGATATGATCGGCACGTTCTTCCGGCGACAGGATGACTTTGGCGGCTTTCAGTTTGGCTTCGTAATCGGCAAAGCCCGTTACGGCGAAGCGGCCGGGGGCCATGAAGCGATGACCTTCGGTGGTGTCGCCTGCCTTGATCCCGTCAATATCCACCGGCACGATGCTTGCGCCTGCCTCATCCGACAAAAGACACAGGATCGAGTGCAAGGGCCGCACCCACCGCAGGCTGCCCGCGCCCCAACGCATCGACTTGGGCCACGGGAAGTTGCGGATCGTGGCTTCCAGAACCTCGGCGACGATCTCGGCGGCGGGGCGGCCTTTCTTTTCGATCAGCGCGAAATAGACCGGTCCTTTCGGGGTTTCACGTTCCTCAAGCTGGTCGCGGGTCAGGCCAGCGCCGCGCAGGAAGCCTTCAATGGCCTTGTCAGGCGCGCCCACTTTCGGGCCCTTGCGTTCTTCGCGCGTGTCAGGCGATTTGTCCAACAGCCCTTCGATTGCCAGCGTCAAGCGGCGTGGTGTCGACAACGCGTGGGCACCAGCATAGGTCAACCCCGCCTCGACCAGACCATCGGTCACAAGTTTTTTCAGATCATCCGCGGCGCGTTTCTGCATCCGCGCCGGGATTTCTTCGGAAAAGAGTTCAATCAGCAGGTCGGGCATATCGTTCACTCGCTGTATTTTTCGTTCAGCTGGTGCCAGGCATAACCCCGGCCATCGGGAAAGATCGCGACCACGCGATCCACCCCGTCCTGAATATTGCGTTCGCCCAGAAAGGCGATCGCCTCGCCGGTTTCAAGGGCCGCACCGATCTGGCTGGCGTCAAAGCAATCAAACCAGTTGGGCGCGGTCAGGGGCGTGGCGTTTTCATAGGTCTCAAACGTCTCGGTCAGCATCGCAAGGCTCATCGTCGTGGTGAAACAGCCCCGAAACCGAAGCGGAGAGCTATCGGCGTCGATCCCCTGAAAGCTGTCATAAAGCACAACTTCTGGTTCGCCCGTCACGACATTCGTCATACGCAATTCGGTGTCCGACGACACGTCGTCATAGAACGCATAAAGTTGCAGCCAGTAGATGGCGATGCCCGCGATCAGTGCCGTTACCACGATGAATATTCCAATGATCCTGCCGCTCACGCCGCGTTCCCGTCTGTCCAGCCGCCGGCGCGGGTCTGCACGAAGGCATCCGCACACAGTTTGGCCAGCGCGCGCACCCGCCCGATATAGGCCTGACGCTCGGTGACTGAAATCACGCCGCGCGCATCCAGCAGGTTGAACAAGTGGCTGGCCTTGATGCATTGATCATAAGCGGGATGCGCCATGACGATGCGTTTGCCGGTTTTTGGGTCCACCGGGGCCTGATCAAGGATGGCTTTGCATTCGGCCTCGGCCTCTTCGAACTGTTTCAGCAGAACATCGGTATTGGCCACGTCGAAATTCCAACGGGCATATTCTTCCTCGGTCTGCTTGAACACGTCACCATAGCTCAGCGGGATCGGTGCGCCGGGGTCGTTGAACGGCATGTCCATGACGTGATCGACGCCAAGGATATACATCGCCAGACGCTCGATCCCATAGGTCAGCTCGCCCGAGACCGGGTGGCAGTCATGGCCGCCAACTTGCTGGAAATAGGTGAACTGGCTGACTTCCATACCGTCGCACCAGACTTCCCAGCCAAGACCCCAGGCGCCCAGCGTGGGGCTTTCCCAGTCATCTTCGACGAAACGGATGTCGTGCAGGTCCATATCGATTCCGATGGCCTGCAACGAGCCAAGATACAGGTCTTGCAGATCGGGCGGGCTGGGTTTGATCAGCACCTGATACTGATAATAATGCTGCAACCGGTTCGGGTTCTCGCCATAGCGCCCGTCGGTCGGGCGGCGTGAGGGCTGCACGTAGGCCGCCGCCCATGGCTGCGGGCCGAGCGAGCGCAGGGTGGTGGCGGGATGGAAGGTGCCCGCGCCAACCTCCATGTCATAAGGTTGCAGCATTGCGCAGCCTTGCGTGGCCCAGTAATTCTGAAGCCGCAGGATAATCTCTTGAAAACTTTTCGGACGCGTGTCGCTTTTGGCCATGGCCCTGCCCATCTGGTCGTTGCCGGAATGTCAGCCCTCAATACGGGCTGGGTCTGACCGGGTCAACGCGCGAAAAGGGGCGATTTTCCGCGATCAGGCGCATGTTTTGAACCCAACCGCCGCGTTTCAGGTTAAAATTGACGAAGCCGCTGGACCCGCCCCGCGAAACTGTCATATTCCCATCTTGGAAATAACACGATCCGGGCATATCGCACGATACGCCACAACAATTTCAAGCCGCGCCGGAAGGCCACGAGGTTCCATGACGAAACGTATTGCTGCTGCCCTTTTCACCGGACTTGCGACAAGCTTGATCAGCCTGCCAGCAACGGCCCAGCAAGATACGCGAGCCGCATCCGGGACGCAGGCGGAAAACCTGTTCTGGATCCAGATCGAGGCGCAGCCTACCTTGGCCGAGGCCAACGATCGGGTGCGCAGCTATGCCGGGCGGCTGGACGGCGTGAACGGGTTTCGCATCGGTGGCAACTGGTATGGCATCATTCTGGGCCCATATACCGAGGACGCCGCGAAAATCCAGCTTCGGTCCCTGAAAAACGCAGGCCTGATCCCGCGTGACAGCTTCATCACCTATTCCAATAAGCTGCGGCAGCAGTTCTGGCCGGTGGGCGTCAATGCGCTTGGCACCGAACCGCTGGCCGCTTCGGCGGAAACTGACACCGCCAGCAGCACGCCATCCTCGGCAGCCGGCGATCAAGTCGCGTCGGTGGCCCAACCCAACACATCCACACCCCAGACCCAACCCGAGCCGCCGCGCTTTGAAACCCGGCGCGAGGCGCTGAACAGCGAACGCCAGTTGGACCGCGCGCAACGCAAGGCGCTTCAGGTCGCGCTGAAATGGGAAGGGTATTACACCGCCGCCATCGACGGTGCATTCGGGGCGGGCACACGCCGGTCAATGGCCGCATGGCAGTCTGATCGCGGCTATGACCCGACCGGCGTTCTGACCACTCGCCAGCGCGACGAGCTTTTAACAAGTTTTCAGACCATCATCGCCTCAATGGGCATCCGTCCTTACGAAGATCAAAAGGCCGGTATATCGGTCGCCATTCCCGGTGCGATGGTTGAATTTTCGCATTACGAAGCCCCGTTCGTCCATTTCGACACCAAAGAAGACAGCGGCGTGCGCGTGCTTCTGATCAGCCAGACTGGCGATCAGAACACGCTTTACGGCCTTTACGACATTCTGCAATCGCTAGAGATCATGCCGGTCGACGGCCCGCGCCAGCGCCGGGACAGCTCGTTCACCATCGAAGGGACGGACGGCAAGATCACGTCCTATACCCAAGCCGAACTTGTGGATGGGACCGTCAAAGGCTTCACGCTGATTTGGCCGGTGGGGGACGAAAAGCGGCGCAATATGGTGCTGGGTGATATGAAAGCAAGCTTTGCCTCGCTTGGGCCACAAGCCTTGGCCGACAATGCAGGGCTGGATGCGGCAACCCAAAGTCTTGACCTTGTGTCAGGGTTGGATATCCGCAGGCCGAACCTGTCGCGGTCGGGCTTTTTCGTCGATGGGCAGGGTATGATCGTGACCACCGCCGCGGCCGTGCAGGAATGCGCGCGCATCACCATCGACGACGCTTATGATGCGGAAATCGTTGCACTGGACGACGCGCACGGTCTGGCGCTGCTGAAACCCAAAGACCCGCTGGCCCCTTTGGCACATGCGGCGTTCCTGTCTGTCGACCCACGTCTGAAGTCGGATGTGGCAGTCGCAGGTTATTCCTTTGAAGGTCGGCTGAGCGCACCCAGCCTGACCTATGGCAGCCTGTCCGAGCTTGAGGGCCTGAACGGCGAGAACGAATTGAACCGCCTGACTTTGGCGGCCCTGCCGGGCGACGCGGGCGGGCCGGTTCTGGACGCCGGCGGCGCGGTGACGGGAATGCTGTTGCCCAACCAAGCCCCCGCAGGCCGCAGTTTGCCCGAAGGCGTCAGCTTTGCGCTGGATGCCGCTTCGATCACGAAGTTCCTGTCCGACAATGGCGTCACGGCTCAGGCAACCGATCCGGTGGCCTCGATTGACCCGGTGGACCTGAACGCACGGGCGGCGGATATGACCGTTCTGGTTAGCTGCTGGAACTGACCGACGTTTGCTTATCCTTGCGAACACCTGCTGCAAAGCCTGCCCCTTTGGGCCGGCTTCTCAGCCGCGCCAGAACGACACGGTGAACAGGACATAAACGGCCAGAACCTCTAGCCGCCCGATCAGCATGGTCAGGGCAAGTATCCACTTCGCAGTATCATTCAAGCTGCCAAAGTTGCCGGCAGGCCCGATGATATCACCCAGACCCGGCCCGATATTGGCAACCGCAGTTGCCGCCCCCGAAACCGACGTGGTGAAGTCCAGCCCGGTCATGCCCAGAAGCACGGCAACGATCCCCAGCGTCACCACAAAAAACACGAAGAACCCCATGACCGAGGACAAGACCTCCTCATCCACGCGGCGCCCTGCATAGCGGGGCATGAACAAGCCGTGGGGCGAATGGATCGCGCGGATCTGCGCCTTGATCGACGAAAACAGCAGTTGATAGCGGAACACCTTGATCGAACAGGCGGTCGACCCGGCACAACCGCCGATCAGGCCAACGAAGAAGAACACGACCACCGGAAACGCACCCCAGAGCTGGTAATCGACGCTGGCATACCCCGTGCCGCTGATGATCGAGGTGACGTTGAACAGCCCCTCGCGAAACCCGTGTTCCAGATGATCGCCGTTCGCCACCAGCCTGAACAGGGTCATCGCCAGCGTAATCGTCAAGATGATCGTCAGATAGACCCGGATTTGCGAGTCGCGCAGGATCGGCTGTGCGGTGCCAGCAAGCAACTGGATATAACGCACGAAGGGCAAGCTGGCCAAAATCATGAAGACCGAGGCGACATATTCCGGCGCGCCTTGAAACGCCCCGAACGATCTGTCGGTGGACGAAAAGCCCCCCGTCGAAAGTGTGGTGAGGGAATGGTAAACCGCCTCGAACGGGGGCAGGCCAACCGCAACATAGGTGGCGGCGCATAGAAGCGTCAGACCAACATAAATCTGGCTGATGCGCCCGGCGATCTGGGCTGCCCGGGGCAAAACCTTGCCCATTGTATCAAACGCCTCGGACCGGAAAATCTGCATCCCGCCAACCCGAAGTTCAGGCAAAAAGACCATCGCGACGACGATGATCCCAATGCCGCCATACCACTGCAAAAGCGCGCGCCAGAACAAAAGCCCCTTGGGCATATCATCCAGCCCCGACAACACGGTTGATCCGGTGGTGGTCAGGCCCGACATCGCCTCGAAAAACGCATCGACGGGGCGCACTCCGACCTCAGACAGGACGAAAGGCAACGCACCAAAAATCGGCAGCGCCACCCAGACACCAGTGGTCAATAAAAAGGTCTGCTGGATCGAAAGCCCCTCGCCGACACCATTGGCGGTGGCCAACGCCATCGATGCACCGATCATGGTGGTGATCACCGCGCTTTCCAGAAAAACCGCCCAACCGGGGCTGTCATAATATAGGTCGACCCCCATTGGGATCAGCATGGTCACCCCAAGCGCGGCGACCAGAAGGCCGATGACATATACAACTGGTCGCAGATCGAACATTCGGGAAGGGTTGGCGTCACCCGCGCAAACTGTCAAGGATCAGATGGTGCTGAGGGTCGCATGGCGCGAGGCCTGTGTCCGATCTGTTCTGCGGCCGGGGCGGCGCTAACCGACGTGAAACAGGGTCGAAAACAGCTTGGGGTCAAGGCTCTCGGCCTCGAACGTTTCGCCTTCGGTCAGGATCGACACGGCGTCATGGCTGTGCAGGCTTTCCTGATGGCTGGCAACGACACGAAAATCCCCGATGCGCGCGTCTTGCTGCAAATGCTCGCAAAACAGCCGCGCGGCGTCTTCGACGAAAACCGGGTTCGCGGCGTTCAGTTCGGCAAAGGCTTGTTCATCCTCGCGCTTGACCATCACCTGGGTTTCCGTGGGCACCGCGCCGCGACAGATGTCGATCAGATCTTCAAACCACAGGGTATGGTTGGGCTGGTGGATCTTCTCGACCGAGATCCGCGCAACCGACCGTTGCGAATGCGGCGTTGCCAACTGGCCCCGCATCTGCCGCGCATGTTCGGACAATTCCAGCGAACACGGACAAGTCGAGGAATAGACATAGTCCAGATGCATGAACTTGCGCCGCTGGTCGCGGTGTTCGACCAATTCCAGCGCAATGTCGTAATATTGATAGCCAGACAGGCCAGACCGCAGGCTTTCGACCCGCGCGGGGTAGGAAAAGCGCATTTCTATGCGCGCGTCCAAGCTTTCCAGATCGGTTTTGTAGTCGTCCAACGCGGCCTCGATCACATCGAAGCTGAAGGTCTTTTCGGCATGGCCATAGAAGCTGCGCATGATGCGCGACATGTTGATGCCTTTCTTGCCTGCCTCCAGACTGACCGTGCCGGTAACAGCTGTCTCAAGTGTCACATCTGCGCCATCGCGCGTGTGATACCGAATTGGCAGGCGAAAATTCGAGATGCCCACATGCTGAATATGTCGCTTGGCCCCTTGGATCAGGCTGGCAGGGCCGTTTTGCAGGTCAGGCATGGTCGCCTTATAGGCAACATCTGGCGCAAAGTCAGATGGGTAATCGCGGCTGAGGTCCGGGTAATTGGGCAACTCGGCCCCCGGCAACAGACGCGCAATCGCGGGGTCAAGCTTTGCCACCTCGACCGGGTCCGCCGTTCTGGCCCAGTGGCGCAGAACCTCAAGCGCGTCGCGCGCCGCGGCCTCGTCCGGGGCAGCGCCCCCTTTGCGTTTCATCTGGTTCATCGCGAACCCTCCGGTCCTGTCGCACCCTACCAACATAGGCATGTGGCAGAGTTTTTCCAAACACGATACGAAAGATACGACAGATCAGGCGGCGTTTAAGGCACCGGTCAGATCCGCAACCAGGTCTTGCGTATCCTCAAGCCCGATGGAGAGGCGCAAAAGGCCCGGGGTAATCCCCAACTGCGCTTTCTGGTCATCGGGCAGACGTTGATGTGTCGTCGTCGCTGGATGCGTCACGATGGATTTCGCGTCGCCAAGGTTGTTAGAAATCAACACGATCTCAAGCGCATTCAGAAACCGGAACGCTGCCTCTTTCCCGCCAGCCAGTTCCAGTGCCAGAACGGTGCCTGCCCCGCCAACCATTTGGCGTTCGGCCAACGCCTTGTCCGGATGGCTGTCCAGAAGCGGATGTATGACGCGGGCCAGTTTTTCGTGGCCTTCCAAAGCGCGCGCAATCTCAAGCGCAGAGGTTGCTTGCGCCTTCACGCGCAGCTCCATTGTCTCCAACCCCTTCAGCATGACCCACGCATTGAACGGGCTCATCGCGCCGCCGGTGTGTTTCAGGTAAGGCTCCAGCGTTTTGCGGATATACTCCTGCGTGCCCAGCACCACACCGCCAAGACACCGCCCCTGCCCGTCCACATGTTTCGTGGTGGAATAAACAACGACATCGGCACCTTGGTCGATCGCACGGCTGAATACTGGGGTCGCGAATACGTTGTCCACGACGACGGAGGCGCCAACGTCGTGTGCGATCTTGGCGACACCTTCGATGTCGATCACGTCAAGTGCGGGATTGGACACGCTTTCGAAAAAACAGACAGCGGTGTCGGGGCGCACGGCTGCGCGCCATGCGTCAAGGTCGGTGCCATCCACCAGCGTCACCTCGACCCCAAACCGCGCAAGGATGTCTTCGAGAACATAGAGGCATGATCCAAACAACGCCCGCCCGGCAACCACATGGTCACCAGCCTTCAGCAAGGACATCAACGCGCCGTTGACAGCCGCCATGCCCGAGGCGGTCGCAAAAGCGTCCTCGGCCCCTTCAAGCGCGGCCATCCGGTCTTCAAACATGGCAACGGTGGGGTTGCCATAGCGGGCATAGATAAACTCTTCCCGGCTGCTTTGGATAAAGCGTGCCTCGGCCTGTTCCGCACTGTCATAAACGAAACCTTGCGTCAGAAAGATCGCTTCGCTGACTTCGTTATACTGGCTGCGGCGCGTGCCGCCATGCACCGCCGTTGTCCGTTTTGATCTGCCTGTCACCGCGCGTTCCTTTCGCACAAAATACCCCCACCGCCTCACGAGCGTCGGGGGTATTTTTGCAGAGCATATCGCCCGCAAGATCCCTGACCTCTTTAGCAGTTTATTTTACGTGGCCTGCAATCCGGTGAACAAATCCCCACGCGAAAGCGTTACTGTCTGTACGATTTTGCGTCAAGGGGGCAAGGAGTTTGGGCGCACCGGATCGTGACCGCGCGCACCTATCCGCGGTGTTGCCATTCGTGCGCCACCTGTCATCCTGCCTGCAACAGAAAGGAGGCCCCGATGCCCAAACCCATAGAGCTTTATTATTGGCCCACGCCGAACGGCTGGAAAATCTCGATCGCACTTGAGGAGATGGCGCTGCCCTATGACGTCAAGCTGGTGGATATCGGCGCAGGCGACCAGTTCGACCCTGATTTTCTGAAGATTGCGCCAAACAACCGAATGCCCGCAATCGTCGACCCGGACGGACCTGATGGAGCGCCGATTTCGATCTTCGAGTCCGGCGCGATCCTGCAATATCTGGCGCGCAAGACCGGGCTATTCTGCGGCAAAACCGAGCGGGAACGGGTCGCGGTGGACCAATGGCTGATGTGGCAGATGGGTGGCATGGGGCCGATGGCCGGACAGGCGCATCATTTTTTGAAATACGCACCTGCGATGGATCCGCCCCACGATCTGCCCTATGCCAAAGATCGCTATCGCGCTGAAACTGCACGGCTTTACGGCGTGATGGATCGGCAGCTTGCAGACAATCAGTATCTGGCAGGCGACTCCTATTCCATCGCGGATATGGCGGCGTGGGGCTGGGCATCATTGTGGGAAGGCCAGGAACAGTCGCTGGACGACAAACCCAACCTTGCGCGCTGGCTTGATGAGGTGGGCGCGCGCCCAGCAGTGCAACGCGGCCGCGCCGTTGCATCCGACCAACGCAGCGATCCACAAAGCGACCGGAAGGCGCAAGAGGTGCTGTTTAAACGTTAGTCGCTGTGCGACACAGGGGCGTCAGCCTTCGCTGGCGTCCTCTTCCGTGCCATAGCGTTTGAACAGTCCGGCCTGTGTCATGAAGAACGCGAACATTGCCAGCGGCAGGCCGAAGGTCTTGAAATTCACCCAGGTATCGGTGGACATGCTGCGCCAAATCACCTCGTTCGCGATGGCAAGGCCAAGAAAGAACAGCGCCAGCCGCTTGGTCAGGATCATCCAGCCCGCCCGCTCCAATGGTAGGGCGCGGTCCATCACGGCCTCAAGATAACTGGTGCCGCGCATCAGCCCGAAGCCCAGAATTCCGGCGAACAGCACATAGATCATCGTCGGTTTCATCTTGAAAAAGCGTTCATCATTGAACCAGATTGACATGCCGCCAAAGCCGACCACCAGCACAAGCGTCACGATCTGCATTTTCGACAGGTGGCCGGTGATCTTCCACATCGCCAAAGTTGCCAGTGCCAGCACCGGAATGAACATCGCCGTCACCGCGACAAAGCCTGAATATTCGGTGCCCGCAACCATGAAGCTGCGATCCTTCAGGAACGTATAGGCCACGAAGAACAGGATGATCGGTCCATATTCCAGCGTTGCCCTGAGGGCGGGTGTTGCCTGCTTGTCTTGCATGGTGCCTCCTTATGCGCCCATCTCGACTATCACGGCGCCCGCCGCGATCAAAGCCATCATCGTCAGGCGACGCGGCCCGACCCGTTCTTTTAGCACAAGCCAGCCGATAAGGGCTGCAAACACTGTCGATGTTTCGCGCAGAACGGCGGCTTCGCCCACATTGTCCAGACGCGTCGCCAACATGATCGACCCGAAACTAAAATAGGCCACGACCGCCCCCAACACGCCGCGCCCCATCAGCGGGCCAAGCGCGGGGCGATCGGGCATGTTCCACCAACGCAGTGCCGCGATCACAGGCATGAAGAAACCGTCGATGAAGAAAAACCAAGCCAGGAAGGTGAAGGGGTTGGCCGTCGCGCGGATGCCATAGGCGTCATAGGTGGTATAGGCCGCGACAAACAACCCGGTCACGACCGCCATCGCCAGCGCCGGTTTCAACTGATCGCGCCCCAACTGCCAATGCCGCAGGTTATAGGCCGCAAGCGCGAATATTCCGGCCACCAGCGTCGCCACGCCGCCCCACTGCACCCAAGTGAAATGTTCCCCGAACAAAAGTCCCGCGCCTATAACAGTGAACAACGGCCCGGTGCCGCGGACGACCGGATAGACAACGGTGTAGGAGCCAAGCGCGTAGGTGTAGCTTTGCGCAAGTTTGTAGCCAACATGGATCACAAACACGACGGCGAAAATCGGCCACATATGCGGCTCGGGCCACGGAACGACGAACAGCGCGAAAGGGGCCGCAATCAGCCCATAAGACAGATCAATCGCCCCGCGTGACAGCCACGGATCATGGCGCCCCTTTTGCAGCGCGCCGAACAGTGCGTGCAGGAACGCGGCAGACAGCGCAAGGATCAGCGCAAGTTGGCGGCCCGAATCGGTGCCTTCTAGGGAAACGAGCCAGTCGCTCATCCCCTAGGCCTGATCAGTAATGCCGATCAGGGCGCGGGCGAACTCTTCGGGGTCGAAGGGTGCCAGATCGTCGATCTGTTCGCCCACCCCGATGGCGTGAATCGGCAGCGCGAACTTATCGGCCAGCGCGACCAGAACGCCACCCTTGGCGGTGCCGTCCAGCTTGGTCATCACCAGCCCTGACACATCGGCAAGCTTCTGGAATGTCTCGACCTGCGACAAGGCGTTTTGACCGGTGGTCGCGTCCAGCACCAGAATGGTGTTATGCGGTGCGGTCTCGTCTTTTTTCTTGATGACGCGCACGATCTTGGCCAGCTCCTCCATCAGATCTGCTCGGTTTTGCAAGCGCCCGGCGGTATCGATCATCAGAAGGTCGGCGCCGTCGGCTTCGGCCTGTGTCATCGCATCATAAGCCAATGACGCTGGGTCGGACCCCTCAGGCGCGGTCAACACGGGCACGCCCGCCCGATCGCCCCAGACCTGCAACTGTTCGACCGCTGCGGCGCGAAATGTGTCACCGGCAGCGATTACGACCTTTTTGCCGGCCGCGGTGAATTGGCTGGCCAGCTTGCCGATGGTGGTGGTCTTGCCCGCGCCGTTTACACCCACGATCAACACAACCTGCGGGCGTTTGGAATAAAGCGGCATCGGTGCGGCGACTGTATCCATGATACGCGCAACTTCGGCGGCCAGAACAGATTTGATCTCGTCCACCGACAGTTTTCTGCCGAAATAGCTTTCCGAAATGTTGGCGGTCACACGCATCGCCGTGTCCACCCCCATATCCGAGGTGATCATCAGATCCTCAAGGCTTTCCAGCATGTCGTCGTCGACGATGCGGCGCACAACGGTCTTGGCCTCACGCCGCCCGAACATACGGCCCAGCAGGCCGGGTTTGGCGGCGGCGATGGGCGCGACCTCGGCGGCGACATCCAGCGGTGCTGGTTCGGCTTGCGCGACGGGTTCGGGTTCGGGTTCGGGTTCGGGTTCGGGTTCGGGTTCGGGTTCGGGTTCGGGTTCGGGTTCGGGTTCGGGTTCGGGTTCGGGTTCGGGTGAAATTTCGTCGACCACAACCACTTCGGCAACAGGCTCAGGCTCAGGCTCAGGCTCAGGCTCAGGCTCAGGCTCAGGCTCAGGCTCAGGCTCAGGCTCAGGCTCAGGAATTACATCGGCGGGGTCCGGGTCCCGGTCAACCTGTTCCGGCGCGTGCGTCGGGGCCGCGTCTTCTGGCGCGACATCGGCAAGCTCTTCTTCGCCGCCATCTTCAACGATCGCCTCCAGCCCTTCTTCCAGCTTGGATGACGATTTGAAAAGCCGTTCCTTGAGTTTCGAGAAAAAAGCCATGTGCGCCCTCTTGATCGCTTTCTATCCACCTAAGCCACATGGGGGCCGGATGGAAGAGCCAGCAAACGGCGTCAGCCGTGCAAACCACCCCAAAGGATCATGAACTGACCCGAGACATAGAACGCCCATACTGCATAACCCGCCCAGCTGCGGTAGCGGTAGGTTTCGGACATACGGAACAACTGCACCGCAAGGATCACGTCCGAGATTATGAACACCCCCGCGCCGACCACTGCCCAGCCGAAGGGGGCGCCAAGCGCGGACAGACCCATCAGGCCAATGATCAGCACATAGATACGCACCGGCCAACGCAACGCACCAGTGTGCGGGATCAACCATAACTCGGTCGAAACGACAAGCCCGACCAAAGCAAGCGCGGGAACCGGGTGGTTGGCAAAAGCTTCGTATAACGGAGCGTCCGCCAAGCCGCTGAAGTGCAGGATGTAAACGACGTGCGCCAACGCAAAGGCTGACAGTCCATAAAGAAACAGCGCAGCACCATCGCGCGACAGGGCAAAATCGCCCAGCGCAGACAGGAAAAGACCCGCGACCAGAAAAGCCCCGCCATTCCCAAGATAGGCCGACAGCGAGAACAGGAGGAGTGGAACTGTCTTGATCGCCGACCGGACCAAACCCACCGGCGCAGGGCTGCACGGCAGATAAGCCAATGCGGTCAAGACGCCCAAAACCATCGAAAGCTGTGTCATGAACGCCTTATACTTCCCGACCGGTTAACCAACGGTTTGCGACCGCAAAACCATTGGCCTAGCGTTGGACGACAGCAAAGGATCGGTCAAGGGTGACGCGGGCGGCGCGCGACACCCTAAACCTCGTCGGGGAAGTGTTTCATGGTTGACAGGATCGGGTTCGGCGCCGCCTGCCCCAGCCCACAGATCGAAGCATCCTGCATCACGGTGCACAACTCTTCCAGCAAGCCCTGATCCCAGCGATCAGCTTGCATCAGCTTCACCGCTTTCTCACAGCCAGATCGGCAGGGGGTGCATTGGCCGCAACTTTCGTCTTCAAAGAAACGTAGCATATTCAGCGCCGCGTCGCGCGCGCTATCCTGATCGGACAGGACCACGACCGCAGCAGACCCAATGAACGAGCCATGAGGCTGCAATGTGTCGAAATCCAGCGGGATGTCGTCCATTGACGCCGGCAACAGGCCCGAGGACGGCCCCCCCGGCTGATAGGCTTTGAAACGGTGTCCGTCGGCCATGCCCCCGCAGGCGTCGATCAGGTCTCGGATCGTGGACCCGGCGGGCAGCAGATAGACACCCGGATTGGCCACGCGACCCGAGACGGAATAGGACCGCAGCCCTTTGCGCCCATTCTTTTCGACCGAGGACAGCACCTCGCCCCCTTCGCGCAGGATACGCGCGACCCAGTGCAGGGTCTCGACGTTGTGAACCAAGGTCGGGCGGTCGAAAATACCCACCTGCGCCACGAAAGGCGGGCGGTGGCGGGGCAAGCCGCGCTTGCCTTCAATCGATTCGATCATCGCGCTTTCTTCGCCGCAGATATAGGCCCCAGCACCGCGCCGCAGGTCAATATATCCGGGCGCGACGATGCCAGCTTCTTCCAGCGCCGAAATCTCGCGCCGCAAGATTTCCAGCACGGCAGGGTATTCGTCGCGCATGTAGATAAAACAGGTTTCGGCCTCGACCGCCCAAGCTGCGATCAGCATGCCTTCCAGCATCAGATGCGGAGTACCTTCCAGATAGTAACGATCCTTGAAGGTGCCCGGCTCGCCCTCGTCGCCATTGACAGCCAGATAGCGGGGGCCATCATTTGCGCGCACGAAACCCCATTTCTTTCCCGACGGGAACCCGGCCCCACCAAGCCCGCGCAGACCGGCGTCCAACACTTGGGTCTGCACGGCCTCCCAATCGCCACCCGCGCGCAGATCTTCCAGCGTTGCGTAGCCGCCCCCGGCACGATAGGCCGCGAGGTCTTCGTAGTCTGGCAACTTGGCATGCGTATCACCCGCCGCAATCGCCGCGTGCACCTTTTCGGGCGTGGCGTGGTCGATGTGGTTGTGACCCAGTTCCAGAACCGGCGCGGCATCACAGCGCCCCATGCAGGGCGCGCGCACGACCCGTACCTTATCCGCGTCCAGCCCGTCTTCCAGCGCCTTCTGAAGCGCCTCGAACCCGGCCAGTTCGCACGACAGGCTGTCGCAAACACGGATCGTCAATGCGGGCGGAGGCGTCTCCCCTTCGCGCACCACATCAAAATGGGCATAGAAGCTGGCCACCTCGTAAACCTCGGCTTGGCCGACCTTCAACTCATGCGCCAAGGCGCGCAGATGGGCGGCAGACAAGTGGCCATAGGCGTCTTGGATCAAGTGCAAAAACTCGATCAACAGATCGCGGCGGCGCGGACGGTCCCCCAGCAGGGCCTGCACTTCCTCAAGCGCGGCGGGATCAACCTGCCGTCCCTTGGGCTTGCGCCGACCTTTGCCTTTGCCAGATTTCCAGATGCCTTTTTTCTCGCCCAACGCCATTGCGATCCCCGATTTGACCTTGATCTTACAATAGACGGGCCGGGGCGGGCGACGCCATCCAAAAGCGACATGCGCGCAGCGGATTGCGCAACTTCGGTATTTGCCCGATATTCAACACGTCACGTCCCTTGCCCGAAAAGGTGCCCATGTCCGCGATCTTATCCCATCCCTTGAAGGTCTTTGCCATCACCACGCTTTGCCCGGTTATTCTGATCGCCTTGGGGGCTGTATTCGGCGGCTGGTTTGCGGGGGCCGCGCTGATTTACATGACGCTTCTGACCCACCTGCTGGACCGGCTGATCACGCGCGTCACCCCCGCGATGGACGAGGATGAGACCGGCGATGATGCCGACGCCTTGTCGGTCGTGTTGGCAATCTGCCATTTCGGGCTTTTAGCGCTGGTGGTGTTTGCGCTGGGGGGTGGTCTTGGTCTCGGCATCGGGGCGTCGGCGATGATTTTTCTGGCGGCGGGATTGTTCTTTGGACAGGTCTCGAACTCGAACGCGCATGAACTGATACACCGCCGCGATTGGCGCTTGCGCATTTTGGGCCAATGGGTCTTTACCTCGCTTCTGTTCGGACATCACGCATCGGCACATCCGAAAGTGCACCACCGCTGGGTGGCGACACCCGACGACCCCAACACCGCGCAAGAGGGTGAAAGCTTCTATGATTTCGCGCCCCGCGCCTGGGTCGGGTCATTCACAGCAGGTTATGAAATAGAAAAGCAGATTCGCGCCCGCAGCCGAAAAATCGGGCTGAACCCGTATTACCTGTATGTGGGTGGGGCCGTTCTGATGATGGCGCTGGCCCTGTGGATTGGTGGTATCGGAGGCTTCGTGGCCTATCTTCTTCTGTCCCTTCACGCCCAAATGCAGCTGCTATTGTCCGACTATGTCCAGCATTACGGCTTGGTGCGGGATCGGCGCGGCGATGGCAGCTATGGCCCTGTTGACGCACGGCACAGTTGGAACGCGCCGCATTGGTTTTCGTCGCACCTGATGTTGAACGCACCCAGGCATTCGGACCACCACACTCACCCCTCGCGGCCCTATCCGTCACTGCATATGCCGACCCAAGATGCCGCCCCGACGCTTCCCTATTCGCTGCCCCTGATGGCTACGATCGCCCTGATCCCGCCGCTTTGGGGCCGGGTGATGGGTCGGGCGCTATACAAGTGGCGAATACAGGCGGCGCAGACCTCGTGACCCTTCGGGCAGACAATCCAACCCTTCCAAAGACTTGCCCTTTAAAACGGCTTGATTTCCGCCCGTGCACTCATATCACAACCATATCACAACAAACTCATGGCGATACGTGCCATCCGCCTCTATATTGGCGATGTTGCAGCGATCCAGAAAAGGGCCCGACGTGTCTGAAACCGGACTACAGAAAACCGCATTTTTCGTGCTTGTCGCACTGATCCTCTATGTTTCGATCACTGGGGGGGCGTAATGGTGCAGCGTTATGGTGGCACTTACAGCCCGAAAGGGTCGGATGACGGTCACACGCCCGCCGAACGCTCGCCCTATCACGGCAAAACGCGGACACGCGCGGGTGGGCGGGTGAACCTTCTGTTTCTTGCCCCGCTTCCACTGGCGTTTCTGGCGTTCTTCAGCGAACCGGGCGATTTGATCCTGCGGCTTTTGGGTTTTGGCGCGCTGATCGCTGCGGCATGGCTGACCCGCGAGGGCGTGCTGGCGCACGAAGCTTATGACGCTCGCAAGATCGCACGCCGTCCCGCCATCCCGCGCAAGATTTTCGGGGCCGCCCTGACCGGGCTGGGCCTGTTTCTGGCCGGGTCCGTTGATGGCGCGCCCCTGATCGCGGCCGGACTGGGCGCACTAGGCGCAGGGCTGCACCTGTTTTCCTTCGGGCTGGACCCGCTGACCCACAAGGGCATGGACGACATCGACACGTTCCAGACCGACCGTGTGGCCCGTGCCGTGACCGAGGCCGAAAAGCACCTGCGCACCATGCAACAGGAAATCGAGCGGACCAAGGACCGGCACCTGAAGGACCGGCTGGACAGGTTCATCACGACTGCCCGCGACATGTTCCGCACGGTCGAAGATGACCCCCGCGACCTGACCGCGGCGCGCAAGTACCTGGGCGTCTATCTTCTGGGCGCCCGCGATGCGACGACCAAATTCGTTGATATCTACATGCGCGACCCCAGCGGAACGGCACGCGCGGACTATGAAACCCTGCTGGATGACCTTGAGGCGAATTTCACCGCCCGCACCCGACAACTTTTAAACGACAACCGCACCGATCTTGATGTTGAAATCGAGGTGTTGCGTGAAAGATTGGCGCGCGAAGGCGTGCAGACTGATTAAATTGCAAGGATTTTCCAATGAGTGAAACAACACGCCAAAAGGCCGAAGCGGCCCTGAAAGAAATCGAAGATGTGACCGCCATCGTGCTGCCCGAACCAGCAGGAGAGTTGGTGCCTCTGGAAAAAGCCGACAAGAAAAACACCGCCGAAATCGAAAAACGGATGGCTGAGATCGACATCGAAAACACCCAGTCGATCATTGAATTCGGGTCCGCCGCGCAGGCCGAATTGCAAGTGATCAGCCAAGACATGCTGGCCGGTGTGCGTAACAAGGATGTTGGCCCGGCGGGCGACAGCCTGCGAGGTATCGTTACCACGATCCGGGGCTTTTCGATCAGTGAACTGGACATGCGCCGCAAGCGCAGCTGGTGGGAAAAGCTTTTGGGTCGCATGGCCCCCGCGGCCAAGTTCATGGCGCGTTACGAAGGTGTGCAAGAGCAGATCGACAGCATCACCGATAACCTGCTGGGCCATGAGCATACGTTGCTGAAAGACATTAAGTCGCTGGACAAGCTCTATGAAAAGACGCTGGAGTTCTATGATGAGCTTGCGCTTTATATCGCGGCGGGCGAAGCGAAACTGACCCAACTGGACGACGTCGTCATCGCCGCCAAGGAAACCGAGGTCGCCAATGCCCCCGAAGATCAGGGTGTCATCAAGGCGCAAGAGCTGCGCGATCTGCGTGCCGCGCGCGACGATCTGGAACGTCGGGTGCATGACCTGAAGCTGACGCGACAGGTGACGATGCAATCCCTGCCCTCGATCCGGCTGGTGCAGGAAAACGACAAGTCACTGGTGACCAAAATCAATTCGACGCTGGTGAACACCGTGCCGCTGTGGGAAACCCAACTGGCACAGGCGGTGACAATCCAACGCTCGGCCGAGGCCGCTGTGGCCGTAAAATCCGCCACCGACCTGACGAATGAGCTTTTGACAGCAAACGCGGAAAATCTGCAAGAAGCCAACCGCCAAGTGCGCACGGAAATGGAACGCAGCGTCTTTGATATCGAGGCGGTGAAATCCGCCAACGCGACCCTGATCGCCACGATCGAAGAAAGCCTGGCCATTGCCGACGAAGGCAAAGCAAAACGGGCCGCAGCGGAAGAAGAACTGGTCAAGATGGAAGCGGAGTTGAAAGACACATTGGCTGCCGCGACCGCACATGGCACTGCGTCGGCGCATAACATGGCCGGCGCCGTGCCGCGCAGCTGATCGCACAAGGCCGAAAAGGGGACGGAATGCCACGCAATGCTTTGATCATGGCAACCGGGCTGCTGGCCGCTGGGCTGGCGCTATCGGCCTGCCAAACCGTGGGACCGGCGGGCACAGGATTGACTCGTTCCCCCTTGCCCAAACCGCGTGCGGCGGCTTTGCCCATCACGCCCAGTGCGGAAAGCAAGGCGCTTGAGGGGTATTACGCCCGCGTGCAGCGCAGCCTTCTGACACAGGGTCTGCTGCGCACCGATGGGGGCGGGGCGGACGTGCCTTTCAGCGCCGCGATGCTGGCCCGCAACTTCGAACGGATCGCGTTTTATAAGGAATATTCGCCATCTGGCGGGCGGCTCGTGGCGCGTGAAAGCCCCTCGCGCCTGACGCGTTGGCTAAAGCCTGTGCGCATTCAGGTGCATTTCGGTGCTTCGGTGTCGGACGAAAACAAAGCCCACGACCAGACCGTCCTGACCAACTACGTCCGCAGGCTGGGCCGCATCACCGGCCACCCGATCAGCTTGACCAAGGGCCGTGGCAATTTTCACGTCTACGTCATGAACGAGGATGAGCGAAAAGCCTTCGGGCCCGAACTGCAACGCATTGTGCCCGGCATCAGCGCGCCCAGTCAACGCGCGGTGATCAATATGCCGCGCGACACCTATTGCCTGGTCTTCGGGCGCGACCCTGTCGACAACGGCCAGTTCGAACAGGCCGTCGCCATCATCCGCAGCGAACACCCCAAACTGATGCGCACATCGTGCATCCATGAAGAGGTCGCACAGGGACTTGGTCTGTCCAATGATAGCCCGCTGGCGCGCCCGTCGATCTTCAATGACGACGAAGAATTTGGCCTGCTGACCACGCATGACGAATATCTGCTTCAGATGCTTTATGACGACCGCCTGCGGCCCAACATGACCGCCGACGAGGCGCGTCCAATCATCCGGAAGATGGCAGCCGAACTGATTGGCAGCGCCGTTTGACCAACACCTTAGAAAGAGAGCGTTATCATGGGAATTTTTGATTTTCTGACAGGTGAGTTCATCGACGTCATTCATTGGGTCGACGATACACGTGACACACTGGTTTGGCGGTTCGAACGCGAGGGGCACGAGATCAAATACGGCGCCAAGCTGACCGTGCGCGAAGGGCAAGCGGCGGTGTTCGTACATGAAGGGCAGTTGGCAGATGTATTCACTCCCGGCCTTTACATGCTGGAAACCAACAACATGCCGATCCTGACCACGATCAACCACTGGGATCATGGCTTCAAGTCTCCGTTCAAGTCGGAAATCTATTTCGTCAGCACCACCCGTTTCAACGACCTGAAATGGGGCACCAAGAACCCGATCATGCTGCGCGACCCCGAATTCGGCCCCACCCGTATCCGCGCCTATGGCACCTACAGTGTGCGCGTGTCCGACCCCGCGAAGTTTCTGGTCGAAATCGTCGGCACGGATGGCGAATTCACAATGGACGAAATCAGCTTTCAAATCCGCAATATCATCGTGCAGGCCTTCAGCCGCGTGATTGCGGGGGCCGGCATTCCGGTTCTGGACATGGCTGCCAATACCGCCGATCTGGGTGCGCTGATCGCCACCGAAATCTCGGGGATCGTGGCGGAATATGGCCTGATCATCCCGGAATTCTATATCGAAAACATCTCGCTGCCCCCGGCGGTCGAGGCTGCGTTGGACAAGCGCACGTCGATGGGCATTGCGGGCGACCTGGGCGCGTTCACGCAGTATTCCGCTGCCGAAGCCATGACCGCTGCCGCGCAGAACCCCAACGGAGGTGGCGGCATGGGCGCCGGTCTTGGTATGGGGCTGGGCATGGCGATGGCTGGCCAGATGGCGCAATCGGGGCCGTGGGGCGGGGCGCCTGCTGCAACCGCGCCCGCCAAAAGCACCCCGCCGCCCCCGCCACCGGTCGAACGCGTGTGGCATATCGCTGATGATGGCGAAACCAAGGGGCCATTTTCCAAGGCCGCAATGGGGCGCATGGCGGCATTGGGTGGTGTGACGCGTGATAGCCATGTCTGGACCCCCGGCCAAGACGGCTGGATGCGCGCCGAAGATGTGGCCGAGCTGGCACAGCTGTTCACCGTTCTGCCACCGCCCCCACCCGGCGCCTGACGCAAGGGACCGATCCGATGGCTTTCCCACGTGAAGATGCTCAAGCGGTGTTGGAAGAGCACCGCTTTCCCTGCGACAAATGCGGTGCGGATCTGCGGTTCGATCCCGAACGCAATCTGCTGACCTGCGACCATTGCGGCAATCAGCAGCCCATCGACGACCAGATCACCACGGCGCCCGTCATCCGCGAACTGGACCTACAAAGCGCCCTGGCCCAGCACCTGCCGGATACCGAGGTCGAGGTGGCGCGCGTCGTCACCTGCCCCAACTGCGCCGCGCTGATCGAATTTGACGGCGATACCCATGCCGACGAATGCCCCTTCTGCGCAACGCCCGTCGTCACCGACACCGGCACGCACCGGCGATACAAGCCCAAAGGCGTCGCCCCGTTTGAAATTCGCGAACGTGATGCCCACAAGGCCATGACTGATTGGTTGGGACGGTTGTGGTTTGCCCCCAACGGGTTGCGCGCCTATGCCCGCAAGGGGCGCAAGATGACGGGAGTTTATGTGCCCTATTGGACCTTCGATGCGAATACGCGCACCAGCTATCACGGCCAGCGCGGCACTGTGCATGAAAGCGTGCGCACCGTCACCGTCAACGGCGAGCGGCGGCAGAAACGAACGCAACATGTCAAATGGCAGGCGGTGACGGGCCGTGTCGCCCGATTGTTCGACGATGTTCTGGTGCTGGCCTCACGCGGACTGCCGAAAGCCTATACCGATGCGTTGGAGCCGTGGGATTTGTCACGGCTTGAGCCGTACCGCCCCGAATATCTGGCCGGGTTTCAAGCCGAAGGCTATACTGTCGATTTGGAACAGGGCTTCAGCGAGGCGCGTGATTACATGAACCGGATCATCCAGCGCGATGTGAAATTCGACATCGGCGGCGACCGCCAGCGCGTCACCTCTATGGACACCAAACTGTCCGACGTCACCTTCAAACACATCCTGCTACCGGTCTGGCTGGCCGCCTATAAATACCGCGGCAAAACATACCGCTTTGTCGTGAACGGGCAGAACGGCAAGGTGCAGGGCGAACGCCCCTATTCGGCCTGGAAGATCGCGTTTGCCGTTGTTTTGGGGCTGATTGCCGCGGCCATCATCGGCTATCTGTCCGCACAAAGCCAGTAAGAGGCGCCCACAACCGGAGAGGCCGATATGAGAGCTCTGATCCAACGAGTCAGCGAAGCTGCCGTCCACGTCGACGAAACCTTGATCGGCCACACTGGACCGGGCCTTTTGATCCTTGTCTGCGCGATAGATGGGGATGGCCACGCCAACGCCGATGCGCTGGCCGCCAAGATATCCAAGTTGCGGATATTCCAGGATGATGCGGGCAAGATGAACCGATCCCTGATCGACACCGGCGGCGGTGCGCTGGTGATCAGCCAGTTCACGCTGGCCGCCGACACATCGCGCGGGAACCGTCCGGGATTTTCGACCGCCGCCCCCCCGGCCGAGGGTGAAAGGCTTTACAATCATTTCGCGGACGCCCTGCGCGGTCTTGGCATCGCAACCCAGCAGGGGCAGTTCGGCGCGGATATGAAAGTCTCGCTGGTCAATGACGGGCCGGTGACGATCTGGCTTGAGATATAGCCGCCCGCGCGTCAGTAGCCCACCGCCCGGTCCACCAGATGCAAGAACGGCTCGTCCGCCTCGCCCCTTCGGATGTTTTCGGCGATCACTCGCGCCGCTGTGGCAGGGCGTGTGTCTGACGCAATATGCGGTGTCACGGTCACGTTGGGATGCGCCCAATAGGGGTGATCATCCGGCAGCGGCTCGACCCGGAATACGTCAAGAGTGGCGTGGCCGATCTGACCCGCATCCAGCGCCGCAAGAAGCGCCACATCATCGATCAGCGGGCCGCGTCCGGGGTTTATGATCACCGCGCCTTTGGGCATCTGCGCAAACCGGACAGCGTTCAACAAGTTCTTGGTCTGTGCTGTGGCCGGCAGCAGCAGAACCAGAATATCGGCGCAACCCAACACCGTCTGCAACCCGGCCTCGCCGCTGAAACTCTCCACACCATCGATCTGCTTGGGTGTGCGGCTCCACCCCACAACGTTGAAGTTCAACGCGCGCAGTGCTTGCGCCGCCGTCGCCCCCAAGGCGCCCAACCCCAGCACTCCTACCGTGCGGTCGCGCGCCAAGGGCGGGGCGGGGCAGTTCCAGATCGGCTGGGTGCGATGGATATAAGTGTCCATCCCAAGATGGTGGCGCAGCACATGGCCCGTGACCCATTCGGTCATGCCTTCGGTCAGCCCGTCGTCAACCATGCGGGTATAGGGCTGCGTCAGGCTTGGATTGCCCACTACCTTCTCGACCCCTGCCCACAGGCCAAGCACCGCCTTGGCGCGGGTGAAAGGTGTAAAATCCTGCACCGGCCCGTTGGGCGCATAGACGATGTAATCTACATCGGTCGCCGCAATATCAGGCGACAAATGCGCGGTGATACCTAGATCGGCCAACGCCCCGCTTAGCTCGGCGTCATAAACCGGCCACTGCGCCGGGTTGCCTGCGTAAAGAACTTTCACACTCATCTTTTCTGCCTTGCCCTATGAACATGTGCGCTTTGCACCAGACCGAACCCCACCAACAATACCAGCATCGCCGATCCGCCGTAGCTGACCAGAGGCAACGGCACACCCACGACAGGCGCCAGCCCCATCACCATCGACATATTCACCGCGAAGAACAAAAAGAATGTGATCGCCACACCTAGAATCAGAAGCGAGCTGAAACGATCCTTGTTCTGCAATGCCGCCGCAATGCAGAATGCCAGGATCAACACGTAAAGCGCCAGAAGCGATGCACCGCCAAGAAAGCCAAGTTCCTCGGCCAGTGTGGTGAAAATGAAATCAGTTTGTTTTTCCGGCAGAAAGTTCAGCCGCGATTGCGTGCCCTGCATGAACCCGCGGCCGGTCCAGCCACCGGACCCCAGCGCAATCTTGGATTGCGTGATGTGATACCCCGCCCCCAATGGATCGGTGGATGGGTCAAGAAACGTGTCGATGCGGCGATACTGGTAGTCTTTCAGCAACTGCCAATCGGTGCCGCGCGACATGAAAACAGACGTCACCAAGCCAATCCCCGCAGAGAAGACGATACCGAAATACCAAAGGCTGACACCCGCCAGAAACATAATTGCGCCCCCGCCCATCAATAACAGGATGGCGGTCCCAAGGTCTGGTTGCTTCAACACAAGCGCGGTTGGCAGAAGGATCAGGATGATCGGCAAAAGCACCCAAAACGGGCGAGAAACCTTCTTGATATCCAGCCAATCGTAGTAGGCCGCAAGGATCATCACCAAAGTGATCTTGGATAGCTCGGACGGTTGCAGGCGGATGAAGCCAAGGTCAATCCACCGCTGCGCCCCCATCCCTGTTGCACCGATGAATTCCACCAGCACCAGCAGCACCAGCGAGATGATATAGCCCAGCCCGGCCATGTTGCGCCAAAACCAGATCGGCACCATCGCAATGGCGAACATCAATGCCATGCCAAGGGCAAAGCGTTTCATCTGGGGCGCCGCCCACGGCTCCATGCTGCCGCCCGCGACGGAATAGAGCATCAGGAAGCCCATGCAGGCAACCGCCGTCAGCAAGAGTACAAGGAACCAGTTAAGATACAGCACCTTGCGCAGGCCTGTGGGCACATATTTGACATGATATTCAAGATAGCTCATGCCCGGTCACTTCCGTCCACGAAGCGTTCGACGGGGGGGCGGCGCAGCAGTTCTTCGACGTCGCGTTGCCGCGACCGGATCGTGCCGCGCTGGCTAGAGGGATACGCCTCAAGCGGCGGAGGACCATCATAGATGGTTTGAAGCAGAATATCGCGCGCAATCGGCGCGGCCGCCGTGGACCCGCCACCGCCGTGTTCAACCACCACCGACACCGCATATCGCGGCGCCTCGGCGGGGGCATAGCAGACAAACAGCGCATGGTCGCGCCGGTTCCACGGCAGGTCTTCGTTGCGGCTGACCCCGCGCGCGCGCTCGGCCTTTGTGATGTTGCGCACCTGGCTGGTGCCGGTCTTGCCGGCCATGCGCAGCCCATCGGCCACGATTTTAGATCGACCGCCAGTGCCGCGCTTGGCGTTCACAACCTGATACATCCCTTGCCGGATCAGCCCGAGGTTCTGCGCACCTATGCCCAGAAGCCCGTCATTACGGATCGGCTGCTCGACCCCGTTGATCGCGCGCACCAAGCGTGGCGCAATCGCCTGCCCTGTTGCGATGCGCGCCGTCATCACCGCCAGTTGCAGCGGCGAGGTCAGGACGAAGCCCTGTCCAATGCCCGCGTTCAGACTGTCGCCAATCACCCAATCCGCGCCTCGGGCTTGTCTTTTCCATGCTTTGTCAGGGATAAGCCCCTCGGCCACGGCGGACAGGGGAAGGTCGTGGCGTTCCCCCAACCCAAGACGACGCGCCATCGCCGCGATCTTTTCGATCCCGACCCGCTGGGCGATGTCGTAATAATACACATCGCAGCTTTCCCGCAAACTTTTGGTCAAATCCACTTTGCCGTGACCGGCGCGTTTCCAGCAGTGGAAGCGCCGCTTGTGGACTTCAAGATGCCCATAGCATTGGACGGTTTCGCCGGGGCTGATCACCCCTTCTTCAAGCGCCGCCAGTGCCGTGACCATCTTGAAAACCGACCCGGGCGGATAGGTGCCCTGCGCCGGTTTTGCCGCCAAGGGGCGATAAGGGTCATTCAGAAGCGCGTTATAGTCGGTACTGGAAATCCCACGCACAAATTTGTTTGGGTCAAAGGACGGGGCCGAGCCGATTGCCAGAAGGTCGCCGGTCTGCGTGTCCATCACGACCGCCGCCGCACTTTCACGCGCCATGCGTGCCTGCACATAAGCCTGCAAATCGGCATTTACCGTTAGCTGGATGTTGTCGCCCGCCTGCCCCTCTGCCCGGCCCAGTTCGCGCATTTCGCGCCCCATGGCGTTGACCTCGACCTCGCGGGTGCCAGCAGCGCCACGTAAGGGCATTTCCAACTTGGCTTCGACGCCGCTTTTGCCGATCTGGAAGCGCGGGATTTGCAGCAAAGGGTTTGGGTCTTCGAGCTTGTCCAAATCATAGTCCGACACCGGCCCGACATAGCCCACAACATGGGCAAAATCGGCTGATCGAGGATAGATGCGGGACAGTCCGACCTCGGGTGTAATGCCAGGCAGGACAGGTGCATTGACCGCCACCTCGGCCACCTCGCTCCATGCTACCCGGTCTGCGACCGTCACTGGTACGAAAGAACTGCGGCGCTTCATCTCATCCAGAATGCGCGCGACTTCGTCATCATCAATCCAGACGATTTTGCGCAAACGGTTCAGAACACGCGCCGGATCACCTGCATCTTCGCGCACCAAAACGATGCGATAATTCTGTTCGTTGCCAGCAATCAGTTGACCGTTGCGGTCATGTATCAACCCGCGCGATGGCGGGATAAGTTCGAACTTGATGCGGTTTTCTTCGGCAAGTGTGCGATATTCCTCGGTCTGGTCGACCTGCATGAAGCGCATCCGGCCAACCAGAATGGCAGCGAACGACACCTGCAACCCACCCAGAAACAGACCCCGGCGGGTAATGCCGCGGGCGCTTTTCTCGGTGTCTATCGGGGATCGTTTCATGCCGCCTGCCTCGCGATTGCGTCATCACCTGGTTGTAGCTTGCGAATACCCAGCACATAGGTCGTGACAAACACGACCAGCGGATAGACCGACGCGGTCGAGATCAGCTGCATCAGCGACCGCCCAAGCGGCAGTTGGTCAACAAAAAATACGGTCAACATCAGGCGCTGCCCGACCAGCATTGCCAGCAGCACCATCGCAACCAACCCCCATTCCAACAGAAAGTGCCGTTCCCGCAGCCGGGATTCGCGCCGTCTGAGAAACTCGGACCCCGCCACCACCATCAGGGGCCAAACACCGGGCACGCGCAAAAGCAGCATGTCCATGATGAAAAACAAAACGGCGACAAGCACGACCGGCACGTAATCGGGACGCCGCAGTACCCAAGCCAAAGTGAACGCTAGAACGATATCGGGCCCGGGCACGCGTCCCGGTGTCAGGTCAATCGGCAACAGGCGGGCAAACAATACCACCGCCGCAATCCCGACCAAGGTCAACGAAAACAACCAGCGCATAAGGGTCAGGCGGTCGGTCATCCGTCACCCCCTTCTGCAACTGGCAGGTCGGGCGCGGCGTCAGCCTCGGCGTCCAGCGCCGGCGCAGGGGTCGAGACGATCAGCGCCCCGTCATCATCCACCTTCTCGCCGGGGTGGCTGCGCAGGACGCGCAGGAACTCCAGCCGTTCATAGTCAGCGGACAGGCGCACCCGCAACCGCCTGTCCGTACCCATCGCAACATGGCCTACCAAAAGCCCCGCCGGAAAAACGCCGCCATCGCCGGATGACACGACACGGTCGCCGGGGCGCACCTTCTCTGGCGCCTCAAGAAAATCAATGGGGGGGGCTGCGCTGTTGTCGCCAGCCAAAAGCGCGCTCTGGCCCGAGGGCTGCACCATGATCGGCACCCGGCTGTTGCTGTCAGTCAGCAAGATCACGCGGCTGGTCCGTTGCCCGACGCCCGAAATGCGACCTGCCAGCCCCAGCCCGTCGGTCGTGGCCCAACCGTCAATGATCCCGTCCCGTGCGCCCACGTTCAGCAGCACCGATTGCCGAAAGGGCGAGCCACTGTCAGCCAAGACGACGCCCGTAACGAACGAAAGCTGCGCATCCAGCCGCACATTGTTCAGGTTCAGAAGCTGCGCGTTTTCCTGTTCCAACTGCAAAGCGGCCTCTTTCCAGGCTTTCATCTGCTGCAATTCGCGCCGCAATTCCTGGTTCTGGTCGTAAATCCGTTGATAGGACTGGAAATCCTCGACCATGCCGACCATGCGGGTGACAGGGACCAGCGCCCAGTCGAAGCTTGGCACGACGTGGTCGACAAGGTTTGCGCGGAACCGTTCGACGCGCGGGCTGTCAATGCGCCAGACCAGAAAGACAAGGAACAGGCACACCATGACCATTCCGACAAGCAGCCTGCGCAGGGGCCGGGCGTAGATGTCGCTTTGATTGGTCTTCTTTGCCAAGAATGGCCTCCGGTTCCTTTAGACGAGACCGGACCCGAGTGATCGGGGCTAAGGCTCGTCAGCTATCGTAGTCGATGACGTGGCGCAGTTGTTTTTCGTATTCCAACGCTTTTCCGGTGCCCAGTGCCACACAATTCAGGCTTTCATCCGCGACCGAGATCGACAGGCCAGTTTGTTCGCGCAGAGCAAGGTCCAGCTCGCCCAACAATGCCCCACCGCCGGTCAGCATCACGCCGCGATCAACGATGTCGGCTGCCAGGTCGGGCGGTGTCGCCTCAAGCGCGGTCATCACGGCTTCGCAGATTTGCTGCACGGGTTCGGCCAAGGCTTCGGCCACCTGCGCCTGCGAAATCTCGGTTTCTTTCGGAACGCCGTTCAGAAGGTCGCGGCCGCGAATTTGCAGCGATGCGCCGCGCCCGTCATCGGGCATCCGCGCTGTCCCGATCGAGGTCTTGATCCGTTCCGCCGTGGTTTCGCCCACAAGAATATTCTGCTGACGGCGCAAATAGTTGATGATGCCATCATCCATACGGTCGCCGCCAACACGCACCGAACGTGCATAGACGATATCGCCCAGCGACATCACTGCCACCTCGGTCGTGCCGCCGCCGATATCGACAACCATATTGCCGGTCGGGTCGGTAATCGGCATGCCCGCGCCAATCGCGGCGGCGATCGGTTCCGCGACCAACCCGGCCTTGCGCGCGCCCGCTGAAATCACTGATTGGCGAATCGCGCGTTTTTCAACCGGAGTGGCGCCGTGGGGCACACAAACGATGATCTTGGGCTTCGAAAATGTCGTGCGCTTGTGAACCTTGCGGATGAAGTACTTGATCATCTCTTCTGCGCTATCGAAATCGGCAATGACGCCTTCACGCATTGGCCGGATCGCTTCGATCGAGCCGGGGGTGCGGCCAAGCATCAGCTTCGCATCCTCGCCAACCGCCAACACCTTTTTGACGCCATCCTTGACGTGATAGGCGACGACGGAAGGTTCGTTCAGGATGATACCCTTACCCTTCACATAGACCAGCGTATTCGCTGTTCCCAAGTCAATTGCCATGTCCGATGAAAACAGACTCGCAAACCCCATCATCACTGCCTACCCCGTCTAAAACCCCTGTGGTCCGCGATTCCCCAAGGGATGCAGACCGGTGGATATATAAGGGTCGACCCGCGCAGGCGAAAGCCCTAAAGCACGTGCGCCGGCGGCTTATCGCTTAACGCACGGGCACAAAATTGCGTGACCTGCGGCTGGTCGAACCTAAGTGCAAAACGCGGTGTACCTGTTGCGGGCGGGGAACTGCCCACCCGCACACCAGTTGATAGCTCAAACCCCCTCGGGCTTCGTTTTCTCGCGCCGCACCAACAGGTTGTTCAGCGCGTTCACATAAGCCTTGGCCGAGGCCACGACCGTATCGGTGTCGGAAGATTGGCCGGTGACGATCTTGCCAGCTTCCTCCATCCGTACGGATACCGTCGCCTGCGCGTCGGTGCCTTCGGTCACAGCATGCACCTGATACAATTGCAGGCTGGCATCATGGGGAAACAGGCCTTTGATCGCATTGAAGGTCGCATCAACCGGGCCGTCGCCCGTAGCCGTCTTCTGGTGGTCCACGCCGTCAATCTCCAACGTCAGATCAGCTGATTGTGGTGCCTCGGTCCCACAGATCACGCGCAGGAACTTGACTTGGATGCGGTCGTTTTCGCTGTCGGTCCCATCCCGCATCAGGGCGATCAGATCGTCGTCGAACACCTCTTTCTTGCGGTCGGCCAGTTCCTTGAAGCGCACGAAGACGTCTTTTAACTGGTTGTCGCCCACGTCAAAGCCCAACTGGTTCAACCGGTCGCGCAGCGCCGCCCGGCCCGAGTGCTTGCCCAACACCAAGCTGGTTTCAGACAGGCCCACATCTTCGGGGCGCATGATCTCGAACGTCTCGGCGTTCTTCAGCATTCCGTCCTGATGGATGCCGCTTTCATGGGCAAAGGCATTCTTGCCAACGATGGCTTTGTTATACTGCACCGCAAAGCCAGACACCTGCGCCACGCGGCGCGAGATATTCATGATTTTCCGGGTATCAACACTCGTGTTCCACGGCATGATGTCGTTGCGCACTTTCAGGGCCATCACGACTTCTTCCAGCGCGGTATTGCCGGCGCGTTCGCCCAACCCGTTGATGGTGCATTCAATCTGGCGCGCGCCCGCTTCAACTGCCGCCAGCGCGTTCGCAGTCGCCATGCCCAAATCGTTGTGACAATGGGTGGCGAAGGTCACTTCATCCGCTCCCGGCACCTTTTCAATCAGCATGCGGATCAGATCGGCACTTTCGCGCGGCGCGGTATAACCCACCGTGTCGGGAATGTTGATCGTGGTCGCGCCCGCCTTGATCGCAATCTCGATCACACGGCACAGGTAATCGTGTTCGGTCCGGGTGGCATCCATCGCCGACCATTGCACATTGTCGGTCAGGTTGCGCGCGTGGGTCACTGTCTCGTGGATCAGGTCGGCCATTGCGTCTTGGGTCAAACCGGGAATATCGCGGTGCAAGGGTGAGGTGCCAATGAAGGTATGAATACGCGGCTTGGCGGCATTGCGGACAGCCTCGGCGCAGCGGTCAATATCCTTGATATTCGCACGGCTCAGCCCGCAAATGACCGAATTCTTGGACCGTTTTGCGATTTCGCTGACCGCGGCAAAGTCTCCTTCCGAAGCAATGGGAAAACCGGCTTCGATGATATCTACGCCCATATCGTCCAGCAGTTCGGCGATTTCCAGTTTCTCGTCATGGGTCATGGTCGCGCCGGGGCTTTGTTCGCCGTCACGCAGCGTTGTGTCGAAAATCAACACGTGATCCGATGTGGTGGTCATTTTTTTATCTTTCAGTAACTGTGTCTTAGCCTTGGTGGCCCGATGTCAGGCCGGTTCGTGGCGCGTATGGCGGTTCCCCTGAGCGGTCGCGCCGAAACGGCACGCTCAGAGGCGGCTAAGAAGAAGCAGAAGGCCCAGCGCGGGGCGGTGTGTTATATGTTTCTGCGATACCATGGGCGTGACTATAGGGCGCTTTGGCGCAAGATAAAGCCCCTTTTTCCGTCCATTGGCGACATTTTTCACAGCGCAATCCTAGTTCGTCGCGGCGCCTGAACTGGCTTCGGCGGCGGCAGCGCCTGCCGCACTGTCGACTTCCGGCGCAGCGGAAGATGTCACCGCCCCGGCGATCATGCCGTTTTCCCAAACGCCATCTTCTTGGCTGCCGTCAGGTCGCGTCACGACGCCTTCGCCGTGGCGTTTGCCTTCTTTGAAGCCGCCTTCATATCGGTCCCCGGTGGGGTAGTTGGCAACGCCTTGGCCGTGAAACAGCCCCGATACCCAGTCGCCTTCATACGTAAAGCCATCGGGTGCCTCGTATTTACCCTTGCCTTCGCGCAGCCCGCCAGCAAACGCACCGACATAGGTCGCGCCATCGGCAAAGACCGACTTGCCCTGCCCATGCGGCTTGCCTGCCTGCCAACCGCCCACATAAGACGTGCCGTCTGTCGCGGTCAGGCTGCCTTCGCCGTGATAAAGAGCATCCTTGAACGCCCCTTCATAGACTGACCCATCGTCATATTCGGCGACGCCCTGACCTTCGATTACACCGGCCTTCCATTCACCTTTATAGGTATTGCCGTCAGGGTAGGCGATCATGCCCGTACCATCGGCCAGCCCGTCGCGAAACTGTCCTTCGTAAACCGAGCCATCCGGATAGGTCATCTTGCCCTCACCCTGGATCACACCGGCGACCCAATCGCCTTCGTAGCGATAACCATCAGCGCCGACAAAGACCCCGGTGCCGTGGCGCTTGTCATCTTGAAACCCACCTTCATAGCGGTCGCCATTGGCATATTCGACGACGCCTTGCCCCTGCCGTTTGCCCGCTTCGAAATTGCCGGTGTAGATGTCACCATTGGCCTGTTTCAGAACGCCTTCGCCCTGCATTTGACCCTTGGCCCAGTTGCCGTCAAAGATCATGCCATCGGCCTGCGTCAGGATACCTTTGCCGTGACGTTCGCCGCCGGCCATTTCGCCGTCATACAGCGACCCGTCCGCATAGGTAGAGGTGCCGCGCCCCTCTTTCACGCCGGCAACCCAGTCGCCTTCATAGATATAGCCGGTCGGGCTTTGCAGCCGCCCCTGCCCGTGGTGCATGGCGTTGCGAAAGCCGCCTTCATACTTGATGCCGTTGGCATAGATGGCCAGCCCAGATCCGTTGATCTTGCCATCCACCCAGTCGCCTTCGAACGTCGAGCCATCCGCGAAGGTGATCTTGCCGAATCCTTCGGGCTTGCCCTTGGCGAAACTGCCTTCATAGATTGAGCCATTGGGGAAACGCGCAACGCCTTGGCCGATGATCTCGCCCTCGATGAACTCGCCGGTATATTCGTATCCTGTCGGCAGTTGCAGCGTGCCCATGCCATGCTGGACGCCGCCCTTGAACGTGCCCTCATAGAACGCGCCATCCTCGTATTGCTTGGTTTCGACCTGCGCCGCCGCCGGGGCGCCACCCAGCGTCAGGGCGATGGTGACACCACAAAGACCAGTGCGAAGGGAAGCCATGTGCAACCTCGTTTCAGAAAACCCTTTTCGCGCAAACCCCACGCGATTACGGCCCAAGCCTATCCAAGCCGTCGCCCTGAAACAACGCTTTTCCCACAAGCGGTCTTTTACACCGGCGCAAACCTGCTAAACCTGAAATCTTGATGACCCCGGCGTTGGTGGCCGGTCAAAAGGATACGCAGGATGAGCGAGACTTTCCGCCTGACACTGGCCCAGCTGAACCCCACGGTTGGCGCATTTGCGGCCAATGCGGCCAAGGCGCGCGAGGCTTGGGCGCAGGCCAAAGACGCGGGCAGCGACATGCTGGCCCTGCCCGAGGCGTTCATCACTGGCTATCAAACCCAAGACCTTGTCATGCGTCCACAGTTCTTTCGCGACGCGATGGCGGCAGTGGACCAACTGGCCACCGATTGCGCAGACGGGCCTGCGATCGGGATCGGAGGCCCGTTTTTCGACGGCACGGACTTGTTCAACGCCTATTACATCTTAAAGGACGGCAAGATCGCAGCGCGTGTTCTGAAACAACGCCTGCCCAGCCAGACTGTCTTTGACGAAAAACGCCATTTCGCCCCGGCCGACCCGCAAGGCCCGGTGGGAATGGGTCCGATCCGCATCGGCATTCCGATCTGCGAAGACGCATGGCACGGCGAGGATGTGTGCGAAACACTTGCCGAAAGCGGGGCGGAATTCCTGCTGATCCCCAACGGATCGCCCTATTATCGCAACAAATTCGACGTGCGCTTGAATCATATGGTTGCGCGTGTGGTCGAAACCGACTTGCCGTTGGTCTATCTGAACATGGTCGGCGGTCAGGACGATCAGGTGTTTGATGGGGGCAGCTTCGCCCTGAACCCGGGCGGCGCGCTGGCGCTGAAGATGCCCGCCTTTGACGAGGATATCCAGCATATCGACCTGACGCGCGATGACGAGGGCTGGCGCATCACATCAGGCCCCATTGCGGTGCATGGGGACGCGTGGGAACAGGACTATCGCGCCATGGTCGAAAGCCTGCGCGACTATATGCGTAAGACCGGGTTCAAGAAGGTTCTGCTGGGTCTGTCTGGCGGGATCGACAGCGCGATTGTCGCGACCATCGCAGCGGATGCGCTTGGGCCGGAAAATGTGCGCTGCGTGATGCTGCCGTCGGAATACACTTCGCAAAGTTCGCTGGACGACGCCAAGGATATCGCCCAGCGGCTTGGCTGCACCTATGATTTCATGCCTATCCGCGAAGGCCGCGACGCGATCACCAACACGCTGGCACCGCTGTTTGAAGGCACCGAACCCGACCTGACCGAAGAAAACATCCAGTCCCGCCTGCGCGGCCTGCTGTTGATGGCGCTGTCCAACAAGACCGGCGCGATGCTTTTGACCACCGGCAACAAGTCCGAAATCGCGGTGGGCTATTCCACGATCTATGGCGACATGGCGGGGGGCTATAACCCGATCAAGGACTTGTACAAGACACGAGTTTTCGAACAGTGCCGCTGGCGCAACGCCAATCACCGCGACTGGATGAAAGGCCCCGAGGGCGAGGTCATCCCCGTCTCGATCATCGACAAACCACCATCCGCCGAGCTGCGCCCAGATCAGAAAGACGAAGACAGCCTGCCACCTTACGAGTTGCTGGACGGCATCCTTCACGGCCTGATCGACGACGAAAAATCGGTGGCCGAGCTGGTGGCAGACGGGTTCGACCGGACAACGGTCAAAAAGGTGGAACATCTGATATTCATTTCAGAATACAAACGCTTTCAGTCCGCACCCGGCACACGCCTGACCAGACGCAGCTTGGGCCTGGATCGCCGCTATCCCATCGTGAATCGCTGGCGGGACGAAAGCTGATCGCCCCGCCGTGCGTTAGCCGATCAAAAGCTGATAGCTGTGCGGCACATAATGGAAGCCCTCGTCCTGGGTTTCGACATAACCCAGCGCCGGGAAGGGCATGTGATAGCCGATGAAGGGCATCTTCTCGGCGGCCAGCATCGACAGCAGGTTGCGCCTTGTTGCGGCGGCGGCTGATTTGTCCATGTCGAACTTCACTTCCCAGTCGGGATAGCCCAGCGACCAGACATAATGGTTGGCAAAATCTGCCGCGATCAGCAACGATTTTCCGTCGCTGTCCAACCGGAACGCCATGTGGCCGGGCGTATGGCCGAAGGCTTCGACCGCCTCGATGCCCGACACCACACTGTCGCCGCCCTTAATCATCGTTGTCTGTTCGGCCAATGGCGCGACCTTCGCGTCAAAATTATCATTGCCCGCCGCCGCCCAATGGTCAAATTCGACCGAACCGGTGACATAACGCGCGTTGGGGAATGTCACGCCACCGTCGCCGGACAATCCGCCGATATGATCCCCGTGCATGTGGGTCAGCACGACAATATCCACCTGATCCGGGGTGTAGCCCGCACCGGCCAACGCGGCCGTGATGCCCGCCGCGCTAAGCCCGGTGTCGAACAAAACAAGCTCGGCCCCGGTGTTGACCAATGTCGGTGTGAAAAAGAATTGCGCCGCAGTCGTCGGGATGTTTGCCGCATCAGATGCTGCTGCAAACTCCTCCGCACTGGCGTTCATGCCGAAAATGCTTTGCGGCTCTTCCACCGTGCGGTTGCCCGCCAGCAGGGTCGTCACCTCGAACGCTCCCAGTTTCACGGTCTGCGTGGCCGTTTTGGCTAGACCCATTTGTGGGGCCATAGCCTGCGCAGAACCGGCCACCAAGCCGGCAAAGGGGGTTGCGGCACCAGCGACCAATAGATGACGACGTGACAAGGTGGGCGTGGCAAAACGTTTCATATGGACCTCCCAAACGATCAGATTTTGTTGAAACACGAGCCAGCAGTATACTCGGATTTTAATGCTGAGGGATTCACACAATTGTGACGGGCCCATCGCAAGGCGGAAACACACAGATGACGTCCAACAGCAAAGCGACCAAAACCCAAGCGACAACGCTGGATGCCACCCGCTTCATCGAAGCGGTCGAGCCCTTGTCAAAACGCGAGGACGCCCGTTTACTTGACGACCTGTTTCGCAGACCCATTCTGGCCCAGCTTGGAAAACACAAGATGGGGAAGTCCTGCCTTTACGTAAACAAGCTGGCCGATATTGATCTGGACGTATTGGCCAAGCTTGTCCGCGCAGGACTTCGCGATCTGGACACGACATGGAAGGTTCAGCCTAGCTGATCACTCCCACCAGCGATCAATTTGCGCGATATCCTCATCCGACCATCCGAAGTGGTGTGCAAATTCATGCACAACGATATGACCCACCAGTTCCGGCAGCGACACATCCCCACGCGACGCCCATTCGTCCAGAATGGGTCTGCGAAACAGTGTGACCGTGTCCGGGGCGAAAGGTTGATCAGTGACCGATTTATGCGTCAAGGGAATACCTTCATAGACGGCGGTCAGCTCGAACGGATCTTCGATATCCATTTCCGCCAGCAACACAGCGCCCGGCAGGTTCTCGACCCGGATTGCAACCTCCAACGCCTTTTCGATAAAGGCGGGTGGCAGTCGCATTCGGGCGTCATAGGCGAGCGCCTCGATATCTGCGATGGAAGGGGCGTATTTACGAGTCATACCGGATTATATGGACAAAACCGGGCCAGTATGAAAGAGGGTCGCACCAAGGAGACATGACCCATGACCACCACCCGCTTTGCCCCTTCGCCCACCGGCTATATCCATGTTGGCAACCTGCGCACCGCGCTGTTCAACTATCTGATCGCTGCCAAGTCGGGCGGAAAATTCATCCTGCGTCTTGATGACACCGATCCTGAACGATCCAAGCAGGAATATGCAGATGCCATCAAGGAAGATCTGGAATGGCTGGGCCTGACATGGGACCGGGTCGAAAAGCAATCCGATCGGCTGAACCGTTATGAAGAAGCCGCCCAGCAACTGCGCGACATGGGCCGGTTTTATGAATGTTTCGAGACACCGACCGAGCTGGACCTGAAGCGCAAGAAGCAGCTGAACATGGGCAAGCCGCCGGTCTATGACCGCTCGGCGCTTGACCTGTCAGACGATGAAATGGCCAAGCTGCGCGAAGAACGCGGCCAAGGTCACTGGCGGTTCAAGCTGGATCACGAGCGGATCAGCTGGACCGATGGCATTCTTGGCGACATCTCGATTGATGCGGCGTCCGTGTCTGACCCGGTGCTGATCCGCGGTGACGGGCAGTTCCTTTATACGCTGGCTTCGGTCTGTGACGATATCGACTTCGGTATTACTGATGTTGTGCGTGGCTCGGATCACGTAACCAACACCGCGACGCAAATCCAGATCATCGAAGCCTTGGGTGGCAAGGTGCCATCGTTCGCGCACCACTCGCTTCTGACCGGGCCGCACGGCGAGGCGCTGTCGAAGCGCCTTGGCACATTGGCAATCCGCGATCTGCGCGAACGCGGCGTGCAACCGATGGCACTGCTGAGCCTGTTGGCGCGTCTGGGGTCGTCACAACCGGTCGAGCTTCGCAGCTCGTTGGAGGAAATCATCGAAGGTTTCGATCTGGAGACCTTTGGCTCGGCCCCCACCAAATTCGACGTCGAAGATCTGTTTCCGCTGACCGCCCGTTACCTGTCCCATCTGCCGGTGACGGCTGTCCCGGATACGCTGGACGGCCTTGGCGTCCCCGCCGACAAGGCCGATGCCTTCTGGACCGTCGCGCGCGAAAACATCACCACACTTCACGACCTTGAAGGCTGGTGGACCCTGTGCCGCGACGGTGCCGACCCTGTGATTGACGAAGAAGACCGCGAGTTTGTCGCGACCGCGATGGGCCTTCTGCCCGACGGTCCGTACAACGCCGATAGCTGGTCAAACTGGACCGCCGCCGTGAAAGAGGTCACAGGCCGCAAGGGGCGTGGCCTGTTCATGCCGCTGCGCAAGGCCGTCACGGGGATGAACCACGGGCCGGATATGTCGGCCCTGATGCCGCTGTTACACGTCATCCGCGCGAAGGAATGAAGCTTAGACCAGCGACGAAATCGGACGCGTCAAGCCTCGCCGCTTTATCGACAGAGGTCTGGCTTGGCACCTATATCAAACGCGGCATCAACGCCCGCTTTGCCGACTATGCCCTGACAGAGTTCACGACTGAGAAATTCGAAGATACCCTGGCCGACCCGGACGAGGTAATAACCGTTTGCGAACACGAGGACGGCATCATCGGCTTCGTGCGCGTGTCACACGGGAATGCGGCTCCTGCTAACGGGGCCTCTGACACCGAGATATCAACCTTGTATGTCCAGCCAAGACATCATGGTCAGGGGGTCGGAGCAGCGTTGCTGGCCCACGCGTTTCAGCAGTGCGGCAATCACGCCGTGAAAAAGGTCTGGCTGGCAACCAATTCAGACAACACCCCGGCGATCGCCTTCTATCTGGCGCAAGGTTTCCAAAAGATCGGACAAACGCGATTTCAGATCGGCGACGAAAGCTACCCCAACGACGTTTTCACATATCAGCTTTGACGGCGGTCGGGCAGCAGCCCACTGGCAGTTCGGGCAGAAGTTGGCCATGCTGCGCCGGTGCGACAGGAGTCGATAATGGCCCAACCGGCAACACCAAACCCCACGCAAGCAAAGTTCCTTCAAGGCAGCTTGTTGAAGCACATCATTGTTATGTCGCTGACGTCCTCGGTCGGGCTGATGGCGATTTTTCTGGTGGACCTTGTCGATATGATCTTCATCTCGATGCTGGGGCACGAAGAACTGGCGGCGGCGATTGGCTATGCGGGTGCGATCCTGTTTTTCACCACGTCCTTCGGGATCGGCATGTCGATTGCTGCGGGTGCGTTGGTTGCGCGGGCCTTGGGTGAAGGCGACCCTTTTACCGCACGGCGACGCGCGGCCACGGCGCTGCTGTATGGAATCGTGCTCGGCGGCGGCTTTGCGGCCTTGATCTGGACCTTTGTGCCGCAATTGACCGCACTTCTGGGCGCGTCGGGTGAGACTTTGTTGCTCGCGTCCAATTATCTCAGGATCGTCTTGCCCAGTATGCCCATTCTGGCGGTGGGCATGATCGGCGGCGCAATCCTGCGTGCCCATGGCGATGCGCGCCGTGCGATGGTCGCAACCATTGCGGGGGGTGTGGTGAACGCGGTTCTGGATCCGATCCTGATCTTCGGACTGAACCTTGAGCTGACAGGCGCAGCGGTTGCTTCGGTTTTTGCGCGTATCACGATTGCGGTGATGTCGGTCTATCCGCTTTTGCGACACCACGGCGGGCTTGATCGCCCTGACCCTGCCGGTTTTCGTGTCGATTTTCCGGTCATCATGGCCATCGCCCTGCCTGCTATCCTGACGCAGTTCGCCACACCTCTGGGGCAAGCCTATGTCACCCGCGCAATGGCCGAATTCGGCGAGGATGCCGTGGCTGGCATGGCCATCGTCGGGCGGTTGCTTCCGGTTTCATTCGCCGTGATCTTTGCGCTGTCGGGGGCAATCGGGCCGATTGTGGGCCAGAATTTCGGCGCAGGGCAGATGGACCGTGTGCGCCGGGCTTTGCGTGACGGGCTAATCTTCGTTCTGTGTGTGACGGTCGGCGTCAGCACAATCCTGTATCTGGCACGCGCACCCATCGCAGACCTGTTCAGCGCCAAGGGGCTAACGCGCGATCTGGTGTATCTGTTCTGTGGGCCGCTTTCCCTAGCGTGGTTCTTCAACGGCGTGATTTTCGTCACCAATGCCGGGTTCAACAACCTTGGACGCCCGTTCTATTCGACCATGATCAACTGGGGGCGCCAGACGCTGGGCACAATCCCACTGGTCATAATCGGCGCATCGGTTTGGGGCGCGCCGGGTGTACTGATCGGACAGGCGGCGGGCGGGCTTGTCTTCGCGGCCATTGCGCTTGCGCTATCTGCGCGCGTCCTGCGCATCGCCGAGCATGGGCGCTACCCGTCCGAAGCTCAGCCCTATCAGCGCCTAGCCAAACGCATCGCGCTTTTTCACTTTCGCAGATAGGCGCGACAGGGCATCATCGACAATGACACCATAAGCACAGCTTAGAACATGCCCTGCAGGCGACCGTATTCAACCTCTTGCCCAACGGCGCGCCGACCGCTAGTTTACGCAACGACGCATCGGGAGAATCTGGCGCCCGCCAGTGCCGAAGGAGCAACCGCCCCGGTAAACTCTCAGGCTCATGGACCGATGCGCCACAACGAACTCTGGAGAGTGGCACTTGTGCCCGCCGAAGGGATAACGATCTCAGGCGACAAGGACAGAGGGGGCATCGAGGGGCGCGATAGCGTCCGAACGGTGTCGGGCGCGTGGCTTTCCATTGCTTGCCGGCAACAGATGGAAGGAATGGCCATGAGTGCTTCCCAGGACGATCTGAAAAGAACCTGCCTGTATGATCTGCATCAGGAACTGGGTGCCAAAATGGTGCCCTTTGCGGGCTATGAAATGCCCGTGCAATATCCGCTGGGGGTTATGAAGGAGCACCTGCACACGCGCAGCCACGCTGGCCTGTTCGATGTCAGCCACATGGGTCAGGTGATCGTGCGCGGTGAAAATCCCGCCCTGTCGCTGGAACTGATCGTGCCGCAATCCATAGTGCCGCTTGCCGAAGGACGGCAGCGTTATGCTATGTTCACAAGCGAAGACGGCGGCATTCTGGACGACCTGATGATCGCCAACCGTGGCGACCATCTGTTTCTGGTGGTCAACGCCGGGTGCAAAGACGCCGACATCGCCCATATGCGCGCCAACCTGACCGATTGCGAGATCGAGGTGATCGAAGATCGCGCGCTTCTGGCCCTGCAAGGCCCCGCCGCCGAAACCGCGCTTGGACGTCTGGTGCCATGGGCGGTTGACATGAAATTCATGGATGTGGCCGTCACAGACAGCGACTTTGGCGAATTGTGGCTGTCCCGCTCGGGTTATACTGGCGAGGACGGGTATGAAATCTCGGTTCCCGTGGCGCAGGCCGACGCCTTTGCCCGCGCCCTTCTGGCAATGGACGAGGTCGAACCAATCGGCCTTGGCGCGCGTGACAGCCTGCGGCTTGAGGCCGGGCTATGCCTTTACGGAAACGACATCGACACGACCACCACCCCGGTCGAAGCCGCGTTGGAATGGTCTATCCAGAAGGCGCGCAGAACAGGGGGCGAGCGCGAAGGCGGCTTCCCCGGCGACGCACGCATCCTGTCCCAGCTTGAAAACGGCGCCGACCGCCGCCGCGTTGGTCTTTTGCCTGAAGGCCGTGCACCGATGCGGGCGGGCACGCAGCTTTATACCTCGGCCGAGGCTGACACACCGATTGGCCAAGTCACGTCGGGCGCGTTTGGCCCCTCAATCGAACGGCCCATGTCGATGGGCTATGTCACCACGGATCACGCCGAAATCGGCACCAGATTGTTCGGTGATGTGCGCGGCAAGCGCCAGCCGGTCACGGTCGCGGACACGCCATTCCGCCCCGCCACCGTTAAACGTTGACCCCAAATTTCCAGCAGGAGACACAAGATGAAATACACCGAAGAACACGAATGGCTGCGTGAAGAAGACGGCGTTTATACCGTGGGCATCACCGCTCACGCCGCCGAACAATTGGGCGATGTCGTCTTTGTCGAGCTGCCCGAAGTTGGCGATACCGTATCCAAGGATGACGAGATTGTCGTGATCGAAAGCGTCAAGGCCGCGTCCGATATCCTTAGCCCGCTGGACGGCGAGATTACCGAGGTGAACGAGGCCATCGTGGACGAACCCACCAAGGTCAACGAAGACGCCGAAGGCGAAGCGTGGTTCTTCAAGATCAAAGCCTCGGATACCAGCCCGTTGGACGATTACATGGACGAAGCCGGTTACAAGAAATTCATCGGCTGATCCACGGGCTTTAGCCCAAATGCCTAACAGCGCAGGGGCTTATCGGCCCCTGCCCGACCCTACATGCCTGCCCCCGCACGGAGAAACGCCATGTCGTTCACGCCCACTGGTTACAAACCCTATGACTTCGCCAACCGTCGCCATATCGGCCCCTCGCCCACCGAAATGGACGAGATGTTCAAGACTGTCGGCGTGAAGGATCTGGACGACCTGATCGACCAGACCGTCCCCAAAAGCATCCGCCAAGGCGAACCGTTGGATTGGGGCCCTGCCCTGTCCGAACGTGAGGCGCTGCACAAAATGCGCTATGTTGCGGCGAAGAACGTGGTCATGCGCTCGCTTCTGGGTCAGGGCTATCACGGCACGGTCACACCCCCCGCGATCCAGCGCAACATTCTGGAAAACCCGGCGTGGTATACGGCCTACACCCCTTACCAGCCCGAGATTTCGCAAGGCCGGCTTGAGGCGCTGTTGAACTTCCAGACAATGATTTCCGACCTCACCGGGCTTGAAATCGCGAACGCATCCCTGCTGGATGAAGCCACCGCGTGTGCTGAAGCCATGACCATGGGCCAGCGCATCGCCAAGTCGAAAGCCAGAAAGTTTTTCGTCGATAGGCGGTGTCATCCGCAAAACATCGCCGTGATGCAAACCCGTGCCGAACCGCTGGATATCGAGATTGTCATCGGTGATCCCGAAAAAGATCTGGTCGCGGACGAAGTCTTCGGCGCAATTTTTCAGTATCCCGGCACCTATGGCCGGGTCAGCGATTTCACCGATCAGATCACCGCTCTGCACGAAGCAAAGGCGATCGGCATCGTAACCGCCGACCCGCTTGCGCTGACCGTGTTGAAAGAACCCGGCGCGATGGGTGCCGATATCGCCGTCGGGTCTTCGCAACGGTTTGGCGTGCCGATGGGCTTTGGTGGCCCGCACGCCGCCTATATGGCGACGGCAGACAAGCACAAACGCTCGATGCCCGGTCGCCTGATCGGTGTGTCGATTGATGCACGCGGCAATCAGGCCTATCGCCTGTCGCTGCAAACCCGCGAACAGCACATCCGGCGCGAGAAGGCGACCTCGAACGTCTGCACAGCGCAGGCTTTGTTGGCTGTGATGGCCGGTTTCTATGCCGTCTTCCACGGCCCCGAAGGCTTGAAAGCCATCGCGCAAGACGTGCATCTGAAAACCGTGCGTCTGGCCAAGGGGCTTGAGGATGCAGGCTTCACCATCACCTCGGACCACTTCTTTGATACGATCACCGTGCATGTGGGCGGATTGCAAAACACCGTGCTGAAGTCGGCGCGTGAAGAAGGCATCAACCTGCGCCCTGTCGAAACAGAGTATGTCGGCATCACGCTGGATGAAGCCACCCGCCCTGCGGTGATCGAAGGTGTCTGGCGTGCCTTTGGCATCACACGCAGCTATGACGACAGCGACAACGAATATCGCCTGCCCGATGACAGCCTGCGCACGACTGACTACCTGACGCATCCCGTGTTTCACATGAACCGGGCGGAAACCGAGATGATGCGTTATATGCGCCGTCTGGCCGACCGCGACCTGGCACTTGACCGGGCGATGATCCCCTTGGGGTCGTGCACGATGAAGCTGAACGCGGCGGCTGAGATGATGCCGATCTCATGGCGCGAGTTTGCGTATATCCACCCGATGGCACCGGAAGATCAGGTCGAAGGCTATGCCGAGATGATCGAGGATCTGAAGCAGAAGCTGTGTCTGATTACCGGCTATGACGACATGTCGATGCAACCAAACTCGGGTGCCCAGGGCGAATATGCGGGGCTTTTGACCATCCAAGCTTACCACAAGGCGCAAGGGCAAGATCAACGCAACGTCTGCCTGATCCCGATCTCGGCGCACGGGACCAACCCGGCCTCGGCCCATATGGTCGGGCTGGACGTGGTCGTGGTGAAATCGGCCGAGAACGGAGACATCGACCTTGACGATTTTCGCGCCAAGGCCGAAGCGGCGGGCGACAAGCTGGCGGCGTGCATGATCACCTATCCATCGACCCACGGCGTGTTTGAAAAAACCGTGCGCGAGGTCTGTCAGATCACCCATGATCACGGCGGTCAGGTCTATATTGACGGCGCGAACCTGAACGCGATGGTTGGCCTGTCGAAACTGGGTGAAATCGGGGGCGATGTCAGCCACCTGAACCTGCACAAGACCTTTGCCATCCCGCATGGCGGCGGCGGCCCCGGCATGGGGCCGATTGGTGTCAAAGCCCACCTTGCCCCACACCTGCCGGGTAACGGGCTGGTGGGCGAAGATGGTGCGGTGTCTGCCGCCCCCTTCGGATCAGGTTCGATCCTGCCGATCAGCTGGGCTTACGTGCTGATGATGGGCGGTGATGGGCTGACACAGGCGACGAAAGTGGCGATCTTGAACGGCAACTACATCGCGGCCCGTCTGAAAGGCGCGTTTGACGTGCTGTTCACCGGAAAGAATGGCCGCGTGGCGCATGAATGCATCATCGACACCCGCCCCTATGCCGACAGTGCGGGCGTGACCGTGGATGACATCGCCAAGCGTCTGGTCGACAACGGCTTCCACGCCCCGACGATGAGCTGGCCCGTGGCAGGCACGCTTATGATCGAACCGACCGAGTCCGAGACCAAGGCCGAACTGGATCGTTTCTGCGACGCAATGCTGGCGATCCGCGAGGAAATTCGCGAGATCGAAGATGGCAAGATCGACCCGGAAAACAATCCGCTGAAAAACGCGCCGCACACCTATGTGGACTTGGTTGGTGAATGGGACCGGCCCTATACCCGCGAACAGGGGTGCTTCCCGGCAGGCAGCTTCCGCGTGGATAAATACTGGTCGCCTGTGAACCGGGTGGATAACGCCTATGGCGACCGTCATCTGGTCTGCACCTGCCCGCCTTTGTCGGATTACACCGACGAAAACTAAGCGGTCTGACAAAGAAAACAAACGGGCGGTGAACTACTCCACCGCCCGTTTTTGTATCGCTGGCCTAGCTTGCGGACCGCTGCAACATCCCGAACAAATCACGCGGGTCGTCGGGGTCGGCCAGCATATCAAGCTGCGTGAAGAACTCGGTCCCTACAATTGCTTTCGAGATATAGCGCAAAGCCGAGAAATCCTCGATCGCGAAGCCCACACTGTCGAACAGCGTGATCTCTTTGTCCGTGCGGCGGCCCTCGGTCTGTCCGGTGATCACCTGCCATATCTCGGTAATCGGGTGGTCTTTTTCTAACTGCTGGATTTCGCCTTCAACCCATGTCTGTTCTGGATATTCCACGAAGATGTTTGACCGCAGAAGAATGTCGCGATGCAGCTCGGTCTTGCCCGGACAGTCTCCGCCAATCGCATTGATATGTACGCCTTCGCCAATCATGTTGTCGGTCAGGATCGTGGCATATTGCTTGTCGGCGGTGCAGGTGGTGATGATCTGCGCACCCTCCATGCTTTCCTCGCCTGTTTTGCACGGCACGACGGTCAAGCCCGACCCTTGAAGGTTGCGGGCGCATTTTCGGGTCGCAGCTGAGTCCACATCAAACAGCCGCACCGTGTCGATCCCGCAGATCGCCTTGAACGCCAGACACTGAAATTCCGACTGCGCGCCGTTTCCGATCATCGCCATCGTGGTCGCGCCCTTGGGCGCCAGATGCTTGGCGACCATCGCCGAGGTCGCAGCGGTTCGAAGCGCCGTCAAAACCGTCATCTCGCTGAGCAGCTTGGGATAGCCCGAGTTCACTTCCGCCAGCAAGCCAAACGCGGTGACAGTTTGCAGGCCTTCCTTGGTGTTCTTCGGATGGCCATTCACGTATTTGAACCCGTACATCTCGCCGTCCGAGGTGGGCATAAGCTCGATAACCCCCACATCAGAATGGCTCGCCACGCGTGGTGTTTTGTCAAACAGATCCCACCGTTTGAAATCGGCTTCGATCTCGGCTGCAAGGTCGATCAGCACTGTCTCGATGCCGATGTGATGGACAAGTGCCATCATGTGTTCGACCGACACGAAAGGCACATAAGCAAGTTCAGAGGGCAGAGGCGGCATGAGGCGTCCTTTCGACAATCAATAGCTTTGTGTGCGACGGTCCAGAACGCGCCGGCCAAACAGGCTTGCGGTCAGGTCCACCATCAACCGGGCCGTGCGGCCACGGTCATCCAGAAACGGGTTCAGTTCCACCAGATCAAGCGATGAGACAAGGCCGCTGTCATGCAGCATTTCCATGATGTGATGGGCCTCGCGGAAGGTTGCGCCACCGGGAACCGTGGTGCCGACAGCGGGCGCGATGGCTGGTTCGATGAAGTCTACATCAAGGCTGACATGCAAAAGACCATTCGTTTGCGCGACCCGATCCAGAAACGGCAGCAGCAACTTGGCCAATCCATGCTCGTCAATCGTGCGCATATCATACGCATGTGCGCCCGAGGCTTGCAGCAAGTCCCGCTCCATCCCATCCACAGACCGCAGCCCCATCAGGCACAGATTGTCGGGATCCAGCCGCGCTGGCAGCGGCTTACCAAGAATGTCGGGAAAACCGTCAAGCCCGCAAGCAAACGCGACCGGCATCCCGTGGATATTCCCGCTGGGCGACGACGCGGGGACGTTGAAATCAGAATGCGCGTCCAACCAAAGTACGAATTGCGGGCGCCCCATCTGCGCGGCAGCGGCAACGTGGCCCGTGACGGTACCAAGCGACAAAGCGTGATCACCGCCGAGGTAGATCGGCAGCACGTCCTGCCCCGCCAAATCAAAGGCGTGACGGTGCAGGCTGCGCGCCCAGCCAGCCACTTCGGGCAGAAATTTCAGGTGGGTGTGTTCGGTTTCGACCGTCTCGACTGAATCGGGTCGGGCATCGCCCAGATCGACGACGCTGTGACCCAGCGCGCCCAATTCCTCGGCCAATCCGGCGGTACGAAAGGCGGCTGGCCCCATGATACATCCACGACGCCCGGCACCTTCTTCGATCGGGACACCTAGAAGGTGGATGGGGGTCATCGGACGGCTCCTGCGGTCTTTGGTTATGGAGTGGGTGTCGGTGGCAACGCGTTTCGTGCCCCGAATTAGACAATGATAGCATTCTCAGGATTTCACAGATAATAGACAAATTGAGTAGTTTAGATCAGGATACTTTCCATTATGTGTATTTTTGCTATAACTTTATCATGCATATCTTCGACGATCTTGACCGCAACCTGATCGCCATCCTGCGCGAGGATGGGCGCGCGCCGATCTCGAAACTGGCCGAAATCCTTGGCGTGTCGCGTGCAACCGTGCAGGCGCGGCTGGACCGGCTATTAGACAGCGGCGCGGTTCTGGGCTTCACCATCCGCGCGCGGCAGGATCACGGGCCAGACGGGGTTCACGCCATCATGATGATTGAGGTTTCTGGCAAATCCGCGACCGCCGTCATCAAACGGCTGCGCGGCCTTCCAGAACTACGAAGCCTGCATTCGACCAACGGCAAATGGGATCTGGTGGCAAAATTGACGGCGGACAACCTGACCCATTTCGACCGCATCCTGCATGATGTGCGGATGGTCGAAGGCATCACCAACAGCGAAACAAGCATTTTGTTGAGCACCGTCTGACCCCCTTGACGCAGGCCTGCGGCAAGATCATATGCTAGCTAATGAATATATCGGAGCATCCCATGTCCTCTTCCGCGAAAAAAATGACCTGCCTTGACTGCGGCAGCGTGAACCGTGTCCCGACCGACAAGCTGACTGCTGGCCCCAAATGCGGCACCTGTGGTGCGAAACTCGCGGACGGAAAGGTGCGCGAACTTGACCCCGCCACGCTTTCCAAAGCGGCCAGGAACGATGGCACCCCGCTGTTAGTCGATTTCTGGGCGCCATGGTGTGGCCCGTGTCGAACGATGGCCCCGGCATTTGCGCAAGCGGCGCGGAACATGGCGCCCGGCGTGCGGTTTGCCAAGATCAACACGCAAGATCACCCGAACGTATCAGCAAAGAACAACATCCGAGGCATTCCGGCCCTGATCCTATATCAAAACGGCAAGGAGATCGCCCGACACGCCGGTGCGATCCCGGCCAATGCGATCGAGGCGTTCGTGCACAAAAACGCGAAACTGTAAGGCGCAACATTTAACCTGACTATTTCTGTCAGAACTACTTTACGCCACTGCTCTCTCCGCTTAAAACGGGGCGCGTTCTGTAGGAGACCGCCCCATGCGCAAAACTCTATCCTTGGTGTTCTGTCTGGTCAGCAGTCCTACGGCCGTGGCAGAGGACGCAGGCCCATGGGGCGAACCGCACCTTACCCCCACCCCGCGCACCAAGGCCGAAGCCGCGCGGATCAAGGCCGCATCTCCGCGCAACCCCGCTGCTCTCTCGCCTTATGAGGGACGACCAGCAGGCGCCGCCACGGTAATGACACCCCCTAACCACGCCCCTTTTTCACAACCCGCATCCGGCCTGCCCCCCGATCAAGCACTGGATTTCACACTGGGCCGCGCACTGTTTGAAAAGCTGTGGGTGCAGGCGCCCGCCTCGACCATCTCATCCGACGGGTTGGGGCCGCTTTACAATGCGCGGGCGTGTTCGGCCTGTCACATCAAGGACGGAAGGGGGCATCCGCCTGACAGCCCCGACGACGGAACGCCCGGTCTGGTGGTGCGCCTTTCACAGCCTGGCCCGGATGGCACGACATTGCCGGACCCGACTTATGGCCGCCAAGTGCAGGATCGAGCGATTGCCGGGCATCTTGCTGAAGCGGCGATCCAAATCACCTATGATACGCACCCTGTGACGCTGGGCGAAGGCACGCGGGTCGACTTGCAAGCACCAACCTATTCGCTGGACAATCTTGCCTATGGTCCGTTGGGGGCGCAGACGGTCACATCGGTCCGCGTTGCCCCGCCAATGATCGGGCTTGGCCTGCTTGAGGCGGTGCCCGAGGCCGACATTCTGGCCAATGCCGACCCCGATGATGCCGATGGCGATGGGATTTCGGGCCGTCCCAACCGCGTCTGGTCGCGCGAGTTCAATCAATGGATGTTGGGACGATTCGGTCACAAGGCAGGCATCCCAACCCTGCGCCACCAAACCGCCGACGCAGCCAATGGCGATATCGGTCTGTCCAGCACTCTGTATCCCGCCGCGTTCGGCGACTGCACTGACCAGCAGACCGCCTGCCGCAATGCACGCCACGGTGACACCCCGGCGCAGAACGACAGCGAACTGGGCGACACCGCACTGGACTTGATGACCTTCTATGCCGCCAACCTTGGTGTTCCGGCGCGTGATCGGGCGGGGGACGCACAAGTGCTGGAAGGTAAAGCGTTGTTTCACGACGCAGGCTGCGCGACATGCCATCAGCCCAGTTTCGTCACACATCGCCTGCCCGACCAGCCGGCCCGTTCGTTCCAGTTGATCTGGCCCTACACAGACCTGTTATTGCACGATATGGGCAAAGGGCTGGCGGATTACCGCCCGCAAGGGCAGGCTTCGGGTCGTGAATGGCGCACGCCGCCGCTGTGGGGCACAGGCCGAACCGCCAACATTTCAGGGCGCACATCGTTTCTGCATGACGGGCGCGCGCGCACATTGCTGGAGGCCATATTGTGGCACGGGGGCGAAGCGAAACCGGCGCGCGAGGCGGTTCGGTTCATGGATGCCCCGGACCGTGCCGCCCTGATCAAATTTCTGGAGTCGCTATGAAACGTCTGATCCCCCTTGCCATCGTTTGTCTGATGCCAGCGATGGCCATGTCGCAAAACGCGCCATCTACGCCCGACCACAAAGCGGTGGCGGACCGGGTGCTGTCGGTGCTGGACCATCAATTCGGCACTTTCCGCGATCACGCGTCCGCACTATCTGATCAAGCGGCCTTGTTTTGTAAAGGTTCAGGGACCCGCGAAGGGGTGGTCAATGCACTGGCAGACACGTGGACGGCATGGGCGCCGCTTGATGCCTATCAATTCGGCCCGATCGAGGCGCAGGCGGCGGCGCTCACGGTCAACTTCTTCCCAGACAAAAAGAATTTTGTCGGGCGCGCGCTGTCCACATTGCTTAAACAGCCGGAAAGCGAACAGGGTGATCCGGCGGTGATCGCGGCCTCAAGCGCGGGTGTGCAGGGTTTACCGGCAATCGAACGACTGTTGTTTGAAGACCTGCAAACCTGCCCGGCGCTGATCGGCATCACCGGCAATCTGGCCCGCATCGGGTCGGACCTTTACACCGGCTGGTTCGCCCCTGACGGTTGGGCCGCACTGGTCCAAACCGCAGGCCCCAACAACCCCGTTTATCTGTCACCGGAAGAATTTACCCGGCAGATTTATACCGCGCTTGGGTTTTCCATCCAGCGCCTGCGCGACCATCGGATCGGGCGCCCTTTGGGCAGCTATGAGCGCAACTTCCCCAAAAGGGCCGAGGCATGGCGATCAGGTCTGACCAACGAAATCCTGCGCGCCCAATTGGCCGGGCTGGCCGAGGTGGTCGAAAACGGCTTCGCCACTGCCATCCCTGACGCATCGCGCACCCTTATCGCGGACAACGTTGCCGATATCGAGACCCAAATCACAGCCATTGGCGCCACCTTACCGAAAGCGCTGGACAATCCGCAAATGCGCTTCCGCGTTGAAAGCCTGCAAACGCGGCTGACCTACCTGCAAACACTGCTGGACCAGCATGTCGGCGCGCATCTGGATGTCGAGGCCGGATTCAGCGCGGGCGATGGGGACTAACGCAATGAAGCGGCGTCATTTTCTGGCTGGCGCATGCGCCAGCCTTGGCCTTGGCAGCATCACGTCGCAGGCTTGGGCAGCAGCGGGCGCGCCGGATTTTATCACGGCCGCAAACCGCGCGGATCTGTCGTCATGGTTGGTTGGCCTGACCCGGCACGGCGACGTGGTGTTTGACATCCCGATCCCCAGCCGCGGCCATGCAGCAGCGGTCAACCCACGCGCGCCCGAAGCGGTCGCCTTCGCCCGCCGCCCCGGTCGTTTCGCCATCATAATCGACTGCGCAGCGGGACAAGAAGTCGCGCGGCTGCAAAGCCCCAAGGGGCGCCACTTCTATGGGCACGGCGCATTTTCGTCTGACGGGAAAACACTTTTCACGACCGAGAATAATTTCGACGCGCCCGCCGGTGTGCTGGGGATCTGGGACGCGAGTGACGGCTATCGACGATTGGGCGAGGTGCCATCGGGTGGCATTGGTCCCCACGAAATCCTGCGCTTGCCGGATGGCGGGTTCGCGGTCGCCAACGGTGGTATCCAGACCCACCCTGAAATGGCGCGGGCCAAGCTGAACCTGCCGACCATGCAGACCAACCTGACCTATCTTTCTGACAACGGGACCATCCACGACCAAACAGAACTGACCGGCGTGATGCACCAGAACTCGATCCGCCATATTGCGTTGGACGACATTGGGAATGTCGTGGCTGCCCTTCAATGGCAAGGCCCGCCAACCAAACAGGTGCCGCTGGTCTTGCGCAACACGCCGGGCGGCCAAGCTGCGTTTCTGCCCCACCCCGATCAGGCGCGTCTGAAAAACTATGCGGGATCTGTGGCCGTCTGCCCCCAAACCGGAGATATCGCCGTCACTGGACCGAAAGGCAGCACCGTGATCTATTTCGATGCAGACGGTCAGCCGCACGGATGGGCGCATCACAGCACCGCGTCAGGCGTCGCCCCTGCGCCCGATGGCGGACTGACCATCACCTGCGACGGCGGCATGGTACATCGCGCAAACGGGGTCGAAACCCCCATCCCCGTCAGCCCCGACTTGGCATGGGACAATCATCTGATCGCTGTGTGACAAGAAACCGAAAATGGCCCCGTCAGAGGGCCATTCTGTTGAATATTTGATACCTCAGCCGTCCTTGCGGATCGCGTCGTTCTTGGGATCATAGGGGCTGTCCACAGTGATTTCGGCATCCCACAACTTGTCAAACATCTTGATTTTCAACTTGGTGCCCGGAACGGCCAGTTCAGGCATGACATACCCCATGCCAATGGACTTCCCGAACGCGACCGAATAGCCGCCCGAGGTCAGGCGACCCACCTTGGTATCCCCATCATAAAGCGCCTCGCGGCCCCACGGGTCCGCATCATCCGGCCCGTCGATTAGAAGCGTGACGCATTTCGAACGTATGCCCTTGGCGACCATTTCGTCCTTGCCGTGGAAGTCTTTTTCCAGGTCAATGAAGCGCGGCAGGTCAGCCTCTTGCGGGGTGGCATCCCGGCCAAGTTCGGTGCCAAATGCGCGATAGGATTTTTCCTGTCGTAACCAGTTTTGCGCCCGCGCGCCGACCAGTTTCATACCGTGCTTTTCACCCGCCGCCATTAACAAATCCCACAGGTAATTCTGCATCTCGATCGGGTGGTGAAGTTCCCACCCAAGCTCGCCGGTATAGGCGACGCGGATCGCGTTCACCGGGCACATGCCCAGCTCGATCTGACGGGCCGTCAGCCACGGGAAACGTTTGTTTGACAGGGCGGTTTCGGGGTCTGCGTCCTTAATCACCTCGTTCAACACATCACGCGACTTTGGCCCGGCGATGGCGAACACGCCCCACTGCGTGGTCACGTCCTGGATCTCGATGTAGCCGAATTCATCCATCTTATCTTCGGCGGCTTTGCGCATGAAATCGGCGTCATATTCCGTCCACGCGCCTGCCGAGACCAGATAATACTCATGCTCTTTCATCCGCACGATGGTGTATTCGGTGCGCGTGGTCCCTGCCGCCGTCAGGGCATAGGTCAAGTTGATCCGACCGACCTTGGGCAGCTTGTTGCAGGTGAACCAATCCAGAAACTCGGTCGCGCCCGGCCCTTTGACCACATGCTTGGTGAACGCAGTGGCGTCGATAAGGCCGACACCTTCGCGGATCGCTTTCGCTTCTTCGACCGCATATTGCCACCAACCGCCCCGGCGGAAACTGCGCGCGTCGTGGTCAAAATTCTCCGGCGCATCCAGCGGGCCATAGTAGTTCGGACGTTCCCACCCGTTAACCCATCCAAACTGCGCACCTTTTTCCTTCTGCCGGTCATAGGCGGGCGATGTACGCAGGGGCCGTGCTACCGGGCGTTCTTCGTCCGGGTGGTGCAGGATATAGACATGCTCATAGCATTCTTCGTTCTTGCGAGCGGCAAATTCTGTCGTCATCCAGTTGGACGAGTAACGTTTCGGGTCAAGCGCGGCCATGTCGATCTCGGCCTCGCCATCGACCATCATCTGGGCAAGGTAATAGCCCGTGCCGCCTGCCGCGGTGATCCCGAAGCTGAACCCTTCCGCCAACCACATATTGCGCAGACCGGGGGCGGGACCAACCAGCGGGTTGCCGTCAGGTGTGTAGCAAATCGGACCGTTGAAATCGTCTTTTAGCCCGCTTTCCTCGCAGGACGGAACCCGGTGGATCATAGCCATGTATTGTTCCTCGATCCGTGCCAGATCGAGCGGGAACAGGTCGGCGCGGAAGCTGTCGGGCACACCGTATTTAAAGCAGGCAGGTGCATTTTTCTCGTAGACTCCCAAAATCCAGCCGCCGCGTTCTTCGCGGACATAGGACTGCGCGTCGGCATCGCGAACAACGGGGTGCTCTGCCCCGCCTTCGGCGCGGTATTTCACCAGCTCGGGGTCTTTGTCCATCACGATAAATTGGTGTTCGACCGGGATCGCCGGGATCTTGATGCCCAGTTTCTTGGCGGTGGTCTGGGCGTGGTTTCCGCTCGCGGTGACGACATGTTCAGCGGTGATGACGATTTGTTCGTCAGAAGGCACAAGGTTGCCGCCTTTTTCGACCATCTTCGTGCAGGTGACTTCCCAATGCGTGCCGTTCCAGTGATACGCATCTGCTTGCCATTTGCGCACAATCTCGACGCCGCGTTGGCGCGCGCCCTTGGCCATCGCTTGCGTTACATCTGCTGGGTTAATGTAGCCGTCGGTGTTGTGATACAGCGCGCCCTTCAGGTCGGACGTTTCAATCAGAGGCCAGCGGGCCTTGATCTCGTCGGGTGTCAGCCACTCGTAAGGCACGCCCACGGTTTCCGCGGTTGTGGCATAGAGCATGTATTCATCCATACGCTCGTCCGTCTGCGCCATACGCAGGTTGCCGACCACGGCAAAGCCAGCGTTCAGCCCGGTTTCTTCTTCCAGCGTCTTGTAAAACTTGACCGAGTAATCGTGGATGTGGGTCGTTGCAAACGACATGTTGAACAAAGGCAGCAGGCCAGCCGCATGCCAAGTGGACCCGGATGTCAGCTCGTCACGTTCCAGCAACATCACATCATCCCAGCCCGCTTTTGCAAGGTGATAGGCAATCGAGGTGCCAACGGCACCACCGCCGACAACAAGAGCTTTGACTTGGGTTTTCATGGGGCGACTCCCTTCGGGCATATGCGTTGCAACATACATGGCGCACGGTCAGCAACCGTGCCAAGCCAGCCCGACCTTTGCCTGCGGAAAAACGACATTGCAGCCAGTTTCAGCGCCCCAGCGCGTCGCCCAGCCGGGTGACGGGCAGCACCGGGCCGATCAGGGTGGCCAGATCGGCGCGGCGCGGGTTCGTTGGGTCAAACAGGGTCATGCACATGTAATCTTCGACCATCGCGGCCTGCGCCTCAAACCCATAAGACAAATAGGCCCCCGGCTCGCGCCCCGGCCAGTAATAGGGATCGCCGGGGCGCAGGCTTTCGGCCCCCGACCGGAACGGCGTGTATCCCGTAAGCTCGCGGTTTTGCCACTGCCAGACATGCACAAGCTCGTGCATCATCAAAAGGGCGTGGGGCATCGGCAGGCTTTCGGGCCAACCTTCGAACATATCGTCCCGATAAAGATCGCGCTTCAGGAATACTTGGTTCCACAAGACAAAGCCTGCCGGAAACTCGATCTTGCGATCTGGCTGGGGCACCCGGTCGCAGACTCCCTTGGGCAGCTTGCGCGCGTCCTGCTTGGGCGCATCGTCCGGGATCGGCTTGGCTTTCGGCAAGGGCAGAACGCCGATGCCCGCACGCACCCGCACCTTGTCGGTGTCCAGACTGTCACCAAACACCAGTTGCGACATCTCAACCTCGGTGTCCGAGAGTTTGCGGGCACAACCAGCCGTGCCCAGCACCACCAACATCCCGGCAATCAGGATCAGACGTCCCATCATACGAATCGCGTGACCTTACAGCATCCCCGGTACAACCTGATCGGGCGGACGATGCCCGTCAGCGAAGGTCTTGATGTTGATCAGCACCTTCTCGCCCATCTCGATCCGCCCTTCGACAGTCGCCGACCCCATATGCGGCAAGGCCACGACATTGGGCAGATCACGCAGGCGCGGGTTGATTTCGTTGCCGTGTTCGTAAACATCAAGCCCGGCCCCCGCGATATCCTCAGCACGCAGCATTCGGGTCAGGGCGTTTTCGTCGATGACCTCCCCGCGCGAAGTATTCACGATCACCGCATCAGGCTTCATCAGCTTCAACCGGCGGGCGTTCATCAGATGGAAGGTCGATGGCGTGTGCGGGCAGTTGATCGACAGCACATCCATCCGCGCAACCATCTGGTCAAGGCTTTCCCAATAGGTTGCTTCTAACTGTTCCTCGATCTTGGCGTGAACGCGCTTGCGGTTGTGATAATGCACCTGCATCCCGAACGCGCGCGCGCGTGTCGCAACCGCCTGCCCAATCCGGCCCATGCCAAGAATGCCAACGCGCCGCCCCTGAATGCGATGGCCCAACAGCGCAGTGGGCGACCAGCCTTCCCACTTGCCCGACGCCATCAGACGAATACCTTCGGGGAACCGCCGTGTCACAGCCAGGATCAGCGCGATGGCCATATCGGCGGTGTCATCCGCCGACACGCCGGGGGTGTTTGACACCAAAATGCCGCGCTGCCGCGCCGATGCCACATCAATGTGATCAACGCCAGCACCATAATTCGCGATCAGCCGCAACCGTTCGCCCGCACCGGCCAGCATATTGGCGTCGATCTGATCGTTGATCGTGGGAACCAGCACATCGCAACGTGCCATTGCCTCGGCCAGTTCTGCGCGGGTCATCGGGGTGTCATCATCCCGAAGCTCGACATCGAAAAGTTCCGTCATCCGGGTCTCGACGACCTCGGGCAACCGTCGCGTGACAACAACACTCAGACGTTCAGCGGCCATGCCCGCCCTCCCTTTAGCTTTTCTTTTGCGCATCTCCCTGACAAAGTGACAAGGAAAGAGGCAAGGCACAAGCGCCGCCGAGACGCAAACGAAAGAAAATTGCGCACGCGATCGGTTGCAGCAGGCGATGAGGACGAAAATGCGGTTATCCAGCACGCTGGCAGCGGTGGCAATTGCCATCGTTTCAATGCTTTGGCAGGGGTCGGCCCACGCCGACGATGCGAAAGCTGATCCGGCACGCGGGTCCGTGACCAATCTTCCGATTCCCCGGTTCGTGTCGCTGAAAACGTCAGAAGGCAACGTACGTCGCGGCCCCTCGCTGAGCCATCGCATTGACTGGGTCTTCAAACACCCCGGAATGCCCCTGGAAATCATCGGAGAGTTCGGCCATTGGCGGCAGGTGCGCGACCGCGACGGTATGGGCGGCTGGGTGCATTATTCGCTGCTGTCGGGCGCGCGTACCGCCATTGTCGATGCCGACCTCAGCCCGCTGTACAACCGCGCCGATGAAAACAGCCAGGTCGACGCATACCTTGAGGCCGGCGTGATCGCCCGCATCGACACTTGCGGTGTGGATTGGTGCCGGGTGAAGGCCGACGGCATCCGTGGCTGGACGTCTAAGGGCAACCTGTGGGGGGTGCGTCCGAACGAGGTGATCGACTGACCCGCTCGTTTCACTTGCACCTGTCGCGCGTGATGGGCTAGCCCGACATCATGACCGACACCCGCACCAGATTGAACCTTTCCGCCGGCATCGCATCCGCCCTTGTGGCGGTAACACTGGTGGCGTTGAAACTGTGGGCCTTGGGGCAGACGCAATCGCTGTCCGTTGCCGCGTCTCTGGCCGACAGCGCGCTTGACCTGATGGTGTCTTTGGGGGCGCTGGTCGCGATCTGGTATGCCGCGCGACCCGCCGATGACGACCACGCCTTCGGACATTCCGCCGCTGAAGACTTGGCCGCCCTTGGTCAAAGCCTGTTTATCATGGCATCCGCCGGGATTATCACTTGGGCCGCCATTGCGCGGCTGTTGTCGGGCGAGCCGGCGCCAATCATGGCCCACCATCGCGGCATCGCCGTCATGGTCGTGTCAATCGGCCTGACGTTGGCGCTGGTTCTGTGGCAACGTCATGTGGCTGGCCAAACCGGGTCTGCGGTCGTGAAAGCCGACAGCCTGCATTATCTTGGCGATTTGATCCCCAATATCGGTGCCATTCTGTCGCTCTGGGCGGCCCATTTATTTGCGATGGAGGCAATCGACAGCATCGTCGCAATCGGTGCTGCAATCATGCTGGTTGTCGGTGCCGCGCGTATTTTCAGAACAGCGTGGGACGGCCTGATGGACCATGCCGCCGACCCAGATCTTGTCGCCGGGGTCGAGGAAATCGCCCGCGCCCATCCTGGCGTTCAAGGGTATCACGACCTGAAAACACGTCGGTCCGGGTCGATCACCTTTATCAACATGCATATCGAGCTGGACGGCGAGCAAAGCCTGAATGATGCCCACGCGATTGGAGCAAGCCTGCGCCGGGCGATCCTGCACACCTTTCCCGATACGGACGTGATGATCCACAAAGACCCGGTCGGGGTAACGCCCCACCCCGACGACCCCTCACGCCGGTCTTAGGTTTCCGCCAACCCGCGGCCTTTCAGAAGTGCTTCAACCCCCGGCAACCGTCCGCGGAAGGCGGTGTAAAGGTCTTCCGCCTCGACCGAGCCGCCTTTGGACAGGATATGGTCGTGCAGCTTCTGCGCCATTTCGGGATCAAACGCATCGCCGGTTTCCTTGAATGCGTCGAACGCGTCTGCGTCCATCACCTCGGACCACATATAGCTGTAATAGCCGGATGAATAACCGTCGCCTGCAAACACATGCGCAAAGTGCGGCGTCGCATGGCGCATCCTGATTGCGGCGGGCATCCCGATCCGGTCAAGTGTCGCCTCTTGCGCGGCCATTGCATCCTTGGGCGCAGGGCCATCGTGAAAATCGAGGTCCACCAAGGCCGAGGACAGGAATTCAACCGTCTGAAACCCCATATCGTGGGTCGAGGCTGCCAGAAGCCGCTGCAAAAGCGCGGGTGGCATTGGCTGACCGGTGTCGGCATGGGTCGCGAATTTCCCAAGCACCTCGGGCACCTCAAGCCAGTGTTCATAAAGCTGGCTGGGCAGTTCCACGAAGTCGCGCGCCACGGACGTGCCCGAAATCGAAGGATATGTCACATCCGACAGCATCTGGTGCAGCGCGTGGCCGAATTCATGGAACAAGGTGCGCGCATCGTCCCATGACAACAGCGCCGCCTGCCCCGCTTCGGGTTTGGCGAAGTTGCACACATTGACGACCACCGGACGAATGTCATCTGCCAGCTTTTGCTGACTGCGGATCGCCGAACACCACGCACCAGACCGTTTCGACCCGCGCGCGAAATAATCGCCGATGAACACGGCAAGATGCTTGCCATCCCGCGTCACCTCCCACGCGCGGGCATCAGGATGATAAAGCGAGACATCAAGCGGCGCGAATTCAAGCCCGAACAGCCGATGCGCGGTGTCGAACGCGGCTTCGATCATCCGGTCCAGTTGCAAGTAGGGCTTGATCTCGGCCTCGTCCAAGTCATGTTCGGCCTCGCGGCGCCGTTCCGCGTAAAAGTGCCAGTCCCAAGGCTCAAGATCCCCATTATGCCCATCAGAATGTAGCATTTCTGTCATTCGCTCCGCATCCGCCACCGCGGCTTTCCGGGCGGGTTCCCAGACCTGCATCAACAAATCGCGCACCCGGTCGGGGTGGCCTGCCATCTCGGTTTCCAGTTTGAACTGCGCGAAATTGTCATAGCCCAACAGCCGCGCGCGTTCTTCGCGCAGGGCAAGCGTTTCGGTGGCAATCGCGCGGTTGTCGGTGCCGCCCCCATTGGCGCCACGGGCGGTATAGGCCAGATAGGCCGTCTTGCGCAGATCGCGGCGCGGCGAGTGCTGCAGGAAGGGCGTGATCACTGATCGGGCCAGCGTGACGGCCGGACCATCGCATTCTTTCTCGGCCCCTGCCGCACGGGCGGCATTGATGACGAAATCGGGCAACCCAGCCAGATCGCTTTCATCCAACGGCATGAACCATGTCCGCTCATCCGAAAGAAGGTTCTGGGTGAACTCGGTCCCAAGGCTTGCCAGCCTTTGCTGCACCTCTTTCAACCGGTCGCGATCCGCCCCTTGCAACTGCGCGCCCGACCGCACGAACCGGCGACGCGTCAGCATCAGCACCCGCGCCTGTTCGTCGGTCAGATCAAGGCTATCACGGGCCTGCCACAGCGCCTCGATCCGCGCGAACAGGGCTTCGTTCATCATGACTTCGGACGAAAAAGCGGCCAGACGCGGGGCAAACTTGCGCTGCAAATCCTCTCGCGCAGGCGTGCTGTCGGCACCTGCGACGTTATAGAATACGCTAAGGACGCGATCCAGCAGGGCATCAGATAGCTCCAGCGCGTCAATGGTGTTGGCGAAGGTCGGGGCATCAGTGTTTTCAGTGATCTTGCGAATGGCGCCCCGTGTGTCTTCCAATCCGGCGTCGAACGCGGGCTCGAAATGTTCATCCTTGATCGCATCGAAGGGCGGCAGGTCAAACAGCGTGTTCCAGTCAGTCAGAAGCGGATTGGTCATGGGGAAATCTCCTTTGCTCAGAAGCTATGTGGCGCAGGCACGAATTACCAGAGAGCAAGCCGCCCAAGGGTCAGTCGTGATCAAGATCGCGACGGAAGGTTTCACATTCCAGATCGCCGATAACCGTGTGACCAGTGCAGATGAACCCGGATTTCTGCAATACCCGTTTTGAGGCCAGATTTTTCAGCGCCACCCGCGCCTCAAGCGCCCAAATCCCACGATCTCGTGCCTTGTCGCAGGCCATGGCAACTGCAAGTGTGGCAACCCCCTGCCCCGTATGTGCCTGACCGATACGATAACCCAACTGCGCCACACCCTCGTCCAGCGCCGTCAGGTTCACGCGCCCCATGATCCGGCCGCCCCGCTTCAACAAATACATCATCTCGCCAGCTTCAACCTGCTCACGGACAACCTGCGTCAGGGTGTCGAGCTTCCAATAGCTGTCGGGCCGCGGGCCGACGCGCTGTTCGAACCACAGGCGGTTCGCCACCTCGAACGCAAGTAAGTCCGGGGCATCCTCGACCGACAGCGGGGCAAGCTTCAGATCAGGCACAGCAGGGACAATCGGGGCGTTTCTTCGTGCGGATCACCCGCGTTTCGGCATACAGCGCATCATAGATCAGCATCCGTCCGCGCAGCCCCTCGCCCGCGCCGGTAATTTCCTTGATCGCTTCGGTCGCCATGATCGTGCCAATGATGCCGGGCAAGGGGCCGATCACGCCCGCTTCCGAGCAACTGGGGGCAAGGTCGGGCGCGGGGGCTTCGGGAAAGACGCATTGATAACAGGGCGCCCCGCTTGCCGGATCGAAGGTCGATACCTGACCTTCCCATTGGCTCAGCGCCCCGCCGATCATCGGTTTTCCCAGCTTTGCAGCGGTCCGATTCACCAAATAGCGCGTTTCAAAGTTGTCCGTGCCTTCCAGCACCAGATCATAGTCGGCCAGCAACTCCTCGGCGATGTCGTCCGTCAGGCGGCGCTGATAGGGCCGGACAGAAATCGCGGGGTTTTGCGCGCGCATCGCTGCTTCTGCGGAAAAGACCTTGGGAACGCCAATGTCAGCATCGCGATGGATGACCTGCCGTTGCAGGTTCGAGTTATCGACCACATCATCGTCGATCACACCAATCGTGCCCACACCGGCGGCGGCCAGATACAGTAGGACGGGCGAGCCCAGCCCACCCGCCCCCACCACCAGCACACGCGCATTTTTCAGGGCGACCTGCCCCGGCCCTCCGATTTCGCGCAGGACGATGTGGCGGGCGTATCGGTTCAGCTCGGTATCCGTGAAGGGGCCATCATCGGCGTCGGCAGTGGCGGGTTTGGGCGCGCGTGCCTTCAGCCACGCCACCCCGCGCCCGTAAAGTGCGCCCAGTGCGATAACGGCGAACAACACTGCCCAAGATGTGAAATTGCCGCCCAGCGCCTGACGGATGCCCGCGCTTTCGGGCAACACCAGATGGCTCAGCAACACGACCGCACCCAACAGTGCGGTCAGTTGCCAGCGGCGCCCAAGGCTAAGGCCCGCGAAACCACCGCCGACCCAAATCACAGCTGCCCAGATCAGTATCCAGATCACAATCGCCTCCGATCATCCGCGCCCGGTTGATCCGAACCCGCCGCCACCGCGCGCGGTATCGGACAGGGCGGCGACCTGAGTGTATGTCGCTTGCACCACCGGGGCGATGACCGCTTGCGCGATCCGGTCGCCGTGACCGATGTTGAACGGCTCGGTCCCGAGGTTGATCATAATCACCCCAAGCGGGCCGCGATAATCGCTGTCGATCGTGCCGGGGGTATTGACCAGCGTCACGCCATGTTTGGCGGCAAGGCCCGACCGGGGGCGGATCTGCATTTCAAACCCATCAGGGATTTCGACGCGCAGCCCGGTTGGCACAATGCGCCGCTGCATTGGTGCCAGCGTCCAACCGTCGGCGCGGTCACTCACGGGCAGGTTCGCGCGCAGGTCGGCTCCCGCCGCGCCCGTTGTTTCATAGGCGGGCAGCGGTAGGGCGGCGTCGGCGTCATCCTCGCGCATGACGTTGATCGTGGGCATCACGCATCCCCCGCAATCACGGCGGCAATCCGTGCAGCCAACTGGCGGGCCACATCATCTTTGCCCATGCGGGGCCAGTCCTCGGCCCCTTGATCCGAGATCAAAGTTACCGCGTTCTCTGACCCGCCCATGATGCCGGTCTCGGGGCTGACATCATTGGCAACGATCCAATCACAGCCCTTTCGGTCGCGTTTGGCGGTGGCGTTTTCGATCACGTCGTTGGTTTCAGCAGCAAACCCGACGACCAGACCGGGGCGGCCCTTCCTCATCTGGCTGATTGTAGCCAAAATGTCGGGGTTTTCAGCGAACTCCAGCGCTGGCAAGCTGCCATTTCGGTCCTTCTTGATCTTTCGATCCGAGGCCGTCGCGACACGCCAATCCGCTACCGCCGCCGCAAACACAGCGGCGTCTGCGGGCAGGGCGGCCTGCACGGCCTCAAGCATTTGTTGCGCGGTCTGCACTTGCACCACGTTTACCCCTTCGGGCGGCGGCACATCGGCGGGGCCGGTGATGAACGTCACATCAGCGCCCAACGCCGACAGCGCGCGGGCAAGCGCCGTTCCCTGCGCGCCGGACGACCGGTTGGCAATATAACGCACCGGGTCGATCGGTTCATGTGTCGGGCCAGAGGTGACGAGGACATGCTTGCCCTTCAGCGGCCCGTCCATCAAAGCGGCTTCGACAGCGGCGACGATATCAAGGGGTTCCGACATGCGGCCCGGTCCGAATTCGCCACAGGCCATCGCGCCATCGGTGGGGCCGACAAACAGCACGCCATCGCTCTTCAAGGTCGCTACATTGCGTTGGTTGGCAGGGTGGTCCCACATCCGCACGTTCATTGCAGGCGCGACCAACACGCGCTTGTCCGTCGCCATCAGAAGGGTCGAGGCAAGATCATTGGCCAGCCCACCGGCCATCTTGCCCAACAGATCCGCCGTGGCGGGCGCCACCACCACCAGATCGGCGGCGCGGCTGAGTTCGATATGCCCCATCTCGGCCTCGTCCGTCAGATCGAACAGGTCGGTGTAAACCTTCTGCGCTGCCAGTCCCGACGCCGACAGGGGCGTGACGAATTCCTGCCCTGCACGGGTCAGAACCGGCGTGACCGCAGCGCCGCGTTCGCGCAGTCGGCGGATCAGGTCAAGCGCCTTGAATGCGGCAATCCCGCCGCCGATGATCAGAAGAATGTGTTTTCCAGCCAGCATATGCGTCCCCCAGAACGGTTCTTGAAACAGTTACGGGACAGGGGCCGTGGGTTCAATGGGCAGATGCCCGGCGTATCACTTGAAAGTGTCGCAGGGATCTGGGCGATCAATGCTGGGCGCATCGTAGATCAGGTCGAACCTGCCACCCGGCGGGTGCCCGTCTTCGCCCTGCCCAATCGTGATCACGTCAAGATCGGGCCGCACCAGTTTAAGAAACGCCGGCACGCCCCAATCCGCGCGGGCATGGCCGTTTCCGGTAATGATCACCACCGGACGCCCCTGTGCGTCAAGCGCATCCAGCGTCGCTTTGGCCAGTGTTGCGTCCCGCAGGCGCTGCACTTCGATCATCCCGCCAAGCGCTTCGCGCGGCATCGCCTCGCAATGTGCTGTAAACTGAAGGTCCAGCCGCAGGTCGTGCTGATCCTTCGGCAGTGGTTTATCCAGTCCGAACAACGCAACATCCCCGTCGAAATGCGCCGCAACACCTTCGGTATAACTGGCGCGCGCCACCTCTCGTGGAACTGCCGCACCAAAGATCGGCGCATCAGACGCAGTGAAAACCGGCAGATACATGGCGTAATCAGGCCAACCGCTGTCTTGCCAGGTGTCGTGGTATCCGGGCTTGTCCTGCTCAAGCTTGACCACCTCATCGGGGGTCAGCATCTCGATTACCAGCGCCGCCGGGTCCAGCGTGGCAACTATGCTGGCCTGTAGCGTGTGATGGGCCGGATTGTCGTGTGTTTCGCCAACGATCACGACATCAGCGGCAGCCATCAGCGCCAGATCATCGGCACTTGGCACGGCGTCCGAAGACACCGCAACTGTCGGGGCGAGAAGTGTCGCGATCAAAGAAATCCATCTCATGCGATAAGGCTAGGACCGGCTCGCCCACGCTACAAGCGGTTTCGCCTTGGCGGACCACGTGTCGCAGTGCTAGGCAATCGCCATGACGGTCACACTCCCCCCTCTGACACTGGTTTTGGGCGGCGCGGCATCGGGCAAGTCGGACTATGCCGAACGGCTGGTCGCGACCACCGGGCGCCCCTTGGTCTATATTGCGACCGCGCAAAGCTATGACGCCGAGATGTCGGCAAAAATCGAACATCACCAAACAAGGCGTGGTCCCCAATGGCGCACAGTCGAGGCCCCTTTGGACCCGGCCCCCGCCTTGGGCCAAGCCGACCCGACACAGGTCATTTTGCTGGATTGCGCCACCATGTGGCTGTCGAACCACCTGCTGGCAGGCACGAAGCTGCCCGACGCCGAAGGCCAGCTGCTGCGCGCACTAACCAACTGCCCTGCCCCGGTCGTCATCGTGTCAAACGAGGTCGGCGCGGGCATCGTGCCGGAAAACGCGCTGGCGCGGAAGTTTCGGCAAGCGCAGGGCGAATTAAACCAGCGCCTCGCGCGGCAATCGGACCTTGTAATCACCGTAATGGCAGGGCTGCCGCTGTGCCTGAAAGGCAGTCTGCCCAAGGGCGCGCCATGACTGACGCGGTCAGTTGGTGGTGGGTGCGCCACGGCCCGACCCACGCGAATACGATGGTAGGCTGGCGCGACCTGCCCGCCGATCTGTCGGACCGGGCGGCGCTGGCGTGGCTGTCCGGGGCGCTTCCTGCTGACGCGGCACTGGTGTCATCGGACCTGATCCGCGCCGTGGCCACCGCGGATGCGGTCGAGGCCGGGCGCACCCGCCTGCCCCATCAATCCGCCCTGCGAGAGTTTGATTTCGGCGACTGGGACGGGCTGCATTGGCAGGCGGTATCCGATCGCGACCCAGAGCTTTCCCGCGCCTTTTGGGAGGACCCGGGCGACCATGTCGCCCCCAACGGGGAAAGCTGGAACCAGTTGGCTGCGCGGGTGGCAGGCGCGGTCGACCGGATCAACAGAGCTGGCCACCGCCATGTTGTTGCCGTCGCCCATTTCGGCGTGATCCTGACCCAGATTGCACGGGCGGGCAGCATGACACCCTATATCGCGCTCGGTCATAAAATCGACACCCTGTCGGTCACGCGACTGGATTGGGATGGCCGGGAGTGGGCGATCCGTTTCATCAACCAGACGCCCACTCAAACCGATTAACCATTCAGTAACCATGCCGCGCTACGCTTCCGGCGGAATAAAGCAAAGGGGCGGGCCATGGTCGCGCGCATCAATACGGTGGCTTTCGAAGGCATCCGCGCACGGCTGGTCGAGGTGCAATGCGCGCTGTCGCCGGGCCTGCCAAGTTTTGCCATCGTCGGCCTGCCCGACAAGGCCGTGTCAGAAGCGCGCGAACGGGTACGTGCCGCCCTGTCCGCCATGGGGTTGGCCCTGCCCCCGCGCAAGATCGTCATCAACCTGTCGCCAGCCGATATCCCGAAAGAGGGGTCGCACTTCGACCTTCCCATCGCGATGGCGCTGCTGGCCGAAGCCGGCATTCTGGCGCGGGAAGACATCGCAGATGTGGTCGCCCTTGGCGAACTGGCACTGGACGGAACTCTGCTGCCCGTTGTCGGCGCGTTGCCCGCTGCCTTGGCGGCCGCTGAAAAAGATATGTCGATGTTCTGCCCGAAGGACTGCGGCGCCGAGGCTGCGTGGATCGGCGCGACCAAAGTGCACGCCGCCGGCTCGCTTGCCGCGGTTCTTCAGCATTTCACCGGCCAATCCCCGCTGGCCGTGGCTGAACCCGGCAAGGTCACGACCGAGACAACCACGAAAGACCTGCGCGATGTAAAAGGGCAGGAACGCGCCAAAAGAGCGCTTGAGATCGCCGCAGCGGGTCGCCATCACCTGCTGCTTGTCGGCCCGCCGGGGTCTGGAAAATCCATGCTGGCCGCGCGCCTGCCCGGCCTTCTGCCCCCCATGTCCGCGCCCGAGGCGCTGGAAACCTCGATGATTCACTCTGTGTCGGGGCTTCTGGAAGGGGGTGGCATTTCACAAGCTCGTCCCTTTCGTGCGCCGCATCATACCGCCTCTATGGCCGCGATTGTTGGTGGCGGACGCGGCGCAAAACCGGGCGAGATCAGCCTGGCCCATAATGGCGTACTGTTCATGGATGAGTTTCCTGAATTCAACCGCCAAGTCCTGGAAACCCTGCGCCAACCGCTTGAAACAGGCGACGTGATCATCGCGCGTGCCAATGCGCATGTGCGATATCCCAGCCGTTTTCTGCTGATCGCTGCGGCAAATCCATGCAAATGCGGATATCTGACGGACCCCAGCCGCGCCTGCAATCGCGCCCCGCTGTGTGGCGAGGATTATATGGGCCGCATTTCGGGCCCGCTTCTGGATCGGTTCGACATGCGGGTCGAGGTGCCACCGGTCACATTTCAGGATCTGGACCTGCCCGCCAATGGCGAGCCCTCAACCGCCGTCGCCCAACGTGTCACCCGTGCCCGTGCCATTCAGGCCGATCGCTATGATGGGCTGGACGACGTCGCGACGAACGCCGATATCGAAGGCAGGACACTTACCGAATTCGCCAGCCCGGATCAGGAGGGACGCGATGTACTGGCGAAGGCATCGGAACGGTTCGGCCTGTCGGCACGCGGATACCACCGTGTCCTGCGGGTCGCGCGCACCATCGCCGATCTGGCAGAATCGCCACAGATCACGCGCAAACATGTTGCCGAGGCGCTGAGCTTTCGGTTGGTGTCGCATCGCGAAACTGTCGGGTGATAAAGTCGGCTGCGCGTGTAAGCGCCGTACGCGCCTCGGGCACCCACCCATCCAAGATCACCCACACGTGGGGCGCATCCGGCCATTCGTCCAATTCGACCATCCCACCTGCGGCCCGCAACCTATCTGCCATGCGAAGACTTTCATCGCGCAAGATTTCGGTCGACGAGAACTGAAAGAAAGCGGGGGGTGGTGCGTTGAAATCATGCAGGATCGGCGATGCAGCTACATCATCTGCCGAAGCCGATCTCAAATAATTGTCGACGACCAGATCACGCCGTTCAAACGGTAAAAGTGAGTCTTTGTGCCTGTTCTCCTCGAACGAAGGCGACCTGAACCGCAAATCCACAATGGGAGAAAACGCAAAGACCGCACGTGGCGGCGGCAACTGCCCGTTGATGCACGCAAGCACCGAAAAGGTCAGCCCTCCACCCGCACTGTCACCGCCAATGATGATATTTTTCGGCAAATAGCCTGCTTCTATCAGAGCTTTATACGTAGCCTCGCAATCCTGAACGGCTGCGGGGAACGGATGTTCGGGCGCTTTACGATAATTGGGCGCGCAGATCCGCAGCCCTGTCAGCCAAGACAACCGCGCCAACATTTTACGGTGCGTCCAAGGCGACCCCGCCGCGAAGCCGCCCCCATGAAGGTATAAAATGACCTGATCATCGGGGGGTGGCCGGGTCGCGGGGCGCGTTTCGATCCAAAGAACATCAAGATCATCAGTCAGCGCAACCTCGCGATACCACGCAAACGGCGGGGCGCGGAAGAACCAGTCCGCAGCGAACTCAAACTCGCGGCGTGCGGTTGCTGGGTTATTCAAACGGCGCAGCCGCGGTTTGAGAAGATATCTCGACAGAAGTTTGGCGGCCGCAAGTCGCAGGCTCAAACTCGCCGCGCCTCAATCGCCTGCCAGATTTTTTCGGCCACATTAATACCGTCAAATCGCTCAAGCTCAACAATACCCGTGGGCGAGGTCAGGTTAATCTCGGTCAGGTAGTCGCCAATCACGTCGATCCCGACGAACACCTGCCCCTTTTCCCGCAAGAGTGGGCCGATGGCAGCGCATATCTCGTGGTCGCGGTCGGTCAGGCCGATCTGTTCAGGGCGACCACCAACATGCATGTTGGACCGGGTTTCCCCTTCCGCGGGGACGCGGTTGATGGCGCCCACAGGCTCTCCGTCCACCAAGATGATTCGCTTGTCGCCACTGGCAACATCGGACAGAAATTTCTGCGCGATCAACGGCTCGCGATTGATACCGGCGAAAAGCTCATGCAGCGAAGCCAAGTTGCGATCATTGGCGTCCAGCCGGAACACGCCTGCGCCCCCGTTGCCATAAAGCGGTTTCAGGATGATATCGCCGTGTTTGGCCTTGAACGATTTCAGCGTCTCGAAATCACGGGCAATCATCGTGGGGGGCGTCAGGTCGGGAAACTGCAACACCAGCAGCTTTTCGGGGTGGTTGCGCACCCAGAACGGATCATTCACGACCAACGTCGCCGGGTGAATCATCTCAAGAATATGTGTGGTGGTGATATAGGCCATGTCGAAAGGTGGATCCTGCCGCAGCCAAACGACATCGAAATCGCTAAGCTCGACGTCCGTTCGTTCACCCAACGTGTAATGGTTGCCTTTCTCACGCCGAACGGTCAGCGGCCAGCCGCGAGCGAAAACGTGCCCTTCGCGAAAGCTCAGATGGTCAGGTGTGTAGTAAAACAGGCTGTGCCCACGTGCCTGCGCTTCTTCCGCAATGCGAAAGGAACTATCCGCATCTATATCAATGCGGTCGATCGGATCCATCTGAATGGCGACTTTCAACGACATGGCACTCTCCCTCTCATTTCTCCATTACATGGGGCAGAGCGCACAAATGCGCAATGGGGTTCAATATGCCAACGCGTTCTCGATGATCTGCGTGGCTCCTTGCGCGTTGACCAGTGCCACATCAAACCGGCAGGGCGTCATCTGCCCCTTGGGTTCGGTTTCCAGAAACTCGCATGCAGTGGCATGGATGCGTTGCAGTTGCGCCTTGGTGATCCGTTCGGCAGCACGCAGGAAGTCACGCGATTTCTTGACCTCAATGAAAACCACGGTGTCACCGTCGCGGGCAATCAGATCAACTTCGCCGTACTTGCCGCGCCACCTTTGCGCTTCAATGGGTTGGCCGCGACGGGCATAATCAGCCGCCACACTGTCTTCCGCCGCCTGCCCGGACAAGTAGGAGACAAGACCGCTCATCCCTGCCGCCCCATCGCAAGAGCGGCCTGATAGACCTTTCGGCGCGGTAGTCCCAAGGCTTGCGACACGGCGTTGACTGCATCTTTCATCGACATATCCGCCATGGCTTTCTTCAACATATCCTCCATCGCGCCTTCGTCCTGAACATCGCCGGGCCGGTCCAGAATGACGACCACCTCACCCTTGATCGGATTGTCCGCAAGGTTTTCTGCCAGCTCCGCCACGGAGCCGCGCCTGACGTCTTCGAACTTCTTTGTCAGCTCACGGCAGATGGCCGCCCGGCGCCCGTCCTCTCCAGCCAAACACAATTCATCTAACAATCTATGAACACGTTTGGCGCTTTCAAAGAAAACCAGCGTTGCCGGCGTTGGCAGCAACTCGGCCAGCCACGTGGCGCGCGCGCCCTTGGCTGCGGGTGGGAAACCCGCGAACAGAAACCGGTCCGTCGGCAGCCCGGACAGGCTGAGTGCAGCAAGGGGCGCAGACGCGCCGGGCAGGACCGTCACATAATGACCACCATCGGCCAAGTCGCGCGCCAGTGCATAGCCCGGATCGGCAATCAGGGGGCTGCCCGCCTCGCTTGCATAGGCGACCGATTTTCCGTCTGCGATCAGTTTCATGACGCCCGCGCGCGCCGCTTCGCCTGAGTGATCGTGATAGGGGATAAGCCGCCGGCCATTCAACGCAATACCGTGGATATCCATCAACTTGCGCGTGGTTCTTGTATCTTCTGCGGCAATGACGTCCGCCGACGCCAGCACATCCAGCGCCCTGAGCGTGATGTCACGCGCGTTGCCGATCGGGGTCGCCACAAGGTAAAGCCCCGGGTCAAGCTGGATGGTCTTGGGTTTCACACTGGACCTGTCGTTTGTTGAGTCTATGATACGGGAGTCGACATTTTTGTGTGCTGCCGCGCCCCGGAAAAGGATTTTTGCATGTTCTCTGTTTTCACTCGTACCCGCAAGGCGCTGCGTCGTCTAACGGCCACTTTGGGCCTGACCGCCCTTGCCGCCTGTGGCGTTCAAGGGTCCCAGATCGGCCAGAACATCAACCCTGAAAAACCTGTGCCCGTCGCACTTCTGGTGCCCGGTGGGTCGGGGTCGGCCAATGATGCCAACCTTGCCACATCGCTGGAAAACGCTGCGCGCCTGGCAATGTCTGAACTGTCCGGGGTCGAGGTCGACCTGCGCGTGTACAACACCGGCGGCAGCCCGAATCAGGCGGCGGCAATGGCGGTCAGGGCCGTTCAGGACGGTGCGAAGATCATTCTTGGCCCGGTTTTCGCGCAAAGCGCCAATGCCGCCGGGGTCGCCGTCGCCAACCGTAATGTCAATGTGCTGAGCTTCTCGAACAACACCGATATCGCCGGGGGCAATGTGTTCGTCTTGGGCAACACGTTCGAGAATACCGCAAACCGCCTTGTGCGTTACGCAAACCGCAGTGGCAAAGGTCGGATCATGATCCTGCACGGCAATGATCAGGCCGAAGTCCAGGGCAGCCAGGCGATCAGGGCTGCGATTGCTAATTCGGGGGCGACGCTGGCCGGCACCGCATCGTTCGAACTGTCGCAAAATGGGATCGTCAACGCGATGCCTGCGATCAGTTCAAAAGTCAAAAGCTCGGGCGCGCAATCGGTCTTTCTGACCTCAGGCACGTCAGGCGCGCTTCCGTTCTTGGCGGGGCTTCTGCCCGAGAACGGCGTCAGCCCGCAAACCACCCAATTCATCGGGCTGCAACGCTGGGATATCCCGTCAAACGCGCTGGCGTTGCCGGGCGTACAGGGCGGTTGGTTCGCCCTGCCCGATCCGGGCCTGTCCAACCGCTTTGCCAGCCGGTATCGGGCGCGCTATGGTGCCGCCCCGCATCCGATTGCGGGATTGGCGTATGACGGCATCGCAGCCATTGGCGCCTTGGCGAAATCGGGGCGTGCAAGTGCACTAACCACCACCGCGCTGACGCAGTCGCAGGGTTTTGTGGGCGTCAACGGCATCTTCCGCCTGCGCCCCAACGGCTCCAATGAACGCGGTTTGGCGATTGCACAGGTTCAGAACAATCAGGTCGTCGTGATCGACCCTGCACCCAGAAGCTTCGGCGGTGCCGGGTTCTGAGCCCAACCGGGACGCCTTCGCCCGGAAACCGGACCTGATATGCCCGCCGCGTGACATCTTCGATGGTGACGCGCTTTGGCAGAAGCTGGAGCCTGCCTTGGATCGGGCGGGGCAAGATGCAGCCGCCGTGCGCCACGAAACGGTCACGGTCTTGCGCACGGCGATGAAGGACGGGCGCGCCACCATCGCTGCGGCGCTGGCGAAACAACCGCTGGTCGCCTATCCAGCGATTGCGGCCTATGCCTACTTGACTGATGAAGTCGTGACGTTCATCCATCGCGTCGCGGTTGAAAAACTGCACCAACGCCCCAACCCGACAACGTCCGAGCGCATCGCCGTGTTGGCCGTCGGCGGATACGGTCGGGCCGAGATGGCACCGCAATCCGACGTTGATCTGCTGTTCCTGACCCCCTACAAAATCACGTCCTGGGCCGAAAGCGTCATTGAAAGCATGTTGTATATGCTTTGGGATCTGCGCCTGAAAATCGGCCATGCCTCGCGCACAATCGACGATTGCCTGCGTCTTGGCGAAGCCGATTTCACCATCCGCACCGCACTTCTGGAACACCGGCGCGTCTGTGGCGACGAAACTCTGGCCCAAGAACTTGACGATCAGCTGTGGGCACAGCTTTTTGACCACACCCTTGCGGAATTCATCGAGGCCAAGCTGGCCGAACGGGACGAGCGTCACGAAAAACAGGGCGATCAACGTTATATGGTCGAACCCAACGTAAAAGAGGGCAAAGGCGGGCTTCGCGATTTGCAGACCCTTTTCTGGGTCGCGAAATACCAACACCGCGTCAGCCAGCATGAAGACCTCGTGTCAAAAGGCGTGTTCATCGAAGAAGAATACCAGACATTCCGCGAGGCCGAGGAATTTCTGTGGGCCGTGCGCTGCCAGTTGCATCTTGCGACGGGTCGGCCATCGGACAAGCTGACCTTCGATCTTCAGGTCGAAGTCGCAGAGCGGCTGGGCTTCAAGGATACCGGTGGCCGGCGCGGGGTCGAACATTTCATGCAGGCCTATTTTCGGCACGCAACCCAAGTGGGCGACCTGACCCGCATCGTGCTCAGCGCGCTTGAGGCGGCGCATCTGAAACAAGCCCCCGCGCTGCTACGCCTGTTCAAACGGCGCAAACGTGTCAGGCCGGGTTATATCGTCCGACATGGGCGGCTTGGCGTCGCGGATGAAGACGCTTTTCTGTCAGACAAACTGAACCTTCTGCGCATTTTCGACGAGGGGTTGCGCACGGGCATGTTCGTCCATCCGGATGCGATGCGGTTGGTGTCAGCCAATCTGGACCTGATCGACGACGACATGCGGCACAACAAGGAAGCCAACCGTATTTTCCTTGGCCTTCTGTTGAAACATGGCAATCCCGAACGTGCCCTGCGGCGGATGAACGAGGTCGGCGTTCTGGCCGCGTTTTTGCCGGAGTTTGAGCCAATCGTGGCAATGATGCAGTTCAATATGTATCATTCCTACACGGTGGACGAGCACACGATCCAGGTCATCTCGAACTTCGCGCGGATCGAGCGGCAGGAACTGGGCGACGAGTTGCCAATCGCCACCGAAATCATGAGCGGAAAGGTCAACCGCAAGGTCCTGATGGTGGCGATGCTGCTGCACGACATCGGCAAGGGGCGACCGCAAGACCATTCCATACTTGGGGCGCAGATCGCACGGAAGGTGGCACCAAGATTGGGTCTCGGACCCAAGGACAGCGCGACGGTCGAATGGCTGGTGCGCTATCATCTTTTGATGTCGGACATGGCGCAGAAACGCGACATTGCCGACCCGCGCACGGTGCGGGATTTTGCCAAAGCGGTGAAAACGGTCGAACGTTTGGACTTGTTAACCGTGCTGACCGTCTGCGACATTCGCGGCGTCGGGCCGACCACATGGAACAACTGGAAAGCCACGCTGATCCGCACGCTTTACAACCAGACCCGCCGCGCATTGGAAGACGGGATGGAAGATCTGAACCGCGCCCATCGGGGTGCCGAGGCCAAGCGCGCTCTGCGGCAAGAACTGTCCGACTGGTCGGCCAAGCAACTGCGCGCCGAGACCGCGCGCCATTACCCCAGCTATTGGCAGGGCCTGCACGTCACCGCTCACAAGGTCTTTGCCAAACTCTTGCGCGACATCAAGGATAACGAAGTGCGCATCGACATCTACGAGGATGAAGAACGCGACGTGACGCGCATCTATTTCGCGTTGGCCGATCACCCCGGCATCTTCTCGCGCATCGCAGGGGCGCTGACGGCGGTGCGGGCCAATATCGTGGATGCGCGGACCTACACATCCAAGGACGGCTATGCAACCGCATGTTTCTGGGTGCAGGACGCCGATGGTCATCCGTTCGACGCCGACCGTAAAGAACGCGTCGAAAAGATGCTCTATCGACTGCTGAAAGGTGAAGTGATTGCGACCGAGGCCAGCGCCAACAGCGAAAAGCTGAAAAAGCGCGAGCGGGTCTTCAAGGTGCCAACCCACATCACCTTCGACAATGACGGGTCCGAGATTTACACGATCATCGAGGTCGACACACGCGACCGCCCCGGCCTGCTGCACGACCTGACGCGCACTTTGGCAAATGCGAACATCTATATTGCGTCGGCCGTCATCGCCACGTATGGCGAACAGGTCGTGGACTCGTTCTATGTTAAAGACATGTTCGGCCTGAAAATCATGGCCGAACACAAGAAAAATCAGCTGGAAGCCAAGCTGCGGCAGGCGATCGAGCAAACGGCCGAAAGGGCAACGGCATAATGGCATCCGGACTGGCGCGTGGCTTCATGACCGTGGGCGGCTGGACGATGGCCAGCCGCATTCTTGGTTTTGTGCGCGATATCATGATCGGCGCGTTTCTGGGATCGTCGGCTGTGGCCGAGGCCTTCCTGATCGCCTTTTCATTGCCCAACATGTTCCGCCGCTTCTTTGCCGAAGGCACGTTGAACGTGGCATTCGTGCCGATGTTTGCCAAGAAACACGAAGGCGGCGACGGAGCGATGGAATTTGCCCGCGACGCTTTGTCGGGGCTGGCATTCATTCTGGTGATCTTCACCATCCTCGCGCAAATATTCATGCCCGCGCTGGTCTATGCCATGGCGTCGGGCTTTGCCGCGGATGAACGCTTTGATCTGGCCGTTACATATGGGCGCATTGCGTTTCCCTATATCCTGTTCATCTCGATCGCGGCGCTTCTGTCGGGGGTTCTGAACGCGACAGGGCGGTTCATGGCCGCGGCGGCCGCGCCAGTACTGCTGAACGTGATCTTCATCACGGCAATGTTTGTCGCCGATTTTCTGGGCTATGACATCGGCAACGCGCTGGCTTGGACCGTGCCGGTAGCCGGGATTGCGCAGGTCATCCTGGTCTGGGTGGCGGCCAGCCGCGCGGGCTATCGGCTTGTGCCGCGTATGCCGCATATGACACCCGAACTGAAACGTCTGTTCATCATTGCAGCCCCCGCCGCCCTTGCCGGTGGCGTGACGCAGATCAACCTTCTGGTAGGCCGTCAGGTCGCCAGCTTCTTCGACGGAGCTGTGGCGTGGCTTTATTACGCCGACCGGCTGTATCAACTGCCCTTAGGCGTCGTGGGCATTGCCATCGGCATCGTGTTGCTGCCCGAACTGTCGCGCAACCTGCGGTCAGGCGACACTCTGGCCGGGCGCGACGCGCTGAGCCGCGCGGGAGAGCTGGCGCTGGCGCTGACCTTCCCGGCCGCCGTTGCCTTGATGATCGTCCCCACCCAGTTGATCGAGGCGCTGTTTCAACGCGGTGCCTTCACCTCTGATGACACGGCGAACACCGCCCTTGCCACTGCGGTCTATGGCCTTGGGTTGCCTGCATTCGTGCTGCAAAAGGTGCTCGCCTCGGTTTATTTTGCCCGCGAAAACACCCGCACACCGTTTCACTTTGCCATTGTCGGGATGATCGTGAATGTCGTGATTGCGGTCGGGCTTAGCTATTGGTTGGGCTTTATTGCTGCCGCCATCGGCACCACAGTCGCCGGCTGGACGATCACCGGCCTGACATGGATCGGCGCCGCCCGTATGGGCGAGGATACAAGGTTCGACGCCCGCTTCTGGCGCCGCTTCTGGCGCATGGCCGCCGCCAGTTGGGCGATGGGCGCAATCCTTTGGGTCTTGGTGATCATTTTGGGGCCAATGTTCGGCATTGCGGGGCTGAAGATTGTGGCCGTGGCCGTGCTGGTCCTTGGCGGGATGGGCGCCTATGGCCTGTTTGGCCATTGGTTCGGTGCCTTCCACCTGTCCGAGATCAAGGGCGCCCTGCGCCGCGGCTGAGCCAGCTAGCGCTTTCGCAGCTTGGCCAGCACATTCGACCACCCCCCGGGGCTGACCAGGAAAGACAGGCCGAACCCTGCGACAAAGCCCGCAATCTCGGACACCCATGTCAGCCCTGCGCCAAACAGCAGGCCGAAGATCAGTTGCAACGCCATCAGAAACGCGATGATACGAAAGGCCGACAACTGGTTGCCCCCTGTCGCGGCCAGATTGGTCCACAGCAGGAACGTGTATGCCCCGATCAGCCCATAGACCGCTGGAAATCCGCCAAACAGCACAACCGGCGTGTCCCAAACCAGCCAATAGGCCAGCGCCCCGCCAATCGACGCGCCGAAATAGACCACCAGAAAGGCAAGGGGCGAAAACACCTCGCCCACCATTTTGCCCAGCGCCAGAAGAAAGACCAGCACGAACAGAAGATGGGTAAAGCTCAGATGCAGGAAGGGGTATGTGAAAAACCGCGCCAGTTCGCGCGGCGGATACTGCCCGTTTTCCACCATCCAAGTGAACAGGGTCTCGCGAAAGCCCCACTCCTCGATCATCAGAATGCGCCAGCCCGCCGCTTGCGGCCCGCCGATCAAGCCACGGCTGCCGGCGAAGAACACAAGCTCGATCCCCACCAAGAACACCGCCAACGCGATCACGACGGGCGGCAGGGGGTTTACGGGGCTTTCTTCACGATAACTGCTCATACTTGCGCTCCTTGGCGTCTTCTATGCGCGCCTTTCTTGACGCCCTTGGTCCACATGGGTAAGCGACGAGGAATAAGAAATCCAGACGGAGTGAAAACATGACCAATCACACGCCACGCGTCTTCTCAGGCGTAAAGCCTTCGGGCGGGCTGCAATTGGGCAACTACCTTGGGGCCATCAAGCGATTTGTGGACATGCAAGGGCAGGACTTCGAAGCAATCTTTTGCGTCGTCGACCTGCACGCCATCACCGTCTGGCAAGACCCGAAAGAGCTGAAGGCTGCAACCCGCGAAGTGACGGCGGGCTATCTGGCGGCGGGGATTGACCCGGCAAAATCGGTTCTTTTCAACCAAAGCCAAGTACCCGCCCATGCAGAATTGGCATGGCTGTTTAACTGTGTGGCCCGCGTTGGCTGGATGAACCGCATGACGCAGTTCAAAGACAAGGCCGGCAAGAACGCCGAGAAAGTGTCGCTTGGTCTTTACGCCTATCCTGCGCTGATGGCAGCCGACATTCTGCTGTATCACGCGACCCACGTGCCCGTGGGCGAAGATCAAAAACAGCATGTCGAGCTGACGCGCGATATCGCGGCCAAGTTCAACCACGACTACGGGGCAGAAGGGTTCTTCCCTTTGCCTGAGCCAATCATAGACGGGCCGGCAACGCGCGTGATGAACCTGCGCGACGGGTCGAAGAAGATGTCCAAGTCGGGTGAAAGCGACATGGAGCGCATCAACATGACCGATGACGCCGACACAATTGCCAAAAAGTTCAAGAAGGCGCGCACCGATCCAGAACCCCTGCCCGACACGCTTGAAGGTCTAAAAGGGCGCCCCGAGGCCAGAAACCTTGTCGACATCTATGCCGGTCTCTCCGAGACCTCACCAGAAGCGGTCATTACCGAGTTCGCAGGTGCCGGTTGGGGCAAGTTCAAGCCTGCACTGGCCGATCTGGCCGTTGAAAAACTGGGACCGATCTCAGAAGAGATGGCGCGCCTGATGAACGACACGGTCGAGATCGACCGCGTTCTGGCTCAGGGCGCGGAAAAGGCCGAGGCGATCGCCCAACCGATCCTTGACCAGACCTATGACATTATGGGGTTCCTACGCTCGCGCAAAGGGTAACGGCGGGGCGTTGCTACCATTATTAGAAGACTAGGCGCGGGGCATCCTGCGCCCGTTTCATTTGGCCCCAATCATTTACGCAGACCGGTTAGCGATCCACGCCCAGCTTCGCGCGAAGCTCGACCAATGTTGCGCGCTGGGCTTTGGTCCAAACCGCTTTGCGCGACTTGAACAGTGTGGCCTGGCTTTTGTGCACCGGACGGCCCGACAGGATTTTCAGGTGATTGGCCCGCAGCGTTTCCCCGGTCGACGTGATGTCGGCCACCGCTTCGGCGGTTTCATTCTTGATCGTGCCCTCGGTCGCGCCCTGACTGTCAACCAGTTGATAATCCGCGACACCGTGATCGCGCAAGTGATCGCGGATCAAGCGATGATATTTGGTCGCAATCCGCAGGCGGAAGCCGTGTTTGGCACGAAACGCCGCCGCTACCGCGTCCAGATCGTCCAGCGTATTCACATCGACCCAGCATTTCGGCACGGCGATGATCAGGTCGGCGTGACCAAATCCCATCGGCGCAAGCTCGATCACTTTCTCTTCCCATGCACCCAGCTTTTCACGCACTAGGTCGGACCCGGTGACGCCCAGATGGATGCGCCCTGCGGCCAGTTCGCGCGGGATTTCACCAGCAGACAGCAACACAAGCTCGACCCCGTCAATTCCGTCAACCGAAGCAGCATATTCGCGATCCGACCCGGTGCGCGAAAGCGTGACACCCGAAGCGCCGAACCAATCGAACGTCTTCTCCATCAACCGCCCTTTCGAGGGCACGCCCAACTTCAAAGTCATCGCATCACCTCGCCCATCAGATGCAAGGTCAGTTCTGGGCGGATCACGCCACCAACCGCCGGAATCTCGCGCCCTTCGCCATTCTGATTGCCTAATACGCGCGTCAGCGCATCATACCGTCCGCCGGTCGCAACGGGCGGCAGATCGGGGCGATTTTCGGCATAGAAACCGAAAACAAAGCCGTCGTAATATTCCATCGAGGTGCGGCCATAACTGCCTTCGAAATCCAAAGTGGCAACGTCGACACCCCGCCGGGCCAAGGCTTCGGCACGAATTTCAAGCCGGTCAACCGCTTGCGCAATCGCGGGCATGTCAACGGCGATATCGCGCAGATGTGACAACACATTCTCGGTGGTTTCGCGCAGGCCAAACAGATCATCCAGCAAGTCGACCTCCTGTGCGGAAATCGGGTTGGCGGCGGCATCTTCGCGGAGCGCCTCGACACGTTCAGCGATCTCAGCGCGCGCACGCAAGCCGATATGCGTGCCGCCAGCGGCCATCGGGTCGGCCATGTTCAAAAGGGCCTCGCGCCCCTCTGGCAACGGCGCACGTCCAGCGAACCGGTCCAGAAGCGCACGGAACCGACGCGGACGCCAGATGTGACGCAAAAGCGCAGCCTTGCGACGGTCGGTCGTTCGAAGCCCACGCACAGCAGCCAAAAGCAGCCCCATATCCCCGGTGGCAGCGCGCAAATTAAGCGGCGCCAACACGTCCAATAGCAGCGCGAAAACCTCGGCATCCGCCTCGATCGGGGCAGCACGGTCGAATACCTCGTACCCTACCTGAAAATACTCGGACGACCGATGGGCTGTTTCCGCCTGTGCGCGAAACACCTCGCCCATATAGGCATAGCGCGCGGGCTCGGCCCCACCAGCCATGTGCATCTGCACAACCGGAACCGTGAAGTCGGGGCGCAACATGGCCTCGCCGAAATCCGGGTCGTGGGTCACAAAGGCACGGGCGCGGATATCTTCGCCATAGAGATCCAAAAGCGTCTCGGCAGGTTGCAGGATATCGGCCTCGACCACGCTCGCGCCGTGATCTTCAAAAAACCGCAAAAGCCGCGTGGCCTCGGAGCGGACGCGCGCCTTGTCAGTCATCATTGCCCTCGATGATTTCGCGCACTTTTGCGACCATGTCGGCGCGGTTGCATTCGAACTGGCTGGGTCGCTCTTTCCATTCCTCGAGTGTGGCATTTTCGGCTATTTTTGCGCCCAACACCAGATCCTTGACTTGCACTTTTCCTGCATCAAACTCGTCAGAACCGGCAATAATGGCGACAGACGACCTGCGCTTATCAGCATATTTCAACTGATTGCCGAAATTCTTCGGATTGCCCAGATAGACTTCGGCCCGGATACCAGCTTGGCGCAGGTCACCCACCATCGCCTGATAATCGGCCAAGCGCGACTTATCCATGACGGTCACGACAACGGGGCCTTCCGCCCTACCGTCCAAGCGCCCTTTGGCGTGCAATGCCGCCAACAACCGGTCCACCCCGATTGAGACGCCGGTGGCCGGAACCGCCTGCCCGGTAAACCGCTTGACCAGATCATCATAGCGCCCACCGCCAGCGACCGAACCGAACTGCCGCGGTCGGCCCTTTTCGTCGAGAATCTCAAAGGTCAATTCGGCCTCGAACACCGGACCGGTGTAATAGCCGAGCCCGCGCACGACAGATGGATCGATCTCAATCCTATCGGAGCTATAGCCTTGCGCGGCCAACAAGGTCGCGATCTCTTCCAATTCGGCCACGCCTTCCGCACCAATGGCGCTGTCGCCCACAGCGGCGCGCAAATTTGCAAGCGTGTGTTCAGCGGTGTCCCCTTTCGAGGTCAGGAACGCCAGCACCGGTTCCGCTTGTTCATCCGACAGCCCGACCCCATCAATGTACGCGCCCGACGCATCCAGACGGCCCTTGCCCAAAAGCTCGCGCACGCCCGCTTCGCCCACCTTGTCAAACTTGTCGATGGTGCGCAGAACAGCATCGCGGGTGGGGCCCTCGTCGACACCCATCACCTCCAACACACCGTTCAAAACCTTGCGGTTGTTGACCCGCACCACATAGTCCCCGCGCGGAATGCCAACGGTCTCTAACGTATCCGCCAGCAACGCGCAAATCTCAGCATCCGCTGCCATACTCGCGCTACCAACGGTGTCTGCATCGCATTGGTAAAACTGCCGAAACCGCCCCGGTCCCGGCTTCTCATCGCGCCAAACCGGCCCCATCGCATAGCGACGATAGGGCGTCGGCAAATCGTTGCGATGCTGCGCGTAAACACGCGCCAAGGGTGCGGTCAGATCATAGCGCAGCGCCAGCCAGCTTTCATCTTCGTCCTGCCACGCAAATACACCCTCGTTGGGGCGATCCACGTCGGGCAGGAATTTTCCCAGCGCCTCGACCGTTTCCACGGCAGAGCTTTCCAGCGCGTCAAAGCCATAGCGATGATAAACCGCCGCGATCTGGTCGAGCATCCGTTTCCGCTCGTCCACCTCTGAGCCGAAATAGTCGCGAAACCCCTTGGGCGTGATCGCCTTGGGGCGGGGCTGTTTTTTCTGCTTGGCCATGGCTGGTCCCGGTTCGTGTAAGTGTCGCGGGCGGTCTAGCGGATGGGCGCGTCAGGGGCAAGGAAAGCCTGCCACGTAAGCAACACGCAAAAACCGCTGGGTCTTCGGCCCAAGCCGCGCTATCACGCCCCCATGACACAAGATCGCCTGACCCAGCTTGAAGAAACCATCGCCCACCTGACCCGCCAGGTCGAGGAATTGAACGAGGTCGTCACCCGGCAGGACACCGAACTGTCAAAGATGACGCACCGCGTGCGGATGCTGATGGAACGCGAGGCCGAGCGGGAACAGGCCAATTCCGGCGGCGTGGTCCTGGGCGACGAACGGCCGCCACATTACTGACCTCCGCCCGTTTCTTCTGGCCAAAAATATCCTGGGGTGAGCGGCAACGCCGCGAGGGGCAAAGCCCCTTAAACCTCTTCCACGTCAATCACGCCGTTCAGCGATTTCAAGGCCCCCTTGATTTGCGGGTTCAAAGGGAAAGGTTGACCCAGTGTCATCTCGACTTCCCCCGGCAGGGACGGGTCCATCAAGCATACAGAAACCTCGCCAGATCGCACATTAAGCGCCTTCTCGGACGCGTCTTTTAGAAGATTGGCAACCTGCGTCAGGGCGTCGGTCTGATCCAGATACAACTTCAATGCCATACCACCAGCATCGGCCACCACATTGTCGATAGGCGAGATTGACCGGGCCAGCAACTTCAACTGCTCGGCTTCCATCGTTGCCTCGACCGTCACGACCACATTTGCGCCGGTCTCAAGGCTGTCGCGGCTCTTCTCCAGCACATCCGAGAAGATCGTGACCTCGTATTGTCCGGTCGGGTCGGTCAACTGCGCGAAAGCAAAACGGTTGCCGCGCGCCGATTTACGCTCCTGCCGCCCGGCGACCGTGCCCGCCAGTTTCGCGACCATCGCCCCCCGTTCGGCTTTCCGCTGTAACTCAGCCAGCGACAATATCTGTTTGCGTTTCAGCGCGGGCATATAATCGTCCAGCGGATGCCCGGACAGATAGAAACCGATGGCCTTATGTTCCTCGGCCAGCCTTTCGCTGGGCAGCCAATCGCCAACCGGGGACAGGCGCGGTTCGGGCAGATCGTCGCCTGCCTCACCAAACAAGGACACCTGATTGGACGCACGCTGTTCGTGGATCGCCGCAGAATAACTGACCAGCGCATCAAGGCTGTCAAAGACGCGGCGACGATTGGGATCGAGCTGGTCGAAGGCCCCGGCGCGGGCCAGCATTTCCATCGGGCGTTTGCCGACACGCTTCAGATCAACGCGACGGGCAAGGTCGAAAAGCGTGGCGAATGGCTTGTCGACACCGTCGACTTTGCGCCCTTCGACGACAAGGTTCATCGCCTCGACACCGACGTTTTTAAGCGCACCTAGCCCGTAAACCACACGACCTTCGCTGACGCTGAACATGGACTGCGAGCGGTTCACACAGGGCGGCACCACCTCGATATCCATGCCCCGTCGCACCTCGTTGGCGTAGACGGCCAGCTTGTCGGTCAGGTGGATATCACAGTTCATCACACCCGCCATAAATTCGACCGGGTGGTTCGCTTTCAGCCAAGCGGTTTGATAGCTGACCACCGCATAGGCAGCAGCGTGGGATTTGTTGAAGCCGTAGTTGGCAAACTTCTCCAGAAGGTCGAACACTTCGGACGCCTTCTTGGCGGGCACCCCGTTTTCTGCCGCCCCTTTCTCGAATTTCGGGCGTTCGGCGTCCATCGCCTCTTTAATTTTCTTGCCCATGGCGCGGCGCAGAAGGTCCGCGCCGCCAAGGGAATACCCCGCCATAACCTGCGCGATCTGCATCACCTGTTCCTGATAAACGATGATCCCCTGCGTTTCCTCAAGGATATGGTCGATCAGGGGGTGGACGCTTTCGATCTCGCGCAGTCCGTTCTTGACCTCGCAATAGGTCGGGATGTTTTCCATGGGGCCGGGGCGATACAGCGCCACCAGCGCGACGATATCCTCGATACAGGTGGGTTTCATGCGCCGAAGCGCGTCCATCATGCCCGTCGATTCCACCTGGAACACAGCGACCGTCTTGGCGGCGGCGTAAAGCTTGTAGGTCGCTTCATCGTCCAGCGGGATGGTATTTATCTCGTTCTCGGTGCCTTCGGGTGGATCATACAGCGTTTGACCGTCCGGCCCGATGTGAATGTCACGCCCCTGCCCCCGGATCAGGTCCACGGCGTTCTGAATGACAGTCAGCGTTTTCAGGCCCAGAAAGTCGAACTTCACCAGCCCCGCCTGTTCGACCCATTTCATGTTGAACTGGGTTGCCGGCATGTCGGATTTCGGGTCCTGATACAAAGGCACCAACGCATCCAATGGCCTGTCACCGATCACCACACCGGCCGCATGGGTCGAGGCATTGCGAAGCAGCCCCTCAATCTGCTGTCCATAGGTCAGAAGGCGGTCAACAACCTCTTCCGCGCGAGCTTCTTCCCGAAGGCGGGGTTCGTCTGCCAAGGCCTTTTCAATCGACACGGGCTTCACGCCTTCAACCGGGATCAGTTTGGACAGGCGATCCACCTGCCCATATGGCATCTGCAATACGCGCCCAACGTCACGCACAGCGGCTTTTGACAAAAGTGCGCCGAAGGTGATAATTTGGCCAACCTTATCGCGACCATATTTTTCCTGAACATATCGGATTACCTCTTCCCGGCGATCCATGCAGAAGTCGATATCGAAGTCGGGCATCGACACGCGTTCGGGATTCAAAAACCTTTCGAACAGCAGCGAGTATCGCAGGGGATCAAGGTCGGTGATCGTCAGCGCATAGGCCACAAGACTCCCCGCACCGGAACCACGACCTGGCCCCACTGGAATGTCTTGCTCTTTCGCCCATTTGATGAAATCGGCAACGATCAGAAAATAGCCGGGGAAGCCCATACCTTCAATGATGTCCAGCTCGAAATCCAGCCGCTTTTGATACTCTTCGACGGACACGGCATGAGGGATCACCGCCAACCGAGCGTGTAGCCCCTCATTGGCCTGGCGACGCAGCTCCACCACCTCGTCATCCGCGAATTTCGGCAAAATCGGGTCACGCCGATACGCCATGAAAGCACAGCGGCGGGCAATTTCCACCGTATTATCAATCGCCTCGGGCAGATCAGCAAACAGGGTGATCATTTCCTCTGCGCTTTTGAAATAGTGCTGGGGTGTCAGGCGGCGGCGGTCTTTTTGTTGATCGACATAGACACTGTCCTTGATGCAAATCAGCGCATCATGAGCTTCATACAGCTTTTGCTTCGGAAAATAGACATCGTTGGTCGCCACCAAGGGGATGCCCATCGCATAGGCCATTTCGACGAACCCCTGCTCGGTCGCGCGTTCGGCCTTGGTCAATTTTCCGTCCTCGCCCGGATGGCGCTGCAACTCGACGTAAAGCCGATCGCCAAAACTGCGGTGTATCCGCTGCAACAGCGCCTCGGCCTTCGGCCTTTGGCCCGATTTAAGGAATTGACCGACCGGCCCATCAGCCCCGCCTGTCAGACAAATCAGGTCATCAGAGTATTGTTCAAGTTCCTCCAGTTGCACCTGCGGTAGCGCGCCGCCCTTGTCGATATAAAGGCACGAATTCAGCTTCATCAGGTTTTCATACCCGTGCTCGTTCTGGGCCAGCAGAACCACCGGGGCAGGTGCGCGCGGCCTCTCGCCTGGCGCGGGTGGCTCAAACAGCACATCGACTTGGCAGCCCATGATCGGCTGCACACCTTCAGCGGCGGCTGTAACTGAAAATTCCAGTGCCGCGAACATGTTGTTGGTGTCCGTCACAGCGACCGCGGGCATACCGGCAGCAGCGCTCAGGCCGGGCAGTTTCTTTACCGGAACGGCGCCTTCCAACAACGAATACTCGGTGTGAACACGCAGGTGGATGAATCGGGGGTGTTTTGTCATGGCGCCAACCTAGACGACCGTCCGGCGCCGGGGAAGCCAAGAAACGGTGATCAAGCGGGTTGAAGAACTTCGATGCGGTTGCCGAACGGATCAGCTGAATAGAACCGGCGAAACCCAATCAGGTTGTCATCCCATATCACCGGGCACGCCGCTTGATCCAGCTTTTGCGCAAGCGTATCCAAGTCGGTGCAGGTGAAGGCGGGATGGGCCTTTCTGGCGGGCACAAACGGCACCTCGACCCCCAGATGGACGCGCAAATCACCGCGGCGAAACCAGACCCCACCGCGCCCGTCCAACGGCGGGGGCTTCGGTTCTTCGTCCAACCCCAACAAGTCGACATAAAACGCCCGTGCCCGGTTTTCCTGACCTTCCGGCATGGCAAGTTGAACGTGATGAAGGGTTGTCAGCATTCGACGGCATCTTTCACTGTGTGCATTAGTATACCGATTACACCCGCACCTTCAACACCCCGCGTCGCCGATGCCGGCGCGACAGGAATTTCTTGCCAGACCGTCGATTCTGGGCTTTGCTGGTCCAACATAATGAACCCCGCCTGTTTTCTACGCCGCATCGAGGATAGGCAAACCGGGGCACAACAGGGTAACGCGGCGGGACGGATCTCATGGATATCGCCTTTCTTCTGAACGGAGAGAGTGTGACACTGGCCAACGTGGACCCCACCCGCACCACGTTGGACTGGTTGCGCGACACCCAAGGCCTGACCGGCACGAAAGAGGGCTGCAACGAGGGCGATTGCGGCGCCTGCACCGTCATTGTCGCGGATGATCAAGGCACCAAGGCGGTCAATGCCTGCATCCTGTTTCTGGGCCAGATCAACGGCAAATCCCTGACCACGGTCGAAGGGCTGAGCAAGGGCGACGACCTGCATCCGGTGCAGCAATCCATGATCGGCCTACATGGGTCACAATGCGGGTTCTGCACGCCGGGTTTCATCATGTCGCTGGCTGCCGCTCATCACAATGGCGACGACAATCACGACGATGTTTTGGCGGGCAACCTGTGTCGCTGCACCGGCTATGCACCGATCATCCGCGCCGCAAAAGACGCAGCCCAGCGCACACCTGATCAGCCGTTTGATCCGCTGCCCAAGAACATGCCAGAGGCCGCTAGCGCAAAGGACGCAGCCCGGCCGGAAACCGTCGATCAACTGGCCCAAGCGCTGATGATGTCGCCCCATGCGACCCTTGTCGCCGGGGCGACCGATGTCGGGCTTTGGGCGACCAAGGCCTTGCGCGACCTAAACCCGGTGATCTTCCTGAGCGGTGTCAAAGACCTGCGCGACGTTCAGATCACGGACGACGCCATGCGCATCGGCGCAGGTGTCACGCTTGAGACCCTTCGGCGTGTCATCGCCCCCTATCATCCACATTTCGCCGAGATGCTGCGCCGCTTCGCCTCGGTCCAGGTGCGCAATGTGGCGACGATTGGTGGTAATATCGCCAACGGCTCGCCGATTGGTGACACGCCGCCTGCGCTAATCGCGCTGGATGCCACACTGCACCTGCGTCGCGACACCCAGACCCGCGCCATCGCGCTGAAGGATTTCTTCATCGACTATGGCAAGCAAGACCGCCCACCCGGCGAGTTTGTCGAGGCCGTGTCGTTCAAACGTCAACCCGACCGCCTGCGCATCTATAAGCTGTCCAAGCGGTTTGACCAAGATATCTCGGCCGCGTTGGGCGCGTTCAACATTGCGACCGAGGCCGGCGTGGTGACAAACGCCCGCATCGCGTTTGGCGGTATGGCCGGCACACCTAAGCGTGCCGCTCATGTCGAAGATGCCTTGACCGGACAGCCGTGGAACTTGGATACCATCCACGCGGCTCTGCCTGCGTTTGCAAAGGATTTCCAACCGATGTCGGATATGCGCGCGTCGGCCGAATACCGTCTGAAAGCGGCGCAGAACCTGTTGCTACGCTATTGGCACGAAGATCAGGGTCTGGCGACTTCAGTCCTTGAGGTGCAGTCATGAGTGTTGGCAAACCCCTGCCCCATGATGCCGCCCGCCTTCATGTGACGGGTCAAGCGCGCTATGTCGATGACATTCCCACATCAGCCAATTGCCTGCATCTGGCGTTCGGGCTCAGCGACACGGCGCGTGGTGTAATCACGCGGGCAGACTTGTCGAAGGTGCGCAAGTCCCCCGGCGTTGTCGACGTTCTGACAGCCATCGACTTGCCGCACGCCAACGATGTTTCGCCCTCGATCCACGATGAACCGTTACTGGCCAACGGCGAGGTGTTTTATCATGGACAACCGATCTTTCTTGTCGTCGCCACGTCGCATCTTGCCGCCCGCAAGGCCGCGCGACAGGCCCAGATCACCATCGATCCGCGCCCGGCCATCCTGACCATTGACGACGCGATGGAGGCGGGCAGCCGGTTCGAAGGCGGCCCGGTGGTTTGGTCGCGGGGCGAGGCGTCCGCCGCGATAGATGGCGCGCCCCACACCCTGACGGGCGCGTTCGAGATGGGCGGTCAGGAGCATTTCTATCTTGAAGGTCAGGCCGCATTGGCGGTCCCGCAAGAAGCGGGCGATATGCTGGTCCATAGCTCGACCCAGCACCCCACGGAAATTCAGCACAAGGTGGCCGAGGCGCTGGGCGTGCCGATGCACGGTGTCCGGGTCGAAACGCGCCGGATGGGTGGCGGCTTTGGCGGCAAGGAAAGCCAAGGCAACGCGCTGGCCGTGGCCTGTGCCGTCGCCGCCCAGCGCACCGGTCGCCCCTGCAAGATGCGCTATGACCGCGACGACGACATGGTGATCACCGGCAAACGTCATGATTTCCGCATCACCTATCGCGCGGGCGTTGACGATCAGGGGCGCATTCTGGGGTTAGAGGTTACTCAGATTGCCCGTTGCGGTTGGTCGCAGGATCTCTCGTTGCCGGTCGCCGACCGCGCGATGCTGCATGCCGATAATGCCTATCACCTGCCTGCGGTACGGATCGAAAGCCATCGGCTCAAGACCCACACCGCCTCGGCAACGGCGTTTCGCGGGTTCGGTGGCCCACAGGGTGTTCTGGGGATCGAGCGTATTCTGGATCACATCTCGGCCACCCGCAGGCTTGATCCGGTCGACGTGCGGCGCGTCAATTTCTATCGCGACGGGCAGACCACGCATTACGGCCAGACCATCGAAGGCTTCCATGTGCCCGCCATGACCGACACGCTTCTGGCGCAGGCCGAGTACGACAAACGCCGCGCCGCGATTGACGCGTTCAACGCCAACAATCCTATCGTTAAAAAGGGGCTGGCCTATGTGCCGGTGAAGTTCGGGATCAGCTTTACGCTGACCCATCTGAACCAGGCAGGCGCTCTGGTGCATGTCTATGCCGACGGGTCGATCCGCATGAACCACGGCGGCACGGAAATGGGACAAGGTCTGTTTCAGAAGGTCGCGCAGGTCGCCGCGCGGTGCTTCGGCGTTCCGTTAGAGGCGGTAAAAATCACCGCGACTGACACCGCGAAAGTGCCGAACACATCGGCCACGGCAGCATCATCGGGGTCGGATCTGAACGGGATGGCGGTGCAGGCAGCTTGCTTAACCATACGCAACCGGATGGCAGAGCATTTTGCAAGCCAGTGGGACACCACAGCGGACAAGATCACCTTCGACAACGGCGCGCTGAGCGGCCCGGGCGGCCAATCGCTGCCCTTTGGCAAGGCGGCTGCGGCGGCCTATGAGGCGCGTGTCAGCCTGTCCGCGACCGGGTTCTACAAGACGCCCGGCATCAATTGGGACCGGACAAAGGGTCAGGGCCGCCCCTTCCTTTACTTCGCCCACGGCGTTGCCGTGACCGAGGTCGCCATCGACACGCTGTCCGGTGAAAACCGTATCCTGCGCACCGATATTCTGCATGATGCGGGCAGTTCACTGAACCCTGCGCTGGATATTGGCCAGATCGAAGGCGGATACGTGCAGGGCGCCGGGTGGCTGACGACCGAGGAACTGGTCTGGGACGGTAAGGGCCAGCTTCGCACCCATGCGCCGTCGACCTACAAGATCCCCGCATGCTCGGACCGACCACGCGTTTTCAATGTCAAACTCTGGGATCAGCCTAATCACGAGGACACGATCTTCAAATCCAAAGCCGTGGGTGAGCCGCCCCTGATGTTGGGCATCTCGGCCTGGCTGGCGCTGGCTGATGCCGTGTCGGCCTGCGGCGACGGCTATCACGACATGAACGCCCCGGCGACGGCCGAAGAGGTGCTGAATGCCATCGAACGGGTGCGCACGGGATGAGCTTTGACTTGACCCAGCTTGCCGATGCCATCGCCCGGCACGGCGCCGTCGCGCGGGTCGTCGTGGCCCAAACCGCAGGGTCAACCCCGCGCGAGGTGGGCGCTTCTATGCTGATCTGGCCGGACGGGCAAAGCGGCACGATTGGCGGCGGAGAGCTGGAATACCGCGCCGCAGCGGACGCGCGAGTATTGCTAGCAAAAGGCGGCGAACCGGTTGTGAAACAAGTCCCCCTTGGGCCTGCGCTGGGTCAATGTTGCGGCGGTGCTGTGACCTTGGTAACGGAATGCTTCGACGCGCCCGAGTCGGACCACGACGGCATCGTTGCAAGGCCGGTCGCGGCAACCGGCGCAGCGCCCCTTGCGGTAAGACGCCTGCTGGACAAAGCGCGGGCCCAAGGCGTGCGGCCGGCGCCGCAATTGCTGCAAGGCTGGATGGTCGAGCCGGTCGCCGAACCATTCGCACCCGTATGGATTTACGGGGCGGGGCATGTGGGGCGGGCGCTGGTCGATGTATTGTCGCCGCTGGCGCATTTGTCGATCACATGGATTGACACGGCACCCAACCGCTTTCCCGCCACGCCACCGGCCAGCGTGACCACCCTGCCAGCCGCTGATCCGGCGCGCACTGTGGCGCTTGCCTCGCCAGACGCCCATCATCTTGTCCTGACCTACAGCCACAGTCTGGATCTGGCCCTGTGCCACGCCATCCTGTCGCGCGATTTTGGCACCGCCGGGCTAATCGGGTCAGCGACGAAATGGGCGCGGTTTCGCAGCCGATTGGCCGCGCTGGGTCACGATGCGACACAGATCAATCGAATTCAGTGCCCTATCGGTGATCCGGGCCTTGGAAAAGCACCTCAGGCCATTGCGGTGGGGGTTGCCTGCACGCTACTTAAAAGCGTCGCCAACAAAGACATAATCAACAGGGGAACGTCAATTGACGGGGGATACGCGAAAAACCGACGCGCTTTTGACACTTGAGGGGATGACAAAAGCCTATCCCGGTGTCGTGGCCAACGACCAAGTTTCATTTTCCATCCTACCCGGCGAGGTTCACGCCTTGCTTGGGGAAAACGGGGCTGGGAAATCGACACTGGTCAAGATGATCTATGGCCTCGTCAAACCTGACGCAGGCCAGATGATACTTAGGGGTGAAGACTTTGCCCCCGCCAACCCCGCCGCTGCGCGTGGGTCGGGGGTGACGATGGTGTTTCAGCACTTCAACCTGTTCGACGCCCTGTCAGTGGCGGAAAATATCTCGCTTGGGATGGACGACCCGCCCCATCGGCGCAAACTGTCGGCGCAGATCCGCGAGGTCAGCCAAGCCTACGGCCTGCCGCTGGACCCCGACCGGGTGGTGGGCGAATTGTCCGCCGGAGAACGCCAACGGGTCGAGATCGTACGCTGCCTTCTTCAAGACCCCAAGCTTCTGATCATGGATGAACCAACTTCGGTTCTGACCCCGCAAGAGGTTGATATCCTGTTCAAAACCCTGCGCAAGCTGACCGCCGAAGGCACCGCAATTCTGTATATTTCGCACAAGTTGGAAGAAATCAGGTCGCTGTGCGAACACGCCACTGTTCTGCGGTTGGGAAAGGTGGTCGACACCTGCGATCCCCGCGAACGCTCGGCCCGCCAATTGGCCGAAATGATGGTCGGCGGGACCTTGCATGTGCCCAGCCGCGCCGCAGCCGATCTAGGGCCGGTCGCCTTGTCGATGGCGGGCGTGTCGATGTCATCGCCGAACGAGTTTGGCACCAACCTGCGCGACATCAACCTTGAGGTCCGCAAAGGCGAAGTTCTGGGCGTCGGCGGTGTCGCGGGCAATGGGCAGGACGAGTTGCTGGCCGTGCTATCCGGCGAAGGGCGCGCACAAACTGGCACGATCACCTTGTCGGGTGACGATATCGCCACCCTGTCCCCCAATGCTCGTCGCGCGCGTGGACTTCTGACTGCGCCCGAAGAACGGCTGGGCCACTCCGCCGCGCCCGAGATGAGCTTGGTTGAAAACGCCCTTCTGACCGGGGCCGTGCGCGAAAACCTTGTCAAACGCGGGTTTCTGCGTTGGCGGCGCGCCGAACGGTTTGCCCGCAAGATCATACAAGATTTCGACGTCCGCACCCCCGGCCCTGACAATACGGCAGGCTCGTTGTCTGGCGGCAATCTGCAAAAGTTCGTCATTGGGCGCGAAGTGTTACAACGACCCGAGGTTTTGGTGGTGAACCAGCCGACTTGGGGCGTCGATGCCTCGGCGGCGGCGGCGATCCGGCAATCGCTTCTTGATTTGGCCCAAAACGGGGCAGCCGTCGTGGTGATCAGTCAGGATCTGGACGAATTGATGGAGGTCGCCGACCGTTTCACGGCATTGAATGAAGGCCGTCTGGCCGATCCTGTCCCGACACAGGGTCTGGATGTTGAAACGATCGGCCTGATGATGGGCGGCGTGCATGGGGAAACAGCAGCATGATTCATCTGGAAAAACGTCCTCAGCCATCGAAATTCTGGGCCGGGGTCACACCGATCCTTGCAGTGATCGCAACCATGGTCGCGGGCGGCATCATGTTCTGGATGCTGGGGAAGGATCCAATCGAGGCGATCCGCACAATCTTCTGGGACCCTTTGTTTCACGAGACATTCGGCCCCTATTCCCGCCCGCAGCTTCTGGTCAAAGCCGCGCCACTTATCCTGATCGCGATCGGGCTAAGCCTTGGCTTTCGCGCCGGCATCTGGAATATCGGCGCCGAGGGCCAGTATATCATGGGCGCAATCTGTGGGGCTGGTGTGGGTCTTGCGTTCTATCCATCGGAAAGTTTGCTGATTTTCCCCGCTATGGTGTTGGCTGGTGCGATCGGCGGCTGGGCTTGGGCGATGATCCCGGGCTTGTTAAAGGTGAAGTTCGGCACCAACGAAATTCTTGTCAGCCTGATGCTTGTCTATGTGGCCGAGAACCTACTGGCCTCGGTCAGTCAGGGACTTTTGAAGAACCCCGAAGGCATGGGCTTCCCCGGCTCGCGTAATTTCCGCGACTTCCCCGCCGCTTATAACGCCGAAATCATCGGCGGCACCGGCATGCACTGGGGCGTAGCGGCAGCGTTTGTTGCAGTGATTTTCACCTATATTTTGCTAACCCGCCACATACTGGGCTTCCAGGTTCGCCTGACCGGACAGGCTCCGCGCGCCGCCCGGTTTGCGGGCGTCAAACCATCTGTGGTGATCCTGTTCTGCCTTGGCACGTCTGGCGCACTGGCCGGGCTTGCGGGTCTGTTCGAGGTGTCGGGTCCGGCGGGCCAAATCTCGATCGACTTTAATTCGGGATACGGGTTTACCGCGATTATCGTGGCATTTCTGGGCCGCTTGCACCCCATCGGCATTCTACTGGCCGGCTTGTTGATGGCACTGACCTATATCGGAGGTGAACTGGCGCAGCTGATGCTGACCCTGCCCGCCGCCGCAATCCAGATGTTTCAGGGGATGCTGTTGTTCTTCCTTCTGGCGATGGATGTGCTGTCCCATTACCGCATCCGTTTTAACAAAACCGCTGCGACGGTAGAGGGCTGAGCATGGCTGAGAACGTCGGGGTAAAATTGTCGTACCTAGAGTGGATCTTAGCGAGCCTAGCCCTTGTCTTTGGGTTTCTGATGGGTAACGCAATTGGTTTCATCGCACTGAATATTCAATTGCTCTGGCCGCTGGTTGTTCTGAGTCTGATCTATGCCTGCCTTGAACTATTGCTCTTTGGCGCGGTCACGGGATTTTGGCGGCTGGTCATCCGGCGAAAAGGGCGGACGCTAGAACAGGACGCTGCGCGCGACAACCAACCTCAAAGCCGCCTTATTCGTCATATTTTTATCGCAGGATTTATCGGCGGGCTCTGCATTCCAATGCTGCAAGCCCTTGCCAGCCTAGCAACAGGAGCCTGATCATGGACCTTGGACAAATCAATCCGCTTCTTCTGCTTGCATCGCTGATGGTTGCAGCGACGCCGATCCTGCTGGCTGCCATTGGCGAAGCAGTGGTTGAAAAATCAGGCGTTCTGAACCTTGGGGTCGAAGGCATGATGATCACCGGCGCGGTGGTGGGTTTTGCCATCAGCGTCAACACCGGAAACCCCGCGGTCGGCTTTGTTGGCGCCGCCTTGGCCGGAGCTGCGCTGTCGCTGCTGTTCGGGGTATTGGTGCTGTATCTGATGTCAAATCAGGTCGCCACCGGTCTTGCCCTGACACTGTTCGGGTTGGGCCTGTCATCGCTGATTGGCAAGCCATATGAGGGGGTAAAAGCGCCGAGCCTCGCCAGGCTGGACATCCCTGTCCTTGGCGATATTCCGGTGCTGGGACCGATCCTGTTTCGTCATGATCCCATGGTTTATGTCAGCCTGATCATCGTTGCGGCCACATGGTTCGTGCTGACCCGCACCCGCGCCGGTCTGATCCTGCGCGGTGTCGGGGAAAATCACGACGCCGCTCACGCGCTTGGCTATAAAGTGGTGCACGTGCGTCTACTGGCCATTGCGTTCGGCGGCGCCTGCGCAGGGCTGGGCGGCGCGTATGTCAGCCTTGTACGCGTGCCGCAATGGGTCGAAGGCATGACCGCCGGTGCCGGTTGGATCGCCCTTGCCATCGTCGTGTTTGCAAGCTGGCGACCATGGCGCGTGTTGCTGGGCGCCTATCTGTTTGGCGGTATCACCGTTTTGCAGTTGAACCTGCAAGCCGCCGGAGCTGCGATCCCCGTCGACATCTTGGCAATAAGCCCCTACGTCGTGACAATTCTTGTCCTTGTCATTATCTCACTACGAGGCAGCCACGGCGCGCCCGGGTCACTTGGAAGGATATTCCATGCAACCCACTAGGGGCCACTGATGAACAAGGTCGGAATGCTACACACTCTTAACTCTCAGAATACGCTCGCCCGTGTGAATGTCGGTGGGGGCAGGGATAAGTTGATGCTCGTCGCGGCCTTCGCTATCGCGCTTTGTACTACCGCGTCAATTTCCAACAGCTTGTGGCGGGCCTTGGCTGGCTTCACGACCGGTAGCTATGATGATATGCTTGCCGAAATGGGGGGCGGCGAGTTCTTCACCACTTTCGTTCTGTTCATCGGGGTCTTCGGGATCGGGGCGCCGTGGGTCATCGTGACAGCCGCACTTCTGGACCGCGAAACCAACGCCCAAAAACAGACGCATCAGGGCGCGGATGGTGGCAACGCCAACGCCCCGAACACTACGGACACACCAAAATCTGCTAAAACCATCAAGGGAGAATGATATGCGTGCAGTAAAAACACTTTTGGCCAGCGCGGCCCTGGCAACCGGCTTGTCCGGCGCGGCCATGGCCCAAGACAAGACCAAGGTCGGCTTCATCTACGTCGGGCCGATTGGCGACGGCGGCTATACCTATGAACACAACCAGGCCCGGCTGGCCGTCGAAGAGCATTTCGGCGACAAGGTCGAAACCGTCTACCAGGAAAGCGTGCCTGAAGGCGCAGATGCCGAACGCGCGATCACACAGATGGCGCTGTCCGGCGCGGATCTGATCTTCACGACCTCGTTCGGGTTCATGGACCCAACCGTTGCAGTCGCCGAAAAGTTTCCGGACGTGAAATTTGAACACGCCACCGGCTACAAGCGCGCCGAGAACCTGTCGACCTATTCTGCCCGCTTCTATGAAGGCCGTGTGGTCATGGGCCACATTGCCGGCAAGATGACCAAGACCAACAAAATCGGTTATATCGCTGCGTTCCCAATTCCCGAGGTTATTCGCGGCATCAACGCGACCTATCTGGCCGCCCAAAAGGTCAACCCCGATGTCGAATTCAGCATCATCTGGGCCTACACGTGGTTCGATCCGTCGAAAGAGGCTGATGCGGCCCAAGCACTTCTTGAACAGGGTGCCGACGTGATCTTGCAGCACACCGATTCCACCGCGCCGCAAGCCGCCGCTGAAAAGGCTGGCAACGTGATCACCTTCGGTCAGGCATCGGATATGGCGGAATATAAGCCGCGCCCGCGTGTGACCTCGATCATCGACAACTGGGGTCCATATTACATTGACCGCGTTCAGGCTGTGATGGATGGCACTTGGGAAAGCCATGACGTCTGGCAGGGCATCGGTGACGGTATGGTCGAGATCGGCGAAATCACCGGCCTGCCCGAAGACCTGACCAAAGAGGCCGAAGACCTGCGCGACCGTGTCGGCTCGGGCGAGTTGCATGCCTTCACCGGCCCGATCAACAAGCAGGACGGCACCCCTTGGCTGGCTGAGGGCGAAACCGCCAGCGACGAAGATCTGCTGACAATGGAATTCTTTGTCGAAGGCTTGACCGGCGAAATTCCGTCCAACTGATCGACGGATAAATCAAGACGAACGGACCTCGCCTTCGGGCGGGGTCTTTTTTGTAAAACCGCCTCATTCCCGACGCTCTTTCACTTTCACCCTTCCCGTGCAAATGTTCCGGCAACGGCAGAGCATGGAGGGTTCGCAAATGGATGATTTTATCGTCATAGGGGGTGGTATCGCAGGTGTATCAGCAGGCGCGCGGCTTTCCCATCTTGGCCGCGTCACGTTGATCGAGGCTGAGGACGCGCTTGCCTATCACGCTTCGGGCCGGTCGGCCGCATTGTTCGAAGAAAGCTATGGTGCGCCCAGCGTTATCGAACTGAACCGCGCCTCACGAACGTATCACGAAACGGCGAATGGCGGGGTGCTTAGCCCTCGTGGTTTTATGATGGTTGCGGGCAAAGGTCAGGAAGGCGCACTGGCGGATGACATGACGAACATGAATCTGACCCCGTTATCCGCGAGCGAAGCGATCGCGTTGGTGCCGATTCTGAACACCAATGCGCTGATCGGTGCGGGGTATCACGAGGATGCTTGGGATATCGATACCGACCGACTGATCCAGAACTTCGCCCGCGAAATCCGCGCGAATGGGCAGATCATCACTGGTGCCACCGCGCAGAAAATCACGCGCAACCCGGACGGGTGGCAGGTCACGACCGCCAAAGGCAGTTTCACGGCCAAAAAGCTGGTGAATGCGGCGGGCGCCTGGGCCGATCAGGTGGCCACGCTGGCGGGAATCACTCCGATTGGCATTCAGCCCTATCGCCGGTCGATGGCGCGCATCCCTGCGCCGGGTGGCGTCGATGTGTCTAGGTGGCCCTTGTTTATGGGGGCCGGTGAAAGCTGGTATGCCAAGCCCGATGCGGGCGCCCTGATTGTGTCGCCAGCCGATGCTGACCCCGTTGATCCACATGACGCATGGGCGGATGACATGGTGCTGGCCGAAGGTCTTGCGCGATACGAGGCGATGGTGACAGAGCCGGTGACGCGCCTGACCGCGAACTGGGCCGGCCTGCGCAGCTTTTCGCCCGACCGAAGCCTTGTTATCGGCCCTGCACCCACCGACCCTGATTTCCTGTGGTGCGCCGGTCAGGGTGGATATGGGTTCCAAACCAGCCCCGCAGCGTCGCAATTGCTGGCCGATATTGTCGCCGGCACCCAGCTTGGGTTGGACACGGAAACCGTCGCGTCGCTTTCGCCCGCACGGTTCGATTAATCCAGCAGTACATCCAGATGCTTGACGACCGAGCGCGCCAGCACGTCCGGTTCATATCCACCTTCCAGCATCGAGACGATGCGACCTTGCGCAAATTCCTCAGCAACCTTTTTCAGCTCGCGCGTGACCCATTGGTAATCGGCATCAATCAGTTGAACGCTAGACATATCGTCAGCCACATGCGCATCAAAACCGGCCGAGATGAAAATGAACTCGGGCTTGAACGCCTTGAGACGAGGCAACCAATGGGCGCTGACGGCCTCGCGAAATTCGGCACTGCCGGCACCGGCTGACAGGGGGATATCGACAAGGTTGTCGTTTTCCTTCTCGTGCCCCGTGAAGGGATAGAACGGATGTTGGAAGCTGGAACAGAACAACACACGCTTGTCGGCTTTGAAAATATCCTCGGTGCCGTTGCCGTGATGCACATCGAAGTCGATCACCGCCACCCGTGGCAACCCATGCCCATCCAGCGCGTGCGCCGCTGCAACTGCGATGTTGTTAAACAGGCAAAACCCCATTGCCTTGTCGCGTTCAGCATGGTGGCCAGGCGGACGAACCATGCAAAAGATGGGGTTGGCTTCTTTCGCCATCACCAAGTCGACACCCAGAACGCCCGCACCGGCGGCACGTTCGGCCGCGCGCAGGGTGCCGGGGCTCATCACGGTGTCGCCATCAACCTCGACGCTATCCATCCCCTGCCCTGGTGCCAGCGCATAGACGCGATCAAGGTAATCGGCGTCATGCACCCGCTCCAACTGCGCACGTTCAACCAGCGGCGCGTCGCGGTGGCGCACAACGTAATCCATGCCGGACATAATCAACTGATTGTTGATCGCATCCAGCCGGGCCTTGCTCTCCGGGTGCATGGGGCCTGCGTCGTGGTCACGGCATTCGGGGTGCGATATGATGGATAGCATCCGGTCTCCTCTCCTGTAACTCAGATCTCGCGTTCAACGATCACGACATCGCGGTCGTCGGGGTCGGGACGTTGGGTGAAGCCCAGATCCTTCATCAAATGCAGCATGGGGGTATTTTTGCGCAGCACAGTGCCTTCGATTACGTGCAAACCATGATCCTGCGCGGCCTTGATCAAAGCTTTCATCAGAATCGTGCCCAAGCCCTGTTTCTGGATGCGGTCGGACACGACGATGGCGAACTCGCAGCTTTTCCAATCAGGGTTGATCACATAGCGCGCGACGCCCACCTGAAGCCAAGCGCCATCAATCTCGGCCATCGCGACAAGCGCCATTTCACGGCGATAGTCGATCTGCGTGAACTGCGCCAAAAGCTCGGGGCTTAGCTCGTTCACCGACCCCATGAAGCGCATTTTTTTGGCCTCGTCCGACAGCTCGCGCATGAAGCGTTTTTCGTTTTCGGCATCCTCAGGGCGAATGGGACGAATGGTCAGGGGTGTGCCATCGCGCAGATAGGTCTGACGCTTCAGGTGGCGCGGATAGGGATGGATCGCCATGTGATCATAGCGCCCATCAATCGACGGTGGGCGCGCAATCGCGATCCGTGCATCCACCGCTAACACCCCGTCCGGTCCAGCGAAAAGAGGGTTTATGTCAAGCTCGGTAATCTCGGGCAGTTCGCTGACGATGATCGACACACGCTTCAGAACATCCACGACCGCCGCCTTGTCGGCGGGTTCATAATCCCGAAAATTGTCCAGCGCCTTCGAAACCCGCGTGCGGTCTATCAGCCGTTCCGACAGAACCGCGTTCAGGGGCGGCAAGGCAACCGCGCTATCCTTTATGACCTCGACCAAAGTGCCGCCCGCGCCAAACAGGATCGTGGGGCCGAACACCGCGTCGCGGCTCGCCCCGATCACAAGCTCGCGGGCTTGACGCAGGTGAGACATGGCCTCAACGGTCACGCCCGAAATCTGGGCATCCGGCTGCGCCTTGCGAACATTCTGCACAATATCGTGGAAACAGCGCGTGACTGACGCGGCATCGGTGACGTTGATTTTCACGCCACCGACATCCGTCTTGTGCGTCACATCTGGCGACGAGATTTTCATCGCAACCGGAAAGCCCACCGTTTCGGCGGCAACCAGCGCGTCATTTGCCGAATGCGCCTCGATCGTCAGGTTGACGGGGATGTTGAAGGCGCTTAGCAGAGCCTTGCTTTCTGTATCCGACAGCCGCACGCGCCCACCAGCCAGTGCGTTTGCGATGATCATCCGGGCGCCGTCCAGATCAAGCCCATCCTCAAACGCGCGGGCACGTGGCACTTCCAGCGACAGCTGCCGGTTGCGATGGTGTTGGGCGAGGTATGAGAATCCCTCGACCGCGCGTTCGGGCGTTTCAAACACAGAAACACCGGCGGCAGACAGAAGCACGCGGCCTTCGGCGACCATATCTTCGCCCATCCAGCAGGCCAGAACAGGCTTTCGGTTGCGCCGGGGCAGCGCCGCCTTGACGGCCTTGGCAGCTTCGGTGGGCTCGGTCAGCGCCTGTGGGGTCAGCAGCACCAGCACGCCGTCGACCTCGGGGTCGGCAATCGCGGCCTTGACGGTGGCGCCGTAATCTTCCGGCGTTGCGTCACCCAGAATATCTACGGGGTTTTCATGGCTCCAACACTCGGGCAGGATCTTGTCCAAAATCTTGCGGGTCGCGTCAGTCAGCGCCGGCAGTCCCAGCCCCAAATCGCGCGCGCGATCAGCTGCCAGCACACCTGCCCCACCGCCATTGGTGATTATGCACAGCCGATCACCCGAGGTTTTCTTGATATTCGCCAACAACTCTGCGGCCGCAAACAGCTGGCCCAGCGTGTTGACCCGCACGGCGCCCATGCGTTCAAGTGCGGCGTCCACCACCTCGTCCGAGCCGATCAGGGCACCGGTATGCGTGTGTGCGGCCTTCGCGCTGTCCGTGTGGCGCCCAGATTTCAGCACGATCACAGGCTTAAGCCGTGCAGCCCGACGCATTGCGGACATGAAGCCGGGCGCATCTTTCAAGCCCTCAATATACAGCAGGATCGCGTCGGTTTTCGGGTCATTCACCAGATAATCCAGCGTATCCCCAATATCGACATCCAGCGAGTTGCCCAGCGATACCATCGCGGAAAACCCGGAATGGTGCGGGCCCGCCCAATCGGCAATGGCCGAGGCCAGCGCCCCGGATTGCGACACCATTGCCAACCGCCCTTTCGGCGTGTTCGAACGTAAGAAAGACGCATTCAGCCCAAGCCACGGGCGCACAAGACCAACGCTGTTGGGTCCAAGAAAGCGAATGCCGCCCTTTCGGGCCTCGGTTATGACGCGGGCTTCATAATCGCGGCCTTTGGGATCGCGTTTGCCGAACCCGTCAGACAGGACAATCGCCGTTTTCACTCCCGCCGCCGCGCAATCGCGCATGATAGCTGGCACCGTACGGGCAGGCGTTGCGATCACCGCAAGGTCGATATCCTGCGTCACGGTCTTGATGCTTTTGTGACATTCCACGCCGTCGATCTTTTGATGTTTCGGATTGATCGGAATAACCGGCCCCGAAAAATCGCCTGCCACCAGATTGGCATAGGCCAACGCACCGACCGAACGGCCCGAGGGGCTGGCCCCGAACACCACGATCGAACGCGGATCAAACAGGGGGCTAAGGGGGCTTTTATCCATTCGTTACGGTCCTTTGCACGCAGGCTCGCCGGTGGGGCGAGCCGATAACTCCTCCTGCATCTTTTTGCGCTTGTGCGCGGCCCGCGTCCTTGATGTGCCTCAAGCTTTGCGGGTGGGGTGATCGGCGTGTTCCATACCTTTCAAAATTGGACAATCCGGCCGACCGTCGCCGGAACAAGCCTGCACCAGATTGGACAAGGTGTCACGCCTTGCGACCAGGTAGACAATGTTAGCTTCGAACTTGCGCAAATGCTCGTCCGCGATCGGTTTCACATATGCACTGGCAGGCGACTGATCCTTCTACAAGACTAGAAGCGTACGGCAGTTTCTCAAGATTAAGGGCAAATTGGTTGGCACGGCTATTTGGACCCCTGGCATCGTGCCACAGCAGACATAAGCGCGCTAGTCACTGGAAGTCAGGACCGTCTGCCGATGTTCTTAAGACGCACATTGTCATGCTTGCGGCCTGATCGTGCCATGATTATGCATTAGATACGAGGTATTACATGAAAGGGGATCCCAATGAGTACGTTTCACATACCAGATATGAACTGCGGGCATTGCAAAGCATCCATCACCGAGGCGTTGACCCAAGCTGGCGCTGATCGCGTGACCTTCGACATGACAGCCCGCACCATCGAAGTGTCGGGCCTTTCGACCGAGGCCATATTGATCAAGCTCGATGAAATCGGCTTTACCGCCACCCCCAATTAACAAAACCCCGACACGCGCCGGGGTTTTGGTCAGTCATTACGGCAATTTCTCACGTCAAATGACGTGACAGGCCACTTGCTGCCCCTTGCCACGATCGGTCAGCGGAGGTTTGATTTCAGCGCAAACCGGTTCTGCCAAAGGGCAACGGGTGCGGAAGACGCAACCCGATGGCGGGTCCAGCGGTGATGGCAGGTCGGCGTCCAGCAGCATCACCTCGTTCTCGGCATGGGCCTTGGGGTCCGGGATCGGAACCGCCGAGATCAGCGCCTGCGTATAGGGATGGCCAGGTGCGCGATAAAGTTGATCAGATTCGCTGATCTCAACCACATTACCCAGATACAGCACCATCACACGGGTCGAGATGTGCTTGACCACCGACAGGTCATGCGCAATGAAAATAAGGCTCAACCCCATTTCTTCCTGAATGTCCATCAGCAGGTTGATCACCTGCGCTTGAATGGACACGTCCAATGCCGATACGGGTTCGTCGCAGATAATTAACTGCGGCTTGACGATCAGCGCCCGCGCAATCCCGATCCGCTGACACTGCCCGCCGGAAAACTCGTGCGGATAGCGGTTGATCATGTTGGGCAGGATGCCGACGCGGTCCAGCACCTCGCGCACGCGGTCCTTGACTTCGGACGCGGGCGTGTTGGGGAAATGAGTCTTAAGCGGCTCGGCTACGATCTGGCCGATGGTCATGCGCGGGTTCAACGATGCCAGAGGGTCTTGAAAGATCATCTGCATTTCTTTGCGATGCGCACGCATACCGTTCTTGGTCAACGACAACAGATCGTCACCCAGCCATAGAACAGTGCCACCTTCGGACGGAACCATGCGCATTATCGCGCGGGCCAGCGTGGACTTTCCACAGCCGCTTTCGCCCACGATACCAAGAGTTTCGCCCGGCATCAGGTCAAAATCCACGCCATCGACAGCTTTCAGCTTGTCGGGCGCGGTCCACGGCATCGCGCCCTTGGGCTTGATATCGAACCAGACTTTAAGATCACGGACGGACAGCAAAGGGGACGGGGCGTTCATACAAGCTCCTCCAGGGGTCTTATGCAGGCACGGCGGCGCACCTTGCGTCCGGCAACACCGTTCAGGGTCGGGCGGATCGTGGCGCAGTCTTCAATTGCAAATTCACAGCGGGGCGAAAACGGGCAGCCGATCGGCATGTTCATCATATTGGGCGGGCTGCCTGCGATGGTCGCCAAGCGTGGGCTGTCAAGGTCAAGGCGGGGAACCGCCTTCAGAAGCCCCATCGTATAGGGGTGGGTTGGCATCTCGAACAGGCCCTCGGTGGTGCCGTATTCCATCTGCTGTCCGCCGTACATGACCAGCGTTTCCTTGCACGATCCGGCAACAACGCCAAGGTCGTGGGTAATCAGGATGATCGACATGCCGAAGTCCTTTTGCAGGTCTTCAAGCAACTTCATGATCTGTGCCTGAACCGTCACGTCCAACGCGGTCGTCGGTTCGTCCGCAATCAGGATATCCGGCTTGCAAAGAAGCGACATGGCAATCATTACGCGCTGCCGCATCCCGCCGGAAAACTCGTGCGGGAACATGGTTACGCGCTTCTTCGCCTCGGGAATGCGCACGGCGTCCAGCATGTCGACGGCTTGTCGTGTCGCTTCGGATTTCGAAAGGCCCTTGTGGTGGGTCAGCACCTCGGCCATCTGATCCGACACGCGCATGAACGGGTTCAGGCAGGTCATCGGGTCTTGGAAGATCATCGCGATCTTCTCGGCCCGGATCTTGTTCAGCTTGCTGGTCGAGATATTCAGAATCTCTTCCCCAGCCAATTTTACCGAACCCGTTGCCTTACCGTTGCGGGCCAGAAGGCCCATGATGGCAAAGACGGTCTGGCTTTTGCCCGACCCGCTTTCCCCCACAACGCCCAGCGTTTCCCCCGCGGTCAGGTCGAAACTGATCCGGTCCACCGCGGTCACGGTGCCATCAGGGGTGTCGAACTGGACGCTCAGTTCACGAACTTCAAGAAGTGCCATGTCGCAAAACCCCTAGCGGTCTTTCGGGTCCAGCGCGTCGCGCAGGCCGTCACCAAAGAAAAAGAAAGCAAACAGTGAGATCAAGAAGAAGAACAGCGGGAAGCCCAGCATCCACAGGGTGCCATAGCGCATCTGCCCTGCCCCTTCGTTGATCAGTGCCCCCCAACTGGTCAGGGGTTCCTGAACCCCCAGCCCAAGGAACGAGATGAAGCTTTCGAACATGATCATCGAAGGCACCAGAAGCGTCGCATAGACGATGACCACGCCCAGCAAGTTCGGAACGATGTGTCGGATGATGATCTTCGGCGTTGAAACGCCAGTGGCGATAGCCGCTTCGACGAATTCCTTGTTCTTGATCGACAGGGTTTGGCCCCGCGCAATCCGCGCCATGTCCAGCCACGAGATCAGCCCGATGCCAACAAACAGCATGAAGATCGACCGTCCAAAGACCACCAACAAAAGAATCAGAACGAACATATACGGGATCGCCATCAGGATATCGACGATCCGCATCATGATGTTGTCCAGCCGCCCCCCAATGAAACCAGCCGTTGCGCCGTAAAGCGTACCGACAACGACGGAAATCAGCGCGCCGACAATCCCGATCATCAGCGAGATTTGCGTGCCCTGTACCACCCGCGCGAACAAATCGCGGCCCAGCGGGTCCAGCCCGAAATAGTGCTTTGTCTCGAACGATGGCCCGCCAAGCGTGCGCACGTCGCCCATCAGGTTCCAGTCGATTTCCTCGTTCGACCACGGTGTCAGCATCCCGCCGAACAGCGCAAACAGCGAGACAAGGATCAGGATGATCATCGACGCGACGGCTGCCTTGTTGCGAAAGAACCGCACGCGTGCGTCTTGCCACAGTGAACGGCCTTTGACGACTTCGGCAGTTTCGACGTTCGTAACATGTGTCATGCGCGTGCCCTCAGTACCTGATCCGCGGGTCGATCCATGCGTAAAGCACATCAACCAGCAAGTTGAAAAGGATCGTCAGCATCCCGACCAAGATCGTGATGCCCATGATCACGGAATAGTCGCGGTTCAGCGCAGCCTGTACGAAATCCTTGCCGATACCGCCCGTCGACAGGAACATATCCACCACAACCGAGCCGGTTATCATGCCGACAAAAGCCGGTCCAAGATACGAGATCACGGGGATCAAAGCAGGTTTCAGCGTATGTTTCAGCACGATGGTCCGGTCCGGCAGGCCCTTGGCCCGCGCGGTGCGGATAAAGTTGGAGTTCAAAACCTCCAGCATCGAAGATCGCGTCAGCCGCGCAATCGACGCCAGATAGGACGTCGCCAGCGCGATCACCGGCATCACCAGATACGAGGTATAGGAATTGGGGTCCCCCGGCCCGCCCCACCAGCCGCCACCGGGCAGCCAGCTTAGCCACAGAGTGAACACCAGCACCAGAATCGGTGCCATGATGAAGTTCGGTAACGCCTGCGCGCCAATGGAAAATCCAACAGCCAGATAATCCATCCAAGTGTTTTGCTTCAACGCCGCCGCGATCCCAAGCGCACCACCGATCAGAACTGCAAGGACAAAGGCCCAGAAGCCATAGGTCAAAGTCACCGGAAACCCGTCGGCAATGATCTGGTTCACCGTCCGGTCCTGATAAACGAAGCTTGGTCCGAAATCGAAATGGAAGATGATGTTTTTCAGATAGGTGCCGATCTGCACCAAGAGCGGATCATCAAGCCCATATTTGGCGTTGATGTTTTCCAGCACCACCGGCGGCAGCGCGCGTTCTTTGGTGAACGGGCCACCGGGGGCGGCGCGCATCAGCACGAACGAGAAGATGATCAGGATCAGGATGACTGGAACGGCCATCGCGATGCGACGAAGAACAAAACCCAGCATTTGAAAGCCCCGCTGTTGGCTGGGCGGCCCGGTTGCCCGGGCCAGCCCCGTTTAGGTTTGAACAGTTCTGGCTTATTCAGCCACTTTGTACATCCGGCGGGAATAGATGTTGTTCATCAGATCATCAAACGGATATCCCTTCACGTCCGGTTTGACCATGATCACGTTTGTGTATTGATACACCGGAACGATTGGCATGTCTTCGGCCAGGATTTGCTCCATCTGCTTGTATTCCTCGGCGGGGTTATCGGACGTCTTCGCAGCTTTCGCCAACGTGTCGTATTCTGGGTTGGAATATTTGCCGTTGTTGTGACCCGAGGTCGAGGTGAACAGGTCAGTATAGGTCGACGGCTCGTTATAATCTCCGCACCACGCATAGCGCGCCATGCCGAAATCACCGTTGCGCATTTTATCCAGGTGCACTTTCCATTCGAAGTTGGCCAGCGTGATCTGGGCGCCCAACGCTTGCTTCCACATCTGGGACGCAGCAATGGCGATCTTTTTGTGAGCTTCGGACGTGTTATAGTTCAACGTCAGCTCAAGCGGCTTGCCACCGGGGCCATAGCCTGCTTCTTCCAGCAGTTCCTTGGCCTTCGCCATACGCTCTGCTTGGGTCCAGTTGGCGTAGTCGATATCCGGCATCTCGAACCCGGCGGTTTTCTGGTGCGTCCAGTTATAGGACGGATACTGACCGCCTTTCAGGATGCTATCCACGATCACGTCCCGATTCAAAGCGTAGGACAGCGCCTTGCGAACCCGCACGTCCTTCAAAGCCTCCGGGCCGTTTTCACGCAGGTTGAACATATAGATATACGAACACGACCGCGGCGTCGAATATGTCTCGTCCGGCAGTTTTTCCTTCAGGGCGGGATACTGACCTGCGGGAACCTCGGTCTTATCGACTTCACCTGCATCATATCGTGTCAGCGCAATGTTTTCATCATTGATGACCAGCGCGACGACCTTTTCAAGGATCGTTTCGTCGTTGTTCCAGTACATGTCGTTCCGCTCGCGCACGATTTTCACGCCGGGCACGTAATCGGTCAGAACATAGGCACCGTTGCCCACCAGATTACCGGGTTTGGTCCAGTTGTTGCCATGCTCTTCGATCACCTTCTGATTGACGGGGAAGGTCGACGCATGGGTCAGCATACTGGGGAAGTAGGGACGCGGATCGTCAATCTTGACCTCAAGCGTCTTATCATCAATCGCAGTCACACCCAGCGCGTCAGGTGCTGCTTCGCCCGCCACAACCTTCGATGCATTCTCGACCCCCATCAACTCCACATACCAAGCGTATTCGGATGCGGTTGCCGGGTCTGCCAGACGACGCCATGCGTAAACGAAATCGCCTGCGGTGACAGGGTCACCATTCGACCACTTCGCATCGCGCAAGCTGAATGTATAGGTCAGACCGTCTTCCGACACCTCCCAGCCTTCGGCGGCACCGGGGACGGGTTCCCCTTTTGGATCCGAACTCACAAGACCTTCAAACAGGTCCCGTAGAACGTGTGAACCTTCAACGTCGGTATTGATTTGCGGGTCAAACGACTTGATGTCATCCAAGTTACGATAGGTATAGGTCTGGTCGTCGGCCAATGCTTCGCCCGTTTCCGGGTGCGTGCCTGCAGCCAGAGCCGGGCTGGCCAGCGCGAATGCGGTGCCAAGTAAGGCGGCTTTAATTGTGATGTTCATTAAGGATCTCCCTTGTCAGATATTCGGAGGTAACGCTTTTGACGAAGCGCGCATGCTTCCCGGGGACTCGGCCCCAGCGTTCACCAGTACTGCATCCTAAGCGCATATTATCGGCAGAGACAACCGCTTGCGCTTCGATCGTTTTTTCAACAAAAAGGAAACCCATATCGCCGCCAGGCGCCCGAAATGTCGTTAAAATGACGTCGATTTTCGTCGTTGTGCCGCAAAAACCCGACCGGCTGCTTGCCGTCCCAGCAATATTGCCAATCCAGGGCACGCGTGCGAACGTTACGTAACATCAAGCCACAGGACCAACCCGAGGGATACCCGTGCAAAGCGAACATACATCAGCCCGAACCCCTGCGGCGGATCGGGACAACGCGCAGTTGCCGCAAGTGACCCAGGCCCGCAATCCGGGCATGGAACTAGACATGGATTGGGTGCGCGCCGTGCAGGCCAACACCTCGGCCATCGAACGCCGTTGCGCGACCTTGCCGGGGCGGCGCAGCGTCAAGAAAGACTATCAGGCGGCGTGGCTTCTTAAAGCGATTACCATGATCGACCTGACCACTCTTTCCGGTGACGACACGGCCGGACGGGTCCGCCGCCTGTGCGCCAAAGCCGCCCGTCCCGTGCGGGGCGATCTGCTAGAGGCGCTTGGTGTAGATGACATCACAACGGGAGCCGTCTGCGTCTATCACGACATGATCCAACCCGCTGTTGAGGTGCTGAACAATCTAGGGGTGAACGTGCCCGTCGCCGCCGTTTCGACCGGGTTTCCGGCGGGTCTGAGCCCCTATCACCTGCGTGTCGAGGAAATCCGCGAAAGCGTGCGCGCCGGGGCATCAGAGATCGACATTGTGATTTCCCGCCGCCATGTGCTGACCGGCAACTGGCAGGCGCTTTATGACGAAATGCGCGACTTCCGCGAGGCCTGTGGCGATGCGCATGTAAAAGCCATTCTGGCGACCGGAGAGCTGGGCAGCTTGCGCAATGTGGCGCGCGCATCACTTGTGTGCATGATGGCGGGTGCTGACTTCATAAAGACCTCGACCGGCAAGGAAAGCGTGAACGCGACCCTGCCCGTCAGTTTGGTAATGATCCGCGCAATCCGCGATTACTACGAAGCGACCGGATATCAGGTCGGCTACAAACCAGCAGGCGGTATTTCCAAGGCCAAGGACGCGCTCATCTATCTGGCGCTGATCAAGGAAGAACTGGGCGATGACTGGCTGACACCTGACCTGTTCCGCTTCGGCGCCAGCTCGCTTCTGGGCGACATTGAACGCCAGTTGGAACACCATGTGACCGGCCATTATTCGGCCACCTACCGCCACCCGATGGGCTGAGGACTTAGACATGACCGTGAAAGAAATCTTCGAGACCATGGATTACGGCCCCGCCCCCGAAAGCGCGAAAGAGGCGCTGGCGTGGATTGCCGAACGCGACGGCCAGTTTGGCCTTTATATCGGGGGCAAGATGACCGCTGTCGGCGACACGTTTGACAGCAAAAACCCGGCAACGGGAGACGTGTTGGCGCGGGTCACGCAGGCCACCCCCGACGACGTGGACGCCGCAGTGACCGCTGCGCGCAAGGCGCAGCGCGAATGGGCGGCGCTGACGGGACACGAACGCGCGAAATACCTCTATGCGCTCGCGCGTCTGGTGCAAAAGCACTCGCGGCTGTTTGCGGTGCTGGAAACGCTCGACAATGGCAAGCCGATCCGCGAAAGCCGCGACATCGACATTCCACTGGTCGCGCGCCATTTCTATTACCACGCGGGCATGGCGCAGTTGCAAGATTCCGAGCTACCGGATCGAGAGGCGCTTGGCGTTTGCGGTCAGATCATCCCGTGGAACTTCCCGCTTCTCATGCTGTCGTGGAAAATCGCGCCTGCGATTGCGATGGGCAATACGGTGGTTTTGAAGCCCGCCGAATACACATCACTGACCGCCCTTCTGTTCGCGCAAATCTGCGGCGAAGCAGGTTTGCCCAAAGGCGTCGTCAACATCGTCACCGGCGATGGGCGCGTGGGCGAGGCCATCGTGACGCATGAAGAGGTCGACAAGATCGCCTTCACCGGCTCGACCGAGGTGGGCCGCGTCATCCGCCGTGAAACCGCTGGATCCGGCAAATCGCTGACGTTGGAGCTTGGGGGCAAGTCGCCCTACATCGTCTTTGACGACGCCGATCTGGATTCAGCCGTCGAAGGTCTGGTGGACGCGATCTGGTTCAACCAAGGTCAGGTCTGCTGCGCGGGTTCGCGCCTGATCGTGCAGGAAAGCATCGCCGACCGCTTCTATGCCAAGCTGAAAGCGCGGATGGACAAGCTGCGCATGGGCGACCCGCTGGACAAATCCATCGACGTGGGCGCGGTGGTGGACCCGGTTCAGCACAAGCGCATCACTGAACTGGTCGATGCGGGCGCGGGCGACGGCGAGCTTTACCAAGCCCCTAGCTCGGTTCCAAACGCTGGCTGCTTCTATCCGCCGACCCTGATCACCGGCCTGTCGTCTGCCTCGATGCTCATGCAGGAAGAAATCTTCGGCCCTGTGCTGGTCGCCACCACCTTCCGCACACCGGCGGAAGCGGTCGAGATTGCCAACAACACCCGTTACGGGCTGGCGGCCACAGTGTGGAGCGAGAATGTGAACCTGACCCTCGACATCGCGCCAAAGCTGGCGGCGGGCGTGGTTTGGGTGAACGGCACGAATATGTTTGACGCTGCTGCTGGGTTCGGTGGTGTGCGCGAAAGCGGGTTTGGGCGCGAAGGCGGCTGGGAAGGGCTGCTGGCCTATACCAAGCCACGCGGCAAAGCGCAGTCATTGAAGCCCATCGCTGCCTTTCCCGCCCCGAAAGAGGCGAAAGTCGACGCGCTCGACCGCACCGCGAAGTTCTATATCGGTGGCAAACAGGTGCGGCCCGATGGTGGCTATAGCCAAGCGGTCTGGTCCAAACAGGGCGACCTTCTGGGCCATGTCGGCGTGGCAAACCGCAAAGACATTCGCAATGCCGTTGAAGCAGCGCATGCAGCGGCTGGGTGGTCCAAGACCACCGGTCACCTGCGTGCGCAGATCCTGTATTACATCGGCGAAAACCTGTCGGCCCGCGCGGATGAGTTCGCCGCGCGCATTGACACAATGATGGGGGGACGAAACGGCGCGAAAGAAGTCGCCGCCGCCGTCAGCCGCCTGTTCACCTATGCCGCTTGGGCGGACAAGTACGATGGTGCCGCCAAGCCCATCCCAATGCGTGGCGTCGCGCTGGCGATGAACGAACCTGTCGGCGTGATCGGCGGGTTCTGCCCAGACGACGCACCCTTGTTTGGGCTGGTGTCCCTGATGGCCCCGGCGATCGCTATGGGCAACCGCGTGGTGCTGGCGGCAAGTGAGCCGTTTCCGTTGGCGGCCACGGATTTTTATCAGGTGCTCGACACATCAGACGTGCCCGCAGGTGTGGTGAACATCGTCACCGGCAGTCACGCAGAACTTGCGTCGCCCTTGGCAGGCCATCTTGGCGTCGATGCGGTTTGGGCGCAGTCTGGTTCGGACATTTCAGCCATTGTGGAAGACGAAAGCGCGGGCAACCTGAAGCGCACTTGGGTCAACAATGCGAATGCGCGGGACTGGTTCGGGGCAGCAGGCGAAGGCCGCGAATTTCTAGCCCATGCGACCGAGGTCAAGACGATCTGGGTGCCCTACGGCGAATGATCTAACCTTCAATGAAAAGCGCCGCGTCGGATCACCCGCGCAGCGCTTTTTTGTTGCGTCACTTCCCGCGCCACGACCCCAGCCAGCGCGAAAACCGGCCGCGCGCATCGTCTGCGCGGGCGTCTACCGCATCCCACGCCTCGCCTGCATCCTCCAGGGCCGGATCAATCGAGCGTTCGCGAAACTGTCGCCAAATTGCGCGCACAAAGCCGATGATGATCGCCACAACAAGGAAAAACAGGATGTTGAACCACGGGATGATTATCACATCCGGGCTGGCAACCTGGCGGATCGCGATCGCGTTGGGGAAGGCCGAAATCAGCTCGTTGCGCCAGCCGTAATGGGTCATCACCGCCCATTTGGGATTTTCCGGCGTAGATCGAAGGTCGTCCGCCTCGGTCTGCAAATTGGCGGTGTCGAACTTGAAATAGAAGGGCCAGCCCCAACCGGTGTCTTCGTTGCGGTACACCATGACCTCTTCCGCGTCTCGCTGAATGAAGCCCAGAAGGAAGGTCTTTTTCTTAACAGTCTGGATGAACTGGACATCCCGATTGATCAGAGTCGCGGATTGATCATCGGGCTTTGACCAGAAAATGCGCGTCCAGTCCCCAAGGTCCTGCCGCTCTTGATAGGTATTCACGACCCGCACCACGTCATGCTGCGGTAGCACATAATGCAGCACGCCAAACAGGATCACGAAGATCAGACTGCGGATGATGATACGAAAACGACGCATGGGGAACCTCAGTTAATTAGAAAAATCGCCAGCAAAACGAACAACGCAGGGATGACATAGACCAGCAGGATCAACTTGGGTCGGAAGCTTTTCTTGTAATCCTCCATTCCCTGATGCAACCACGCTTCGCGGTCGGTTTCGTTGCCGTCAGGGTGTTCTTCGGCCCATTGATCTTCCAGCTTTTCCAGCCGCACGGACCGGGAATACAGGCTGACCAGAACATAGACGATGCTCAACCCAATAAACCCGAAAATGACAAGTCGCACCAATCCCATCGTTACCTCCCGCCTACGCTGCCCCAAGGGCCGACAATGTCGATCATCTCGTCTCGCGTGCGCCTGCGGGGGATTTCCGGCACCTTCAACCCGCGGTCGCTGCCACCAAACAACGCGTCCCGCGCCCCGGCCTTGTTCGCCATATAGTCACGATGCAGGAATTCTGCCACAAATTCACGCTTTTCATCGGGCCATGTGGCGTAGGAAGCATAAAAAAGCTGCTTATGACAGATGAAAAGCTGGCGGATATCCATCGGCGCAAGCTCGGCCAACAATTGGTTGATCAGGTCGCGATCCGGGTGGTCGGGCCGCGCGCGCAGGGTATAGAAATAGGCCGGATGGCGGCTGTCGATCCGGGGCCACGGGCCGCCTGCTTCCGCCCAGCGCACCATCGCCGCCAATCCGTGAAACGCCGCTGGCAGGCCCGCACCCAAACGCTGCGCCACCTGTCGCAACGTGCGCGACGACATATCGCCCAGGTCAATCCCCGCCGAGGTGGCGGCGTCCACCAGAATGAACTCCATCTTTTGGCGAAGGATATCCGCACCATTGCCGCCGCGTTCACGCACCACCGGTTCGACCAGATTGTTCTTGCCCAGAAAGCTGGCCAGCCGGTTGGGTTGGGTCGTATCCAGCACCTTGCCCGGCGGCAGCGTGTCCAGCCGATCCTTATCGCCCGAGACAATGGCCGCCGGGCTGTCCACATCGCGAAACACATAGACCCCGCCGAAATGCGCGGTCCAGAAATTGGCTTGCTCGAACGTCTGCACGCCCAAGTCCACGGGCACGCGGGTCACGTCGCCGGTTTCGCGGGCAAGCTCGATCATCTCGGCGATCAGATCATCATCGAACCACGCATTTTCTTCGCTTTGGAACTGGTCGATTTTTTCCGCCAACAGGCGCGCTTTCTTAACGTGGCTTTGGGTCGTGTCAGCCTCGATCCTGAACTTGCGGATGTCAAACAGCCGCGCAGGGGCGGACACGTCATAGACCGAGTCCATCAACTCCCCGGCGACCGCGTCATGGGCGGTCAGGGCAAACAGCTTCGCCTCGTTATCCGCGATGAACTGGCGAAGTATGCCGCGCGAGGTCGAGAACATGGCGTTGAGCAGCGGTGCTGTCTTCTGATCCACCGTCAAGATGATGAACTGTCGGTTGCAGCCATTGGGGTTTAGGTAGAGCGGATCGTCCAGCTCCTCGCCAATCTCGGGCGAGAAACCAGAGACGTCGATATGAAATTCTTTCAGCTTCGTCTGCTTGCCCGCCAGCCCCTTGAGCGCACGGTTATAGCGTTCGATCAGCGCCGGGCTGTCGACCCGGATCAGGTTGCCAAACATAAGGCCGCGTTGGATGAGGCGTTTCATTTCAATTTCTCCATAAAACGCGCGATATTGTCCTCGAGTTCCAATAAACCCAGCCGTTGCAGCCTGAATTTTTGAGCACTTGAGAGTCGGTCACGGATGTTGTGAAGGTCCTTCAGCGGTTCGCTCAGCCATCGAAAACCTGTTTTAAAAAATAGATCATTGCGAGTCACATCAATCGGAAAGGATATCCCATTGACCTCGTCCGCAAACATAGCAACGCGCCGACAGTACAGGTTGATCGCCCTTTCGTCGCTAAGCATTGCAATTCGGTCAAAACCGGTTTTGATCTCCCGCCCACTGGACATTTTTTCGAAACTTCTTCTGGTGGAATTGTCCCAGAGCCAAAAATAGTATGAGCTTTGAATGGCATGATCAGGGTCATGTTCAGCTATACGTTTTATGATAAAACCTAATTGTTTGACCATTTCGGTGAGCTCGGCTTCTGCTCTGGTTTCGTCACGTTGACATTTTTCATCCTCAAATATTTCTTTTTGCTTTTCTAGAACTGAGGTTTGCGCCTCCTGAGCAGTCGCCATTCGAGAAAACTCTTGTCGTTGCTCGCGCAACTCCGTCGCTTGTAGCCAGACAGTCACAACAATCCAGACAAATGCCAGCGTCCCGGCCACGCCAGCTAACGTATCGCCGATTTCATTGGGCTGTGCTTTCTTGATGTAGTCCCATTTCGTCGCGTATTCATCATTCATCGGCCAAACGAAAAGTGTGCACGCAAAGCCACCAAGCACAAGAACAGTCAAGCCGATACCAACCAAGAACGCCGGCTCTCTCCAGATTTTCTTTTCGTTAGACTCGCTCACAATCCCCCCCTCCCGGCGCTTATCGCCGGGTCACGCCCGACCCGCCCCACAGGGCGGGCGTGAACGCCCACCCTCGGATCGGACGCGCCCCTTATGTCTCGCCGGATACTCACTTCCCCTCCAAATACCGCTTCTTCGCCTCTTCCTGCCGCCCAAAGTCCCGCACCATCGCCTCAATAGCGGCCTCGTCCGACTTGTCGGCATAACGGAACTCTGAATCGGCGTAGCGGTTGATTTCCTGGATCACCATGTCGGTGGTGATGGGGACGCGCAGTTCCTCGATCATCGCTTTCTTGGTGTCGTAGTCTTTGACCAAGAACAGCTCGGGGTTCTCCATCCATTCATCAGGCAGTTCAAAGTCCATCGCGCGGACTTTCACCGCGTCGGTGATGTTCTTGATCGAACGACCCGTGAAGCGCTCGTCCGCCTCTTGAATGGCTTTCAGATAGGTGCCCATTTTGGCGATGTCGTCGAGTTCACCAATCTTGTTATGCACCTTGTCGAAAACGTTCAGCAGTCCATCTTCCTGCGGGCGGTTGTGCGCCTCAAACGAACGCGCCACGGCGGATTTGATTTCTTGCGCCGCGTAAAGGTCGTGGTCGCCCAGCGCGATGTCGTGGTTCTTGCCCATCAGCAGGTGCAGGATGTCGATATAGTCGTCGCGCGTTCGTGGCCCATCGACCAGAAACCGCGCACCGGCGCGTTGGCGCAGGGCGTCGTCCACATTCTCGGGGTAGTTCGAGAACATGCCGAAGGTGCAGTTGCCGCGCACCACCGTGTTGGCGCCCGAGAAGCTTTCCATCAGAACCGCCGTGACCTCTTGCTGCCCGGCGGAGGACTGGCGATCCCCCCGTTTGCCCGCGATCTGGTCGATGTCATCCACCGTGCCAAAGCCGATCACGTTGGGGTCGAGCACATTGTTGATAAACGCCTTGGCGTTCTGCCCCGACTTGCCCTGATAGCTGTCGATATTGTCGATACCGAAGTTCTGATAGCGAAACGGATAGCCCGCAACCGCGCAATAATCGTTGACCAACCCGGCCATCATCTGGATCAGCGTGGTTTTCCCCGTGCCCGGCTTGCCGTCGCCCATGAAGGTGAAGATGAAGCCGCCAAGTTCGGCAAACGGGTTTAGCTTGCGGTCGAAATCATAAGCCATCAGCATCTTGGCCAGCTTCATCGCCTGATATTTCGCGATGTGGTTGCCGACGACCTGATGCGGTTTCTTGAACGTCATCGTGATCGTCGACCCGCGATGGGCGCGGGCCGGGGTGAAGCCGGAAATGGTCAGGTTATCGGCCTCGACCCGGTAGTTGACCGAGGTAAACGGGCCAAGGTGGCTGGCGGTCTGGGCGCGCAGAGCGACCTTCTCCATCAACTGCTCGACAAAGGCCAAAACGGTTGCCACCAGTTTATCTTCGGACGTGACGAAGGTGGCAAGCTCCTGATCCAGCTCCCACAGTGCGCCTTTCAGGGCAAGCGGTGCATTGTCAGTCAGGATTTCATCAACTGCGCCGACCTCGATCGACGCCTCGCTGGCGTGATCGGCCAGAAGGAACGAGGTGGCGTTGGCGAACACATGCAACACGATCAGCGCCTCGGCGGTCAGAAGCTCGGAAAACGCGGTTTTTTTGTCGGACCCCAAGCGCCCCTCAAGATTGGCACGACGCAGGGCGGCCAGTTCGGTTTGTTCAGCAAACCCTTCGCCAACGGCCAACGCAATCGCTATGGCGCGGCGCAGCGCGTGCAATACCGTCGCTTGAAGCGGAGACATCAGCGGATCATCCCCGTCCGCGCTTTCAATCCGATCCGCCAGATGCACACCTTCAGGCCGCGCGGTCGACCGTGTCACAAGGCCCGGTGTCGTTGTGCGGAACCGCCGGGTGCGGGCAATGCCGGGGCTGCGTTGAGGCGCGGGTATAGCGCCCTTGGGTTTGGCAATCCGCGGGGTGTGGTCAAACCCATCCAGATTCCCAGCAGCCGCCACATAATGCGCACGGATTTCTTCTTCTCGAAGCTCCATCAGATCGGCAGGCAGGCTCATGTGGGGATTACTCCTATATCAACGATAACTCAGCACCCGCCCCCCGGGGCTGACAACAAATTTGCGCACGTCGTGAAAGCCTGCAGGTTTTTTCTCGGTCAGCACTTGAAAGGGCCGCGCGGGCATGATGATGGCGCGTTCCATACTGGTCGCGCCGATGTTTGCACCGGCATTGGCGAACGGGTCCAGCGCAAAAATCTCGCGCTCGACCGTGCCAAACCAGCCTGACTTTTCCTCTTTCACGCTTTGACTGCGCAATTCTTCGACCGTCCAAGCCAAAGCCCAGTCTTCACCGGGTGGACTTTTCGCCTCAGCCAGCACCTCGCGCAGGGGTCCGGTTTGTTGGGTGAAGGTGTGGCTATACATCGGCCCCACATGGAACCTACGCAGACGTTTGGGATGCAGGTCGTCGAAATCCTTGTCGAACCCCGCGGCGATGGTCACAAGCTGCAGCCCCGCCATGGATTGCGCCATCAGATGCGACTGCATCCGCGGCCAGCGGCGTTCGTCTTTCGGAAGCGCAACGCCACCTGTATCCTCAAGCTCCATGATGTAAATCGTCGGCAAATTCACCGCGCTGTCATAGACCGCCCAATGAACCAGATAGATGCGGCGCGTATCCCGCCCGTCACCCTTGGTCATGCGCCAGACGACATCCGGGGACATCTGCGGCCAGAACAACTCGCCTCTCGCAAGCTCTTCATAATAGAGCCGCTGGGACAGTGAATACTGCAACTCTTTCGGCACCGTCAGGTCGCCCACGATCTGGCTGACCATCTGGCTTTTCAATTCCTCGACAGAGGCCATGCCCTTCAGATGGGTATCGGCCTGTGCGGCATCCGATGCCATCTGAAGCAGCTCCGCATGGACTGGAAACCCGCTGTCGCGTCGATCAAAGGTCAAAGTCTCAGCGCCAAGTCCGTACGCCTTGTCTGACATGTGATACTTGTTGGCGAGCGCCTTGAAGCTAAGGCCCAGTTTGATGACATAACGGGCCAACACGTCCACCTCATCACGGGTGAGCTTGCCCTCAACCTCCATCTGTCCGGCCACGCGAGCCAGATGCGCGGTGATCTTCTCGAACTTCGAGAAATACCGCCGCGTGATCTGGGTATCCGTCAGTTCGGCATGGTCGCGCGGGGCGAAGCCAACCGAGGCGCGTTCGGAGGTTTTGATGTCGTTCGTCATAGCTTCCAATCAAACCGAAGAGGGCAGCGCCTGACCCTGGGTGGGTGCAAAGCGCCCTCCCGTGGGGAGGGTCGGGCGCTGCCCGGTCTATCGACCGGGCATAAGGAATCACTTATCATCTTGGTTTCTTTTGTAATTTTCACCAAACATGAACTTAGCGCGATCCTCACCATATAAGTTAGCGACTCCTTCTCCGAGACCATACTCCCGGAGTGAATCGGCACTCGCCTCGGTAAACCATAAAAAACCAGAAATGAGAGAAAGCCCCAACAACCACATCGAAATGCTCAATAGAAGTTTGGATTCGACCAGCCAGCCAAGCCCCAAAAACAAGAGGAACCCAACCATTCCTCCAACTAGCACCCATTTGAAGCCCCAATTTTTACCCTTCACATTCACGCCCCATACAGGTTCTTGTCATGCTTCTCGACAATCTCGGCAAACCGGCGCGCAAAGCGCTCGTCTGCCTTAGCCTTGGCCTCCAGCACGTCACGGGCAAAGACCATCTGCTCCTCGTGGGCTTCCATCATGTCCGCCATCCGTTGGTTGGTCGCCGTGCCAATCGCGGCCATCGCGGCTTGCGCTTCTTTGTCGGTCTCGACCCCGATTTCGTTGATCCGGTGCGCCACGTCCTGCTGCTGCGCGGTCTTCAGTGACTTGGTCAGCGCATCATACAGCACCACACGTTGCTTGGTGTCCGTCTGCAATTTGTTGATCAGCACCATCTGCGTCGCCGCTTGGTTCTGTAGTGAATCAACCCAGGTTTTGCCCTTTTCGATATAGCGCTCCAATGTCTGCGACTTGGCGAGCTTCACTTGCTCGTCCTGCACCATCTCGTTGTATTGCGTGTTCAGATCGGCCAGCTCGGTTTCAAGCTGCGTGCGCTTGGCAGCGTCCTGTTCATTGGCAATCTTGTTTTCCAACTCGATAATCTTAGGGTCCATACCCAGAATATCAGCGCGCAGGGCTTCCAATTCGCCCACCGTCATTTCACGCTCATCCAGCGTGGCGGTCAGATTCTCACCGACCTTTTCTTTCTGCTCGTTCAGCATCGCCAACTGGCCTTCAAGCAGGTTCACAATGCTGTCCGACTGCGCGATCAACTCTTGCAGCTTATCGTCAATCGACGCCGTTCGCATCCGTTCCTGCCGCATGCTTTCCGATTTGGCCTTCGAGAACATGCCAACAAACGCCTCCCAGCCGGTTTTTGACCGCATCTGGTCGAAATCCTGCGAAAACCCCGAGGTGACATCGTCCAGCCCCATGATCAGTTCCGCGATATTGGCGTTCATCGCCTCGGTATGGGCGTGCACGTCCTCCAGCGTCGCGTTCTCGATATCAATCGAGATATCTTCACCCGCCGTCGCTTTCGCACGCGTGATTTCGATTCGCGTCGTCAATTCAGAAATCTTCGACTGCGCTTCCTCGACCTGCGCCTGACTGTCACGAATCTGTTTGTCAAAACTGGCCATATGCCCTCCTCGGCTCTGCCAAATCCCACGAGGCAATGGCGCCTGCCCGGGACAAAGTTAATCATTACAACATCGCAATTGGGCTGAGTTTAACGCGATTTAAAGAGCCGCAACAGAGTTTTCGCACCAACGTCCCCCATTGCCTGCGCCGCTCAAGCTGCCTAGGCTTCACACATGGCCGACACCAAAGATCCTCTGCTTGCTGAAATCGCCCGCCGTCGCGACGATCTGATCGCGCTGACCCAAGACCTGATCCGCATCCGAACCTTGAACCCGCCGGGGCGGGACTATCGTACGATTTGCACATTTATTGGCGAGAGGATGGGCAAGCAGGGGTGGAAAGTTGATCTTATCCGCGCAAAAGACACACCGGGCGACAGTGACGATTTCCCCCGTTGGAACGTGATTTGCAGGCATGAAGGCGCTGCGTCCGGTGATTGTGTGCATTTCAACGGCCACCACGACGTGGTCGAGGTCGGGCATGGCTGGACCAAAGACCCGTTCGGCGGAGAAGTTGAAGACGGGCGCATTTATGGTCGGGGGGCTTGCGACATGAAGGGCGGTTTGGCGGCCTCGATCATCGCCGCCGAAGCTTTCGTGGCCCTCAACCCGGATCATAAGGGCGCAGTCGAAATCAGCGCGACCGCCGACGAAGAAAGCGGTGGCTATGGCGGCGTCGCCTACCTTGCCGACCAAGGCTATTTCGACCCTGCCCGCGTGCAACATGTCATCATCCCCGAACCCCTGAACAAAGATCGCATCTGTCTGGGCCACCGGGGCGTCTGGTGGGCCGAGATCGAAACAAAAGGCCGCATCGCGCATGGCTCCATGCCGTTTCTGGGGGACAGCGCGATCAGGCACATGGGCGCCGTGATGGCGGAAATGGAACGTCATCTTTTTCCGCTTTTGGCGAGCAAACATACCGACATGCCAGTCGTTCCTGACGGCGCAAAACAATCCACCTTAAACATCAACTCTGTCCATGGGGGCGAGCCCGAGCAATACAAGGGGTTCACTGGCTTCCCCGCAGCCTGCGTCGCTGACCGTTGCCGGATCGTGATAGACCGGCGTTTTCTGATCGAAGAGGATCTGAACGAGGTCAAATCCGAAATCACGCAAATGCTCGACACCATTCGCGACGAACGTCCCAATTTCGAATACGAGATCCGCGACATGCACGAGGTGATCCCGACAATGACCGACAAAGACGCGCCCGTTGTCACCACCACCGCTGCAGCCATCGAAAAGGTGCTGGGCCAGCAGCCGTCATACGTCGTCTCTCCGGGCACATACGATCAAAAACATATTGACCGTATCGGACGGCTCAAGAACTGCATCGCCTATGGTCCCGGCATTCTTGACCTTGCTCACCAACCCGACGAATGGGTTGGTATAGATGACATGATCGACAGCGCAGGCGTCATGGCGTTAGTTCTCAAAGAGCTGATCGCCTAGTGTCACGGGCTTGGACGCGGCTCACCAAGGGAGACCTCGCTTCGCTCGGCTGATCTCATGCCTCCGGCGGGGATACTTCTGGCCAGAAGACGCACAGCATCGTCTTTTCTGGCTAGAAATATCCTGAGGTGAATGCAAGCAGCTGAGAGGGGCAAGGCCCCAGGGCTTACTACAAGAGCCACCATCAAGGGCGAAGCCGCCAGCGCAGCCACCCGTTTAAACAGCGATGTTGTCGTCCAGTGAGCGTTACACCGCATCGGCCGCGGAAGCGCACGTGCTGCGCGACAACATGGCCTGGCACGTCTTTTTTACGAAAGGTGACAAGTCCGATATTCGCATATTGGCTTCGAAGCCAGCAGGCTATATTTGGTCCAGCGTCCCAACATATTGCGCATTGTTGCCAAGTTTCGCCGCATTCTGCACTTTGGTCAGCGGATATTTTGTCTCGTTACCGAGTAGTAGCGCGCTCAGCATCTGGGCGCTGGGGATGGCATAGGCGGTCAAGCACAACTACGGCACCTTCTTTCGGGGGCAGGAATGTCGGACAGTGTCGGCTTCGCTGTCTTTGCCGAAGCGGTCGTCCTGTTTCCTGCTCTGCCCGCTGCCGTGCGCGCAGCCTAATGCTGCGCCGCAGAGAAGCTGGAGGCCAGTTCGTAACACGCCCCTTGCGTCAAACTGATTTCCCGCGTTTCATGACACCTGACCCGTGATCGTGGTAAAGGAGGACCACCATGACCAACCTGAAATTCACAGCCGCCGCTTGGGCGCTGATGGCCTCGACCGCACTGGCGGGCAGCGATGCGATCACGCTTGGCATGGTGCTTGAGCCACCTAACCTTGACCCCACCGCCGGTGCCGCCGCCGCGATTGACGAGGTTGTGTATGCCAATATTTTCGAAGGCCTGACCCGGTTTGGCCCCGATGGATCGGTCCAACCCGGCCTTGCCAGCGAATGGTCCGTCAGTGACGATGGCCTGACCTACACGTTCAAGCTGCGCGAGGGCGTGACGTTTCATGACGGCACACCGATGGACGCAGAAGATGTGATCTTCACTCTTGATCGCGCGCGCGCCGAAGACTCGACCAACGCGCAAAAGGCGTTGTTCCAAGACATCGAAACTGTCACAGCCCCCGATCCCCTGACGGTCGAGGTGACACTGTCCGCCCCGAACGGCAGCTTCCCCTTCAACATGGCGTGGGGCGACGCGGTGATCGTCGCGCCAGAAAGCATCAACAATGCGGCCACCGCCCCGGTCGGCACCGGGCCGTTCAGCTTCGTCGAATGGTCCAAGGGCGACCACGTGACAATCGCGCGCAACGATGCCTATTGGGGCGAAACGCCTGCGCTTGCGAAAGCCACGTTCAAATTCATCTCGGACCCGAATGCCGCCTTCGCCGCGATGATGGCCGAAGATGTGGATGCCTTCCCCAACTTCCCCGCCACCGAAACCCTGTCGCAATTCGAGGCCGACCCCCGTTTCAACGTCATCGTCGGCTCGACCGAGGGTGAGACGATCCTGTCGATGAACCACGCCTCGGGTCCGCTGGCGGACAAGCGGGTGCGCAAGGCGATTTCCCATGCGATCAATCGGCAGGACATCATCGACGGGGCGATGTTTGGATATGGCACGCCCATCGGAACCCATTTCGCGCCACACCACCCCGATTACGTCGATCTGACGGAAAACTCCGCCTATGACCCCGAGTTGTCGAAATCGTTGCTGACCGAGGCCGGTGCCGAAAACCTGACCCTGCGCCTGATGCTGCCGCCCCCATCCTATGCCCGCCGCGGGGGCGAGATCGTCGCGGCGCAACTGCGCGCGGTCGGGATCGACACCGAGATTTCGAACCTTGAATGGGCGCAATGGATTGAGCAGGTGTTCAAGGGCAAGGATTTTGACCTGACCATCGTCAGCCATACCGAACCTGCGGATATCAACATCTATGCCCGCCCCGATTACTATTTCCAGTATGACAACCCGGATTTTCAGGCATTGATTGCTGAGTTGAATGTCACCGCGGACCCCGCGCAGCGATCCGAGCTGAACAAACAGGCCCAACAGATGATCGCCGAGGACTACGTGAACGGGTATCTGTTTCAGCTTGCGAAAACCGGGGTTGCCGATGCGAACATCAAGGGGCTTTGGGAAAATGCGCCAACACAGGCCAACGATCTGACCGGGGTAAGCTGGGCCGAGTAGCGATTGGAGCGATCACGCCAAAGGGCGCCCGTTATGGCGCCCTTTTTTCATGACTTTGCGGCGTTGGGGTTAGGCGTCACCCGGCGGTTCAGCATCGCCTCGCGCCATGTGATATAGCTGACAGCGCCGATGATAACGCCCGCGCCTGTGACGACCCAGATATCCACAGGCTCGGCAAACAGCCACGCACCCATCGCAGCCGCCCAAATGATTTGCACGAAAGTCACAGGTTGGGTCACGGATACCGGTGCCTCGGCAAAGGCGCGGGTCATGGAATAGTGGCCTGCCGTAGCAAAAAACGCGATCAAGACCAGCCACCCCAGTTGCACGAGCGTTGGCGTAACCCAAACAACCCATGCCACAGGCGCCAAGCCGATGGTCACGGTGATCGACATCATCGCCACCACGACCGCCGCCGAGGTTTCCTGTGACAGCCGTTTTGCGACGAGATACGAAGCGCCAAGAAAAATGGCCGTGAACACCATCGACAAATGCCCCGCCCCCAGCTCGCGCAGGCCGGGACGCAGGATGATCAACACGCCCGCAAAGGCAAAGGCGACAGCGATCATGCGGCGGGTCGAAAATGTCTCTCCAAGAAACAGTGCAGCACCCAGCATGACATAGATCGGGTTCAGGTAATTCATCGCCACGACCTCGGCCACGGTGATTTGGGTCATGGCATAGAACCAACACAACACCGCCACGCTGTGCACCAACCCACGCAGGGCAAAAAGCCCCCAAATTCGCCCCGAGAACCGCGCGCGCCTGAGTTGTCCGAAGGCGGGCAGCACGAAGAACAAACCGAACGCAAACCGCAAGAACGCCGCTTGCGCCGATGGCACCCCTTGCCCCACATGCTTGACCAGCGCATTCATCAGGACAAAAAGCAAGCCCGCCACCAGCATCCACACAATACCGTGCATGGGGCGTTGATCGATATGGGTTGTGATGCTCATCCCGCGACCTGACCCGAGTTTGCCCTGAAAGACAAGAGACCCCGACACGGGGTTCGGGCCGGGGTCTTACATGCGCGAATGTGTTATCGGATCAAAGCTGCTCCAGCACCTCGTCGGTCGCTTCGAAATTGGCCGTGACGCGCTGCACGTCGTCATCATCTTCCAATGCCTCGATCAGATTCATGAGCTTTTGCATGCCTTCAAGATCAAGCTCGGTTGTCATGTTGGGTTGCCAGATCAACTTGGTTGATTCACTTTCGCCCAGCGCGGCTTCCAGCGCGTTCGAGACCTCGTTCAAGTCGGTGTCGGCGCAGACGATCCGGTGGCCGTCCTCCGAGCTTTCGCAATCTTCGGCGCCGGCTTCGATGGCGGCTTCCATCACGGTGTCGGCGTCGCCTGCCTCGGCCGGATAGATCACTTCGCCCTTGCGGTCGAACATGAAGCCAACCGACCCGGTCTCGCCAAGGTTGCCGCCGTTTTTCGAGAAGGTCGAGCGCACGGTCGATGCGGTCCGGTTCTTGTTGTCGGTCATCGTCTCGACAATGATCGCAACCCCATTGGGGCCATAGCCTTCATAGCGGATTTCGTCGTAGTTTTCGGCATCACCGCCTTGCGACTTCTTGATCGCGCGGTCGATCACGTCTTTGGGAACCGATTGCGATTTCGCCTCTTTCACGGCCAGACGCAGGCGCGGGTTCTTGTCGGGGTCCGGGTCGCCCATCTTCGCGGCCACGGTGATTTCCTTTGCGAGCTTGGAAAACAGCTTCGAGCGCAGCTTGTCCTGACGCCCTTTGCGGTGCTGAATATTCGCCCATTTTGAGTGGCCAGCCATTGCGACCTCCGAGTTATTTCATGTTTTGGTATGTTGCGCGGTTCAATACAGCAGGGGTTGGGGGGGCCGCAAGGGCGTTGCTGATCCCAATTGGCGCCATCGTCAGGCGCGGTCATCCTTTGGCGATCCCATGACGACATGTGTCACGATCTGGTGTACCTGCGGCAGCGTGCCCAGCTTATCAGTGTGGAACCGTTTATAGGCGATCAGATCTTCGGCCTCTATCCTCAGCAGGTATTCGACCGTGCCGGTGATGTTGTGACACTCGCGCACCTCGTCAAACAGCGAAACAGAGCGTTCAAAACCCTCTTGCGCGGCCTTGGTGTGCCCCGTCAGGCCAACAGTGACATAGGCCACGAACCCGTTGCCCATCGCAATCGGATCAAGCACGGCACGATAGCCTTTGATCACACCTTGCCGCTCAAGCTCCTGCACACGTCGCAGGCAGGCCGAGGGCGACAGACCCACCCGTTCGGCCAGCTCTGTGTTCGGCAATCGACCATCGCGGAACAATTCCTGCAATATCCGCGCGTTGATGTCGTCTATTTTGGTCCGCTGTTGCAAAAAAACTCCGAATTTCTGAAAACTTGCAATCAAGTGTGGCAAATGTTCATGGATTATTGCCCACATGTCAATTGAGCTTCTGTCCGCCTTCGTCGCTTTTGCCTTCGTGTCCTCGATCACGCCGGGGCCGAACAACCTGATGCTGATGGCATCGGGCGCGAATTTCGGGTTTCGCCGATCGGTCCCGCATATGCTGGGCATTGGGATCGGCTTCACCTTCATGATCGTGCTGGTGGGCGTGGGCCTGATGACGCTTTTTGACCTGTATCCGGTCAGCTATACGATCCTGAAGGCAGGCAGCGTGGTCTATCTGCTGTGGCTGGCGTGGAAGATCGCCCATGCTGCCGAACCCGGCACCAGCGCTGCGGGTGGCACGCCGATGACCTTTCTGCAAGCAGCCGCGTTTCAATGGGTGAACCCCAAGGCCTGGGCGATGGCGCTGACCGCGATCAGTGTCTATGCCCCCACACGCAGCATGGCGGCGGTCTTGTTGGTGGCTCTGATCTTCGGTATGGTCAACCTGCCATCGGTGTCGGTATGGACCGTACTGGGGCAGAAAATCCGCGTCATCCTGACCAATCCCACGCGCCTTCGGTCCTTCAACGTGACCATGGCGCTGTTGCTGGTGGCAACGCTTTTTCCCGTAATCTTTGGGTGACGTTCTGATCGGCAAGCGGTAAGCCTTGAGGTATGACAACAGATCAGATCATCCTTTTTTCGCTTTTCGCTGCTGTGTTCGGAATGCTCCTTTGGGGCCGGTATCGCTATGACCTTGTGGCATTCGCGGCGCTGATGCTGGGGGTGGTGCTGGGGGTGGTGCCGACCAAAGATGCGTTTTCCGGCTTTGGGCACCCAGCAACGTTGATTGTCGCACTAGTCTTGGTGGTGTCAGCGGGTCTGGTGCGGTCGGGCGCGGTGTTTCTGATCACCCGCACGTTGGTGGATGCGTCACGGTCGTTAGGCGCGCACATTGCTCTGATGGGGGCCATTGGCGGCGTCTTGTCGGCTTTCATGAACAACGTGGCGGCCTTGGCTTTGTTGATGCCTGTCGACGTACAGACCGCCCGCAAAGCAGGCCGCGCACCGGGGTTAAGCCTGATGCCTCTGTCCTTTGCGACCATCCTTGGCGGCATGGTCACGCTGATCGGCACACCGCCCAACATCATCATTGCCTCGATCCGTGGTGAAGCATTGGGCGAGCCATTCCATATGTTCGACTTCGCCCCCGTCGGCAGTGTGACAGCGATTGCAGGGCTGGTGTTCGTCGCGCTGATCGGTTGGCGCTTGATCCCGCAAACGGACACAGCCAAAACGAACGCCGACCCGATGGAGGCGTTCGGACTTTACGTCGCCGAACTGACTGTGCCGGAAGAGTCGAAACATATCGGCAAGAGGTTGCAGGATCTTGTCGAAACCGCCGAGAAAAACGACGTCGCCATCCTTGGGCTGGTGCGCGACAACAAGCGGCGCTATGGCACACAGCGGGCGACGAAATTGGCCGCCGGCGATGCACTGGTGCTGGAAGCACGGCCCGAAGCCCTGGACGAATTTCGCGCGGCCCTTGGGCTGAGCTTCACCGATGCTGAACGGGAAGAAAAGCTGCGTGCCGATGGCGATGGGCTGTCCAAGATCGAAATCGTCGCCCCTGTCAACGCTCGCATCGTGGGCAAGACTGCGCAATCCGTGGGGCTGCACTGGCGACAACGCTCGGTTCTGCTGGGCATTTCGCGATCCGGCAAACGCATCACCAAGCAGGTCCGCAAGACAAAGGTCCAGCCCGGCGACATTCTTCTGCTGCTGGTCCCCAAAGGGGCCGAAGCGGATGTCACAGACTGGCTGGGCGGTCTGCCCTTGGCCGAACGCGGGCTGACCGTCACGCAGGACGACAAGGTTTGGCTGGCCATCGGTCTGTTTGGCTCAGCGGTGGCCGCCGCCAGCTTTGGCTTGGTCTATCTGCCTGTCGCACTGGGGCTTGTCGTGGTGGGGTATACCCTGACAAAGATTGTGCCCTTGGAAGAACTTTATACTCATATCGAATGGCCGGTGGTGGTTCTTCTGGGGTCGATGATCCCGCTTGGCGCGGCGCTTGAGACCTCGGGTGGGACGGAATTGATTGCAAACGCGTTGGTCAGCGTCACGCAGGGTCTGCCTGCATGGGTGGTTCTGACCGTTCTGATGATCGTCACGATGAGCTTGTCAGACGTCCTGAATAACACCGCCACCACCATCGTCGCCGCCCCTGTCGGCATCCAGATGGCACAGACGCTTGGCAAGAACCCCGATCCGTTCCTGATGGCGGTCGCGGTCGCGGCCAGTTGTGCGTTCCTGACGCCCATCGGGCACAAGAACAACACGCTGATCCTTGGCCCCGGTGGATACAAGTTTGGCGATTACTGGCGCATGGGCTTGCCGTTGGAGGTGTTAGTGGTCGCGGTATCAATTCCCGCCATTCTGGCGTTCTGGCCATTGTAAGGTCAGCGCGGCCTATAGCGGCCAGATGAACGGGATCAGGAACGAAGCCAGCACGCCCACCGACAGATTCAGCGGAATACCAACCCTTAGGAAATCCGAGAACTTATAGCCGCCCGGCCCATAAACCAGCGTGTTTGTCTGGTATCCGATGGGTGTCGCGAAACTGGCAGACGCCGCCACCATCACCGCCACGACCAAGGGGCGGGGGTCCAGCCCCAGCGCGTTGGCAAGACCGATCGCGATGGGCGTCACAACGACCGCCACCGCATTGTTTGACACAAGCTCGGTCAGGATCGACGTCAGCAGATAGATCGTCCAGACGATCAGGAACGGCGGTAATTTGCCCAGAAAGGGCGCGACCCCTTCGGCGATCAGACGCACGGCGCCGGACCCTTCCAGCCCGGCCCCGATGGCAAGCATGGAAAAAATCAGAACAAGCAGGCGACCGTCCACGGCGCCAAACGCCTCGTCCGCGTCAATGCAGCGGGTCAGCAGAACAAGGGCGACCGCAAGGATAGCCAGAAGGAAAATCGGCGCCACGCCGAACCCTGCCAACACCACCAACCCGACCAGCGCGGCAATGGCGATGGGGGCATGGTCACGCCGGTATTCACGGCCTGACGGTCTTGAGACATCCAATAGCCCCATATCCTGCGCCAGCCGCTGAATATCCTCGGGCGCACCCTCAAGTAACAGAGTGTCTCCGACGCGAACGACCAGATCATCCAGCTGCCGCCCGATATTCTGGTTCTTGCGATGCACAGCCAAGGGATAAACACCATATCGCCGACGCAGACGCATTCTGCCAAGCTGCTTTCCGACCATGCCGCAATCGGGCGTAATCAACACCTCGACCGTCGAAGTTTCCACCGCCGACAACTGGTCCACGCGTCGCAGGCTTTTGTCGCGTTGCAGGCTAAGCAGCTCGGCCATCCGGGTGCGCAGAACCACCCGGTCGCCAACTTGCAAAGTCACGCCGTCCAAATCGCGTCGCAGGGACGCATCGCCCCGGATCAGGTCAACCAGCCGCACACCTTCGCGTTTAAACAATTGCACACCGTTCACTTCGCGCCCGATCAGGTTGCTGTCGGGGGGGATGACTGCCTCGGTAAAGAATTTCTTGCGCGACCGGTCAGACAGCATCGTTGCCATGCTGTCACGGTCGGGCAGGATACGCGGAGCGATGAAATACAGATAGAACATGCCCCACGCGACCAGCGCCAGACCCAACGGCGTGACCTCGAAGATCGAGAACGGCGCAAGCCCGTTAGCGCGTGCCACACCATCGACCAGTAGGTTCGTCGATGTCCCGATCAGCGTCAGTGTGCCCCCCAGAACCGCCGCATAGCTTAGCGGGATCAGCAATTTCGACGCTGACCTGCCGATTTTTTTGGCCAGTTGCACAAAGACCGGGATCATCACCACGACCACCGGGGTATTTGACACGAAAGCCGACGCGACAACGACGAAGCCCATCAGCGCCGACAGGGCGATAGCAGGGCTTTTTTCGGCTCGTCGTTCGGCGATTTGGGTAAACCAGCGAAGCGCCCCGGTCCGCACAAGCGCGCCCATAACGATGAACATCGCGGCGATGGTCCAGGGGGCAGGGTTTGACAGCACCGCAAGCCCTTCAGTGTAATCCAGAATTCCCAGGATCAGCATGGCCGCAACCCCGCCGATTGCCACGACCTCGGTCGGAAAGGTTTCGCGCAGAAACATCACGAACATGCCAACGACGATCAGCAAAGACAGGATGGCCTGCGTTGTATCGCCGAATTCAAATAGCCCCATAGGTCGTCCCTGTTCGGTTCATCAACGCAGTCTTGCCCGGTGCGCACCGGGTGAGCAAGCGCGGTTTTACACAGAACACGGATCTTGGAACATCAAAATGGCGCGGCAAACAGGGATTATGCCTGATCCAGAGGCGTCGATTGCGCCAGCCGTCCACCTTCGCGGATCATCTGAACGCGGGTCGCCTTGCCAGTGCGGTCGTCAGTTTCGACATAGAGGCCGGACAAAGTCGCCTCGCCTGCCGCGGGGGTAAAGCGCGACTTCGACATGCCGGTGATAAAGCGACGCAGGGGTTCTTCTTTCTGCATCCCGATCACGCTGTCATAATCGCCGCACATGCCGGCATCCGACTGAAACGCCGTGCCTTTCGGCAGGATTTGCGCATCTGCGGTGGGCACATGGGTATGGGTGCCGACAACGATGCTGGCGCGCCCGTCGCACCAGTGGCCCATACCCATCTTTTCGGATGTGGCCTCGCAATGGATGTCGACCAGCGTGGCCTGAACGGCACCGCCAAGGGGGTGGCGTTTCAGCACAGCATCGACGGCCGAAAACGGGTCGTCAAAAGGGCGTTTCATGAACACCTGACCCAATGCCTGCGTCACAAGGATCTTGCGTCCACGCGCATCGGAAAACACCCGCGCGCCCGTGCCAGGCGCATCTTTCGCGTAGTTCAAAGGGCGAATGATACGTGGTTCTTGCTCGCAAAAGGTCAGCATCTCGCGTTGATCGAATGCGTGATCGCCCAGCGTAATCACATCTGCGCCCGCGTCCAAAACAAGGCGCGCATGGGCGGCGGTCAGGCCGGCCCCTCCGGTTGCGTTTTCACCGTTGATCACGACGAAATCCAGCTTCCACGCTTCGCGCAGACCTTTCAGCCGTTCGGTCACAGCACGCCGACCCGCGCGCCCCATGATGTCGCCAAGAAAAAGTATCTTCATGGCCCCAGCCCTAGTGCGGATAAACCAGCAGGGCAAGCCCAAGCGTCGCGGCTTAGACCCAATGCACACCTTCATCGGTGACAATCGCATCCAACCGCTGATCGGTAGGCTCAAGCGGCACCATGTCCACCTCTTGCGCGCTATAAGCATAGCCGATCGCCAGCGTCGGGCGTTTGGCACGCAACCCTTCAAGCGTGCGATCATAGAAGCCGCCACCATAGCCCAGCCGGCCCCCGTTGCGATCAAACGCCAGAAGGGGAACGATCAGAACCTCAGGTTCGATAAATTCGAGCTTTGCCGGAACGGCCGCACCAAACGCGCCCTCGGCCATTTCGCAATCCGGAGTCCACAGCGCAAATCGCAAGGCCGACGCCTGCGCGCTGATTACCGGCACCCCGACCGGCCCATGCGCGGCCATCGCAGCCATCACGGGCACCGGCGTAATTTCGGTGCGAATGGGCATATAGCCCGACAGCGGCCTGCCCTTGTACGGTGTCACCACGGATAAAAGATGCGCAACACCTGCGGCTGCGCGTGCTTCGCTATGCGCGCCTTTGCGGCGAGCAAACGCAGCCTTGCGTGCAGCCGCTTTTGTAATTGCCAGATCGCTATCGTCCGCCATCAAAGAAGCATCACTGCAGCCAGTCCCAGAAAGGCAAAGAACCCGACAACATCCGTGACCGTGGTCACAAACGCACCCGATGCCAGCGCGGGATCGACACGGAAACGTTCCAGCACGACGGGAATCATAACACCTGCCAGTCCTGCCACGACAAGGTTCACGACCATCGCAATCGCGATTACCAAGCCCAGCAGCGGCGTGCCAAACCACGCCACGCCGACAATCCCCATAACCAGCGCAAAGATCAGCCCATTGATCAGGCCCACCGCCGCCTCGCGTCGGATGACACGCCAGACGTTGGCCGAGGTCAAGTCCTTCGTCGCCAGCGACCGCACTGCCACCGTCAGCGATTGAGTGCCCGCATTGCCGCCCATCGACGCCACAATCGGCATTAAAACCGCCAAGGCCACGAATTGCGTGATCACATCTTTGAACTGCGCAATGACCAGCGATGCAAGGATTGCTGTCACAAGGTTAACCGCCAGCCACGGAAAGCGGCGTTTGGTGGTGTCGATCACCCGGTCCGACAGGCTGCTTTCGCCAACACCGGCCAGACGCATGATGTCTTCTTCGTGTTCCTCGTCCAGAATGACCATCGCGTCATCAATGGTTATCACACCCACCAGACGGTCATCCGCATCAACCACGGGCGCCGAAATCAAATGATACTGGTTGAACGCATAGGCGACCTCGCCTTCGTCCTGCATGACCGGAATGGTGCGAAAGCTTTCTTCGGCGATGTCTACCATCTTGACCTTGCGGCCGCTTCCCATCAAGCGCCCCAGCGTCACATAACCCGTCGGTCGCATCCGTGGATCGACCAGAATGACGTGATAAAACTGTTCGGGCAAGTCCTCTTGATTGCGCAAAAAATCAATGGTTTGCCCGACATTCCAATGTTCCGGGACAAACACCAGCTCGCGCTGCATCAGGCGGCCGGCGGATTCCTCGGGATAGGTCAGTGATTGCTCAACCACCGCGCGATCATCATCGTCCAATGCGCCCAGAACCGCCGCTGTCTGCGGTTCGTCAAGGTCTTCGATCAGGTCAACGACATCGTCGGTTTCCAGATCACGCACGGCCTCGGCCAGCACGTCGGGCATCATCGCGCCAACGATTTCCTCGCGCAGACCTTCGTCAAGTTCCGACAGGATATCGCCGTCCAGCTCGCGCCCGTAAAGACGCACCAGCGCGACACGTTGTTCATGGCCCAACTGTTCCAGCAAGTCAGCGATGTCGGCGGCATGGACGGGTTCAAGAGCGCGCACCAAGGCGTCCGAATCGTTGGCTTCCACCGCCGTCAGGACGGGCTGGAACAAACCTTCGATCAGTTCATAGGGGCTGTCTTCGGGCGCGTCGGCGCCTTGTGGTTCGTCCAGCATCCGCGACCCTCCTGATTGATCTGTGCGAACATAGGGCATGGTTTGCACCATTGGAACCGCCAGAAACCGATTGCTTCATTAATTTTCCAACCGTAATCTGGCCGCTGGCATTGAGGCGAGGCACGACATGCACCTTCTTCTGGGACAAACCATCACCTTTTCGGCCGACCCGTTCAAAGAACCCTTGGCTGGGTGCGCCAAACATGAACGTCGCGGCGCCGTGGCCATCGACGGTGGCATGATCACCGATCTGGGACCGGCGGACGATCTGCGCACGAAATATCCGCAGGCACAGGTAACGGATTATGGCGATGCACTGATCTCGCCCGGTTTCGTGGATGCGCATGCGCATTATCCACAGACGGCGATCATCGCGTCATGGGGCAAGCGGCTGATCGACTGGCTGAACAGCTATACCTTTCCCGAGGAAAGCCGCTTCGGCGACCCTGCGCACGCTGCCGAGATTGCCGAGACATATTTTGATCTTGTCACCGCGGCGGGCACCACGACCACGGTCAGCTATTGCACCATCCACCCCGAAAGCGTTGACGCCTATTTCACCGCTGCTGCGGCGCGTGGGTTGCGGGTGCTGGGCGGTAAGACCTGCATGGACCGCAACGCGCCCGACACCCTGCAAGATACAGCACAAAGCGCCTATGACGACAGCAAGGCCTTGCTGGACCGCTGGCACGGGCGCGACCGTTTATCCTATGTCATCACGCCGCGCTTCGCCCCCACCTCGACACCCGAACAGCTTGACGCGCTAGGCGCATTGTGGGCCGAGAACCCGGACGTGCTGATGCAGACCCATATCAGCGAACAGCACGAGGAAATCGCGTGGGTCGCGGACCTGTTCCCGGATGCGAAGGACTATCTTGATGTTTATGAGCGGTTCGGTCTGATCGGCCCCGGCGCCCTATTCGGTCATGCCATTCACCTGACCGACCGCGAACGCGACCGGATTCGCGAGGTCGATGCAAGCCTGATCCATTGTCCGACCTCGAACCTGTTTATCGGGTCGGGGCTGTTTGACATGGGAGGGCTGATGGAGCAGGGCCACAGGATCGGGCTGGCGACCGACACCGGCGGCGGGTCGTCCTTTTCGATGCTGCGCACCATGGCGGCGGCCTATGAGGTCGGGCAGTTGGCCGGCACACCGCTCCACCCCGCGCAGCTTTGGTGGCTGGCGACAGAGGGATCGGCGCACGCGCTGCACATGGCCGACAGAATTGGCACCCTTGCCCCGGGGTCCGAGGCGGATCTGGCCGTGATCGACCTGTCATCGACACACGCCATCGCGCAACGCGCAGCGCGCGCCGAGGATATATGGCAAGCGATCTTCCCCACCATCATGATGGGCGATGACCGGGCGATCAAAGCCGTCTGGGCAAATGGGTCATGCCTTAAAAGCTGACCAGAGCCACCCCGATCAGCACAAACGCCGCCCCGGCCAATTCCTGCCGCGACAGCCCTTCGCCAATGATGAAGGCATAGGCCAGCACCAGAAGGGATTCGGTGGCGATGATCGCGATATAGGCCAGCCCAAGTTCGACCTGCCTTAACAACAAGACTTCGAAGACAACGGTGCCAGCCAAAACAGCGACAAGAAGCGCCAGTGGTAACAGCGCAAAACCATACGAAAAATGCTTCATCAAAATGGTCGACACCCCGTAACCAAGGGCCGCAGCCAGTGCTAAAAATGTTCTGTCACTCATTACGGAAAGCATGGGAAACCCATCCTTCCTGCGGTAATATCCGCCTGAGAGGTTTAAAATATCGACTATATTACCACGTTTTCGCGCGGCCTCAAAATTGGCGGAGTAGCTAGCCTGAAAGGCGGGAGGCCAGCACGTTCTGATCCTCGATCACGCGGGGCAGGTCGATTGTGCTGATCTGCCCAGCACGGACCACCTGCCGCCCTTCGACAAACAGGTCGCGGACCTGACGCGGGCCGGCCAGAACAAGAGCAGCTGGATCCCAACTGCCCGCGCTTTCCAAACCGGACACATCCCAGATCGCAATATCGGCGCGTTTGCCGACGGCGATCTGGCCGCAATCGTGACGCCCCAGCACCTCGGCCCCGCCACGGGTGGCGATGCGCAGCGCCTCTCGCGCGCTCATCTTGTCGGCACCGTGTGCAACCCGTTGCAACAGCATCGCCTGCCTCGCCTCGTCCATCAGGTTCCCACTGTCATTCGAGGCCGAACCATCCACACCAAGCCCCACCGCGACCCCCGCATCCCGCATCTGTCGCACCGGCGCGATTCCCGATCCGAGCCGACAATTCGAACACGGGCAATGCGCAACACCCGTGCGAGTATGCGCGAACAGGTCAATTTCAGCTGCATCCAGCTTCACGCAATGGGCGTGCCAGACATCGTCGCCAACCCAGCCCAGATCTTCGGCATATTGGCCGGGGCGGCAACCAAACTGCGCCATGCTATAGGCGATATCCTCGTCATTTTCCGCCAAATGAGTGTGGAGCATCACGCCCTTATCGCGCGCCAGAAGGGCGGCGTCCCGCATCAGGTCACGACTGACGGAAAACGGCGAACAGGGCGCAACCCCGACACGCAGCATTGACCCCTCGGACGGGTCGTGAAAGGCGTCGATGACGCGGATGCAATCGTCAAGGATCGCGGCTTCGCGTTCAACCAAAGCGTCGGGCGGAAGCCCCCCGTCGCTTTCGCCGATCGACATCGCCCCGCGCGTCGGATGAAAGCGCACCCCTACCTCACGTGCGCCGTCAATCGTATCCTCAAGCCGTGCGCCGTTAGGGTAAAGATACAGATGATCCGAACTCAACGAGCATCCGGACAGCGCCAATTCGGCCAGCCCAACCATCGCCGAGACGCGCATTTCATCCGGGCCAAACCGTGACCAGATCGGATACAGCGCCTGAAGCCATCCAAACAACAGCGCATCCTGCCCGCCCGGCACAGCACGGGTCAGGGTTTGGTAAAGATGATGATGTGTGTTCACCAAGCCCGGTGTTACAACCGCGCGGGCGGCGTCGATTACCTCGCCTTTCGTGATCAGATCAGGGCCGATTTCTGCGATCACGCCACCCGCGATGCGAATGTCCACCGACGATAACTCGCGCGCAGCATCATCCATCGTCAAAATGGTTGCTGCGTTTTGAATAAGATATTCCATGCTGCCTCTTTCCGCCCATTTCGGTGAGACAATTTTGTTGGCGACAGAAAGGGCAAAGGACTCGCGCGTTTTTGCAGCTTGCCACGAGAGTTCGCGATCACACAACTGCTTTAAGGGCGATCAGGTGCCTGCAAGAACCTCAAGCGCGGCGGCGTGGATTTGGGGATTGGCCGCAGCGACCGCGCGTCCACCTTGATGAACAGGGCCGCCTTCCCAATTGGTGACGATACCACCTGCGGCTTCGATCACGGCCATCGGGCCCTGGATATCATAGGCTTGCAAACCAGCCTCGACCACCAGATCAATCTGCCCCGCAGCCACCAACCCATAGGCATAGCAATCCAACCCGTAACGGGTCAGCTTGACCTGGTTGGACAGATTGCGGAACGCCTGCCCCTCGGCCTTGGTGCCGACTTCGGGGAATGTGGTGAACAAGATGGCGTCGGACAAGCTGCGCGGCGCGCGGGTGCGCAAGGGGCGCGACCCGTGCGGGCCGTCAACGTGCGCCTCGCCAAAGCCGCCGATGAACCGCTCGCCAATATAGGGTTGGTCGATGATGCCAAGCTTGGGGCCGTTATCGTCCCCCACCGCGATCAGAACCCCCCAAGTGGGCGTGCCAGACAGGAAGGCGCGGGTGCCGTCAATCGGATCAAGAACCCATGTCAGACCACTGTCGCCCGCCGTCTGCCCAAATTCTTCACCAAGGATAGCGTCACGCGGCCGCGTTCGTGCCAAGACATCACGCATCGCGCGTTCAGCCGCGCGGTCGGCTTCGGTCACGGGGTCAAAACCAACGCTTAGCTTGTTGTCAGCAAAAAGGTTGTCGGCGCGGAAATAGGGCAACACAGCTTCACGCGCAGCATCTGCCAAAGCCTCTGCCACGCGTACCAATTCCTGTTTCGTGTCTGTGTCCAAATCAGCCACCACTAAATCCCGCGCCCTGCTTCAACCGCGCGGTAGCAGGGCAGGTCGCCCGGCGTCAAGATCAGGCGACGTCTGACAAGACACGCGCCAGTTCAAACAGCCGGCGGCGCTGGTTGTCCGGAATGGCATAATAGCTGCGCACAAGCTCCAATGCTTCCTTGTCCGCCAGAATGTCGCTAGGCAACGCATTTTGCGTTTCAGCGTCAGGTTTGCTTTCCAGACCTTCGAAGAAGAAGCTGACCGGCACTGACAGAGCAGCAGCAATATCCCACAGCCGGGATGCGGACACACGGTTCATACCGGTTTCATATTTCTGAATCTGCTGGAACTTGATCCCAACCTTTTCAGCCAATTGCTGCTGCGTCATTCCCACCATCCACCGGCGGTGACGAACGCGCTTACCAACATGGACATCCACTGGATGTTTCATTCAACCACTCCTCGTTACTAGCTTGGATTACGCAACCAATGATCACGCGACGGCGTTGTCGCTCAACCTGTCTTTTTGGTCAGCTTTACTGCTAAGAACTAAAAACCATTTAATATCAGCTTGATAAGAAGAATTTTCCGCATTTTTCAGACCTCTACCAATGCGAAAGCCAGTGTTATCTTAACACACGCTACAGGAGATTAGCAGTGTTCTTTGCATTTTGCAACTACACAACGTGAGCGCGAACTAATGATTCTGCACTATCCTCCTCGATTCTCGACCCAAGAACAGATACTGATTTCTCAAAAAAGGAGGTTCAATGAAAACCTTTCGCGTCACAGATTTCAACCAGCCCGCGCAGCTGACTGACGCCCCAGCTCCGAAGCCGGCGCAGGGGCAGGCCTTGATTGATATCCGCGCCTGCGGGTTGAATTTCGCAGACCTTCTGATGGCCAAGGGCACCTATCAGGACACGCCGCCGCCCCCTTTTTCGCTGGGTATGGAACCTGCGGGCATCGTCACTGCCCTTGGTCCTGACACAAAAGGTCCGACACCGGGAACGCGGGTCGCCGTATTTTCGGGCCGCGACGGCCTGGCAGAGCAAGGCGTTTTCGATGCCGACCGCTGTCTGCCCCTGCCTGACAAGATGAACTTCACGGAAGCCGCCGCCTTTCAGATCGCCTATGGCACCAGTCACGTCGCGCTGGATCACAAGGCCAGGTTGCAGCCGGGCGAAACCCTTCTGGTGCTAGGTGCGGCAGGAGGCGTTGGACTGACTGCGGTCGAGATCGGCAAACTGATGGGTGCGCGGGTCATCGCCTGCGCACGTGGTGCCGACAAGCTGGCAATCTGCCAGCGCGCCGGGGCGGACCACCTGATCAACACGGACACGCAAGATATCAGGGCCGAGGTCAAGGCACTGGGTGGCGCCGATGTTGTCTATGACGCAATCGGCGGTGCGCAGTTTGACGCGGCCTTCCGCGCCTGCAATCCCGAGGCGCGCATCCTGTTGATCGGTTTCGCCAGCGGCGACCTTCCTGACGTGCGGCCCAACCACATGCTTGTAAAGAACATCTCGCTTATCGGCCTTTACTGGGGGGGGTATCTGAAATTTCGACCACAAGTGTTGACCGACAGCTTACGTCAACTGCTTGCATGGTATGGCGAAGGGAAGATCAAACCGCATGTAAGCCACACCCTGCCACTGGACCACGCCACTGACGCGCTGGACCTTCTGCGCCAGCGCAAATCAACCGGCAAGGTGGTTGTGACGATGAACCCATCATCCTGACGAATTTGCGCGGTTATTCTACTTGAAAAACACCTCGCGCTTACCGATATTAAGCCCGAGTGTGGTGTCCACTTGGGCTCCGCAACTGATATTTCTTGCTGGAGGACTAGATGGCTGAATTTGACACGATCCGCACAGGTGTAGGCACACGTGCTGCGATCGATGAAGGGCTTCGAGCCCACATGAACAAGGTCTATGGGCTAATGTCCGTTGGCCTTCTGATCACCGCGCTGGCCAGCTGGGCCATCGCCGGTCTTGCTGTAACCACAGATCCGACCGGCGCGACCGCCGCGATCCGCGAAGGTCAGTATCTGACTGGTCTGGGTCAGGCGATCTACATGTCGCCGCTGAAGTGGGTCATTATGTTTGCCCCTCTTGGGATGGTTTTTGCCTTTGGCGCGGCCATCAACCGGCTATCTGCGGCTGGCGCGCAGCTGTTCTTCTATGCCTTTGCCGTTCTGATGGGGCTATCGATCAGCTCGATCTTCTTGGTCTTTACCGGCGTGTCGATCGTGCAGACGTTCCTGATTACCGCCATCGCGTTTGCGGGGCTTAGCCTGTATGGTTACACCACCAAACGCGACCTTGGTCCGATGGGTGCGTTCCTGATCATGGGTCTGATCGGCCTGATTGTGGCATCGATCGTCAACATCTTCATCGGCAGTTCGATGATGCATTTCGCGATCTCGGTGATCGGTGTGCTGATCTTCGCGGGCCTGACGGCCTATGACACGCAGCGGATCAAGACCGATTACATCGCCCACGCGCAATCCATGGACAGCGACTGGTTGGCGAAATCCGCGATCATGGGCGCGCTGAGCCTGTATCTGGACTTCATCAACCTGTTCATGTTCCTGCTGCAATTCCTGGGCAACCGCGAATAAGCAGCCAAGATACTAAACAACAAAGGCCGGTCCAATGGGGCCGGCCTTTTTCATGGAAGGTGTTGATGGCAGACCGGATACTGAAATTTGCCTTGGCGCCTGTGCTGGTGGCGCAAGCCTTGCGGGTGCGCAAGACAGCGGCCAGCTTGCCCGAACCACCCGGCGCGCGGGCGGGCCGCACAGGCAAGGGGCCACCCCTGCGCCTTGCCATCCTGGGCGATTCGTCTGCCGCCGGGGTTGGCGCGAGGCACCAGAGCGAAGCTCTTTCAGGTCGTTTGACTGAACTGCTGGCATCCCACTACGCGCTGGACTGGTCGCTTCATGCGCGCACCGGCGCGACCACAAAATCAGTGCTGCGCAAATGGCCCGGCGGGCTTCAGACGTTGGACATCGCCATCATCATCCTTGGCGTCAATGACGTCACCCGACAGGTGCCCCTGCGCCGCCTTCTGGCCCAACGCGAACAGCTTTATGCACGGTTGCAACGCGACCACGGCGCCATGCGTGTGCTGGCGACAGGTGTGCCACCTTTGGCCGATTTTCCATTGCTGCCCGCCCCCCTGCGTCATGTGCTGGGGCATCAAGCCCGGCGGTATGACGCGGCCTTGTCACAGCAGGCAAAGGAATTAGGCGTTGAATACCTGCCATTCAACTTGTCACTGGACCCTGACATGATGGCAGCAGACGGGTTTCACCCCGGCCCGACCGCTTATCGCCACTTTGCCGATATTCTGTTTCGCCAGATCCAACGCTAACAAACGAAAAGGCCGCGCCCAACGGCACGGCCCATTCAAACAGTCGAAAGGGATCAAGCTTACTTGATCTTACCTTCCTTATACTCAACGTGCTTGCGCACAACCGGGTCGTACTTTTTTACAACCATTTTCTCGGTCATGGTGCGAGCGTTTTTCTTGGTCACATAGAAGTGGCCGGTATCCGCGGTCGAGTTCAGGCGGATTTTGATAGTGGTCGGCTTCGCCATGTCGTCAGCTCCTCATCGGGTGGGCGCACCCCGCCCGGGTAAATCTCTGGAACCCGCCTTTTACCGCCATTGGCCCCCGAGTCAACAGCCAATCGGGAAATTCGCGCGGCTTCGTGCAGGCAGTGCGGGTCAGTGCCTAAAAGGCGCGAAAATATATGCGCGGATGGCCTGTAAGCCGGATTCTGTCCAGGTGTTGCCACCGTGGATGACCATTCCTCTAGGATGCCTGTTACCAGACACCTCAAGCTGCCAACCCGGACCTTTGGGCCAAGACAGCCCTGAGGTTTCCCCCGCAAGATCCCTATTTGGCATTGCTCCCGGTGGGGCTTGCCGTGCCGCCCTTGTTGCCAAGCGCGCGGTGGGCTCTTACCCCACCGTTTCACCCTCACCTGCGACAGGCGCAGGCAGTTTGTTTTCTGTGGCGCTTTCCCTCGGGTTTCCCCGGCCGGGCATTACCCGGCACCGTTGCCTTGTGGAGTCCGGACTTTCCTCGCGCCCAGAAAATGCAAGCATCTCTACGACCCGCGGTCATCCAGCCATCCGCGCATAGGTCGACTTAGGCGCTGGGTGCAGGCGCGTCAACGGGGAAGCGGGTGGCAAGATTGGTGATAATGCCCATGTCGCGCGCATCCAGCGAACCACGCGCCCATGGGCGAAAGCGTTGGCGCATTGCGTCCAGAACCGTCGCAACACCCGTTTCGGTGGGGTACCCAAAGCTGGCTGCGCGCCGCAGGAAGGCAGCATCATCCGGTGCGGTGTCCTTGATTTCAGGCCAAACGCCCAGCCCTTGCCGCGACAGCCGCAGCCACGGAAACCGCCGTCCGGGGTCGGTTTTGCGATCTGGCGCCATGTCGCTGTGCCCGATCACACTTTCGGGCGGGATCGAGCAACGCTTCATGACGATTGGCAACAGCCGCTCAAGCTGCGCCAGTTGCGGTTCGCTGAAGGGCGAGGCACCGTCATTGTCGATCTCAATCCCGATCGAGCGCGAGTTGATGTCCCCCTGCCCCCGCCACATACCAGCGCCCGCGTGCCAAGCGCGCATTTCTTCCTCGACCAGCAGAAAAACACGTCCGTCACGATGGAGGAGATAGTGGGCCGAAACCTCGTGTTCCGGCGCACAAAGCCGCGCCAACGCCTCGTCCGGGTCGGGCATGGCGGTATAGTGAAGGACGATAAGCGAGGGCTGCAAGCCATCCCGACGTGGGCCAAAATTCGGGGATGGGCAGCGGATGATTTCCACCTATTCGCCCGAGACAGTCTCGTCCGAGATATTCAGGGTGTCCCCCGGCAGCGGGGCCGGTTCGCTAACAGCAGGTTGTTCTTCGGTCACGATGCCCACTGCCTCAAGGTCAGCCTTGCTGATGCCAGAATCTTCGACCACGGTCGTATCTTCGGCGACACTGCGGGCGGTGCGGAAGGGCGCCGGATTCCAGCCACAAGCGAACCCATCACCATCCGGGTCAAGGCCGTGCTTGTCACGTTTTGGGCCGCCGGCCTCCAGAAAAGCGATCTGTGCGAAATCAGCGGATGTATAGCGCGCGCAATTGCGTTGCGCGCGCGCCTCGCCCGATAGGGCCGAGCGAGAATAGATCGACTGCCCAACCGAATTACTGGACGACAGCGCGTATTCCACCACGGACACCGAATTGTCGTTCGGGCGATCGGGCACCGCGACGACCTCGGCCTGCTGATAGGCGGCCTGATAGTTTTCGATGCGCTGCGCGTCGCTTTCGATGCTTTCACGCGCAGCTACGGCGCTGAAATCCTGTTCATCGGAAATTGCGGCGGACACGGGCGCGCCTCCATCCAACGGCTGGCTGGACACCGCGCTGCCTTCGATCATCGTTGACAGCGGCGCGCCGGTCGCAGTTCCCGCGTTTGGCGGCGCGACATTCGCAGGCGACCGGCTGTCCGGCGCATTGCTGACACAAGCCGACAGGGACGCGACGGCGACAAAACCCATTAGATAGCGCATAGAACCCTCTTTCCCAGCAGCCATATTGGTTGGTCCGCGTGGATTACCACCATTTTTGCGGCTTTGCCACAAATCCTGCGCGTGCCTCCACCTCGTGAGCAATATTTAGCAGATCGCCTTCTTCCCACGGACGCCCGATCAGTTGCAGACCCAACGGTAAGCCCTGTGCGTCCAAACCAGCGGGCACCGCAATCCCCGGCAGGCCCGCAAGGTTAACGGTCACGGTGAACACATCGTTCAGATACATTTTGACCGGATCGGCATTTTCCATCTCGCCCAACCCAAACGCTGCCGATGGTGTGGCGGGCGTCAGGATCGCGTCGATACCTTGCGCGAAAACATCATCAAAATCTTTCTTGATCAATGCGCGCACTTTGCGGGCGCGGTTGTAATAGGCGTCATAAAACCCGGCGGACAGCACGTAGGTGCCGACCATCACGCGGCGCTGTACCTCGTCACCAAAGCCTTCGGCGCGGGTCTTTTCATACATCTCGGTGATGCCATCGCCCTGCCCCAGCTTGGCGCGGTGGCCATAGCGCACCCCGTCATAACGGGCGAGGTTCGAAGACGCCTCGGCCGGCGCAATCACATAGTAAGCAGGCAGCGCGTATTTGGTGTGCGGCAGCGAGATATCGATAACCTCGGCCCCTGCATCGCGCAGCATGTCGGCACCATTGGACCACAGCGCCTCGATCTCGTCAGGCATACCATCCATACGGTATTCTTTGGGCAGACCGATTTTTTTGCCTTTGATATCGCCGGTCAGCATCGCTTCGAAATTCGGCACGGGCAGGTCCGCGCTGGTCGAATCTTTCGCATCGTGTCCGCACATGGCTTCCAGCATGATCGCCGCATCGCGCACCGATTTGGTCATTGGACCAGCCTGATCCAGCGAGGATGCAAACGCCACGACACCCCAACGCGAACAGCGCCCATAGGTCGGCTTGATGCCCGTGATGCCGGTGAAGGCGGCTGGCTGGCGGATCGACCCGCCGGTATCCGTGCCGGTCGCGGCAAGGCAAAGGTCAGCGGCCACGGCGGACGCTGACCCGCCTGACGAGCCGCCCGGTGTCAACTGGCGGTCGTCGATCTTCCAAGGGTTCACGGCGTTGCCGTAAACGCTCGTCTCGTTCGACGACCCCATCGCAAACTCGTCCATATTGAGCTTGCCTAACATGACGGTGCCATTGTCCAAAAGGTTCTGGCTGACAGTCGATTCGTATTCGGGGATGAAGCCCTCAAGAATGCGGCTGCCCGCTTGGCTTGCCACGCCCTTGGTGCAGAACAGGTCTTTGATGCCCAGCGGAATGCCGCACATATCCGGCGCATCGCCCGCTTTGATGCGGTCGTCCGCCGCCTTGGCTTGGTCACGAGCCAGATCGGGGGTGTTGTGGACAAACGCGCCCAGCGCGCCCGCGCCTTCAATCTCGGACAAGCACGCGTCAGTCAGTTCAGCAGATGTCAAATCACCCTTACGCATCGCATCGCGGGCATCGGCAATCGTTAGTTTGTTCAGGTCAGCCATTATTCCACCACCTTCGGCACCGCAAAGAAACCTTCGCGCGCGTCTGGCGCATTGGACAGCACCTTCTCGGGCATGTTGCCATCCGTCACCACGTCTTCGCGACGTTTCAGGCGCATCGGCGTGACCGAGGTCATCGGCTCGACTCCCTCCACATCCACCTCGTTCAACTGCTCGATAAAGCCGAGGATCGCGTTGAAGTTTTCGGCAAGCTCCGGCAGGCGGTCTTCTTCGACCTTGATGCGGGCCAGATGCGCAACCTTGCGCGCGGTTTCGATGTCGATCGACATGGGCGGCTCCCGTGTATGTTTCGCCAGATCGTTTAGCGCGCGCGTGCCCCGCCCGCAAGCCATGTGCGCGGGATGTGACGCTGGCCCACAGGTGACAGGGACGGTTTTGCTGCTAGTCTGACAATGAACGATGAAAAGGGGGGCTTTCCATGCAAATCACATTCCTTGGACATTCCGGCTTTCGGATCGAGATTGAAGACGCCGTGCTTCTGATTGACCCCTGGCTGGATGGCAACCCGATGTTCCCCGAAGACCGGCGGGACGAGGCCACCGAGGGCGCGACTCACATCCTGATCACCCACGGACATGGCGACCACGCGTCATCAACCCTTGCAATTGCCCGAGAGAAAGGCATTCCGGTTGCCGCCATTCACGAACTTGCCACCTTCTGGGGCAATGAAGACGGGGTCGAGACGCTGGGTTTCGGCAAAGGCGGCACCATTGACCTGAACGGGGCGAAGATCACCATGGTGAACGCCTCGCATTCCGCCAGTTTCGACTATCTGGACGGAGAACGCCCGCTGTGCGCCGGGGCCGAGGTCGGGTTCATGATCGCGGGTGAAGATCACGTGATCTATCTGTCCGGCGACACCGACATCATGGCGGATATGGAGTGGATGGGCGATCTGCACAAACCCGATATCGGCATTCTGTGTGCCGGTGGTCATTACACGATGGACATGGCGCGAGTGGCTTACGCGGCGAAACGGTATTTCGATTTCGACACTGTGATCCCCTGTCACTACAAGACCTTCCCGATCTTGGCGCAATCCGCGAACGAGCTTGTTGAAGCCCTGCCCGATGTGAATGTGATCGAGCCAGAAGTGTTGAAGCCGATCACCTTGTAGGGCCTATCGCCGGGCGGCGAAGAAGTCCTTTAGGATCTGCTCGGCCTCGTCCGCGCCGATCCCATCATAGACCTCTGGCACATGGTGGCATTGAGGGTGGGTAAAAATGCGTGGGCCATGTGCGACGCCGCCCGATTTCGGGTCAGCCGCGCCATAATACACCCGGCGAATGCGCGCGGCGGATATGGCGGTGGCGCACATCGGGCATGGCTCAAGCGTCACGTATAGATCGTGATCAGGCAGACGTTCAGAACCCACTTGCGCGCATCCCGCGCGGATCACCAAAATCTCGGCGTGGGCGGTGGGATCGTTCAACTCGCGTGTCCGGTTGCCTGCCGTGGCGACAACCTGCCCAGACGGCGACACCAGCACCGCGCCCACGGGCACCTCACCGCGCTTGGCTGCAGCGCGGGCCTCGTCCAAGGCGGCGTCCATATGGCTTTTGAAACGGCTCATGCCCCCTTTTGCATTGGACCTGCACGCTTGCCAAGGCTTCCCCTTTGCCCCGCCTCGCGCTATGCGAAGGCATGACAGACAAAAAACGCCCCCCCGTTCCCAAATCCGCCCGTAAACTCGCGCCGAAAAGGCCGGATGCCGCACCAACGGATCCGTCGAAAGGCGACCGCATCGCCAAGGTGCTGGCCCGCGCCGGTGTCGCCAGCCGACGCGAGGCGGAACGGATGATTGAAGTGGGGCGCGTGACCGTGAACGGCACGGTGATCGACAGCCCCGCCCTGAACGTCACGCCCAAGGATGAGATCCTGTTTGACGGCGCGCCGCTGGCCGAACCCGAACCGCCGCGTATGTGGCTGTATTACAAGCCCATCGGCCTTGTGACGACGGAACGCGACGAAAAGGGGCGCGACACTGTTTTCAACAATCTGCCTGACGACCTGCCCCGTGTAATGAGCGTCGGGCGGCTTGACCTGAACTCGGAAGGTCTGCTGCTTCTGACCAATGACGGCGAAGTGAAACGAAAGCTGGAGCTGCCATCAACCGGGTGGTCGCGCAAATACCGCGTGCGGGTGAACGGGCGACCTACCGAGGATACGCTGGCCCCGGTGCGCAAGGGTCTGACCATCGACGGCGAGCGGTTCCAGCCGATGGCTGTATCTCTCGACCGGCAGCAAGGCGCAAACGCTTGGCTGACCGTAACCCTGCGCGAAGGCAAAAACCGCGAGGTGCGCCGCGCGATGGAAGCCGTGGGCCTGACCGTGAACCGCCTGCTGCGTGTCAGTTATGGCCCCTTCCAACTGGGCGAATTAAAACCCGGCGAGGTCGAGGAAATCCGCCAACGTGTCGTGCGTGATCCGCTTGGGATGGAGGATGCAAAGCCAACGCCAGTGCGTACGCGCAAAGAAATCCCGCGCGGCAAACACGGCAGCAAACCGGGTGCAAAGCCTGCGTTCAAAGGGACTGGTCGTCCTGGCGGGAAACCGGGGCAGCGCCCGGCGGGGAAAGGCCCCGGCGGCAAACCGCAGGGACGTCCCGGTTCGCGTAAGAAATAACGTGGTTGCAGATCAGAAAAGCGAGCCCTGATCGGGAGCATCTTTTTTGGGCTTGGACTTGGTCGCGGGTTTGGTCGGCCTCGCGGCTGTCGCTGACTCATCCAGTGACAATCGCCCATCCGCAAACTCGATCTCAAGCGCTTTGGCCTGCGCGGCGGCGGCTTGGGTCGTCACGACATCTCCGTCGCCCCGCACAACCGCATAGCCACGCTTCAACGTCTCGGTGTAGCCCAGCGTTTGGCGCATCCGCTCCAATGCAGACAACCGATCCTCATGCCGCTTTGTATTCGACAGAAAGGCACGATCCAATCGCGCGGTCAGTCCGCTGATCTCGACCGTCCGTCGTTTGTTCGCGTCTGTGATACGATCCGGATCCAATCGTACCGCCACCATATCAAGCCGGTCCCGCATCGGCGCAAGCCGAGAGGTCAGAACACGCGGGCGCAGACCCGCTGACGCCTCAGACAACTTCACGCGCCGTTGCTGCGTCATGTACCGCAAGGCAGAGGGCAGTTTGTGGCTGGCCGTATCCAACCGCTGGCGTGGGTTTTCCAACAACGCCTCGGGGCGCGGCAGGGCGCGGGCCAAGTCACGCAGCCGCTGGCCGCGTTGCATCAGCGCCTGTTCAAGCGACCGGGTCAGTCGGGTGCCCTGCTCCTCGGCCCAAGCCAGCAACTCCATCCGCACCGGCACGGCATGTTCGGCAGCCGCCGTCGGTGTGGGCGCGCGCAGATCGGACACATAGTCGATCAGGGTCGTGTCCGTTTCATGCCCCACAGCAGAGATGACAGGAATTTCCGAAGCCGCCACAGCGCGGGCGACGTTTTCTTCGTTGAAGCCCCACAAATCCTCTATCGAGCCACCACCACGTGCGACGATCAGCAGATCCGGCCGGGGCAGCGCGCCACCCGGTTGCAAACGGTTGAAGCCTTCGATCGCGGCGGCAACCTGAGGCGCGCTCGCTTCACCCTGAACGGCCACTGGCCAAATCAGCACCTTGCGCGGGAAGCGATCCCGCAAACGGTGCAGAATATCGCGGATGACGGCACCTGAGGGCGAGGTCACAACGCCAATCACGTCGGGCAGGAAAGGCAGCTTCTTCTTGCGTTCAGGCGCAAAAAGCCCTTCTGCAGCCAGTGCTTTCTTGCGCTTTTCCAACATCGCCATCAACGCGCCTTCACCCGCGACGACGACATCATCGACGTTGATTTGGTATTTGGACTGGCTGCCGAAGGTCGTGATCTTGCCTGAAACGATCACTTCCATGCCTTCCTCGGGCATGATTGAAAGGCGGCTGACCTGTCCCTTCCAACTGACGGCAGCGATCACAGACCGATCATCTTTCACATCAAAATACAAATGGCCCGACCGTGCCAGCATCACGCGCCCGACCTCGCCGCGGACGCGGACGCGACCAAACGCGCCCTCGATTGTCTTTTTCACCGCGCCAGAGATTTCCGAAACGGTAAACTCGGGCGCATTCTGGCCGGGGGTGGGGTCGTCAATCAGCTCGGACATACTGCCTCAGTTCTTGTGCATTGCTCGCCTCGACCTTAGAACGCCGATGACAGAAGGCCAAGCGGGGGACGAGCCATGAACATCCTTATTCTGGGCAGCGGCGGGCGCGAACATGCGCTTGCATGGGCTGTGATGCAAAACCCGAAATGTGATCGGTTGATCGTGGCGCCCGGAAATGCAGGAATGGCCCAGATCGCAGAGTGTGCGACGCTGGACATTGAAAACGGCGACGCGGTCGTGACGTTTGCGCAGCAAAACACCATTGATTTCGTCATCATCGGGCCGGAAGCGCCGCTGACCAAAGGCGTGGCCGACCGTCTGCACGAGGCGGGCGTCAACGTCTTCGGCCCATCGGCAGAAGCCGCAAAACTGGAAGCCTCGAAGTTCTTTACCAAAGAAATCTGCGATGCAGCAGGCGCGCCCACGGCGGCCTATGGCCACTTCACCGACGCAGACGCCGCCAAGGCCTATATCCGCGAACAAGGCGCACCGATCGTGGTCAAGGCCGACGGGTTGGCTGCAGGCAAGGGCGTGATCGTCGCGATGGATGAGCAGACGGCGCTGGACGCTATCGACGATATGTTCGGCGGCGCGTTTGGCGGGGCTGGCGCAGAAGTTGTGATCGAGGAGTTTATGGATGGCGAGGAAGCATCTTATTTCATCCTCTGCGATGGCACGACCGCACTGCCCATCGGCACCGCGCAGGACCACAAGCGCGTGGGCGATGGCGATACGGGGCTGAACACCGGCGGCATGGGCGCCTATTCCCCTGCCCCGGTTTTGACCGACGACATTGCCGCCCGCGCAATGCGCGAGATCATTGAGCCCACCGTGGCCGAAATGGCCAAACGCGGTACGCCCTATCAGGGCGTTCTGTATGCGGGGTTCATGATCAAAGATGGCCAGGCGCGGCTGGTGGAATACAACGCCCGATTCGGCGATCCGGAATGTCAGGTCTTGATGATGCGGCTGGGCGCGCAGGCGCTGGATCTGATGCTTGCTTGCGCCGAAGGACGACTTGATGAAGCGCAAGTCAACTGGGCAAATGACCACGCGATCACCGTGGTGATGGCGGCCAACGGCTATCCCGGACCTTATCAGAAGGGGTCGGTCATCAAGGGCTTGGACGATCTGCCGGAGGATTCAATGAACATGGTATTTCATGCTGCCACCACCAAAGTGGATGGCGAGATCACAGCCACCGGTGGGCGTGTTCTGAACATCACCGCCCGCGGCGACAGCCTGCAAGAGGCCCGCGACCGCGCCTATGCGATGATCGAAAAGATTGACTGGGCCGAGGGGTTCAACCGTTCCGATATTGGCTGGCGGGCGCTATAGGCGCCGGCCAGCCGCAGCGCCAAAACTTCAGATCTGCTTTTCAGGCATATGCACGACCAGACCATCCAGATCGTCGGTCACCTTGATCTGACAGGTCAGGCGTGACCGTTCAGCATCCGGTTCAAAAGCAAAATCCAGCATGTCTTCTTCCATCGGGTCCTTGGGTGGAACCTTATCGACCCACGCAGCATCCAGATAGACGTGGCAGGTGGAACAGGCGCAGGCACCACCGCAATCGGCTTCGATCCCAGGAATGTTGTTGTCACGCGCACCTTCCATAACGGTCAGGCCGGGTGCAACGTCGACGACATGCTGTGTTCCATTGTGCTCGATGTAAGTGATCTTGGCCATCCGGCGCCTCCTGTTCATGCTCGGGTCTTTCTAGACAAGGCAGATAGACAAGGCCAACAGGATTTGCGAGGGCTGATGCGCAAAGATTACGGGCGGACGGAAAACTTTTTACGAAACAAAGACAAACGCCCCGAAAACGCCTTGGGCGCGCGGGGCGACAGTCATTGCATTGCGGTGATCCAGATCGAGTAGAGGCAAAGCCCCGATTAAAGCAGGCCCGCCAACTGTCCGGCAATCGCCTGCGTGACAGGATCCGCCTGCATCACCCAAGCGCCAGCCTGTTCGATCAGCGTTCCCTGGGCCAAGCGGTCCAAACGGTCCGTGTAATTCAAAGCGCCCACTTGGCTAAGCATGAACCCCTTGAACACCATGAAGCCGATCAGCGTCAGCACCAATCCCTTGATGGGGAACCCGCGCCGCATCCGACGTTGGCGGGGCACCAACAAGCCATCACGTTCGACCAGCTCCACATACCCATTGGTAAATCGACGATGTTGGCGGCTAATTCCACGCACTCTCTTTTGAAAGTCTTGAACTTGTGCATCAGTCACTTTCAATCCCTCCCCTATTAACAAAAAATAAAAATAATTTTCATGAATCAGAATATGGCAAAAAAGTGCTTGTGACTAGAAAGCAGTCAAATTTTAGGCGAAAAAGATTAATTTTTGCGGAGGATTAGCGTCGTCCAGTCGACAATCTCGGTTCGTTCAACAAGATTAAACCCATTTTCGGCATAAACGGCGATCACCTCGTCCGCTTGCGGGTTCAGAATCCCCGAAAGAATCGCATACCCTTTGGGCGAAATATTCTTTCCCATATCCGGCGCAAGACCAATCAAGGGGCCTTTCAGGATATTTGCGAACACAAGATCAAAGGGGATGGCATCTTGCAATTCGGGGGCGTTGAAACCAGCGGCTTCAACGCAGCAAATGCGGTCTTCCAGGTTGTTGGCAGCAATATTGGCCTTGGCCACATCAACCGCAACTTGGTCGATATCGCTTGCCAGCACCGGGTTGGGCCAGATGCGGGCGGCGGCCATCGCCAAAACAGCGGTCCCACAGCCAATGTCGACAACATTCTTGCCGACGAACCCCTGCCCGGCCAGTTTATCCAACGCTTGCAAGCATCCCAGCGTCGTGCCGTGATGGCCGGTGCCAAAGGCCATCGCGGCTTCGATCAACAAGGCGATCTTGCCATCGGGCACCTGATCGGCGTCATGACTGCCATAGACAAAGAAACGCCCCGCCTCGACCGGTGACAATTCGCGACGGACATGGGCGACCCAATCGACCTCGGGTAATTCCGAGACGGCGAAATCCTGCGCGCCGTGCATCGTGGCCAATAGCGCAAGCCCCGCAGGGTCGGGTTGTTCGACAAAATAAGCACCTACTTCCCAGATGCCCGCACCATCCTCGATTTCAAACATGCCAACGCCGGTCGGCTCGGGCGTTAGGTTTTCCATCGCGGCGCCAAGCGCCTCGGCGGCGGCTTGACCTTTCAAGGTGGTCAGAGCGGTCCATGTGGTCATCATGCCATCCTTTCAACTGCACCTTTTGGCCTAGTGCGCGGCGTGGGGCGGGTCAACTGTTTCGCCCTGCCCTACCGCACAACCTGCCGCAACGGAGGCGCAAACACTGTTTCGTTGCCCTTCTCCGGATGGCGCGGGATCAAAAGCGCCAGCATCAGCGAGACCGCCGCCATTCCGGCAGCAAGCCCGAACACCGCTCCCGGTGACACGACCCACAGGTACCCAAGAAGCGCGGGCAGGAACACAGCCGCAATGTGGTTGATTGTAAACGCCACCGCCGCAGTGGGCGCAATATCTTGCGGGTCTGCGATCTTTTGGAAATAGGTTTTCAATGCGAAAGCCAGTGCAAAGAACATGTGATCCAACACGTAAAGCACCGCCGCCAGCACAACACCCCACCCAAAATAATAAATGCCGCCATAAGCCAGAAACACACCGACCAGCCCGACATATTCGAATGCCAGCGCACGGCGTTCGCCCCATTTCGCGACCGCTTTACCCATCAAGGGCGCAAAGAAGATATTGGCGGCATAGTTGATCAGGAACAGGGCTGTAATTTCGTGCACCTCGAACCCGAAGCGTTCAACCATCATGAAGGCGGCAAACACCGTGAAAATCTGACGCCGCGCACCGGACATGAATTGCAAGGCGTAATACAGCCAATAGCGCCGGCGCAGCACGAACTGCTTCAGTTGCGGCTCGGGGCTTTCGAATTGCGGGTAGGCGAAGAAGCAAAAGATCGCGACGGCCAATGTCGTCCCACCTGCAAGCATATAGACGAGGTTATAGCTAAGGTCGAAGGTCTTCCATGTCAGGACCAGCAACCCATAACTGACTAACCCCGCCGCCGAGCTGATCGCCATGATCCAACCCAACATCTGCGGCGCGCGCTTCTTGTCGATCCATTGCAGTTGAAGCGACTGATTCACCGTCTCGAAGTAATGAAACCCAATAGACGACAGCATCGTGATCGTCAGAATGCCACCAAAGCTGGGGAACCACGCGGTCACCGCCGTGGCAGCACCCAGCAGGCCCAGCGCCACGATCCCCAGAACCTGTTCGCGAAACAGCATCAGAAGGGCGATCACCCCGATGGCCAGAAACCCCGGAATTTCGCGCACCGTATGCAGCCAGCCGATTTCGACACCGGTAAAGCCTGCAGCGTCGATCACGAAGTTGTTTAAAAGAGCCGACCAGGTGAAAAAAGCAACCGGCATCCCCGCCGCCATCAACATCAGCAGGAAAATGGGGCGGCGCCAAAATGGCAAGGCGCGCGCTTGGTCAAGAGTCAGGATCTGAAGTCTCATAATCACGCCATACGCTCGTTATCCCCAGTTGGCGAGCCGTTAACGCATTCGCTCAAGCATATATGTTTATGATATAAGTCAAGATGTGCAGGTCGGAAACACGTTAAGATTACTGGAAAAGCAAGAGAGACCAGATGGATATCATCCCCCTGATCGACCGAATCGGAGAAGCTCCGACAGCCGCACTGTTCGGCCTTATCACCGGTATTGTGTTCGGCGTGGCCGCCCAGCGGTCGCGGTTCTGCCTGCGCGCGGCGACCGTGGAGTTTGCGCGGCGCATGATGGATAATTCGGTCGCTGTGTGGCTTTTGACTTTCTCGACGGCGCTGGTTTGGGTTCAGGGTGCATCGCTTGTGGGGCTGTTGCGGGTCGAGGACGCGCGAATGATGGCCGTGACCGGCACTTGGTCAGGCGCCATTATCGGCGGGTTGATGTTCGGCGTGGGTATGGTGCTGGCACGTGGCTGTTCGGGCCGTCTTCTGGTGCTGGCGGCGACGGGCAACCTGCGATCGGTCGTGTCCGGCCTGATCTTCGCCGTCGTTGCACAAATGAGCCTGCACGGCTGGCTTGCCCCTACCCGCGACACACTTGCCCGGCTTTGGATGACCGAAGGCGGCACAAACATGAACCTTCTGACCACGCTTGGCATCCCAGCCTGGAGCGGTTTTGCGCTGGGGGTCATCACCGCCATTATGGCCATCGTCATCGCCCGCCGGTCGGGCATGGAATACAAACGATTGGTGTTCGGGTCAGGGGTGGGATTTGCCGTCGCCCTTGGCTGGGTCTTAACCTATCAGCTGTCTATGGCCGCGTTCGAGCCTGTGTCCGTCACTTCGGCCACATTCTCTGGCCCATCTGCCAACACGCTTATGTTTTTTCTGATCCCCGACCCTGTCCTGAATTTCGACGTAGGGCTCGTGCCGGGCGTGGTCATCGGCGCGTTTGCCGCCAGTTGGTTGTCGGGCGATTTCAAATTCCAAGGTTTCGATGGTGAAGCAACCATGCGCCGCTCTATGACCGGAGCGTTCCTGATGGGCTTTGGCGCAATGCTGGCTGGCGGCTGCGCCATCGGCGCAGGCGTCACCGGCACCTCGATCTTCGTCGGCACCGCATGGCTCGCGCTTTTGTGCATGTGGATCGGGGCGGTGTTCACCGATGCGCTGGTGGATCAGGCGCAAGGCCGGGGCGCTGCGTTGCCGGCGGAGTAACGAATTGGCGAAAATTGACTTCTCTGCGCAATTTGGCGGGCGAGATGCTGCAAAAGCGGTACTGCCCCATTTCAGGGCATTGAAGGCAGCGTGCAGAGACATAGACACACCGAGATTTCCTGCCCCCAAACTCACATTCATCCTTCGAGTTGATGGCAGTATCAATACATATGGTTTTTCGGGACCAAATCATTTGGACATAAAAGAAAACGACTATGTTTCAGTTGATTTGGGAATACCCACGCGCGCTTACTCCATTTCCAGCGTAGACACCGCTAAGTTTATTACTGACCAATTGTTGAAAAGTGTCGATTTTTTAGTTGAGTTAGATAACCCGCAATTAAGTGATCTAGCTGCGGTTGCCCTGCGCGATTCAATCAGAGACCTGAACAAAATCTACCTTTTAGAAATTGAGAAGCTTTGAAGCTCTAATAAAAACTCTGCGGGTCAATATCCACCGACACACGCATGTCGCCTTTGATGTTGAACTGCGCAAGCCAGCGTTTTAGCGCGGGTTGTATGGGCGCACCCTTATCAGCTTTCACCAGCAGACGCACACGATGCCGCCCCCGTACGCGCGCGATCGGCGCGGGGGCGGGGCCGTAAAGTTGCGCGCCGATTTGGATCAGCGGCTCGGATCGACGGGCCATTTCTGACCCTAGATCAAACACCGCTTGGATGTCGGGGGATGACAGAATGATACCGGCCATGCGCCCATAGGGCGGCACGCCCGCAGCTTGCCTTTCACCTGCTTCCGCGCGCCAGAACTTCTCTTCCTCGCCAGCAAGGATCGCGCGGATCACCGGGTGTTCGGGTTGGAACGTTTGCAGGAGCGCGACGCCGGGCGTTTCCGCCCGTCCAGCCCGGCCCGCGACTTGGCGGATCAGTTGGAAGGTGCGTTCAGCCGCGCGCAAGTCAGATCCTTGCAAGCCAAGATCGGCGTCGATCACGCCGACCAGAGTGAGCTTGGGGAAGTTGTGCCCTTTGGCGACCAGTTGCGTGCCGATGATGATGTCGGCGCCTCCTGCCGCGATCAGTTCGATCTGTTCTTTCAGCGCGCGGGCTGAGCCAAACAGGTCGGACGACAACACCGCCACGCGGGCGTCCGGGAAACTGGCGCGGACTTCTTCCGCCAGCCGTTCGACACCCGGACCGACCGGGGCCAGCTTGCCTTCAACGTCGCATTCCGGGCAGGCCTCGGGCATCGGTTTTGTTTCGCCGCATTGGTGGCAGACAAGGCGTTTCTGGAAGCGGTGTTCCACCATGCGCGCGTCACAATGGTCACAGCCAATCTGGTGTCCGCAAGCCCGGCAAATCGTGACCGGCGCATAGCCACGGCGGTTGATGAACAACAGCGATTGTTCGCCCTTCGCGATGCGCAGGGTCACGGCGGCTTTCAGCGTGGGGGAAATCCAGCTTTGCGACGGCAAATCCTCTTGCCGCATATCAATCGCGCGCATGTCGGGCATGACGGCGGGACCATACCGACTGGTCAGGTCAATACGGTTGTATTTCCCCGCCTCGCAGTTGGCCCAAGTCTCAAGCGAGGGCGTGGCCGAGGCCAGCACCACTTGCGCATCACAGATCGACGCGCGCATTACAGCCATGTCGCGGGCAGAATACAGCACTCCGTCTTCCTGCTTGTAGGAACTGTCGTGCTCCTCATCCACGATCACCAACCCAAGGTCACGAAATGGCAGATAGAGCGCGGAACGGGCACCCACCACAAGCGATGCCTCCCCCTGCCCGACCATCCGCCAGCACCGGCGGCGTTCGGTCATGGTCACACCGGAATGCCATTCGGCAGGTTGCGCGCCGAAGCGTTCTTCGACCCGTTTCAGGAACTCGGCGGTGAGCGCAATTTCAGGCAAAAGAACCAGAGCTTGACGGCCTTTCTTCAAACAGGCGGCGACGGCTTCCAGATAAACCTCGGTCTTACCGGCGCCGGTGACGCCACGCAGAAGCGTGGTGCCATAACGGCCGGTGCGCACGCCATCGGTCAGTTGCTTGGCGGCGGCGGCTTGTTCCTCGGTCAGTTGCTTGCTGGGCAAGCTGGGGTCAAGACGCGGATAGGGCATGTCGCGCGGCGTGTCTTCCTCGCGAATGGCACCCAGCTTCACCAGCCCCTTCACAACGGAGCCACTTACCCCCGCCAAATCGGCCAATTCCTTCTGCGTGAAGCCGACACCGGGCTGATCCATCAGCACGTCCATCACCTTGGCACGTGCATCGGTCAGGCGGTTGGGGCGATGTCCCGACGCCTTCAAAACCTTGCGCATCGAAGGTGGATCGGACAGGCCCGGCGCGCGGGTGGCAAGGCGCAACATCTGGCTCATCGGGGTCAGGGTGTAATCGCCGACGCGGGTCAGAAATTCCGCCATCTCGGCGCGCATGGGGGCCACATCCAGAACGCGGATCACGGCGCGCAGTTTGGAGGCGTCAAATCCAACCTCGCCCGGCCCCCAGATCACGCCCAGCACCTTGCGCGGGCCAAGCGGCACCTCGACAAACGCACCTTGCACGCAGCCCTCTTCGGGCGCGCGGTATGTCAGGATACGATCCAAGGGCTGCGCGGTCAGAACACCGACGCGCGCGCCTTCCGGAAAATGCTGAATATCGCTCATTTCGCCTGAGTCCCCGTGGTCGCGCGCACCATAAGGGCTTTCTGCCCGCGCGCCCATGGGGTATGAGAGCGCAAACGCTCAATAGCTGCAGGAGCCGCGCATATGAAATTTTTCGCTGATACCGCCGATATCGACGCCATCAAGGAACTGAACGACGTCGGGATGATCGACGGCGTGACCACCAACCCCTCGATCATCAAGAAATCGGGACGTGACATTCTGGAAGTGACCAAGGAAATCTGCGACATCGTGGATGGCCCAGTCTCTGCCGAAGTCACCGCCATTGATGCCGACACCATGATCGCAGAAGGCCGCAAGCTGGCGAAGATCGCCGACAACATCGCAGTCAAGGTGCCGCTGACCTGGGACGGGCTGAAAGCCTGTAAGGTTCTGACCGACGAAGGCACCATGGTGAACGTGACGCTGTGTTTCTCAGCCAACCAGGCGCTGCTGGCCGCAAAAGCTGGTGCGACCTTCATTTCGCCGTTCATTGGTCGTCTGGATGACATCAACATGGATGGGCTGGAGTTGATCGAGGACATTCGCACCATCTATGACAACTACGGGTTCGAGACGCAGATTCTGGCGGCGTCGATCCGGTCGGTCAACCACATGAAAGACTGTGCGCTGGTTGGGGCAGATGTGGCCACCGCACCAACATCGGTCATTCAGGCGATGGCAAAACACGTGCTGACCGACAAGGGGCTGGACGCGTTTCTGGCCGACATCAAAGCGGCTGGCATCAAGATTCTCTGAGCCGCACACCAACACCGCGACTGTTACGAGGGGGCCACGGCCCCCTTTTTCGTCGGCGCATAAGCGAAAAAACTGGCCACTCGCCACCTTCCCTCGTGTATGTTCGATCAAAACGACAAATAAAATTCGAGGCAGCAGATGAACGTACCCGCTACGATCGACGAAGAATTGCGCGCGCATTTGATCGCGCAACCCGAAACCATCCTGGATGATCAGGATATCATGCGCGCCCTGATTGACGCGAATGAACGGATCATGGGCGCCAATATCGTGGACCTTCGCGGCATTGCGATGGACCGGCTCGAGTCCCGGTTGGACCGGCTGGAAGATACGCACCGTTCTGTGATCGCTGCCGCCTATGACAATATTGCTGGCATGAACCTGATCCACCGCGCGGTGCTCAGAATGCTGGACCCGGCCGATTTCGAGCTGTTCATGGCCGATCTTGGCGGCGAAGTGGCCGAGATTTTGCGCGTCGATTGCGTGCGCCTTGTGCTGGAAACCGAGCTTGGCCAGAAAAACAGCGCCATCGGGCGGCTTGGGCCGGTTCTGTCCGTGACCGAACCGGGTTTCGTCGATGAGTATCTTGGAATGCGGGCCGAGCAATCGGCGGGGCAGGTTTTTCTGCGCCAGATCCAGGAACAGGAAGAAACCATCTATGGCGAAACCGGCTTCTGGGTCCGGTCCGAAGCCTGCATCCGTCTGGATCTGGGCGAAGGCCGCCTGCCCGGCATGTTGGTTCTGGGGGTCGAGGACGCACAGCAGTTCAAACCCGGACAAGGCACCGACCTTCTGGCCTTCTTCGGCGGCGTGTTCGAACGCGCGATGCGCCGCTGGCTGTCGTGACCGGCAAGGCCACGTTAATGATCTCGGCGGGCGCGCGAGCCGCGTTGTCGGAGTGGCTTGATCATATCCGCGCGCTGGACGGGGCGTCGGTCAACACCCTTGCGGCTTATCAGACGGATTTGACGGGGTTTCTGGCCTTCATGGCGACCCATCTTGGCGGGTCTGCCGGACGTGGCGGATTGGCGGCGGTGTCGCTTCCGGATATGCGTGCATGGATGGCGCATGAACGCGGCCGTGGGGTCGGCGCGCGATCTTTGGCCCGAGCATTATCGGCGGTCAAAAGCTTCTATCGCTGGCTCAGCGAACGCGACGATTTCGATGCCACCGCCGTCTTGTCCACGCGCAGCCCGAAATTCTCAAAGAAACTGCCCCGTCCACTGGCGCCTGATGCCGCCAAGGCGGTGATCGAAACGGCGGGTCTGCAATCGCTGCACGGCTGGGTGGGCGCGCGTGATATTGCGGTCGCCACGCTGCTTTACGGCTGCGGCCTGCGCATTTCCGAGGCACTGGGGCTGACCTGCGCCGACGCCCCCCTGCCCGACGCCCTGCGAATTAAAGGCAAGGGCGGCAAGGAACGTGTGGTGCCTGTCTTGCCCGTCGCCCGCGACGCAGTCGAAGCATATCGTCGGCTTTGCCCACACCCCGAAACGCCCGACGCCCCCCTGTTTCGCGGTGTGCGCGGCGGCGCGCTTGGGCCGCGCGCTGTGCAAAATACAATGCAGCAGGTGCGCCTGCAGCTGGGCTTACCCGCCACAGCAACCCCCCACGCGATGCGCCACAGCTTTGCGACGCATCTTCTGGCCGCAGGCGGTGATCTGCGTGCCATTCAGGAACTTTTAGGCCATGCCAGCCTGTCCACCACCCAAGCCTATACCTCCGTCGATACCTCGCGCCTGCTCGAGGTCTACAAGGCCGCCCACCCCCGCGCCTGACCGCGCCCAAGGTTTCTTCTTTCCCCCATCCTCAATTTCCGGCACAAAGCGCGCATGAAAATTACGACTAAAGCCCTGCTTGTTCATCTGTTCACCGCAACTGGTGCTGTCATCGCGATGTTGGCCATGTTGGCCGCAGTCGACGAAAAATGGAGCCTTATGTTCCTTTGGCTTGTCGTCGCCTTTGTGGTTGATGGTATCGATGGCCCTCTGGCGCGGCGTTATCACGTCAAAGTCAATGCACCGCAATATGACGGCGTGTTGATGGACATGATCATCGACTATCTGACCTATGTGTTCATCCCCGCGTTTGCGCTGTTCAAGTCCGACCTGATGCCGGGCTGGACGGGTTGGTTCGCAATTATCGTGATCACATTCGCCAGCGCGATTTATTTCGCAGACACCAGAATGAAAACCAAAGACAACAGTTTCTCAGGGTTTCCGGGATGTTGGAATATGCTGGTCATTGTCCTGTTCGCAACGGAACCAAACTTTTGGATCCTGTTGTTATTGGTGACCGCGTTGGCGATCGCCATGTTCCTGCCGTTGAAATTCATTCATCCGGTACGAACCGAACGGTGGCGCGAGCTTAGCTTGCCCGTTGCGCTGGCTTGGACGTTCTTTGCCGGCTGGGCGGCTTGGGTTGATTTTCACCCGGAAAGCTGGGCGCATTGGGGATTGGTCGTGACCTCGATCTATCTGTTGGTTGCGGGGATCGCACAGCAGATAATCCCCGAGCGCGGCGCAACTGCGTAAACGCGGCCGCCGAGCTTACTCGGACCACCGTTTCAAAGCGTCTTCGTCATCAACCTTGGCCGCAACCCAACCCGTGGCGCCGTCACGCGCAAATTCCTTTTTCCAGAACGGCGCGCGGGATTTCAGATAGTCCATCAAGTATTCCGCCGCTTCGAACGCGGCGACGCGGTGCTTGGCGGCGGTTGCGACCATCATGATCTGTTCGCCGGGGCGCAAAGGGCCGTGGCGGTGGATCACTAGACAATCGGCCAAGGACCACCGCGCGCACGCCTTGTCGACAATGGCGGCAATCGCCTTTTCGGTCATGCCGGGGTAATGTTCGATCTCCATCCGGTCCAAGGTGCCGTCGTCATCGCGCACGATGCCGGTGAAGCTGACGACCGCGCCCAGATCGTTGCGGCCTTGCGCAAACTCCGACAATTCGGTGCCCGGGTTGAACGTGTCGGTCTGAACCCTGACGTGCATGTCAGCCCCCTGTCATCGGGGGGAAGAACGCGACCTCGCGCACGCCCGACAAAGGCGCATCGAAATCGGCCAATTCCTGATCCAGCGCGACGCGCAGCGCCGACAGGTCAGCAAACGCCGCAGCATAGCGCGGTTCGCGCGCGCGCAGTTCATCCACCAGTTCGGCGACTGTCGATGCGTTGGTATCGACCTGTTCGCGCGGCTCGCCGATGCGTTCGCGCACCCATGCGAAATACATGACCTCAACCATGGTCCGTATCCTCTCTCAAAAAGGGCATTGCCTTGCGGAAGTAATCCCAGCCGGTGACGATGGTCAATGCGGCTGCGATCCACAGCAGCGCAATACCAATCCAGGCCGACCAGCGGCCTGCCCATTCGTAGAACAAAAGCCCGACGTCATCGGTGATCGTGCCGTCAAAAATGCCATCAATCGTGGCCTGATCCATGCCTTGAATGCGGTCGATGAAACTGTGCTGGAAAATCCCGGTCGAAAACAGAATGGCGATCGCCACCATCTGCACCGTGGTTTTCCATTTCGCCAGGTTTGTGACCTTCAGCGCACGGGCCTTGTCACCCAATGTCTCACGCAGACCCGACACGAACACCTCACGATAGATAATCAGGGCCGAGGGTAGCAAGATCCACGGCGTCACGCCCGCATATCCGTTGATGACCAGAAGCGCGATCAGCACCATCGCCTTGTCGGCAATCGGGTCCATCGCGGCACCAAACAGGCTTTCCAGCTTCCACGCACGCGCCAGATACCCATCAAGATAATCGGTGATCGAGGCCACGATGAACAGGATCATCGCATACCAATCCGCCCACGGGCGCGCGAAGTAAAGAAACATGACCGGCAACAAGGGCGCAGCGACCAGCCGGGCGACGGTCAGAATATTGGGCAGGTTCCATTTCATAAGTTTCTCCTTACCGCGTCAGGCCCTGTCATGGAAGAAGCCATAGATGGTTTCCGCAAGAGTTTCCGAGATCCCGTCCACCGCCTTGAGGTCATCCAGCCCTGCCCGGCTGACCGCCTTGGCGGACCCAAAGTGCAGCAACAGCGCACGCTTGCGGGTGGCCCCCACGCCCGGCACCTCGTCCAACGGGGTGGCGCCTTGCGCTTTCGCACGTTTGGCGCGGTGGGTGCCGATGGCGAAGCGGTGCGCCTCGTCCCGCAGGCGTTGGATGAAATACAGAACCGGATCATTCCGTTTCAACGCGAAGGGGCGCATTTTCCGTCGGTAAAACTCTTCTTTTCCCTGATCGCGATCAATGCCTTTGGCGACGCCAACCATCGGGATGTCGGTCACGCCCAGTTCTTCCATGATCTCGTGCACCGCACTGACCTGCCCCGCGCCGCCGTCGATCAGTAGAAGATCGGGCCAGTGCTCGCCCTCGCGGTTGGGGTCTTCTTTCAGAAGGCGCTTGAAACGGCGGGTCAGCACCTCTTTCATCATGCCGAAATCATCGCCGGGGGTCAGGTCGTCGCCCTTGATGTTGAACTTGCGGTATTGGCTTTTCATGTAACCTTCTGACCCCGCAACGATCATCGCGCCAACCGCGTGGGCGCCTTGAATGTGCGAGTTGTCATAGACCTCAATCCGCTGCGGCGGGCCGTCCAGATCGAAGGCCTGTGCAATGCCGTCCAGCAGACGGGCTTGCGTGGCGGTCTCGGCCATCTTGCGGCCCAAACTTTCGCGGGCATTGCGTTGGGCATTCGCCATCAACTCGGATTTTTCGCCACGTAACGGGACCGAGAGTTCAACCTTGTGGCCCAAGCGTTCCGACAATGCCTCGGCCATCAGGTCTTGTTCGTCCAGCGGATCGGACAACAGGATCAGGCGCGGCGGCTCTTTTTGGTCATAGAACTGACCGACGAAAGCCTGAAGCACCTCGCCCGGCCCGGCACCTGCCCCCGTTCGCGGATAGAAATCACGGTTCCCCCAGTTCTGGTGGGCGCGAATAAAGAACACCTGCACACAAGCCTGCCCCCCTTCCATATGAAGCGCGATCACGTCCGCCTCGGCCACGCCGCGCGGGTTCACGCCTTGAGCTTGCTGCACTTGGGTCAGCGCGCGGATGCGGTCGCGCAGGGCGGCGGCCTTCTCGAATTCCATCGCGTCTGACGCCGCTTGCATATCCGACGCCAACGTTTCTTGCATCCGGGTGGTGCGGCCGGACAAAAAATCCTCGGCATCGCGCACCAGCTTGGCATAATCCACTTCGTTGATTTTCCCCACACACGGAGCCGCGCAGCGCTTGATCTGGTACTGCAAACATGGCCGGGTGCGCGTTTCGAACATCGCGTCCGAGCAGTTGCGCAGCAAAAAAACCTTTTGCAACTGGTTCAGCGTTCGGTTGACCGCATCCGCGCTTGCAAACGGGCCGTAATACGCGCCCTTCTCTTTCCGTGCGCCGCGGTGCTTTTTGATCTGTGGAAAGTCGTGACCGGTGACAAGAATGTTCGGAAAGCTTTTGTCGTCGCGCAACAGCACATTGAAATGCGGCTTCAGCTGCTTGATCAGGTTTTGTTCCAGCAACAGCGCCTCGGTTTCTGTTTGGGTGGTCAGAAACATCATCGACGCGGTCTGGCTGATCATCCGCGCAATCCGTGCCGTGTGCCCGGTGGGCTTGGCATAATTGGACACCCGCTTCTTCAGGCTGCGAGCCTTGCCGACATACAAAACGCGCCCCTTGGCGTCGAGCATCCGGTAAACGCCCGGCGAGTTGTCCAGCGTCTTCACATAGGATTGGATAACCGAATGCCCTGTCGCGGGGGGATGCGCATCGCTATCGCTATGGTTGTTTTCTGTATTCATCCGCTCGCCATTCCGATTCTCGGCCTGCCTGCAATCTTAGTGTTCAGGATACAAGAGGAAACCTGCCCACAATTTCTGTGGATAACTCTGTAGACAGGTTTTGACCATCAGCAAAAATCCCTTGTATTTCGACCCTTTCGTCAGAGTGCCTAATTTTTAGGCAGCAATATAACCCATTGTAAAACAACAAAAGAATTCTCACGAAATCGTAAGCAGATGATTTCATTGCAGAATTAACGAACCTTCCCTTGGGGTAACTTCACGGGTGCACAACTTTTCGGGCTAAAAGCAGACACCATAGCACTTGGGCATGATTTCAGGGCTGTTCAACACCAAGGATATCGGGTGTCTGCCAGCCCAGATGCTGACCGCCATCGACCGTGATCATCTGTCCGGTTACCGACGGAGCGTTCAGCAGAAATGCCAGCGCCGCCGTGATGTCGTTGACATTCGCGCCTCGTTGCAAAAGCGATGCGGCCCGTTGTCCGTTGAAATGCGTCTGAGACTGCCGCGCGCCAATCAGAGTGGTGCCCGGCGCGATCCCGTTGACCCGCACATGCGGGGCCAAAGCCTGCGCGGCGGTTCGCGTCAGTGTCCACAGCGCATTTTTTGCCAGACTATAGGTCATGAATTCGGGCGTCGGCTTCTGCACGCGCTGGTCCAGCATATTGACCACCAGCGCCTGCGGAAGGCTTTCGCCGTTTTCGTCCAGCACAGCCTGCGGGGCCTGTGCAGCGAAAGCTTGCGTCAGAAAGAACGGTGCGCGCAAGTTCGATGACATATGCCTGTCCCAACCGTCCTGAGTTGCGCTGTGCAAGCTATCATACTCAAAAACCGATGCATTGTTGACCAGCACACTCAGTTCCCCACCCAGTGCGTCGACGCAGCGGGGTATAAGTGCGTCAACCTGCGTCATGTCCAGAAGGTCGGCCTGCAATGCCACCGCCTGCCGCCCAAGCGCGCGAATGGCGTCCACGGTCTTTGTCGCACCATCAGACGAAGTTGCATAGTGAACCGCCACGTCCAACCCCGACCGCGCAAGTTCGATCGCCATCGCGCGCCCAAGCCGTGCGCCTGCCCCTGTGACCAAAGCGCGTGGCTGCGTCATTCAAAAGCCTCCCAGCACCATCATGACATAGACGACATATAGCGCCGACAACACGACACCCCAGACCCGCCCCATATGCCATTTCAGGAACACAAACGGCGCCAGCAGAAGCGACGCACCCAGCATAACCCAAAGGTCGAAACGCAGGATCTCGGCCTCGACCGGCATGGGACCGACCAGGGATGCGACGCCGATGATGGCCAGAAGGTTGAACATGTTTGACCCGATGACGTTGCCCAACGCAACCTCGGCCTGATTGCGCAGGGCGGCCATAACCGTGGTCGCAAGTTCGGGCAGCGATGTGCCAAGTGCCACCAGCGTCAAGCCAATGACTGTTTCCGAAACGCCGATATGGCGCGCGATATTGGTTGACGCATCAACCAGAAGGTCGGCCCCCAATGGCAAACCAATAAGGCCCAGCACCAGAAACAGAATGACCTTCCACCACGGCATGTCAGGGTCCGCGCCCTCGACCTCTTCCTCATCGGTGCAGCAGGCGACATCGGCGGGCACATTGTTATTGCGCCGGTGCGATAAAGCCTCGCGAAAGGCCGAAGACAGCATCAGGGCAAGTGCGGCAAGCAGCACGAGCCCCTCGACCCACGAAATCACCCCGTTCATGCACAAGACGATGAACAAGCCGGTAGCCGCCAGCATCTGAAGATAGCTTTTCTTGGTATCACAGGTGCCCGTAGACAGACCGGAAATTATGGCCGGCACCCCCAGCACCAGCAGAATGTTGGCGGTGTTCGAGCCAACGACATTCCCCATCGCCAGCCCCGGCACCCCCCGCATGATCGCCTGAACAGATATCAACAGCTCTGGCGCAGACGTGCCAAACGCCACGATGGTCAGCGACACGATCAGGGCCGGCACACCAAGACGCAGTGACAGGTTAACTGCCCCGCGCACAAGGCTATCGCCTGCCAACAGAAGGATAATCAGGCCCAGCGCAGCGTAGATCAGGTCCAACATCAGCCCTTCCCGTTACAGTCGCAGGGGGATTTCCCCATCCGATATCGGCCACACCGCGGACATTTCATCGCTTCGATGCGCTTTTGGCCGGGATATCGCAATTTACCAAACATGGCCATCACACCCATTGCGACAAGAAACAACGCGACAATCTTGACGACCATCTAAAGACCGAAACGTGCAAATTCCGCACGCTCCTCTATTGCGGCGATGGCGTCAGTGCCCAGCCGCAGGCCAAAGCGGCCAAGGATCGACCGGCGCGGCCCGTGGGCGCGAAACTGCACCTCGTCGCCGTATTTCTGCTTCATCACGGGGACAACATGGCCAATGCCGTCCGCCAGCCCTTTTTCGATGGCAGCGCGGCCCAGCCAGATATCTCCGGTGAACAAATCTTCGTTCGTCGGTAATTTGGCTGCGCGGCGTGTCGTGACCTGCTGTTTGAAGGCGTCGTGGATATCGTCTTGCAGCGTCTTCAAGCGTTTGATGTCATCGGGGTCTTCGGGGCGGAACGGGTCCAGCATCGATTTCGACTTGCCGGCGGTATAAACGCGACGCTCAACCCCGATCTTTTCGATCAACCGGGTCAGACCAAAACCAGCCGAAATAACGCCAATCGACCCGAGGATCGAACTTTCATCCGCATAAATCTCGTCCGCCGCTGTCGCCAACCAATACCCCCCCGAGGCCGCCACATCTTCGACAAACGCATAGACGGGTAGCTCTTTCTCGTCGGCCAAGCGACGGATGCGGGCGGTGATCAGGCTGGATTGCACCGGGCTGCCGCCGGGCGAGTTGATCACCAGCGCGACGGCCTGCGGCTTGCCCTTACGAAACGCGCGTTCGATCACCGGGGCGAGGGCTGCGTCGTTCAACTGGCCGCGTGCGCCCGTTGCGATCATGCCAGACAGGCGGATCACAGCGACCAATGGAGGCTTCTTGATAAACGGAATGTATTTTTTCATGGCTGTCATGTAGACCGCACCTCTGGCTCAGACAAGGGCAGCGGAAGCACTGCCCCGCATTGTTGCAAATGGTCCATCATCAGCTTCGCAGCCGGTATCCGGTGTGAAAAATCCATCGGATCGTCGCAAGGCAGACCCCCATGAAGACGACGATCGCCAAGATGGACCAGCCGATCGACACATCCGCCATGCCGAAGAACGCCCAACGAAAGCCCGAGATCAGATAGACGACCGGGTTGAACAGGGTGACCGTCTGCCACACCGGCGGCAGCATCGAGATCGAGTAAAACGACCCGCCCAGAAACACCAGCGGTGTGATCACGAGCAGAGGCACCAACTGCAACTGTTCGAAGTTCTGCGCCCATATTCCGATGATGAAGCCCAAAAGGGCGAAGCTGATGCAAGTCAGTACAAGAAATATCGCCATCCAGACAGGATGCAGGATGGTCAGGTCGACAAAGAAATGCGCGGTGCCAAGGATGATCAAGCCGATCATCAACGCCTTGGTCGCCGCCGCACCGACATACCCGATCACGATCTCGTAAAACGAAATCGGCGCAGAAAGGTGTTCATAGATCGTGCCGATGAACTTGGGAAAATAGATGCCAAAGGATGCGTTGGTGGTGCTTTGGGTCAGCACGGTTAGCATGATCAGCCCCGGCACGATGAACGCGCCATAGCCGACCCCTTCGACCTGATCAATGCGCGACCCGATGGCCGCGCCGAACACGATGAAATAAAGCGAAGTCGACAGGACGGGCGACACGATGGACTGCAACAAGGTGCGAAAGGTCCGCGCCATTTCAAAACGATAAATCGCGGCGATTGCGTGCCAGTTCATGCCGCGTCCTCCTTCACCAGATCCACGAAGATATCTTCAAGCGAGCTTTGGCGCGTCGACAGGTCGACCATGTGCAGCCCTGCTTTACGCAAATCGGCCAGCAGCGCGGTGATCCCGGTGCTGCCTGCGTGCGTGTCATATGAATAGATCAACCCGCCATCGGGCGACAGCGTCAGGGGGTAATCTGACAAAGCATCGGGGATGGTATCGACGGGAGGATCGCATTCGATGATCAGCTCTTTGCGGCCCAAGCGTTTGATCAAGGCGTCTTTTTCCTCGACCAAAAGAATTTCGCCCTTCGAGATGACCCCGATGCGGTCGGCCATCGCTTCGGCCTCTTCGATGTAATGCGTGGTCAGGATGATCGTCACACCGGTGTCTTTCAGCCGCGCCACGATGTCCCACATATCCTTGCGCAGTTCGACATCCACACCGGCGGTGGGTTCGTCCAGAAACAGGATGCGGGGTTCGTGGCACAGCGCCTTGGCAATCAGAACACGCCGCTTCATGCCGCCCGACAACGTTCTGATGCGGCTGTCCTTCTTGTCATGCAGGCTTAGCGTTTTCAGGATATCCTCGATCAGCGCGTCGTTGCGCGGGCGACCAAACAGGCCACGTGAAAAACGCACTGTGTCCATCACGGTTTCGAACGGCTCAAGGTTGATTTCCTGCGGAACAAGTCCGATCAACTCGCGCGCGGCCCGATAGTCTTTCGCGTGGTCATGGCCGCCCACGGTGATCGTGCCATCGCTAATCGTTGTGATGCCGCAGATGACCGATATCAGGGTGGTCTTGCCCGCCCCGTTCGGGCCAAGCAGCGCCAAAATCTCGCCCGTTTCGATCTGAAGATCTACGTCTTTCAGCGCCTTGTGACCGCCCTCATAGGTTTTGGTCACGCCGCTGACGTTCAGGATCGTCGCCATTCTGTCCCCTTGTTTCGCCGCCGCGCCATGTTGTCAGTCTGGATCGGTTAACGCAGACTATTTCAAATAAGCAACCCGGCGGCTCCTTCAAGGCGCAGCAGGTGAACTTTTGCCTCGATCCCGCCCGCACCGGAAAAGCCGCCATGGCCATCCGCCCCCAGCACGCGGTGGCAGGGTATAATGATCGGGATCGGGTTGGCGCCGCACGCGTTGCCCACCGCCTGCGCCGACTTGCCCGTCTGGCGCGCGATCTGGCCATATGTCAGCGTTTCGCCAAAGGGGATTGACGCCATCGCGTCACACACCGCGCGCTGAAAGTCGGAACCCTGCACATTTGTCGGCAGATCGAAGCGCTGCAAACGCCCCTGAAAATAGGCCCTTAACTGCGCCACTGCCTCGCGTAAAAGCGGCGTCGGCGGGCCTTTGGGCGTAGCGCCCCAGATCAATCGCGTGATCGCACCCGCCTGCGCCTCAACCCCCAAACGCCCCAGTGGGCTGTCCATCGTTACCATTGTCATCAAGGCAGAGTGCCGAAGAAGCTTCGCGAATACAACGGTGTGCGTGCCGATACATCCATAAAAAAAGCCCCCGCCGCGACGGCAAGGGCTTTCCTACGCAGGATCAGACCCGCGCTATTTCGTGAGTGATGGAACCCAATCAGCCTGGGAAGCTGTAATGACGCACCGCCTTTTCCAGCTTCTCGCTGCGCTTGCCGGTCCACATGTCGCGGTGTTGTTCCAGATTGAACCGTTCCTGCTTGGTAAAGCTCAGGGCGGATTTGAACCATGTGATCAGGGTGCGGGCAATGGATTTTGACTGTGCCATCTTCAAGGCTCCTCTTCGGACGAACAATAAAAAATTTCGGGCAAGCATGATCATTTGGGCGATCTGCCGCCGCGCTTGAAGATCACATAGGCTGTCGGTGCGGCCAGTACGACAGACGTTCCGGCAATCCCGAAATGCAAGGCTTGCATGGCTGGCTTCACGCCAGAAGCGGCCCCTGACTGCAATGGAGTTGGCGCTGCCAAGGTTTCCCCTTAGACAGCGCCATCGTCGTCAGATGTCAGCTTAGCGCCGCGTCGCAGCGCCCACAGACGCCCGCATGGTCATGGCTTCCCACATCGGGCAGGATTTTCCAGCACCGTTGGCACTTATCGCCACTGGCTTTTTCGAACACGACACCCACGCCTTCGATTTCCGGCAGGCGGAAAGCTTCGGAAGGCAGAGGGTCCTGGGTCAAAGACACGGACGAGGTGATTGCGATATCAGCAAAGTTCACTGATTTCAGCGCGCCCAGCACGTCCTGATCGCGCACATGAACAATCGGCGCAGCCTCAAGCGACGCACCGATCACCTTGTCGCGCCTTTGAACTTCCAGCGCGGCGGTGACGACACGGCGCGCCTTGCGGATGCCCGACCATTTCGCGGCCAGCGGTTCGTCCAGCCAGTCAGCGGGCGTGTCAGGGAAGTCGACCAGATGGATCGAGCTGTCTTCGCCCGGGAACCGCTCTAGCCACACATCTTCCATTGTGAAGACCAGCACAGGCGCAAGCCATGTGGTCAGGCGGTGGAACAGGATGTCCAGCACAGTGCGCGCGGCGCGTCGGTTCAGGCTGTCCGCGCCGTCACAATACAGCGCATCCTTGCGGATATCGAAATAGAAGCTGGACAGGTCCACGGTCGCAAAGTTGAACACCGCCGAAAACACGCCTTGGAAATCGAAGGTCTTGTAACCTTCGCGCACCACGTGATCCAGCTCCGCCAAACGGTGCAGCACCCAGCGCTCTAACTCCGGCATATCGGCCGGGTCGACACGCTCGGATTCGTCAAACTCATGCAGATTGCCCAGCATAAACCGCATCGTGTTGCGCAGGCGACGATAGCTGTCGGCCACGCCCTTCAGGATTTCCGGCCCAATCCGCTGATCCGCGGTATAGTCCGTCTGTGCCACCCACAAGCGCAGGATATCCGCGCCGTATTGCTTCACAATTTGCTCGGGCACGATGGTGTTACCCAAAGACTTGGACATCTTCATGCCCTTTTCGTCCAAGGTGAAGCCGTGTGTCACGACGTTCCTGTAAGGCGCACGCCCCTTGGTGCCACAGGCTTGTAAAAGCGAGGAATGAAACCACCCGCGGTGTTGGTCGGTGCCTTCCATGTAGACATCCGCGATGCCATCCGGTGTGCCATCTTCGCGGTCGCGCAGAACGAACGCATGGGTCGAGCCACTGTCGAACCACACATCCAGCACATCGAACACCTGATCATAGTCGTCCGGGTTCGCCGCATCCCCGATGAAGCGTTCCTTGGCACCGTCGATATACCACGCATCCGCGCCTTCGGCCTCGAACGCGTCGGCAATACGGGCATTCACCGCGTCGTCGCGCAAAAGGTAATCCGCGTCGGTCGGCAGCGCACCCTTCTTGGTGAAGCACGTCAGCGGCACGCCCCAAGCGCGCTGACGAGAAAGAACCCAATCGGGCCGCGCCTCGATCATCGAATAAAGCCGGTTGCGCCCCGATTGCGGCCACCATTTCACCAGTTGGTCAATCGAGTTCAGAGCACGGGTGCGGATGGTCTTGCCCATGTCATCCTGTCCATCGCCGACCTCGCGATCGACGCTCGCAAACCATTGCGGCGTGTTGCGATAGATGATCGGCGCTTTCGAGCGCCACGAATGCGGATAGGAGTGCTTGATTTTACCACGCGCCAGAAGCCCGCCAACATCGACCAGTTTGTCGATCACGGCCTTGTTTGCGTCCCCCTCGCCGCCCTTGCGGTTCAGGATGTAGGTGCCGCCAAAGAAGGGAAGATCCGCGCGGAATGATCCATCGTCCATAACGTTGTAAGAGATGACCTGTTCCAGCATTCCCAGATCACGATAGAGCTCGAATTCCTCCATGCCGTGCGAAGGTGCACAATGAACAAATCCGGTGCCTTCCTCGTCCGTCACGAAATCGGCAGCGCGGAAGTCGCGGGCAGCGTCCCATTCCCCATTGGCCCCTTCGGCACCCGCAAGCGGATGATGCAGCGTCATGCCCGACAATTGCGCGGGCGTGACATTGCGCACCCGGCGATACATGCCGGGTTCCAGTCGGGCACGCGCCATCACATCTGCGGCCAGTTTGTCGGCAAGGATGAACCGGTCGCCCTTGGCCGCCCAGCATTCATCCGGGCAATCGGTGACTTCATACAGCCCGTATTCGAAATCCTCGCCAAACACGACGGCCTTGTTCGACGGGATTGTCCACGGTGTCGTCGTCCAGATCACCACATGCGCGCCAATGAAGTCATGGGCGGCGGCGTCTTTCGCCTCGGCTATGGCTTCGCGGGTGTCGTCGGTTTCTTCTTCATCCGACAGAACCATGTCGGGCAGGCTGAAATCCGTAACCTTGAACTTCACCCAGATGGTGAAGCTTTCCTTGTCGTGGTATTCCACTTCGGCTTCGGCCAGCGCGGTTTTCTCGATCGGCGACCACATCACGGGTTTCGACCCCTGATAAAGCGTACCGTTCATCAGGAACTTCATGAATTCTTCGGCGATCACGCGTTCGGCGTGGAAATCCATCGTCAGATAAGGATCGGCCCAGTTGCCGGTGATGCCCAGGCGCTTGAATTCATCCCGCTGGATGTCGATCCAGCCAGCGGCGAATTTACGGCATTCCTGGCGAAAATCGATCACATCAACCGCGTCTTTGTCTTTGCCCTTTTTGCGGTATTGTTCTTCGATCTTCCATTCAATCGGCAGGCCGTGGCAATCCCACCCGGGCACGTAGCGGCTGTCGAACCCCATCATCTGGTGCGAGCGCACGATCATGTCCTTGATCGTTTTGTTAAGTGCGTGGCCGATATGCAAATGCCCGTTGGCATAAGGGGGGCCATCATGCAGAATGAAGGGCGTGCGTCCCTCTTTTTCGCGCAGGCGGTCATAGACGCCGATCTTTTCCCAATGGGCCAGCCATTCTGGTTCACGTTTGGGCAGGCCCGCGCGCATGGGGAAATCGGTGACGGGAAGCGTCAGGGTGTCTTTGTATTCAGGGGTGTCGGCACACATCTGTCCGGTCCTTTTCAGGATATTGTCTGCAAATGGGATATGGGGCGGCGCGGGTCATCCAAACGCCTTGTCCCGGCGGCTCATCTGGATCAGAGCGCCGGGCATATAATTCGAATAATGATGGCCTGTGCGTGCATCATGGGGGCGTTATAGGCGCGTGGTTCAGCGGCGTAAAGGCTTGGCTGCGCGCCGTACTGCGCGCAATTGTATCTTTCGCCTGCAACGTTAATCTGACTAAACATATCGGATTAATAGGAGCAATAATGACCCCCCTTAACCCCCTCGCCCGTTTCCCCGTCACCGGTGACCAGATCGCGCGGGTGATGCACGTATTTTACGGGCGCATCCGACGCCATCCCGAACTTGGCCCGGTCTTCAACACCCATATCGGTGAAAGCGACGCAGACTGGGCCGCACATATCGACAGGATCGAAAGTTTCTGGCGCAACGCGATCCTGCGCGAAAAGGGGTATGAGGGGAACCCGATGCGCGTTCACGTCGCCTCGCCCGACATTCGGCTGGAACACTTCGCACCATGGCTTCAGACGTTCGAGGATGTGTTGCGACAAGAGCTGCCCGAAGACACCGCCAATGCGTGGCTTGCGCTGGCGCAGCGGATCGGACGCGCGTTCCAGTTCCAGATGGAGGATACACGTCGTTCGGCGACCACCCCGCCGAAGCTGATCTGACTACGACCCGAACAAGCCCGTCAGCGCACGTTTCACGATACCCGATACGCTGGGGCGTTTCTTGGGGCCAAAGGGCAGCGGGCGGCAGACTTCAAGCGCGGCGACGCCCACGCGCGCCGTCAGCGCACCGTTCACGACGCCTTCGCCAAACCGGCGGCTGAGTTTCGACAACATGCCGCCACCGGCCAGCGACCCGATCAGGTCATCGCCAGCGGCCACGGCCCCCGTCGCCACAAGATGCGCCATGACCGCGCGGGTCAGCCGCCAACTGCCCAGCGCACCGGAGCGTCCGCCATAGATCTCGGCCACCCGACGTATCATGCGGATATTAGCGGTGAGGGCCGTTGCCACATCGGCCAACGCAATGGGTACGATGGCCGTCACCAGCGCGACCTGTCGGGCGGCGGCTTCGACTTCTTTGATGGCGGCGGCGTCCAAGGGGGCCATCAGCTCGCGTTCGGTCAGGGCAAACAGGGTGTCGGCATCGAAAGCATCGCCTTCGCGCTCGGACATTCGGTCCAGCCCCCACCGCAGATCGTCGCGCCCGTGGTAAAGTTGCTTAAGGCGGTCCACCACGCCGCGCGCCTCGGTCAGATCTCCGTGGGCAATCGCAGCCTCGGACGCGCGGTGCAGGCTGTCGACGCGGCGCAGGCGGGCGAACGCGATCCATTCCTTCAACGCGATGATCAGCAGAACCAGAATAAACGCAGCCACCAGACCCAGTGCTGCGTATCCCAGCAAAGGCTGACGCTCGATCAGTTTGGTGACGAAATCATAGGCGGCAACCGACAGCACGAACCCCATGATCGCCAGCAGAAGCGACCAGAACCAACGCGCCAGACGCGAACGTTTGCGCCCCGCGAAACTGATCGCGCCCTGCATTGCCGCCCCCGTGGCGTCAACTGCGCCCAGCTCGGGCACCGGCGGGGCGTCGGCGGGGGTGGTTCGCGACGCCTCGCCCAGTTCGATCAGAACCGGCCCTGTGGACTTCTTCGGGGTGTCAGCCATCACGCGGCCCTCCAGATGAACCGGATGTCCGGCAGGTTTTCGTCATTGCCCGCGCCATCGGTGCGAAACGCCTCGGTGAAGCCCTCGCGTTGATAGAAGCGACAGGCGCCTTCGTTGGCTTGGAACGCAAACAACGCAAGATCCGCGCTGGCGGTTTTGGCGTGATCCAGCAGCGCCTTACCCATACCCCGGCCACGCGCGGCAGGCGACAGGTAGAGCGCATGAACCTCGCCCCCGTCACGGGCCAGAAATCCCTGCACGCGGCCCCGTTCACGCGCGACCACGGTCCAGCCACGATCCACCAGCATCCGCGCGAACCCCTTTTCATCCGCGCGGCTGTGGACGCGCGGCATCCACGGTGTCGCAGCCACCCAACCGGTCAGGATATTGGCAATCGCGGGCACGTCCGCCGGGGTTGCAGGCGCGATCATCACAGGCGATCCCCGATCAGAAATTCTGCGGCCTTGTCCAGCCGGATATGCGGCGGCCCCTCGCCGGGTCTGAGCGTGACGGCGGCAGGCGCAAACCGCATGATCTGGTAATCTGCGTCCAACCAAGCCTCGGCCCCGTCACGCGCGGGCGACAGAAGGCGGGATGGATCATCGGGCAGCGCACCCGGATAGAACGCCGCCGTCTTGCCGCTGTCCAGCAAGGTCCCGCGCACGCAGTCAAGCGTTTGTCCGTCATGCTCCAACCGTTCCTCGACCGTGGTGCGCAGGGCTGCGATTGACATGGCAGCGGTCTTGGCACCCGCAAAATCCGCCCGGTCACGGGCTTCGCGCAGCAGCGCTTCGGTGATTGCGGTCAGGCGGGGGTGCTGGCTGTGGTGCAGGTGGTCGGCCTTGGTGGCGGCAAACAAGATGCGTTCGACCCGCCGCCCCAGAAAGATTGAGCTGAGGAACGCATTCGCACCGGGCCGAAAGGCGGTCAAAATCTCGGCCATCGCGCGGCGCAGGTCTTCCAGCGCGGCAGGGCCAGAATGGATCGCACCCAGCACATCGACCAGCACAACTTGGCGGTCGATCTTGGCGAAATGGTCACGGAAAAAAGGTTTCACCACGCGGGATTTATAAGCCTCGAAGCGCCGCTCCATCTCGCGCCACAGGCTTTTGCGTGGGGTCGTGTCGGGGCGCAGAATGGGCGCGAAGGTCAGGACCGGGCTGCCTTCAAGATCGCCCGGCAGAAGGAACCGGCCGGGGGTGCAATCGCTGTATCCGTCCGCGCGGGCGGCAGACAGATAGGCGGCAAACCCGCCTGCAAGGCGCTTGGCCTCCATCTCGTCCAGCGGCGCGGCGCCATCAACGCCTTGCACCATGCCCAGATAGCTTTCCGCTTGCGGGCGGTCGGCGATGCGGTTCAAAACCTGCGCCGCCCAATCGGCATAGCTGAGATCCAGAAGCGACAAATCCAGCAGCCATTCGCCGGGATAATCCACGATATCCAGATGCACCGTGCGCGGCCCGCGCAACCCGCCCAGAAGGCCCGAGGGTTGCACCCGGAAGGACAAGCGCAGTTCTGACGTTGCGCGGGTCGACTCCGGCCAGCGCGGTGAAGGGCCGGTCATGGCGGACAGGTGGGTTTCAAAATCGAAACGCGGCACCGTATCATCGGGTTGCGGCTGCAAGAACGCCGTCTGGATGCGCCCGTCTGCGGCGGCCAGAAGCCCCTGCATCCGCCCCCGGTTCATCAGGTTGGCCACAAGCGAGGTGATGAACACCGTCTTGCCCGCGCGCGACAACCCGGTGACGCCCAAACGGATCACGGGTTCGAACAACGCCTCGCTTGTGGCGTCGCCGATGCTTTCGATCTGCCGGGTGATGCTGTCTGCGATATCGCTCAGGCCCAAGGCTTTCTCCTTCACTGCTCGCACCGAAGATATGGTCCCCCGCCCGGTTTCACCAGAGGGGAGGTTGATGCGTCCTTTCCCCGCCACTTTCGCCAGCCCAAAGCGACGCCAGACGCTTGCCGCCTCGCGCCCGGCGCGCTATGCGGTGGGCCATGCCCAGATTTGCCCTGAAAATCGAATATCACGGCGCAGGGTTTGCCGGTTGGCAGCGCCAGAAAGAACACCCCTCGGTGCAGGGCGCGGTCGAGGCCGCGCTGACGAAACTGGAACCCGGCCCGCATAAGATTGCCGCCGCCGGGCGTACGGATGCAGGCGTACACGCGCTGGCACAGGTGGCTCATTGCGACATGGCAAAGGATTGGGACGCGTTCCGGCTGTCCGAGGCGCTGAATTACCACCTGCGCGACATGCGCGTCGCGATCGTCGATTGCGCGCAGGTGGACGATGACTTCCACGCCCGCTTCTCGGCGCTTGAGCGGCGTTACCTGTTCCGCCTGATTTCCCGCCGCGCGCCCTTGACACACGATCACGGGTTGGCGTGGCACATCAAGAAAACGCTGGACCGGGACGCGATGCAGGCCGGTGCCGACCGGTTGCTGGGACGCCATGACTTCACCACCTTCCGGTCGACGATCTGTCAGGCTGATAGTCCGATCAAGACGCTGGACGAATTGCAGGTCGAGCAGATCGCGATTCCCAACGGCACCGAATACCGCTTTCACGTCCGCGCCAGGTCATTCCTGCACAACCAGGTGCGCAGCTTTGTCGGCACCCTTGAACGCGTGGGCGCTGGGGCATGGGCGCCCGACGACGTGACCCGCGCGCTCAAGGCCCGCGACCGCGCCGCCTGCGGGCCGGTTTGTTCACCCGACGGGCTTTATCTGGCCGGTGTCACCTATCCCGAAGACCCGTTCGGTTGATGCAGCTAGGCCTTTTCCCGGCCGCACCGCTCTGCCATACTACGTGTCAAACAATGAACAGAGCAGCACATCCATGAGCGAAGACCTATTGGCCGCCCAAGGCCCCGACGACTATGATGCCTCGTCCATCGAGGTTCTTGAGGGGCTGGAACCCGTGCGCCAACGCCCCGGCATGTACATCGGCGGCACAGACGAACGGGCGCTGCATCATATGGTGGCCGAAATCCTCGATAACTCGATGGACGAGGCCGTTGCGGGCCATGCCAACCGGATCGAGGTCACGCTGAATGATGACTACTCGGTGTCGATCACGGACAATGGGCGCGGCATTCCGATCGACCCACACCCGAAATTCCCCGACAAATCCGCGCTGGAGGTGATCTTGTGCACCCTGCACGCGGGCGGCAAGTTTTCGGGCAAGGCGTATCAGACCTCGGGCGGTTTGCACGGCGTCGGCTCATCCGTGGTGAACGCGCTGTCGGATTCGATGGTGGTGCAGGTCGCCAAGAACCGCGAGCTATTTGAACAGCGTTTTTCGCGCGGCATCCCCCTTGGCCCGGTTCAGAAAATCGGCGCCGCCCCCAACCGTCGCGGGACCGACATCACCTTTCACGCGGACGAAGAAATTTTTGGCCACCACCGTTTCAAACCCAAACGCCTGTTCACACTGGTGCGATCCAAGGCCTATTTGTTTTCGGGGGTCGAAATCCGCTGGAAATCCCACATCGACGACGGCGAAACCCCGACCGAGGCCACATTCCATTTTCCCGGTGGTCTGTCCGATTATCTGAAAGAAACATTGGGCAGCGCGTCGGTCTATGCCGATGCGCCCTTTGCGGGCAAAGTCACCTTTCAGGAGCGGTTCAACCAACCCGGCTACGTCGAATGGGCGATCAACTGGACGCCGTCGATGGATGGCTATCTGCAATCCTATTGTAACACCGTGCCAACGCCCGAAGGCGGCACCCATGTCACCGGGTTCTGGGCCGCGATGCTGAAAGGTATCAAGGCGTATGGAGAGCTGGTGGGCAATAAAAAGGCCGCCAACATCACCCGTGACGACCTGATGACGGGCGGTTGCGCGCTGGTGTCGTGCTTCATTGCCGACCCGTCCTTCGTAGGGCAGACCAAAGACCGGCTGTCGACCGAATCTGCCGCCAAGATGGTCGAACAATCCGTGCGCGACCATTTCGACAACTGGCTTGCCGCCGACACGAAATCCGCAGGCGCGATCCTTGACTTCCTTGTCCTGCGCGCCGAAGAACGCCTGCGCCGCCGTCAGGAAAAAGAGACCGCCCGCAAAACCGCCACCAAAAAACTCCGCTTGCCCGGCAAGCTGGTCGATTGCTCGGCCACGAACCGCGAAGGCACGGAATTGTTTATTGTTGAGGGCGATTCCGCCGGTGGGTCCGCCAAAATGGCGCGCAACCGCAAGACGCAGGCGCTGTTGCCCCTGCGCGGCAAGATTTTGAACGTGCTGGGTGCTGCGTCCTCGAAACTTGGCACGAACGCCGAGATCAGCGACCTGACCCAAGCCCTTGGCGTCAGCCTTGGCACGCGGTTCAACGTCGACGACCTGCGCTATGACAAGATCATCATCATGACCGACGCTGACGTGGACGGCGCACATATCGCGGCCCTGCTGATGACGTTCTTCTTCACCCAAATGCGCCCGATGATCGACGCGGGCCACCTGTATCTGGCCTGCCCACCCCTGTTTCGCCTGACCCAAGGCGCCAAACGCGTCTATTGTCTGGACGAAGCCGAGCGGGACGCGTGGCTGGAAAAAGGCCTGGGCGGCAAAGGCAAAATCGACGTCAGCCGCTTTAAGGGTCTGGGCGAGATGGACGCGAAAGACCTGAAAGAAACCACGATGGACCCCGCGTCACGCAAGCTGATCCGTGTGACCATCGACGAGGACGAACCGGGCGAAACGGCGGCCTTGGTCGAGCAGTTGATGGGGAAAAAGCCCGAGCTTCGGTTCCAGTATATTCAAGAGAACGCGCGGTTTGTGGAGGAGTTGGATGTTTGAGTAAATACTTTGTCGGATTAACAGATAGTTCAATCAAAGAAGCATTAAAACTGTCGCAAGAGCTTAAGTCGAAGGGCCGCGAATTACACGAGGTCACAGCCACCGCTGGTCCGCCCAAAGATCATTTTATTGTGTATGAAGATGGCCTACATCCACTGAAAGCAACAATCAAAAAGGCCATGGAGCTTAGCGGCATTGACCCTAGTGACGACTCACGACGTGGGTTCACGTCGCACAGTGCCAGAGATTGGTTGCCTAAACTCGGCTTTTCTTGGGAGCAAATCTCGAACCCAACTCCATCTAAGATTACTGACTTTGAACGTCACCGAAAATTGCAGAAAATTCTCGCGCGGCCGGAGCAGGCTAGGTTCCGATTGGAGGTTGCGAGGCTATGGGGCTATCGCTGTCCGCTTACCCAGTGCACCGCAATGGAAGCGATGGAAGCCGCGCACATTATTCCCATTGGCGCTGGCGGGAGCGACGACCCATCAAATGGAATTTTGCTGCGCGCCGATATTCACAAACTCTTTGATGCCGGTCTATTGGAATTCGAATTGCCCGAACTGACTATCGTTCTTAACGGGTCTGCTGCCGAATGCTACCGTGAACTGAGCAATTGTCGCTTAAGTGTTCCAAGCACACTGGACCACGCTCGGTTCTCAGAGAATCTTCGCGTCAGGAAAAGTTACCCACCAACCAGTCACCAGTCCACCGAACAATAGATTAATCAAGCTGATTGCCCGGCCTGTTAACCGGGCGAAACCCTACCCCTGCACACTCTCCAAATACTCCGCCAGCCTTATCAGCGCGGCGGGTGTCGGCGTTTGCACGCCTTTTTCGTCCACCCAGACCTCCATTTCGCTGTCAAGATAGGCGCCGAATTCGGGCATGGGGCCGCGGTGGGTGCCTTGGGCGTATCCGTCGATCGTGGACATTACGTATCGGGCGGGAAATTTGCCGCCGTGGCGGGCGGTCAGGGTGGTCAGGTCCGGTACCTCGACCATCGGGGCGCCTTTGGCGTCTGATCCGTGGCACGCTGCGCAATGTTCAGCAAAGATTTGCGCGCCGGTTTCATCGGTCACGTCGATCTTGTCCGAGTTTGAGGTAAACAGCCCCTCCCCTTCGCAGGCGGCAAGGGCCAATGTCAGGGCGGGCAGGATCAGGGCGGTGCGCAGCATGGGACCTCGTGGACGTTAGGAGTGATGGGGCGAGTCTATCACGCCACCCGGCCGGTTCAACAAGAACGCACAGGTGCGGCGGATTTACACCGCTGTTTTACCAGTTAATTCAGCACAAGATCGCTGATCTTCCCGCGTGCGACCGTGTTCGTGTCGTCACTGTCCGATGACACCGCCAACGCCACCAGCGCGCCGGGTTCCGAACCGAAGGCACGACGATAATCCGCAGCCAGATCGACCCGTTCGGCATGGCCGCCGGTGCCCGAAGGCCGCAACACCACCGTCTTGCCCCGCGCGCCCAGATAGGGCGATGCCAACACATCGCCGCGCCCGTGATTGCCGCCCCAGACATAGACAAGCACGCGCCCCTTGGGGTTTTTCAAAAGCCCGCGCAGGTTGCGCGACCCGTTTGCGCGCTGCGCCTCGGCCTTGGGCAGAAAGGCGAAATAAAGCGCGAGGTTGCGATCATCCCCACCCTTGCGGCGCAGGTCGGTGGCCGGCACGGTCTGATCGACTGACCACGACCACTTCGCCGACCGCGCCGCCCAATCCTGTTGGTCCAGCAGCTTATAGATGATCGACACCGCACCATTGGCCTGCACGCGCAGCGCTTTGGCTGAGTAAGTGAAATCCACATCCGCAAATCGTGCGAACCAGTGCTGACGCCAATCACCAAACCCGACCGACCCGGCGAAAGAAGGCTGCGCGATCAGGGTTGCGGCGACAATGGTGGCTTTGATCAAGTGGGGCATGGCACCTCGCAGGTCGATTGCTCACTGACATAGTGCCCAACCACGCCCGCCGCACAACAGCACTCACGCGATTGTCACGGGTTGCGAGCGTCAGGCAATCACGCCCGCATCCAGCCGGAGTGTCCGATCCATTCGCGCGGCAAGCTCAAGGTTGTGGGTGGCGATCAGGGCCGACAGGCCGGTATCGCGCACCAGTTCCATCAGCGCGCCAAACACGGTGTCGGCGGTGTCGGGGTCAAGGTTGCCCGTGGGTTCGTCCGCCAGCAAAAGCGCGGGGCGGTTGGCCAGCGCCCGACAGAAGGCCACACGCTGCTGTTCGCCGCCCGACAGCTCTCCGGGTCGGTGGCTGGCGCGGGTATCGACGCCCACGCGCGCCATCAGATCCAACGCGTGATCACGGGCGGTCTTGTCATCAACACCGTTGGCAAGCTGCGGCAGGACGATGTTTTCCAGCGCGGTGAATTCCGGCAGCAGGTGGTGAAACTGATAGATGAAGCCGACTTGATTTCGCCGCGCCGCGGTGCGCCTGCGGTCAGACAGCGCGCCCATATCCTGCCCGTTGATCGCCACCTGCCCCGCGTCTGCCGTATCCAGCAGCCCCGCGATGTGCAGAAGCGTCGACTTGCCAGAGCCGGAGGGCGCGACCAGTGCGACGACCTCGCCCCGCGCGATCTGAAGATCGGCCCCGCGCAGCACACGGATTTCACCGGGGGTGCCATCGTTATAGGTTTTTTCGATGCCTGACAGATGCAGAACAGGGTTACTCATAGCGCAGCGCCTCGACCGGGTTCATCCGTGCCGCCTTGCGCGCCGGAAACAGGGTGACAAGGAAAGAAAGGGTTAGCGACAAGCCGACGGCTGATGCCACGTCCCAGAACTCCAGTTTGGCTGGCAGGCGATAGATGCCGCGGATTGACGGATCCCATACCCCGCCGCCTGAGAAATAGTTGATGGCCGAGAAGATAGAGTCGATGTTGATCGCGAAAAGACACCCCAGAATGACCCCAGCGATGGTGCCGACGATGCCTGTCAGCGATCCGCACAGGAAAAACACCCGCAGGATCGACCCTTCGGTCAAACCCATCGTGCGCAGGATGCCAATATCGCGCCCCTTGTTTTTCACCAGCATGATCAGGCCAGACGTGATGTTCATCGACGCGATCAGCACCAGCACCGACAGGATGATGAACATCACGTTATCCTCCATATCCAACGCCCTGAGAAACGCGCCCGAGCGGTCGCGCCACGTCCAATAGGACGATGGTTCCACGGTCGCGGCCAGGATGTCTTCGATCAGGCGGTCAACCTTTTCGGGCTCATCCACAATGACCTCGATCTGATCGGCCTTGCCTTCGCGGTTAAAGAAGCTCTGCGCCTCAGCGAAGGGCAGATAGACGCGCGTTCGGTCAATGTCCCAGCGCCCGGCGGTAAAAATATAGGTCACGTCATAGGCGTTCACCCGCGGGCTGGTGCCAAAAGCCGTCTTTACGCCGTTGGGGGATATGATTTTGATCTTGTCGCCCAGCCCGATGCCCAGCTCGGCGGCCACACCCGAGCCTATGGCGATACCCGTCTCAAACGCCGCAATATCACCGACATGGCTTTCGGGGTGGGCCACGCGCGGGATCGCCAGAAGGTCGTCATAGGCGATGCCGAACACCTCGACCCCCGCGTTGTTCTGACCAGAACTGGCCATGACCTGGCCCTTGATCAGAGGGGCCGCGCGGGTCACGCCGGGCACTTGGGCGATCCGCTCGGCCCAGCCGTCAAAATCAGTGATCGAGCGTTCGACCTGCCCGGCCTCGTTCACATAGCTTTGGGCGAACACCTCGACATGCGCATTGGCGCCAAGAATCGTGTCGACGAATTCATCGCGGAACCCGGTGCGCACCGCCAAGGTGATGATCAAGGCTGCAACCGCCAACGTGATGCCGATCAGGCTGATCCAGGTCATCGTGCTGACGCCCCCATCGGCGCGGCGTGCGCGCAGGTATCGCCACGCGATCTGCCATTCGAACCGGGAAAACGGGGCTGTGTTTTTGGACACCTGTGTCTCCTGACCTGTGTTTGTCGCGGCAAACTGGGGCTTCGGGGGGATAAGGTCAAGCAGCGCACGCTTATGCGGCCTTGTTTCGCCGCCATCCCGTCTGCGCGTTAACCTGTGGAGAAACAAAAGTTTTCTGTGGACAACTTGTTCACACGCGAAAGTTTGCCTTTACAGCGACTCAGTGACCTGACACCATATTTAGTAAGGGAAGGTGCGCAGAACGCCGAACCTAGTACAGGCATCAAGCTTTAGTGGCCGCACAGAGGTCTGATCCGATCTCGTGCCACGAAGCTGAAAAGAATGGAAGGACAGCACCATGTCCGCGACCGAGCAGTTCATCGAAGGCGACGACCTTCACCCCATCGACATGGTTCAGTCCATCGCCGAACACCACGATTGGCAGTTCGACCGTGTGGCTGATGACCAGATCGCCATGGCGGTCGAAGGCCAGTGGCGCACCTATTCGATCACGCTCGCCTGGTCGCCCTATGACGAGACCCTGCGCCTGATCTGCACGTTCGAGATGGAGCCGCCGGAAGAAAGCCTGCCCCGCCTTTACGAGGCCCTGAACCGCACCAACGACATGTGCTGGACCGGGGCGTTCACCTATTGGCATGAACAACGCCTGATGGTCTATCGTTATGGGCTTGCATTGAACGGCGGGCAGATCGTCAGCCCGCAGCAGATCGACCAGTTGATCTCAAGCGCCGTTGGCACGTCTGAACGGTTCTATCCAGCGTTCCAACTGGTCTGCTGGGCTGATCGCAGCGTCGATGACGCGCTTCAGGTTGCGATGGCCGAGGCCTACGGCCGCGCCTGAACCCACACTTTGACACGCCAATAGAAAGGCTCGGTCCGTGACCGGGCTTTTTTGCTGGCCCCTCGCCCAAGCCTCGCGTTATCCATGACCTCAACCACGGAGGATGCATTATGACCGGAAGTGACATGAAAGAGCTTGAAGCACGCGGGCTGGTCTTGCTGGGCTGCGGCAAGATGGGATCAGCGATGCTGGAAGGTTGGCTGGCACAGGGATTGCCGGTGGGATCTGTATGGGTGAACGATCCCTATCCGTCTGATTGGCTGGCCGGGTTGGAAGGCCTCAACCTGAACGCGGATTTGCCGGACAACCCGGCCATCGTTCTGGTTGCCGTCAAGCCGCAGATGATGGCGGACGCGCTGCCGACGCTGGCCGCGTATGGCAATGGTGAAACGCTGTTTCTGTCAGTCGCCGCTGGCACCTCGATCGCAACCTACGAAGACATGCTGGGCAGCGAAACGCCGATCATCCGCGCCATGCCCAACACCCCAGCCGCCATCGCGCGCGGGATATCCGCGATGTGTGGTAATGACCACGCCACAGCAGGACATCTGGACATGGCCCAGTCGCTGCTGTCTGCCGTTGGGCAGGTTGTCCGGCTAGACGGCGAACACCAGATGGATGCGGTCACGGGGGTTTCCGGTTCGGGTCCGGCCTATGTCTTTCACCTGATCGAAACGCTGGCCGCAGCGGGTGCAGCACAAGGATTGTCGGACGAACTGGCCATGCAGCTTGCCAAGGCGACGGTGGCAGGTGCAGGCGCATTGGCGATGCAGGCCGATGATGACCCGGCCCAGTTGCGGGTCAACGTGACCAGCCCCGGCGGCACCACCGCCGCCGCGCTTGAGGTTTTGATGAACGAAGAAAACGGCTTTCCCGCCCTTCTGAATCGCGCCGTTGCCGCCGCAGCCAACCGTTCGAAAGAACTTGCCAATGGCTGACCTGAGTTTTGACGATTTCCTGAAAGTGGACATTCGAAAGGGCACCATCACCCGCGCCGAACCCTTCCCCGAAGCTCGCAAGCCTGCCATCAAGCTATGGGTGGATTTCGGATCAGAGCTTGGTGAAAAGAAAAGCTCGGCCCAGATCACCGCGCATTACGATCCGGAAATGCTGGTGGGCAAAGAGGTTTTGGCGGTCGTCAACTTCCCCCCGCGCCAGATCGGCCCGGTGATGAGCGAGGTTCTGGTGCTTGGCCTGCCCGACGAAAACGAGGATATCGTGCTGCTCACCCCGGATAAATCTGTGCCCGATGGCGCAAGGATGTATTGATGAAGCTCTTTATCTCTCGCCCCCTGCCCGACACCGTGATTGATCGCGCCCGCGCGGGTTTCGATGTGACATTGCGCGGGGATACCACCTCTATGTCGCAGGACGAGATAGCAGCAAGCCTGCGCGACTTCGATCTGGTGCTGCCCACGCTGGGCGATTTCTACTCGGCCGAGGTGTTCAAGGCGGCAGGGAATATCCGCGCCAAGCTGCTGGCCAATTTCGGTGTGGGCTACAACCATATCGACGTGGACGCCGCCCGCGCCAACGGCATCGCCGTCTCAAACACACCCGGCGCGGTCACGGATGCTACCGCCGACACCGCGATGACGCTGATCCTGATGACGGCCCGCCGCGCAGGTGAAGGCGAACGGCTGGTGCGGGCCGGGCGCTGGGACGGTTGGCACCCCACACAGATGCTGGGGATGCACGTCACCGGCAAGACCGTCGGCATCATCGGTATGGGGCGCATCGGCGAAGCAATTGCCGCGCGCTGTCACCACGGGTTCGAAATGGAAGTCGTGTTTTTCAACCGCTCGCCGAAGACCCCGCCTTTCCCGGCGCGGCAACTGGACAGCATTCAGGACGTAGCCCGTGCCTGCGATATTCTGGTAATCGCCGTGCCCGGCGGGACTGACACTTGGCACCTGATCGGTGCAGACACATTCGCTGCGATGCAGCCCCACGCCATCTTCGTGAACATCGCGCGCGGTGAAATCGTGGACGAAGCCGCACTGATCGCGGCCCTTGATGCGGGCCAAATCGCGGGTGCGGGGCTGGATGTTTACGAATTTGAACCCAAGGTGCCCGACGCCCTGATCGCCCGTGAAAATGTCGCCCTGCTGCCCCATCTTGGCACCGCCACGCTTGAGGTGCGCACCGCGATGGGAATGCTGGCAATGGACAATCTGGAAGCCTTCGCCGCTGGCAAACCGCTGATCAGCCCGGTCTGACCTAAGCCTCGGTCACGGGATCGCCTACCGCCTGACGCCAATGACGGCGGCAGAGCGAGACATAGCTCTCGTTCCCGCCGATCTGCACTTGGTCGCCAGCGGTCAACACATTGCCCGCGTCGTCTTGGCGCACCACCATCGTGGCCTTCTTGCCGCAATGGCAGATCGTGCGCACCTCGCGCATTTCATCGGCCAGCGCCAAAAGGGCGGCAGAGCCGGGAAACAGGTTGCCCTGAAAATCAACGCGCAGACCATAGCACATGACCGGCACGCCAAGGTCATCCACCACGCGCGCCAGTTGCCATACCTGATCGGGTTCCAGAAACTGCGCTTCGTCTATGAACACGCAGGCACAGGGACCAACGGTCAGGCGGGTCCTGATCTTCGCGAACAAATCTTCGCCCACAGCAAAGGTGTCAGCGTCCGACCCAATGCCGATCCGGCTGCCAATCCGCGCAGCCCCCGCCCGATTGTCCAGCTTTGCCGTGATCAGATAGGTCTGCATCCCGCGTTCGCCATAGTTATGACTGGCCTGCAACAACAGGGTCGATTTCCCTGCGTTCATCGTCGAATATTGAAAATAGAGTTTCGCCATGCGCAGGGATTACGCCGCTGTGTGTTTCTGATCAAGACCATCCATTACACATGCTAGCGGAGAGGGGGGCGGCAACGACGGACCGATGATGAAAGCCAGCGGGTCGAAACCCTGGGGATGGAACGGACCCTCACCCTCAATCCTTGTGTCGCACCGACACTGGCCTGAACAAGATGCCCAGACCGCCTGCTGCAATACACGCAGCAGGCCCCCTCCGCGCGCTGGCGCAACATGCGCCAGGCACTCTGTACACTCACCAACTCACCACTCGTATAATTAAGCCATTCCCTTGCGCGCAGATTAATGGGAAAAGAAGTGCGGGTTTCCCCGCGATACGGTTGCGCGCCAGGAGGTTACAGACATGGACAGCATCAACAGTTACCTGAAGAAACACACCGAAACCCTGGTCAAGGATGTGGGGCTTGAGGCCGCGTGCAAGCTGACCGGCAAGTCCAAAGCGACGCTTGGCCGGTATTATTCCGACAGCGACGAACACGCCGACCGCTTCATGCCCGTCGATGCGGTTGCCGCGTTGGAAAAGGCCGCACGTTATCCCCATGTCACCGGCGCGCTGGCCGAATTGGGCGGGATCACGATGTCTTACGATTCCGAACGCAAGAACACCGCCAGCGGTGGGGTCAATTCCGATGTGATCGCCCTGTCACAACGGTTCGCGATGTTGATGGGGGAATATCAGCAATCCATCGAAGATGGTGTGATCAGCATCAACGAGGCCAAGCGCCTGTTGCGCGAGACTTTGGCCCTTCAGCATGTGCTGATCGACATGAAGCTGCATTTGGAAGAAGAAAGCGGTAACTGACCTCTAACCCAGCAGGATCGCTAACCACGCGACAGCCCCCGCAAGCGCGGTCAGCACGACAAACGCACTGGCGGCATCTTTGGCCTGCCCAGCCAGCGGGTGAATATCCTGCGTGATCAGATCGACGGTCCGTTCGATGGCCGTGTTGATCAGTTCGGACGCCACGACCAACACCGACAGGGCCAGCAGCAAGGCACGCTCGCCACCCGTCAGATCAAGCCACAGTGCAAGCCCGCAGGACAGCAGGCAGACGACGGTCCATTGTCGCACCGATTTTTCCGACTGCCAGGCCATGCGCCATCCGGCCCAAGACCAGTTCCACGTCCGCCACCAGCGTTTCAGTTCAGATATGATCATTCCCGCGTCTCCGGTTGGGTGTGAGAAAGGTAATGATCCACGCAATCCTGCACGCGACGAAAACGATCGCCGCCCAGCTTGGTGCCACCAAACCAGCGGGTCACGACGATGATGTGGCCATGCAGCCCTTCGCGTTCCAGCATCCGCAGAATGACCAGCCCCGCCCCAGCTTCCCCATCGTCGCCTTTGGTGGGGCCGTCATCGGGCAGGATCGCCGCCCATGTGTTGTGGGTCGCCTTGGCAAAACGCTTGTCGCGGGTCAGGTTCTTCAAGAACGCCTTTACATCGGCGCGCGATGCAACAGGGCCGCCGGATACGGCATATTTCGACCCTCGGTCCGTGAGAAATCCGTTGAATTGCTGCATCTGCCCTGCCTTCCAAGGCTATATACGCCGCCTTCACCCGGCTGACCAGATGCACACTGGTGTTTGCCGCATGATCGCGTACACTCGGTTCATGTTTACCATTGAGCACGAATTTGACGCCACCGTCGTCACCCTTGTGGATGAAGGCCGCGCGCCCTTGAACGAAGACGTCACCATCAACGCGTTCGACGATTGCATCACCCTGGAGCAATGGGACCCGCGCACCGATATGGTGCATCGGATCACGCTGTCGCCGGCGCAACTTGGCGACCTGACAGCCGCCTTGAACCTGCCCGAGGGGATTTATCGTTCGACCAAGCCGACCGGGGCTTAGTCCCGGCGGCTCAGCGTTCGGCTGACCGCACCCTGCCACGCGTCATAGCGGCGGTTGCGCGTGGCGTCGTCCATCTTGACCTCGAACCGGTAATCCAGCGCCCATCGCTCGGCAAACCCGTCTTGATTGGGGTAAATGCCTGCGCGCATCCCCGCCAGCCATGCCGCCCCCAGCGCGGTGGTCTCAAGCACGGTTGGGCGGTCCACGGCCGCCCCGGTGATGTCAGCCAGAAACTGCATCGTCCAGTCAGACGCCGCCATTCCGCCATCAACGCGCAGGACCGTGTCTGCCTTCGCCCCCATATCGGCTTGCATCGCCTCCAGCAGGTCGCGGGTCTGAAACCCGACGCTTTCCAACGCCGCGCGCGCGAATTCCTTGGGGCCAGAGCCGCGCGTCAGGCCAAATATCGCGCCACGGCAGTCGGCATCCCAGTAGGGTGCGCCAAGGCCGGTGAAAGCGGGGACAAGGATCACCTCTTGTTCGGGATCGGCGGCTTGGGCCAGCGCGCCGGTTTGACTGGCATCCTTGATGATCCCCAACCCGTCGCGCAGCCATTGCACGGCAGCGCCCGCGATGAAGATCGATCCTTCCAGCGCATAGGTCGGTGTGCCGTCAAGCTGATAGGCGATCGTGGTCAGCAACCGGTTTTTTGACGCAACCGGGGCATCACCCGTGTTCAAAAGCGCAAAGCACCCGGTGCCATAGGTCGATTTCATCATCCCCGGTTTGAAACACGCCTGCCCGATCGTCGCTGCCTGTTGATCGCCCGCAACGCCCAGAATGGGTGTATCGCCCCCGAACAGATCAGTCGCCCCGAAATCAGCCGCGCAATCCAGCACCTCGGGCAGCATCGACATTGGAATATCCAGCATGGAACAGATGTCTGCATCCCATCGGCCGGTCTTGATATCATAAAGCATGGTCCGCGCGGCATTCGTCGCATCCGTCACATGGCGCGCGCCATTCGTCAGCCGCCAGATCAGGAACGTGTCGACGGTGCCGAACGCCAGCTCTCCGGCTTCGGCACGTGCGCGGGCACCGTCCACATTCTCCAAAATCCATGCCAGCTTGGTGGCCGAGAAATAGGGGTCCAGCAACAGCCCCGTGCGGTCGGTCACGAATGCCTCGTGCCCGGTCTTCTTCAGGGCGGCACAGGTCGCGGCTGTGCGCCGGTCTTGCCAAACGATGGCGTTGTAAATCGGTTTGCCGGTGGCGCGGTCCCACACCAGCGTCGTTTCGCGCTGGTTGGTGATGCCGATGGCGGCAACCTTGGCCCCGTCAGCGGTCTCAAGGCAGGTGTCGCGGACAGTGGACCAGATCTCCTCGGGGTCGTGTTCCACCCAGCCCGAGGCGGGGTAGTACTGCTTGAACTCGCGCTGCGCGGTTCGGATCGGCCGGATCTGGTCGTCAAACAGAATGGCGCGCGAAGATGTGGTGCCCTGATCAATGGCGAGGATGTGGGTCATGGGGTCTCCGATCATCGTCTGAACCGCTGCATCATGCGGCAGGATATCGCTAACATCCCGTCGCGCACCTGTCACGCGGGATTGCGACTATACCTTGCCGCCGCCCGCGCCTAGGTTGCGCGAAAGACAGGAGGTCACATGGAACTTTTGCAACAACTTCGCGACGCCATCGGGACGGCGCATGTGTTGACAGGCGCGGATATGGCACCTTGGGACAGCGACTGGTTGGGCACGTATCACAACACGCCCTTGGCCGTGCTGCGTCCCGGGTCAACGCGCGACGTGCAAGCTATCATGGCCATCGCCCATGACACCGGCACCCCGGTCGTTCCAGTGTCGGGCAATACGGGGTTGGCGGGTGGGGCCCACGCGTCCGACGGTAGCCTGATGCTGTCTTTATCACGCATAAACCGCATTCGCGACATCCGGCCCGATGCACGCGTTGCCATTGTGGATGGCGGCGTTGTCCTGGAAACCCTGCAAGCCGCCGTCGCCGCGCACGATCTGGAGTTTCCGATGAGTTTCGGCGCCAAAGGATCGTGTATGATCGCGGGAATGCTGGCCACCAACGCGGGCGGGTCAAATGTCGTGCGCCACGGCAACACCCGTGACCTGTGCATCGGGATCGAAGCCGTACTGCCCAACGGCGACCTGCTTGATTTGATGAGCGAGTTGCACAAGGACAATTCCGGCTATGACCTGCGCGACCTGTTGATTGGGTCCGAAGGCACGCTGGCGGTGATCACCGGCGCGGTTCTGAAACTGGTCCCTGCCCCAAAGGCCCGCGCCACAGCCATGCTCGCGGTCGCGTCATTGGGCGACGCTTTGTCCATCCTGAACCGGCTGCAAGACGCCACCGGCGGCGCGGTCGAGGCGTTCGAATACATGCCCGACCGCTATTTCGATGCATTGCTTGAAAAACACCCCGACCAGCGCCCGCCATTTGCGGAAAGCTACGCCATCAACATTCTGACGGAAATCGGATCAACGATTGAACGGGATGCCATTCCCGGCGACGATGGCTCGATCCCCCTGACCAACCGGCTTGAGGAAGTCTTGGCAAGCTTCATGGAAGACGACGCTATCCTTGACGCAAATATCGCCCAAAACGACGCCCAGCGCATCCGGATGTGGCACATGCGCGAATCCGTGGCCGAGGTCGTCTTGTCCCGCGACCCGCTGGTCAACAACGACATCGCCCTGCCACTGGATCAGGTCGAGCCTTTCCTGACCCGCATGGGTGGTGAAATGCAGCAAGTGGACCCCGACGCCGAGGTGATCGAGGTCGCGCATCTGGGCGACGGCAACATCCACTATACCGTCTTTCCCAGCGCGCCCGCGCTGGTCGATCCCATCATGGAACGGGTCGAGGATGTCACCCTTTCCATGGGCGGCAGCTTTTCGGCAGAACACGGAATTGGGCTGTCAAAACTACCGTCGATGCGTCGACGCAAGGACAAGATAGCACTGGCCGTGATGCGCCAGATCAAACAGGCGTTGGACCCAAAAGGCATCATGAACCCGGGAAAGGTGCTGCCTGAGAAGCCGATTGGTGTTCCCATTGCGACCGCATTGCCAGGGTGACTGAGGTGATCAGCCCCACCTAAGTGGTCCAGTTCGTATGTTAGTGCATGATTGGCTTGGGCTCCATCGGGACGATGGTTTCCGGGGCCGGTGGGCGGTAGCCCAAGGCACTATGTGGTCGTTTCATGTTGTAGTGCTTCCTCCATTGTTCAATCAGAATTTGCGCTTCTCGCAGGCTGTAGAAGACCTCTGCGTTCAGCAGTTCATCTCTGAGGCGGAGAAACGCGCGAAAGTTGGTGATGCCCTGAGGGGCGGCATAGCACCTCAACCTGCCGTAACTGCGTTAGCGGACGTTCGTGCGCGGCGCTGTATACGACAAAAGGGCAAGAACCAGGCCGAAGATGCAGAGCGCATTCTGTGTCATAGTGGGCCGTCAACGTCGGGTTGTCGGCGTGGGCGAGCATGGCAGATCGGAGGATCAGTCATGGAAATGAAAACTTAACTGCCATTCGTGCGCGTCGCCCCGCCGTTTTCACGAACGGTTAAGTATCTCGACCCGCCAATATGCACGGATTGTCCGGGATTGGTGTCGTCGATTGGCCTTGAGGCGAGCGGCGAGGGCACACAGTCAATGCGCCAGACTAAGGTGACGCAGATCTACAAGAAGGCGGGAAACCTGCGTGCGGTCCATCTCTTGTTAAGGCACACCAATTATACCACTTCGTCATCGAAGACGGCGTCGAAGCGCCTCGCATCTTACGAAGTCTCGCGCACGATAGCGCGCTAGTTCACGGGCATCGGCTTGGCCTGACTTCGAGTAAATCAGGCGCCGTTCGCAGAGGTTCTTTATGCCACAGATATGACCCTCGCATTCTCGTAACACAGCGTCATGACCAAGGCGTGACGAGGTATTTCTCACCAGTTTTCATCGCATTATAATCAGTGACAGCCTGCTTGGTCAGCATTTCGTCGAGATTGACACGCTTCTTGTAATTACTGGCGAAAGTCGTCGTAAGATTGTCGAGCACGCGCTTGCGCATACGGCCCATGGTTTCGGCCCCCACCGCTTGAAGGAAGGGAAACAGCAACCACCCCGAAAGTGTCCAGCCAAAGCCGTAGCTTGGCGACAACGTCGTCAGGCCGGTGTCCAGACGCCCGTAGATGAACATACGCTTTGGCTGGTTCGAGCCATAGCGCGAGTACTCTGTCATTCTACTTACCGCGACCTGCTCCATGGCCTTGAAGGCAGTGTCAACCGATTTGCCGCCTCCGATCGGATCAAAGCCGTAGAATGCGCCGGTGTCTTCGATCGCGGACGTAAGCTGGTGCATAAAGTCGTCATCCGAAGAGTTGACCACATGTGTGGCTCCAAGCCCTTCGAGCAAGCCGACCTGGCTTTCCCTTCGGACAATATTGACCAGACCAATCCCATCTTCCTTGCAAATGCGGGTCAGCATCTGGCCAAGGTTGGATGCCCCGACCGTATGCAGTATTGCGTCCTGCCCGTCCAACTTTGCGTTCTCGGCGAACCCCAAGGCAGTCATGGGATTGACGAAGCCGCTCGCGCCTTCCTCAGCCGAATGATCGCCCAACGGAAGGCACATGGCCGCGTCGGCGATACAATACTGACTATAGGCATTACCTGGAACGCAGGAAACGCGTTGCCCGGCCAGCGCCTTGGCTGTGTCACTGTCGCCGACAGCGACAACCGTGCCGGCCCCTTCGTTCCCGGCAGGCAGTTTGAGCCCATGGCGCGATTTTGAGCCCGCGTTGAACGGTTCCGGCACCGTCGCGACGAATTTGCCCTGCGAATAGCTGGCATTTTCCAAATCAGCCGCACCAACCAGAATGGCAAGGTCCGATGGATTGATTGGCGCTGCTTCCATTTTCACGAGCACTTGATTGCCTGTCGGATCTGGAAACGTGACGTCCTCGATCGCTACAGTCAAAGTTCCGTTCGCGTCCAATGTCGTGAACAGTTGCTTGCCGGTGGTTGCCATAGTGGACTCTCCAAATTTCAGTTTCACGGTACATGATTGTTGTTGCAACGATAGGATGGATACCGAACGATGAAAGCGCAACCTTGCACAAAATCCTATCCCAGTCTCAGATAGCGCTGACGCTGCACAAGGCGAACCGAAAGCGTCATGTGCTGCGTCAGCGCAGTGCCTTTTCTGATCAATACGGACGCATTGAAGAACCTGTGTGCTGTTCTTGGCCCATAACTGAAGTTGGCCTAAATTGCCGCAAAGGTCTTGGAAGATCCCAAATTATCAGATGGCACATCCGGCCTGAACGTCTGCTGTACATGAAATTGACCGGGTATCTTCGCAACGCGCGGGCCTGCCCACGGGGCTGCAATCTGGTCGGAACTACCTCTGACGGCGTCCTTGACGGACCAAATTATTAGGGCATAGTTGAATTTAGGGCTTCGATTATCGTGCCCGGCAGTTTGATAACAGATGATTTTGCCTGCATCAGCCATGAGTTGTTTGGCTTTTTTTCGACGCGATAACCGCGTTCGTTCCATGATCGGAGTTCACATGACCCGTTCCCTCTATCGCAATACCGCCCTAGCTCTGGCATTGTTGCTCATACCAACAATTTCTGTAGCACAAGACGCGTTTGGCACGCTGACGGCCCGGCTCGACGGCGCTGAGCGGACGTGGTTTTTGACGTCTCAGGGGGCGGAAAGCAAGAGTTTTGGTTTAACCATCGCGGTCGCGAATATGAAGAGTTTCACCCTTTGGGGGCAGCCGACCACAGAAACCACTGCTGAGATGAAAGACAGTTTTCTGCTCGGCTTCGATGTTATGACTGTTGGCGACACAGTGATCCCTTTGAATGTCTCTCTGACCTATCTTGCCGATGGTTGGAAATCTGGCTGGCTGGCGAATGAAGAGGACCAGATTGTCTTTTCTCTGACAACGCTTGAGGAGGTGGACGATGGTCTGTTTGTTGAGGGCACTTTTTCGGCCGCCGCATATTACAGCGAAGCATTGACGCGCGGCGAAGTCGATCCGTCACGAACGATGCAGGTCGACGGAAGCTTCACTGCGACCCTGCCAAATGCCCTACTGACAGAACAATGAAGCACAACCGGACCGGGCAAAGCGTGTGCATTTGCCCCTCAATCCGCTGAAAGAGGCTGAAAGAGAGTGTGACCATGTTCAAGATGATTTCATTCACCTGCTATCTCGCCTTCTCTGTGCTGGCCACCTCCGCAGCACATGCGCAACAAAATGTCGCCTGCACCTACGGGACGCCCAAAGCTTGGGACAAGATCAGTCTCATGTATGTCGGTCCATGGAAAATCGCGCACCACGCTGGGTATGTGATAGCGGGCCCCATGACGATGCCGTTCCCCGCAAGCGGAGACATTGAAACAATACAGATTGAAATGTCGCCAAGTGGTGGGCTGGTCGGGACACACCCGGAGGCACAGCAGCCAATTGTCTTTGACTGGGCAGACGAGCCGCCGTGGAAATTTGAAGCCGATGCAAGTCGAGACGGCGTTCCCGCGCCCATGTTGTCGTCATCCGACGTAGAGATATTGATGGGGTGCAGCGTGGACAAACTCGCCCGTCTGATCGGGCGAACGCAAGCGACAATAGACGGCACCACCATGGATATGACGGTGCGACTGATGGTGGTCGGCCCAGATCAGATGTACGGAATTTTTCATACGTCATCCGTCGCGCGCGGGATACCTGTCAAAAGTTGGCGCACAGTCACCCTGACACGCTGAGATGGTGCAAGGGACACGGCGATGGACGAACCGAAACAAACAGTAAACGGCGTGTTGTGGCGCCAGAGATTCTGGGTATTTCCACTGCTTGTCGCTGCGGGCATCGGGCTCGGGATGTTCAAGATCTCCGCCTATCAACAGGCAGCGGCGTTTTCGGATAAGGGCGTCAAGGTTGTCGGTGAAATTACAAACTTGCACGAGTATCAAAACAAACAACGAACGACTTACCGCGTGTCCTACACCTTCGTGACCGCCGCCGATCCTTACACGCAAGGAAAGCAACGTGTCAGAGAACCGCTTTTCGACACTCTGACGGAAGGCGGGCCGGTTGACGTCTGGTATCTGCCGAATGACCCCAAGCGAAACGTGATCGATTTAGATGCACTTACACATCTTTTCTGGCTGACATTATTCTGCGCATCGGGCTTGATCTTTGCGGGTCTTTGGGGTGGGTGGCTGGCGGTCAAAAGTGCGCGCGCAACTGTCGAAGAAAATCAGAACAGCGAAACCTAACCCATACGTGGAGCCCCAACACGCACCTGTGCCATATGCAAAGCGACGTTTCCGGCCCATAGCAAACCTGCGTAGCCACCAAATCGCACCGCTCCGCCCAGCACGCGTCAGCCATCGCAAGCGCCCGCCTCTATCCCGCGAGCGGTTTCGTCATTGTCGGGCCAGCAGACCGCCAACAAAAATGCGCCGCCCAGAACGCAACAGTCCTTAGTAACTGTATTCGGCGTAAATCCGTTTCAGATCGCCATCCCATTCGCCGTGATACTTCGCCAGCAGTTCACAGGCGGGCGAGCGGCCCTCTTCGACGCTTTCCTGAACGGCGTTCAGGAAGTGGGTCTCGTCGGGGACCATGCCGCCGCTTCCGACCCGACCACGGGCTTTCAGGCCAGCTTCGGCGATCTTCACCGCCTCGCGGGCAAGGTCGTGCAGTTTCACGCCGCCCGCCTCGCCTTGCAGACCTTTGACCGATGCCGCCACACGCAGCCCTTCGCGGGTTTCAGCGTCAAGGTTTTTGACCAAATCCCAAGCCGCATCAAGGCTGCTGGCGTCATACATCAACCCGACCCAGAACGCCGGCAGCGCGCATAGACGTCGCCATGGGCCGCCATCGGCGCCGCGCATCTCCATATATTGTTTGATACGGGCCTCGGGGAAAATCGTGGTCAGATGGTCGGCCCAATCGGAAAGCGTTGGCGTTTCACCCGGCAGCGCGGGCAGTTTGCCTTGCATGAAGTCCCGGAACGACTGGCCCAGCGCGTCGATATATTCGCCGTCGCGATAGACGAAATACATCGGCACATCCAGCGCGTATTGGACATAGCGTTCAAACCCCATGCCGTCTTCGAACACAAAGGGCAGCATTCCGGTGCGGTCAGGATCCAGATCACGCCAGATGCGCGACCGCCACGACTTGTGACCGTTGGGCTTGCCTTCAAAGAACGGCGAGTTGGCGAAAAGCGCGGTGGCAACGGGCTGCAACGCCAGTGCCACCCGGAATTTCTGCACCATGTCGGCCTCGCTTGCGAAGTCGAGGTTCACCTGAACCGTGCAGGTCCGATACATCATCTGTTTGCCATGGGTGCCGACCGTGTCCATGTAATCGGTCATCAGCTTGTAACGCCCCTTGGGCATCACCGGCATCTGTTCATGCGTCCATTCGGGCGCCGCGCCCAGACCGATGAATCGCGCGCCGATTTTGTCGGCGACCTCTTGCACCTCGCGCAGGTGTTCGTTCACCTCGTCGCAGGTCTGGTGGATACTGTCCAAGGGCGCGCCGGACAGTTCGAACTGTCCGCCCGGTTCAAGGCTGATATTTGCCCCGTCGCGTTCAAGGCCGATCAGGTTGCCCGCCTCGCGCACTTCGGACCAGTTGAAGCGGTCGCGCAGCCCTTCCAGCATCGCCAGAATGGACCTCGGCCCCTCATAGGGCAGCGGATTCAGCGTGTCCTGACAATAGCCGAATTTCTCGTGCTCGGTCCCGATCTTCCACGTATCACGCGGCTTGCAGCCGTCTGAGAGATATTGGGCCAATTGATCTTGGTCGGTGATCGGTCCGCCGCCGGACTGAGGGATGGACATGGGCGTCTCCTGACTGTTCGCGCCTTGCAAGGTCTTTCAGTGGTGGTCCAATGGGCCGGGACTGTCAATGCAGCGATACGACCGGTCGCTTCCAGATCACGACAGTTTCATTGGGTGGGGCGTTGGCCGCACGGATGGCTGCATCGATGTCTGCGCCCGAAAGGGCGGTGAGCGCGTCAAACAACGCCTCGGCCCCTTCAGCGCGCGCGGGGATAAACAGAATGTCGCTGCCCGAGCGTAAGGACCAAACCGCCATACCCGCACGATCTTTGGTGATTTCGATCCGCTGAACATCGTCCAAAGATGCAAAGCCGCCTCCGATTGGGGCCAGATAGGTGATTTGCCGTTCGTCCACCTGCACGACACCGATACCACCGTGCCCGGCACGGATGCGCGCGTGACGCAGGCCCGACCACAGGATTAACGCGCCAAACGCGGCCAGTACCAATCCCATCCATTTTATGAGCCCCAAAGAGCCCCACGCCCACCACAGACCCAGCAATAGCACGCTGCCGCCAACCAGCGCCTCGCGGTAGCGCGCCAGTGCAACTGATGCATCTGGTCGAACAAAGCTCATGCGACACCCAATATGACTGGCTCTTTCAGTATAGCCAGCGCGTAAGAGCCGATGTGGCGAAATCCGATGGCTTCATAGGCGCGACAGGCGGCGGGTCCACTGGCAAACAGGATGGCGTTTGTCACGCCCTGCTCTCGCTCCTCGGCGAGGTGGAGAGCAACGACGCGGCGGGCATACCCCTTGCCACGCAGCGTCGGAGGTGTGTAGACGCCCCCGATCTGGATCATGTCGGGCAGGCGTGCGTTGATCGCTGTCATGGCAACCGGCTGACCGTTGACCTCCATAATACGCACGTCACCAGTTTCCAATGCTCGGTCCGTTCGGCCCTGCGCCTCTTCATCCAGTCGTTCGGGCGAAGACATATGAAGTTCAGCAGAATATGCGCGGGCCCATGAGAAGATCAGATCCTTGTCCGCTTCAACCGGCTGTCGAATAGCGCCGGGCTGCTCTGGCACATTAAGATCGGCCAACGACAATCGGTAAAGTGGTTCGGGCGCATCCAGCGCCCAATCCGCACCCTCGACCTTCAGCGCCCGTTTTGCGGCATCGACCTGCCTGGTTTCCCCCGTGATACCCGCCAGTTGCCGCCCGGCAATTTCGGCTGCAAACGCGTCCCAATGGGCGGCAGTCGCACCGGGCGCCTGGCTCATTGCAAACCCGGCGTTCGAGATACCGAACACAGCTTCAATCTGCTCTGAGCCAGACAGCCAGAATTCTGTCGCGTGCGTATGTTCGCGATCAAACAACCCAAACCGTGAAAGGTTCGAGCGGAGAAACATGCTCGTCTCGGCGTGATGTGCCAGAAACGCATCAATCGCAGCTTCATCCCACGCGTGGGCCGGGCGGATCACGTCCAATCCCCCAAGGCCTGCTGCCACAAGGTCATGGCTGCCACCGCGGCTGTATCCGCCCGCAAGATACGCGGGCCAAGGCTAACGGGGTGGGCGATGTCCGTTGCGTGCAGACGCGCGCGTTCACGGTCGGAAAAGCCACCTTCCGGCCCGATGAAGATCGCCCAGCGATGGCCGCTGGCTGCACTCAGGGTTTCTGCCGCGCCCACAAGTGTCTCGTCGCAGAACATGATCTGGCGATCGTCGGGCCACGCATCCAGCAGCTTGTCCATGCGCATCAGGTCCACGACCTCGGGCACATATGTGCCGCCGCATTGCTCGGCGGCCTCAATGGCATGGGCTTGCAGCCGGTCAAGGCGAATGCGTTCGGAATTGGTGTATTCTGTCGACATGGGCTGGATCAGGGCCGCCCCCATCTCGGCGGCTTTTTCTACGATGAAGTCGGTGCGCGCTTTCTTGATCGGTGCAAAGCACAGCCACAGGTCGGGCGGCATATGCAAAGGGCGCGACTGCGCCTGGCATTCCAGAACGCCCTTGCGTTTCCCAGCCTCGATCACGCGGGCCGGGAACTCTCCGTCCCGGCCATTGAACAGGGCGACAAGGTCGCCCTCGCCCAGCCGCATCACCCCGAAAAGGTAATGCGCTTGATCGCGTTCCAGCGAAACGGTTTGCCCCTTGCCCAAGGGGTGATCTACATAGAGCCTGACTTTCGCCTGTTTCATGAGGGGAACCTATGACCCAAAACGCCAATATGCCAGAGCCAAAAGGGCAGGTCGCCGATGCCTATACCGGCAATTGGGTCGATCGTCGTGCACCGGGCTGGAGCCGCCCTTACCTGCGCCTGAGCCGGGCTGACCGTCCCATCGGCACTTGGCTTTTGCTGTTGCCCTGTTGGTGGGGCGTGCTTCTGGCGGCGGGCCATACGGGGCGGTTTGGCTGGTTCGATCTGTGGATCATGCTGGGCTGCGCCATCGGGGCGTGGCTGATGCGTGGCGCAGGTTGCACCTGGAACGACATCACCGACCGGGACATCGACTCAAAGGTCGAACGGACGCGCAGCCGCCCCATTCCGTCCGGGCAAGTCACGGCAAAGCAGGCGGCGATCTGGATGGCGCTGCAATCCTTGATCGCGCTTGGGATCTTGCTGACTTTCAACGGCGCAACCATTCTGCTTGGCGTCGTTTCACTGGCTCCGGTCGCCATCTATCCGTTCGCCAAACGGTTCACGTGGTGGCCTCAGGTCTTTCTGGGCATCGCCTTCAACTGGGGCGCGCTGTTGGCGTGGACCGCGCATACGGGCAGCCTTGGCTGGCCCGCGGTGGTGCTATATGCCGCAGGCATCGCCTGGACGCTGTTTTATGACACGATCTATGCCCATCAGGACACCGAAGATGACGCCCTTATCGGGGTTAAATCCACCGCGCGGCTGTTTGGCGACAACAGCCGCACATGGCTGTTTTTCTTCCAGGCTCTGACCGTCGCGCTCATGGCATTTTCCTTTGGGCTTGTGTTTGTTCCAAGTGAAAACGTGCTGTCTTTGGTCATAGCGCTTGGTGGCGTTTGGTTCATGGGATGGCACATGATGTGGCAGCTCAGGCAGCTAAAGCCCGACGACCCAGACACCTGCTTACGCTTGTTTCGATCCAACCGAAGCACCGGCCTTATTCCCGTGCTGTTTCTTGCCGTCGCCGTTTTGGTATGATTGCATAGGCCCGCGACACGCCTTAAGTAGCATAGGATTCTCACGTTAACGGACGCTGCTCAGTATGCGCCTTTCGCAAGTACTTTTGGTTCCTGCCTCGTTCTTCGTCGCAGCTTTGGTGTCATTGTTGGTGGCAAACCTAACCGTTTCGTCGATCGAGCGGTCATCGCTGGATTCGGTCAAGCGCGAGCTTTTCTTGCAAGGACACGAATGGACCCAAGTTCAGGCGGATGGTCTGCAAGTCATCCTGTCGGGTGTCGCACCCAACGAAGCCGCGCGGTTTCGCGCCCTGTCCACCGCGGGGACGGTCGTCGATTCAACCCGCGTCATCGACAACGTGATTATCCCAGACGCCGACGCCATTGATCCGCCGCGCTTTTCGATCGAGATTCTGCGCAACGATGCCGGCATCTCGATGATCGGGCTAATCCCCGCGAAATCCGACCGGGACGGGCTGAACGAAGATGTCCGCGCCATTGCCGGCGACGCCCATGTCACCGATTTGCTTGAGGTGGCCGATTATCCGGTTCCCGCCACGTGGGACGAGGTGCTGGCTTTCGCTGTCTATGCGCTTGAGACATTGCCACGTTCGAAGATCTCGATGGATGCGGACAAGGTGGCGATCACCGCGCTGGCTGACAGCGAGGCCCAAAAGACGACCTGGACGCGCAATCTGAAACGTGAATCCCCGCGCGCGGCACGTTTGTCGATTGATATTGCGGCCCCGCGCCCGGTGATTACCCCCTTTACCCTGCGCTTCATGATCGACGACAAAGGCGCGCGTTTTGATGCCTGTTCGGCCCACACGACCGAGGGCCGCAAGAAGATCATCGCTGCCGCGACCGATGCGGGCTTGACCGGTGGCGCCACATGTACATTGGGCCTGGGCGTGCCTTCGCCCGATTGGCCGGACGCCGTCGAAACCGGCATTCAGGCCGTGAAGGCACTGGGCGGCGGCTCGATCACCTTCTCGGATGCCGATGTGACGCTTGTGGCACCCGACACCACACAACAATCGGCCTTTGACCGTATCGTGGGCGAGTTGGAAAACGACCTGCCCGACCTTTATTCCCTGCATTCCGTGTTGCCCGCCCCGGTCAAGATTGATGGTAGTGGCGAAGGCGAAGGGCCGCCCGAGTTCGTCGCCACCCGCAGCCCCGAAGGGCTTGTGCAGCTTCGTGGACGTCTGACCGACGATACCCTGCGCAGCGCGACCGAAAGCTTTGCCCGCGCCAAGTTCGGAACGGCCAATGTCTATCCCGCAACACGGCTGGACCAGGACCTGCCGACCGACTGGCCCACCCGGGTTCTGGCCGCGTTGGACGCGCTGTCATATCTGACCAGCGGCGCAGCTGTGGTTCAGCCTGAGGTCGTGGATATCAGCGGCCTGACCGGCGACCAAGACGCTAGTGCCGCAGTCTCGCGCATCCTCAGCGAAAAACTGGGTGCGTCGGAGAATTTTCAGGTCAGTGTGGAGTATAAAGAGGAACTGGACCCGCGCCACGCCCTACCCAGCCCGGAACAATGTGCTGCCGACATCAACGCGGTGCTTGCCAAGGCCAAGATCACTTTCGCCCCCGGTTCCGCGAATATCGAGGCGTCAGCGGCGGAGTCGGTCGATAAGATCGCAGAGATCATGAAGGATTGCGCCGATGTCCGCATGGAAATCGCCGGTTACACCGACAGCCAAGGGCGCGAAGAAATGAACCTTGCCCTGTCCAAAAGCCGGGCCCAAGCGGTTCTTAATGCGCTTTTAACCCGCCGCATTTTGACCACAAACCTGACAGCGGAAGGATATGGCGAAGCCGATCCCATCGCCGATAACACCACCGCTGCAGGTCGCGAAGCCAATCGGCGCATCGAATTCCGCCTGTTAGAAGCAACGACGACTGACGACGAAGACGGCGAAGCCTCGGACGATGACGCAACAGAACCGGACGACGGCGCCAGCAATTCGGACGCCCCTGATCCGGCAGAAGAAGGCGACGATACCACCGACCCCGACGCAGAATCCCCGCCCGAGGTCGCAACCCCCGACGACGACGACGCCCGCCCCCAACCACGCCCTGAACGCTAGGCTAACAAGCAAGGACTTTCGCCGATGAACAGAACCGAGTTTATCATCGTCACTGCCATCATCCTGTTCGTGGCCTTTGCGCTGGGGTGGTTTGCCCATTGGCTGATCAATCGTTTCGTGCAGGTTCCCGGCGATGAGATGGGCGAGCTGGACAGGATGGCCCAAGCCCTGCACGAGGCAGAAGAAACCCGCGATCAGGCCGTAGCATACCTGCAACAGCGCGAGGCCGAGATGTCCAATCAGCTGCACCAGACCGAGGCCGAACTAAGCGCTGCGATGGACGGCCTGCGCGATGCGCGGCATGAAGCCGGCGAATTACGCGCTTATATCGAACGTGTGCAGCAGGGCGCCTGACGCAAGGCGCGCCCCTCAGATGTCCTTGACCAGCCGCAACGCGTCATAGATTGCCGCGTGCGTGTTGCGCGCCGCCACCGCATCGCCAATACGGAACAACTGGAATGCGCCGTCTGGATTGGTGTGGATGGTCTGCGCGCGCCCTTGGGTCAGAGCGTTCTGATCCACCTCGCCCCGGTTCAAGGACGCTTCTTTCAGGTCGAAATACAGATCCGCCATCGGCACGGTGCCGTAATTTACCACCACCTGATCATAGCTGGCCTGACGGGTTAGGTCGGAATAATCCGTGCCGATGGTCACGCGCAGACGGTTGCCGTCGCGGGCAATGTCCAAAAGCCGCTCGGTCACGGTGAAGCGCACACCCTTGGGCTGCAACGAGCGCATGTAGGGCACAAGGTTCATCGCCATGATATCGGGTGCAAAGGTGCGGTCGGGCGTCATGACCTCGACCCGCGCGCCTGTTTCTGCCGCGACTTCGGCGGCTTGCAGGGCCGGGTGGTCGCCACTTTCGTCATAGATCAGCACGTCGCCTGCGCATTTCACATCCCCCGCGATCACGTCCCAAGCGCTGATCGCCAGATCCTGTTCGCCTTGCGTTTCAAACAACTCAAGATTGGGCAGGCCACCGGTGGCGATGATTACCACGTCAGGGTTAAGCGCGATGATATCGGCGGCCTCGACCCATGTATTGAAATGAAACGTCACATCGCGGGTTGCGCATTGCGCCATGCGCCATTCGATAATGCCGATCATCTCGCGCCGCCGTGGAGTTTGTGCGGTCAGGCGCACCTGTCCCCCGGGGTCTGGCTGGGCCTCGAACACTGTCACATCGTGGCCCCGTTCGGCGGCGACGCGCGCGGCCTCTAACCCTGCGGGACCGGCGCCCACCACGACGACCTTGCGCGCTTGGGTGGCGCGGGTAATCACATGCGGCATGGTCAGTTCGCGCCCGGTGGCAGCGTTATGGATGCACAGCGCATCGCCCGCCTGATATATCCGGTCCAAACAATAGGTTGCGCCAACGCAAGGACGGATATCATCCTCGCGCCCTTCGACAATTTTTTGCACGATATGCGGGTCGGCCATGTGCGCGCGTGTCATGCCCACCATATCCAGAAGCCCCGCCGAGACCGCGTGACGCGCCGTCGCCACATCAGGGATACGCGCGGCGTGGAAGGTGGGCATCCCAGTCGCCTCGCGCACCGCACCCGCGAAATCCAGATGTGGGGCAGATTTCATCCCCTGCACCGGGATCACATCGGTCAGCGCGGGATCGGTATGAATGCGTCCACGGATTACGTTCAGGAAGTCGATCTGCCCCGTATCTTTGAAGGTACGCGCCATTTCCAAACCGTCGTGCGGGCTGATGCCGCCCTTTTCCGCCTCGTCCGCCGTATAGCGTATGCCAAGCAGGAACTCGGGCCCGACGCGATCGCGGATGGCCTGGATCACGTCCAGCGCAAACTGCATCCGCGTCTTAAGGGTGCGACCACCGTAAGGCCCGTCCAACCGGTTAGTTAGGGGCGAGAAGAACTGGTCGATAAGATGGCCGTAAGCCTCAAGCTCAATCCCGTCCATGCCGCCTGCCTTCATGCGCTCGGCGGCGTCGGCGTAATCGGATATAATGCGGTCGATGTCCCAATCCTCGATCACTTTGGGAAAGGCGCGATGGGCCGGTTCGCGGTGCGGTGTGGGGGCGACCGACGGCAGCCAATCACCCTTGTTCCACCCAGTGCGCCGCCCCAGATGGGTCAGCTGGATCATCACCGCCGCGCCATGCTCATGGCACGCATCGGTCAGGTTCTTGATCCACGGCACCACCTCGTCCTTATAGGCAAGGATGTTGTTAAACACGGGCGGGCTATCCTTTGACACCGCTGCTGATCCTGCCGTCATGGTTAAAGCCACCCCAGCTTTCGCGCGTTCGGCGTGATAGGCGGCATAACGCTCTTTCGGCATCCCATCTTCAGGGTAAGCCGGTTCGTGGCTGGTGGTCATGATTCGGTTGCGAAGGGTCAGGTGGCCCAATTGATAGGGCTGCAAAAGGGGATCGTTGGACATATCGTTTTCCTTAATACCAAGCGTCGTCCATTGACGCTTTCTTGCGGGCGATGAAATCTTGCAGCGCCTCATCTGTCGAAGGGTCAATCGGCGGCGGTTGGTAGGCGGCCAGTTGCGCTTTCCAGCGCAGGTTGGCGCGGGTTGCCATGTTAACCTCGCCCTGTTCACCCCATGTCTCCCATGGCTGGTTGTCATCCAGCGCGCTGTCGTAATAGGCGGTTTTGTAGTGGCGCATCGTGTGTTGGGTCGAAAACAGATGCTCGCCCGGCCCCTGTTCAGCCAGCGCGTCAAAGCCCAGCGTATCATCGTTCACCGCAACCCCGTCCAGATAGGAATGAAGCGCGCCGCACAGGTCAAGGTCGAGCATGAATTTCTCGTAAGACATCGACAGAAGCCCATCCAGAAATCCGGCAGAATGAAGAACGAAATTCGCTCCGCATTGGACGGCTGACATCATCGACATCATCGCCTGTTGCATCGCCTGCGCGTCCGGCAATTTCGAGGTCGAGAAGTTGCCAGCACAGCGCAAGGGCAAATTCAGCCGCCGCGCCAGTTGTCCGTAGACCAGACTGCCCAGCGCCGGTTCTGCCGTGCCGAATGTCGGGGAGCCCGAGCGTAGCGACATGGAACTGAGGAAGCTGGCCAGCACCACAGGGGCGCCGGGGCGTTCCAATTGCGCAATCGCGCAAGACACCATGCTTTCGGCCAAGCATTGTGCGACCGATCCGGCCATGGTCAAGGGCGACACCGCGCCGCCCAGCAGAAACGGCAGGTGGATCGATCCCTGCCCCGCCTTGGCATATTCGCGGATACCTTGCGAGGTTACACCGTCAATCACCAACGGGCTGGTCGTGTTGAAATTACCCATGATGACGCAGTTCTGATCAACAAAATCGGCGCCGAACAGAACGCGGCACATCTCGACGCTGTCGGCGGCACGCTCGGGCGCGGTGATCGACCCCAAGAAGGGCCGATCCGAGAACCGTATATGGGCATAGACCATATCCAGATGGCGCTTGTTCACCGGAATGTCGGTGGGTTCACAGACCGTGCCGCCTGAATGATGCAGCCAAGGGCTTGCCTGTCCCAGCTTCACAAAGTTCTGGAAATCTTCGATCGTTCCATAACGCCGCCCCTTGTCCAGATCCATCACGAAAGGGCTGCCATAAGACGGGGCGAACACCACATTGTCGCCGCCAATCTGAACATTGTTCGCGGGGTTTCGGGCGTGTTGGGTGAACTCGGACGGGGCGGTTTTCAGGATCTTGCGGATCATGCCGGGCGGGAACTTGATGTTACAGCGGTCTGCATCCAGTTCCGTAACTTGCCCGCCCGCTTGGCGAAACAGAGCGACGGTTTCGGGGTCATCGCGAAACTCGATCCCGATTTCGGCCATGATGCGTTCGGCCGTCGCCTCGATCTGTTCAAGCGCCTCGGTGCCCAGAATGTCATAGGTCGGAATGCCGCGTTTGATGAAGGGGCGCTCCAGATGCGGATTCTGCCCGGGCTGGCCGTCACGCCCCGCGCGCGCAGTGCCACGGCGGCGCCGCTTAACGACTTCGTTCATCGCAACCTCCCTTTTGCGAGTCCTCCATCTTACATATCTGTCATCATGTTTGACACCTGTGTCAAGTTTTCTTATACCCCATCCATGAACCAATTGTCACCAAACCGCCCACGCGCCTCGGACCAGATGTGGCTGGATGCGGCTCTGGACCTGTTAGTGGAAGCCGGGGTTGACGCCGTTAAGGTCATGCCGCTGGCCAAGCAATTGGGGCTGACTCGCACCGGGTTCTATCACCATTTCCGCGATCGCGAGGCATTGCTGGACGCAATGATTGCCCGCTGGGAAGACAAGAACACCGGCAATTTGATCGACCGGTGCGACGCCTATGCGGAAACCATCTGCGAAGCTATGTTCAACCTGCAGGATTGCTGGGTCGACTGGGATCTGTTCGACGCCCCGCTGGACAACGCCATCCGGCACTGGGCCCGAACCGATGCCGACCTAAAACAGCGACTAGATCAGGCAGACAACCGCCGGAAAACCGCGATTGTCGCGATGTTCCAACGCTTTGGATATGAAGCCGATGACGCCGAAATTCGCGCAATGACGATCCTTTATACTCAGGCCGGGTATATCGCGATGGAGATCGCCGAAGCCCCGGCCGATCGGATCGCCCGCGTTCCCGCCTATGTGCGGCTGTTCACCGGCCAAGACCCATCAAGAAACGAGGTTGAGCGTTTCCGTGCGCGCCACGGCTTTTGAAAGCGGTACGTGCAGTGGTCTTATGCCTCGTGGTCGATTTCCTTGGGCAAAGTCATAAGGAACGCCGTGCCGTCCGGCCCCGACTTTTCCAACTTCAACGTACCACCGTGGCCGCGCACCAGTTCCGCAGCGATGGCCAACCCAAGGCCAGACCCCCCTTTGCGGTTGGTGCCAGCGAAGGGCTGAAACAGATGGTCTTTTGTCCGTTGGGGCAAGCCCGGCCCGGTATCGACCACCCGTATCTGCCAATCGGTGTCGGTCTCGGTCGCTTGCACCGCGACCTCGCCCGGTTTGCCCGATGTTTCGATCGCCTGACGTGCATTGCGTACAAGGTTCGACAGAACGCGGTAAAGCTGTTCGGGATCCGCGCGCAGGGTCAGGCCTGCCGGAATATCCTCGGCAAAGGAAATGTCGTGGTCACCCGCTGACAGCCGTTCGCTGTCAAAAATATCCCCCGTCAGATCGGCCAACGTAATCCAGTTCAGCGACGGGGCGGGTTCTTCCGCCTTGCCGAAAGTCAACGTGTTTTCACACAGGCTGACCGCGCGGTGGATTGAATTTACAAGCTTCGGCCCCACGCGTTTGACGGTAGGGTCCTGGCTTGTCTCCATCCGGTCGGCAAACAGTTGCGCAGTGGTCAGGATGTTGCGCAGATCGTGGCTGATCCGGGCGACAGCGCCGCCCAGCTGGGCCAGCCGCTCTTTCTGTTTCAATGCGCCGGTCAGCTCGGTTTGCAGACTTCTCAGGGCCTGCTCCGCCTCGCGCAGTTCGGTGACATTGGTGCTGGGCTGCATGATCCTGCGGGCGTCTTCAGGATCGGCAGCATAGTCCTTCATGTTGTCAATCACCCGCTTGATGGGCCGCACCATCAGCGACCGCACCGCCAAGAACAAAAGCCCTGCCGTGACGACCGAGATGACCGCCGACAGATAGAAGATGTTCAACCCGTATTCCAGCATCGCCGCGCGCAGCTTGCCGGTCATCATTGTGATTTCGATTACCAGCCCGCCTTCGCGCACAGGGTCACCGATGACGCGGATTACCTCGGGTTCGGGGGTGAACAGGCGCAACATCGCGTCGCGGATTGATGTGTAGGGCGTCGATTGGCGCAGGTCATAGGTGCGATCGACCGTTTCAGGCAGCGGCGAGGACAGCATCAGTTCGCGCACTTCGTCACGGCGAAGGACGACATTATAGACCTCGGCATTTTCCAGAAGCTCGGCTTCCAGATCGGGTGCAATGATGTCATCGGCAAGAAGAACCAGCGACGCGATCTGTGCGCGTTCCAGCCGGGTTTTCAGGTAATCCTCGCGAAACCGCGCGACCGAGGGCACGAAGATCAACACTTCGGCCAGCATGACGAACACCGTCGTCAAGATCAGGAAACGGCCTGAAAGAGTGTTGAACACAGTACGCGCTCCGCCCTAGGTTTGCTACGGAAGGACCTTTTGCACCAGACCGACAATCCGCTTGATCCAAGGGTTATCAAACAGTCGCGGCGAGAAATAGACCCCAGCGACACGTTTGCTGACTTCTGCCATCGTGGGATAGGGGGCGACCATGCCGGCGATCTGGCTCATTTTCAAATTGTTGGCGAAAGCCAACGCCCACAGGTTGATCATTTCACCCGCGCCCGGCCCCACGATTGACACACCAACGGGCCGCCCCTTGACCACCATCACCTTGATCAGCCCATCGGTTTGTTCGGTGGCAATCGCACGGTCGTTACCAGCGAAATCAAACCGCGCAACGTCCAGCCCGTCGCCGTGTTTATCACGCGCCTGCGCCTCGGTCAGGCCAATTTGGGCCAGCTCGGGCGAGGTATAGGTGGCCCAGGGAATGTGATCGGTGCGGTTCTTCGATGACAGACCAAACAGCATCGAGCGGATAATCACCCCCGCCTGATACCCCGCCACATGGGTAAATTGCAGCCCGCCCGCCACATCGCCAATCGCATAGACCCTGCGGTTCGTGGTGCGCAGGCTTGCGTCCACCTTTATGCCGGCGCGCGTTTGCTCAATGCCTGCGGCGTCTAGGTTCAGCTTGTCCGTGTTGGCTTTTCGCCCCACCGCGACCAGCAGGTGCGAGCCTTTGAAGACGCGCCCATCTTTGACCTCCACCTCGATCGCGCCGCCCTTACCGCGCACCTCGGCGGCCATCGCGTCTTCTTCAATGGCGATCCCCTCGCCCCGCAAGACTTCCAGCACTTGCGCGGCCAGTTCCGCGTCGTCCTTGCCCAGCGCCTTCGCACCTTCAATCACGGTCACATCGCAGCCCAGCCGTCGATGCGCCTGTGCCATTTCCAGCCCAATCGGCCCGCCGCCAATGATGAGCAGGTGCTTGGGTTGTTCTTTCAGATCAAAAAGCGTTTCGTTCGTCAAATAAGGCACCTTGTCCAGCCCCGGAATGGGCGGCACGAAAGGCGATGATCCAGTGGCGATCACGAAACGGCGCGCCTCAATGATGTGGTCGCCCACCTCAACCTCGGTCGGCGAGATGAAGCGACCATCGTCCTGAATGACACGCACGCCCAACCCTTCGAAGCGCTCGACCGAATCATGAGGCTCAATGGTGGCAATCGTTTTGCGGATGTGCGCGTGGGCGCTATCCCAACCCATCCCTGTCTTCGCCGCATGAAGCAGAGCCTTGGACGGCACGCAGCCATAATTCAGACAATCGCCGCCCATTTTGTGGCCCTCAAGCAGCACGACCGACGCGCCCATCTGAACCGCGCCAGACGCAACTGACAGCCCACCCGAGCCGCCGCCAATCACACAAACGTCCGTCTTGATGCGCTGTGTCATCTCATGGTCCTTTGTTGAAACGCTTCAGCGCCATGGGCAGGGCCGCGAGCGCCGCCAGCCCCAGCATCGGCAGAAGGATGTGGGGTTGGAAGATCACCCCAAGGTCGGGCGCTTCGCCACGGGCGAACACCTCGCCCAGCCCCGCGCCGACCGAGGTATAGACTAATCCGCCCGGTATGATCCCCAAGAAGGTCGAGATCAGGAAGCGGTGCAGCGGTACGCCGACAAGCGCGGGGATCAGGTTTGCCACAAAGAAGGGAACGACTGGGACAAGTCGCATCAAGAACAGGACCGACCATTGATTTTCGTCTATCCCATCCTTGATGGCTTTGATCTTGCCGTCACTTGCCTCCATCCGGGCGGACAGCTTTTCGCCCAGCCCCCAGCGGGCAGCCAGAAAGATGATTGTCGCGCCGATGGTGGCTGCGGTGACGTTGAACATCACGCCTGGAAAGATAGAAAACAGGAAGCCGCCGGTCAGTGTCGCAATGGTGGCTCCGGGCAGTGAAAAGCCGACGATCACCACATAGGCCACGATGAACACCAGTATGGTCGCAGCATAATTGGCATCACGAAAAGCCAACAAAGCCTCGCGATTATCGGCGAGGGTCTTAAAGCTGAGATAGTCGCGCAGCGTGAACGCTCCAATCACGGCAACCGCGACGATCACAAGCAGCGGTATGTGACGCAGGGCCGGGTGGCGCGCCTTGTTGCTTGCATCCGAATTAGGATCGGTCATCATCATGAATCTTTCCTGCCCGGCACCGCGGTTTTGACCGGGCGCCTGCTTCACGTTGGGTTGCTGGCAGGGTGGGCGCATAATCCGGCCTTGCCCACCCCCTTCACGCGTGATTGAACCAAGGTGACCGAAACGGGGCCACCTGTAACAATGTCTGCGAAAACTTGTCATCATGTATTTGACTTGGCCCCGAATGCCCCCTATAGACCGGGCTTCGAATAACCCTCGCTCCGAATCCACCGGGATTGGGACGAAAATGACGGAGACGGGCGATGAAACGCACCTACCAACCTTCGAACCTGGTTCGCAAACGCCGCCACGGCTTCCGTGCGCGCATGTCCACCGTGGCTGGCCGCAAGATCCTGAACGCGCGCCGTGCACGCGGTCGGAAATCGCTGAGCGCATAAGCCGTCGGGCCGCAGGTATGTCTGCGCCCAAAGCTGGCACATTGAAAACCGCCGGGGCCGAAGGGTCTGCGGCGGTTTCCGTTTGCGCGGATGATCCAAACATTCCGACTTTGACCAAGCGTCGGGATTTTCTGGCCGCCGCCCGCGCGCGCCGTGCGCCCGCGCCTGCTTTCCTGTTGCAGGCACGCAAGAGGCGCGACACTGAAACGGCCCCACCCGAACAGATACGCATCGGATATACCTGTTCGAAAAAGGTCGGCAACGCTGTGGCACGCAACCGCGCCAAACGTCGCCTGCGCGCCATCGCACGCGAGGTGTTGCCGACTCATGGCAAGCCCGGCTGGGATTATGTGCTGATCGGTCGCGCTGAAAAAACCGCCAACCGTGATTATCTGAAGATGAAAGCCGACCTCGTCCACGCCATCGAACAGATCCACGCGCCGCGCAAAAAACCATGAACCCCGCCGTTTACATCCTGTCCTTGCCCATCCGGGCCTATCGGCTGGTTTTCAGCCCTTGGGTCGGTTTTAATTGCCGCTATCAACCAACCTGCAGCGCCTATGCGCTTGAGGCATTGCAAAAACACGGCGCAATCAAGGGTGGCTGGCTCGCAGCGAAACGGATCGTGCGCTGCAACCCGTGGGGATCGTGCGGCTATGATCCGGTGCCTGATACGGACAACAACGACCACCCTGACGCCCCCTGAGCACTTGCCAGACCGGGTGAAAGTGCTTAGACGCCGCCCATGGAAAATTTGATCACCAACGATCTGGATGACATCCACCCGCTGTTCCACGGTGCGCCCTCGACCACCGAGTTCAAGAAGCTGCGCAAGCGCATCATGCGCAATGTGCGCGAGGCGCTGGACCAATATGGAATGGTCGAACGCGGTGCGAAATGGCTGGTTTGCCTGTCGGGCGGCAAGGACAGTTATACGATGCTCGCCGCGCTTTACGAGCTGAAATGGCGCGGCCTTCTGCCGGTTGAACTGCTGGCCTGTAATCTGGACCAAGGGCAGCCAGGCTTTCCCGCCACCGTGTTGCCCGAGTTCTTGGAGCGGATGCAGGTGCCCAACCGGATCGAATACGAAGACACCTATTCGATCGTGATGGACAAGATCCCGCAGGGGCGCACCTTCTGTTCGCTCTGTTCACGCCTGCGCCGCGGCAACCTTTACCGAATCGCGCGGGAAGAAGGATGTTCGGCAGTCGTGCTCGGCCATCATCGCGACGACATCCTCGAGACGTTCTTCATGAACCTGTTCCACGGCGGGCGGCTGGCGACAATGCCCCCGAAACTGGTTAATGAGGAAGGTGATCTGTTTGTGTATCGCCCGCTCGCCCATGTTGCCGAGGCAGACTGCGAAAGATTCGCCACTCAGATGAATTATCCGATCATCCCCTGCGACCTATGCGGGTCACAGGACGGCTTGCAACGCCAACAAGTCAAGAAGATCCTCGATGGGTGGGAGGCAAACTTCCCCGGTCGCCGGCAAATCATGTTCAAAGCTCTGATGAACACACGACCAAGCCACCTTCTGGATCCACAGCTCTTTGATTTCAAAGGGTTGGAGCGCCATTTTCCGACCAATCAAGACAATTCGCTGTAATTTCCTGTTTTGCGTTAACGTCTGATTGACTACATGTTCCTAGTTTGTCCTTTAAAGGGCGCTCAACCAAACACGCCGTCTTTTCGTGTTTGATGCGCCGGCAAAGGATTGGGTCATGGCAAGAATTCAAGGATCTGAGCGATTGAAAAAACGCGTGCGGGCAGCGCTGACGGCGCCTCATCTTGCCGCGTTCCTGCCAGCGGTCATGATCTTCGCCTATTGGTATGGTGGTGAGCACCTGATGGTCTTTGTCGCCATCCTGTTTCCCGGACTTCTTGCCGTGGGTGGGGCATTAACACGACCGTCACCGCGAACAGGGGCGGTCAAAGATCCGACTACCGGCCTGCCCTTTCGGCCCAAGCTGATAGCGCAGCTGGACCATGGGTTTGAAAGCAACGCCGAATACGAAAAGTCCTGTCTGATCTTGGAAATCGATGATTTTCAGAAGCTTAGCGCGCATTTGGGTGCGGCCGGCATGCACCAAGTTCTCGCGACGCTTTCAGACCGTGTGCGGGCCGCTTTGCGCGAAACAGATTTGGTCTGCTTCTTGGATACGGGCAGATTCGGTATCTCGATCGACAAACGGCAGCGCGCCGATCTAGAAGCCACGCTGCAACTGGCCGCGCGGCTGCAGGCTGCAGTCAGCGAACCGATTTCGATCGACCAGACGCGAGTTCTGTTGTCGTCCTGTATCGGTTTCGCACTGCCAAGCCGCGCACCCGAAGCGACGGGCGAGGCGTTATTTGCCGCCGCCGAAAGCGCACTGGATGTGGCATTGCTGGGCGGGCCAGGCTCAGTGCGGGCGTTCTCGAATGGGATGGCCACACGCGTTGGGCGCTGTGAACACAACCGCGTTGACTTGAGCCGCGCCCTTGATACGGGTGAGATGTTGCCGTGGTTCCAGCCGCAAGTCTGCGTCAAGACTGGTCGCATTACGGGGTGCGAGGCCTTGGTGCGTTGGCAGCATCCGACCATGGGGCTGATCGCCCCCGGCGCCTTTTTGCCCGCGATTGCCAAAGCCGGCCTGATGGAGCGGTTGGGGCAGGTCGTCCTTTTTGGTGCATTGTCAGCGTTGCGGGACTGGGATCTTCAAGGGGCCAAAATCCCCACCGTGGCAATCAACATTTCGGCTGATGAACTGAACGATCCCAGCCTGTCCGAGAAGATCAAGTGGGAACTTGATCGGTTCGACGTTCAGCCCGAGCGTCTGATCATCGAGATCCTTGAAAATGTGATTGCACAAACCGAGGATGACGTCGCCCGACACAATATCCATGCGCTCGCAAAAATGGGTTGCAAGATCGACCTTGATGATTTCGGCACAGGAAATGCCTCGATCGCAAGTATTGCACGCTTCGATGTTCATCGGATCAAGATCGATCGATCCTTCGTCACCCATATTGATACCGACAGCGATCAACAGAACATGATCTCTGCGATATTAACGATGACCCGCCAGTTGGCCGTTGGCACGGTGGCCGAAGGTGTTGAAACCCACGGCGAATTCACAAAGCTTGTCGAACTCGGCTGCCAGTATGCACAGGGCTATTCGATTGCAAAACCGATGCCTGCGCACGCATTCGCAGATTGGGCAAGAGCACACGAACCGAAAAACATCCAACCCAACACGTTTCCCAAACTTGCATGACGTCGCGAACCACCAACGTTTCAAAGACGGACAGCCTAAAACTGCTTGACCTTTTGCGCCCTGCCCTGTTGAACCACTCTGACCGAAATTGATGAGTGGTAGGGCCCAATGGACGACCAGAACAAGAACTTGATCTTCGCAACAGTGCTGAGTTTTCTTGTCATCACTGGGTGGATGATCATGTTTCCACCGGCCGACCCCGCCCCGGTTACCACCCCTGCCGAGCAGGTCGAAGCTGACGGCCAAGTCATTCCTCCCGCGCCCACATCAAACAACGCCACGACGGTGGCCACGGCTGAAGATGTCTCGCAGCAGCAAGCCGACGTGGGCCGCGTCGACATCGACACACCCGAGTTATCGGGTTCCATCTCGCTTCTGGGCGGCCGGTTGGACGATCTGAAGCTGAAAGCCTATCACGTCGAACTTTCCAAAGAGAGCGACATCGTCACCTTGCTGCGCCCCACCGGTGAACCCGAGGCATACTACGCCCTGTATGGCTGGACCCCCGGCGGGCAAACCGCGTTGGAAGACGTGCCGGGCCCAACCACAATTTGGTCAGTCGAAGGCAATGCCAAATTGACCGCGGAAACCCCGGTTACTCTGCGTTGGGACAACGGCAACGGCTTATCATTCCGACGCACTATATCGGTCGATGAAAATTTCATGTTCACGATCGAACAATCTGTCCAAAATACAAGCGATCAAACCCACCGCATGGCACCCTATGGCGTGCTGGCGCGCCACGGTGAACCTTCTGATCTGAAGGGCTTTTTCATCCTTCACGAAGGCGCGCTTCGTCAGAACGACGATAAACGCGAGTATTTCAAATACAAACATCTACGCGATATGGATGACAGCGACGAGATCTCCAAACGTTGGTCAACGCCCGGCTTGATCGCGGATGCCAAGAAAGTGACCGAGGGCGGTTGGACGGGCTTCACGGACCATTACTGGATGACCGTTCTGATCCCCGACGAACAGCAGGCGTTTTCATCAGTTTTTCAGTATGCAGAAAACAGTGACACGTTTCGCACCTACGCTCAGATGGAAACTCTGACCGTAGCGCCGGGTGAAAAACAAAGCGTCGAAACGCGGCTTTTCGCGGGTGCGAAAGAATGGCAAACCATTCGCGATTATGAGAAATCTGGAAATGTCAAAAACTTCCTTGATACGATTGACTGGGGTCTATTCTTCTTCCTGACCAAGCCAATTTTCGCCGTGCTTCATTGGCTAAACGCCGTAATCGGTAACATGGGCTGGGCGATCATCGGCCTGACGCTGGTGATCAAGGCTGTCCTGTTCCCGCTGGCCTATAAATCCTACGTCTCGATGGCGAAGATGAAAGAGCTGCAGCCGCAGATGGAGGCCTTGAAGGAACGCGCAGGCGACGACCGCACGAAACTGCAACAAGAAATGATGGAGCTCTACAAACGTGAGAAGGTGAACCCGGCGTCGGGCTGCCTGCCCATTCTTTTGCAAATTCCGATTTTTTTCTCGCTTTACAAGGTGATCTTCGTCACGCTGGAACTGCGGCACGCACCGTGGATCGGCTGGATCAACGACCTTTCCGCACCTGATCCCAGCTCGATCCTGAACCTGTTCGGCCTTCTGTCTTATGCCCCCCCCGGACCGGAAAGCTTGCTGGCCATCATTTCACTGGGTGTTCTGCCGATCATTCTTGGGATTTCGATGTGGTTGCAGCAGAAGCTGAACCCGGCCCCCACCGATCCGACACAGGCGATGATCTTCGCGTGGATGCCTTGGGTGTTCATGTTCATGCTGGGTCAGTTCGCATCGGGCTTGGTGATCTATTGGATCGCGAACAACACGATTACGTTCATTCAGCAATACACGATCATGCGCAGCCACGGGCACAAACCCGATGTTCTGGGCAATGTGTTGAAAACTTTTAAACGCAAGTCGAAGGACGCAAGTTGATGGCACATGTCGCCGAAATTTGGCGGCACCCCATCAAGTCGCACGGGCGCGAGGCATTGCGGGATGTGCTGTTGCAAGCAGGTGAATGCCTGCCGCACGACCGCCACTGGGCCGTTGCGCACGAGGCCGCGAAGCTGGTCGAGGGGCAGTGGGCACCATGCGCAAATTTCTCTCGCGGATCGAAAGCCCCCCTTCTAATGGCTTTGAGTGCCAGCTTCGACGCCGACGCCAACATGGTCACATTGACCCACCCGCAGCGGCCGGATCTGACGATAAACCCGGACCGGGCCGAAGACAACGCGCGGTTCATCGAATGGATCACGCCGCTTTGCCGACCTGAGCGGGCGGCACCAGACCGGATCGTCAAAGCAGATCGGGGAATGACGGATACTGATTTTCCGTCTGTCTCGCTGATCAATCTGGCATCGCACAAGGCGGTTGAAAATCATTTGAAGCAAGAGCTTTCGCCACTGCGTTGGCGTGCAAACCTGCAACTGGCCGGGCTTGAAGCTTGGCAGGAGCGAACATGGATCGGCAAAACCGTTCGCGTCGGTGCGGCCGAACTGGAAATCCGCGAAGAAACTACGCGTTGTCTTGCCACGACGGCGAACCCCCGCACAGGCGACCGCGACGCGGACACGCTGGGCGCGCTGAGACAGGGCTGGGGGCATCAGGAATTCGGCGTCTACGGCTATGTCGCCAAACCCGGTATCGTGCGTGTCGACAGCCCGGTCGAGGTGATCGCATGACCCAGCTTCCGTTCCCTCTGGCGGACGAACCCGACCCGCAAGCGCACGAGGCGGGACGTCTTTTGTTCGCCGCCAACACCGATTTCCTGAAAGGCGTGGTCTCGATGGACGGCCTGCCCGCCCCCGACCGGATCGAGGTGTGCTTTGCAGGTCGATCAAATGTCGGAAAGTCCAGCCTGATCAACGCCCTGACGGGCCGCAAGGGGCTGGCCCGCGCGTCAAACACGCCCGGCCGCACGCAGGAAATCAACTTTTTTACGACGACCGATGGCCCCTATCTGGTGGACCTGCCGGGTTATGGCTATGCCAACGCGCCGGTGGCAGTGGTCGAAAAATGGCAGCGGTTGCTGAAATCCTATCTGTCTGGCCGGCAAAATCTGCGGCGAGCCTTCGTCCTGATTGATGCGCGCCACGGCGTAAAACCTGTGGATAACGAGATTATGTCGCTTTTGGATAAATCCGCCGTCACGTTTCAGGCGGTGCTGACCAAAGCTGATAAGGTTAAGGAAAAGGACCGCGAAAAAATGTTCGCGCAAGTGCGCGGTGCCTTGTCAAAACACCCAGCGGCCTTTCCCGAAATTGTGCTGACATCCTCGGACAAAGGGTTGGGGATCGAAACCTTGCGCGCAATCATCGCCACGCTGGACTGACACCCGATCAGACGTGTTGCGCGCCATTCACCTCGATCTCGGCGCCCGAAATGTAAGAACTATCGTCAGAGCACAGGAAATAGATCGCGGCGGCGACTTCCTCGGGCTGGCCAAGCCGCTGCAAGGGTAGCTTGCGAACGATCTTATCCGTACCGGGTGATAGGATCGCGGTTTCAACCTCGCCTGGTGCGATGGCATTCACGCGCACGCCCAACGGGCCAAAATCATGCGCCATTTCGCGGGTCAACGCAGCCAGCGCCGCTTTCGACGTTGCATAGGCTGCTCCGGCAAACGGATGCACCCGCGACCCTGCAATAGAGGTCACGTTAACCACCGCGCCTTTGGCGGCTGCTAATTCCTCTTTCAACCCACGCGCCAGCACAACCGAGGCGAAAAAGTTGACGTGAAACACCTTACCCCAATCCATCAGGTCTGTGTTCAGCGTGCTTAGACGTTCGCCATCCGGCCCTTTTGGCGATACACCGGCGTTGTTCACAAGCGCATCCAGCCGACCGTCCAGCTTGTCTTGGATGACGCCAACGGCGTTGATCGTGTCGGCGGGATCGGACAGGTCAAGCTGAACGTGATCCTCGCCACCGCCGCCCCATGGGCATTCTTCGGGAATGGCGTTGCGCGAACAGGTAATGACGCGCCAGCCTTCCAAGTTGAACCGCCGGACGGTTGCATGGCCGATGCCACGACTGGCGCCGGTCAGAAGAAGTGTCTTTTGTCGCTCGGCCATGATCGCCATTCCCATTGATTGGTTTCGACGCAACCCTAGCAGCACGCAGGGTGGGCGCAATGCCCCTTGGCAGCGGGCAAGCAACGCTCTAACACAGGGTTGCACGAGGAATAAGAGAATGAAGACCCAACAGATGAACCGCGATTGGATCGCCACCGCCCGCACCCTTTCCGAAGCCCTGCCCTATCTGCAGCGCTACACCGGCGCGACCGTTGTCATCAAGTTCGGTGGCAATGCCATGGGCAGTGACGAGGATATGGCAAGCTTCGCCCGCGACGTTGTTTTAATGCGGCATGTGGGCGTAAAGCCAGTGATCGTGCATGGCGGCGGGCCGATGATCAACGCCATGCTGGACCGATTGAAGATCAAAAGCGAGTTCGTGAACGGCAAGCGCGTCACAGACGCCGCCACCGTCGAAGTGGTCGAGATGGTTCTGTCCGGCGCGGTCAACAAGCGGATCGTGCAAGCCATCAATGACGAAGGTGGCAAAGCGGTGGGGTTGTCAGGCAAGGATGCTGGACTGGTGATCTGCGATCAGACCGACCCCGATCTGGGCTTTGTCGGCACCCCCGCCCAGGTCGACGTGTCCATCCTGAATGACCTTGCCGCGGCCGAGGCTATCCCGGTCATCGCCCCGTTGGGCGCCGGGCGGAATGGCGAAACATTCAACATCAACGGCGACACCATGGCCGGCGCGATTGCTGCCGGTCTGAAGGCGGATCGTCTGCTGTTGCTCACCGACGTCGAAGGCGTCAAGAACGCGGACGGCGACGTGTTGACCGAACTGACTTCGGCGCAAATTCGCGACATGACAGTATCGGGCGTGATTGCAGGTGGGATGATCCCCAAGACCGAAACCGCACTGGCGGCAATCGACGGCGGCGTGCGGGCGGTCGTCATTCTGGATGGGCGCGCGCCAAATGCCTGTTTGCTAGAACTTTACACCGATCACGGCGCCGGGTCTTTGATCCGCGCCTGAACATCGCGGCCCTTATGTCGCGGGAATGTGTCTTGCGCTTGGGCGGGCAGGGCATAAATTCACCCCATGGAATACGAAATATTCATCCGTCTTGGCACATTCGTCAGCCTGTTCGTCCTGTTCGCGGTGATCGAGGCCAAGGCCCCCCGCCGCCCGCGCACCCAACCGCGCCAGACCCGATGGTTTACCAACCTATCAATCATCGTGATCGACACATTGACGCTACGTTTGGTCAACATTCTTCTGCCCCTGCTGGCGGTGGGGGCCGCCCTTGATGCAGCAGCGCAAGGTTGGGGGTTGTTCAACATGATCAACCTACCCATCTGGGTCGAGGTCGTGGCCGCAATGATTATCCTTGATCTGGCGATCTGGGCGCAGCATGTGATCTTTCACAAGGTGCCGGTGCTTTGGCGGCTGCACCGGGTGCATCATGCAGATCGGGATTTTGACGTGACCACCGCGCTTAGATTTCATCCGGTCGAAATTGCGGTTTCGATGATTATCAAGATCGGCGTGGTATACCTGATTGGCGCGCCTGCACTGGGGGTTATCCTGTTCGAGGTGGTGTTGAACGGTTCGGCCATGTTCAACCACGCCAATATGCGCCTGCCGCTTTGGCTGGACCGTTGGCTTCGGGTGGTCGTGGTGACGCCCGACATGCACCGCGTGCATCATTCCGTGCATCGCAATGAGACTGACAGCAACTATGGCTTTTGTCTGTCCATTTGGGACCGTATGTTCCGCACATACACGGATCAGCCCCGCGACGGGCATGACGACATGGTGATCGGGCTACAATGGCAAAACGACAATCCCTCGAAACTGGGCTGGAGCCTGTTGCTGCCGTTCCGGCGCAAATGACGCTTGAGGCGCTGACGAAGGACGCGCGAGCTGTGGATTTGGATGTCTTCGGCGCACTGCATGACGGGCCGGACACAGTGATCCTGCTGGGCCCGGTTGAACCTGCGTTCTGGCATGCCTTCACCGCGAGCCCTGAGAACCATGATGGAGCGCCCGATCCGATGGATCGCTGGTCGAAACGCGTGATCTGCCGGTTGGCCGCATCTTGGCAAGGCGCGGCGGTGTTCCCATCCGATGGCCCACCCTATCCGCCATTTTTCGACTGGGCGCTTCGGTCTGGTCGCGCGTGGCAGTCACCGGTGGCATTACTGGTTCACGACACAGCCGGGCTTTGGGTCAGCTATCGGGGCGCTGTGCGGGTGACCGGGCATCTGACGTTGCCGCCAACCCCAGCCTGCCCTTGTGACACCTGCGCAGCACCGTGCAAGACCGCCTGCCCGGTGGATGCGTTGGGAGCTGCAAGCTATGACGTGGACGGCTGCATCACCCACATGAACACCGGCGACAGCGCGGATTGCATGGACAAGGGCTGCGCGGTTCGGCGCACTTGCCCCGTCAGTCGGTCTTGTGGCAGATTGGCTGCTCAATCCGCGTTTCATATGAAAGCGTTCAATTCGACATGACATTGACCCTGATTCTGACCCGGCATGCGAAATCCAGTTGGAGCCACGCCGGGCTGGACGACCACGACCGGCCGTTGAACAAGCGGGGCCGCGCGTCGGCCAAGGCCATCGGTCGCTGGTTGGCGGCACATGGCTATGCCCCTGACACGGTTCTGTGTTCCGACGCCGCGCGCACACGCGAAACATGGGCGTTGATCGCAGACAAGTTCATCGGTGCGCCGGGCGCGGAATATCTGGAAGAACTTTATCTGGCCGACCCGGCGACGATGCTGGCCGCGCTAAGGCGGGCCGAGGGCAAGGTCGTCATGATGCTGGGCCACAACCCCGGCTGTGCTTTCACAGCACGTCGCCTGTCGGCAGAGCCGCATCCGCATGAGAAATTCCATCATTATCCCACCGGAGCGACATCCGTGATTGCGTTTGATGTGGACAAGTGGGCCGATGTTGATTGGGGCACAGGACGGGTTGTTGATTTCGTGGTCCCGCGCGGGTTGATCTGACCGGACGAGATTCAAGGGGCTCTGCCCCTCGCGGCTGCGCCGCTCACCCCGGGATATTTTTAGCCAGAAGAAACGAGCGGGCTGCGAGGGTTTGTGTTCGGTTCAAAGAATTTGGCTAAGAAACAGTTTGGTGCGTTCGTTTTGCGGGTTGTTGAAGAATTCGTTGGGTTCGTTTTGCTCCACGATCTGGCCGGCATCCATGAAGATGACACGGTTTGCGACCTCTTTCGCGAAGCCCATTTCATGGGTGACGCAGAGCATGGTCATACCTTCTTCGGCAAGTTCGACCATGGTTTCCAGAACTTCCTTGATCATTTCGGGGTCAAGCGCCGAGGTGGGTTCATCAAATAGCATGATACGCGGCTTCATGCACAAAGACCGGGCGATGGCCACGCGCTGTTGCTGCCCCCCTGACAACATCCCGGGAAATTTGTGGGCTTGTTCAGGGATTTTCACCTTTTCAAGGAAGTGCATCGCAATCTCTTCCGCCTCTTTCCTGGGCGTCTTGCGCACCCAGATGGGGGCAAGCGTGCAATTCTCCAAAATTGTCAGATGCGGAAACAGGTTGAAATGTTGAAACACCATCCCAACTTCGGACCGGACCTTGTCCACGTTCTTCAGGTCCGAGGTCAGTTCGGTGCCGTCTACGATGATCTGGCCTTCCTGATGCTCTTCCAGTCGGTTGATGCAACGGATCAGGGTCGATTTTCCGGACCCGGACGGGCCGGCGATAACGATGCGCTCCCCTTCATAGACCGTCAGGTCGATGTCGCGCAGCACATGGAAGGCGCCATACCATTTGTTCATGTTGCGGATTTCGATGGCAATGTGATCCGACACCGCCATTTTGGACCGGTCAACATGGGTTTCAAGGGTGATGGATGACATTGGGTCTCTCCTTTAACGGTGGTCCGTGCGCAGGCGGCGTTCAAGATACATTGAATAACGCGACATCAGGAAGCAGAAGATAAAAAACATCAGCGCAATGAAGCCGTAAAGCTCCCACACGATGCCATTCCAGTTTTGGTCGGCCCGGATCGCATTGGTCAGGCCCAGTGGGTCCAAAAGGCCGATGATCGAGACCAGCGTCGTGTCCTTGAACACACCAATGAAGGTCGAGACGATGCCGGGGATAGAGATTTTCAGCGCCTGCGGCATAATAATCAGGCGTTGCGCCTTCCAGTAATCAAGGCCCAGCGCGTCGGCGGCCTCGTACTGGCCTTTGGGGAGGGCGGCGAGCCCGCCGCGCACCACCTCGGCCATATAGGCGGCGGCGAACAGAGTGACCATGATCAGCACCCGCAGGATGATGTCGAAATTGGTACCCGGCGGCATGAAGATGTTCAGAAGTGTCGAGGCCACGAACAGAAGTGTGATCAGGGGTACACCTCGAATGAACTCGATGAAGCCCACGCAAAGCGCCTTAACGATCAACAGGTCGGATTGACGACCCAAGGCCAGAACGATGCCAATAGGCAACGAGCAGGCAATGGCAACGACGCCGATGGTGATCGATAACATGAAACCGCCGAAATCACGGCTTTCAACCGGCTCAAGCCCAATGGGGATAATGGTGTGCAACCCGCCTGCGAATGGCGCGGTCAACAGAAGCCACCAGACCAAGGCAGCAACAACCGCGATAATCAGGCCCGCAAGGTTACCCACAAACGGCAAAAGCGAACGATAGGCCAGGACGCTGATCACAAAGCCTAGCGCCGCGCCGACAGGCATCCAGATCGTGCCGCCCCACAAAAGCCACGGCGCGATAAACGGGTAGAGTGCCGAGAAGAACAGGGGGTTCGGCAAACGCTTGACGCCTGATGCAATTTCGGCAGCACGATCTTCCTTGGACGTCGTGAACGCCTTGAAGCCAACGAAGGCAGCAGCGCCCAGCAGTGCAAGGCCGACGATAATCCCCAACACGCCGCCCAGATACACGCCCGCCAACCCCAGCACCACTAGCAGCAACACCCAGTTCATGCGGCGCGAGATCATGTTAAACAGCACAGGGATCAGCGCGACAAACAACAACCCGAACGCAAGGACGGGGCGCCAACGTTCGGCTTCGGGGTAGAAGCCGAACATAAGCTGCACCCAGCGTTCGCGGATGACCCCCCAACAGGCGGCGCCGTGGCCACCATCTGCGGCGAAGACCTCGCGGCATTCGTTCAGCGAGCCTTTGCTCCAGGTCGGGGCGAACACCCATGGAAGGATTGCGGCCAGAACATACCATAGGAAGACAAGCGACAGCACCGTGAGGATCGAGTTTCCGATCCCATTGAACAGGTTGGCACGCGCCCAACCAACGATCCCGACCTGCGACGCAGGCGGAGCGCGTTCGGGCAACATTTCCGAGCGAACATAGGACAGGTCTGGCATATCAGCGCTCCCTCAACGTGACGGATTGGTTGTACCAGTTCATCACCGCCGAAATCGTCAGCGAGATGGCGAGGTAGACCAGCATCAACAGCAGAACCGCCTCAAGTTCGCGGCCGGTCTGGTTCATGGTGATGCCGCCCAGCGTGCCGGTGATATCCATATAACCCACGGCAATCGCCAAAGAGCTGTTCTTGGTCAGGTTCAGGTATTGCGAGATCAGCGGTGGGATGATGACGCGCAGGGCTTGGGGCAGAACGACCAAGCTCATCGTGCGTTTCGGGCGCAGGCCCAGCGCGCTGGCGGCTTCGGTTTGGCCAGTTGATACGGCCAGAATGCCGGCCCGCACGATTTCCGCAACAAACGCGCCTGTGTAAAGCGACAGGGCCACCCACAGCGCGATCAGTGAGTTCCGCAGATGGATGCCGCCCCTGAAGTTAAACCCCTTCAGTTCAGGATAGCCAAGATGAAACCCAAGGATCGTCAGAACCAGCAGGAAGGGCAGCATGACGACCCCAAGGCGCAAATGCCAGGTCCGGGGGCGAAGTCCGGTGGCTTCTTGAATGATATCGGCGCGGCGTTTGATCAGAATAGATGTCAGGAAACCCGCAATCACGACCGCCAGAAGCGCCAGAAGATCAAGGCTGACATCGAAGCGAAGGGCAGACGCACCCAGCAGATGCATATCGCCCAAACTGCGCGAGAACAACGGTTCAGGAATATAGATTCCACGGTTGGTCATCGCCACGGTGTCCCACAAAGACATGCTGGCCTCGCCTTTGCGGAAGGCACTGGGTCGCGGCAATGTCTCGATCAGGATGGCCATTGTGAACACGATCCACAACAACAGGGGGACGTTGCGGAAACCTTCGACATAGACGGCGGTCAGGCGCGAGACGATCCAGTTCGGTGACAGGCGCAGCACGCCGATTATCACCCCGATGATCGTGGCCGCCACACAGCCCATTGCAGCGACCAGCAGCGTGTTCAACAGTCCGATCAGCGATGCGCGCAGGTGTGTATCCTGCGAATCATAGTCCAGAAGCCGTTGGTTGATGTCATAGCCCGACGGCTCGAACATGAAGCTGAAGCTTGGTTCCTTGCTCAGCACGGCAAGGTTTTGCGCGGTGTTGGACAGAAGCCAGCCGATCAGCGTCAAGAAGCCAATCAAGGCGATGATCTGAATGGTAATCGCGCGATACCGGCTGTCATACAGCAGCATGGATAGCCGAAACTGGCCCTGTTTAGGGTCGGTTATCGTTGTCATAAAGACATCCCTGTTGCCCTTGGCGTTGTTTATTGAATGTGCGGATCGAGCCGCAGTGCCAAGGTGCGTTCAAACGGTAGGAAAAAGGGCGTGGAAAATCCACGCCCTCATCAAACAATATTACCGGAACGGCGGTGAGTAGATCAGACCACCGTCTTTCCACTGCGCGTTAAGGCCACGCGCCAGCGCGATCGGTGTGCTTTCACCGATGTTCTTGGCAAACAGCTCGCCGTAGTTTCCGCCCGCCATGATGGCGCGCTTGGCCCAATCAGCATCAAGACCAAGCATTTCGCCCAGATTGCCTTCCGTGCCAAGGATGCGGTTAACTTCGGGATTGCTACCCGGAGCTGCCGACAACTCGCCGATATTGGCGGATGTGATGCCCAACTCTTCAGCCGAAATCAAGGCGTTCAGGGTCCAGCGGACAATGTCTTCCCATTCGTTGTCCCCGTGACGGACCAAGGGGCCCAATGGCTCTTTCGAAATAATTTCGGGCAGAACCACATGTGCTGACGGATCTTCGAACGAGGCACGTGTTGCTGCAAGGCCAGATGCGTCTGTCGTATAGGCATCGCAAGCCCCCGCAAGGTATTGCTGCTGCCCTTCGGCGTTGGTTTCGATCGGCACGGGCTCATAGCTGATGTTGTTTGCGCGGAAGAAATCCGCCAAGTTCAGCTCGGTTGTTGTGCCGGTCTGAATGCAGATGGTCGCGCCATCCAGATCCTTGGCCGAACTCACGCCCATATCTTTGGTCACAAGAAAGCCTTGGCCATCATAATAGTTGACACCAACGAATTCGAACTTCAGGTCAACATCGCGCGTCAGCGTCCAAGTGGTGTTGCGCGCGAGCATGTCGATTTCGCCTGATGCAAGGGCAGTGAAGCGTGTCTTGCCGGTGGTCGGCACAAATTCGACCGCTTTAGGGTCACCCAGAACCGCAGCCGCAACCGCGCGGCAGAAGCCAACGTCAAAACCTTGCCATTCGCCGTTTGCGTCCGGTGCACCAAAGCCGACAAGCCCGGTGACAACACCGCAATTCAGCTTGCCGCGTGCCTTGACATCTTCAAGGGTCGCGGCGGCCGATACCCCGGCAGCAAGGCCGGCGACGGTCAGTGCGCCAAGAAAAACGGTTTTTTTCATGATTACCTCTTCCTGATATTCGCCCGTAGTTTCGGGCTGTTTCGCGGCCATTGTGGCCGCAACCGTGTTTGCGAAAGGAATACCCCCGCTTCAACATGCGTAGGAGTTTGAAAGAATTGATCAGTTATCGTCAAGGGTAACATCGCCAAATGGGCTACTTAACCTATGGAAAAGCGAAAAAGTGATTCAAACCAAGCCATTGGTTACATTATGTTTCACTGCGGCTGGCGTGAAAGAACCAAGCGGCGTTTTTAATTTCGGTATGTTTCTTTTCGGCCAGTTTGGCGGCCTCTTCATCCACGCCCCACTGTTCCTGTTGCCAGGTTTCGTCCAGTCGCGACAGTGTCCATGCCTCGTCGACCGTCAACTTTTCATCGGCAACGGCCATCGCCAAAACCAACGAACCGCTGATGGCGACAATGTCGTGAAAGCCCGCAAGCTCGAAAACAGTCATCGAATGCACCCGGTCTGCCAGCCGCGTTAGCGCTTCGTGATCCTGCGGGTGGTGCATGACACCAGCAACGGGTCGCAACCGCGCACCCAGATGATCCGCTGCCCAGTCCAGCAATGGGTTCCATTGTTCATCTTGTCGCGCCACCAGTTCCATCGGCTGGTTCGCGCGATAACATAAAAGGTCACTGTCACCATAGGCCGCAAGCAAATCCGCGACCTCAACGAATTGAAGCGTAACCTTGTCCAGCGCCGAGTTTGCCGTACGCGTAACAGGCATCGTCGACGGGTCAATCTTATCCTGCTGGGCATCCCATTCGCCTACGATCGCCTCGGCCAAGGCCAGAGTCGGCACCTGAAGCAACGTCTTTGCAGGTGTTTTGATCGAACGCCCATCCAGTTCAACCGTATATCCGTGATTAGTTCGGGCGGTCGTCGCCTTTTTCCAGAACCGTTTTGCAGCCCAATCGCTCATGCCGTCCCCCACAGTGTCTCTAGCGCGGCGGACAGATCGGCATAGGTGTCCACCAACACATCAGCGCCCGCTGCCAACAGGCCTTCGCGCGGATGATAGCCCCAAGTGACACCGATGACGCGATATCCAGCGGCGCGGCCCATTTCCATATCGAAACTCGTGTCGCCGATCATCACAGCGTTGGTTGCATCCGTCCCAGTCTCGGCCAGTGCCGCGCGCAACATTGACGGATGAGGCTTTGACGGGTGGTTATCCGCTGTCTGGCTGGTCACAAAGAAATGGCGAAGATCATGGGCATCATAAGCGTGATCAAGCCCGCGCCGCGCCTTGCCGGTGGCGACGCCCAACAATACCTCGTCACGCAGATGCAGCGCATCCAACGCCTGCCGCGCACCGGGATAGAGGGGGGCCGCGCCCTCGCCACCTTTTTCAGCGCGCAGATTGACGAATACATCCTTATAAAGGTGCGACGCTTCGGCAACCTCGGCAGGTGACATGCTGGGCACCAGGCGTTCGATGGCTTCATGCAGCGACAGGCCAACGATCGACAGCACTTCGTCACGGGTCGGCAAAGCGACGCCCATCGCGCCGAAGGCACGGTGCATGGCTTCGACAATAAAATCCTGACTGTCGATCAAGGTGCCGTCGACATCAAACACGACAAGGCGCAAGGGGGTGTCGGTCATTCCTGATCCTCGAACGGATCGGCGGGAACGTCGCCTTCCTGCCAGCCCAGATAATCCCATGTCCGCTGCATATGTTCGGGCAGCGGTGCGGTGATGGTCAGGGGCTTGCCCGTAGCCGGATGCGTGAAGGTGATCGAGCGGGCATGAAGATGCAGTTTGCGCGACAAATCGCCCCCCAATTGCGCGCCCCAGCCATCGCCAAGGTTTTCCTGACTTGATCCGCCATATTTTCCATCGCCCGCAATCGGGTGTCCCAACTCGGCCATGTGCGCGCGCAACTGATGCGTGCGCCCTGTCACGGGCACCAAAGCCACCCACGCGGCGCGACTGGCAAGCGTCGTCAGAACAGCATAGTCCGTGGTGGCACGCTTGGCGCCAGGGGTTTCGTCAACATGACGGGGGTGGACGCAAACCATCTTCTCGCCCTCGCCCTTGCCGCCGTGACCGGGCGCTTTCATCAAGCCCCAGCGAAGCGTCCCCCAGCGGGGCTGCGGCACACCGGCGACGATGGCCCAGTAAATCTTGCGCGTATCACGGGCGCGGAAGGCTTGCGTCAACTCGCCCGCCATCTTCTGAGTGCGCGCCAACAGCAAAACGCCCGAGGTATCCTTGTCAAGCCGATGCACAAGGCGCGGTTTGTCGTCCCGACCAAATTTCAACGCTTCGGCCAGCCCGTCGACATGACGCGTCTGCTTGCTGCCCCCTTGGCTGGGCAGGCCGGGGGGCTTGTTCAGCGCGATGATATCGTCGTCACGATACAGCACGCAGGACTGGATCAGTTTCGCGTCGGCATCCGAGACGCGCGGCTGGGCTTTGGGGCGGGCTTGATCTTGTGACGCGTCTGGCAGCGGAGGCAAGCGCACCTCGGCCCCTGGCCCCACGCGGGTCGAGGGTTTGACCTTCGCCCCATCCACGCGAATCTCGCCCTTGCGACACGCCTTTTCGATCCGGCCCTGCCCCACATGGGGAAAGACCCGCCGCACCCAACGATCCAGCCGCTGTTCGGCCTCGTCCGGGCCGACAGTGATGACCTGAACGCCGCTCATGCCAGCACCATGCGCGCAACGCTGAGCCCGGCCAGAAGCCCGACCAGCGACAGCAGGACCGAGCCCAGAACATAAAGGCTGGCCCCGGTGATCTGTCCGCGTTCGTAAAGTGTGATCGCATCCAGCGAGAATGCCGAGAACGTGGTGAACCCCCCCAGCACCCCTGTCATCAGAAACGGTGCCACGACCTGCCCGCCCTTGCGGGCCAATGCCACAACCAACACGCCCATCAGGAACGAGCCGACGACATTCACAACCATGGTGCCCGCTGGGAAACCATGCCCCAGCACGCGCGTCACCGCGTTGCCGGTCAGATACCGGGCCGAGGTGCCGATTGCGCCACCAAGGGCGACTTGAACAAGGGGTGTCATCATGGCGCCTAACTCGGATGCGGCGGCCGGGTTGTCAAGCATTGCATGGCATCTCGTTCATAGCTCGGGATGATCTTTGCGAACCTCTTTCCAACCAGTGATCATCGGCCGAACCAGATCCTCGCGCTTCCAGAAACGGTAATAGAGGATCGCGCCGACATGCAGAACGACCAGCGCAAGCAGGATCTTGGACAACAGCCGGTGCGTGCCAGCCGCCCAACGGGCCGTGTCAAACTCCACCCAACTGGCCAGCGGTCCGACATTCACGAAATCATCCGGGTCTGCAATCAGACCCGTGCCAATCTGCGCGGCCAAGACCGCAAGGATCGCAAAAACCGACAAAGCCCCGACCGGGTTATGTCCGGGCCAATGGCTTGGTGTACGTTTTGTTATGTTTTTGATATAATTCCAAGTGGTGCGTGGCCCATAGATGAACGACCAAAAGCGCACGGGCTTTGGCCCCCATATCCCCCAAAACAACCGCACGACCAGTAAACCAGCCACCGCATAGCCCATGTAGTAATGAAGCGACATGACAGTCGGCCCAAACCGGCCCAGATACCAGCCCGTGACGACGACCACCACCAGCGACCAGTGAAACACGCGAGTCAGCGGGTCCCATATCCGTTTTTTTTGCGAGGAATATTGCATATTTGATCCTTCTCTCTAGGGGGGAGGTGCCGGAAAGTGCGTGGTCTATTCGGTTCGCTTGGACCGCAAGCGTGCGAAATAATCGGTGCGCTTCTTCAACTCGCGCTCGAACCCGCGTTCGACCGGCATATAAAAGACGCCGCGCTTAACACCATCGGGGAAATAGTTTTGCCCCGAAAAGCCGTCCGGCGCGTCGTGGTCATAAGCATAGCCCGCGCCATATCCCTGTTCATCCATCAATTTGGTCGGGGCGTTCAGGATGTGTTTGGGCGGTGGCTCAGACCCGGTTTTCTTCGCCGCCGCCATCGCGGCCTTATAGGCCACATAGGCCGCATTGGATTTTGGAGCAAGTGCCAGATAAGTCACCGATTGCGCCAGCGCCAATTCGCCTTCAGGACTGCCAAGGCGTTCATACGTTTCCCAGGCATCCAGGCAAACCCGGTGGGCCTGCGGATCGGCCAAGCCAATGTCCTCCACCGCCATTCGGGTAATACGACGCGCCAGATAGCGGGGGTCTTCACCGCCCGCCAGCATCCGCGCCAGCCAGTAAAGCGCCGCATCAGGGTCCGAGCCGCGCACCGACTTGTGAAGTGCCGATATCAGATTGAAATGTTCGTCGCCTGACTTGTCATAGACCGCAGCCCGGCGCATCAAGCGCGATGAAAGGCTGGGCACGTCCAGCTTTCCATCGACTTTCCACGCAAAAACCTGTTCTACAAGGTTCAAAAGCGCCCGTCCGTCGCCATCGGCCATCTCAAGCAACGCTTCGCGCGCCTCACCAGTCAAGGGAAGGGGGCGGTCCATCTCTTGTTCCGCACGCTGGGCAAGCCGTTCAAGATCGGCAAGCGACAGGCGGGTCAGCACCAGAACTTGCGCGCGCGACAATACAGCGGCGTTCAATTCGAATGACGGATTTTCGGTGGTCGCGCCGACCAAAAGGATGGTGCCATCCTCCATATGTGGCAAGAACCCATCCTGTTGGGCTTTGTTGAAACGGTGAACCTCGTCCACGAACAAGAGCGTGCCCTGCCCGTTCGATCGCCTGTGCCGCGCAGCTTCAAACACTTTTCGAAGTTCGGGAACACCGGTGAAGATGGCGCTAATCTGCACGAAATGCAGATCGGTTTCCTGCGCCAGAAGGCGTGCGATTGTGGTTTTGCCGACACCGGGCGGCCCCCAAAAGATCAGCGACCCAAGACTGCCCGACGCAAGCATTGTGCCCAAGGGCGCGTCAGGGCCAAGCACCTGTTCCTGCCCGATGACCTCGGCCAAGGTGCGGGGCCTAAGGCGGTCGGCCAAAGGACGTGGCGCATCCTTGCCACCCTCAGGGGTCTTGCCCGCGGGGTCATTGTCAAACAAATCTGCCATGATCCAAATCTAGGCCCCCCGCGCGCGCGTTGAAAGGTGAAAAGACGCAACGCTGCGGTTACAGCAGGTTATATTCCTGCGCACGTTGGATTGCTTCGGCGGTGGTGCGCACAAAAAGCCGCTCGCGGGCGGCCCGCAACCGCGCCTTGAATGCACTTTCCGAGATCCCCAACATGGACGCCGCCTGTGCGTGGCGACTGCCTTTCGCAATCAAACGCAAAGCCATCCGCTGCGCGGCGGTCAATTGCTCGGGCGGGGTCGACTTATCGTGCAATTCGATCACCAGCTTCTGGATCGCTGCAATTTCGTCATCCGTGAATTCGCGGTCGTCGCGCGCGAATCCGCCGATTGTGCGTGACGAGGTCGGCCCGTGCGCGACCGCCGCCCCAAACCGCAATCCAAAACTGGCGGCTTGGTCCAGGATGCCATGGCGGTCCGGCAGATCAAGTTCGCTCCATCGAATGGTGCCTTCGCAACCGAACCCCCAGAACACCATCGGATCAGCCAGCATATACCCCTTTTCGGTATAAACCTGACTCCAACGCGGATCGTAGGTTTGAATCATGATATGCGCCGACGCGTAGCGAATATGCAAACCCAATGCAAAACCGTTTGGCGACAAGTCGGACAACTGGGCCAGTCCCAGATCAAGACCAAAGTTTTCGGTCATTCTTTATTTCCCAATACCCACTCGCCTATTCTTCTAGACGGTCACAACCAAACCAAACAACCTAAAATTGTCCATCCTTTTGTGATGCGCAATATCATGCGTAGTAGGGCACATCCGGAACCCGACCTGCGTGAACGGCGTAGAGCAGAGTCTGTGCTGCACTGTGAACGTCGCATCTCCCGCCGCTCACAAGGTCCTCTTTGCCGTTCTATACCGCAACAACGACCGCGGTCTGACCCATGTTATGGACAGGCTGATGACTGTCATTCAGCCCCGCCGGCCCTAGCCAGCGCGTCATTCGATCAGCCTAAATCCTCGCTTTTTAGTTCCGAGAGGGGCGCAAGCTCATGCACCGGATTGGTATCAGGCGTGGCTCTGACATCCTCAGACGCCATAGCAAAAGAGTTCGGTTGAGTAACTGAACAAACGTGCCCGCAGATGTTTGGGATGGGATATTCCAACGGAGGCATTCAGAGAAGAACTTATGAAACGGGATTATCTGAAACTGTCACAATGCCCCCTGCGATTTCCACTTGATACGCAAGGGCCAGCAACGAAAAAACCCCGCGCAAATTGCACGGGGTTTCGGTAGAGCCTTGATTGGCCGAATTTAATCGTCTGCCGCTTCTTCTGCTTCCAGACGGATGCGGTCAGCAGCACCCTTGGCGTCGACATCGCGATCAACGAACTCGATAATCGCCATCGGGGCCATATCACCATAGCGGAAACCAGCTTTCAGAACGCGGACATAGCCACCCTTGCGGTCGGCAAAACGCGGCCCCAGAACGTCGAACAATTTAGCGACGTGTTGGTCTTGCTTCAAACGAGCAGACGCCTGGCGGCGAGCATGAACATCGCCGCGTTTGGCCAGCGTGATCATTTTTTCGATGATCGGGCGCAGTTCTTTGGCTTTCGGCAGGGTCGTTTTGATCTGTTCATGTTCGATCAGCGAACCAGCCATGTTGGCAAACATCGCTTTGCGGTGTTCATGTGTGCGATTCAGGCGGCGATAACCACGAGCGTGACGCATTTTCTTAATCCTTCTTTGGTGCCCTTGAACGGGCGGTGCTTTGTCCGAGAACCGATGCGTGTCGGTCCCTCTCCTTGGGGCAGGATTGCCCAGATGCTCCCCGCATCAGGCGGGCATTTTGGGGGCCGGGCGCCCAGCCCCCGAAAGTCTTAGAACTGGTCTTCGAATTTCTTCGCCAGTTCTTCGATGTTTTCAGGCGGCCATTCTTCGACATCCATGCCAAGGTGCAGACCCATGCCCGAAAGCACTTCCTTGATCTCGTTCAGCGACTTGCGGCCGAAGTTCGGTGTGCGCAACATCTCTGCTTCGGTTTTCTGGATCAGATCGCCGATATATACGATGTTGTCGTTCTTCAGGCAGTTTGCCGAACGGACCGACAGTTCCAGCTCGTCCACTTTTTTCAGCAGAAGCGGGTTGAACTCAAGTCCATCATCTTCGTCCTGGCGACCAGCCGCTTCCGGCTCGTCGAAGTTCACGAAGATCGACAGCTGATCCTGCACGATGCGGGCCGCGAATGCCACGGCATCTTCCGGGGTCACGGACCCATCGGTTTCCAGTTTCAGCGTCAGCTTGTCATAGTCCAGAACCTGACCTTCGCGGGTCGGCTGAACGTCATAGCTGACTTTCTTGACCGGCGAATAGATCGCATCAACCGGGATCAGGCCAATCGGCGCATCTTCCGGCTTGTTCTTGTCGGATGCGACATAACCCTTGCCGGTATTGACGGTCAGTTCCATGAACAAGTCGGCGCCGTCATCCAGGTGACAGATCACGTGATCCTTGTTCAGGATGTCGATCCCGGCAGTTTCGGTGATGTCACCGGCGGTCACGACCATTGGCCCCTTGGCCGAAATCGACAGGCGCTTGGGGCCTTCGACTTCCATATTGATCGCGACACCCTTCAGGTTCAGAACAATGTCGGTGACGTCTTCACGCACACCCGCGACCGAGCTGAATTCGTGCAGCACGTTGTCGATCTGCACCGAAGTAATGGCCGCACCTTGCAAGCTGCTCATCAGCACGCGGCGCAGGGCGTTGCCAAGGGTCAGGCCAAAGCCACGCTCAAGCGGCTCGGCCACAACGGTTGCCTGACGTGCGGGGTCGTTGCCCGGTTTCACTTCCAGCTGTGTCGGCTTAATCAGTTCAGCCCAATTTTTGTGGATCATGCGTCCCTCCATACCAGTCCTGTCCCCATGTCCAAAGGGCAGGACGCCCGAGGTTAAAATGACGGAAAACCGGGCCGCGTTGATCGCAGCCCGGAGAAAATCTGATTAAACGCGGCGACGTTTCGGCGGACGGCACCCGTTATGTGCAATCGGCGTCACGTCGCGGATTGATGTGATGTTGAAGCCAACAGCAGCCAGAGCACGCAGAGCCGATTCACGACCCGAACCGGGGCCTTGAACTTCGACTTCCAGCGTCTTGACGCCGTGTTCCTGCGCCTTCTTGCCTGCATCTTCTGCCGCCATCTGGGCTGCATACGGGGTCGACTTGCGCGAACCTTTGAAGCCCATTGTGCCAGCCGACGACCACGAGATCGCGTTGCCCTGCACGTCCGAAATCAGGATCTTGGTATTGTTGAACGAAGAGTTCACGTGAGCAACACCAGATGCGATGTTCTTACGCTCTTTACGCTTTGCACGGATCTTATCACGAGCCATTTATCGAACCCTCCCTTATTTCTTCTTGCCGGCAATGGCCTTTGCGGGGCCTTTGCGGGTGCGAGCGTTGGTATGGGTGCGCTGACCGCGCACGGGAAGGTTGCGGCGGTGGCGAAGACCGCGATAAGCGCCCAGATCCATCAGGCGCTTGATGTTCATCTGCGTTTCACGGCGCAGGTCACCTTCGACGGTGAATGTTGCGTCGATATGCTCGCGGATGGCCAGAACTTCGGCGTCCGATAGTTCATTAACACGACGGGATTCGTCGATGTTTACGGCTTCGCAAATGGCTTTGGCCGATGAGGGACCAATTCCGGTGATATATGTCAGGGCGATCGGGACCCGCTTGTGGGTCGGGATGTTTACGCCGGCAATACGTGCCACGTGTCACTTTCCTTTTCGTTGCGGTTCCGTAGCTCCGGAACCTTTTTTCACAACGGAAGCCCGCTGGATTATTCCCGCGGGCCGCGCTGAATTTCTGGTCTGGCGCGGGCAGAGGAGCGACCCCGAACGCACGCCGATTCCCGTGAGGGATGGGATGACTTAGATGGGATTGTCGCGGGCGTCAAGCCATGTTGGGCAGAAGGTCACGATATCACCCGCATCACCCTAAAAGAACAGGCGCCGCTTACGAAAACAGCACCTGCGCAACATTCGGGGAAGTAAGGATCAGGCGTCCAACACTTTGGCGATCGCGTCCTTTACCTCGTCAATCTCGCCCAGCCCGTTGACGGTCCGAAGGTGGCCCGTAGCGTAATAATAACCAATCAGCGGCGAGGTCTTCTTATAATACTCAAGCAGCCGCATCCGCAGGCTTTCCGAAGTGTCGTCGGCGCGGCGTGTGAACTCGGTCCCGCCGCAGACGGAGCATGCCCCATCCGCCGGGATCGGCTTGGAGATGTCGTTATACCCCTCGCCACATTGGACGCAGGTGGAACGCGCGGTGATGCGGGCGATCAGGTCGGCGTCCTCGACACGCATTTCGATCACCACGTCCAGCTTCGTGCCGTGCTTTTCCAGCAGGCTGCCCAATGCATCGGCCTGAGCCAGCGTGCGGGGGAAGCCGTCGAAGATGAACCCACCCTCGTGGTCGCTTTCCAGCTTTTCTTCAATCAGGCCGATTACGATCTCGTCCGTGACCAACTGACCTGCGTCCATGATCGCGGCAACCTTCTGCCCCATTTCAGTGCCCGAAGCCTTTGCCTCGCGCAGCATGTCGCCGGTGGAGAGTTGCATCATGCCACGGTCTTCAACCAACAGGCGGGCTTGCGTGCCTTTACCGGCACCGGGTGGTCCAAGCAGAATAACATTCATCGACGTGACGGAGCCTTCTTCGAACGTTTCTTGCCGCGAAGCTGCGACTTCTCAATCAGACCTTCATACTGGTGCGCCAGCAGATGCGACTGAACTTGTTGAATCGTATCCATCGTCACCGATACGACAATCAGCACCGACGTGCCGCCAAAATAGAACGGGATGGCGAATTGGCTGCGCAGGATCTCGGGCAGCAGACAGACGGCTGCCAGATAGCCCGACCCAAGCACCAGTAGACGGGTGACGACGTAGTCCAAATATTCCTCGGTCTTCTTGCCGGGGCGGATGCCGGGGATGAAGCCGTTCTGGTTCTTCAGATTTTCGGCCACCTCATCCGTCTTGAACGCAACTTCCTTAGTATAGAAGAAGGTGAAAAAGACGATCATGGACGTGAAGAACAGCAGGTATAGCGGCTGTCCAGGTCCGAAATAGGCCAGCACCAGCGACATGACTGGCCCCGCCTGTCCAGATGAAAAGGTCGAAATCGTCGTCGGCAGCAGCAGAAGCGCCGAAGCGAAGATTGCCGGAATAACGCCCGCCGGGTTCACCTTGATCGGCAGATGCGACGATCCGCCATCATAGACCTTCATGCCGACCTGACGGCGGGGATACTGGATATGCACCTTGCGCAGCGCACGTTCCATGAACACGACGAAGCCAATCACGGCGACGATCATGACCAGCACGCCGATAATCACCGCAGGGCTGATCGCCCCCGACTGGCCTGAGGCAAGGAACTGGCCAAGGGCCGCCGGGATTTCGGCGACAATGCCCACAAAGATGATCAGGGAAATACCGTTGCCGATCCCGCGCGCCGTGATCTGTTCGCCCAGCCACATCAGGAACATCGTACCGCCCACAAGGGTGATCACACAGGCCGCGATGAAGAAGCCACCGGGATTGGTGACCAGATCACCGGCTTGCAGACTGTTCGCCAGTGCAAACGCCTGACCCGTGGCAAGCAGAACGGTGCCATAGCGGGTGTATTGGTTGATTTTCTTGCGGCCTTGCTCGCCTTCTTTCTTAAGCTGCTTCAGGGGTTCCCACATCGACGACAGAAGCTGCACGATGATCGACGCCGAAATGTAAGGCATGATCCCAAGGGCAAACACGCCCATCCGGCTTAGCGCGCCACCGGTGAACATGCCAAGCACGCCAGCAATGCCGGATTGCGCTTGCTCCATGAAATCGCGCAGCGCGGCGCCATCAATCCCCGGAATGGGGATATAGGTGCCAAGGCGATAAATGATCAGAAGCCCGATCGTGAAAAGAATCCGCTGCCTGAGCTCGGATGCCTTGCCAAAGGCGCTCCAGCTCATGTTTGCGGCCATTTGTTCTGCTGCAGATGCCATAAGGCCCCCTCGATCCATGTAAAACGCCGCCGGGCCGTTCCCGGCTCTGGCGGCGCTTGAAAACGTAGCAAGATATGTAAGGGGCTGCGGCGCCCCTCACAAGGTCTTATTCAGCCGCAGCCGGCGCCGCGACGGTCAGTTTGCCGCCAGCTTTTTCAACGGCCTCGACCGCCGATTTCGACGCGCCGGTCACGGTGATGGTCGCCTTGGCGGTCAAGTCGCCCTTGGCCAGCACGCGAATGCCGTCCAGCTTGCGGCGCACAAGACCCGATTCCACCAGCGTATCTTCGGTGATGTCTTTGGCGTCGAGCTTTTTCTCGTCGATGAATTTCTGGATCAAACCCAAGTTGATCACAGCGAATTTCTTGCGATTCGGCTTGTTGAATCCACGCTTGGGCAGACGTTGATAGATGGGCATTTGCCCGCCTTCGAAACCCTTGATGGCAACGCCCGAACGCGATTTCTGACCTTTGATACCACGACCACCGGTCTTGCCCATGCCCGAACCAGGGCCACGGCCCACGCGTTTACGGGATTTGCTTGCGCCGGGATTGTCGCGCAGTTCATTCAATTTCATGTCGCTTCTCCTTTTGCCGGAACTGACCCATGAAGCGGAAGGGGCCAAACACGGCTTTTCTTGGTTTTGATTCTGTGGCGTAGGACGCCACCGGGGGCGTATAGCCCCAAGATGTCCGCCACGCAAGCCTTGCATCGGTCACGATGCGCTGACCCCGGGATTACTTGTTGCAGTCGCGCAGATACTCGGTCCAGGTCGGAACAAAGTCGGATGTCAGAAAACGATGGGCGGCAGTCTGGGCGGCGGTGACCACCCCCGGAAGGGCGTTTGCCAGCAGGGCGACGGGGGTTACGAGGGCGTTCATCTTGGTGGTCCTAAACAGGGGGTGAGTTGTTAGCGCCCTGATAGGAGCGGTTCGTCTTGGCGACCACCGACGATTGAGAAAGGCCGGGATGCAGGGGTTCCATGGCGCGACCAACCACTAACCGCTACTGGGTATGAACAACCTTCTTCACACTATTTACACACTCTTCGTTGCGACGTTCCAGTTCCGCATAGATGGCTCTTTGCTAAATTGGAGTTGAGATGTATTCACCACTATCCAGAATGCGGCAAAGATACCCAATGGGCATATCTTGTGTGGTTTCGGGGCTGACCCGCCCCGCGCAAGCGGCGGTGATTATGCTGGAGATCGAAATAATGACGACTGCGCCAAACTTCATTCCGGGAATCCTTCGGGTTTAATCGTCGGACTTTTCGGACTTAGCGTTAAGAACTGAAGCACCCTGCCATCAACCTTTGGGTGACATACTCACCACTCACCTGCCTCGGAACTGATCTCCAAACAGAAAACACCCCGGCCATTCCTGACCGGGGTGCTTCAACTCTTCAAGACTTGGACCAAGCTGAAGTCAGCCCTTCTCTTCCACAATCTCAACCATGTGCGAGATTTTCGAGATCATGCCGCGTACGGCGGGCGTGTCTTCGAGTTCGCGGGTTTTGTGCATCTTGTTCAGGCCCAGACCGATCAGCGTTTGGCGCTGTTTGGCGGGGCGACGGATCGGAGAGCCGATCTGTTTGACGACGATGGTTTTAGCCATGGATCGGGCTCCTTACGCGTCTGCGGCTTCGGCGGCTGCCGGAGCGTCAGGTTTGGCGCCCAGAATATCGGCGACTTTCTTGCCGCGACGTTGGGCAATCATACGTGGGCTGGACTCTTTGGTCAGACCGTCGATGGTGGCGCGGATCATGTTGTAAGGGTTCTGCGAGCCCAGCGACTTCGACACGACGTCTTTGACGCCCAACATTTCGAATACAGCACGCATCGGACCACCGGCAATGATACCAGTCCCTTCCGGGGCGGTGCGCATGGTCACTTTGCCAGCGCCATGACGACCTTCGATGTCGTGGTGCAGAGTGCGGCCTTCGCGCAGCGGCACGCGGATCATTTGGCGCTTGGCTTGCTCGGTTGCTTTACGAATGGCCTCGGGGACCTCTTTCGCTTTACCTTTGCCAAAGCCAACCCGGCCTTTCTGGTCGCCAACAACGACAAGAGCTGCAAAGCCAAAGCGCTTACCACCCTTCACGGTTTTCGACACGCGGTTGATCGCAACCAGGCGATCTGCAAATTCCGGAGCTTCGTCACGATCGCGGCGACCCCGGCGGTTATCACGTTCTGCCATCAGAACATCCTTTCATGGTGGCGCGCTTGATGGGCGCCGTTCAACTCGATCCCAGTGGGCAGACTGCCCCCGGATCATCGGAAGGGCGCCGAAACATCCGACGCCCTTCTCAGGGTCTTAAAACTTCAGCCCGCCTTCACGCGCAGCGTCGGCCAGAGCCTTCACCTTGCCGTGAAACAGGAAGCCGCCGCGGTCGAAATAGCATTCTTCGACGCCGGCTTTCTTGGCACGTTCCGCGATCGCGACACCCACTTTGGTGGCTGCGTCGATGTTGTTTTTGCCAACCACGCCCAGATCCTTCTCGAGGGAAGAAGCCGAAGCCAGGGTGACGCCATTCACATCGTCGATCAGCTGTGCGCTGATGTTCTTGTTCGAGCGATGCACCGAAAGGCGCATCTTGCCTACGTTGTGCTTGCGCAGGCTGTTCCGGACGCGCAGGCGGCGCTTGAGGAACAGGGTCCGTTTGCTGTTTGCCATCTGTCTGGTCCTTACTTCTTCTTACCTTCCTTGCGGAAGATATACTCGTCTTTGTATTTGATGCCTTTGCCTTTATAAGGCTCGGGTTTGCGCCATGCGCGGATGTTGGCCGCGACCTGACCGACGAGTTGTGGATCAACGCCCTCAACAACGATTTGGGTCTGCTTGGGCGCAGTCACGGTCACACCCTCGGGTGGGACAAAGTCCACATCGTGCGACAGGCCAAGGTTCAGCTTCAGAACGTTGCCCTGCATTTGGGCACGGTAACCAACACCGTTGATTTCCAGTTCTTTCTTGAAGCCATCAGAGACGCCGGTCACCAGATTCGCGATAACAGTGCGGCTCATGCCCCATTGCTGCCGCGCACGCTTGGACTTGCCACGCGGCTGAACGGTTAGCTGATTATCCGTGACATCAATGGTGACATCATCAGTTGCTTTGAAGCTCAGGGTGCCTTTCGGCCCCTTCACTTCGACGGTCTGACCGGACTGCGTAACGGTTACGCCAGCAGGCAGCTCGACCGGTTTTTTACCAATACGAGACATACAGACCTCCTTAGAAGACGGTGCAAAGCACTTCGCCACCAACATTCTGGCTGCGAGCGTTTGCATCGGACATGACGCCTTTAGAGGTCGAGACAATCGAAACGCCAAGGCCCTGACGGACCTGTTCGATGTTCTTGACGCCCATATAGACGCGACGGCCAGGGGTCGAAACCCGTTGAAGTTCGCGGATAACCGGAACACCGTCAAAGTATTTCAGGCTGATTTCAAGAGTGGGGTGCCCACGCTCGTCAGTGCCGCTTTCGTAGCCGCGGATGTAGCCTTCGTCAGCCAACACATCCAGAACCCAAGCACGCAGCTTCGACGCGGGGGTCGAAACAACCGACTTACCGCGCATTTGCGCGTTGCGGATACGGGTGAGCATATCGCCGATAGGATCGTTCATATTTATCTCTCCCTTACCAGCTTGATTTCACCAGGCCGGGGATTTGGCCATTCGAGCCAAGATCCCGCAGCGCGATCCGCGATACTTTCAGCTTACGATAGTAAGCGTGCGGACGACCGGTCAGCTGGCACCGATTGTGCAGCCGGGTCGCCGAGCTGTTGCGCGGCAGTTCTGCAAGTTTCAGGCGCGCCTTGAAACGCTCTTCCATCGACTTGCTCTCGTCGTTTGCGATTTCTTTCAGCGCGGCACGTTTGGCGGCGTATTTTTCCACCAGACGCTGACGCTTCTTCTCGCGTTCGATCATTGCTTTTTTAGCCATGTCTATTCCTTCCCGCGGATCAGCTGTTAAAGGGCATGTTGAAGTGCTTCAGCATGCTCTTTGCTTCCGCGTCGGTTTTCGCGGTGGTGGCAATTACGATATCCATACCCCAGCTTTCATCGACTTTATCAAAGTCGATTTCCGGGAATACGATGTGCTCTTTCAAGCCCATGGCATAGTTGCCACGGCCATCGAAAGACGTGCCCGGAACGCCACGGAAGTCGCGGATACGGGGCATCGCAATGGTGATCAGGCGGTCCAGGAATTCATACATCCGGTCACCGCGCAGGGTCACTTTCGCACCCAGCGGCATGTCCTCGCGGACACGGAAACCAGCAATGGATTTCTTGGCTTTCGTCGTCAAAGCCTGTTGGCCAGCGATGATCGTCAAGTCAGCAACCGCCGACTTGGCTTTTTTCGAATCCTTAACGGCTTCGGCACCACAACCGATATTCAGAACGATCTTTTCCAGACGCGGGATCTGCATGTCGTTCTTGTAACCGAACTCCTCTTTCAGGGCGGCACGGATGCTGTCCTTGTAAGCGGCCTTCAGGCGGGGGGTGTAGTTAGCGGTATCCAGCATCAGACAGTCTCCCCTGTGGTTTTGGCGAAACGCACTTTCTTGCCGTCTTCCTCGCGGAAGCCGACGCGCGTTGCTTTGCCGTTTTTGTCCAGCAGCGCCAGATTCGACAGTTGGATCGGCATCGCTTGCGGGATGCGGCCACCTTGTGCGGTTTGGCTTTGACGCGTGTGGCGGATTGCGATGTTCACGCCATCAACGACAGCTTTGCCAGCTTTCGGGTCAACAGAGGAGATTTCACCCTGCTTGCCCTTGTCCTTGCCAGCCAGAACGACAACCTTGTCGCCTTTTCTCAACTTGGCAGCCATCTTACAGCACCTCCGGAGCCAGCGAGATGATCTTCATGAAGTTCTTCGCGCGAAGTTCGCGAACAACCGGGCCGAAGATACGGGTTCCCATAGGCTCGTTGTTGTTGTTCAGAATAACGGCCGCATTGCGGTCGAAGCGGATGGCGGTGCCGTCTTCACGACGGACCTCTTTTGCGGTGCGAACGACGACAGCCTTGCGGACGTCCCCTTTCTTTACGCGACCGCGTGGGATGGCTTCCTTGACCGAGACGACAATGATGTCGCCAACGGATGCGTACTTACGCTTGGAACCACCCAGAACCTTGATGCACTGAACACGGCGCGCGCCGCTGTTGTCAGCAACATCCAGATTTGTTTGCATCTGGATCATGTGGTTTCTCCCGACCTTCTGGGCGCCGATGCTTGGCGAAATCCCCAGGGTTTCGACTTGTTAAGTCGTCCGGGAAGGCTAGTCTTAGCCTTCCAGAACTTCCCAACGCTTGGTTTTCGACTTCGGCGCGCATTCGATGATGCGAACCTTGTCGCCAGCCTTAAAGGCATTCGTTTCATCGTGAGCCCGGTACTTCTTGGACTTACGAATGGTTTTTTTCAGAACCGGGTGGGTGAAACGGCGTTCAACCGACACGGTGACTGTTTGGGCGTTTGCGGCGCTTGTCACAGTGCCTGACAGGATACGTTTGGGCATTCTCTAGGCTCCTCTTACTCAGCCGCAGCTTTGGCTTGTTCGTTCAGAACGGTTTTGACGCGGGCCGCGTCGCGACGCACCTGACGCATACGGGAAGTATTCTCGAGGGCACCTGTGGCCTGCTGGAAACGCAGGTTGAAGGCCTCTTTTTTCAGCTCTGCCAGCTTTTCACGCAGCTGGTCAGGAGACTGATCACGCAGTTCCTTGGCGTTCATTCGCCTTTTCCTTTCCTTGCACCAGAAGGCTCTGCCCTGTTTGCTGGCAGGTCACCCTATATCTGGTGGGTGAATGTCAAAACACACGAATCCCGTAACCGGGAATCCATGCGATGTGGCTCTATAGGGGGGATAGGGGGTGGGGGCAAGGGAAAGTTTGGAGAAACAGCCACTTGAAATCAGGCGAAGTTATTCAGGCCCATCCCCATAATAGGCTTGCATGGATGAAAGTAAGCTGTCCACGCCATCTAGTAATTTTTGCCGGTCTGGTCGAACCACCTCAGGAAGTTCATCTAATACCTCATTAGCCACCTCACCGGAAAGCTGTGCGACCTCAGTCCCATACTGGTTCACATCGCCTTCGGGGTTCTGCTCCAACCACTCTTTATAGTCGCCATATTCAAATGCTGCCGCTCCCGCTAAGCCAGCAAAGGGGATGATGGTCACTGCCCGCCGCAACCGGGCCTTCGCCTTCTCTTTCGCCCTTGCCCTGGCGACGGCGCGACGCTCGTTTGCTTCTGATTGAAGTTTGGTCGTAGCAACGGCAGCAGTAACCGCTGTAGCGCGCCAAATCGGTTGGAATACAAAATTGACAACCCCAAGAACGGCATTTCCGAGCAAGCTAACCACAAACAGCGCTGCAATGTTTAAGCGTATGAATAAAACCAGCCCCTTCATGTCGAAATAGTTAATCCGATCATAGATTGAAGACCAGTGGCAAATATGCCCAACTTTGTGTGGGTTCTCACTCTTCCTCGGCACCGCCGCTGACAAATTTCGAGGCATAGCGTTGCTCACCAATGCGTTCGATCAAGCTTAGCTGAAGCTCCAACCATCCCCGGTGCCCGACTTCATCAATTGCGATCTCTTCGAACAGTGCTTTCGTCGCAAGATCATCCGCGTCATAGGCCGCCTTGGAAGCTTGTGTGTAAAATACGATCGCTTCTTTCTCGTCTTTCAGATCCGACTCGAACATCTCTTTCAGCGTCTTGGCCGTTTTCGGGGCCGCAGCAAAGGCAACCTCCGGCTCGCCGCCCAGTTCCAGAATACGCGTCATGAAGCGGCTGGAATGGCCCAGCTCTTCTTCAAACTCTCCACGCATCGTTTCGGCCAGCTTATTCAGCCCCCAATCATCCAGCACATGAGCGTGCAACTGGTACTGATGCGCCGCCGTCATTTCCATCTGAAGGGCCGTGTTCAGGTGCTTACAAATTGTATCGTTAGACATGTGCTGATTCCTTCTTTGTCATTCAGTTTTAAGGTAACTATCGATCAAACGTCTTCAACCCGCGTGTTGATTTGTCGCATAAATGCTCGTCCTTCTTTCCCAAATATAATAAAACGCCCTCATGCCCAACATATCTTCCCTCTTCGTGACCCGCCTTTACCACGCTCATCTGTCGGAGTTTGACCCAAAGCTCAGCCAAGACGAGCTTTATGACAGCTGCTATTCCATCGCCGAGGATGATGAGGCGGGGCAGGAGTGGTGCGAGAAGGAAGGCTATCCCGGCTACACCTCTTATGCGTCGCTCACCGACCTGCCGTGGCGGTTCCCGATCTTCAAGGATCTGGTGGACGCGCTGGACAAGCATGTCGCGGCCTTTGCCGAGGATCTGGAATTCAATCTGGATGATCGCAAGCTGGAGCTTGAGGATATATGGATCAACATCCTGCCGCCCGGCGGCTACCACTCGGCCCATATTCATCCGCATTCCGTGATCTCCGGCACTACCTATCTGGCCCTGCCCGAAGGCGCGGGTGCCCTGCGGTACGAAGACCCCCGCCACGCCATGATGATGGCCGCCCCACCCCGCCGCAAGAACGCGCGCGAAGAGCTGCAGAGCTTCATCACCAAACGCCCCGCCGAGGGCGACGTGCTGCTGTGGGAAAGCTGGCTGCGCCACGAGGTGATGCAAAACACAGGTGAAGAAGAACGGTTGTCGGTGAGTTTTAATTATAAGTGGGGGTGATCATCTGACCGCGGCGTGTGTAGTTGCGTTTGAGAGCAATTGTGGTGATTGCGGGCTGTACCATGCGGCATCACGCTAACTTTTTACCTGAACAACCGATCCCGAAAAGTCTATGAAATTGGTTGGAGACTAGGATTACCAAAGTGACACTTAGCAAATTTGACGTGCGCGCCCCCGAATTGAGCTCCCGCGACCCTGACTGCTTCGAACCGTTCAGTTTTCCTGACGTATGGCAACTGGAAGAACACGAATCTTTTTCCAGATTGAGGATCGGCCCATCTGGCCGACAAATAGGCCTTATGCTTGATATCTGTAAACGGTGGGAAACGCCGTTGTGGATGCTGGTTGTTGTCGTCGTCTCAAGGGACGAGTGGGCTGAAGGCCGCTACCAATCACCCCATCCTGTTTCTTTTAGCGAACTGGAACTGCTGCTCTGGGAGTACCAAGAGCTGTTCGAGCAAGATGGGCGAGCGCACATGTGGATTGGTTCGTCTGAAACCAAAAATTTGCTTGTCATGGATCGCCATAACCTTATTTACGCTTACGGTGATCTGGCGAGCATTGAAAACACCGTGGTCGCCAACGCGCTTTCGGAAGGTGACGTTTCTATCCCCTACCCACATTCGCACCATTATCATGTAGAGTTTGACTCGACGTTCCGTGCGCTAATGGAGCACTGGGACTGGCGCTACTCAGAACTTCAGCCAGGCGATGACGACTAGACATCAACAATCCCTAGAAGAGAAAAACCCCCGCCGATTGCTCGACGGGGGGTTCTTTTCTTAACCTAGGTCAGAAAACGCTAAGCGTTTTCGACCTTTACCAGTCCTCGCGAACCACGACGCGTGATTTGATCGGCAGCTTCATCGCGGCAAGGCGCAGGGCCTCGCGTGCGACGTCGTCATTGACGCCGTCGATTTCGAACATCACGCGGCCCGGTTTGACCTTGCAGGCCCAACGGTCCACCGAACCTTTACCCTTACCCATACGCGTTTCGATGGGCTTGGCGGTCACGGGGGTGTCCGGGAAGATGCGGATCCAAACACGGCCTTGACGTTTCATGTGACGCGTCATGGCACGGCGGGCAGCTTCGATCTGGCGTGCAGTCACACGCTCAGGTTCGGTCGCCTTCAGACCATAAGAACCGAAGTTCAGGTCAGACCCACCTTTGGCCTCACCCTTGATCCGGCCTTTGTGCATCTTGCGGAATTTTGTACGCTTTGGTTGCAGCATATCTGGGACTCCTTAGCGACGGCCGCCAGCGCCACGAGGCGCGGGACCTTCCTGAAGCTCGGCCTGGCGACGATCACGGGCAGCAGGGTCGTGCTCCATGATTTCACCTTTGAAGATCCAGGTTTTGATGCCGATGATGCCGTAAGGCGTCATTGCTTCAGCATGTGCATAATCGATGTCAGCGCGCAGGGTGTGCAGGGGCACACGGCCTTCGCGATACCATTCGGTCCGTGCGATCTCGGCACCGCCAAGACGGCCCGCGACATTTACACGAATACCCAAGGCACCCATACGCATTGCGTTCTGCACCGAGCGCTTCATGGCACGGCGGAAGGACACACGACGTTCAAGCTGCTGCGCAATCGATTCAGCGACCAATGCGGCGTCCAGCTCGGGCTTGCGCACTTCAACGATGTTGAGGTGCAGTTCCGAGTCGGTGATCTTGGCGATTTTCTTGCGCAGGGTTTCGATGTCTGCGCCTTTCTTGCCAATGATCACGCCGGGGCGGGCAGTGTGGATCGTCACGCGGCACTTTTTGTGCGGACGTTCGATGATCACACGGCTGATGCCGGCCTGCTTGCATTCGGTCTTGATGAAGTCACGAATTTTCAGGTCTTCCAGAAGAAGATCGCCGTAATCTTTCGTGTCTGCATACCAGCGGCTGTCCCAAGTGCGGTTAACCTGAAGGCGCATGCCGACGGGATTGACTTTGTTACCCATTAAGCTTGCTCCTCAACTTGACGCACCTTGATGGTGAGTTCCGAAAACGGTTTGATGATCTTGCCGAAACGACCACGGGCGCGCGGACGACCGCGTTTCATGGTCAGGTTCTTGCCCACATAAGCCTCGGCGACGACCAGTTCGTCGATGTCAAGGTTGTGGTTGTTTTCGGCGTTGGCGATGGCCGACTGCAGACATTTCTTCACGTCCTGCGCAATGCGCTTGTTCGAGAAGGTCAGATCGTTCAGAGCCTTGTCCACCTTCTTGCCGCGGATCATGCCAGCAACCAGGTTCAGTTTTTGCGGGGACGTACGCAGCATACGGGTCTTGGCCATAGCTTCGTTATCGGCCACGCGGCGGGGATTTTTATCCTTACCCATGGCTTACTTCCTCTTCGCTTTTTTATCAGCCGCGTGACCGTAATAGGTCCGCGTCGGCGAATATTCACCGAACTTCTGGCCGATCATGTCTTCGGACACACTCACAGGAATGTGCTTGTGACCGTTATAGACGCCAAAGGTCAGGCCCACGAACTGGGGCAGAATGGTCGAACGACGCGACCAGATCTTGATGACCTCGTTTTTCCCCGATTCGCGGGATTTCTCGGCTTTTTTGAGGACGTAAGCGTCGACAAAAGGGCCTTTCCAGACAGAACGTGCCATATCTTAACGCCCCTTCTTCTTGGCGTGACGCGAACGGATGATCAGGTTCGACGACGCCTTGTTCTTGTTGCGAGTGCGTGCACCCTTGGTCGGCTTCCCCCATGGCGTGACCGGATGACGGCCACCCGAGGTCCGACCCTCACCACCACCGTGGGGGTGGTCGACCGGGTTCATCACAACACCACGGACGCTGGGGCGAACGCCTTTGTGGCGCAAACGACCGGCTTTACCGTAGTTCTGGTTCGAGTTGTCGGGGTTCGACACGGCGCCAACGGTGGCCATGCATTCCTGACGCACAAGGCGAAGCTCGCCCGAGCTCAGACGGATCTGGGCGTAGCCGCCATCACGACCAACAAACTGAGCGTAAGTGCCGGCTGCGCGGGCGATCTGACCGCCTTTGCCCGGCTTCATCTCAATGTTATGAACGATCGTCCCGATGGGCATACCCGAGAAGGGCATCGCATTGCCAGGCTTCACGTCGGCCTTGGCCGATGCGACAACCTTGTCACCAACAGCCAAACGCTGCGGGGCAAGGATGTAAGCCTGTTCACCGTCTTCGTATTTCACAAGTGCGATGAAGGCTGTACGGTTGGGGTCATATTCAATACGCTCGACCGTTGCGGCGACATCAAGCTTGTTCCGCTTGAAGTCAACGATACGATAAAGGCGCTTTGCACCACCACCACGGCGGCGCGACGTAATCCGTCCGGTATTGTTCCGACCACCCGATTTCGTAAGACCCTCTGTCAGGGACTTAATCGGGCGACCTTTCCAAAGCTCCGAACGGTCGATCAGAACCAGCCCACGCTGGCCTGGCGTCGTCGGTTTGTACGACTTGAGTGCCATGCTTTCTGTCTTCCGTTGCTTTGAGGCAGTCACCTGCCTGAGTTAAAGGGCCCCGAAGGTCCCCAAATTCCAAATATCACAAGGCCCCGGAACGAATCCGAGGCCACGCGACCTGCGCGATGTATCAGGGATGGTGGGGGGTGTCTAGTGGACGGGGTTGGTTTTCAAGTGAAACTCGGTCGACCTAGATCCCCGACGCGGCAGAGGGGATGGATTGTCTGCCCGGCGGCTGTGCGGACCGAGTTGCCATTGGTTCGTCGCACCGGAATGTCCGCTCACTTTTTTGCACCAGCTTGCGGCTCTTCAATCGAATTGTGGTCGACCAGATTCCAAGGCAGGCCCGCGTTCCGGAAAATACGTTTACCCTTGTTCGGGTAATCGCCGACGTCATGCGACAGCCGCTCGCCGACCACGATGCAGCGCAACGTCACTGTACCGGTGTTTTGAATGGAATGCGCCAGCCCGCCTTTGCGGTAACCCAAGAAGTCACCTGGGCCGATTTCATAGGCTTCCTTACCAACAATGGCTGTCGCATTACCTTCCAGCACATAAACGCACTCATCTTCATGGTGGTGGACATGATACTCGGTCGTTTCTCGGCCAGGCTCCACCTCAATGATATGGAAACCAAAACCGGTAATTCCGGTCAAGTCGCCTAAACTCTTGTTGATCCGTTGAGCATTCAGATTGAGAAAATGCGTTTTTGATAGGCCTTCCTCTGAACTGATTTCGTTTGCTGTGATAAGATAGCGATTGGCGTCTTGTTCTTCTGACATGGATTTTCCTTCGTTGACGTCTGATCCTAGTCTAGATGCGATTTGACGCCAGAAGATATCAGTGCAACTTTATCCGTCAAAGCAACCCTTCGAGCGCATTGCAACACCCGGCAAATGGGCACGAAGCAGTCTTTGCGCGCGATCTTTCCAAGCCCCCAATCCGGCAACGACGGGAATGCTTACTCTGCCACCACCTAAACAACCCCCTTCCCCTCGCCCTCAAAATCCCCCATCTTCCCCAAAAGAAGTCTATGGGGACGTAAGATGAAGAAGTTGGTTATTATGACAGGTGCTGCTCTGGTGTCGCTTTCAGCCTGTGTCAGCCCGGAAGGTGTCAGTGGCGGTGTGGACACGCGGTCGATGGGGCAAGTGCCGGAAAACGTGCGCGCGATTGCGGCGCCCTATCAGGATCTGAGCGATGTACGGATCAATGAAGCTGACGGGTGTTTCGTCTATCGCCATCAGGGGCCGGTTGAAACGACCTACCTGCCTCTTCGTAACCGCAAGGGCCAGCCGATCTGTGTCAAACGCGAAGAATCGGCTGAGGCTTGACCCACCGGCGCGCGTCAGCTGCGCGCCGTAACGCTTTCAGCCGGGTAAAGATGGGCGGTTACACCAGTTTCAACCTGATCATACAGCCCGATAATATGCGCCATCACCATACGCACGCAGCCCGAGCTTGCCCGCCCACCGACAGACCGCGGCGAAGGCGAGCCGTGGATACGAAGATAGGTATCGCGATTGCCCTCGAACAAATAGAACGCACGCGATCCAAGCGGATTTCTCGGCCCACCGTCCACACCATCGGCGACCGGCCCATAGGTATTGGGGTTACGCGCGATCATATCTTTCGTTGGGGTCCAAGTGGGCCATTTGGCCTTGCGGCGAATGGTATAAGTACCAGACTCGTATAGGTTACCACGCCCAATCGCGACGCCATAGCGCATCGCCGTTCCATCCGCGCGGATGTGATACAGATAGCGTGCAACGGCATCGACGTGAATGTCACCAGGTTTCAGACCGGGATTGGCCTCGACCAATTTGGGCAGGAAACGTGGATGCAAGCCCCACGGGTTCGACGTGAACGGGTCATAATTGGCGGGCGTCACCTGCGCATCATAGGCATTCCACTTGGACCGGTTCGACACCGGCCGCCGTTTGGTTTTTACCGTCGGCTTTACTGCAGCCTGTTCAGCTTCACCATCCTGCGCCCAGACAGGCGAAGAAATCGGCGCCGAGAACATCGCGGCAGAAGTGATGACAAAGTGGCGTCTGGTCAACATGGGTATGAACCTCGTCGGTCGTTAGGTCGGTACTTCAACTGCCCTAATGTATTGATGTCTGAGCAAATCGCGAGTCAAAATGACGTGTGCGGGCAAATAGGGGCAAAGCGTGGCTTGATGAACCCATTGGAAGGGAGGCACAGTGAATGCCGCTTCGTACGAAAGTTTGCGCCACTCTCGGCGGTTGCACAAACACCTGCATCAAACAACTGTCGTCACAACGCCCTCTAAGGGTGTCCAAACCAAACAGGTCAAGTGACCCGCATACAGATTGCCAGGGGTGTATCATTGTTCAAAAAACTGGCTGTTATCACCGTCATGCTTGGCACGGCCATGTCGGTGCCTGCGGCGATATCCGTCGCGCGTAAATACATGGCCGCATCGAGATACGATCTGTCCGAAGAAGCACAGGCCTATGTGGCTGTCTGCCAGCAACAGATGTCTGCTTCATTGAAAGAACGCGATCACTATACGCGTTACTTCACGATACTGCATTATCCCGCTTCAATACAGTTATGCAGCTGTGTGGCAGATCAACTATCGACGTCTCGACCTAATGATTTTGAGAAAGCCAACATCGTCTTTGTGAAGGTGACACAGGTATTGGATGGCTCAAAGGCTGACCTTTTGGATGTCGTGACGGATCTTGGCGACAGACTAGGACTGTCTGAAGCCGAAATAGCCGAACTTTTCCGCGCAAACAACAACGCGTTCAAGAAGTGTCTTTGAAAGAACCCATGCCGATCGAAAGCTTTCATCGGCTGCTATGACTCACAACAATTGATGCGCAAATCTACCCCCAATGAAAAAGCCCCCGCCATTCGGCAGGGGCTTTCAATATCTCGCGTCAGCCTGACGATCAGAGACCAGTAGTCACGTCGATCGTGTTGCCCTCTTCCAGGGTCACATAGGCTTTCTTGACGTCTTTACGCTTGCCTAACTGGCCCCGGAAGCGCTTGACTTTACCCTTCGTGATCGACGTGTTTACGGCTTTCACCTTCACGCCAAACAGGGTTTCAACAGCTTCCTTGATCTGCGGTTTATTCGCGTCGATCGCCACTTCGAAAACAACCGCGCCATGCTCGGACGCCATGGTTGCTTTCTCGGTGATCAGCGGCTTGCGGATCACGTCATAGAGTACAGCTTTATCGGTCATTTCAGGCGAGCCTCCAGAGCTTCGACACCTGCTTTGGTGAGCACAAGTGTGTCACGCTTCAGGATGTCATAGACGTTGGCGCCCATCGACGGCAGGATGTCCAGACCTTCGATGTTACGAGCAGCTTGGGCGAACTTTTCGTTCACTTCCGCACCGTCGATAACCAGAGCGCGTTTCCAGCCCAGATCCTTGACTGCTTTGGCCAGAACAGCAGTTTTGCCGTCAGCGTCAGCCGTGTCGATCACAACCAGTTCGCCAGCTTGCGCTTTGGCGGACAGGGCGTGTTTCAGACCCAGTTTACGGAATTTCTTGGTCAGGTCGTGGCCGTGGCTGCGAACAACCGGGCCCTTGTAGATACCACCACCACGGAAGATCGGGGCCGAACGTGCGCCGTGGCGTGCGCCACCGGTGCCTTTTTGGCGATAGATCTTCTTGGTCGAGTATTTGACCTCGGACCGCGTTTTCACCTTGTGGGTGCCAGCTTGTGCGTTGTTACGCTGCCAGCGGACCACACGGTGCAGGATGTCGGCGCGCGGCTCAAGACCGAACAGGGCCTCGTCCAGCTCGACCGAGCCGGCCTTTTTGCCGTCCAGTTTGATTACATCAAGTTTCATGCTTCACCACCTTCCGCGGGCGCTTCTTCCGCCACATCAGATGCCTTTGCTTCAGTTGCAGCCGATTTCAGACCTGCCGGGAACGGAACGTCCTCGGGCAGCTTCTTCTTGACGGCGTCTTTCACGGTGACCCAGCCACCCTTCGATCCAGGGACAGCGCCCTTGATGAAGACCAGGCCGCGATCTGCGTCGGTTCTCACGACTTCCAGGTTCTGCGTGGTCACACGGACATTACCCATGTGGCCGGCCATTTTCTTGCCTTTGAACACCTTTCCGGGGTCCTGACATTGACCGGTTGAGCCGTGCGAACGGTGTGAAATCGACACACCGTGCGTGGCGCGCAGACCGCCGAAGTTGTGGCGCTTCATTGCACCGGCAAACCCTTTACCGATCGAGGTGCCAGCAACGTCAACCTTCTGGCCTTCCATGAAGTGTTCGGCCGACAGCTCTTCGCCAACGGCGATCAGAGCGTCTTCGGACACGCGGAATTCCACCAGCTTGCGCTTCGGCGCCACGTTCGCTGCGGCAAAGTAGCCGCGCAAAGGCTTCGAAGTGCGTTTAGCTTTGGCTTCACCAGCGCCCAACTGAACAGCGGTGTAGCCGTCTTTGTCAGCGGTGCGGTTGCCCACGACTTGCAGGTTGTCCATATGAAGAACGGTTACAGGGATCTGCTTGCCGTCTTCCATGAAAAGCCGGGTCATGCCGACTTTCTTTGCGATAATACCAGAGCGCATCTGTGATACCCTCCTTAGACCGAGATCTGGACGTCAACGCCAGCAGCCAGGTCGAGCTTCATCAGCGCGTCCACGGTCTGCGGTGTCGGGTCAACAATGTCGAGCAGCCGCTTGTGCGTGCGAATCTCGAACTGATCGCGGGATTTCTTGTCAACGTGAGGTCCACGCAGAACCGTGAACTTCTCGATTTTGTTCGGCAGCGGGATGGGGCCGCGAACGTTTGCACCGGTCCGTTTGGCGGTGTTGACGATCTCTTGTGTGGAGGCATCCAGCACGCGATAGTCAAACGCCTTAAGACGGATACGAATGTTTTGACTTGTCATAGCATTCGCCCTTTCAGGCAGAGAGTTGATAGGACGACAGGCGGCTCATTCCCCCTGCCCTCGTCGAACCCCGGACAAATTCAAAAAGCGGGACCGAATCCCGCTTGTCAATTCGCCCAGCGAACTCGCGCGTGATACAAGGGGACGGGGGACGAAGCAAGGGGCAATATAGTCCGGCGCGCCAAGTTTAGGCGACGCGGCTCCGCCTGTCAGGCATACGCGGGTTGCACAAATGTTTCGTCTAACCTTAAACCTTTTACGCCGTATTCACCCTTCAACAGAAAACCCTGCTGCGTCACCTCGGGAAATTGCTCGGCCCAATCGCGGTACCGGTCGTTCGTCACAACAACAGCATTCAACTTGCGCGCGGTGCTCAGAATAGCTGAATCCGCGATGGTTCCCTTGGGAACAACCGTGACGCTGCCCCGACGCAGATTCAGCATCCTCTCAAAATCTTGGTCATGCAGATACCGGTCTGCCAAGATATATCCGGCATTCGCGTCGAAAAAGAAATGCGGGGAATATCCGCGCGCAGCAAGGTTGTCGGATACGTCACGTAACGGCTGGACGCTGGGATCGCCATCCCGCCAGTGCATGACATTCGACCCGTCAATAATGACCCATTTCCGCGCGGCAGCGGCACGTATTAAACGGCGTCTCGTCGCGGCTGGGGGGCGTGTCTGACCTCGCTTTTTTGCGACCGACACCCGACGCCGCTTCTTCGCGATGGCACTATCTGCGACAGGACTGCGCGGTTGAGACCATAGCCGCTGCAACAGCAGGAAAATGCTGGCCAGGGCGATTGGTCCTGCAAGCAACAAAATATCTGTCCATGCTGGCACAAGTAATGCCGCAATAACGTAAACAGTTGAAAGGATAGCAACGGAAACAAGAAACACCAAAGCAGTCATCCCCCCTAACGACTAATCGAAGCACAGTGCCACAGCCAAAAACGCGCGCATCTTATCGCGTTACCGCCATGATCGGGCGCAATCAAGGCAACTTCTTGCTTAGAAGGTGCGCGGGTCGATGGAACCTTATCTAAGGGCTGGCGTTGGGTGGGTGACAGGTGCCCAAGAGCACCGCGTTAATACAAAGGAGTAATCCGATGACGATACGTAAAACTCTAACCGCTGGGCTGCTTACCGCCACCATGCTGTCAACTGCGGCCTTTGCCGACACGACGATGGTGAAAGAGGTCAACGTCGACGTGGAAATGGAAGACCTTGAAAACGCAACCGCCGCCGCGCACTGGACCATGATCTCGGACGACTTGGAGAACGCGATTGTAGAGCGTCTGGTTGACCGCATTGATGACGAAGGTGTGCGGATCAGCATTGACGTGAACGAAGTCGAACTGGCCAACACGCTGCAATCCGCCGCGGGCGTTGCAGATTCGTCTTTGTCCGGGCGTGTGAAAATCATCAGCCCGAACGACAACTCGAAATTCAACACCTACGACCTGACGGTGACGTTTGCACAAGCGATCCTGTTCTTCCCAGAAGATCTGGACGTGTCCGCGCTGACGACGAACAGCAAGGAGTATTATGACGGCATGATCGCAGCCTTCGCCGAACATGTTGTCAAACGACTTGATGGGTAAAAGGTGATTTGAAACCGCAGACCAACAACAAAAAGGCCGCCCGTTGGGCGGCCTTTCCGTTTTCTCGCTGTTAGGCTCTCGGCGGATTAGGCGTTGCCGCCAAATCGCCTGTCGCCCAGGTCAAATTCCCGGAGGGAATTTAACCTCAAGCGATGATCTTCGACACAACGCCCGAACCAACGGTGCGGCCACCTTCGCGGATGGCGAAGCGCAGGCCGTCTTCCATCGCGATCGGGGCGATCAGTTCAACGCCGAACTTCAGGTTGTCGCCCGGCATCACCATCTCGGTGCCTTCAGGCAGCTCAACCGTGCCGGTCACGTCGGTGGTCCGGAAGTAGAACTGAGGACGGTAGTTCGCGAAGAACGGCGTGTGACGGCCACCCTCTTCCTTGGTCAGGATATAGACCTCGGCTTCGAACTTCGTGTGCGGGTTCACCGAGCCCGGCTTACACAGAACCTGCCCGCGCTCGACCTTCTCACGATCAATACCGCGCAGCAGAACGCCGACGTTGTCGCCAGCTTCACCGCGATCAAGCAGCTTGCGGAACATCTCAACGCCCGTGCAGGTCGTCTTCTGCGTGTCCTTCAGGCCGACGATTTCGATCTCGTCGCCAACGTTCACAACGCCACGCTCAACACGACCGGTCACAACCGTGCCGCGGCCCGAGATCGAGAACACGTCTTCGATCGGCAAGAGGAACGCACCGTCAACCGGGCGCGCCGGGGTCGGGATGAAGTCGTCAACAGCCGCCATCAGTTCGCGGATCTTGTCTTCGCCGATATTCGCGTCGCGACCTTCCAGTGCAGCCAAAGCCGAACCAGCAATGATCGGAATGTCATCACCCGGATAGTCGTATTCGGTCAGAAGTTCGCGGATTTCCATCTCGACCAGCTCAAGCAGCTCTTCGTCGTCAACCTGGTCAACCTTGTTCATGAACACGACCATGGTCGGGATGCCAACCTGGCGGCCCAACAAAATGTGCTCGCGCGTCTGCGGCATCGGGCCGTCAGCAGCGTTCACAACCAGGATCGCGCCGTCCATCTGCGCCGCACCGGTGATCATGTTCTTCACATAGTCAGCGTGGCCGGGGCAGTCGACGTGCGCATAGTGGCGCGTGTCGGTTTCATATTCCACGTGCGCGGTCGAGATCGTGATCCCACGCGCCTTCTCTTCCGGCGCACCGTCAATCGCGTCATATGCCTGGAAATCACCAAAATACTTCGTGATCGCCGCCGTCAGCGTCGTCTTGCCGTGGTCAACGTGCCCAATCGTGCCAATGTTGACGTGCGGTTTGGAGCGTTCAAACTTTTCCTTAGCCATG